>JAYFPK010000037.1:0-73801 GCA_034927815.1 Candidatus Limiplasma sp.
CGGGCGTCAGGGTGCTCATGGCTGGCTAATATGCGCATGGGAATGGGGTGGCTGCCACGCCGCATAACGGCGCGGCAGCCTCTTTTCTTGAAACCGGGGTTGGGGCTATGCTATACTAGACCTATGATCAGATCAACAGAGAAAACGTCCGGCAGGCCCAGAGCGGCCGGAGGAGGAACGGGCATGCTTCGAGTCATCATCGCGGACGACGAGGAATGGATTTGTAAGCTCATTCAGGCCCTGGCGGATTGGAAGCGCCTGGGCATGGAGGTGGTGGGGGCCGCCAGCAACGGCCTTCAGGCGCTGGAGATGATCCGGCGCTTTTCCCCGGACGTGCTCATTACCGATATCCGCATGCCGGGCTGCGGCGGGTTGGAGCTCATCAGCCGGGCCAAGGCCGTGGCCCCGGCGCTGGAGGTCATCATCATCAGCGGCTACGCGCAGTTCGACTATGCCCAGACCGCCATTGGCTACGGGGTGGGGGAATACCTGCTCAAGCCCATCAACCAGGAGGCGCTCAACAACACCCTGGAGAAGATGCGCTTCCGCTGCCTGGCCCGCAGGCGGGAGGAGAGCCAGCGGGAGAGCCTCCTTCTCAGCGGCCGGGAGGAGGGGGAGCGGCTCAGGGCCCGCCTGATCCCGGATTTGCTGGATGGCCGCTACCGGGCCCAAAGCGACGCAGAGCTGGAGAAGAGCTACCGTTTTCAGGGGCAAGGGGATACCCGCCAGGTGTTCCTTCTGAAAATGGACTATGATATCGATCAGTTTCAGGAGGCCTCCCTGGAGATCGTCCGCAACAAGGCGGTGGACGTATTTCGTCCCTTGCTTTCGTCCCTGTGCGGGGATCTGATCCTGGGGGGCCGGGGCGCGGCGGTGTACGGCGTGCTGCGCTACCATGGGGAGGCCAGGGAGCTGGTGAGGGGCAAGCTCCGGGAGGGGCTGAACCAGCTGGTGGCGGTGAACGGCCTCTTTGGCCCGGTGGTGTTCTCCATGGCTTTGGGGCAGCCGGTGGTCTCCGCCCGGGCCTTGCCGGAGTCCCTGGCGTCGGCGCTGGGGGCCGTGGCGGAGCGGCTCACCGAGGGAACGGGCCGGCTGCTGGAGGGAAGCGTTTCCCCGTCGGGGTTTCAGGATACCTACGCTCTGGCGAAATACGCCCAGGCCATCGATCATGCCATTGACGTGCTCAGCCAGGAGGAGGCGCAAAGCGCCGCCGCCCAGTTGGAGGAAGCCGCCTCGGCCGTGCCCAACATCCGGGGCGGGGAAGTGTCCAAGCTGCTGCGGGACGCGGGCATCCTGTTTGTGACCCGCCTGGGGGCGGACAACCGGGAGCAGGTGCTGGCCGATTTTGAGGAGCGCTGCGCCCAATGCTCCACGGTGCGGGAGCTGTTTTCCACCCTGAAGCGGCTGCAGCAAAGCCTGCTGGCCGCGGCCCTGGAAAAGCAGAAAAACCACGCGGGGCAGCCCATCCGCCTGGCAAAGCAATACATCCAAAAGCACTTTTCCCAGCCCTTGACCCTGGAGGAGGTCAGCGAGGCTATCGGCTTCAGCGTCAGCTATTTCAGCACGATCTTCAAGCGGGAAACCGGGGAGGGGTTCAGCAAATACCTGACCCGCATCCGCATTCAGGAGGCCCGCAGCCTGCTCAGGGAAACCCGCATGCCCGTGGGGGAGGTCTGCAGGCAGGTGGGGTATGCCGATATCAAGCATTTTACCCATACCTTTAAGGCGGAAACCGGGCTGACCCCGGGGGAATTCCGCAAGCTGTACGGCTGAGAAGGAGCGGGGCATGAACAAGCAAAGCCCGTTTCGGTTTTTGAGCAACCGGGTCAAGGCGCTGGGGCTGGGGCTTTTTGCCGTGGCGCTTTTTTTGCTGGGAGCGTATGGGGCGGCGTTTTCCCGGGGCGCGCCCCTTTGGCCCGCTTTGGCCGCGGCGGCTATGCTGGCGGCGCTGGGCGGGGTCTTTTACGGCTGGGTTTTGCGGCCTTACATCCGCCTGGAAAGGATGATCCGGCTCTTTTTGGAGGGCTATACCATTTCGGCCTTACAAGGCGCCGGGGACGTGGGCCTCTCCCCGGTGAGCGAGCGCCTGCTGGGGCGCATGCACGACGAGCTCAACGCGCCCTACCTGCTCAAGCTCAGCAAGCGGCAGGCCCAGTACCGCACGCTCCAGAACCAGATCAACCCCCATTTTCTGTACAACACCCTGGAGAGCATCCGAAGCGAGGCCCTTTTGGGAGGGCTGGGCAGCGTGGCCGAGATGACGGAGGCGCTGGCGGTGTTTTTCCGCTATACCATCAGCAAGGTGGAAAACCTAGTGTCCGTGGAGGAGGAATTGCAAAACTGCGAGACCTACTTCCGCATCCAGCAATACCGCTTTGGCGCGCGGCTGGAGCTTCGGGTGGAATGCCCGGAGGAGGACCGGGAGGAGATTTACGGCTGCCGCTTGCCCAAGCTGACCTTGCAGCCCATTTTGGAGAACAGCATCATCCATGGGACCGAGTTCAAGATCGGCGTGGGCCATCTGCTGATCCACCTGGAGAGCACCCGCCAGCGGCTTTTGATCCGCGTTTCCGACGACGGCCTGGGTATGGACGAGGCCACCCTGGCCCGGCTCAACGAGCGGCTGGGCAAGAGCGGGCAGGCCTTTCAGGATGAGAAGGACGGCAGCAAGGGCGGGCTGGCGCTGATGAACGTGAACAACCGCATCCACCTGCTCTTTGGGGAGGAATACGGCTTGCACGTATACTCCATGGAGGGGATGGGCACGGATGTGGAGATCACCTTGCCCCTCATCGCCAGCGACCGGGAACTCGCCAACCGGGAGGTGCTGCAATGAAGGAGGAGGTGTTGCGGCTGGACCGGGTCACGGCCCTGGAACAGGGCGTGACGGAGCTGAACCATTTCAATCTGAACGTCTTTGCCGGGGAGATCATGGGGCTGATCCCGGTGAACGGCATCGGCCTGGAGACGCTCCTGCGGCTGCTCAGGCAGAACCTGCCCCTTCACTACGGGTATGTGTATTACCGGGAGAAGCTGGTGAACCACTGGCTCCATGCGGACCACAGCTACAACCGCATCGCCGTCATCGAGAGCCGCAGCGGCCTGGCGGATGATTTGACCGTGGTGGACAACGTGTTTGTGCTTCGCAAGGGCTTCCGAAAATGGGTGGTGCAGCGGGGGCTGCTCAACCGCCTCCTGGAGCCCTTCCTTCGGGAGATCGACATGGATATTTCCGCGGATACCCGGGCCGCGGACCTGACCCACCTGGAGCGGTTCATGGTGGAAATCGTGAAGGCCGTGGTGGCGGGCTGCCGGCTCATCATCCTGAACGACGCGGGAACCATCGTCAGCGACGTGGAGCTTACGAAGCTCCATAGCGTTTTGAGGCATTACGCGGCGGAGGGGATTTCCTTTCTCTACATCAGCCGCCATTACGAGGAGGTCCGCGCCATCTGCGACCGGGCGGCCCTGATGATCCACGGCCAGATCAGCAAGATCGTATCCACCAGGGATACCGCCCCGGATCAGATTCACTGTTTCAGCGTGGAAAGCTATGAGCGGCTAGTGCTCTCCCAGGGCCGCAGGCCCGGGCCCGACCCCGCCGCGCCCCCGGCCCTTGAGGTCCGAAACCTGTTCCTGGGCATGATCCAAGGGCTGAACCTCGCCGTGGGGGCGGGGGAATGCGTAGTGCTCCAGGATTTGGAGAACCACATGTTCGACGATCTGATCGCCGTCCTCACCGGGGGCGTCGCGGCGGAGCGGGGCGAGATCCGGGTGGGAGGAGCGCCCTATCCGGCCAAGGGAAGCCGGGACGTGGCGGTGGTTCAGCGGCTGGCCGCCAGGACCATGCTGTTTCCGGAGCTCAGCTATATGGACAACCTTTGCTTTACCATGGACCAGCGCCTGCCCCGGATCTGGGTCAGCGCCCAGGCCCGCTCCGGGGTACGGCGGGAGTACGAGCCCTGGCTGGGGAAGGCGGTATTTGACCAGCCGGTGGAGACGCTGACGCTGATGCAGAAATACGACCTGATCTATGCCCGGGTGCTGCTCCAGCGGCCCAAGGTGGCCCTCTGCGTACAGCCCTTTATGCAAGCGGATGTGGAGCAGCGCATGCACATCTGGCAGCTCATTGAAAAGCTGCTGGAAAAGCGGATCGCGGTGGTGATTCTGGCGGTGAACCTGGCGGACACCCTGTCCCTGGCGGACCGGTTGGTGCGGATTCAAAACGGCAGGGTGCTGGCCAGCTATGACCGCAGGGAATTCGGCTCTTTGCCGGACGACACCCCCTGGCAATACCTGTGGAACAAGGAAGACGCCTGACGCCTCCCAAGGAAAGCGCGCAAAACGGCCCGGGCCTGTGGTTTCAGGCCCGGGCCGTTCGTTGCTTTCAGGGGGCTTTCGTGGAAGGGCGTTTAGTTCCGCTTCGCCCTCAGCTGCAGCCGGTCAAACTCCTTGTCCTTCTGCCGCTTCCAGGCATGGAGGATCAGCGCGATGGCCACCACGCCGTAGGAGACGAACATGCGCAGGTACTCGCCCAGGGCCGCCTGGCCCGTGAGGTTTGCCCCGGCCTTGGGCAGGACCACAAACATCAGGTGGAACAGCGCCGTGCCAAAGAGCGCGTTGGGGATGGTGGCCTTCGTCACGGAAGCGCCGCCTACCAGAAGGGACGCCGCCGCGAACAGGGCGCATTGGTCCGCTCCGTTGTACGTGTTCATGGTGCCGATGCTCTGCAAATAGATGATCTGCCCATAGCAGGCCAGCACCGTGGAGATGATGATGGACTGGATGCGGGTGCGCTCCACGTTGATGCCGGAGGATTCGGAAACGCCCATCTCCTGGCCCACCGCCCGCATGTCCTGGCCCATCTTGGTATTGCGGAACCAAGTGGTGAAGATGCACAGCAGCAGAATCAGGCCGAAGGTGCCAAAGGGAATTTTGATGACCCCGATGCGGGTGTACAGCATGTTGTCAAACGCGTGGGTGAGGGTCGCCAAATCCAGCGCGTTTTGCACGCCGTAGCCCTGGGAGAGCATGATGGAGTCATTGTCAATGGGGATGAGGGTGCCGAAGAGGTAGAGCATTACCACCTGGTAAAGGCCTGTGATAAAGAAGCCCACCAGCATGGAGGTAATCATCTCCCGGCCCTTGGCCCGGTTGAGCACCACGCCGCAGAAGTATCCCAACCCAATGGAAATGGGCGTTCCTACCAAGGCCGCCAGCAGCAAGCCGGGGACCCCTTGCACGCCCCAGGCCAGCACAAACACGATGCCGATCTGCGCGGACAGCGCGCCCAAAACCATGCCGAAGTTGATGCCCATGCCCGCCATGATCGGCAGCAGCAGCGACAGCACCAGGAAGGAATTGCGGGAGAGGCGCTCCACCACCTCCCGGATGATGTTGTTGGCGCTCAGGCGGGAGATGGGAATGGCAATGACGCTGATGGCGATAAAAAGCAGAGGAACCGCGCTGCTGGTGATGAATTTTTTGAACTTCGTGTTGTCAAGCATGTTGCTACCTCGCTTTCCTGGCCAAGCCGCGCACCGTCGTACCGCGGGTCAGCGCGATCACGACCAGGCTGTAGGTGATGACCGGGCGGAGCACCTCGGAAATATCCACCTGAATGGCGCCGTTGATGACCGTGGGGGTCATGGTCAGGATGCCTTGGAACAGGATGGTGCCGATGATGACGTTGGGGATGGAAGCCTTGTTAACGGAAGCCCCGCCCAGCAAAATCGCGGCGATGGAGGGGAAGGTGAAGAAGCTGGCCGAGTTGTAGAGCTGGATAAAGCCGAAGCTCTGCTGGTAGACCACGATGCCCACCGCCGCGAACAGGGTGGAAAGCATGACGGAAATCAGGCGCATCTTGTTGATGTTGATCCCCGCGGCCCGGGCATACTCGGGGTTGGAGCCCACGGCGGTGATGGCGGTGCCGGTTTTGGTTTTGAAGAACAGCCAAAGGATCAGGCACATCAGGGCGAACACCAGCAGCATCCCCGTGGGGATCACTAGCTTGTCGCCGATTTGAATTTTGAGGAAGTTGTTGAATACATGAATCCAATATTCCTCCACGCTGATGGTGACCCGCAGCCCCTCGCCCTTGAAGCCCATGACGCTGGAGGGGTTGCGGAAGGGAAGGAGCATCCACAGGATGTTCATGAAGAACACAAAGGATAGCCCCACGTAGGTGGCGATGATCATCTCGTCGCCCTTCACCTTGTTAAGGAGCATGCCGTAGAGCATGCCCAGGATCGCGCCGGAGAAGGCGGCGATCAAAATCGCCACCAGAACGCCCGCAAGCCCCGTCAGGCGCAATTCAAGGCTCATCACAGCGCCAAAAAGCCCCGCCACAATGCCCACAGGCACGCCGAAGTTGAGGCCGCAGCCGGATTGGATCATGGGCACCATGGACAGCACCAAAATGCCGTTCATGCCGAAGCGCACCAGCACGTCCGTAAGGGAACCCGCGGGGGAGATGCCAAAAAAGGAGCCCACCACAAACAGCCCAACCAGGAAAAGGAAGACGATCGTGCGGCCCCAGCCGAAGTTTTTCAGGGCGGTGGACAATGTGTTCATAGGGTTTCGCCTCCTTGCGGAGCTTGATGGGAGGCCGCGGCTTCCTTCTCGCCGCTCATGAGCAGGCCGAAGTCCACTGCCCTGGCGCTGGCGGGGAGAATATCCGCTACCCGGCCCTCGAAAATGATGGCGACGCGGCTGCAGATGGAGCGCAATTCCTCCAGCTCGGAGGAGATGATCACCACGGTGGTGTTGTGCTTTTCGCTGAACTCCTTCAGGGCGTCCAGCACCAGCATCTTCGCGCCGATGTCGATGCCCCGGGTGGGCTCGGATACGAACAGAAGCCGGGGCTCCGTGGCAAAGGCTTTCGCCAGGCAGACCTTTTGCTGGTTCCCGCCGGAAAGCTGCTTGGCGGGCTGCTTGGAGCTGGTGCAGCGGATTTCCAACTGCTTGATGTACTGCTCGGCGCAGCGCTGCATGGACTGCTCGTCCCGAATCTTCACCAGCCCGCCCAGGAACTTTTTCAGGTGCTTGTTCTGGGTCTGCATGGCGTTGAAGGCGATGTTCCAGTCGATGGATTCATCCAGGAGCAGGCCCACGCCCCGCCGGTCCTCGGACACGAAGGCCAGCCCGCTTTGAAGGGGGCCTTGGGCCGTGTCAAAGGCGATGGGCTTGCCTTCAAAGAGAACCTCGCCCCCGGCGGGCATGAGGCCCATGATGCCGTTGGGAATCCCCAGCTTGCCCTGGCCCGCCAGGCCGCCGATGCCGAAGATTTCCCCCCGGCGCACGGTAAAGCTCACATCCCGGACGTATTCGCCGGGCATATCCACCCAAAGGTTCTTCACCTCCAGCACCACCTCCTGGGAAAGGGAGGCGGACTGGCTGGCGGCGCTTGTGCCCACGTCCATGCTGCGGCCTACCATGAGCTCCGCGATGTCCTGGATGCTCACGTCCTTGGCGCTGCGGTGGGCCACCATTTCCCCATCCCGCAGGATCACCAGCTTATCGCATACGTCGATGATCTCCTGGAGCCTGTGGGAGATGAAGATGATGCCGATCCCCTGGGCGGAGAGCTTTCTAAGGGACGCCAGAAAAATATCGGCCTCCGATTCCGTGAGCACAGCCGTGGGCTCGTCAAACACCAGGAGCTTGACGTTCTCCCGGCTGATCTCCCGGGCGATCTCCACGAACTGCTTGTGGCCCACAGGCAGCTCGGAAACCGGGGTTTGGGCGTCCAGGGAAACGCCCAGTGTATCAATCGCGCCTTGCGCCTTTTGCTTCATGGCGGCGCGGTTTAGCGTCTCCAGCCTTTTGCCGAAGATCGCGGAAATGACGCTTTTATTTGTGATCTCCGTATTGAGCATGATGTTTTCCGTGGAGGTGAAGCCCGGGATCAAAGAAAACTCCTGGTGCACCATGCCGATGCCCGCCTTGAGGGCGTCAAAGGGGCTCTTGAAGGAAAGCTTTTGGCCCTCCAGCATCACGCTGCCCTCATACCCGCCGGTCTGCACGATCTCGGTCATGCCAAACAGAATTTTCATCATGGTGGACTTGCCCGCGCCGTTTTCGCCCACCAGCCCCACGATTTCGCCGTGGCCCATGGTAAAGCTCACGTTTTTGAGCACCTGGTTGCCGTCAAATTGCTTTCCCACGCCCTCAAAGGAAAGCAACGGCTGTTCATTATGCATTGAAAACACCTCTTTGTGCGCATTGTGCCCGGCCCGCCCGGGCTGAGCGCAGCCCCGCCTTTGCGCAAAGGTAGGGAGCGTTGACCGTTTTCAGGACACTTCATCCATGGATTTCAACCGAACGCGGCGGATTGCGGTGAGAAAAGCGCAGGGGCAAACGCTTCCGTTCGCCCCTGCCCATGCAATGACCAAAGATTACTTGATGGAGCGGTACTTCTCCGGGATGGTTTCCTTTGTCTGGCCCAGGTATCCCTGGCCGAAGACGTAGGTGTCCTGGTAGAGCATCACGTGGTTGGTATGCTCCACGTTGGCGGCATCCAGGTAGTAGGAGCCGTTCCACTCCGCGCCGGGGGTGTACTTCTGGTAGCACTCCATCAGATCGTCAAAGGAATCCACTTTGGCGGTCTCTTCGATGCAGCGCTTGGCGAACTCCGCCAGGGCCACGGTGGAGGTGTAGTTGTAGGAATAGGCCCAGGTGCCCATGCGGTTTCCGCCGCCGGCGGCCACGATGACCTCTTCCACCTTCTTGGTGATGGCTTGCCAGTCGCCGGCCTCAGCCTTCAGGTCAATGCCGAAAGCGCCGGGGTAGCCCATGATGGGGGAGGGAAGGTCCGGCTCCACGAAGATCGCGCCCAGCTGGGCAACCATCTTGAGCAAGGGCTCGGTCTGCGCGTCGTTGGTGCAGAAGAAGGCGGTGTCCTTGCCGTACTTCTCCACCCAAGCGGGCATGTGCTCCAGAATGAACTGCTGCGCGCCGGGGATGCCCACGTCGCTCATGGGGTCGGGAGCGGTCTCCTGGGCGAAGGTGATACCCAGGTCCTTGCAAGCCTCTTCCATGATGGCCCTTCTGCGGGCCAGCAGGTCAATGGACATGTGGCGGGGGAAGGAGATGTGCACAAAGGTCTTGGCGCCCATCTTCTGAGCGGCCAAAATCATCAGGTAGCCGCGGTTGATGTTGTCGGCGTTAACCACCAAATCGGCGGCGGCTTCGATCATTTCCGTGTCTTCCTGGGGCTCGCCGGAGATCAGGAGGATGTCCGGGCGCATTTCGCGGATCTTTTTGAAGGCCGCGACGGTGCCGGGAACGGACTGGTTCACCACGATGGCCTTGACGAGGGGATCATCGGCGAAACCCACGATCTGGGCGATGGTGGTTTCCTGCTCCTGCATGAAGTTGTCCGGATAGGTGACATGGCTGACGATGCCGCCATTTTCCACCAGGCCGTACTCGGCGATAAAAGCTTCCGCGCCGCGGAGCTCATCCTCGGACTGGGCGACTGTACCGGTGGCAATGCCGATGTGGAAAGCAGGCGTTTCCGCAACCGCCGTCACGGCTGCCAAGCTGGAAAGCATGGCAATGCTAAGAACCAAAGCAACGAGTTTTTTCATTTGGTGTGGCCCCCTTTTCTCATTGTGATGCGTACCTGGGTATCAAGGGTTGGGGAGTACGGTTTCTTTTCATCCCATGGCTTATTTTACAAAGGTTACATGAATGAAAGATGAAAAAAGTATACGCTCCGGGAAAGGGGCAGTCAAGCATTTTGGAAATTCCCATTGTATTAATTTCGTTTTTTATCAACAAAAAAGGCGGAATAATTTTGAGGGGCGCGGGGAGGGACAGCCGGGCGGGACCTTGTGTTGACAGCCGTTATTTTCATCCCTTACAATCTACCCACAAGGCCAGGCAGGAAGCATGGTGTCGGTTCCCCCTCGTTCCTGGGCGGGGGAGAAGGAGTGGGGATATGGCGAAGCTCATCAGCCAGCAAATGCGCGAAATCGCGCCGGAGATGGACCCGCTGCGGCTGGGGACAGGCTGGAAGCCCGAGGATCTTGGCAAGCCGCAAATCATGATCGAGAGCACCTTTGGGGACAGCCACCCGGGCAGCGGGCACCTGGACAAGCTGGTGAAGGCCGCGCGGCAGGGCATCCTTGAGGCGGGGGGATACGGCGCACGGTATTTTTGCACGGATATCTGCGACGGGGAAAGCCAGGGCACGGACGGCATCAATTTCAGCCTGGCCAGCCGCGAGATGATCGCGAACATGATCGAGATCCATTACAGCGCCACGCCCTTTGACGGGGCCGTATATATCGCAAGCTGCGACAAGGGCCTGCCCGCGCACCTGATGGCCCTGGCCCGGGTGAACGCGCCCTGCGTCGTGGTAACCGGCGGTACCATGAGCGCCGGCCCCGATCTGCTCACCCTGGAGCAGCTGGGCATGTACAGCGCAAAGTACCGGCGCGGGGAGATCGGCAAGGAGGAGCTGGACTGGGCCAAGGGCCACGCTTGCCCAAGCTGCGGGGCGTGCAGCTTCATCGGGACGGCCTCCACCATGCAGATCATGGCGGAGGCGCTGGGCCTGGCCCTGCCGGGAAGCGCGCTGCTGCCCTCCAGAAGCCCGGATTTGGCGGAGTACGCCTGCCGGGCCGGAAAGCGGTGCGTAGAGCTGGCGCTGGAGGGCTTGCGGCCCAGGGATATCGTCACCCTGGAAAGCTTTGAAAACGCGATTTTGGTCCATGCCGCCATTTCCGGCAGCACCAACTGCCTTTTGCACCTGTGCGCCATCGCCCACGAGTACGGCATTCACATCGACGGGAACACCTTCGACCGGCTGCACAGGGGCGCGCGGTATCTGCTGGACGTGCGCCCCACAGGGCGCTGGCCTGCGGAGTTTTTCTACTACGCGGGAGGCGTTCCCGCCATCATGGAGGAGATCAAACCCTTCCTTCATCTGGATGTCATGACCGTAACCGGCAAGCCCCTGGGGGAGAACCTGGCGGAGCTGCGGGCAAAGGGTTTCTACCAGCGCTGCCAGGAAAGGCTGGAGGCGGCCAACCAGAAATATGGGATTCGCCTCACCAAAGAGGATGTGATCCGCCCCTATGACCGGGCCTTGGGCACCCAGGGCAGCATTGCGGTGCTAAAAGGCAACCTCGCGCCCCAGGGCGCGGTGATCAAGCACACCGCCTGCCCCAAGGAAATGTTCCAGGCCACCTTGAGGGCCAGGCCCTTTGACAGCGAGGAGGAATGCCTGGACGCCATCCTGAACCGCCGGGTGGAAAAGGGGGACGCGGTGTTCATCCGCTACGAAGGGCCTAAAAGCAACGGCATGCCTGAGATGTTCTACACCAGCCAGGCCATCAGCTCCGACGCGGAATTGGGCCGCTCCATCGCCCTGATTACCGACGGCCGCTTCTCCGGCGCGTCCACAGGCCCGGTCATCGGCCATTGCAGCCCGGAGGCCCAGGCGGGCGGGCCCATCGCCTTGGTGGAGGAGGGGGATTTGATCCGGATCGACATTCCCAACCGCCTGCTGGCCATCGTAGGGGTGAAGGGGGAGCGCAAAACCCCCCAGGAGATCGAAGCCATCTTGGAGCAGCGCCGCAAGGCCTGGAAGCCGAAGGCGCACCGGTACCGCACAGGGGTTTTGCGCATGTTCAGCGAGCATGCCGCCTCTCCCATGCAGGGCGCATACCTGGATTTTCCATAAAGGGCCCGGCGTGATGCTAGAACTATCCGGGGTCCTCCGGCCAAGGCGCGGCTTTGCCGCGCCTTTTTCTCTCGGGACAAATCCCCGCAAGGGGAAGAAGCCTGGCAACATCCGCCCATCCCTTTAAGGACGGCAGCCCGGGAAGGGGATTGATTTGGAAGATAATTCCCCGTGAAATGGGGAAAGGTAAGGCAAAAGGAGGGATTCCCATGGAAAACACCCAATTTCCAACCTTTCCCCAGCAGCACCAGTCCCAGCAGCCCGGCCATGAGGCGGCCATGAATCCGCAGCCCCAGTATGATAACCCCCAGTACAAGGCCTCCGGGAAGATGAAGGGCCTGCGGGCTGTGATCACCGGCGGCGACAGCGGAATCGGCCGCGCCGTGGCGCTGTGTTACGCCAAGGAGGGGGCGGACGTATCCATTCTGTATTTGAACGAGAACCAGGACGCCGGGCAGATCACCCGGGATATCCAGGCGCTTGGCAGGCATTGCCATCCGGTTTCCGCCGATTTGAGAAGCGAGGAGCAGGCGGTTCGGGCCGTGGAGGAAGCGGTGCAAAAGCTGGGCGGCGTGGACGTGCTGGTGAACAACGCGGGGGTGCAGTACCCCCAAAACAGCATCCTGGACATCACCCGGGAGCAGCTGCTGCACACCTTTGAAAGCAACTTTTTCTCCTACTTCTATGTTACCAAGGCGGTTTTGCCAAAGCTGAAAAGCGGCGCGTCCATCATCAACACGGCGTCCATCACAGCCTTTGAGGGAAACGAGACGCTGATCGACTACTCCGCCACCAAGGGAGCCATCGTGGCCTTTACCCGGTCCATGGCGCTGTCGCTGATGAAGCAGAATATCCGCGTGAACGCGGTTGCGCCCGGGCCGGTTTGGACGCCGCTGATTGTGTCCAGCTTTTCCCCGCAGGAGGTGGGCGTCTTCGGCTCCACGTCGCCCATGCGCCGTGCCGCGCAGCCCTACGAGCTGGCGCCGATCTATGTATACCTGGGCTGCGCGGATTCTTCCGACGTCAGCGGCCAGATGTTCCATGTGAACAGCGGAACGGTCATCAACTGATCCTACCTGGATGAAGACAAGCAAAGAGGGATTTTGTGCCGGGGGCGGTCCGGCGGGCCGCCTCCCTTTGCGCCGCCGCCGGGGACGGAAATGCCATTGACAAGGGGAAAACACGTACGTATAATTTATCATCATAACGGTATCGAAGGAATGCTGGACTCAGCAGGTTTTTGATGAAAGAATAGTGAGGTATACGCGTGAGCCTTTTGAACATCAGCATAGAAACGCTGTTGGTTGTCCTTGTTCTCGGACATATCCTCACAGGCGCGCTGATCATTGCGTACACCGCGCGGCGTGAAAGAAGCAGTGCTGCCAATACGTTTTTGCTTTCCAAACTGCTCCAGCTGGTTTCCTGGGCCCTGATTGGGTCCAGGAAGCTCATGCCGGGCATGTTCCTCATCGCCTTTGCAAATTCAGTGCTGTTTACCGGGGCGGCCCTGGAGCTGATTGCGTTTATGAGGCTCAAAAACTGCTGTACCCCAAGGATTAAAAAGGCATACGTCGCGTTATTGGTTGGATGCATCCTGACGTTTGTTTCGGCGGTGGCTTTGGAATGTCCCGAAAACGTAAGGATCACCTTCGCGTCCACCATCACGGCCTTGCTGATGGCCTATCCTGTTTACCGGCTTTTTACGGATCCCGAATCCTCCATCCTCCAAAAGACCATCGCCATTTTCTACGGCATTACGATCATCTTCCTGCTTTTCAGAGCCTATGCGGCAATCACCATGGTTGCGGATATGAACCTGACCTCCGTAAGCGTTTTCAATACCGGGCTGTTCTTGCTGTTCTACCTGGATATGATTGCGGGAAGCACAGGGTTTATCCTGATGGATAGGGAGAAGCTGGATGCGGAGTTGGAGAAAGCCGCCTCCTTTGACGGATTGACGAATACCCTCAACCGCAAAGCCTTTATCGAGCGCTCGGAAAAGATGATCCCCCTGCTTGCAAGGGAAGGAAAGCCTGCCTCGTTTTTGCTGATGGATATCGATGATTTTAAGAGGATCAACGATGTGCATGGGCATTACTCAGGGGATGACATATTACAGAACTTTGCCGATATCATTAGAAATGAATTGAGAAATGGCGACTTGTTTGGCAGGTTTGGCGGAGAAGAATTTGCCATCCTGCTTCCCGGAGCGGATGAAAAGGAGGGTATGGAAATTGCGGAGAGGCTCAGGGCCGCAATCGAAGCGTCCACTGTGGAAGGGAATCCGGGCATCTGCTATACGGTAAGCATCGGGATCTCCACCGCCGTGCCCGGCGCGCAGACGGGCATCGCCACCCTTTATAAGGCCAGCGATCAGGCGCTGTACGCGGCAAAGGTAAAGGGAAAAAACTGCGTGGTGGCGTGGCAAATGGGAAGCGGTCCCCAGGCAGTACTCGCAGGATAGTGAGGCCGCCACAGGAATCCCCTGTGATGAGCATATCCCTTCGCCATGGGTCCTGTTTGGCAAAAGCCGAAGCTTCGCAGGCCGGCGCCTCGGCATAAAACGCCCCTCCTGCCCTAAGGTTCCATCCTTTGCGGGCAGGAGGGGCGTTTTCGGTCAGCATTCGCTGCGGGGCGGCTCAGTTAAAGGGGTAGTACACATACTCCAGCTTTGTCAAATCGCCATCCTCATTGAGCTCAAACTTCGCGTAGAAATCGAAATCCTCCCAGGTATCCCTCACGTTCATGAACCACTCCGCCAGGTCCTCGCAGGGCGCGTTGTCCACCGGGTTCATCATGTCGATGGGCATCAGAACCTCGCAGTTTTCAGCCAGCCCAAAGGAGTGGATCCCATTCTCGCTTTGGTCAAAGCCTATAAACTCGGGCTCATGATCGCCCTGGGACAAGTCGATGCTGCCAAAGCAGCCTTGTACAACCACCTGTGTGGGAACGTCCTCCGGGAAATCGCCATTTTCGTCGGGTTCCGCGTCCGCGTTTTTGAAGATGTCCAACACCAGCAGTTGATCGTAGCCTTCGGGGTTGATGTCGCTGACGGGCTCCGCCAAGGCGGCGGGCACGATCAGCAGCAGGACGGCCATCAGGGCAAGTACCTTTTTCATATGCTATTCCTCCTTGTGATGAGTTACACCAAACATTCCTACCAGTTAGCTTGATTGTAAGGGATATTACCGCGAATTTCAAGATATTTCCAGCAAGGACGCCCCTTTGCCCGGAGATTTTACAAACATGGGGCGCTTACCGCGGCGGTTGCCGGGCGGGCTCGGGTTGGAGGGAACGGATGGGGGCCGTTTCCCAGAGCCATATCCTTTCTAAAACAGTCCTGTAATATCGCATGACCGCGACCTATCAATGCGGAAAACTCCTTCCCAAGGAGCATGCTCAAAGCAGGCGGAAAAGCGGTACTGGGGCGATGCCGCCTTTTCGCCATGGGAACAGGCGTGAAGCCCGCGTGACCCCGGTATAATTTCTTGCTTTCACGCGAAAAGTAGGGAGAAAAAGACGGGGGGTGATGTTTTGCGCTTTGAATCCGATTTGCTTGAAGCGGTGGACCGAATCAGCCTGCAATACGAGGAGATACACAATGAGATCCAGCGCATTTGGATGGAGGAGATGGTCTTTACATGGCACTGGTGGCTGGATGTCGCGCTGTCGGTGCTGCCGTGGATCTTATGGTTCATCGTCCGCGACAGGAAAAATACCCACAACCTGCTGTATGCCGGGTTTTTCTCGATGCTCACCGCCACGCTGCTGGATATCATGGGCATTTCGCAAGGCGTGTGGAACTATAACACCTGGCTTCTGCCGTACCTGCCCGAGTATCTTCCCTGGGATTTGACCGTCATGCCGGTTACGGCGATGCTGTTTTACCAGTTCTATCCCAAAGTGAGCCCGTGGATAAAAGGAGTCGTTTTCGGGGCTGTGGCGGCCTACGTGGTGGAGCCGATTTTCATCTGGGTGGGGGTCTACGAACCCAGCGGGTGGGAACATCATTATTCGCTGCCAATTTACTTTGTGATCTATATGATTGGGAACTGGCTGTACACGCGCAAGCGGAATCAATAGGATATGCGCCATGTTAAGAATATTCGTCGTCTGCGCTTATGTTATCCTATGCTTTCGGTTTGGCGCGTGGAGGAGGTGGAGGGAGTATTATTCGACCTATCTATATGCGGTCATCGGGGATCTGGCGTACAATTTTCTCTTTTACGATAAGGACCTTTGGGTGTACGACAAGCTGATCAGCCATACGTTCAGCGATTTTTTGGTGGCTGTGGCGGTGTTCCCGTGCGCCATCACGCTATTTTTGACTTATTACCCCGCCAAGAGATGGAAGCAGGCCGTATACATAGTCTCCTGGGCGGCCTTGAATACTGGGGTTGAATATGTATCCTATCAATTTGGATTTATCCTGTATTATCATAACTGGAATATCCTATGGTCCATGATATTGTACAATATTGCCTTTATTTTAGTAAGGATTCATTATGTGAAGCCGCTCCTGGCCTGGCCGATCTCTTTCGCGCTGGCCTATACCACAATGCTGCTTTTTGATGTACCCTTGGCCGGATTAAAGTAATGATGACCGGATTGCCTGTGAAGCGTGAAGGATGGCTCCACAGGGGACATGGTTTTTGGTTGGGGATTCCGGAGGCGCGGCTTGAACGGAAAAGGAAAAGCGTGAACCCATTAGGTCTTGTGCGGTTCAACCATACCCGGCCATGCCTCAGATAGAGCGGGGCAACTTATATAGTGGGCGTTCTCCAGGATGACATCCCTCGATCCACAAAGCACTCCTCAAAATAAAGCCCATAGGCTCCATAAAGCCTTCCAAGCACACATCCCATGCTCATCCAAACCCATATCCCATTTACAGCGGCGCACCCACTCATTTCCCCGCCGCTTTTCTCCTCGCCTTTCCAAAGGCGCACAGGCTGGCGAAGGCGCACACTCCCAGCCAGATCAGGGATACGGCCCGCCATTGCTCCGCGGCCATCAGCGCGCCCAGCACAATGCTGGCCGCCGCCGCCCCCACATAGTTGGCGAAGTCGAACAGCCCCACCAAGGTCGAAATCATGTTTTCATCGGCGTGGGACAGCGGCAGGTAGGAAATTTGGATACAGGAACCCAGATAGGCAAGGGCCGCCAGCAAAAACAGCGCGGCAAAGGCCGCCGTCCGGTTGCCGAGAGTAAAGGCCAGCAGCCCGCACATGAGCGCCATGGCTAAAAACGTGTATGCCAGGCTGCTGGCGGGGCGGGCGGTGAGGGGCCGCGCCAGGGACCAGCCCGCCAGCAGCCCCGTGAGGTTGGCCAGGGGGGAAAGGAGCAAAAGCCATGAGCCGCTGCCCACAGACGTGCCCAAAAAGCCCAGGAAAAGCGCGGGCAGCAGCAGCGCCAGATTTTCCTTCACCAGCCCAAGGCACAGGCTGGTCAGGGCCAGCGGCCATAGCTTGTGGGCGCTTACATACCGGTATGTGTCCCTGAGGGTGTGGCGTTTTCGGCTCCAATCAGCCCCCAAGGCGCTTGGGTCTGCTCCCGCGCGCATGAGAAGGAGCCAGCAGGCCAGGAGCGCCAGGGTAAGCGCCAGGGGAACCGCAAAGACGGCGCGCCATCCAAGCGCGGGCATGCGGGGCGCAAGCACAAGCCACGCCAGGCAGTAGCCGCCCACCGGAGCCGCCCCCATTACCATGGCCAGCTTTGCCTTGCGCGCCTGGCCAAAGCGGATGCACAGCAGCCGGAGCATCGGCCCCCACAGCATGGATAGGAATATGCCGTTCCCCGCCCACAGAACAGGAAGCGCGGTTGCGCTGTCCAGGAGAAGGGCAAGCCCATACACGCAGGCGGAGCCAAGCATGGACGCCGCGATAAAGGATTCGGGGCGCAAGCGGTCGCCCCAAAAACCGTTGATCAGCTGCCCCACGGCATAGGCGGCAAAAAACGCGCTGCCAACGATGCCCAGATAGGCGCCGTCCGTGCCAAAATGCGCCGCCAGCTGTTCATAGCCCGCGGAGATGCCCGCCCGCGCCAAGTAGGCGGCCACATATACCAGCCAGCACAGCACCAGCGCAATAGGAGCCGTAAGCCGCGGCCGGCGGGGTGCATCCATGAACATCACTACCTTTACCTCGCGCGAGCCTTCTTGAAAAACCCGAATCAACCAAAACATTATGACCTATTTTACGCCGCC
Source organism: Candidatus Limiplasma sp. (assembly GCA_034927815.1). Taxonomy (GTDB): domain Bacteria; phylum Bacillota; class Clostridia; order Christensenellales; family Aristaeellaceae; genus Limiplasma. The sequence goes on from JAYFPK010000037.1 coordinate 17,898, forward strand.
TGTCAATCGGATGCATGAAAGAATCAAGGTTTTGCCGAGGGTATTGACAGAAACGATCAGTTTATCATAATATAATGATGAATTATAGGCTCACCGCCGAAGGAGCGTGCCGGACATGGCAAAGATACAGGCGTACATGCGCGTCTATAACGTACTGAAAAAGCAGATTCTGGAAGGCGGGTATCCCATCGGCTCGTTGCTGCCCACCGAAAGCGAACTGGAGAGGATCTTCGACGTCAGCCGCACCACCGTGCGCAAGGCGGTGGAAATCCTTTGCCGGGAAGGCTTTTTGGAAACCCGGCAGGGCCGGGGCACCGAGGTGCTGGACTACCGCACCAGCCAGAACCTCAACGTGGTCACCTCCACGTCGGAAACTTTGGAGCGCCGGGGATACAGGGTGGTCACCCGGGATATGTACATCGACCGGGTGAAGGCCCAGGGGCGGCTGGCCCAGGATATGGGCGTGGAAGAAGGGGTCGAGGTGGTCCGCATCCAGCGCATCCAGACCGCGGACGACGTTCCCATCGCCATCATGAAAAACTATTTGAAGGCTTCTTTGGTGCCGGGCATCGAATCCCATAGCAACCAGTTCACACGCCTGTACGATTTTCTGCAGGATTTTTACGGCGTAGCCATCGATGCGGCGCAGGACCGGATCACCGCCAAAAACGCCAGCTTTGAGGAGGCGCAGATGCTGGGCGTTCCCGTGGGAACGGCCCTGGTGTACCTCTCCCGGGTGTGCTTTCAAAACGGCGTGCCCGTGGATGTGGACCATGTGAGCCTCGTGGGGGGAAGATATGAGTTCGAGGTGTTCATGAACGGCCGGTATCAGCGGCCCCAGAAATAAGAAGGTACGGGGCTATGCGGATATACATCGGGCATCGGGGGCGCGTGGAAGATCACGATCTTACCTGCGCCCTTGCTTTGTCCAAAGCCGTTGTTATCAGAAAGGGGAATTATTTTCCAAAACTGTCCAGTTCCTGTTGACAAAGAAAGATAATGATGTTACTATCTTTTTGTCAAACAGGAAAGGACGATGGCTATGGAACAGGAACTGCTCAGCGGACTTGCGCGCATGGTGGATATCAGCGGTGTACGGGCGGATGTGACGCTTCGGGAGCTTACCCAGATCGCCGCGGCGGCAAAGCATTACCGCTTCCTCTGCGCGTTTGCGATGCCCTGCTTTACCAGCCGGTTGGTGGAGCTTTTGGGGGAGGAGCCGGATATCCTGGTGGGCGGCACCGTGGGCTTTCCCTCCGGCGCGGACACAACCACCCTGAAAGTGGCCAACGCCCGGGAGCAGCTTGCCGCCGGCGTGGACGAGCTGGATATGGTGATCAATATCGGCGCTTTGAAGAGCGGCCTTTACCCGATGGTATACGATGATATCCGGGCGGTGGTGGAGGCCGCCGGGGGCAAACCCACCAAGTGCATTTTGGAGGTGGCGTACCTCACGGAGGATGAGATCCGCAAAGGCGCCGAGCTGGCCGTGCGCGCGGGGGTCGCCTATGTAAAAACCGGCACGGGCTGGGTGAACAAGCCCACTACGGTGGAGGCAGTCCGCATCATTCGGAACACCATCGGCGGCAGCGCCAAAATCAAGGCGGCGGGCGGCGTGCGCACGCTGGACACGATGCTGGCCATGGTCGACGCCGGATGTTCCCGCTTTGGCATCGGCCTTCACAGCATCATGAGCATCATGAAAGAGGTGGACGCCCGCCTGGGGCGCAAAGACGACTTCACCTTGGAGGCCGCGGGCAACGATCAATACTGAGGGGGTTGCTCCATGAGGTACATTATCGCCTACGACCTGGGCACCGGCGGCACGAAAGCGTCGGTCTTTACCGAGCATGGCGAAGCGGTGGCCAGCGCGTTCCTGTCGATACGGACGCTTTTTACGCCCGGGGGCTTTCATGAGCAAAGGCCGGAGGATTGGTGGGGCAGCGTTGTGCAAAGCACCCGCCGGCTGCTCAGCATCGCAAGGGTGGAAGCGGCCTCTATCGTTGGGCTGGCGGTATCGGGCCACAGCCTCGCCGCGGCCCCCCTTCAGGGGGATGGCGCGCTGCTCACCGGCTCCACCCCCATCTGGACGGATAGCCGGGCGGGAGCGCAGGCAAAGCGCTTTTTTGCCCAGGTGGACGAGACCCGGTGGTATACCCGCACAGGCAACGGCTTCCCCGCGCCGCAGTACGCGCTGTTTAAAATCATGTGGCTCAAGGAGCATCAGCCGGAAGTCTATGCCAAGGCCGCCTGCTTTTTGGGCACGAAGGATTATGTGAACTACCGGCTTACGGGCGTCATGGCCACAGACCACTCCTACGCCTCCGGCAGCGGGTGCTACGACTTGCGCGCCATGGCCTACGATCAGGAGTATATCCGCGCGGCGGGCATCGACGGGGACAAGCTCCCTCAAATCCTGGCCTCCAGCGATATCACCGGGCATCTGACGGCGGAGGCGGCCAAGGCGCTGGGGCTTGCGCAGGGCATTCCCGTGGCGGCGGGCGGCGTGGATAACGCCTGCATGGCGCTGGGGGCGGCTTGTATCGCCGACGGCGACGCCTACACCTCCCTTGGCACCTCCGCGTGGATCGCCGTGGCTTCCCATGAGCCCATTGTGAACCCCGCGCGGCGCAGCTATGTGTTTGCGCATTGCGTCCCGGGCATGTTCGCCAGCGCCACCTGTATCTTTTCCGCGGGCAACAGCCTGCGGTGGGTGAAAAATGTGCTTTGCCCGGATGTAATCCAGCGGGCGGAGCAAGAGCGCGCCGATGCCTACGACCTGATGACGGCGATGGCCGCAACGTCGCCCCCGGGCGCGAACCGGCTCTTGTTTAACCCAAGCCTTGCCGGCGGCAGCGCAACGGAAAAATCGCCGGACATTCGCGGCGCGTTCCTGGGCCTCACCCTCAGCCATACCCGGGAGGATGTGTTGCGCGCAACTTTGGAGGGTGTCGCGCTCAACCTGCGCCTGTCTTTGGATGTAATGCGCCAGATCACCCCCATCGGCGACGATATGCTCATTGTGGGGGGAGGAGGCAGGAGCCGCCTGTGGCGGCAGATTTTTGCCAACGTCTATGGGATGAACATTCTGGAGACCAACGTCGGGCAGGATGCGGGCAGCCTTGGGGCCATGGCCTGCGCCGCCGTGGGCACGGGCCTGTGGAAGGGCTTTGATGAGGTGCGCGGGGTGCACCGGCTGGAGGGGCGCGTTTCGCCCCAGCCGAAGGAACAGGCCCTGTACGGGAAGCTGCTGCCGGTGTTTGCCCGGGCTGCGGATATGCAAGCGGACCTGGGGGAAGAGCTGGCGCGGCTGAGCCTGTGACCCCGTAGGGTCCTGCCCAAGGGCAGCCCATGCCTGGGAAATTGCCCATGATTTTGGAACCTAAAGCGCTGGTGCACGCGCTTTGGAAATATTAGGAATGGGGGATATACATGAAAAAATTGACCTCTGTACTCATGGTTGTCGTTTTGCTGGCTGGAATGCTCACCCTGGCCGCGACGGCCTTCGCCGAGGACGACTTCTACGCGGTATCGCTGGGATGGGCGGAGAACGCCTCCGGACAGCGCCAGAAGACGGGCTTTACGGAATCCTTTGAGAAGTTCGGCATCACCAACTTCTCCATCGTGGACGCCAACTACGATCCGGTACGGCAGACCGAGCAAATCCGGGCCTTCATCGCCAAGGCCCCCAAGGCGCTCTTCATTACGCCCAGCGACCCCACCGGCATTGCCGAAGCGGTGAAGGAAGCCTGTGACGCCGGAATCCCGGTATACCTGTCCGACGGCTTTGTGAGCGGAGCGGACGCGGTGAGCACGGTGCTGTTCGACAACTATGCCTGCGGCAAAACCACCATGACCTATCTGTGCGACCGGCTCCAGGAGAAGTACGGCACCACCGAGCCCATCAAGATCGGCATGATCATGCTGCCCTCCAACGAGAGCTGGCACCAGCGGGACCTTGGGGCGGAGGATGTGCTGGAGCAGGAGAAATACGCCAATATCCAGGTCGCCAACACCTGGTCCTGGGATTCCACCGGCGCGGTGACCCCCTCGGCCACCATCAGCACATGGCTTGCGGCGGATACCAACAAGGAGCTGCGGGGCATCTGGTGCGCCTGGGACGGCGCGGCCTTTGAGGGCCTGGTGCTCACCGGCGAAACCCGCCCGGAGATCATGTACACCGGCTGCGACGGCGGCGAGGAATGCTGGAACTATATGATCAACTATCCCGAGAGCTTTGTGATGAGCGCCGGGGAAAACATCTATTCCATGCCCCGGCAGCTGGTGCAGTACGCCATGAACTACCATGAGGGCAGGACCGTGCCGCGCCTTGTGCTGGTGGAGGGCTACGCCGTTACCAGCACCATGATCGGCGAAGTGAACAGCATCCGGGATTACAAGGTCGGCGACAAGACCGCCTGGGAGCTCCTGCTCAGCTACGACCTGCCCGGCAACATCGACCTGCTCAATCAGGCGCTGACCGAAAACAACCTCACCGACCACCTCTGGGTGCCCACGATCTGATTCAAACAAAAGAGAACGGGGACAAGGGCGGTTCCTTGTCCCCGGCTTTCTCACGGAGGACAAGGCATGAGCTATGCACTGGAAATGAGGGGCATCCACAAGAGCTTCGCGGGCCTTCGGGCGCTGTGCGGCGCCCACCTGGCCGTTGGACAGGGGGAGGCCCACGCCCTGCTGGGCATCAACGGCGCGGGAAAGTCCACCATGATCAAGATTCTTTCCGGCGTGTACACCCGGGACGCGGGGGAGATTCTGATCGGCGGGGAGCCGCGCCAGATCAATACCCCCAAGGACGCCATCGCCTGCGGCATCTCCGCTGTGTATCAGGATCCGCAGATGATCGAATCCTACACCGGTTACGAGAATATCTACCTGGGCCACGAGGGCGCGGGGGAGGCCGCGCTGTCCGCCGTAAACCGCCGCAGGCTCCGCAAGCAGGCCCAGGAGCTGGTGGCGCGCTATCCCTTTGAGATCGACGTGGAAAAGCCCGTATACCTCATGAGCAGCGTGGAGCGGGAGATCATCGCCATTCTCCGGGCCCTGTCCAAGGAATGCCGGATTCTGGTGCTGGACGAGCCCACCTCCATCCTCACTGAAAAGGAAAAGTATACTCTTTTTGAGTTTATCCATATATTGAAGCGCACCGGCGTTTCCATCATCTATATCACCCACCATCTGGACGAGGTGGCGCAGGTGTGCGACAGCTTCTCCGTGTTCCGGAACGGGTGCAACGTGTGCCGGGAGGAAATTCACGGCGGCGCGGTGGATTCGGGGCATATTGCGGAGCTGATGCTGGGGGAAAGGCTGGATCAGATTTATCCCCCCCGGGCCCCGGAGCCGTCCGAGGATGTCTGCCTTACGGCCAGCGGCCTTTCTTTGGAGGGACGCTTTCAGGATATCTCCTTTCAGGCCCGGCGCGGCGAGGTGTTCGGCGTGTTTGGCCTGGTGGGCTCCGGCATTGACGAGCTGTCCAAGGTGCTGGTGGGGGCCGTCAGGGAGACCGCCGGGACCCTGGAGAAGGACGGGAAGCGGCTTGCGCTGTCCAGCCCCGGGGCGGCCATCCGCCACGGCCTGTACCTGGTTCCCGGAAACCGCAAGACCGAAGGCCTTTTGCACAATCTGCCCATCACCTTCAACGTCACCATTGCGAAGCTGGAGAAGGCGGTGCGCCGCCTGAACATCGTCGACCGCAGGCTGGAGGCGCGAAGCGCCCAGGAGCTGGCGGAAAAGCTGTCGATCTCCACCCCCTCGGTGCAAAAGAAGGTGAACGAGCTCTCCGGCGGCAACCAGCAGAAGGTGGTCATTGCCAAGGGCCTCTACACCGAAGCGGATGTGTATATCTTCTGCGAGCCCACAGTGGGCGTGGATGTGGGCGCAAAATCCGGCATTTATGAGATGATCCGCAAGCTGGCCCGCAAGGCGGCGGTCCTCATCATCTCCTCAGAGCCGGAGGAGGTGCTGGGCAACGCCGACCGCGTGATGGTCATCTACCAGGGCCGCACAACGCTGCGCAAAAGCGCCGCCGGCACGACGCTCAAGGAGATGCTGGTGCACGCGATTTCCAATGGGGAGGTGGAGGCATGAGAAAGCGGATTTCGGAGCGGCTGCCCATCGTGCTGTTTGCCGTCCTGTTCCTGGCGGTGCTTCTCACCTTCCAGGGCTTGCAGCCCACCTTCCTCTCCTGGGCCAACATCATCAATATGATGCAGTCCGTTTCCACCACGGTGATCGCGGCCATCGGCCTCACCTTTGTGATTGCCATTGGGCGTTCGGATATCTCCTTTTACATGACCAGCTGCTTTTGCGGCGTGTGGATGGCCTGGCTGGTGAGCCTGGGCTGGCATCCTGTCCCCGCCATTGTCTGCGGCGTGGCCGCGGGGGCGCTGTGGGGCGGCGTGTCCGGCGTGGCGGTAGGCAAGCTCAAGCTGCCGGACATCATCACCACCATCGCCATCGGGTCCATCGCCTTCGGGCTGGGCTACGTGTTCTCTGACGGCGCGTTCATCATGCAGAACTTTATCGAGGCGAAAACCCACTACCTGTCCCAGTACGTGATCCTGAGCCTGCCGCTGCCCGTATACATCATGGCGGCGGTCATGGGGCTATGCTACTACCTCTTGGAGCGCTCCCGCTTCGGCCGCGCGTTCTACGCCGTGGGGGCGACGGAGAAGGCCGCCTACCTCAGCGGCGTGAACGTGAACCGCACCATTTTGCTGGCCTATGTGATCTGCGGCACCTGCGCAGCCGTCGCCGCGCTGATCATGACGGCGCGGCAGGGCTACGGCAATGTCAAAATCGGCATGAACATGCTGATGCCCTGCTTTACGGCGGTGTACATCGGCATGTCGGTATTCAAGCGGCCCTGCGTGCTGGGTACGTTCCTGGGGGCGCTGCTGGTTACGGCCATCGCCACGGGCTTCACCTCCATCAACATCCCCTTTTACTGGTCCAACCTCGTTACCGGCTTTGTGCTGATCCTCGCCATTTTGCTCTCCAAGATTGTGGTACAGCAAAAGACCCCGGCGCCCTCGGGCAGGGGAAAGGAGGCGAAGGCGTGATGAAGCGCAAGGGATTTTTCGGAAAGATGTTCAGCATGGATTATGCGCTGCTGGGCGTGCTGCTGGCTGTGTTGGTGATCTTCAGCCTGCTCAACGGGGAATCGTTCTTTCAGGTGTATAACCTGATGAACATTCTGAAATCGGCCGGGTCCATCGCCATCCTGGTCCTGGGCCTTACCTGGGTCATCGCGGCCAATGAGATGGACGCCTCCTTTCCAGAGGTGGCCAGCTGCGCCAGCATGATCTTCGCGCTGCTGCTCAACGCCAAGGTGGACCCCATGCTGGCGATGCTCGCAAGCCTTGCCTCAGGCCTGGGCTTTGGCTTGCTCACAAGCCTTTTGGTGGTCAGGTTCCGCTTCCATTCCCTCATCACCACCATTGCGGTTTCCACCATTGCGGGCGCAATCGCCAACATCCTTTACAACGGCTCCGTGCTTTCCATCAAGGGGCTCAACTCCACGGCGCTGTACAAGTTCTTCGGCAGGAGCGTGGCGGGCTTCCCCATTGTGTTTGTGATCGCGGTGGCCCTGTATCTGGCGGCGCTGCTGGTGCAGGAGAAGACCCGGTACGGCCAGTACATCTACGCCCTGTCCGAAAACCGGCAGGCGGTGGAGGAGGCGGGCGTCAAGACCGGGCGTATCCTCACGGGTACGTTTGTGCTCTCCAGCCTTTTCGCGGCCTTCGGGGGCATCGTGTACGTGCTTACGGTGTACAAGTCCGGGCAGCCCAGCATGGGCTCCTCCTTTTTCCTGAACGGCTTCACCATCGTGTTTCTGGGGGCCATGGCCTTGAAATTGGGCAAGGCAAACGTGGTTGGCACGTTCATCGGCGCGCTGGTGCTAAGTTCGCTCACCAGCGGGCTCACCATGCTGGGCTCGGGCTTTGCGGTGGGCCAGGTGATCAAGGGTCTGCTGCTGATCATGGGGGTGGCCGTGGTTACGGCCTACCGCAGAAGAATTGTACCGAAAGGGAGCAAGATGAAGTATGAATAGCTTTGAGTTCTTTAACCCCGTGAAGGTGATCTTCGGCGCGGGGGAGGTGGCCCGGGTGGGAAGCGAGGCGGCGAAGCTGGGGCGCAAAGCGCTGCTGGTGTCCTATGAGGATGTAAGCTTCTACGGCGGGCTTCCCCAGCGCATCCGCGGGTGGCTTGGGGAGCATGGCGTGGCCTGCGTGGACGCCTTTTTGGCTACGGCCAACCCCACCATTGCCCAGGCGCGCGCGGGCATTGAGGCCGGGCGGAGGGAAAAGGTGGACCTGGTGATCGGCCTTGGGGGAGGCAGCGCCATGGACCTGGCGAAGGTCATCGCCGCAGGAATCCTGTATCCCCACGACCTGATGCGCATGATCAAGTTCACCCACAGCGAGGCGGAGTACCAGATACCGCCGGCGCAAGCGCTACCGCTGCTGATGGTGCCCACCCTTCCCGCCACATCCAGCGAGATGAACCCCACGGCGGTGATCACCGATGAGGCGACGCAGCGCAAGAGCTATGTGTGGGAGCCCGCCTGCCTATATCCCCGGGTCTCGATCCTGGACCCCGCGCTCACCGTGACGCTGCCGCCCTATCAGACGGCCTGCGGAGCGCTGGACGCCATCAGCCATGTGGTGGAGCCGTTCTTCTTCAGCACCCAGGAGGCCTTTGGCAACCTTGCCTTGCACGACGCCATGCAGATCGGCGTGATCCGCGCCATCTATGAGAACATCGAAAACGTGCTGGCGAATCCCGGTGATTTGCAGCTGCGGGGGCTCATGCAGTGGAGCGCCACCGTGGGCCTGAACGGCTGGCTCACCTGCGGCGTACAGGGGTGGACGCCCATGCACCAGATGGGGCATGTCATAAGCTCCCATTTCCACGCCACCCACGGCGCGACCCTCGCCTGTATGATGATCGCGTGGATGCGCTTTTTTACGGATCATCAGGAAAACGCCCGCTTCGTGAAGTTTGCGAAGCTGATGTACGGCGCCGGGGACCTGGCCGGCGCGGCGGACCAGTTGGAGGACTTTGTGAAGAGGGTGGGCGTGCAGAGCCGCCTCCGGGATTTTGGCTGTACCAAAGCGGATTTGGACGCGCTGGTGGAGGGGCTGGTGAGCGTCTCCTTTGGCCCGGACGGAAAGCTCGCCAGCATCCCCAAGATCGGCCGCGGCGAGGCCCGCCGCATCTACGAGCTTGCTTTGTGAGGCCGGATATGGAGATAAAGCCCACGATCCTCGGGGAGCTGGAAGGATTGGAGATCAGGACCCATGGGTTCCGCCTGATCGTCATAACGCAGATCGGGCCCCGCATTGCGTGGTTTTCCAAGCCGGATGGGGATAAACTTCTGTACTGGGCGACGGAGGGGGCGGGCCGGGGCCAGTGGCGGCTGTACGGCGGGCACCGGGTATGGCTGACGCGTCCCCTGGCCGATGAGAGCGAGGATACCTACCAGCCGGACAACGCCCCCTGCGCCGTCGCGCTGCTGCCGGACGGCGTGGACGTATGCGCCCCTGCCCCGGATTCGAACCGTATCGCCCGGGGGATGGAGATCCGGGTGTTGGATGAAAGCCGCGTACAGGTGCGCAACTACCTGCGCAACGAGGGGACGATGCTCTACTCCGGCGGCTGCTGGTCGCCCACCTGCGTGGTGGCGGATAAGCCCATGGAAATCCCCCTGGGCTCGGCGGAGCCAAACCCCACCTGGGATATTGTGTACATGGCGCTTCCCCGGGTGTTCGCGGGCAACGTCACCGCCCTTGCGGACGATTCGGCGGCGTTTGCGGGCGACGCGCTGGTGCTTACCCCCAAGGGCAGATGCGTGAAGCGCTGCGTGCGCGCGGAAAAGGGAATCATCCAGCTCCGCTGCGACGGATACGTGTTTCGCAAAACCGTCCCCTTTGATCCCGGCGCCCGCTACCCCATGAACGGCTGCAACATCGCCGCGTTCATCGGCGAAAACAACTGGATGGCGGAGATGGAGACCTATGGAGGGGAGCGGACGATCAAGCCCGGGCAAGCCATCGATCATGCGGAACAATGGGAGCTGCTTGGGGAGAACGATTGAGAAGCAAAAGCGGCTGGCGCGACGCCCCGGAAAGCCGTCCCCGCCGCCTTGGGGCATTGAATAAGAAATGAGAAACGCCGGCCATGGGCACAGGGCCGGCGTTTTGCATGGGGCACTCCATGTTCCTGTAACCTGAACGGGCGGCGGACAAACCCAAGCCACGGAGGCCTTTGATGCGCCCTTTCATTGACGGTTTTCCACCGGGACCCATATGGAATGCCCGGCCAATCCGCCGTCAAAAGGCCTCATTTTTGGGGGAATTTTGAAAAATTTGCCGTAAATTGGTACTTTTTTGCCTCCAGAGGGTTACATGGGAGCGGTATCTTTGGTATACTTTTTGTGACGTCTCTTGGAGATCTGCTGACTATACGGATAGAAAGGAAATTGCAATGATGAAAACACACGCCCGAAAAAAGACGTGGGTACTGGTTCTCGTACTCGCGCTGATTCTCCCCCTATGCATGCCTCAGGCCCTTGCCGGGGGAGCGGAGCCCGTCCGGTTGGAGGACGACTTCTATTCTTACGTGAATGCCCAGTGGCTGGCCGAAGCGGAGATTCGCCCGGACCGCTCCAGAATCAGCGCTTTTTCCGAGATGGGAGATAATATTTTGGACACGCTGATGGCCGACTTCGAGGCCATGATGGCCTCCGGCCAGGACACCGGCGATCCAATGCTGGACATGTTTTTGACCTATTATTCCATGGTCAAGGATATGGATAAGCGCAATGCGGACGGCTTTGCGCCCGCGGCGGAGGACTACGCCCGCATCCAGAACCTCAAGAGCCTGGAGGACCTGTCCGCACAGATCCAGCAGTGGCAGCAGGACGGAATGCCTCTGCCCTTTATCTTTGGGGTTTCCACGGATCCGGTGGATGTGACCCGGTACATTTTGGGCGTCGGCATGGGGGAGATCTACCTGGACGATCCCGATTACTACAACCCGGACAACCCGGCCGGCCAGAAGGCCATGTCCCAGACGAAGGAGATGCAGACGCGGCTGCTCATGGCGGCGGGCGCGACCGAAGAAGAGGCCAGGGCCGACGTGGAACGCGCCTTCGCCTTTGACGCCCTGCTGGTGGCCCAGACGCCAAGCCTTGAAGAACAAGCCAATTATGTCAGCCGGCTCAACAACCCGGTGCCATATGAGGAATTTGCCGCCCTGAGCAAAAACGTTGACCTGGGCGCGCTGGCAGCCGGGATTGTGGGGCAGGCTCCGGATACCATCAACATGATGAACGCAGAGTTTTTTCACGCCTTTGACGAGATCTACGCCCCCGAGCACTTTGAAAACCTGAAGAGCTGGATGAAGGTGAACTTCCTCAGGGAGGCGGCCCCCCTTCTCGGGGACGATTTTCTGGAACCTCTCAACACATACCAAATGCAGAGTACCGGCATGAAGGAGAAGGAGGATCCCCGGGAGGACGCGTATCACCAGGCGCATGCGGCGTTTGATGATTTCGTGGGCATGTACTACGGGAAAACCTACTTTGGGGAAGAGGCCAAGGCGGAGGTCACCGCCATTGTCAAGCAGGCCCTTGACGTATACCGCACCCGGCTTGAGAACAACGATTGGCTGAGCGAAGAAACCAAGGCCATGGCTATTCGCAAGCTGGACGCCATGACCCTCCGCGTTGGATATCCTGATAAGCTGCCTTCCTATTACGACCTGTATACCATTACGCCTGCCCAGGAAGGCGGCACCCTGTACAGCAATGCCAGGGCCCGGGGCCGGGCGTTTCGCCAGGAGATTTTCGGCAGATACGGCACCAAGCCGGATCGTACAGACTGGATTGTAGGAGGCGACACGGTCAACGCCTTCTATAGCCCCACCGATAACTCCATCAATTTCCCGGCGGGGATTTTGCAGCCCCCGGTGTATTCTCCCACCCAGAGCCAAAGCGCAACCCTGGGCGGCATTGGGGTCGTCATCGGCCATGAGGTTTCCCACGCCTTTGACAACAACGGCTCCATGTTTGACGAGGTGGGCAATATGAGGGACTGGTGGACCGATGAGGACCGGGAAGAGTTTGACCGCCGGGCGGAGGCCATGGTGGAGCTGTTTGACGGCCGTTTGTACGCCGGTTCCCCCATCAACGGCCAAATGACCCTGGGTGAAAATATCGCGGACGCAGGCGGCGTTTCCTGCATGCTCACCTTGGCCCAGTCCTTGGAGGATGTGTCGTATCGGGATTTCTTTGAGGCCTTCGCCGCCATCTGGCGCAACAAAACAACCCCGGAGACCGACCAGATGATGCTGATGGACGTGCACTCCCCGCCGATTCTGCGCGTGAACATCCAGTGCGGCAATGCCGATGAATTCTATGAGGCCTATGACATCAAAGAGACGGACGGCATGTACATCGCGCCGGAAGCCCGGGTGAAAATCTGGTAATCCACAGGGAACCCAAGAGCGGCGGGCCATTGCGGCCCGCCGCTCTTTTTGTATGGGTGCCTGGGATGGCCGCCATGCCAAGCTCCGCCATTTACCTTGGCTTGACCTCCACCGCCATGTCCTCCGGCAGCCTGGATTCCCCCGCCCAATAGTCAATGGCAAGGGTTTTGACCTGCTCCAAATCCTCCTGGGTGACAGCGGATATAATGCGGTCCTTGTACTCCCGGGACCAGTATCCCCCCGCCACGAGCCGTTTCTTCACAGGCGCCGGCTGGTCAAAGGATATAAAGTTCAGGTTCAGCCGCTGGTTTTGCGCGTCTGCTGGGCCAAACTCCAGGTATCCCGTATGGCCCTCGGGTAAGTATTCCACTAGGAAGCCGTCCTTGGTTACCGAAACATCCGTAAGGGCCAGCGCGCTGCCATTGTCCAGCTTCACCCGAGCGGGAAGGGCGTCCAAAGGAACATAGGCTGTTTGCATCGCGTTGCCGTGGCCGTCCAAAGGGGTGCGCTGTTCAGGCACGATGCGCAGTATATCCCTGTCCAGCCCGGCATAAAACCAAACCTCGTTGCGCATTTGCTGCGGATTACCATGCCTGAAGATGGCGGGGTGTACCACCTGTGCCAGCCCATCGGGGGAGACAGGCTGTTGGCCGTGGATTCCCACGGAGCCGCTGCGTATGATATCAGCTTGCAATAGGATGCGGCAAGCCGCCCCAGGGAAAGGAAACAACGCTTGGACCCGCCAAAGAAGCCGCTTTTCCATCAGAGAAAAGCGGCTTCTTTGATACCCCAAACCCCGGGCTTTAAGCGGAGGTGCCGGAAAGCGGGAACGCCGGAAAACCTGCGGCGATCAGGAAAAGCCCCAGTCCTGTTTTCCCTGAACCGCCTGAAAAACGGAGGGAAAAGAAGTCGCCATGGGGAAGGGGAGAAGGGGGGAATCAAGAAGTAATTCCACCGGCTTCACGCCTTCGGCCAGCCCTGGCAGCCTTCCCGTTCCCCGCGCCTCCAGCGAACCCGCCCCCGTTCTATCGTTACTTTCCCTGGCGGCTGGCCTTGCCAATGGCTTCCCACAGGCCCAGCAGGTAGCAAGCGCCCATGGCCCGGTCATACAGGCCGTAGCCCGGCATGGCTACCTCGCCCCATACCATGCGCCCATGATCCGGACGGATCACCGTATCCGGGCAGGTTTCGTACAGGGCCTTCATGATCTCGTACATATCCAAATCGCCGTCGGAGGAAAGGTGGGCGGCCTCCTCAAAATCCCCGGGGCCGTTGTGCTTGGTGTTGCGCACATGGGCAAAGTGAACGCGGCCTTTCAGGGAGCGGATGATGGCGGGGATGTCATTGGCCGGGTTGGAGGAGAGGGAACCGGTGCACAAGGTGACGCCGTTGAAGGGGTCGTCCACGGCTTTCATCAGCCGCTGGATTCTCTCGCCGCTGGTGACAATCCTGGGCAGGCCGAAGACGGGCCAGGCGGGGTCGTCGGGGTGGATAGCCATGCGGATGCCGTATTTCTGGCATACGGGCTTGATGCGCCCCAGGAAATAAACCAGGTTGTCAAAGAGCTTTTCGTCTGTGACATCCTTGTACATCTCAAAAAGCTCCTTCAGCCGCGCCATGCGCTCCGGCTCCCAGCCCGGGAGGATGAAGCCGTTGGCATTGGCGTCCATCTCGGCCAGCATGGTATCGGGGTTGATGGCGTCGACCTTCTTCTGGTCATAGGCCAGCACGGTGGCGCCGTCGGGCCGGAGCTTGGCCAGGTCGGAGCGGGTCCAGTCGAACACAGGCATGAAGTTGTAGCATACCAGCCCAATGCCCTCCTGGCCCAGGCGCTCCAAGGTGGTGATGTAGTTGTCGATGTAGTGCTCCCGGTCGGGGGAGCCCACCTTGATGGCGTCGTGGATGTTGACGCTTTCGATGCCGGTGAGCTCCAGGCCCGCGTCCTCCACTTCCTTTTTGATGGCGCGGATATCCTCGGCCTTCCAAGCCTCCCCCGGGGTGGTGCCGTACAGGGTGGTAATCACGCCGGCCACCCCGGCGATCTGGCGGATGTGCTTGAGGGGAACCGTGTCATACCCGGTGCCGAACCAACGCAAGGTCATCTTCATATGCATACCTCCTGGTTTTTTTGTCTTGTGAGGGAAGGAAAGGATAACGGCCAAAGGCTTACAGGGTCACGCCGTTTTTCCAAATGGCGATCCCGCGCTGGTGATGCTCCTCGGCGCGGGTCTGGTACGCGCCGCCGGCGGTGTGAAAAACCAGATCCAGCAGCCGGTCCGAGGCGGCTTCGACGGTTTCCCCCTCCGCCACGGGGCCCGCGTTAAAGTCCAGCCAATGGGGCTTTTTCTCAAAGAGCGGGGTGTTGGTGGAGATTTTCAGGGTGGGGGCGGGAGCGCCGAAGGGGGTGCCCCGTCCGGTGGTGAACAGGATCATCTGCGCCCCGCTGGCGGTGAGGGCGGTGGCGGAAACCAGGTCGTTTCCCGGCCCGTAGAGCAGGTTAAGGCCCGGGACGCTCACCGGCTCTCCATACCCCAGCACGTCCACCACAGGGGCGGAGCCGCCCTTTTGCACGCAGCCCATGCTCTTGTCCTCCAGGGTGGTGATGCCGCCGTCCTTGTTGCCGGGGGAGGGGTTTTCGTAGACCACCTGGTTGTGGGCGATGAAGTAACGCTTGAAGCCCTCCACCATGTCCACGGCCTTGCGGAAGGTGGCCTCGTCCTTGCAGCGGTTCAGCAGCAGGCTTTCGGCCCCGAACATCTCCGGGACCTCCGTGAGGATCGTGGTCCCGCCCATGGCGATGAGCTTGTCGGAAAAAGCGCCTACGGTAGGATTGGCGGTGATGCCGGACAGGCCGTCGCTGCCGCCGCACTTCATGCCCACCACCAGCTTGGAGGCGGGGAGGGCCTGGCGCTGGAAGCGGGAGGCGTATTCGGCCAGCTCCCCAAGGAGCCTTCCGCCCACGGCCAGCTCGTCCTCCTCCTGCTGGCAGACCATGAAGCGCAGCTTTCTTTGATACTCCGGCCCAAAGAGGGTCCGAAAGTCCTCCATCTTGTTGTTTTCACAGCCCAGGCCTACCACCAGCACGCCCCCGGCGTTGGGGTGGCGGCACAGGGCGGCCAGGAGGCGGCGGGTCTGTTCGTGGTCGTCCCCCATTTGGCTGCACCCGTAGGGGTGGGGAAAGTGAAACACGCCGTCCAGGCCGTATTGGGCGGACAAAGAGGCGTTTTCCGCCTCCAGGCTCTTGCAGACGTCGTTCACGCAGCCCACGGTGGGGATGATCCACAATTCGTTGCGGATTCCGGCCCGGCCGTCCTCCCGCGGGTACCCCAAAAAGGAGCGGGGGGATACCGGGGGCAGCTCCGGACGGATGGGGGAGTAGGCATAGCGGGCGTCTTCCTCAAGCCCGGTTTTTACGTTGTGGGTGTGCACCCACACGCCGGGGGCAATGTCCCCCTTGGCGAAGCCGATGGGCAGGCCGTACTTCACCACGGGCGCGCCGCTGGCAATGCCGGTGAGGGCGAACTTGTGCCCGGCGGGGATGGGCTCCAGCATCGTCACGCCCAGGGTGGCTTCCCCGGCGCTGAGGGGGGAGAGGGCCACGGCCACATTGTCGCCCCCATGGATTTGGAGGGCCTTCTTCATGCCAGCACCGCCTCAAGGGCGGCCCTCATGCCCTGGGACTGGATGGCCGCGAGGGCCTGGGTGACGGCGGGGAGGAAGCCGGGAATATCCGCCAGGTTCAGGCCCCAGAAGCGCTCCTGGGCGCAGAGGGCGGCCATCAGCTCCTGGGGGGAATCCCCCCGGCGGGCGCTAAAGAAGTCCAGCACCTCCTTCTCATCCTTGCAGTCAAAGTTGCCGCAGCGGTAGAACTCCCCATAGGCGGCAAAGCTGAAGGTGAGAAGCTTGGGCAAGGCCCCCGTGCGCTTGACGGACTCCGTGATGCTGGGCAGCACCCGGGCCCGCCATTTGGAGGTGCAGTTGAGGGTGATGGAGATAAGCTCGTGGCGGATGAAGGGGTTTTGGAAGCGCTCGATCACCGAAGCGGCGAAGGTATCCAGCTCCTGGCGGGGCAAATCCAGGGTGGGGATGATCTCCTGGGCGATTTCCCTTTCCAGGAAGGAGCGCAGCAGGGGATCCGACATCATGTCCCCCACGGTTTCCAGGCCGCACAAAAGCCCCGCGCAGACCGTGGAGGTGTGAGCGCCGTTGAGGATGCGCACCTTGCGCTGCTTGTAGCCCGTGCAGTCCTCCGTGACCAGCACCGGAAGGCCGGATTTGGCGAAGGGCAGCTCCTCATTCAGGCTGGCGGGGCCTTCCACGGCCCAAAAGCCAAAGGGCTCCCCGCAGACCAGCAGGCCGTCCTCGTAGCCGTTGGCGGCGTTCAGCGCCTGGGCGTCCTGGGGGTAGCCGGGCACGATGCGGTCCACCAGCGTGGAGCAGAACACGTTTTTCTCCTCCACCCAGGCCGCGAACTCCGCGGGAAGGTTCCACAAGGCGATATACTTGCGCACACAGGCCAAAAGGGCCTTGCCGTTTTCCTCGATGAGCTCGCAGGGCAGCATCACAAAGCCGCTCTCCGGCAGATGGCGGTAGCGCTCCAGCAGCAGCAAGGTCAGCTTGCCGGGGAAGGCGGCGGCGGAGGGCTCCTCCATCCGGTCCTCCTGCCGGAAGGCGATGCCCGCCTCGGTGGTGTTGCTGACGATGTACTTGATGTCCGGGTTATGGGCGCAGGCCAGCACCGCGCCGAATTCCTCCGCGGCGCTGATGCAGCGGGAGATGCAGGAGATCACCCGGCGCTTTTCCACCTTTTGGCCGTTTTCAATGCCCCGAAGGTAGAGGGTGTACAGGCAATCCTGGGCGTCAAACTTCTCTTTCAAAGCCGGGGCGGGAATGGGCTGCACCGCCACGACCTTGCCATGGAAGCCGGAGCGCTCGTTAGCCACGTCGATGAAGTAGTCCACAAAGGCCCGCAGGAAATTGCCCTCCCCAAACTGGAGCACCCGTTCCGGCGCGCTTTCCAGGAGATAGTCCCGGTTTCCCTGGTTTGCGAGGGTCTGATAGGATAGCCGTTCCATGCCCGAACCTCCTTCACGGTCAGTATCCGAAGTATTCCTTGGCGTTGTGATAGCACACGTTTTGCACCAGCTTGCCCAGCCGAGGAAGGTCGCCCGGGAACTCGCCCCGTTCCACCCACTGGCCCAGCAAATCGCAGAGAATCCGGCGGAAATACTCGTGCCGGGGATAGGCCAAAAAGCTGCGGGAATCGGTGACCATGCCCAGGAAATTATCCAGGGGGGCCAGGGAAGCCATGGCGGTCATCTGGCGGAGCATGCCCTCCTTGGTGTCGTTGAACCACCAGGCCGAGCCCTGCTGCACCTTGCCCCGCACTCCCTGGGCCTGGAACCCCCCCGCGATGCTGGAGAGCATGGCGTCGTCGTTGGGGGAGAGGGAAAACAGCACGGTCTTGGGCAGGCAGCCCTTGCGATCCAACTCGTCCAGCAGGGCGGGCAGACCGGGCACGGAAACCGCGGGGGCAATGGCGTCATAGCCGGTATCCGGGCCCATGACCTCAAACCGGGCGGTGTTCACGTTGCGGATCGCGCCGAAATGGATCTCCATGACCCAGCCCCGCCGGCCGTACTCCTGGCCCAAAAACAGCATGCAAGCGTACTGGAAGGCGGCGGCCTCCTGGCGGGAGACCTCCCCGCCCCGGAGCCCCTTGGACAGGATACTGTCTAGTTCCGCCTCTGTGGCGGGAACCCGTTCCAGGAAGTCAAGGCCATGGTCCGAGGCGGAGCAGCCGTGGGCGGCGAAGTGGTCCATCCGGGCGCGAAGGGCGGCCCGCAGGGATTCCATGTCCTTCACGCCGCCCAGCTGGGCGGCGTAGGAAGCAAAGCCGGGCTTGTGGATGTTCAACAGCCTGTCAGGCCGCCAGGCGGGCCTGACGGTGATGGAAAAGGCGGGGTCCGCGGCCAGCTTCCGGTGCCATTCCAAGGTGTCCAGGGGATCGTCGGTGGTGGCAAGGCCTACCACGTTGGAACGGCGCAGGATCTCCCGGACGGACAGGCCGGAGCGCAGCGTTTCATTGCACGCCTCCCAGATGTCCGGGGCCGTGTCCTCGTTCAGGGGCGTATGGCAGTCAAAGTAGCGCTGCAGCTCCAGGTGGGCCCAATGGTACACCGGGTTGCCGGGAATCTTGGGCAGGCAGCGGGCAAAGGCCAGGAACTTCTCATAGTCCTCCCCATCCCCGGTGATGAGCCGCTCAGGCTCGCCGCAGGCCCGCATGAGCCGCCATTTGTAATGGTCGCCGTGAAAGTCGCCCCCCAGCCAAAGCTGGGTGAGGTTCTCGTAAACCCGGTCCTCGTAGATCTCCTGGGGGGGCACATGGCAATGATAGTCGATGATGGGCATTGGGGCGGCATAGTGATGATACAGCGCGCGGGCCGTATCCGAGTTCAATAAAAAATCCTCATCCATAAATGCCTTCATAATAGGTCGCTCAGCCTGCCTTTCCTTATTGCTCCAAATTGGATTGCAGCCACTCATACTGGGGGTCCATATAGCTTTCCAGGTTGGTCTTCAGGATGATGCGGGTATCCACGTGCAACCGGGGCATGGGGGGTGTCCACCCCTCCAGGATGTGCCGCACCAGCAGCCGGGCGGCCTGGAGGCCCTGGCGGTAAGGGTTCTGGTAGAGCAGCGCCGCGCACCAGCCCTCCCGCAGGGCCGTGGCGGTACGCTCCGTCAGGTCGTATCCCACCACCTTGATATCCCGGCGGTTCAGGGCTTTCACGGCCTGGAGCGCCCCCGCTGTGCTGGAATAGCCCGTGCAGAAAACGCCGTTGATGTCCGGCACCCGGGCGATGAGGTCCGTCAGGCTTTTGGCGGCCAAACCGGGCTCGCTCAGGCACTCGGAACAGGGGTAGATATGGATGTCCGGGGCCTCCAGCTGGACGTATTCGCAAAAGCCGCCGAAGCGCTCAATAAAGGGCGTGGCCCGGCTGAAATTCCCCAGGATCGTCACATTGCCCTGGCCATGGAGGAAGGTGCTCAGCAGCTCCGCCCCCATCAGCCCGGACTGGCGGGAGTTGTTGCCCACATAAAAGAGGCGGCGGCTGTCCGGCGCGTCGGTATTGAAGGTCACCACCGGGGTGCCCGCGGCCACGAACCGGTCGATCTCGCTTACGTTCAGCGCCCCGGCGGAGTTGATGGCCAAGCCGTCGAAGTCCGCCGGGTCCACCTGGCACAGCCGGGCCCGGGCAATTTCCGGATCCTGGGTCCTGTACCGGATCTTTTCGATCTCCACCCCGTAGTATTGCAACTCCTCCAGGGCCTTGTCAAAGCCCCGGTCAATATCGTGATAAAAATCCGTGGGCTCCTGGGGATAGGCCGCGCCGATGCGGATGGTTTTCTTGCGGCCCAGGGCGCTGGCAAACTTGTTGGGCCGGTAGCCCAGCTCCTCCGCCACCTGGAGCACCCGGGCTTTGCTGTCCCCGCTGACGCCGTCCCGGTTGTTCAACGCCCGGTCCACCGTGCCGATGGAGGTTCCCGCCTTTTCGGCAATCATTTTTAAGGTTACGCGCGTCATATACATCCTACTCCTGACGGTATCAGCCCCGTCAATGTCCATTGAACCCTGAGGATACTATACCAGAAGATTTTTCGGAAGTACAGGATTTTCCGTGTCCGTTAACGAAATTTTTTGCCTAAAATTAAGCTTATATTATTGTGCAATAAATATGAAAAATGAAAATATTTTGAAAATTCAGCCCTGGTATATTGACGAAAATTTGGTAAGGTTCTATAATTGGTTTAATCTCGATCGTTAAAATACACGAAAATACACGGAATGGCTTTGGGAGCGGGTGAAAGCAATGGCGGAAGAGCTCTTTCGCATGGAGGGTATCTGCAAGTCCTTTCCCGGTGTGAAGGCGCTGGATAACGTGTCCCTGTCCGTCAACAAGGGCGAGGTTCACGGGCTGGTGGGCGAAAACGGCGCCGGAAAATCCACGCTGATGAAAATCATGACCGGCGTTTACCACGCGGACGCGGGCGAGATTTATATTGAGGGAAAAAGGGTCGTCATCGACTCGGTGGCCAAGGCCCACGAACTGGGGATCAGCATCATTTTTCAGGAGATGACCCTCTGCCGCCATATGACGGTGGCCGACAACATCTTCATCGGCCGTCCCGCCCGCAAGGGCCCCTTTGTCAATGACCGGCAGATGCACCGGGACGCCCGGAAAATCCTGGACGATTTAGGCATCAGGATCAATACCTACGCCAGGGTGGCGTCCCTGTCGGTGGCCCAGCAGCAGATGGTGGAGATCGCCAAGGCGATTTCCTATAACGCCCGTATCCTGGTGCTGGACGAACCCTCCGCCACCCTGACCGAGCGGGAGATCCAGCAGCTCTTCGGCATCATCCGCAACCTTCAAAAGAAGGGGGTGGGGATGGTCTACATCTCCCACCGCATGGAGGAGCTCAGCCAGATCTGCGAGCGGGCCAGCGTCCTGCGGGACGGCCAGTACATCGGCACGGGAAACCTCAAGGAGATCACCATGAATCAGCTGGTGAACATGATCGTGGGCCGCTCCCTGGAGGATAAGTACCCTAAGTATGAGCGCAAGATCGGCGATATCGCCCTGGAGGTTAGCAACCTGAGGGCCTACAACCGCCTGCCCCTGAACGTGGAGCACTTCTACGTGCGCAAGGGCGAGATCCTGGGCATTGCGGGCCTGGTGGGCGCGGGCCGCACGGAGATCATGCGCTGCGTCTTCGGGGCCGCCAAGGTGGAATGCATGGAGGTCAAGATCGAGGGCAAGCCGGTGAAGATCAACTCCGTGATGCAGGCCATCGAGCACGGCCTTTCCTACGCTACGGAGGACCGCAAGTACGACGGGCTGGCCCTGGGCCTGGATGTGGAATACAACACCAACATGGCCCACCTGCGCCATTTGACCAGGTTCGGCTTTATCAACGACAGGGCGGGGGCGCGCAATGCCGAAAAATACCGCCAGATGCTGCGCACCAAGACCCCTTCCATCCGCCAGCTGACCAAGAACCTCTCCGGCGGCAACCAGCAGAAGATCGTCCTGTCCAAGTGGCTGTGCAACAGCGCGAGGATCCTCATCGTAGACGAGCCCACCCGGGGCATCGACGTGGGGGCGAAGTTTGAAATCTATCAGCTCTTCAACCAATTGAGCGACCAGGGCGTGGCCATCATCATGATCTCCTCGGAATTGCCTGAGATTTTAGGCATGAGCGACCGGGTGCTTGTGATCCACGAGGGCGGCATCAACGGCGAATTGGAGACGAAGAAGACCTCCCAGGAGGAGATTCTTTACCTGGCTGCGGGATACAACAAGCTGGAGGCCAAGGAGGCCCTCTGATTTCTTGAGGAGCGTGAACTGGATGGAAAAGAAAAACGCGTTTTCCGGTTTTTATGGCAACATGGGCGTGGCTACCAAGCGCGCCATTTCCTCCATGGTGCTTTTGGTGGGCCTGTTTGTGCTGTTCTCCTTTCTCAGGCCCGGGGTGTTCCTGTCCAACAAAAATATGCAAAACCTGCTCCAGCAGATCGTCACCTACGCCATTTTGGGCTGCGGCCTGACCTTTTGCCTGGTCTGCGGCGGAAACGACCTGTCCGCAGGCGCGTCCATGGCGCTGTCCGGCATCATTGTGGTTTCCCTGCTGGTGGCGGGCTGGCCCATGTGGCTGTGCATCGTTTTGTGCCTGGCCATGGGCGTGCTCACCGGCATCATGAACGGCTTCTTCATTGAAATTTTGGGCGTGATCCCCATGATCGCCACCCTGGGCACCCAGTGGGTATACCGGGGCATGGCCAACGCTTTGGTGAACGGCGCGCCGGTCTACACCGTGGATATTCCCAGCGAGAGCGTGCAGAAGATCTTTTACCAGCTGGGCGGCGGCCGCTTTCCCGGCGGGCTGCCTTACAGCGTGGTAATCATGCTGGTATACGCCCTCATTTTGGGCGTTTTGCTGGCAAAGACCCGCATTGGCCGCCAGATTTACGCCTGCGGCTCCAACATCGAGGCGGCCAAGCTCTCCGGCATCAACGCCGTGGGTACCCGCATGTTCGCCTACTGCATGTCCGGCTTCTCCGCCGCCATCTGCGGCATTTTGGTGGCGTCCCGCATGTCCTCCGCCCAGCCCATGGCAGGCAACGGGTACGAGATGGAGGCCATCGCGGCGGCGGTGCTGGGGGGCATCGCCATCAACGGCGGCGAGGGCAACATCCTCAACACCATCATCGGCGCGCTGATGATGGGCGTGATCCGCAACGGGCTGAATTTGATCGGCGTCAACTCCTATTGGCAGCAGGTGATCATCGGCATGGTGCTGGTCATCGCCGTAGCCAACCAGATGCACCGCCAGCGCAGGAGCGGCACCGTGGCGCCCTCCCTGTTTCAGCAGGTCCGCACCCGGATTTTCCCGTCCTCGTCCAAGGCTTGTTAGTCGCTCCGGTGGCAGCCGGAGGCTATATAAAAACCATTAGGAGGAGAATCAACAATGAAAAGGCTGATCGTGTTTACTCTTGCCCTGACCTTGATGCTCACCGCTGTGTTCGCTTCAGTCACGGGCGCTGTGGCGGAAGGGGAGCAAAAGACCGTCTACGTATTGGTGAAGGTGCTGGGCAACCAGTACTGGTCCGTGGTGGAAGCCGGCGCCCGTAAGGCCGGCGACGACCTGGGCTGCAACGTGGTCATCGTGGGCACCGCCGCCGAGTCCGAGGTAGAAAAGCAGGTCGCTTTGCTCCAGGACGCGGTGTCCGCCCAGGCTGACGCCATCGTCATCGCGCCCCTGGACCGCAAGGCCATGGTGGCCCCCATCTCCGAGCAGTTCACCTCCGGCATCCCCATCATCCTCATCGACTCCTCCGTTGATACCGAGGATTACAGCGCCGCGTACCTGACGGACAACATCGCCGCCGGCCGCCTGGCCGCCCAGGCCATGATCGACAAGCTGAAGGCCGTGGGGGCTCCCGAGGACAAGGAAGGCTTCATCGCCGTCACCATCGGCTCCACCGGCTCCCAGGCGATCATCGACCGCAACGTGGGCTTCCAGGAGTACTGGGATGTCAACGCCCCCGCCAACTGGAAGGTTCTGTGGGACGAGGTGAAGGTGAACGACGGCGACGCCCAAAAGGCCCTCACCTTCGGCCAGGACTTCATGACCGCCTACCCCAACCTGATCGGCCTCTTCGCCCCTAACAACGGCTCCACCGTGGGCTTCGTTAAGGCCCTGGAAGAGTCCGGCCGCAAGGACATCGCTATGGTCGGCTTCGACTTTTCCGCCGAGATGGAGAACATCGTCCGCAACCCCGAGTACAGCGTGGCTACCATTTTGCAACGGCAGTACTACATGGGCTATGACGGAGTGTCCAAGGCCTTGGAGCTGGCCAACGGCGGCACCGTGACCGAGAAGGTCGTGGACACCGGCGTTATGGTGGTTGACAATTCCAACGTGGATTCCGAAGAAGTGCAAAACATCGTCAAGGGCAAGTAAGGACGGTAAGCACGGAGTTTTCCAAAAACCCCCGGAGCGAAAGCTCCGGGGGTTTTTGCCGGGCAAAATGGCACAGCCATGGCACAAGGCCCTTGGGGCCTTTACAGGCGTTGCAGCGCCCGCCTTACGGAGCCGGGGCCCTGGGAGAGGTCGGCCAGCCGGTCCGTCACCCGCTGGGCCAGCCCGGCCTGGTACAGGTCCACGCCAAAGATAGAGGCGTCGGAGAGAAGGCTGGGAAGATCGCCGAGCCTGGACTGGGCGCTTTCCAGCAAGGGGTCCGGGGAGGGGGAGAAGGGATTCCCCTGATCGTCCATCCCCGTCAGGTACCGCAGCCAGCCCGCCAGCACCAAAGGGATGGCTTTCAGGCTCAGCACATCCAGGGACGGGGAGCGGAGGTAGGCCTTGATGGTCTCCCCAAAGCGGATGGACAGCTTCTGGGAGGTGTCGCAGGCGATGCGCTGGGGCGTATCGGGCATGAAGGGATTGGGAAAGCGCACCTGCACCACGTTGTCCAAAAAGGCTTTGGGGTCCAGAATGCCGGGGTTCACCACCACCGGCAGACCCTCCTTGTAGCCCACCCTGTGGATGAGCTTTACCAAGTCCGGGTCCTTCATCTCGTCGCTGATCTTGGTATACCCCAGCAGGCAGCCGAAGATGGCAAGGGCGGTATGCAGAGGGTTAAGGCAGGTACAGACCTTCATCCTCTCCACCTTGTCCACGGTTTCCCGGTCGGTGAAGATGACGCCGCCCAGGTCCAGGGGGGGACGGCCATTGGGGAAGTGGTCCTCCACCACCAGCCATTGGGTTTCCTCCGCGTTGACAAAGGGGGCGATGAAGGTGTTTTTGGCGGTCACTTTCCCCTGGGCATCCTCGAAGCCGCATTCCAGGAGCATCCGCTTCACGTCCTCGTCGGGCCGGGGGGTGATTTTGTCGATCATGCTCCAGGGGAAGGAGATCTTGGCCGGATCGGCCAGGTACGCGCTAAACCCTTGCTCCGCAAGGCCCTTGGCGACCCACTCCCCGGCGAAGGCGGTGACCGCGTCCCGCAGCTTATCCCCGTTGTGGGAGCAGTTGTCCATGCTCACCAGGGCCAAAGGCAGCGCTCCAGCCAGATACCGCTCATAGCACAGGGCCGTCAGCTTGCCGATGTAGCTGCCGGGAGCCGCCGGGCCCGCCCCAAAGTCCGCCGCTACGTCGGGCAGAAGGGAGCCGTCCCCCTTGGTCAGGCTGTAGCCCTTTTCCGTGATGGTGAAGGAAACCATCTGGAGGCTGGGGGCGCGGAAGATTTCCTTGAGCCGGGCAAAGTCCCGGGCATTGCCGCTGTCCGCCTTCAGGGCCTCGGTGATGCTGCCCACCACGGTTTTTTCAATGGACCCGTCGGCCTTCAGGGTTACCAGGAGGCTCAAATTGTCGTGGGGGGCGAAAACCCCGTCGATGATTTCGTAATCATAGCCTTCCGCCACGATGATGCCGGTTTTGGCCGCTCCCATGCCCAGCAGCTTTTGCTGCACCGCCGCCGGGAAGGCGCGGAAGATGTTGCCCGCGCCAAAATGAATCCAGACCGGAGCCTTGGCGGTTTCCGCGGCCAGGGCGTTCAGGTCGAAGGAGGGAAGGGCGATATCCGCCTGGGCCCACTGGGAACGGTTTTCCAATGCGCTACGGTTTAATTTCATGCATATATTCCTCCTGCTGCTATTCCCTATAGCATAGCATATTCCCCCGAAAAATCAACCGTTAACGTTAACGAAAGAAGGGGAATCGGAAATTTTTTTGGCGTTTTTCAGGGAGACGCACCCAAACCGCATTTTTGTATGCCGCTAACAGACGGCTGAACCGCTTCATGCCATCCCCCCTTTGGAGCTCTCCCATAAGGCTGTTTCCTCTGGACGGGGGAGGTGCTTTTTCTGGGAGTGGGGCAAAAGGGTTTTCGTTGGATTCCTAGAAATCATGATAGAGGGAAGCGGACGGCGAAGAGAGCCGCGCCGAATCCCGGAGCTGCCTACGGAGGCGGCGGCGGGCCCCTGCGCCTGGGGGCGCGGAATATACAGGATTGCAAAGGGCCTTGAGCGCCTGAAAAGGCTTGATCAGGAACGGGGTGCAAAGCCCCGGCGAACCCGTCGCCGTATGTGGGAGAAAGCGTGAAAAATGCCACTGTCCGCAAGGATGGGAAGGCCGCGCGGCCGATGAACACAAGCCGGAAGACTGGCTCAAGGATTCATGAATGCCCCGCCCACGGGGACTTGCGTGGGGCATGGCCTGCGGGCCCATGATTTCCCTTTGGCATAGAGACCCAAACGAAAGAGAGGAAGGGAACTCATGAAGAACAGGAAGTGGATACTGGGGATCGTGGCCTTGGCGGTGGTGGCCGCGCTGCTGGCAGGGGCCTACCTGCTGTGGATGCCCAAGGGAACCCAGGGGGCCAAGGCGCTGCAGGTGCAGGTGGTGCACCAGGATGGGACCGGCAAGGAACTGGCCCTCAAGACCGACCAGGAGTTTTTGCGGGGCGCGCTGGAGGAGGTCAGCCTCATCAGCGGCGAGGAAAGCGCCTATGGCCTGTTTGTCAAGACCGTGGACGGCTATACCGCCGATGACGGCAAGCAGGAATGGTGGCTCTTTACCAAGGGCGGAGAGGAGCTGTTTACCGGCGTGGACGCCACCCCCGTGGCTGACGGCGATCACTTTGAAATCACCCTGAAAACGGGGTACTGATATGGCCCGGGAGGTGGCGCAAAGGGAAGGCGGGCTGCGGCTGTACCGGGAGCTTCCCCTGCTGGCGATGCTGGCGGCCATTTTGTTGGGCGTACAGGTGGCCTTGGCCCCCTTGCCCAACATCGAGCTGGTATCCCTGTTGGTGGTGGTGTACACCCGCAGGCTGGGCAACAGGGCGCTGTTGGTGATCTACGCCTTTGTGCTGCTGGAAGGGCTGGTGTACGGCTTTGGGTTGTGGTTTGTAAACTATCTGTACATCTGGGCCATCCTTTGGGGGCTTGCCATGGCCTTCCGGCAAATGGAGGGCATCCTGGGCTGGGTGGTGATTCTGGGGGGCTTTGGGCTTGCCTTCGGCTTTCTGTGCGCCATCCCCTACCTGTTTCTGGGCGGGCCGGGGGCGGCGGTAAGCTACTTCCTCAGCGGGATTCCCTTTGATCTGCTCCACGGCGCGGGGAACATGGCCGCCGCCGCGGTGCTGATGCGCCCGTTGGAAAAGCTGATGAGGAGATTGTATCAGGGGAGCATGGGGTAGGGGGGGATTGAGCTGTACGCCATTGGGAAGAACAGCCGCCCCTGAAAATCCGGCGGGCCGTGCCCTGCCTATGGGGAGGGAAAGCCCTTGAAAATATCCCTTCTGCCTGCTTGCTTTTCCTGCTTTCCTTGCATCCATAAACCCCGAGGCGGAGGGAGAGCGCTTGCCCGCGCTCCCTCCGCCTCTTCTCGAGTAGAGTAAACCCCCGGCTAAGCCGGGGAAGAAAAGCGTAAGCTTTGCCCAAAACTCTCCCGGTTTATGAGGAGGCCCTAGGGGATAACAACAGCTAGGAACTCCGTCGATTTATGGATAGTGGGTCAGGAGTAAGAGGTTGACAGGATTTCGATGCGTCTTAAGACGCTTCGCTAGTACTAGGCCCTTCTAGGGCTTACTCAAGCCGCCGGCTCAGCCCCTGGTCATGACTGATTGGTTTTTGCCCATGGTATTCCCTTGTGGGGGCGGTTTTTGTACCGTTGGGGCTTTGCTGCACCCTTTGAACGATGAAGCCAAACCATACCGTGTTCCGCTTCCACCCCCTGTATTGCCGCCATGCCACTTTTGAGCGCTCACTCATAATACCAGTCCACACGGTCCTCGTCGCTGCGCTGGGTGGGCTCGGCCAGGCCCTCCTCCAGCAGCTCGTCAATATGCCGGCAAACATCCCCCAGCGTTTTCCAGAGGGCAACCTTCTCATCGAACAGGGGAAAGCCAAAGGCTTTCTCGCAGGCGATGGCGAGCTTCGCCACGTCAATGGGCATGACGTCGTTTTCAGGGGAGAGGGAGAAGGAAGAGTCCATCTCCAGGGGGTCCATGGAGAGGATTTCTCCCAGGAGGGCCGCCGCCGTGTCCAGGGTTTTCATCCGGCCACCTCCGTTTCCGCCGCCAGCAGCGGGCTTTTGGTCCCTGTGTAAAACAGCCGCAGCACATGCAAGGCCCTGGTACAGCCGATGTAGAGCAGGCTCCTGTCCTCCGGGCCGCCATAGCGGCCGGCGTCCACGCCGTAAAGGAGCGCCGCGTCAAATTCCAGGCCCTTGGCGGTGTAGAGCGAAAGGATGGAGATACGGTCATTTTGAAGGGCGCCCTCCGTGCCCACCAGCACGACGCGGGGCTCTCCCTTGAGCCGCTGATACAGGGCCTTGGCGTCCCGCTGGGTTTTGCAAAGCAGCGCCACGGAGCGGTGCCCGGCCTGTAAGCATTGCCGGGCGTGCTGTAGCAGCAGCGCGTCCAGCTCCTTTTCGTTTGCGGCGCTGTGAAGGCTCGGCTTTTCGCCGGAGCGGCTGAAGCATTCCCCGGCGGTTCCCGGGGGCAAGAACCGGGCGCTGAAGGCCCAAATCTCCCGGGTGCAGCGGAAGCTTTTGTCCAGCGTCACCAACAGGCTGTTGGCTTTGCCAAAGGCATTGTTCATGTCGTCATACAGCGAAAGTCCGGCGGGGCCCGCCAGCGTCTGCTGCACATCCCCCAGCAAGGTAAAGCGGGCCTTGGGAAAGAGCAGCTTCAGCAGCGCGGCGTGCAGCGCGTCCAGGTCCTGGGCTTCGTCCACCACCACCTGCCGCAGGGAGGTATGCGCCTTGGGACCGTTCACCCGGGCCTCCAGGTAGGCGATGGCGGCGGCGTCCTCATAGGGGAGCGCGTTTCCCATAAGGCGCTCCAGAGTAGCCAGGCGGAGGGGCTCGATGTCCCGCTGGGGCAAAAGCCCCGCGGCCAGGCGGCCAAAGGCCTCCCGGTTTGAAAACAGCCCGCGGTACAGCGCGGCGCAGTCCAACCTCGTAAACGCGCGGATTTGCGCAAGGAGCCGCCCGCTCTCCCGGATGGAGAGCATCCGGGCGTAGGGCTGGGCTTCCAAGGCATGCTGGGGGCAGCGCCTCGTAAATTCCAGTAGCTGTTCGTACCGGGCGGGAACCAGGGGGTGAATCCGCTCCCAGAGGGCCTTTTCCAGCCTTCGCAGCCGCAGGCCCAGGGGAATGTTCTTCACGGAATTGCACACGCAGACCCGGCACCACTGGGCGTTGGCCACCTGACGGCCATCGTATTGCACATCGCAAAAGGGAATCCATTTTTGGGGCAGTTCCCGGACCCACCTCTCCAGCAAGGTCAAAAACGCCCCGGAGCCCTTGAAGCTCCGGGAGAAGCGCATCCGGTCCTTTTCCTCCCCGGGGGGCTCGGTGAGAAACGCCTCCACCCAGGCGCTCCGGGGCTCAATTTTCAGGCCCGGAAGCAGGTTTGCCAGCAGCTCCTCCAGCAGCAAGGTCTGCACCTGCTTTTCCCCCAGGTCTGGAAGCACCTGGGAGATATACCGCTCGAAGGTGGCGTTGGGCGCCAGCACCAAAATTTCGTTGGGGGACAGGCGGTCCTTTTGCAAGCCCTGGTACATGAGGTACGCCACCCGGTGCAGCGCCACGGAGGTTTTTCCGCTGCCCGCGGAGCCTTGCACCATGAGCAGCTCGGCCTTCATGTCCCGGATGATCCTGTCCTGATCCCGCTGGATGGTCTCCACGATGCTCTTCATGGAGGCGGAGGCGGGCTGGGAGAGCAGCTCCCGCAGGAAATGGTCCATCACCTGTTCGTTGGAATCGAAGTAATACAGCAATTCCCCGTGGTGGATCTCATATTGGCGCTTGAGCAGCACCTCCCCCTCCACGGTCCCGGCGGGGGCTTCGTACTTGGCGGGCCCCAGGCCATATTGGTAGAAGACGCTGGCAATGGGTACCCGCCAGTCGTAGATGTGGATTTTCATAGGGCTCTTTTCCATAAGGGTGGCCCGGCCAATGTAGATGGGCTGGGTTTTGCCGTCTGCAAAGCGGAAGTCGATCCGGGCAAAGTAGGGGTTCTCGCCCATCCTGAGAAGGGTGCGGATGGATTCCCCGGTGTTTTCCTGGGCGGAGGTCATTTGGGTCAGGGAGTGTGTGCCCTGGCTCAGCTCCGCCAGGTCCGCAAAGCCCTGGAAGCTGTACAGGCCGCCCACATCCATTTGGTTGCTTTCCATCCGCTCCTCCTGGATGGCGCGGATGATTTGCGCGTACCGGACGCTTTCCTGGGCGGCTGTGTCCAACTGCCGCCCAATGATGGCAAGGGTTTGCGCCAAGTGCTGCTTTTCTTGCTGAAGCTCGTCTTGTTCCATACAGCGTTCCCTCCCGGCCCTTGATGTCCGCTTAGCCTACCACAGATGCCGGGAAAGATACAGACTATTCTTTTTTGCCAAAACGTGCTATCATAGAGATAGAAAGAGGATACAAAGCGGTTGCCCTTGGGAGGCAGTCCGAAGGGCTTTTTTGCGCCGGGCTCCCTTCACGCTGCCAAGGGCGCTACCCCTTGTGCTGCCGCTTCCATTCCTTGATCTGCTCCAGCCGCGCCTTGTACTTCGCCTCCAGGCCCTGCTCCGTGGGTTGGTAGTATTCCCTGCCCAGCAAAGAATCGGGCAGGCATTGCATATTGGTCAGCTTGTCCAGGGTGTCATGGGCGTACTGGTAGCCCTTGCCGTAGTCCAGCTCCTCCATGAGCCGCGTGGGGGCGTTGCGGATCACCAGGGGCACCGGTTCGGCCAGCTGGGTCAGCGCGTCCTTTTTGGCGTTGCCATAGGCCAGGTACAGGGCGTTGGACTTGGGGGCCATGGCCATGTACACCACGGCCTGGGTCAGGTGCACGCTGCATTCCGGCATGCCGATGAAATGGCACGCCTGGTAGGCCGCCACGGCGGTCTCCAGCGCCCGGGGGTCCGCAAGGCCGACGTCCTCGCTGGCGAAGCGTACCACCCGCCGCGCCACATACAGCGGGTCCTCCCCGGCCTCCAGCATGCGGGCCAGCCAGTATACGGCGGCGTCCGGGTCGGAGTTGCGCATGGACTTGTGCAAGGCGGAAATCAGGTTGTAGTGCTCCTCGCCCTTCTTGTCGTACAGCAAGGACTTTTTGGAAATGCACTGTTCCAGGGTTTCCGGCGACACGGTGACGGTGTCCCCCTCCATGTCCCCGTTGAGGACCACCATCTCCAACGTGGAAAGGGCCGCCCGGGCGTCGCCGTTGGCGAACCGGGCGATAACCTCCAGCGTGTCCGGGGCGAGCACGACGTTTTGCCGGCCAAACCCCCGGGGGTCCTTTAGCGCCCGGGAGAGAAGCTCCGTCAGCTCCCGGGGCTGCAGCGCCTGCAGCACAAAGACCTTGCAGCGGGACAGCAGCGCCCCGTTGATTTCAAAGGAAGGGTTTTCCGTGGTGGCGCCGATCAAAATGATGCTCCCCTTCTCCACAAAGGGCAAAAACGCGTCCTGCTGCGCCTTGTTGAAGCGGTGAATCTCATCCACAAACAAAATGGTCTGGATGCCGAACTTGCGGTTGCCCTCGGCCTGCTGCATCACGGTGCGGATTTCCTTGATGCCGCTGGTAACCGCGGAAAAATCGATGAACTCCGCCTTGGAATGCCCCGCGACGATGCGGGCCAAGGTGGTTTTGCCCACGCCCGGCGGCCCCCAGAAGATCATGGAGGAGACCCGGTCGCTTTCGATCAGGCGGCGCAGCACCTTGCCTTCGCCAAGCAGGTGGCGCTGGCCTACAAACTCGTCCAGGGTCCGGGGGCGCAGCCGGGCGGCCAGCGGCTGGGCGTCCTGGGTTTGAAAAAGCGTCTGCTGCTCCATCCTTTTCCCTCTCCTCTGCTCTTTCTTGCATTATAAGGCCCTCCCCGGGCGGACGCAAGGGGAACAGGCGAAGGCCTCCGCTTCCATGGGTAATATTGAATAGGATGCGGGCGGAAACGCTTCCAAGGCGGCGCTATATTTGGGGGAATCCCCGGCCTTTGCGCGGTTTTTGCAAAGCGCTGTACAGGAAAGTCCAGCCAGTCTCATAGAAATGTTCCCGCACACAAGGAAAAAAACTGGACAGATATTACAAATTTGCCTTGACAAGGCCGGGAGCCTGTGATATGATTGCACTATCAACAAATTGGCTAAGAAAAGAGTGTGGTTTTTGGCATTGGGACGGCCCCGCGAGGCTCCTGGCGCCGCAAAAAGATTGGACTGAGCGTTTCAATGTACTCAAAGAGAACATAAGGTGCCCGGCGTACCCATTGGACTGCGCAAACAGGCGCAGGAAAATGAGGCGGCGTAGGGTTTAAGTGAAGTATGTCCAAAAGGGTGCCGCCACAAGGCAGAGGGGCTTGGGTGGCGGTGGCAATGAGATGGCGCAAGGGCTGAAACCCGCTCCTTGAGTCGGATTTTGCGACGGTTTTTTCCCAGGGCGGGGATTGGGACCCCGGCAGGCTTTCATCCCTAATATCGAGGCGTTGCGCTTCCAGATATTACATACTATGAAAAGGAGGAACCCAACCATGAAGAAACTGCTCTCTGTGGTACTCGTCGCCCTGATGCTGCTGGGCAGCGTCACCTTTGCCGTGGCAGAGGAAAAGGTCACCCTAAACATCTGGTCCTTCACCAATGAACTGGAAGGAATGATCAGCAAGTATTTCACCCCCGCCCATCCCAACATTGAGATCACCTACACCCTGTATCCCACCGATGCCGGGGAATACACCAGCAAGGTGGACGCCCTGCTGGGCACCGACGCCGCCAATGCCGAGGCGCCCGATGTGTTCGCGTTGGAAGCTGCTTTCGTGAAGAAGTATGTGGACAGCGACTGGACCGCCAACCTCCTGGACATCGGCTTTGAAGAGGCTGATTTCGCCAGCTGCATTCCCGCGATGCTGCAGATTGGCACCAACAACGACACCGGCGTGCACAAGGGCCTGGCCTGGCAGTCCACCCCCGGCGCGCTGTTCTACAGGGCTTCCCTGGCGGAAAAATACCTGGGCGTGACCACCCCCGAGGAGTTCCAGGCCAAGGTCGCCGATTGGGATACCTTTATGGAAACCGCCCAGGAGCTGAAGGAAGCCTCCGGCGGCGCTGTGAAGATGTTCAACTCCCTGGGCGATATCTGGAACGCC
Organism: Candidatus Limiplasma sp.; assembly: GCA_034927815.1. Taxonomy (GTDB): domain Bacteria; phylum Bacillota; class Clostridia; order Christensenellales; family Aristaeellaceae; genus Limiplasma. The sequence continues at coordinate 51,101 of JAYFPK010000037.1, forward strand.
TATCAGTACAGCCGCACCCAGCCCTGGGTGGTGGACGGCAAGCTGGTCATCGACGATGTGCTGCTGGACTACGTGGATCTTTGCAAAGAGGCGGAGACCGACGATCTGTACAACAAGGGCACCGCTTGGACCGAGTCCTGGTTTGAGGGCATGAAGACCGACATCACCATGTGCTACCTCCTGCCCACCTGGGGCTTGCACTATGTGCTCAAGCCCAACTGCGGCAACTATGACGCCGAAACCGACGCCGCGGTTCCCGATGCGGCGGGCACCTATGGCGATTGGCGCATGGTGGACGGCCCTGTGGGCTACTCCTGGGGCGGCACCTGGCTGGCCGCGAACTCCGCCAAGGTTGCTGGTGCGGACGAGGCCAAGCTGGCGGCTATCAAGGAGTTCATCCGTTTCTTCACCCTGGATGAGGATTTCCTCTACACCTATGCCAAGGATTCCGGCGACTTCGTGTCCAACAACGCCATCGTGGACAAGGTCATCGCCGAGGGCGGCATCCCCAACCCGTTCCTGGGCGGACAGGACCATTACAGCGCTTTTGCCACCGCCGCCAACCTGGCCAACGGCGCGATCATGAGCCGCTTTGACGAGACCCTCAACACCCTCTGGGCCGACAACGTGACGACCCCCTACTCCAAGGGCGAAGTGGAATTCGACGACGCCATCGCCACCTTCAAGGAGAAAGTAGCCGCCGCGTACACCGATCTGGTCATCGAGTAAGCCCAAAGGCACCCGTTCCCTTCACGACTTCGGCTGCCTTCTGCTTCTGTACGAGGCAGAGGCAGCCTTTCTTCCTTTCACCTCCGGCAGGATCGCTCCTGGCTTACCCATGGGGCGAGGCAAATTCAGAAAAGGAGGGCCAGCTCCATGAGAAACGATTTGGCGGTCCGGGCCAAGGCTGCGCGCAAGGGCCTGAGCAAAGTCAATTACAACCGGTACGGCTATTTTTTCGTCCTCCCGTTTGTGGTGGTTTTTATTATTTTTCAGCTGTATCCAATCCTGTTCACCTTCCGGACCTCTTTTTCCGACGCCATCGGCTGGGAGAAAATCAACGCCAGCGCCCTGATCGGAACCGGGAATTATAAGCTGTTCTTTGATCCTGGCAGCGTATTGTTCAAGGAGTTTTGGACCACCTTTCAAAATACCTTGCTGATCTGGATCGTCAACTTCGTTCCGCAAATTGTGATGGCCTTGCTATTGGCCAACTGGTTTACCGACAGCCGCATGCGCCTGCGCTTCCAGGGCGGCTTTAAGGTAATCATTTTTATGCCCAACATCATCACGGCGGCCACCATCGCCATCCTGTTCTTTTCCCTCTTCGGCTATCCCGTGGCCCCTGTGAATACGCTGATGCAGCAGATAGGCGTTTTCAGCAAGCCCTTTGAATTTTTCCGCAATGTGGAGGCAAGCCGGGGCATTATCAGCTTTATCCAATGGTGGATGTGGTACGGCAATACCATGATTATTCTCACCGCCGGAATCCTGGGCATCGACCCGACGCTCTTTGAGGCGGGCCTGGTGGACGGGTGCAGAAGCCGGGACATTTTCTGGAAAATTACCATGCCGCTGATTAAGCCTATCCTGCTTTACACCTTGGTCACCAGCATGATCGGCGGCTTGCAGATGTTTGATATTCCCCATTTGCTCACCCAGGGGAACCCCAACGGAACCACCAACACCGTCGCCCGCTTCATCTACAACCAGGCTTTTACCGGTTCTCGCAACTTCAACTATGCCAGCGCCGCGTCGGTGATTCTGTTTGGGATGATTGTGGTGGCCAGCACCATCATGTTCTTGATGATGAACGACAGGGACCATACCAAGCTTGCCAGGAGGGATGCGAAATGAAGCGAAGCGGGCAAATCCTTTTTGTGCTGCTGATGACCGTTACCATCGCGGCCATGTTCCTGCCCTTGGCAACCTTTGAGGAGTCCCTAACGGCGGCTTCCAGCGCCGGCATTGAAAAGAGCCAGGAGAAGCTGGTGGACCTTCAGCGGGCCATGGACCGCTATGTGAAGAACAACGACACGGAGAAGATGACCAAGCAACAGGCGAAGATCGACAAGGAGCAGGCGAAGCTGGATGAGCTGCTGGCCGAGGCGGAGGTGGCGGCGGCCCAGGAGGGCGGAGGCGGGGAGACCTATGCCATGCTCCCCAACGCTGTCCTTCCCCAGCGCCTTTCCTTTGACCAGACCCGGATCAACGAGGCCCGGAACTATCAGCCCAATGACGGGCAGTACGTGGCGCTGGTCTACGCCTCCGCGGCGATGCTCCTGGTATCCCTGGGGCTCTTTCTCCTGGGAGGCGTCAAGGATGTGAGCAAATACTTCACTTTCTCCAGCGTCTTCAACCTGGCGGCGGTGGTGACCCTTGTGTACTGCATCCTCCGCCTGAAGGCCTTTCCCATCCAGCAGCCCTTCAGCGACGCGAAGCTCACCTGGGTGCAATATGTGCTGATCCTCGCGCCCATCATCGCTCTGGCGGTCAATATCGCCTTCATGCACCGCACCAAGCGCACCATGCTGTACGTGCTGCTGACCTTCCTGAGCATCCTGAGCTTGCTGCCCTTCTGGATCATGATCGTCAACGCCACCCGGTCCACCTATGAGATCCAGCAGGGCATGTCGCTGCTGCCCAGCTCGTATTTCCAAAACAACCTGCGAATCCTCACCAGCAAGAACTTCGACGTGATGGTGGGCTTCCGCAACAGCGCCATCATCGCCTTCGGGTCCACCATCTTGGGCGTGTATTTCTCCGCGCTTACGGCTTATGCCCTGACGGTGTACCAGTTCAAGGGGAGCAAGCAGCTTTACAAGTTCATCCTGCTGATCATCATGATTCCCACCCAGGTCACGGCCACGGGCTTTTACATGTCCATGTACCGGATGGATTTGACCAACAGCTTCGCCCCCCTGATCATCCCCGCCATCGCCTCGCCCAGCACCGTGTTTTTCATGAAGCAGTATTTGGCGGCCAACTTCCAGCTCTCCCTGGTGGAGGCGGCCCGCATCGACGGCTCTGGAGAGTTCTTCACCTACAACCGCATCGTCATGCCCATCATGGTGCCCGCGCTGGCGACCATGGGCATCATGGCGGTGATCGGCTCCTGGAACAACTATCTTACGCCTCTGATGCTGCTGTCCAACCCCGATATGCGCACCTTGCCCATGATGGTGAAGGAGCTGCGGGGCGATATCTACCGCACGGAATACGGCTCCATTTACCTGGGACTGGCGCTGACGGCCCTTCCCCTGATTTTGGTGTACTTTGCCCTGAGCAAATACATCATTCAGGGAATCGCGGTGGGCGGCGTCAAGGAATAAAATGTGAAAGGGAGACTCCACATGGATATACGGCAAATCACCCAACGGGCCCAGGCGCTTGTGGACCAAATGACCCTGGAGGAAGCCGCCAGCCAGCTCCGCTATGACGCCCCGGCCATCGAGCGCCTGGGCATTCCCTCCTACAACTGGTGGAGCGAGGCCCTTCACGGGGTCGCCCGGGCCGGAACGGCCACGGTGTTCCCCCAGGCCATTGGCCTGGCCGCGATGTTTGATCCCCAGATGCTGGAGGAGATCGCCGGGGCCATCGCCACCGAGGCACGGGCCAAATACAACGCCAACAGGGCGGAAGGGGACCGGGACATCTACAAGGGGCTGACCATGTGGTCCCCCAATGTGAACATCTTCCGGGACCCCCGCTGGGGCCGGGGGCATGAGACCTACGGGGAGGACCCCTATCTGACCTCCCGCCTGGGGGTGGCCTTTGTGAAGGGGCTCCAGGGGAAGGGGAAATACCTGAAGGCCGCCGCCTGCGCCAAGCACTTTGCGGTGCATTCCGGCCCGGAGGCGGAGCGCCACCGCTTCGACGCGGTGGTGGGGGAAAAGGACCTGCGGGAGACCTACTTGCCCGCCTTTGAGGCCCTGGTGCGGGAAGCCGGGGTGGAAGCCGTGATGGGGGCGTATAACCGGGTGAACGGGGAACCGGCTTGCGGAAGCCCCACGCTGCTGAAAAAGATCCTCCGGGAGGAATGGGGGTTCCAGGGGCATGTGGTGAGCGACTGCTGGGCCATCAGCGATTTTCACCGCTTCCATCACGTCACCGACACCCCGACGGAAAGCGCGGCCCTGGCCCTGGAAAACGGCTGCGACCTGAACTGCGGCAACACCTACTTGGTGCTGCTCCAGGCATTGCAAGAGGGACTGGTCACAGAGGAGCAGATCCGCCTGGCCGCCACCCGGCTGATGGCGACCCGGATCAAGCTGGGCATGTTCGACCAGGACTGCGAATATGACGGCCTTTCCATTTTGGACAACGATACGGAGGAGCACCATGCCCTGGCCCAAAGGGCCGCGGAAAACACCATGGTGCTGCTGAAAAACGACGGCCTGCTGCCCCTGGCCCTGGAGAAGCTGCGGACCATCGCGGTGATCGGGCCCAATGCCGACGCGGTTCCCGCCCTGGAAGGGAACTACCATGGGACCTCCTCCCGGTATACCACCTTCCTGGACGGCATCCGCCAGGTGGTGGGAAGCAAGGCGCGCATTCTCTTTGCCCCGGGAAGCGCCACCAAGGAGGACCGGAGCGAAAACCTCTCCCAGCGGCCCCACGACCGGCTGGCGGAAGCGGTACAGGTAGCCAAGCACGCCGACGTGGTGGTGCTGTGCGTGGGCCTGGACGAAACCATCGAGGGGGAGGAAGGGGACCAGGGCAATATCTATTTCTCCGGGGACAAGGTGGATTTGGAGCTGCCCGCGCCCCAGCGCGCACTGGTGGAAGCCGTCGTGCAGGCCGGAACCCCTGTGGTGACTGTGCTGGCCTGCGGAAGCGCCTTGCGGGTGGAGGAAGGCAACGCGATCCTCTGGGCCGGGTATCCGGGACAGGCGGGTGGGGCGGCCCTGGCAAGGATTCTCTTTGGGGAGGTATCGCCCTCGGGGAAGCTGCCCGTGACCTTCTACCATGGCCTCCAGGAGCTGCCCCCCTTTGAGGACTACGGCATGGAAAACCGCACCTACCGCTATTTCCGCAAGGAGGCGCTGTACCCCTTTGGCTATGGGCTCAGCTATACCCGCTTTGCTTTCTCCGGCGCCGCCGTAAGCCGGGAGCAGGTTACGGTTCAGGTACAAAACACCGGGCCTGTGGATGCCTGGCAGGTGGTTCAGGCGTATATCCAGCCGGAAAACTGCCCGGACGCGCCTGTGAATCCAAGCCTGTGCGCCTTTGCCAGGGTATACCTCAAAGCCGGGGAGAAGAAGGCCGTTGCGCTGCCCTTGGAGGAACGGGCCTTTACCGTGGTGGACCGGCAAGGCAGGCGCGTGAGGGCGGGCAGCCGGTACCGGGTGTTTGTGGGAGCAAGCCAGCCGGACCCGCGCAGCGCCGCGCTGACGGGGGAGAAGCCCTTGGAGCTGGAACTGGTATTGGAGGATGCATAAGGCTATGGGGAGACTGTGAAGTGCCTGTAAGGGAGGGAGGCGTGCCGTATAGGGCAAAGGCGTATGGCGGGGCGGCTTCCTCCTGGAGAAGGCCGCGTAACCCCATAAACAGGAAGGGACGATTTCGACCCTGTGTATTTTCATCGGCCGTTTTTTCCGGCGGGAAACCCATGAATGCCGCTTCCAGCCTTTTCTTTTATGACAAAAGGGCATGATTTCCTAGCGAAATCATGCCCTTTGCGGCGGTGCGCGCTGTTCTTTGCGCCGTCAACCGCCCCTCGCCCCGATGCCGGGCCTCTACACCTTTGATAGTTCCTCCAGATAGGCCTTTAAGACAACCGCGTGGTTGATTTGGGGGTCCTTGGCTCCATACAGCAAAGTGACGTTGCCTTCCTTGCTCTGGAAAACCACCTGCTCCGCCGCTGCCTGCGCCTGGGGATTGGCGGTGAGCTCGGCGCGGTAAAGCCCGGCGAATTCCTCAAAATGTTCCGCTTTGTGCCCAAACCAGGTCCGAAGCTGGGGGCTGGGGGACAGCTCCTTTACCCATCCGTCCAGGCGCGCCTTTTCCTTGGAGATTCCCCTTGGCCACAGGCGGTCCACCAGCAGGCGGATGCCGTCGCTTTCCTGGAACGGATCATAGATCCGTTTGATTTGCAATGCCATACCCGTATCCTTTCCCTATGCGGGGCTTTCCTACGCCGCGCGAGGCTTTCGGCGGTTCAGTATTCCAGCGTATACAGCGGGACCCAGGCGCGGTAGCTCCGCTCAGCGCTCTGCCATTCCACCTGGGCGTAGCCGTTTTCGATGGCGATTATGACCGCGTCCTGGCCTTCCTCCACCATCAGCCTATCGTATATGTCATACCCCTTGCAGGGCCGTACATGGCCCAGGATGTAATACCAACCACCGCCGGGTACTCCAGCGGGTCTTCCTCGGGCACGCTGTTCAGGTCAAAGGTGGTGGTATCAAAGCGCTTCAGCCCCGTATAGACGCGCCGCAGCTTGTTTCGGTAGGGAACCTCGCACTGTATCCAGCAAACATCGCTCCGGTCATAGGCAAAAGAAAGCAGCCGGACATACTCGCCCTTTACCTTGTAGGTTCCCGTTTCGCTGTACTGGGTGGAGGGGCCGCTTCGGGTAGCGAGCTTGTCTATGGTCAGCCCTTCCAGGATGTACTCAAAAGCTTCCTCCTGCTCCCAAAGGGGAGTTGGGGCGGGAAAGATCCATTCGGCAGCCTCCCCGGAGCCAAAGGAGCCGTATCCTCCTGCCGCGGCTGTTGCGTCCGCCATGCCGCAGAAGCACTGGAGTAGCGTGCAAACCAGTAAGAGTGCCGCCGTGGGAAGAAACAATGGCTTTTTCATGCCGCAAACAGCTCCTTTCCGCCTATGCAAAAGGCAATCCAGACCGTTTCCTGATTCCACCTTATTCCAATAATATTATAGATTCCCCTGGCAAGGGGGTCAATGGCAATTTTCTGGGAATGGGCGCAGACCCTGGAGAGTGGGGGGGAACAGGGTTGTGAATAGAATACTGCGTGTGGAATATGCCCTCGGTTTCGGGGGATGACGTCTGCCCCTTTGTAGGGGAAATCCGGTGCGCCATGGCCGGAGCTGCATACCCGGGCGAAGGGATACCGCATAGGGGTACCCCATTGGGCAGATGAACTCACCCTTCCCAAACATTTCTTGCTTGCCAGTCATTTGCCTCCTGAAATCCGTCTAACGGGCGTCATGACAAATCAAGCGCCGAGGTGTCCGATGAACAAACAGGAATTTACCCACAGGGTCGTCGCCTGCGAGCAAAGGCTGTTCCGCATTGCCTACCTTACGCTGGGAAGCTATGCCTCCTGCGAGGACGCAGTGCAGGAAACGCTGTTAAAGGCGTGGGCAAGCAGAGGCTCCCTTCGAAATCCTGCGTACTTTGAAACATGGCTTGTGCGCATTCTGATCAACGAATGCCGGAACCTGCAGCGCCGCAAAAGCGCTGCTCCAATTCCAGAGCTTCCACAGGAGGCTACGCTGCCGGAGCCGCCGGACGAAATCCTGGGGGACGCCTTGCGGGCGCTGGACCCTAAATACCGCACGCCCATTCTGCTGCACCACTTGGAGGGATACACGGTTCGGGAAGCGGCGTCCATCCTCCACATAACCCCGGGGGTCGTCCGCTGGCGGCTGGAGCAGGGGAAGCGGAAGCTCGGGGAATTGCTTGCGGACGAGGAGGAGTTTGAATGAAGCGCGTAACGCTATCCAACGCTTGCCCGCCGATGCCGGAGGCGTTCCATCACCACATCATCAGGACCATCGACCCATTGGAGGAGAGAAAGCTGCCCAAAGGAAGGCGGTTATCCGCCGTGCTGGCCGCGGTATTGATTGGTGTGCCGCTCCTGATGGGTTTGGCCTACGCCGCGACGCAAAGCGGCCTGCTGGGCAGCCTGTTTGGCAACAGGGCCCCATCGGAGGCCGCCCAGGCGCTGCTTCAGGCCGGAGAGCGCGCCGAGCATAACGGCGTCACGCTGGCGGTGGACGAATACCTGTTGGATGGCAACCTATTACACGTAACCTGTACCTTTCTTTCTAATGTGGAGGAACCCCTCGTCTGTGGGATAGCGTTCCCTACCGTCAACGGCGCGGCGGTTCACAGCGGCTCCTTCAGCTTGGGTGTCGGCATGGATACGCTGCTGGACCTGAAAAAAGGCGTGCCCGTTACCCTGTACATGAGCGCCAGCCTGGGCGGCGGCGTAGATACCCAAGCTCCGGTTGAAATCGGAGTAACGGGCTATGCCATGAAGCCCGTGGCCGACCTTAAGGCGTTGAGCGCCGGGGTCAAGGTCATGGATGGCGCTGAAGGCCAGTATGACCTTTGGTCCGAGGAGGTGACCAATCTCCTGGACGGTTCGCAATCAATCGCCGATGCCTACGAAACGCTGGGCTATACCAAGACAGTGGCGGAGTTGCCGGTGAAAATCACGGTACAGCCCGAAATGCTCAAAGCGATAAAACACACCGCTGTATACGGACAGGATATCTTTGATTTCCCTGAATACACGCTCAAGGTCATCCGCGCGGACTTCGGCGCGGCTTCCACGGTGGTGGAGATACACATGTATCCCAAGCGCCCATTTGGGGGATCTAAGGATGATGGGGGAAGCGATGACCCGCTTTTGAACCGGTCTTTTATGCTGCTTGGCCCGGACGGCGAGGATTTGACAAAAGGCCAGATCGGCGGCGGCTGGGATAGCGGCATTATGGGAGAAGGGGAAGAAAACGGAGAGCCGGAGCATTACTGCTGGCTGGGGGAATGGGGGCCCATCGAGGCGCCGGATCAAGTGGTCCTCATGCCTTGTGATTTTGATAGCGAAGAATACATCGAAGCGGAGGCCGTGACGGTTACCTTGGCGAAATAGGCGCAATCCGCCCCAAGGGGAAGCGCCGGCGCGCCATGCGCAAAACGGCCATCACAAAAATCCGGCCTGTGGGCCGGATTTTTATGCCGTGGAGGAAGATGCATCATGGCTCGGGCGCGGGGATATTGCGCCGCTATATGCGCCGATCCCGCCAACATGGGATTGGATCAGGCAAGGATGGCAAGCGGTAAACCCCTCGGAGGCAAACCTCCCGTAGGAAGCGGGGTGTTACGTCAATACCGCTTATATAGCTCTCTTTTTTTCAGCCCGTTTTTCCTGGCTTGAAGCCGCCAGTTCATATGCGCGGCCTGGATGTATAGGAAGCGCGGAAAGTTGGGGTCAAGGGTGACATTCTCCGCGGAACGTCCTTGCAAAATCGTATCCGCCAGTGTATGTAGCGTTTGTCCCAGCCGGGTCAACGGCCCCGCGCCGATTGGCGCGCTGTGCACCATGCCTCCTGCGCCGATGCCGATGCCCTGCCCCCATATCAGTCCGGCTTCCTGGGTAAAATGCTGCATCATCTCCAAGGCCGGCGCGTTTTGACAACCATCGTAAAACCCGTTGTTGACCAGCGCATAGACCTTGGCCTGGGGCGCGGCCTGGGCAATCGCGGGACAAATTTGCTCCAGCTGGCGCAGCAGGTTGGCCGGAATGCCATCCACATACAACGGGAAGGCAAATACGATTGCGCCGCACCCATGCACGGCGTGAAGCAACGCCGGCGCATCCCCGGATGCGCTGTCATGCCATAGGATTTCCGCGCCGGTTAAGCATTTTTCCAACGCCAGCAAAACGGTTTTGCTGGCGCTGTCCCCGCGTTTCGGGCTTGCGTTGATCAAGGCAATCTTCATAAAAGCACCTCGCTGACAGACGGGGTATCTTCGTGAAAGTACACGGTGACATTGGGCGAACCGAAGTTCAGCCCATTGGCTGCGGCCAGCCTTTCCGCGGTTTGCTTTTGCGCCGGTTTGCCCGCGGCTTGATAAAAATGATAGGTTAGCGAAGGCGCGGACGAAAAGCGCTGCACATGGTGCATTTCGCCCTCCACGATGCGGAAGAAGGGCAGCATATAGCCAATGCTGCGGTCCATCACCGCTTTGATATCCGGCGACAGGCCGCCAAATGTCAGCTTGCTGATGAAGATTAACGCATCGTGCCGGGGAAGAGCGGCGCAAAACTCCCTCGCCCGGTCCGCAATCACGCACTGGCCGGGTGTTTTGATCCAGCATCCAAAACAGCCCACGCAGTGCCGTACTTCCGGCCGCGAGCAAAATACGGTTAAGTCCCTATCATAGGCATGCAATTCCTCGGCCATTTGGGGCGGAAGATCATGCAAAATCAGCTTCTTTGCCATGTGCCCTCCCTTTGTTTGCAGATTTTTTGATGGATGGGCGCCTCCCAATCAGATTCTTGTTTATCGGTGCGTGATGCAGATTCCATTATAGCAGATGGGGAGGTGAAATGAAATGCGCATAAGCAACAACAGAGTGATATATCCACGATTGCAGTAGTCCATCCAGCGCTTCAAAGCGCAACGCGGGCCGGCTTCATCGGGCGGCCTGCGTTGACGCCAAAGGCGTCCATGAAATTGGCGCAACGGGGCAACTCAAATCCGAACCTTTCATCAGTTGCCATGATCCTTTTTGACTGGCGTTTGTACAGCCGATAGCGCTCACTTAAAGAAAAGCGCCCCGCCGCCGGATACCCTTGCTATCTTTTTCCCTGCTCCGAAAGAGCACCGCCGCCTTCATACTTGCCTTCCACGTTAAGCTCGGGCAATAAAAGCGTTCCATTGTTGGTTAGGGTGACGCCTTGGGGAACCGTGAGGATATGACCGACGATTCTAAGGGTTTTGCCTTTGGGAATTTCAAGGTCTTCCGTTAAGACAAGCTCCGGTTCATTGCCAACGGACAAGTTCAAAAAGATATCCGTATAGGGCGAATCCTGTGATAATAATGCATTCAGCTCTTGTGTGGTGGGCTTCGTTTCCCGGATCAGGCATTCGATCATGCCCCGGTCCCTGTAGGTGATCGTGCCATCGCCGGAAAAGGGAGCCACCTCGTAGGACATGATGCGCCCCGCCACAATCAGCTCCCCATGGACGATCACCTGGCAGCCGGAGAGCATAAAGTTCAAATCATTCACCGTCAGCGAGGCGCCTTCATTGATCGTCAGGGTATGCTTATTCCGGGACGGTAAAAGCTTTTTGTCGGAGGAATAGAGTCCGTAAGGCCCGTCCAGCGTGATGCTGGAAGCGATCTGTATCGTTTCAATCTGATCGTTTCCCACCGCCGCGATAAATTCCTCGGCGGAGGTGACGGAGGCGACGGTTGAACCTGCCCATGCGCCGCCCATCTTTGCCATGTCCGCCTTATCCCCCAGAACCGTAATCTCCCGCAGCTGAGGCCCCCCCTCTTTGATGTTGATGAGCATTTGATTGCCCCGGCTCGCCCAGATATCGGCAAAGCCTTGGAACACGGCCTTCTGATTCCCGCCGTCCAGATCGCACAGAAAGATGCCGCCGCTTGACTCGCTGTACATCACTTTGCCGCCGGCGATGATAAAGCTTGCGCACTCCTGGGAAATGAGAATGCAATGGTCGCCGTTCCCATCCGACCTGAAAAGAGTTCCATAGGGCGTACGGCCAAAGATATAATCCTCATAGACAACAAAGTCAGACGCATGAATACCCAGGGAGTTGGGGACCGGGCTTGCTTTTGAACCGTCCAAAGGGATGCGGTACAGCGGCCCGTGCTGCTGGCTGAGATAGATTTCCTCCCCATACAGCTGCATCCGCCAAAAAAAGCCCAGGGGCAAGGGGGTGATTTGCCTGGGGTTGGTTCCATTGATATCCGTTTGGTAAAGGCCATCGATATAGCCGGATTCCGCGCCCATAAAGCCGGATTCCGTTTCCACAAAATAGACGCTATTGCCGTTGACCGCAAAGAGAAAGCCCGCCGATTCGTTTGCTGACTGTACCAGGGCCGTGGTTTCCAGGGTATTCAAATCCATTTTGTAGATATAGGCCGCATGGGTAAACAGAAGATAATCCCCGCATTGGGCCAGGCTATGAATACCGTTGCTGCGGATCACCCCCCAATCGGCCTTGAAAAGCGTTTCCTGATCCGACCCATCCGCTTTCATTCGATACAGGGTATACTCGGACGCATAGTATACCCAGCCGCCAATCTCCAGAACCTTATCCGGTGGCAGAAGCTCCGCTTCCGTGGGGGCGGTTGCGGCGGCGCCGCTTTCCGCCGCGCTGCCCAGGGCCGTTTCCGCCAAACCGCCCAGGTATGGCGAATCGGTAACGGCCATCGCACAGATCACAGCAACCGCTAACAACGAAGCGGCCATCGTTCGAAAAGCAGATTTCCTGTGGGCGTGCGCATTTGATCTTTGAGGGAACCATCGCCTTGCGAGAAGGATCACCGCAGCGGTTGCGCTTACGTCGAGGGCCGTACATAGTACCATGGAGAAGAAGGAACGCATTGTAAACACCTCTCTGTTCAAAATCATTTTATAGCGACCGTGGCTGGCCTTCGTAAGTGCCTTCGACGTTGAGCCTAAGCACTGATAATGTTCCGTTGTTGGTTAGCGTGACGCCTTTGGGAACAGTGAGGAGGTAATCGAAGATTTTGAGGGTTTTGCCTTTGGAGATTTCAAGATCCTCCGTTAATACAAACTCCGGTTCATCCCGTTTGGAAGAGATCAGGCAAACATACGTATAGGGCGAATCCTGTGACAGCAATCTGTTCAGCGCTTGTGTGGTGGGCATTGCTTCCGGGAATACACATTCGATGGCGCCGCGCCCGATGCAGCTTATCTTGCCATCGCCGGTAAACAGAATCTCTTCTTGCGACAGGATGCTCCCCGTCACGATCAATTCCCCATGATTGATTACATTGCAACCCGTCAGCAAGAAGTTGGAAGCTTCAATCGTCAACGCAGCGCCTTGATCGATGATCAGGGCATGCTTATTCCTGGCCGCGGTGCATTGATACCGGCCCTTTAGCATTATACTGGAAGTGACCTGTATTGTTTCAATGTGCTCGCTTACTACGGCTGCGTTAAATTCATCAGCGGAGGCGATGCGGGCAACGGTTGAACCTGCCCATGCGTTGCCTATCTTTGGCATGCTCCCCTTGTCGCCGAGGATGGCAATCTCTTTTAGCTGCGGCCCCTCTTCTGCGCTGGTGATGAGCATTTTATTTTCACGGACTCCCCAAATATCAGCAAAGCGTTGGGAAACGACCTTCTGGTTCCCGCCATCCAGATCACACAGAAAGATGCCGCCGCTTTTTTCGCTGTAAATCACCTTTCCACCGGCGATGGTAAAGCTTGAACAATCCTCCGAAATCGGAATGCAATGCCCGCCCTGTAGATCAGACCTGAAAAGGATTCCGATGGCCGAGCGGCCAAAGATATGATCTTCATGGACGATAAAGTCAACCACATTGATATCCAGTGAGTTGGGGATTTCCCTGACGCTGGAATCGCCCAGATTGACGCGGCGGAGATTCCCATTATCTTGACTGACATAAATTTGATCCTTGTAAAGCTGCATCTGGCAATGCCAGCCGCGAATCGAAGAAGCGATTTGTTTGAGGCCCGTTCCGTCTATGTCAATTTGATAAACGCCATCCTGATAATCGCCTTCTATGCCGACGAAATAGACGGTATGGCCGCTAACCGCGAAGGTAAAGAGGGTGTTTTCGGCCTTCAACAATTCCGTGGTTTCCAAGGTATTTACCTCTGTTTTGTAAATACACGCCCCATGGGTAAACAGAAGATAATCCCCGCATTGGACCAGGTGATGAGCGCCGTTGTTATACAATCGAGTCACCTTGATCTCAAAAAGCGTCTTGTGATCAGACCCATCCGCTTTCATTCGATACAGCGTATAGGCAGGTGCATAGTAGATCCAGTCGCCAATCCGCAGAACCTTGCCCGGCGGCAGAAGATCAGCTTCAGTGGGGGTGGTTGCGGCGACGCCGCTTTCCGCCGCGCCGACCAGGGCCGTTTCCGCCAAACTGCCCGAGTACGGTGAATCAGGAATGACCCTGGCACAGAGCACAGCAACCGCTAACAACGAAGCGGCTGTCATCCGAAAAACAGGATTCTTGGGAGCGTGTGCATTTGGCCTTTGGCGGAACAACCGCCTTGCAAGCATGAACACCGCAGCGGTTACGCTTACACCGAGGCCCGAGGATAGCGCCATGGAGAAAAACGAACGCATTGGGAACACCTCTTTACTCAAAAATCTTTTACGTTTGACCCATGTATAGCGGCGGCTGTCCTTCGTAATGGCCCTCCACCTTTAGCCCAAGCAATGAAAGCGTTCCGTTATTGGTTAGCGTAATGCCTTTAGGAACAACCAGCACATGCTGCTGATCGCCTTTGGTTATCGAAAGGGTTTTTCCTTGCGCAATTTCAAGGTCTTCCGTCAATACAAGCCTTGGCTCATCAAGACCGGGCAAGTCTATGTAAATATCCGTATAAGGCGAATCCGTTGACAATAGTTTCTTCAGCATTTCCACCGTTGGCGCTGCGCGGTACGTGAGCCTGATGGAGCCGCCGTTCCTACAGCTTATTTTGCCGTTGCCTGTAAACGCGCCTCCGCTGCACATGATGCACCCGGCAACGATTAACTCACCATTGTTGATTATGGTACAGTCAACCAATACGAGGTCAAAACACCAGCGGTCAAAACACAGGCATTCACCGTCAAAACAGGAACACGGAATGGTCAACACGGCATCTTCGCTGATGATCAAGGTGTGCTTGCCGGCGCTTCCATCGATATAGTATGAATCCGGCAATGCCATACTGGAAGCGATTTGGATTATTTCAATCCGCTCATCCAGCATGGCCGCCATAAATTCATCGGCGGAATAGACGAAGGCAACTGTGGATTCCGGCCATGTACCCATCGTCCCCGCCTTGCTTTCCTTGCCGCCAACGATGCGGTGCAGCTGATACCCGCCTGCATTGCTATCGATCAATATTTTGCCGTCGTGGCCCCCTATGATCTTGGCAGCGCCTTCATAAATCCTTTTGTGGTTTGTCCCATCCATATCGCACATCAATATGCCATTGCCATCAAAGGGCGCTTGGCTGTAGATGATTTTTCCATCCGCGATGATATAAGCGCTGCAAGCGTTTGCAAGCGCAACGGGGTTATTGCCATCCAAGCCGATCCTGAAAAGCGTTCCGTCAAGGGAGCGTCCAACAACCTGTTTTTCATAAACGATAAAGTCACGTACATTTCCGGTTAAAGGGAGGGGGAGAGGCTCCGCGTTGGAACCATCCAAATAGAAACAGGAAAGCTTTCCAAATTGGTTGACGGCATAAATTCGTCCATTGCAAATTTGAAGCTGGGAAAAATGGTCATTTGGCAAAAAAGTGATCTGTTTCGGACTCGTCCCGTCGATGTCAACCGCATAAATACCGCCCACATAGTCGGCATACTTGTTTATGCCGCAAAAATAAACGGTTCTGCCAACAACTGCGAAGGAAAAGGAAGTTTCTTCATTCCGCGCCTGCACCAATACGGCTGTATGGAAGGTATTTACATCCATTTTGTATATAAAGGATGCATGGGTAAACAGAAGATAATCCCCGCATTGGGTCAGGCCGTGAATGCCATCATTGCCATGCATTCCCGAACCGCCATCCGCGCTGAAAAGTGCTTCATTGTCTGATCCATCCGCTCTCATTCTATAGACGGTGTGGCTATACGCATAGAATGCTTCTTCACAATAGGGGTTGTCGGCGGGTACGTAGTATATCCAGTCACCAATGCGCGCAACTTTTTCAGATGGCAGAAGATCAGCTGCGGTCAACTCGCTTGGGTCGATCCGAAGGGTGGTTTCCGCGCTGGCGGAAGCGGCTTGGCCCAAAGGATCAAAGCGCATCGAATCGGTGAGGAGTATGGCGGAGAGTACTGCCACCACTAAAACCGCAACGACCCTCACCATCAAGGCGGGTTTTTTGTAGCGTAGCACATTTTTGATCCGCTTTTTAACGCCGCCCTCCCCAAAGGCGAAAGCCGCGGGCAGCAATCCGCCTCTACTGACGGTCAAAGCCAGCATGGATTGGGCGTATTGTATACGGATATCTTCGGGGGCATTTCTAAGGACATACTCATCACAGGATAACTCCATATCCCGGGCCATGAAAACAAAGCACAGCCACATGACCGGATTAAACCAGTGGACTGCCAGCGCTGCCCAGAATACAAGCCGGATGATGTGGTCGCCCCGGCGGATATGGGCGCGTTCATGAGCAACGATATGAATCAACCCATCAGCGGATATGCCAACCGGCAGGTAAACCCTGGGTTTGACGATACCGAGCACAAAAGGCGAGGGAATGCGATCGCTTTCAAAGAGGTTTCCCTGGATTCGGGTGGCGTCCGCGACCCTCTTTTTCATGCGGGCGTAGGAGCTGGCGGCATACCCCAGCATCGTGGTGAGCCCGATAAGCCAAATTGCCCCGAGAACATCCATCAAAGCGGCCGGCGCACCGCCGGTTGCCTCGGCCATCATATTTGCGTTTGAAGCCGTTTGTGATGCGGTGGGGGAGGTAAGTGACGCGATTCCTTGGTCTGTGTCGCCCAACAAGGCGACTTGATCGGGAATCGCCCCTGGCGCCGTTTGCTTAGTGGCTTGCGGTTTTTGAGTCTGCCGCAAAAGGGGCGCTGCCTTTGTGACCACAACCTGAGGTGGCGCAGCGATGATCTTGCTAAAACTCGGAACAATGCTTATGTTGCTGGTAAAGGTAAACGGACACAGCATCCGAAAAAGCACCGCCGTCCACAGCACATAAGAAAATATCTTTGGGATACGCCTGAAGAATAGGCGTACAAGCAGGACCGCGGCGGCGACGACGCTCGCACGAAGGCTCATGGACAAAATCATGAAAAGGAGTGATTCCATTGTAAGCACCTCTCTAACAATTCGCGAGGGGCTATTCTTTTGCCGAGTCAATCAATTTGTGCAGTTCCTCCGCCTCTTTGGCGCTCAGCTTGCGTCCATCCAAAAAGGAAACGAAAAGCGATGGCAGCTGGCCATTAAAAACGCGGTCCAGAAGCGCATCCCCCTGGATTTTTTGCGCTTGCTCGCGCTTGAGTAATGCGGTCACAATGGTATCCATGTTCTGTAGTATATTCCGGTCGATCAGCTTGCGCAGCACGGTGTAGGTGGTGGTTTTTTTCCAGCCCAGCTCCTGCTGGGCCAGCGTTGCCAACTGTGCTGATTTCAGCGGCTCATTGGCCCAAACGATGCTGCACAGCCTAAATTCTGAATTATGGAGTAAGATCTCATCCATTAGCATCGCCCCCTACAACGCAGGCATTCTATTGCGATAGAATAAGCTTGTCGTGTCATTCTATTACAATAGAGTAAATTTGTCAATAGCGAACTGATATGACGATATCAAAACAAATTGCCGCAGTACTGCCCGTACTTTACCATCGATGAGGATCAACGCAAGCAGCTTGATCTTGTAGCGTTTTCAGCCAAAGTGAGGCGGCAGTTTGAGCAATAGATTGCAACAGCTAGAAACGCAGGAGTACGTATAGGCGCGTGAAAACCCTCCTGGCATCGACTCCGCCTGGCAGCGAGCCCTCGAATTCTTGGTTCTTATCCTACTGTGCGCGGTATCGCTGATGATGGCGACTAAACGTGGAGATGTCGTGGACTATTCGTGGACTAAGCGTGGACTATTCGCGAAATCGCAGACTGGGTACATTCCCTTTTGCGCACGCCTTTCGCCAAGAAAGTAGATAAGCGGCTTTCAGGACTGCCAAAAGACAAAAACAGTCTTCTGAATAACCAAGGAAAATTGTGATTTTGAATCATGGAGGAATCAAAGATTCAGAGAAATTACAAGGTCAAGAATGGAGCCACTCACGACAAAGCCCCCGTTTTTGGACGGAGGCTTTGTTGAATATGGTGCGGAAGGTGGTACAGCATTTTTAAGAAAACCAGTAGAATCAATGGTTTGCGGGCGGCCAAAAGCAGTGTTTACATAAAACAGCTCTTCGAAAACGAAAAAATAAAGGAGCCCATTGAAGGTTTGCACAGCGTTCCATCAAAACAACATTATCAATTGAGTTGCACTGTTGGGTCAAAACACCGTCAAGAAATAAGGAAGTTTGATGCGCCACAGTTGATACGGTGACGGTTGGACTGAATGGCAAGCTGACGTTTCGGTGGGCGGATGGGTACTCGACAAGCATATAGCGGGAAAAATGTATTGCGTCATCTTGCTTCAATGGGAGTTAAGGTAAAATGGCGTGCTTTTAATCACTGGAGATGCTATAATCTAATGCAAGTACATACTTCTTGTGCGGAGCAAAAGATGAGGATTTGACAAAATGAACGATGACATCAAACGCGCATTATCTGAGATATTCTCAGGAAAAATTGAGTATAATCATACCTATGTCGCGAAGTTGCGAGATTTGGCGGATGCGGCAACAAGCGCAGAGGATCAAAAACTGTATCAAATGTTCCAAAATGCTATGAGCCTCTACCTGAAAGCTGAGGAAAGAGAGAAGCCATTTATTCCGGCAATTCAATGGACTGATGGTTCCCGCTCATACAGTATTGAAGATTTCACAGATGATGAACTTGCTATGCTTAGGGATACTTGCAGTGACGATTTGCCACTAGTGCTGTTGGCCCGTATCGCCGATGTGATTTGGACAAGGGAAAAGAACTACTTATTCGGCGAGAAGGCAATAGATACATATATGCAACTGGCGACGGTAACATTTGATCCGGAACACTGGGTGGACTGCCGAGATTATGCCCAAAGGGCAGCTTCTATCGCGAAAAGCCTTGGTTTACGAAACGGAGCCAGCAATAAATGTTTTGAAGGCATAGAAAAAATGATAACACAACTCAATGGAAATGATCCTCTATTTTTGTCTATGAGTTTAATTGAGCTTATTTTTGAAATTCGGGATACGAAGAGCATACAGTATTCAAATTATCTTGCGATTATTGATAGGATTATTTCCAGTGAAGCGCCTGTTCTGCACACATCACGCAGAACTGAAGATGCCTTTGCTTTGAAAACCCGACTTCTTATGAAACAAGGAGAACAGGCGAAGATCAATGCAAACTATCGCGAGTTTGCTCTATATCATGAAGCTTGTGCTGCCATTTCCGCTAATGGTAATCAATTTTTTCAGGCAATTCATGATTATGAAAGAGCATTATTGCTGTATCGGAAGATCAAGGCAAAGGATGATGAGCTAAGGATTCAAAGGCTTCTAGCGCCACTAAAGCAAAAGATGAAAGACAACATGAAGTCATTCGAATCGAGGATAGATATCTCTGATCTGTATAAGCACATCCAGGAGTCTCTAAATGCGTTACCTTTTGATAAGCAGGTGATTTCTTTAGCTTTGAACACAAAAATTTGTTCCATGCAGGAGCTGAAGGATGAAGTTCTTAAAGCCGACTCGGTAACCAGTAGACTGTTTCCGACCTCGTTGGTTGATGAGGAAGGAAGGCACATTATCACAATACCACCGTTAACCAGTGATGGTGCTGAATCGAATCAGAGTATTCTTAATCTGCACATATATAGGCGAATGTGTATGATGTTGCAATTCTACGGACTAATTGCCAGCATGTATTTTGATTACATTCGTTCGTCGCATGATATAAAAGCAGTTGATCTGAGCTTTCTAGTCGATGAATGTGTATTGATCCCCGACGATCGCAAAGAGATTTGTAAGGCTGGTGTCAAGGCAGTTCTTGACGGGCAATATTATGAAGCGGTGCATTTGCTTGTTCCGCAGATTGAGAATATGTATCGAAGCATAGCCAAGCTTTGTGGGGGATTGGTAAACACTTTTGAAGATGATTCCACTGAGCAAGCAAAAACATTGAAGTCTGTTTTTGAAATCCCGGAGCTTGTCGATGTTTATGATGAGAACATTCTATTTACGCTTAAGGGTCTCCTTACTGAAAAAGCTGGCGTCAATCTTCGAAATTTGGTTGCACATGGTTTGGTAAGCAGCGAAGAAGCAAGATCTCCAGCAGTCGTATACTTTTTTGCAGTTTTTATTAAGCTATGTACATTCTACTCCCTGAAATGCCTGCACATTTATAAGGAGATGGGCTATACAACGACTACATTGATTGAAGAAGAAATCGGCGGTTAAGTAAGCATCCACATCATTCATAACAGCCCAGTAGACTGTTATAACAACGACTCTGTTTTATTCTTATGCACATATCACCGCCAAATATCACCCATTTTCCTCAATCGGAGGTCAAAAGGAGAAATCGTGCAAATTATGAGATAACGAAAAACCCCCGTATCCTTGAACGATACAAGGGTTTTCTCTGTGTCTAATAGAATAGCTTTTGATACAATTTGGCGAAAGTCGTAGAGGGGGTAAAAACAGGGGTAGGGGGGTAAAAGAGGGGCAAGGGGGGGTAAACACCCCACTGAAGGAACATTCTTCCGCAAGTAGAAACAGCCCGCACACTTCGTCATCGTACCGAAGCCTGCGGGCTGTTGGGTCGTTTTAGCTTGACAGTTATATGGTTGAATAACGGCATCGTTATGCATCTTCCCCTGCTTCCCTATAATCAGCATGAATTGGTATCTCGTGGCATAAATGAAACCATCAAAGATGATGAACGGGGGAAATCAAATTTGCTTTCATATTAGATAAAAGTATAGGGGAAGGAATAATTAACCATTCCCTTTCGTTTGATTGGTTGATACACGATCATCATAAGCGAGATAAGGATAAGTGGTTAGAAAGTGAGGAAAGAACATAATGCATCAACGAGTCATGGCTTTGATCTTAACGATTGCTATACTGATAGGCATGTCAGCCACGGCCACCGCAAATGCGACACCATTTTCCGTAGACGATATGAAGATATCCCTTGCACCAGGCTATTCTATATTTCGAGGTACATGGATTGCAAAATCACGAGATAGTGCTTTTCTGCTGTTGGGTAGCGAAAATGAAAATGTGATGAAAGTCGCAATCGCAAGTCAATCAAGCGGTAAACAGTATGAAATTACTGCGCTCAGCGAAAAGATTATAACTTATGAAGAGTATTGTATCGGTGCTATTCAATTGCTGGATAAATGGGATGATGGATGTCCCTATTTTTGGTATGTAGCAAAGGGTTACAAGGATGTTTATATAAGCGTTAAAGCGGATGACGAGGACGACTGGAAAGTAAAATATGCGTACATAACATACTACAAAGAGGATATTGAATTTAGCTACTATACAACAGATACTCCGAATGAGATCATCGTATATGACACGATATCCCCACAAATATGTTGGCCTGTAGAGATATCTTTGTCTTTGGATCACTTTGACATCGTTGCTGTTGAAAATGCTTGCACCTTAGCATTGCAATATCTAAATGATTTTCAGAAAAATCATCGGTTTGGCGATCAGGATGAGACGTACAGAATCATATGGTGATGCTCAGATCCATTTGGCTCGTAAAAATCACAAAGAAGGGGCTGTAGTAGAATATCATCTACTGCAGCCCCAGATCTGTTACAATTTAGCCTCGCCCGAAAGGATGAGCTACGCCGTGAAGTGTACGACCATGAGTCGTATTGGTACCATTGACACGATTACCAACTACGATTGCGACCTGTAGTTGCTCCTGATTCTTTTCTCCTGCAGCATTCCCTTCAATAGCTGTATACGTGTTACCCGAAGTGGAAATAACAAATCCAGCATGCGCACTGACAACATTAGGCGTCCCATAGCCAGAAACATCATAGTATGCAATATCACCGCATTGCATGTATACACCAGAGGAGCCGCTACGAACATCATAGAGTCCTGCATCGTCGTAATACTTTACGGCTGGTCCGCGGTGCTCGTCGCCATAAAATACATTGTGGCTTAAAGCAGAAGCGCCAGCCAACCAATGTGGAGCATTAAGGTCACACTGATAATTTCAAGGTATTGGAATGATTTGGGCGACACCACCGTTATTTTAGATAGTTGATACAATATCAAAGTGCAAGTTGGGAGGGTACAATATGCGAAAAGGGGTCCTCTTCATAACAATCATGGCGATTCTCATTTCACAAATCGCGTATGCTGAAAACCGAGCCGTTGTCAAAGCTAATGGAGAAGCCGATGGCGCTGAATTTTACAATGACTTGGGCACCAATCAAAAAGGATATTTATATAATGGCGTGTGTGTTCAAGCGTTGGATTCGCTGGATGAGTGGACACGTATAAGAATGAGTGATGGGTTGTTGAGCATCGAAGGGTTTGTTCGGACAGAAGGCTTGGATACAAATCAAGAGTCGACATGGTCGCCGCACCCTATTAAAATTGGAGTTGCTAAGAGTACAGCAGATATCGAAGTTTCAGTCTTTGAGGGGCCGCGTCATGATTTTGAGAAGATCAATGTCATTCCGGCGAATGCACGGGTTGTTGTCTTGGGTACATTGTCAGATTACTATCTCATTCAATATCAAGGTCGATATGCATTTGTTTCTTCAGATGAATTGGTTCTTGATGACGGCTCTGTAATGCCCGATTGCTACGGCGGTATCCCTGAGATAGGCTATTTATTCCTCAATCCGAATGCTGCGATCCCGGCGGTTTTGAAGGCCTCCACAAACCCATCATCCCCGACCATTGATCATCCATGGCTGCCAAGCGACGGTACCTTTGTGACTGAACGGTCAATAGAGTGCATAGCCGACTTGGGCGAATGGTATCAGGTTCGAATCATGGATGAATCGGGTTGTGGTTATATGCAAAAAGGTGATTTTCAAGACGCGATATTTTTCAAAGACATATTGATTGAGAGCATAGAGCCGCTTA
>JAYFPK010000014.1:0-121718 GCA_034927815.1 Candidatus Limiplasma sp.
CCGCCCCTTCTGGCGGACGGCGCGGAGACGGCCTTTACCAGGCTGCTGGATCAAAGCGGCGCGCAAAAGGTGGTATACGGGCATCTGCATGGCGCGGGAATCAAGAACGGCTTTGTGGGCACGCGGAACGGCATTGAGTATTTTTTGGTTTCCTGCGACGCGCTGCAGTTTTCTCCCATCCGGATTTCCGGTGAAACAGGCGGTTCCGATTTCTAAACTTAATTTGACGAAGTTGTTACAAATGTGAAGGAATTTCGTCTTGATTTAGACACAAAAACCCTTCCCAATAGCGCAAAAAGCCCGTGATGCCTTGCATCACGGGCTTTTTGCACATACCATTGATTGTGTAAGAACTAAAGTTCTTACAAGACCCCAAAATACAAACCAAAGTGTTACCAAAATGAAGATATTACAAGAACTCCATCGGTTGACATTCTTTCGATGGTGGATAATAATGGAGTCATAGCCCATTTAAGGGTGTATAGTGGAGGAAAGAGAGGGGGAGGAGCCCATGGACAGCGATCAATCCAACAACTCCCCCCATGCCGATCCCCACCCTCCGCAAACCTATTCTTTCTTTGGCTCCTACGAGCACTCCATCGACGCCAAGGGAAGAATCATCATCCCGTTGACCTACCGCCCCTCCCTGGGGGAAACCTTTACCATCGGCCCCACCAGGGATTTTCAGGGAATCGCTTTGTACCCCAACGGGGTGTTCGCGCAGCTGCTTTCGGAGATTCGGGCCATGAACCCCAGAAAGCCCGTAGTTCAGCGCTTTGCCGACCAGGTGTCCAAGCTGAGCTTTCCGGGCTCCCAGGCGGATTCCCAGGGACGGCTCCTGCTGCCGGCCACCTTGCGGCAGCGGATGCTGGGGGAAGCGAAGGATTTGGAGATCAGCGGCGCCTTCGACCATGTGCGCATTATGGACAGCGCCAGGGCCAAGGCCGAGGATACCTACTTTACGGAGAATCTGGAATCCATTTTGGAGCAGTTGGGCAATTTGGACGATTAACAGCGAGTGGTTCTAGGAACCAAGCGGGGAGGATAGGATTACGATGGCACAGCAAAGCATGGTATATCGAAGCTATGAAAATGAATATGGGCAGGAGTATGTCTATCCCACCGAAAGGATGTACGTGCACTCCAGCGTATACCTGCCCAGCAGCGAAATCGACCCCAGGACGGGCTTGCTGAAGCCCGACGGCCCCCGCCGGGGGCGCACCCAGGCCAAGCGGCTGGAATACGCCCACCTGGACAAGGAGTACCGGCAGCTGGACGCCTCCCTCAGGGCCCGGGCGGAGCAGCCGGGGGTACGGGTCTCCTTGCGGGGCGCTATCCTGTTGATCGCGGTCACGGCCTTTATCCTTGGCATCTTGCTGCTGAGCCAGCAAGGGACCCTGGCGGAGAAGCAAAAGTCCCTCAACCGGATGAACCAGAGCATCGAGGCCTGCGCCAAGGTCAATGACGGGCTGGCGTCCCAAATCGCCGAAGCCTCCGACGCCGCCACCATCTGCTATACCGCCGCCCGGGATTTGAACATGATCTCAGGGGAGGCCGCCGAGGCCATCCACCTGGTGGCCATGGACACCCGCCCCTTGGAAACCCAGGCCCGCCTTGCCCGGGAAAGCCAAGCCTCCGTCCAGGAGGTAAGCCCCGGGGAGCAAACCCCGATTCCGGCCATCGCCTCCGCGGGAGGGGGCCACTAAGCCGGCAAAGGAAGCCGGGCGCAAAAGAAAACCGAGAGGCCCTCGGCCTTCTCTTCCAAAAGACACAGAAAACAGCTTGCACAAAAGAAAATCTGCAAGCTGTTTTCCTGGGTTCGCAGAAGAACCATTTCTTGTGGAGGGAAAGAAAATGCCGACAGAGCTTCCGATTCGCAAGCGGGTATTCGTATTGCTCATTCTGCTGGTTGTGATGTTCCTGATTTTGGGGGTCCGCATCGGGGCCTTGACCACCGTGGAGTCCATCTCCCTGACCCAGCTGGGCATCCGGCAATGGACCCGGGACGGCACCGTCTACGCCCGGCGGGGGGATATTCTGGATACCAACGGCCAGGCGCTGGTGATGAGCGCCACGGCGTACATCGTCAGCGTCAATCCCCGCAAGGTTACGGATGAAAAGCTCTTCGCCCGGACCGTGAGCCCCGTTTTGGAGGTTTCCGAGGAATCGGTTTTGGGCAAGCTCACGGATAAGAGCAAGGCCTCGGTGACCCTGAAGCGGCAGGTGCCCCGGGAGGCGGTGGACGCGCTGCGCAGCTTGCAGCTCAGCCACGAAAAGGAGGTGGCCGCCAATCTGGGGGCGCTGCTCTTTGACGAGGATGTGCGCCGGGTGTATCCCCGGGGCGCGTTCCTGGTGCAGACCTTGGGGCTGACCAACGTGGACAGCGTGGGGCAATCCGGGCTGGAGCAGCAGTATGAAAACCTCCTGAAGGGAACCGCGGGCCGAAAGCTCACCAGCGTGGACGCCCGGTCCCAGGCCATCTATGACAGCGAGAACCTGTATGTGGAGCCCACCCCCGGCAGCAGCGTCAAGCTGACCATCGACGCCAACATCCAGGAGATCTGCGAGAAGGCCATGCGGGAATGCTTTGCCGTAAACAAGGCCCAGGCTGTGCATGCCATCGCCATGGACCCGTACACCGGCGCCATTTTGGCCATGTGCTCCAAGCCGGATTATGATCCCAACAGCCCGCCCCGCAACGACGCGGAAACCCTCCAAAGCCTGATGCGGATCAAGCTGATTTCCGACGCCTATGAGCCCGGGTCCACCTTCAAAGTCCTCACCGCGGCGGCGGCCCTGGACAGCGGCGTCACCACCCCCGACGATTCCTTCTATTGCAACGCGAAGATCAAGGTGGACGGCGATACCATCCGCTGCTGGGGAAGCCCCCACAAGGCGGAAACCATGGCCCAGGGCTTGCAGAATTCCTGCAATCCGGTGTTTGTGGAGCTGGCCCTGCGCATGGGGCAGGAGAGGATGTACCACTACCTGAAAGCGTTTGGCCTGGGAAACCGATCTCAGATTGACTTACAGGGGGAAGGAAGTGGTATACTAATTCCTGTCCAGTCCGTGAAAAACGTGGACCTGGCGCGGATCGGCTTTGGACAGAGCGTGGCGGTGACCCCGCTGCAGCTCCTCACGGCCGCCTGCTCGGTGATCAACGGCGGGCATTTGATGCGGCCCTACCTGCTGAAGGAAGCCATCTCCCCGGACGGAAGCGTTCTGTACCGCACCCAGCCCAAGGTGGTTTCCGCTCCCATTTCCCAGGAGACCTCCCAGACCATGCGGGAGCTGCTGGAGCAGGTGGTGGCCAAGGGCGGGGCCAAGAATGCGGGCATTTCCGGCTACCGCATCGGCGGCAAAACCGGCACCGCCCAGGTCTACAAAGAGGGCAGAATCGTCCGGGACGTTCACATCGGTTCCTTTTTCGGCTTTGCCCCGGCCAACGACCCCCGCATCGCTTTGCTGGTGATCGTGGATGAGGCCAATACGCCGGTGGATTATGGCGGAACCACAGCCGCGCCTTTTGCTAGACAAATTCTGGCGGATGTGTTACCTTATTTAGGCTGTAAGCGCCAGGGAGGGGAGCCTGAAATAGAGGTAACCGTCCCCGATATGCTGGGCAAGCCCCTGTGGGAAGCCCGCAAGGAGTTGGGGTCCCTGGGCTTCACCGTCCTGGACGACGGCCAGGGGGACCAGGTGACGGCCCAAATGCCTGCGGGGGGAGCCATGCTGGTCTCCGGGGGGCAGGTGATGCTCTATACCGATACCCAGGAGCTTCCCGCCGCCGAGGATTTGATTTTTGTTCCGGATGTACGGGGGCTTTCCATCGTGGAGGCCGCGCGGCTTTTGCGGCAGCGGGAGCTGGAGATGGAGATCCAGGGCAGCGGAATCGCGGTTTCTCAAGGGCCCGCCGCAGGCGAATATGTGCCGCGGGGGCAGGTGGTCACGGTCAACTTTCAGATGCCCAACGAATGGTGATGGGGGAATGAGGAATGCTGCTGCGGGATCTGTTAACCGATGTTCCTGGGATTTTGGAGACCAAGGGCAACATGATCACTCAGATTGACGAGTTGATGATCGACAGCCGGGAAAAAATGCAAAATGGGCTGTTCTTCTGCATTTCCGGCGCGCGGTTTGACGCCCATGATTTTGTGGACCAGGCGCGGCAAAGCGGCTGCGTGGCCCTGATCGTTTCCCGGCTGCTGGATTGCCCGCTGCCCCAGGTGCGCGTAGAGAACGTACGTTCCGCCATGGCCTATATCGCTTCCGCCTTCTTCGGCCATCCCGCCAAAGAGATGCGCCTTTTCGGGGTTTCCGGCACCAAGGGCAAGACCACCACCAGCTTTTTGCTCAAGGCCATTTTGGAAAAGGCGTGCTTTAAGACCGGCCTCATCGGCACCACAGGCAACATGATCGGGGAGGAGAAAATCCCCAGCAATCTGACCACCCCGGACCCCATTGACCTGCACCGCTGCTTCCGCCAGATGCGGGACGCCGGGGTGGAGGCCGTGAGCATGGAGGTCAGCGCCCACGCCATCGACATGCACCGCCTGGACGGGCTCACCTTCGAGGCGGGGTGTTACACCAACTTCTCCCAGGACCACCTGGATTATTTCCATACCATGGAAAACTACTTCAACACCAAGAAGAGCTTTTTCATGCATGGGGCGGTGCTCAACGCGGCCCTGAACGTGGACGAGGAAACCACGGAAAAGATCCTGCAGGACATTCAGGTTCCCTACCTGACCTATGGCATCAGCGCCAACGCGGACGTTTTTGCCAGGGATATCGAGATCAGCGAAAACGGGGTCTCCTTCTCCATCCTGCTGCGGGGCCTGGAGGATATGACCGTCCATATGCGCATGACGGGCATGTTCAACGTGTACAACGCCCTGGCGGCGGCGTCCATGGCCATGATCCTGGGGATCGATTCCGCCACCATCCAGGCGGGGCTGGAGTCCGTGCGCTCGGTGCCGGGCCGCATTGAGATGCTGGATACCCACACCCCCTACAAGGTGATTTTGGACTATTCCCACTCCCCGGACGCTTTGGAGAACATCCTCACCGCGGTGCGCGCCTTTACCAAAAACCGCGTCATCGTGCTTTTTGGCTGCGGCGGGGACCGGGATCAGGGCAAGCGCCCTTTGATGGGCGAAATTGGGGGCAAGCTGGCGGATTTCTCCATCTTAACCAGCGATAACCCCCGCACGGAGGATCCCAACGCGATTCTCCGCTCCATTGAAAGGGGAATACTAAAGACCCAGGGGCAGTACACCCTCATCGAGAACCGCCGGGAAGCCATCCGTTACGCCCTGGCCATGGCCCAGGAGGGGGATGTGATCGTGCTGGCGGGCAAAGGGCACGAAACCTACCAGGACATCATGGGGGTCAAGCGGCCCTTTGATGAAAAGGTGGTTGTGCGGGAACTGCTGGGGGAAATGGGCGCGGGTAGCGCGAAGGAGTGAGGAGCGTTATGCTTCGGTTGATTTTGGCGCTGGTGCTGTCGGTACTGGCCATGCTGCTGATCGGACCCAGGGTTTTGCCGGTGCTCCGCAAGCTCAAATTTGGACAAACCATCTATGAGCTGGGGCCTGAAAGCCACAAGACCAAACAGGGCACCCCCACCATGGGCGGCATCATGTTCACCGCTGTCACCTGCCTGGTGGCGCTGGCGCTGCATGGAACCGGGTATGGCTTCCAGGATTTTTTGGTGGCGCTGGTGGTTTTATCCCTGTTGAGCATGCTCATCGGCTTTGTGGACGACTACATCAAGGTAGTCAAAAAGCGCAGCCTGGGGCTGATCTGGTGGCAGAAGGTGGTGGGCCAGGTGCTGGTGGGCGTGGCCTTCTCTACCTACTGCTATCTCAACCCCATGGTGGGCAGCAAGATTTTGGTCCCCTTCTTCAACGTGGAATGGGACCTGGGCATCTTCTACATTCCCCTGATGACTTTGGTGGTCATGTTCATGATCAACAGCGCCAACCTGCAGGACGGCCTGGATGGGCTGCTCTCCAGCGTCACGGTGATCGGCAGCATCGCCTGGGGATTGATGGCGGTGTTTACCTCCATTGCGGCGGTGGGGGCGCTAAGCCCCGCATTGATCGGCAATTATCAGAACCTGGCCATTTTCGCCATGGCGCTGGCCGGGGCCTGCATGGGGTTCCTGCGCTTTAACCATTACCCGGCCACGGTGTTTATGGGGGATACGGGGAGCATGTTCATCGGCGGGGCCACGGTGGGCATGGCCATGCTGCTGCGCATGCCGCTGTTTTTGCTGCTCATCGCCTTTACCATGGTGATGTCCTCCCTGTCGGTGATGATCCAGGTGACCTATTTCAAGCTCACCCACGGGAAGCGGATTTTCAAAATGTCGCCCATCCATCACCATTTCGAGCTCTCCGGCATGAGCGAGCAGCAGGTGGTGGCGATGTATGCCCTGGTCACCGGAATTTTGTCTTTGGTCGCGCTTCTTTCCATTGAGTTGATTCCGTAAGCTATCATGACACGATCTTGGGGGTGGACGCCTTGAAAGTGGAAAAAAAGCGGGTGCTGGTGATTGGCATGGCCCGCAGCGGCATTGCCGCGGCCCAGCTGCTGATGCACAACGGCGCAATACCCATTTTGTCCGACGCTAAAAAGCTGGAGTCCTTTGGGAGCGAATTGGACGAGCTGAAGGGTACGTCCTGCGAGTTCCGTTTGGGAGAAGACCCGGTGAAGCTTCTGGAGGATGCGGACCTGGTGGTCATCAGCCCCGGCGTGCCCATCGACGCCCCCGTGGTGGGGGCCGCCAAGGAGAAGGGCCTCCCCTTGGTGGGGGAATTGGAGCTGGCGTATTCCCTGCTCCAAGGCCAGGTGCTGGCGGTTTCCGGCACCAATGGAAAAACCACCACCGTCACCTTGCTGGGAAAGATGTTTGAAAACGCGGGCCATATGACCTACGTCGCCGGGAATATCGGCTATCCCCTTTCTGCGGTGGCTCTGAAAAGCAAGAAGGACGACATCATCGTCACCGAGGTTTCCAGCTTTCAGCTGGAAAGCATCAAGACCTTCCAGCCCCGGGTTGCCGCGGTGCTCAACATCACCGAAGACCACCTGAACCGGCACGGCTCCATGGCCCAGTACGCCAAGCTCAAGCAGCGCCTCTTTGAGAACCAGGCGGAAGGGGATATCGCGGTTTTGAACCTGGATGATCCCCTGGTCTCCAAAATGGCCCCCAGGCTCAAGAGCAAGGTGCTGTTTTTCAGCCGGACGCAGCAGGTGGAAAACGGGGCCTGCGTTGAAAACCAAAAGGTCGTCTTTGTGGTGGAAGGGGAGAAAAGGCCCGTCTGCGACGCGGACATGATCCTGATCCCCGGGCCTCACAACCTGGAAAACGCCCTGGCAGCCACGGCCATGGCCGCCTCCATGGGGGTTCCCCTGGCGGTGATCCGCCATACGCTGCAATCCTTTACCGGCGTGGAGCACCGCATTGAGAAGGTGCGGGTGTTCCAGGGCGTAAACTACATCAACGACAGCAAGGGTACCAACGTGGACAGCAGCATCAAGGCTGTGCAAAGCATGAAAAACCCTACGGTGATGATTTTGGGCGGCTACGACAAGCACACGGATTTTTCGCCCCTGTGCCGGGAAATCGTAGCCAGCGGCATGATCGAGGACGTAGTGCTCATTGGGCAGACCGCCAAGCAGCTCCAGCAAACCCTGGAGGAGGCGGGCTACTCCCGCATCACCCGGGCTTACAGCATGCAGGAGGCCATCGATAAAGCCCGGGCCTTGGCAAAGCCGGGGGGCAACGTGCTCCTTTCTCCCGCCTGCGCCAGCTTTGATATGTTCCGGGATTACGAGCATCGCGGCGAAGTGTTCAAGGAAATGGTCAACCAGCTATCCTAATGAAGCCTCCTTCCCCCGGAGGAAAAGATCGCATACAAAAGCCGATGCATCTTCCTGAAGGGGGTGGGATTTTTGATAGCCCATGAGGAATTGACCCGGAAAATTCAGCGGGGACCTTCCCGCAGGCTGGGCAAGCGCTCGGCGCCAGTGGACAAAACGCTGCTGACCGTGGTGACGCTGCTGCTCCTGGCGGGCCTGGTGGCCCTGTTTAGCGCTACGTACTACCAGGCGGTGGATCACGGGGACGCGCTGCTGGAGGTCAAGCGCCAGCTTATCGGCATCGGGCTGGGCCTGGTGCTGATGGGGATCACCTCCCGGATTCCGTACCGGTTTTGGCAGCAGCCCCGCATCGTGGTCATCGGCCTGGTGGTCAGCTTCGCCTTGCTGATTCTGGTGCTGATTCCCGGCATCGGGGTGTTCCGCAACGGCTCCAGGCGCTGGCTGAGCATCGCGGGGCAGAGCTTTCAGCCCTCGGAGCTGGCGAAGGTCATGTCCGTGATCTACCTGTCCGCCACCCTTTCCTTTCGCCTGCCCCAGGTGAAAAAGCTCTTTCGGGGCATCTTGCCCCTTTTGGTGCTTCCCGCGCTGATGTTCCTGATGATTTTGCAGCAGCCCAACCTTTCCACCGCGGGAAGCATCATGATCGTGGCGGTATTGATGCTGCTGCTGGCCGGGGCGAAGTGGCGGCATCTGGGGCTCATGGGCGTGGGGGGGCTGGCCGTGGGCTTTGCCTATGCCTGGAGCGAGCCCTACCGCAGGGAGCGCTTGCTGTCCTTCCGCAACCCCTTCGCCCAGATGAGCGACGAGGGGTACCAGCTGGCCCAATCCCTCATTGCCATCGGCTCCGGAGGGTTGTTCGGCAGGGGCCTGGGCCAGGGCAGGCAGAAATTTTCTTATTTGCCCTACCCTGAAAGCGATTTTATCTTTGCCATCGTGGGGGAGGATTTTGGCCTCATGGGCTGCCTGGCGGTGATCGCGCTTTTCCTGGCCCTGGCTTTCGCCGGCATGCGCATTGCCGTCAACTGCCCGGACCGCTTCGGGTGCCTGCTGGCGGCGGGGCTCACCGCCATGATCGCGGTGCAGGCCTTCATCAACATCGGGGTGGTTACGGGGATTTTGCCTACCACGGGGCTGCCCCTCCCGTTTTTCAGCTCCGGGGGGACCTCCATCACCATTTTGCTGGCCTCCATCGGCATTATCCTGAACATTTCCAAGAGCAGGGGCACCGCGGTGTAAGCGTTTTTCACGCAAGTCAGGCTTCGGCATACGATGCAGTATGTGAAGCTTGACGGGGGTGAAAAGATGAGCTCCTTGCGTATTCGGGGTGGTCGCCGGTTGGATGGAGAATGGACTGTTGGCTGCGCTAAAAATGCGGTGTTGCCCATTATGGCCGCGGCCATTCTGTCCGATGATCCTACGGTACTGCTGGATTGCCCAAACCTGAGCGATGTCAGGTATATGGGGGAGATCCTTCGGACCTTGGGGTGCCAGGTAACGGAGCGGGGTCACGAAATGCGTATCGACCCGCAGGGAATCTCCAGTTTTGAAATGCCGGACGACTTGGCCAAGCGGATTCGCTCCTCCATTTTTATGCTGGGTCCGCTGCTGTCCAGATTTCGCAAGGCCACGGTGACGTTTCCCGGCGGCTGCGAAATCGGCATGCGCCCTATTGACCTGCATTTGGCCGGGCTCCGGCAACTGGGGGTACAGGTACGCGAGGAAGGCGGCATGATCTATTGCGACGGCAGCGCCATGCGCTGCGGTTCGGTTCACTTTGACTACCCCAGCGTAGGCGCCACGGAAAACGCCATGATGGCTGCCGTCATGCTCCGGGGGAAGACCTACCTACATAACGTGGCCCGGGAACCGGAAATCATGGACTTGCAGTATTTTATCAACGCCATGGGGGGCAAGGTGTCCGGGGCGGGGACCAACACCATCTGCGTGGAGGGCGTAACCAGGCTTTACGGGGCTGTGTACCGGCCTATGCCGGACCGGATCGTGGCGGGCACCTTGCTGGCGGCGGCGGCCATCACCGGGGGGTATATCAAGCTCAACAACGCGCCTTGCAAGGATATGCTGGCGATTTTCAGCAAGCTCCAGGAGATGGATTGCGTGATCGGGGAGAAAAACACCGTGGTCACACTGACCGCTCCCAAGCGCCTCAAGGCCTTCGCCCAGCTCCAGACCCAGCCGCATCCGGGGTTTCCCACAGATATGCAGGTGCAAATGCTCACTTTGGCCACGCTGGCAAAGGGAACTTCCATCGTGGTGGAGAATGTGTTTGAAAACCGCTTTACCCACGCGGGGGATTTGAACCGGATGGGGGCCAACGTGGTGGTGAACGGAAGGATGGCCATCGTACAGGGCGTGGACGCGCTGTACGGGACCAAGGTTCAGGCCCGGGACCTGCGGGGGGGCGCGGCCCTTGCCATCGCGGGTTTGCAGGCGCAAGGAGAAACCATTGTGGATCAGGCCCATTTCATCGACCGGGGGTATGATCGCCTGGAGGATATGCTCTCCGCCCTGGGGGCGGACATCCGCCGGGAATAATCATGGGGCGCTGCCAAAGGAGTTATGACCATGCCAAAGAAACCCGACCGGCCCAAACGGCGACAAAGCCCACAGGAAGAGTCCATAGACCAGTTTCAGGCCTATGGAGAGTATTCCTATGCCTACCAGCACCAGCCCCAGGAAGAGGAGGTTCCCGGGTACGCCCAGGACCCCGGCCTGGAGGAGATCGAAACCCTGGACGACGGCCCGGCGGGCCCCATGCATGCCGGGCGGGTTCCCTTGGACGGGGAGCCCGCCAAGAGGCGCAAGCACGCCTTCTTGGGCCGCCTGCTTTTTTTGCTGGTGTGCGCCGTGGCGGCTTTGGTGGTGCTCCAGGGCACCGTGTTCCGCCTGAAAACCGTATACGTGGTGGGCAACAAAACCAAAAGCCCCCAGGAGATCGCCATGCTGTCCGGGCTTGTGAAGGGGATGAACATCTTCGCCATCAACGAGCAGGACGTGCGGGCAAACCTCAGCGCGGACCACACCGTGGAATTCCTCTCCATGCAAAAGGATTACCCCAGCACCATCTACCTGTACATTTCGGAGCGCGCCTCAACGGCGGTTTTTCAATGGCTGGGGATGCAATACCTTCTGGACCCCCAGGGCCTGGTGATGGAGGAGAGCAACTCCCTGGTGCTGCCGGAGGGGATTTTGGCCGTAACGGGGCTTCAGCCCACGCAGATCCGGGTGGGGCAAAAGCTTGAGGTGGTGAACCCCGGGCAGCTGTCCGCCTATGTGTCCATCCTGTCGGAATTATCCCTCCAGCTTTACGGCGACCAAATTTCGGAATTGAATCTCTCCGATCCGGACAACTTATACCTTGTGACAGTAGATGGTATTACTGTCAGATTGGGAAACGGTGAGTACATGCGGGCCAAAATTGGCGCGCTGCGCACCGATATGGCCTATTTGCGCCAGCTGGGAAAGACCTCCGGAATCCTGGACGTTTCCATTCCCCAGGACGCGAAGTATATGCCGGAAAACTAACAAAGGACGCCCTTGGAGGATTTTGAAGAACTTTGGAGGAAGAATTTGGAAGATGAGTGGAAGAATTTACAGGTGGACTCCCAAAAATATGAAAAAAAGAACGTTTGTACTTGCGTATTATTGTCAAACAGGTTACAATAAATAATGGTACTTTGCGAATAGCTGTGCATTTGGTTTCCCTTGCTTTGGCACAAGAAGTACCTGCGGCAGGCGGCGCTTGCGGCAGATTCCTGAGGAACAGGGGAATGCTTGAATTATGAAGTCAACCATCGCGGCAATCGATTTTGGCACCAGCAAGATTGTAACGCTTGTGGCGGAAACCAGCGGTACGCAGCGTTGCGATATTGTTGGCGCGGGCATCTCCACGTATGACGGATTTCTGGAAGGCGAATGGAACAATCCCGTTTTGCTCAACGAGGCCATTCAAAAATCAATATCCGAAGCGGAGGGGCAATCCAAGCATAAGATCCGCGAGATCAACGTGGGCGTACCCGGGGAGTTTACCCGGGTATATGCCGTGGAGGCCACCGTCACCATCCAGGGGGCGGACCCCAGGGTGACGGCCCGCCATGTGGAAAAAATCTTCGCTTCGGCGGACAAGCAGCTCTCCCCGGTCCGCGGCGTGGTGGTGCACCGTAGCCCCGCCTGGTTTATGGTGGACGGCGGGAAAAAAACCCTGGAACCTGTGGGGCAGAAGGGCACGGAGCTCAAAGCCCTGGTTTCCTTTGTGGTGGCGGATACCTTCTTTTTGGACG
Organism: Candidatus Limiplasma sp.; assembly: GCA_034927815.1. Classification (GTDB taxonomy): domain Bacteria; phylum Bacillota; class Clostridia; order Christensenellales; family Aristaeellaceae; genus Limiplasma. Next base: position 12,189 of record JAYFPK010000014.1, read on the forward strand.
ATGTCATGGCACGGCTTCGGGATCTCAACATCACCGTAAGCGGCTTTTTCAGCAGCTCCACAGGGGAGGCCATGCTCTACCTGCTGGAGGAGGACCGGGACCGCACGGCGGTTCTGATTGATATCGGATACCTGTGCACAGATGTGATGGCTGTGGAAGGGGACGCGGTGATCTTCCAGAAGACATTGCCCGTAGGCGGCGGCCATATCGCCGCGGATGTGGCGGAAGGCCTTTCCATTCCTCTGGCCTCGGCGGAGCAAATCAAAAGAGATTACGTGTATGGAATATCCACGATTACGCAATCCTATTCAGTATCCAGCGGAGACGGCGTGAAAACGGAAACCTTCTCCCAGGATCAGGTTGCGGCTGTGTTGGAGCCCCGGGTGGATGAAATTGCCGAGCTCATCAAGGACTGCATCGCCGAAAGCGGCATCAAGCTTGGCAACTGGTCCACCATTTATCTCACGGGCGGTGGGCTGAGCCTCAACCGGGGCGGCCGGGACTATCTCGCGGGCAGGCTGGACAAGCCCGTCAGGGAGACCATCAAACGCACGATCAAGCTGTCCAGTCCAATTTACGCCAGCGCCATGGGGCTCATGGATTTGATCATCGACACCATCGAGTCCCGCAACGTACCCTCCGGGGGTGTGGCAGGCGGTGTCAAAGATTTCTTCAAGAGCTTGCTGGGTGGATGAAATTTGCCGGTCCACGATGCGGGAAGCAAAACATTGACTAGGGGGATGCACTGTGCTTGAGTTTCAAATCGAAGATCAACAGAGCTTTGCCACAATAAAGGTCATCGGTTGCGGCGGCGCGGGCAACAACGCTATCAACCGCATGGTGGATGCGGGACTCAAGGGCGTGGAGTTTATCGCCATCAACACGGACCGCCAGGCCCTGACCTTGAGCAAAGCCAGCACCACCATCCAAATCGGCGAAAAGCTCACCAAGGGGTTAGGCGCGGGCGCCGTGCCTGATATTGGCCGCCGCGCCGCAGAGGAAAGCCGGGAGGAGATCGCCCAGGCCATCAAGGGCGCGGACTTGGTTTTTGTGACGGCGGGAATGGGGGGAGGCACCGGCACCGGAGCGGCGCCCATTGTGGCGGAAATCGCCCGGGACCTCAACTGCCTCACCATTGCCGTGGTGACCAAGCCCTTCCAGTTTGAAGGCAAGCAGCGCATGAAAAACGCCGAAATGGGCGTGATCGACTTAAAGCAGCGGGTGGACACCCTGGTGGTGATCCCCAATGACCGCCTCTTGCAAGTGGTGACCAAGGGCACCACCATGCTGGAGGCTTTCCGGATTGCGGACGATGTGCTGCGCCAAGGTATCCAGGGCATCAGCGATCTGATCGCCGTTCCCGCCCTGATCAACCTGGACTTTGCGGACGTGAAAACCGTCATGGAATCCGGCGGCCTGGCTCATATGGGTATCGGCAACGGCAAGGGCGAAAACCGCATGGTGGAAGCCGCCAAGAACGCCATCCAGAGTCCGCTGCTGGAAACCAACATCGACGGCGCCCGGGCTGTGCTCATTAACATCACCGGCGGCGAGGATATGAGCATCATCGACATCAACGAGGCTGCAAACCTGGTGATGCAGGCCGCGGACAGCGAGGCCAACATCATCTTCGGCGCGGGCATTGACGAAACCATGGACGACGAGGTCCGCATCACGGTCATTGCCACGGGCTTTGAAAAGACGCCCTTCCCCCAGAAGGATGCGGCCAAGGGAAAACCCTCCGGGGAGAGGGATTGGTCCCGCAGCTTTGGCGGCGGGGACAACCGTTCCGGCTTCACCTCCTTTGGTTCCTCGGGTGGCACGCCTTTGATCCACCAGGAGTATCCGACGCCCTCCTATGAGGACATGAGCTTTGACCTCCCCATGGAGGAAGAGCATTCCTACGGCCACGATATGCCCCGGTATATGGGCGGCTCGGGAGCCATCCCCACCCCCGCGGCCATGCCCCAGGTGATGCAGCAGGCGCAGTCCTCCTTCCAGCCCACCTACGGGCAGGGCTACCAGCCCCAGGCTTATAACGCGCAAATGCCGCAGGACTATGGCATGCGGCAGCCCCAGTACCAGCAGCAGCAACCCTCCCAGCAGCCCATGATGCCCCAGCAGATGGAATATGGGCAGCAGTACCAAGGGATGCAGCAGCCGCAGCAACAGATGCCCCAGCAGCAGCCCATGGGCCAGCCTCCGGTGGGGCAGCAGCCCGCCCCTGCGGAGCAAGCTCCGCCTCCTTCCGCCGCCCGGGATGATCTGGGCGTACCGGCCTTCTTGCGCAGGCCCACCAAGAAGTAATTCCTTTCATTACTCAAATCCCCCTTTTCCAGCAGGAAGAGGGGGATTTCTTTTTGGGGTTCTTCTTTTTTCCTTCCATGCGTACCCTTCCATGGACACTGGGTGGAGGGGGAGAGGATGTCAAATCAAACTTGGGGCCGCGCATTGGCCTGTATTGGCGCCGTGGTGGGCGCGGGCTTTGCCTCGGGCAGAGAGGTGATGGTGTTTTTCTCCCGGTACGGAGGGTTTTCCTGGCCGCTGATTGTCCTTTCCACGGGACTGATGTGCATGATCTGCGTCCTGGTGATGCGCAAGGCCCGCTCCTGCTCCACCTTGTACTGGTGCGGAATGTACCAGCTGGACAGCAAGCGCTTGCGGTGGCTGGGGGAGGGATGCCTGTTTTTGCTGATGGGCGTTACCGGCGGGGCCATGATCTCCGCTTCGGGAAACCTGGTGGCGCTGGCGCTGCCCCTTCACAACGCCTACTGGATCGGGATCATCGTCGCCTTGCCGCTGGCTTACTGGCTGACGCAAAAAAACCTGAGCCCCCTGGCGGTGCTCAGCGGCATTCTCACCTGCGGCATTTTAGCGGCCTATGTTCTGATTCTGGCCAAGCGCAACGCGCCCATGGCCGTGAGTATCCAGGAGCCCATGACCCTAGCCGGAGGGCTTAAGGCCGTGCTTTTCGCCGTTGCCTACAGCGGCATGAACATGGCTATCGCCTTGGGCGTGATCTGCGACTGCGCCCGGACCAACACCCGGATGATCTGCCGCTCGTCTTTGCTATTCGGCCTGCTGCTTACGGGGCTCCTGTTCCTAAGCAACTATGTGCTTTTGCAGTACGACGACCTCCAAAACGCGACCTTTCCCATTGTGCGGCTGCTCTCGGATTTGGGGCAAGCGGGCTTCTGGCTCAGCGTCACGGTCCTGTACCTGGCGGTATTCACCAGCCTGACGGCGATATTGTGCGCATTGCGGCGCATGGCTGCCAGCTATGGTTTCAGCCCGAGGCTGGTTCCCGTCGTGACCCTGGGAACGCCGCTGTTATTTTCTTTGGTGGGCTTTGAGCAAATCGTGGAGGGCTTTTATGCGCCCGTAGGCCTGGCCTGCTTGCTGCTGATTTTTGTGCCCACCCTTTTGAAATTTCCCAAGAAAAAAATAAAGCAGCCATAGGGACGGCTCTCCCCACGGCTCCCTTTTACGAACCTGATCAAGGGAAAAACGCCCCAAGCCCGGCGGAAAGGTCCCCGAAAAACCGCCCAAATAGGGAACCACCCGCACAAAAAAGGCCCGGGCCTCCCCAGGCGCGCTGCAAAGCGCATGAAGGGAAGGCCCGGGGCCTGTTCGTAAGCCTCTTAATCTCCCATGCAGATGCCCATGGCCCGGGCGGCCCCCACCACGGGGTCCTCCATGGGGACGGGCTTGGGCACCCCCGCGATGTCCTGAAGGGAATTATGGACGATCTGGCTGCCCTTCAGCGCCACCGTCGTCCCATATACCTCGTCCCGGATCAGCTCGGCGGCATGGACCCCAAACTGGGTGGCAAGCACCCGGTCATAGGCGCTGGGGCTGCCCCCGCGCTGAATATGGCCCGGGATCACGCTGCGGGCCTCCACCCCCACCATTTCCTGAAGCTGGAGCGCAAGGCGCTTGCTGATGGAGTCACAGGAGAGGGAGGAACGGTATACCTCCCGCTCTTTCTTTTTCATCTTAGCTTCCTCCAGGGTCATGGCCCCTTCCGCCACGGCGATGATGGAGAAGGGCTTTTTCCCCTTGGCCCGGTCCTCCACGGTTCTGGCCACCTTCTGAATGTCATAGGGGATTTCCGGCAGCAAAATCACATCCGCCCCTCCCGCCAGGCCGGAATACAGGGTCAGCCAGCCCGCCTTGTTGCCCATGACCTCGATCACCATGCAGCGGCCGTGGCTGTGGGCCGTGGTGTGGATGCGGTCAATGACCTCTGTGGCGATGTCCACGGCGGTGTGGAAGCCGAAGGTGAAATCCGTGCCATAAATATCGTTGTCAATGGTTTTGGGCAGGCCGATGACGTTCAACCCCTCCTGGCTGAGAAGGTTGGCGGTCTTGTGGGTGCCGTTGCCCCCCAGGGTCACCAGGCAGTCCAATTTCAGCTCCCGGTAGGTCTTCTTCATGGCGGCCACCTTGTCCACGCCGCTGTCGTCAATCACGCGCATGTTGCGGAAGGGCTGCCGGCTGGTGCCCAAAATGGTGCCGCCCAGGGTCAGGATGCCGGAGAACTGCTTGACGCTCATCTCCTGGTAATCCCCCTCAATCAGGCCGCCATAGCCGTTGCGAATTCCCACGATTTGGGCGTCGAAAAGCTGATAGGCCGCCCTGGCCACGCCCCGGATGGCGGCGTTAAGCCCCGGGCAATCTCCGCCGCTGGTTAAGATGCCGATTCTTCTTCTCATCACTTTGTCCCCCTGATGAATCCTTTCTCCGTATTATACCATGCCGCCTTTCCCCTGACAATCAAAAACCCTCCTTGCCAGAAACGGCGAAAGAGGATAAGATGCAACAGGAAGGGAAGTGGCAAAATGGGTCAAGGGGGAAAGCTCGTGCATCTGCCCGCGCCGCCGGAATTACCCGCGGACCTGGTGGAATGCCCGGATTTGCAAGGGGCTGTGGAGCGGGCCTTGGCCCGGCGGGAGGATGTGCTGGGCATGCGCTTTCAAGACGCCGCCTTACAGGAGGTCCAGGGTGGCGGCGTGGAATTCTCCGGCTGCGTGTTTCAGCGCTGCCGCTTCCAGGGCAACGACATCAAGCGGCTTTGCCTGGTGGACTGCGTGCTGGACCATTGCGATTTGAGCAATGAAACCTTTCTGCGTCCCTCCTTCCAGCGGGTGCGCCTGGAGCACTGCCGCATGACCGGCATTGCCTTTTCGGAAGCCGCGCTGATGAATTTGGAAATCACAAACTGCCAAATGGATTTTGCCGCCCTGGCGGAGACGAAGCTGAACCGGGCGGCCCTGCGGCATTGCCGCCTCCGGGAGAGCGCCTGGGATCACGTGACGCTGACCCATCTGCTGCTGGAGGACTGTGACCTCACCCAGACCCAGTGGAGGTACACGCCCCTGAAAGGAATCGACCTTCGGGGATGCGAAATTTCTGGCTGGGGAATAGACATCCCGGACCTGCAAGGGGCCAAAGTCACCACCGTACAAGCCCTGGAGCTCTGCCGGCTGCTGAGGCTGGAGATTGTGGAATAGGAAGAAGGTTATTCGGTCAGTTTGGGCTTATACTCCACATTGTAGTGGAATTGCAAGGCGTCATAGAACTTCTGATAATCCCGAACCTCCAACGCCTCCAAAAGCCGCACATGTTTTTCCAGCGTCAAGTCCAGATACCATCTGGGCGTAGCGTTCATATAATACCGGTCGCACACCCAAAAGGCGTCTATGATGGAACTGAGGATATCATTGCCCACCTTGGAATAGAGCGTGCGATGAAATGTGGCATCCGCCTCGGCAAATTTGATGCCAAAGGCGCTCTTGGTGCGGTTGGCCTTCTCGCTGACAATGGAACGCATCACATCCACCTGGTGTCGGATGATCTCTAATTCCTTACCGGTGGCGCTGTCAAAGGCTTCTTGCGCGAAACCTACCTCCAGTACCCGGCGAACTTCCTTGGTTTGCTGGCGCATGTTCTCGCCTCCGCCCGAAAGGCCATACAGGAGACTGCTGAAGAGGTATTCCGCGTTAAATTCCTGAATGACGATGCCAACCCCAGGTTTAGAACTGACGACACCGCTGATTTCCAGCGCTTTGATGGCTTCCCGGAGCACATTGCGGGAAACCCCCAGCAGCGTACACATCTCCATCTCGGTGGGAAGTTTATCTCCGGCCTGGAGATGGTTTTGAGCGATGTAGTCTTTCAGCTCATCATAAACCTGAAGGTATAGCTTTCTGTTTTTCAGGTTTCGCATTTCCATTATGGGCTTGCTCATGGTTACATCCTCACTCATATCATTCTTACTTTATCCTACTATCTTGAAACAATTCCATTGTAACAAACAGAGCTGAAAAGTCAACGCCTGCGCTGCCACAGCCGGCCAATAATTATTAAAAATATATAAATTTGCGCATCCTCTATTGACTTTGGACTGTTCCTATGAGTATAATACAATAAATTTATCCTGAACAAAGATGCTATCAGGCGAACATATTGTAGTACAAAGTACAATCCAACAAATTGATCTGCGGGAGGGATACAAAGGATTCATTCATCCGGGGGACTCATCACTTTTTCGTGCAGTGCGCCTGGGCCGCACACTCTTTTGCAAAGCATGGCTCCGGGAGGCCCTTAACAGACTTGGCGAAAACTTTTGAAATAGCGTGGGGAGTGGTAGCGCCGAAAGCGCCGCTCTTGTTATGCACCATTCACGGCAAATATCCCCGAAAGGATTTGACGCTATGCCTAAAAACAGTATCACGGCCAGACGGAACATGGCTTTTGCCTATGGGGTAAGCGCTCCCATGTTTGTGTATCTTGCCGTTGTGTTGCTGATGCCCGTTGGCTGGGGCATATACATGAGCTTTACCAACAAAACAATTGGCGGCAGTCCCACCTTTACCGGATTTCAAAACTATTTGCAGCTTCTGCGTAATCCCTATTTTTTTAACGCTGTGAAGAATACGGCCATTTACACCCTATGCTCTATCCTAGGAAAAACCGCATTTGGGTTGGTGATGGCACTGGTGCTGAATTTCAGCTTCAAAGGGCGCAACCTCGTCCGTGCATTGATGATCATTCCCTGGACGCTGCCCAATGTGGTGGCAGTGCTTAACTGGCGCTGGATCTTCTCCGACATCGGAGGAATTGCCAATTACCTGCTGCAAAGCCTGCGCATCGTCGACCGCCCTTTGGTATGGCTGGGTACCTCCGCCCTGGCCATGATTTCGGCGGTGACGGCCAACGTTTGGCGCGGCACGCCTTTTTTCGGAATTTCTATTTTGGCCCGGCTTCAAACCATCTCAAAGAATTACTATGAGGCGGCGGAGATTGACGGAGCTAACGTTTTGCAAAAATTTCGCTACATTACTTGGCCGTTTATTGCCGATGTAACGATGTTGACCGCGCTGGTCTCCACCATTTGGACCATCAACGAGTTTGAATCCGTCTGGTTGCTCACGGGAGGCGGGCCCAGCCGCAGCACCGAGGTCATCGGTGTTTTCAGCTACGTCACCGCCATGACAAACCAGCAAATTGGCATGGGGGTAGCGGTCAGCATGATGGCGATGCCCATTTTGCTGATCCTGATAGCCTTTGTCAGCCGCAAGATGCTCAATATCGAAAACGACTAAGGAGGCCCGGTCATGCGTTATAAAGCGAGAAAAATCTTGGGAAGATGGCTGCGGTTCCTGATGGTGGCCATCTGTCTGCTTACCGCGTTGTTCCCTATCTATTGGATGTTTAACACCTCTCTAAAAGGGCAGTTTGAAATTTACCAGCGCATTCCCACCCTGTTCCCCCAAAAGGCGACGCTAACGGGCTACACGAAGCTGCTAGTGGAAACGCCCTTTTTGAACTCGCTGAAAAATAGTTTTTTGGTCGCCCTCTTTACCGCCACCTTTTCCATTTTTGTAGCATATCCCGCCGCCTATGCCACGGCGCGCATCCGGTTTTGGGGGCGCAAGGGGATCGCCAACGCCATCCTCTTCGCCTACCTGATTCCCACATCCGTGTTGTATATCCCGCTGTTTATCTTTCTTTCCAACATCGGGCTTACCAATAGCCTCGCAGGTCTCATGTTAATTTATCCTACGTTTACCCTTCCTTATTCCGCTTGGATGCTGATCCCTCACATACGCTCCGTACCCAGGGATATTGAGGAAGCGGCGATTGTAGACGGCTGCTCCCGTTTGCGGCTTATGTACAGCATCGTGGCGCCCTTGGCAATGCCGGGCATCATCTCTACCTATATCTTCTCCTTCGCACTGTGCTGGGGAGAGTATTTGTACGCCCTGGTGAACATCAGCAGCTCCAAGATGAAAACCTTCCCCCTGGTGATATCCGGTTTGATCTTTGGCGATATTTATCCCTGGAATCAGCTGATGGCTGGGGCCATTATCGCATGCGTGCCTATTTTGCTGGTGTACCTTTTCTTCTCCAACATGTTGGTAGGAGGCACTACGGAAGGGGGAGTCAAAGCGTAAGCTTTGTCGCAAGTATGTACCAAATTGAATGGGAGGTAGGACTATGAGGAAACTGGTATCATGGCTCTTGATTGTGTCGGTGGCGCTGTCTGTGGGAATCGTCAGCAGCGGCATTGCGGAGGCGGCGGGCGGCAAGCTCACCATCTGGATGGAGGCAACCTTCAGCGCCGATGCCAACAAAGTCATCGAGCGCTACATTCAGGAATACGCCGATGCAACGGGGACCGAAATTGAAACGGAGTTCATTGCCGCGACAGATTACATGCTGAAGCTCAACGCAGCCGTGGAAGCCAACAACGTGCCGGACATCACCATCGGAGGCCCCTACAAGGTGCTAAGCTACTATCCCAACAACCCATACCTGCCGGTGACGGATCTGGTGGAGGAGATCAACGCCACCCGCCCTTTCATCGAGTCTAACCGGGAAGGCACCAAAATGGAGGGGGAAAACTACTTCGTGCCCTATTACAACTCCGGCTCCATGCTCTTCGTGCGCAAGGATAAATTTGAGGAAAAGGGGCTGGCCGTTCCCACCACCTGGGAAGAGATCTTGGAAGCTGCCCCCCAAGTGTCGGATCCCGCCAATGGTTTTTACGGCCTCGGCATCGGATGTGGCCCTACGGATGAGGATTGCGAAAACGGCATCCGGATGATGATTTGGTCCAAGGGCGGCAGAATATTTGACGAGGAAGGCAATGTGGCAGCTGCTAGCGACCCCGTGGTACGGGAGGTCTTTGAAACGTATAAGAAGCTGTACGATGGCGGCGCCATCCCGCCTTCCGCCACATCCTGGGATTCCGGCGGAAACAACAAGACCTACCTAATGGGTGAATCCGCTGTGGTGCTGAACGCCCCTACGCTGTATAACGCCATGGCCAATGACGAGGAGTATGCGCCGCTGCTGGAAAGTACCGCCGCTCTATCCGCTCCCGGCAACATCACCTTGGCCATTCCCATGGGCTGGTCCATTATGAAGGGCTGCCAAAACGAGGCGGGCGCCCGAAATTTCATTCAATACATGTGCGACGCCCAGCGTTATAATGATTACATGGCGGAAGTTGTGCCGGTATATGCGCCTGTGTTTGCGGATTGCGCCGATATGCCCCTATGGGCGCAGGAAGGCCCCAACCGGCAGATGCTGCAATACGTGCATAGCGCGGTGGGATACTACGGCTACCCCGTGGAACCCATCAAGGGCCGTGCCCTGGCAGCCAAGTACTACTTCTCCTTTGGGCTTGCCCGGGCGCTGAATGCCTATACCACCGGAGGAGCCACCCTGGATGAAGCGCTGCAGATGATCGAAAGCGACATTGCCAACATAGCGCAGACCATGGAATAAGAATCCTGAACGAGTAAGGCATGCGCCGCGGGCGGGCACGGCCCGCTCGCGGCGTACTGGAAAGGAACGCAAGATGAAGCGGCAAAAAAGCGTTTGGGTGAATCTGCATCCCCAAAAGGTAGATGTCACAACGCTGTTTCTCTGGAGCGATGAAAAGGATTGCCGGTTGATCGCCGAATCTGTACAAACGGATCAGACAAGGGCGCTGGCGTTTGCGCAGGAAGTGGACGCCGTCATCAGCATTGGGGAGAAATGGGATGAAGAGCATCTGGCTCCTTTGGATGGCCAGGGCAAACTCATCGTCCGTTATGGCGCGGGGCTGGATAATGTGGACATCCCCGCCGCCACCCGGCATGGGGTGCTGGTGGCCAATCTGCCCGGTATGAACGCGCCCTCTGTGGCGGAGATTGCTGTATTGCACATTCTAAACCTATGCCGCGGGTTTGCCCACTCCATCCTCGGAGTTCGGCAGGGACAATGGCCCGCCACGGTCCCCGCTCGGGAACTGGACGACAAGACGGTTGGGTTTATTGGTTTTGGAAACATCGCCCGCCAAGTGGCGCGCATGCTGTCCGGATTCCGGCTCCGCTTCGTGGCCTACGATCCCTATCCGACAGAGGCGGCCCGGATTTTTGCCGCGCAATATGGCGTAACCCTATGTACAACCCAGGAGGATGTGTACAGGGAGGGAGACTTTGTAAGCATCCATATCCCTTTCACCAAAGAAAACGCCGGGGTGGTCAATGCCTCCTGCTTTGCCTTGATGAAGAAAAATGCCTGTTTGATTAACACTGCCAGAGGCGGGGTGGTGAACGAGCAGGATCTGATTGCCGCATTGGAGAGCGGTCAGCTGGCGGGGGCGGGACTGGATGTTATGTCCCAGGAGCCCCCTGCGCGGGATCACCCGCTGCTTCGGATGCCAAACGTATATGTAACATCCCATCTGGGATCTCTGGCCTTGGAAGCGGAAGTCCGTTCCCAAGTCCTTATGACCCAAATCATCGATGAACACTTTGCCCAAAGGATACACCCCAACGTGGTCAACCCGGAAGCTGTAAAAGGGTAAAAGGCTCTTTACTGAGCATCATATTTAGGAAGAGAAGGAACATCACATGAATCTTTCCAGATTTAAGGGAGTCTTTCCCGCTTTTCTGGCCTGCTATGACGAGGCCGGCGAGGTAAGCATGGACAGAACCAGGGCCCTGGCGGAGTATTGCATGGAAAAAGGAGCCGACGGCCTATACATTACTGGCAGCTCCGGAGAATTTGTGTACCAGAGCGTGGAGGAACGCAAGCTCATCACCAAGTGCGTCATGGAAACCGTGGGAGGAAGAATTCCTGTCATCGTGCATGTAGCGGCCAACTCCACCCGGGATAGCGTGGAGCTGGCAAAATATGCGCGGGACTGTGGGGCGGATGCGCTGGCTTCAGTGCCGCCTTACTATTTCTCCATGGGGCCGGAGGGCATTATGGCCTACTGGAACGCCATAATCGAGGCCGCGCAGCTTCCCTTTATTCTATATAATATCCCGGGAGCCACCAACGTCTCCATCAGCCAGAACATTTTCACCAAAATGCTGGAAAACAAACATGTCATCGGCATCAAAAACACCACCCTTCCGGTGATCGACATCCTAAAATTCAAGGCCTGCGGCGGCGATCAATGCGTGGTGTTCAACGGAGCGGATGAGCAGTTTGTGGCCGGACGGCTGATGGGGGCTGATGGCGGTATCGGAAGCACTTATTCCGCCATGCTGCCGCTATTTGTGGAAGCTAACCGCCTGGCTGACACAGGGGATTTCGTCCGCGCGGGAGAAATCCAGAAATTCATTACTACCAAAATTTTGGATATGCTGCAATTCAAAGCCTCTATTATCGCCTCTGTCAAAACCCTGGTACAGATGCTTACGGGGCTCGAAACAGGAGCAGTGCGGGCGCCTCTTGTGGATAACGACGCTACGGAGAGGGAAATTCTTCGGGGGATCGCCACGGAAATTATAGAAATGACCCACAAGTATTGCGCCTAAGCAAAACAAGGAAAACTAGGATTGAGGAGGAAGCATCCTCCTCTTTTTCATATTCCTCAGCAAAAGCAGCCCCACTAAAAACAGCGCCGGAAACACCAAGGCGGTAAGGATGCCTATAGGCAGCCGCTCCGGGGAGGCATTGGCGGTCAATCCCACCACAGTGGGCCCCGCCGAGCAGCCCAAGTCTCCCCCCAGGGCCAAGATGGCAAACATGGCCGTTCCGCCTAAAGGGAAGCTTCCGGCGCACAGGCTGAACACCCCGGGCCAGAGAATCCCTACGGACAGGCCGCACAAGCCGCATCCCACCAGGCCTAGGACGGGCCAGGGGGAGAGGGCCAGCAGCAGGTACCCCGCCACGCACAGCAAAATGCTGCCCAGCATGTAGGAATACAGGGGGACGCGCTCGCTGTTTCTGGCATACCAAAGCCGGGCCAGCCCCATCAGCAGCGCGAAAAGGCACGGCCCCGCCAAATCCCCGATCATCTTGGGAACGCGCAGCCCGGCCTCCGCAAAGGCCGAGGACCATTGGCTCACGGCCTGCTCGCTGGCTCCCGCGCAAATCATCAGCAACAGAAACAGCCAAAACAGCCTTTCCTTGAACAATCCCCGAAGGGACATACCCTCTCCCGGCTGGGTCAGGGCCGCGATGGGCACCCGGGTAAAAAATACCGCGTTGCCCAGGGGAATGGCAGCCCACACAACCGCCAAGACCCGCCAATGGGCAATGCCAACGGCGGCGAAAAACACCGTGGAGGCCACCACCACAAAGGCGTGCCCCCAGCAGTAAAAAGAATGCAGCAGGCTCATGGCCGCGGATTTATTGGCGGTGGGGCAAGCTTCCACAATGGGGCTCACCAGCACCTCCAAAAGACCGCCGCCAACGGCATAGCAAATCACCGCCATCAGGAGGCCCGCATAGGCGTTTCCCAACAGCGCGGGGAAGAGCGCCAGGCCCAATATGCCCGTGGCGGACAGCAGATGGGCGGCCACAATACAGGGGCGGTATCCGATGCGGTCCACCATCCGGATGGCCGCCATGTCCGTGAGGAGCTGAACCAGAAAATTCACCGTCACCAAGGAGGTGATGTGGGAGAGGGGAAGCTGGTAGCTGTTTTGGAAGGTCAAAAAAAGCAAGGGCGCGAAGTTGTTGACAATCGCCTGGGTGATGTAGCCGATATAGCTGGCTACCAAGGTATGTTGATAGTTCCCTCTCATTTTGCAGCGCTCCCCATCGCGTTTTTTGAGTGCACAGGGAAGATGATACCATAGGCTAGGACGCATTTCAATGCGCTTCGGCGCTGCGGCGCGGCTTGCAAACCCCCGCCCCCTGCCGTATAATGGCTTTGGGGAGGGATGGATATGGAAAAGCAAAGCATTGCGCAGATGGCCCATAGCGCCCGGGAAGCCTTTTTGGCCTTGTCGGATACCCCCGCGGCCCTTCGGGATCAAGCGCTGCTGGCCATGGGGGAGAGCCTTTTGCGCCATCAGCAGGAGATTCTCCAGGCTAATGAAAAGGACGTGGCCCAGGCCAAGGTAGACGGCTTGGCCGCGCCAATGGTGAGCCGCCTGACGCTTACCCCTGAAAAATGCCAGAGGATGGTGGACGGCCTGAGGGCCTTGGCAGCCCTGCCCGATCCCCTGGGGCATGTGCAGTACGCCAAGGAGCTGGCGGACGGGCTTCGCCTGTACCGGTGCAGCTGCCCCATCGGGGTTATCGGCGTGATTTTTGAGAGCAGGCCCGACGCCTTGGTGCAGATTTCCTCCCTTTGCCTCAAAAGCGGCAATGGGGTGCTGCTCAAAGGCGGCCGCGAGGCCATGGGCACCAACGAGGCCTTATACGGGGCCATGATGGAGGCCACCCGGAGCCTGGGCCTGCCCCAGGGCTGGTGCGGCCTGCTTCACTCCCGGGAGGATGTGGGGGAGATGCTGACGCTGGATCAATCCATTGATCTGATCATCCCCCGGGGCAGCAACGAGTTTGTCCGCTTTATCATGCAAAACAGCGCCATTCCGGTGCTGGGGCACGCGGACGGCATCTGCCATGTGTATGTGGACGATCCCTGCGATCTGGAAACCGCCCTGGCCGTAACCGTGGATAGCAAGACCCAGAATCTTTCCGTATGCAACGCCGCCGAAACCTTGCTGGTGCATGAGGCGGTGGCCGAGGCCTTTTTGCCTTTGGTGGCCCAGGCTCTGCGGGAGAAGGGCGTGGCCCTGCGGGGGGATGAAAGGACCCGGGCGCTCATCGACTGCGCCATGGCCACCGAGGTGGACTGGCGCACGGAATACCTGGACGCCATTTTGTCCATCAGGGTGGTACGGGATGTGGATGAGGCCATCGATCATATCAACCAGTATGGTTCCGGCCACACGGAGTCCATTGTCTCCGAGGATCCGTCCCACGTGAGGCGGTTCATGGCGCTGGTGGATAGCGCCGGGGTCTATCACAACTGCTCCACCCGCTTTGCGGACGGATTTTTGTACGGCTTCGGGGCCGAGGTGGGCATCGCCACCGGAAAGCTCCACGCCCGGGGCCCTATGGGGTTGGAAGGGCTTTGCACCTATAAATACAAGCTCTTTGGCAAGGGGCATACGCTGCGGGGATTGCAAGAGGGGAAATTCACCCTGACCCACAAAGACATCGGGCCGGAGCTTCCATAAGCCCCGGCCCGCCGCACTGGGTTACACCACCTTGGCCTTGCGCAGCCTTTCCCCAAAAAAGGCGGCCAGCAGCCCCTTCACAACGTCCAGGGGCAAAAAGGCCAGGCAATAGGAGCCCAGCAGGATGGGCAAGGGAATGGGCTTGCCCAGGTATAGGGAATTCAGCAGCGCAATGTAGGGCAAGGCGACGGCGTACAGCGCGGCCAAGCCCGCCAAAGAGGCCGCATAGGCCCCCGCTTTTCGCTGGGACAGCTTTTGCCGCACCGCCGCCGTGACGGCGGCGGCAACGGGGAAGCCCAGCAGGTAGCCAAAGGAGGGGGTCGCCATCACGGCCAGGCCCTGGGTGGCGGAAAAGACGGGAACGCCCAGCAGCCCCAGGGCTAAATACGCGCCGATGGCGGCCAGGCAGCCCGCCGGGGGAAGAATCTGCCCGCAGAGCAGCACGAACAGCACCTGGGTGGTGAACAGAACCCCGGTCCCCGGAATGGTGAATTTGAACCAAAGGGTGGAGACGATGAGCAAGGCGCACATCAGCGAGGAATAGGCGATGAGCTTGGTTCGTGTCAAGAGGAGCCCTCCCGTTTCAAAAATGCGTATACCATTTTATTTAAAATGGTATACGCATTTTACGATATCCCTGTACCTTTGTCAAGGGTTTTGGAATCAGTCCTCCTTTTGCCGCATAGGGTTCTACAAAAGGAGGTGTTTGGATGGCGCTTCTCCCAAATACCGGGCCTTCCGGGGAGCAGAGTTCCTCCACTGTCAAGGACACCCATACCCTGAGCATTGACAAGCGCAAGCGGGCCATTGTCACAGGGGTACAGGATGTTTTCAGCTTTCAGGAAAACGAGGTGATCCTGAAAATCGACTCCGGAGAGATGGTGCTCACGGGTCAGAATCTGCATATTTCAAAGCTCCTTCTGGAGGAGGGGCAGCTTCATGTGGAGGGACAGGTGGACGGCGTTCTCTACCAGGCCGGAACCAAGCATGAAGGCAAGGGGCGCTTTTGGAAGCGTTTCTTTCAATAGAAGATGACAACCTTTTTTGAGACCGAGTTCCAGGGCCTTGGCTTTTTGTTTTTGTGCGCGGTAGGCTTCGGCCTTGCCGTGGTTTTTGACGGGATCAGCGCCCTGTTCAAAGGGAGCCTGAGGCCCGTGGGGGACATTTTGCTCTTTTTATGCTGCGGGGTGGCGCTGCTGCTGGCGCTGTTTTTCCTCCGGGCGGGAGAATTGAGGCTGTACCATTGGCTCGCCTTGCTCACCGGCGCGCTTCTCTACCTATGCGGAATCCGCAGGCTGGTTTCCCTGCTGGCCCTTCGCGTCAGAAATGGCCTGTCTCAACGAAAAAAGAGGAAAGAAAATTCGTAAACGTTCCTTCATAGGCAGGAAATATCTTCTTTTCGTCGAATGCTAGCCCTGAAAGACCGAAAAGGAGGCTTTCTCATGCGCAGAAGCATTCGCATCTGGCCGGTCCTGGCGATCCTTGCTTGCATGCTGGTGGCCTTTCTCTGGTCCTCCAGCCAGGTCACCGGGGCCATCAACCAGTTGGAGGACAAGTACAGCCAAAGCCGGGTCAAGCTGACCCAGCTTGAAAACGAACAGGTGGGGCTTAAGGAAACCCTGGATTTGGTGGGGACGGAAGCCTTCATTGAAAACCGGGCGCGCACCATGTACGGCTACATGAAGCCCGATGAAATCCGCTTTGTCATCACCAATCCCGAGGTGCTCTACGGGTCGGAGAACGTTCCCGAAGAGTAACAGGCCACGCCTACGAAAGAGGGGATTCCCATGCTTGCGGCTGCCATTGGAATTGGTTCCAATTCGTTGCGCATGTTGATCGCCCAGGTGGACCCCGTGAACGCACAGCTTCATCGCATCCTCAGAGATCGCGAAGGGCTGCGCGTTTTTGCTGCTCTGGATGAAAAGGGGGCCATCTCCCGGGAGATGATGGACAAAGCGGCCCAAAGCGTCCGCGCCTTTGTGGAGAAGGCCCGGTCCTACCCTGTGGAGAGGATTCATTTGTTCGCCACCAGCGCCGTGCGGGACGCCAGCAACCAGCAGGCCTTTTGCGACAGGATCCAGCAGGCGGTGGGCATCCGGCCGGACGTGTGCTCCGGCGCTTTGGAGGCTCGGCTGTCCTTCCTTGGGGGCACGGACGCGGTTCCTTCCGGCATGATCGACATTGGCGGCGGCTCCACGGAGATCGTCATGGGCCAGGGGGCGCGGATCGACTTTTCCACCAGCTTGCAAATCGGCGCGGTGCGCCTCTTTCAGGAAATCCCCATTCAAGGGAGCCGGGACGCCTACCGGGTCATGGAGCGTGCCGCCGGGGTCCTGGCTTCCCAATGCCATTTCCCCCCGAAACTGGCTCCCAAGCTGTCCTGGGTGGGGGTGGGGGGTACCTTTACCACCGCCGCCGCGCTGATTCAGGATATTCCCTGGAGCAGCAAGGAGGATATCCACGGCTTTTGGATTCATCGGGACGCGGCGCGCCGCTGCATGGAGGAGCTGGCCTGCCTGGACATGCCCGCCCGGCTCGCCCTTCGGGGCCTCTCTCCCCAGCGGGCGGACATCGTGGTCCACGGCCTGGCAATTCTGCTCAGCTGCATGGAAGCTTTGGGCATTGACCGGATTCAGGCCTCGGAGTACGGCAATTTGGAGGGCTATTTGAAGATGAAATACTTTGAAAAATCATGAATATCGAAAAGATTTCCGCTCCGGGTGCGAATTTCGTCTTTTCTTTTTGTCAATTATCTGTTAGAATAACAAGCGATTACGTGCGTTCAAAGGCATCATGAGAGCAACTCCATCAGGTGCCGCGTGGCGTTTGGACACTCCGGCAGCCCATGCCTCTGGTGTTATGATCAATCATCAATAAGGGGGATCCGCATGGCCAGCTATCAGACAAAGGATATCCGTAACATCGCCCTCATGGGGCATGGCAGCGAAGGCAAAACCACTTTATTGGAGTCTTTGCTTTTCGCTGCCGGGGTCATTGACCGCCAGGGAAAGGTGGAAGATGGCTCCACCGTCACGGACTTTGAGCCGGAGGAGGTCAGGCGGCATATTTCCATCAGCGCCGCCATCGCGCCCCTGGAGTGGAAGCAGAAGGCGATGAACATCATCGATGTTCCCGGCTATTTCGACTTTATCGGCGAAATGATGGGCCCCTTGCGGGTGGTGGAAACCGCCGCGATTTTGGTCAGCGCCGTGGGCGGCATTGCCGTGGGCACTGAAAAGGCTTGGAGCTATGCCACCAAGAACAACGTGGGCAAGATGTTCATCGTCAACCAGATGGACCGGGAGCACGCGGACTTCATGAAGGTGCAGGAGCAGCTGCGGGAGAAGTTCGGCAGCAGCGTAGTGCCGATTTTACTCCCCATCGGCAACGGGGCCGAGTTCAAGGGCGTGGTCAATGTGCTGGAGAACAAGGCCTATGAGGGCATTGGCAAAAACCGCAAGGAAGTGGCGGTGCCCGCAGCCATGAGCGCCGATATTGAAAAGGCCTTGGAGGAAATCACCGAAGCCGCCGCCGCCGCCGATGACGACCTGATGCTCAAGTACTTGGACGAAGGCTCCCTCTCCCATGAGGAGATTTTGGAAGGCTTCAAGATCGGCATGTTCACCGGGATGATTTGCCCTGTGATTCCCTGCTCCGCCTTGACCGCCATGGGCGTTACCAACCTTTTGGACGTGATGGCGGATTTCCTGCCCTCTCCCAAGCGGGCGGTGTACCAGGGCGTGAACCCCAAAAACGGCGAAGCCGCGCAGCGGGCTTGCAGCAACGACGAGCCCTTCTCCGCCTTCGTGTACAAGACCATCGCCGATCCCTTTGTGGGCAAGCTCTCCCTGTTCAAGGTCATGAGCGGCTCCCTAAGCGGCAGCACCAGCCTGTACAACGCCAACAACGACAAGGCGGAGAAGATCGCCGGCGTATACGTGCTGCGGGGCAAGAAGCAGATCAACGTGGATTCCCTCAACGCGGGGGATATGGGCGCGCTGTCCAAGCTGCAATATACCGCCACCGGGGACACCCTCTGCGACCCCTCCAAGCCCATCCAGTACCCGGCCATTGACTTCCCCATTCCTTGCATCAGCAAGGCGGTATTCGCCAGCAAGCAAGGCGAGGAGGACAAGGTGTTCGGCGGCCTGGCCCGGCTGATGGAAGAGGATCCCTCCATTAAAATCGAAAAGAACGTGGAAACCACGGAGACGCTGCTTTCCGGCCAGGGCGAACTGCACCTGGACGTGATCCGCAACAAGCTCTCCAGCAAGTTCGGCGCCAAGGCCGAGCTGGAAGATCCCACCATTCCCTACCGGGAGACCATCAAAAAGACCGTGAAGGCCCAGGGCCGTCACAAGAAGCAATCCGGCGGCCACGGTCAGTTCGGCGACGTGTGGATCGAGTTTTCGCCCATCGGCGACACCAACCAGGATTTCGAGTTTGTGGATGCGGTGGTAGGCGGCGTGGTGCCCCGCAACTTCATCCCCTCCGTGGAAAAGGGCCTCAGGGAGAACCTTCGCCGCGGCGTGCTGGCCGGCTATCCCATGGTGGGCTTGAGGGCCAAGCTGTACGACGGCTCCTACCATGCGGTGGACTCCTCGGAAATGGCCTTTAAAACCGCCGCCCGCATCGCCTACAAGAAGGGCTGTATGGAAGCGGGCCCGGTGCTGCTGGAGCCCATCGTGCACGTGGAAGTGCTGGTGCCGGATGAATACATGGGCGATATCATGGGCGATATGAACAAGCGCCGGGGCCGCATCCTGGGCATGAACCAGGTGGACGGCTTGCAGCAGCTGGTGGCGGAAGCCCCCATGGCGGAAATGTTCAAGTACGCCACGGATCTTCGCTCCATGACCCAGGCCCGGGGCGCCTTTACCATGACCTTTGAGCGCTACGAAGAAGTACCCGCCAACGTGGCCCAGAAGATCATCGAGAATGCCAAGAAGGAAGAGGAAGAAGAAGAATAAACCTTTTCCCCAGACCCCTTTTGCCCTTCCCGCTTTGGGAAGGGCCTTTTCAAAGGCCCAGGAGAAAGGAGCGCTATGATCACCACCGTCTGCCTGAATCCCGCCATAGACAAAACCGCCGCCATCGCCCAGCTGGTTCCCGGAGAGGTCCACCGGTTGGAACGCGTGCGCTGTGATTTGGGCGGCAAAGGCCTGAACGTAGCCAGGGCCTTGCAGCGCCTGGGGGTGGAAGCCTCTTGCGTGGGTTGCCTGGGAGAGGAGGGGGAGAGCGGGTTTCTGTTTTTGCTGGCCCAGGAGGGCCTGCGCTTTCCCCACATCTCCTTGCCCGGGAACCTTCGCTCCAACCTGAAAATCGTGGATGAAAAGAACCGACAGGTCACGGAATTCAACGAGCCCGGCCCCGCCATGGACGCGGCGAGGTGGGAGGAGTTCCTCTCCTTGCTGCAAAAGGAGGCCCGGGGCAGCGCCTATGTGGCCCTCAGCGGAAGCTTGCCCGCAGGCTGCGGGCCCAGCGCCTACCAGCAATGCATGCAAGCCCTACCGGAGCATTCCTTCCTGCTGGACGCCGCCGGGGAGGCGCTGTTATTGGGCCTGCAGGGGAAGCCCTTTTTGATCAAGCCCAATCTGCAAGAGCTGCAAGAGGTGACCGGCCGGGAACTGCGGACGCTGCGGGCCATCCGGGACGCCGCCTGGTCCTTGGTAAAGCGGGGAGCGCGGCATGTGCTGGTCTCCATGGGGTCCTGCGGCGCGCTGCTCACCGATGGGGTGCGGACGGTTTTCTCCCCGGCGCTCCAAGTGGAGCGCGGCTCCACCGTAGGGGCGGGGGACGCGATGCTGGCGGGGGTCTTGATGGGGTTGTGCCAGGGAGGAGACGCGTTTGACGCGCTGCGCTACGGCATGGCCGCCGGGGCCGCCAGCGTGATGACCAGGGGAACCGAGCCGCCGCGCCCGGAGGATTTTCATGCCTTGCTTCCCAAGGTCACCAGGCAGGAGGTGTGAAGTCCTCCATGACGCCTGTGGTTTTGGATGCGTGGAAATACCGGCTGCCAGAGGGCAAGGACGACCGGATCGCCCTGCGGCTGGCTCATTTGGAGAGGAACCTTCCCCAGCTGGGGCGGGTCATGAGCCTCCACTATGATATCCTGGACCTGCATACCGGCAAGAGGGCGGGCCGCCTGGGGGTCCGGTTGGGAGAAAGCGAATCGCTCTTTTACCTGGGACATGTGGGATATTCGGTGTCGCCGGACTTTCGGGGCCAGGGCTATGCCTACCGGGCCTGTACCCTCTGCCTGCCCCTGTTCCCAAGGCATGGCATGCGCTCCCTGTGCATCACCACGGACGAGGACAACCTTCCCAGCATCCGCACCTGTGAAAAGCTGGGCTGCCGCTATGAGAGCACCGTGGAGGTGCCCCCCTGGTGCCGCCGCCTCTTTGAAATCAGCCCCCGAAAGCGAAGATATATTCTCCTTCTCGCATAGGCTTAAAGGCGGCGCAGTTGCCTTTGGGCTTTTCTTTTTGCCCAAATTGGGGTAGAATACCATGGGATGTTTTTGAAAGGTGGCGAAGGCTTGGAAACCACAATCCAAGGCTGTAAAATCTACTATGAGCTCCACCGCCACGAGGACAGGGCCGCTCCCTCGGTGCTGCTGCTCCATGGCTGGGGCTGTGATTCTACGATCTTTTCCTTTATTGAGAGCATCCTCATGGAAAACGCCACCACGCTGGCCCTGGATTTTCCCGGCCACGGAAAGAGCGGGGAGCCCCCGCGGCCCTGGGACGTTCAGGACTATGCGGCCATGGTGCGGGAGCTTTTGGAAGAGAACCGGCTCCAGCCTGTGGACATCGTCGCCCATTCCCATGGGGGACGGGTGGCCCTGATGGTGGCCAGCCAGTATCCAAGCCTTGTGCGCAAGCTCATCATCACCGGAGGCGCGGGGATCAAAAAGCCCGTCTCCGAAAGCCAGAGCAAGCGAACCCAGCGCTTTAAGCGCTACAACGGCCTTTTAGAGCAGATGAAAGCCGTGCCCGCCATGGGCAAGCTGGTGGAGGGGTGGCAGACCAAGCTCCGAAACCACTATGGCTCTCCGGATTATGTGAAGCTGGACGAGGTGATGCGCAAGACCTTCGTAAAGCTCATCTCCCAGGACCTGCTGCCGGTGCTGGAAAAGATTCAGGCCCCTACGCTGCTGGTCTGGGGCAGCGCGGACACGGAAACGCCCCTGTGGATGGGCCAGCAGATGGAGCAAAGCATTCCGGACGCCGGACTGGTCATCTTTGAGGGCCGGGGGCATTTTGCATTTTTGGAGGAGTGGCGGCGCTTTGTGCTGATCGCCCAAAAATTTCTCTTGGAGGAAGAGGGCTGATGACGATTTCCCAATGGCTGCTGGCCCTGGTTCCCGTTGTTTGCTCCCTGTTCGCCGTCCGGGGGATTTTGCATTACTTTCAACTGGAAAGCTATCAGTTTCCGGGATATTTTCGCACCCTCTCCCGTAACAAGATGCATGGGTGGCTGCCCGGGGTGTTAACCAGCCTGGGCTGCATGGCGCTGTTTTACGCCTTTGACGTGCTGGGCCTGCGGGAGGGCGGCCAGGGATGGAGGGTGTTCATCCAAATCCTGGTCCTGCCCCTGGCGGCGGGTTTTGGCTGGCTGATCAGCAGGCTTCTCAACGAATCAAAAGCAAAGAAGCCCTTTGTGTTCACAGGCCGCGTCAAGCGGCTGTATTGCGTGCTGCTCTTGGTGATGCTGGGGCTCTCCCTGTGGCTGGCCCAAAGCCCCCTGGCGGTGCTGCCATGCCTGTGGCCCCTGGGCCTGCCGCTGGTTGTGGCTTTGGCGGGCCTGCTGGCCTGGCCTATTGAAAAGCTCATCAGCGAAATGTACTTCCGGGACGCCCGGCGCAAGCTCCTCTCCAACCCCAGGCTGATCCGCATCGGCATCACCGGAAGCTATGGCAAGACCTCCGTAAAGCATATCCTGGGAACCCTCCTTTCGGAAAAGTATCCCACGTTGATCACCCCGGCCAGCTTCAACACCCCCATGGGGGTGTCCCGGGCCATTCGGGAAAAGCTCACCCCCTCCTATCAGGTGTTTGTGGGGGAGATGGGCGCCCGCCACGTGGGGGATATCCGGGAGATGTGCCGGCTGGTGAAGCCCACCATCGGCATCCTCACCTCCGTGGGGCCCCAGCACCTGGACACCTTCAAGACCGTCCAGCGGGTGGCGAAGACAAAATTCGAGCTCATGGAAGCCCTTCCCCAGGATGGGCACGGCTATTTTTTCGACGACGGGGCAATCTGCAAAGAGCTGTACGGCAAGATGGAAAAGCCCAAAACCCTGGTGAGCCTGACGCCGGGCCAGGCGGATTGCTGGTGCGAGAAGATCGAGGTTTCCCCTTCCGGCTGCAGCTTTGACCTGCACCTGAAGGGCAAGGGCTCCATCTCCTGCCGGACTTTTCTCCTGGGGGAGCATAACATCCAGAACATCCTGCTGGCAGCGGCGGTAGCCAGCGATTTGGGCCTCAGCCTCAAGCAAATCGCCCATGGGATTTCCCAGCTCATGCCGGTGAAAAACCGCCTGGAGCTTATCGCCCACGCCGGTTCCTTTACCATCATCAACGACGCCTTCAACAGCAACCCCGTAGGGGCGAAGGCCGCGCTCAAGGTGCTGGCCTCCTTTCCCCAGCGGCGCATCATCATCACGCCGGGAATGGTGGAGCTGGGGGAGAAGGAGGCGGAATACAACCAGGAGTTTGGCCGGGCCATTGCCCAAAGCGCGGACATCGCCATTGTCATCGGCAAGAAAAGGGCGGTCCCCATTCTCCAGGGGCTTGCGCAAGGCGGCTTCCCCCCGGAAAACATCCACCAGGTGGGTAGCCTGAACGAATCCACCTCGGTGTTGCACAGCTTGGTTCGCCCCACGGATACGGTGTTGTACGAAAACGATTTGCCGGATAACTATCAGGAAGCGTAAGGAGCGGGTATCCATGAGCAAGATGCAGTTAGGCGTAATTTTTGGCAGCAGGACCTGTGAGCATGAGGTTTCCATCATCAGCGCGTTACAGCTCATGCGGGCGGCCAACCGGGATACCTATGACGTGATTCCGATTTACATCAGCAAGAAGGGGGAATGGTTTACCGGGGATTCCCTCTTTGAGATTTCCGCCTTCACCCCCTTTGACGAAAGCCGCAAGGGGATCATGAGGGTGGCCCTGGACCTCACCGCCGGTTCCGGGGCGCTGACCACCCTGGAAGCCGCCAAGGGGCTTTTCGGCAAGGAGCACCAGCGCCTGGTGACCCGCCTGGACTGCGTCATCCCGGTCATGCACGGCATGCACGGAGAGGACGGCACCCTCCAGGGCCTTTTGGAAATGTGCAACATCCCTTATGCAAGCCCCGGCGTAGGCGCTTCCGCCCTGGGGATGGATAAGGTCTATATGAAGGACTTTTTCCGGGGCTGTGGCTTCCCGGTGCTGCCCAGCACCTGGTTTTTGCGCAAGGCCTGGGAGGCGGACCCGGAGGGGACCATGGATCAGATCGAAAAGGCGCTTTCTTACCCCGTGTTTGTGAAGCCCGCGTCCCTGGGCTCCTCCATCGGCGTGGGGAGGGCGGAGGACCGCAAAAACCTGAAGGAGGCCCTGGAGGTCGCCTTTGAGTTTGACCGGAAGGTGCTGGTGGAAAAGGGCATTGTAGACCCCCTGGAGCTGAACTGCTCGGTGCTGGGCTACAATGGAGAAACAAAGGCCTCTCCCATCGAAATGCCCATCACCAACGGCGATTTGTTAAGCTTCCTGGACAAATATGGCTCCAATCCCGCCAAGGGCATGGCCGCGTTAAAGCGGGTGCTGCCCGCTCCCATTGAGCCCGAGCTGCGGGACGAGATCCAGGCCCTGTCCGCGCGCGTGTTTCACGCCATGGATTGCAAGGGCGTGGTGCGCATCGATTATATGTTCGCCCCCCAGGAGAACAAGCTCTACATCACCGAAATCAACACCATCCCAGGCTCTCTGGCCTTCTATTTGTGGGATTCCTGCGGCGTGTCCTACTCCCAGCTCATTGACGAGATGGTTCGCTACGCCCTGGAAGCCAAGGAGGATAAGGACAACTGCAATTACGCCTACACCTCCAAGATCCTGGATGACCTCTCCCTGGGAGGCAAGACCGGGGCCAAAAGCGGCGTGAAGAACGCCTAAGGGAGTACAAAAGGAGCAATATGGTAGCATTATCCGAAATTCAGGGTCCTTCGGACCTGCGCGCCCTCAGCCTGGAGGAATGCGTGGTGCTGGCGGACGATATTCGCACCAAGATCATTCATACCGTATCCCATAACGGAGGCCATCTTTCCTCCAACCTGGGCATGGTGGAAATCACCATGGCGCTGCACCGCGTCTTTCATTCCCCCCAGGATAAGCTGGTGTTTGACGTGGGGCACCAGGCCTATGCCCACAAGCTGCTCACCGGCCGCTACGAATGCTTTGACAGCATCCGTACCTTTGGCGGGCTGTCGGGCTTTCCCAAATGCGGGGAAAGCGAGCACGACTGCTTTGAGACCGGGCACGCCTCCACGGCCCTGTCCGCTGCCCTGGGCCTGGCCCGGGCCCGGGACGAGCTCAAGCAGGACCATCATGTGGTGGCTGTGGTGGGGGATGGGGCCTTAACAGGGGGCATGTGCTACGAGGCCCTCAACGACTGCGGCAATGACAAGGAAAAGACCCGGCTCATCATTTTGCTCAACGACAACGAGATGTCCATCGCCCGGAACGTGGGCGGGCTCAGCAACCATCTTTCCAAGCTCCGGGCCAGCGCCGGGTGGAACATCACCAAGCGGAAGGTGAAAACCGGCTTGCAAAAGCTGCCGGGCATCGGCGCGCCCCTGGAAACCATCCTTCACAGCGTCAAAAAGTCCCTGAAAAGCTTTTTTGTGGACGAGGGCTTCTTCCACGCCTTGGGGCTCCGCTACCTGGGCCCCATCGACGGCCATGATTTGGGGACCCTGGAAAAGATTCTGGAGCAGGCCAAGCTCTATGAGGAGCCGGTGGTGATCCATTGCGTCACCAAAAAAGGCTATGGCTATTACAGCGCGGAGCGCAAGCCCGAGAAGTTTCACGGAACGCCCCCCTTTTTCATCGACAATGGGGAGACGCCCAAAAGCGACGCGGTGGCCAATGGCCGCGTGGCGGTGGATGCGCTGATCGAGCTGGCCCGCAAGGACCCCCGCATCACGGTGGTCACCGCCGCCATGCCCATGGGTACCTGTACCGAGCATTTTGAGCGGGCCTATCCCAAGCGCTTCTTTGACGTGGGGATCGCCGAGGAACACGCGGTGACCCTATGCGCGGGCATGGCCCGGGGCGGGCTGCTCCCTTATTTTTTCGTTTATTCCACCTTTTTGCAACGGGGCTATGACCAGGTGCTCCACGATTGTTGCATGCAAAACCTCCCGGTGAAGTTCCTGCTGGACAGGTCCGGGCTGGGCAACGAGGACGGCGAGTCCCACCAGGGGTTGTTTGATTTCGCGTATTTGCGGCACATTCCCCGGATGACCCTGTTGGCTCCGGCGGATCAGGCGGAGCTGGCCCAGATGGTCCGGGCGGTTCATGAGCTGCCTGGGCCTTGCGCCATCCGCTACCCCAAGAACGCCATTGTTTTGGAAGGGGCGGAGAACCGGGCCCCCTTCGCCCTGGGGCATTGGCAGACCCTGCGGCCGGGGAAGGACGCGGCCCTTTTGGCCGTTGGCTCCATGGTGCAATCCGCCCTGAAGGTGGCCGATGCCCTGGCGGAGCAAGGGGTTCAGGTGGAAGTGATCAACGCTTCCACGGTGAAGCCCCTGGACGAGGATTGCCTGATCCGGCTGCACGCCCGGCAGTTCCCCGTTTTTACCCTGGAGGAGCACGCCATTTTGGGGGGCTTTGGCAGCGCCGTGCTGGAGCGCTACGCCCAGCTTGGGCTTATGCAACGGGTGATTCTCCTGGGGGTGGAGGACGCCTTTGTGCCCCACGGGGATCACAAGAGCCTCCTTGGCCTGGTGGAATTGGACGAGGCCTCCTTGGCGCGGAGGCTGCTGGAAAAGCTCCGCTCCCTGGAGGCGGGCGCTGCCGGCGGAGGCGCCCATGGGTGAAAAGCTGCGGGCGGATGTGGCTTTGGTAAGGCAAGGGCTGGCCTCCAGCCGGGAAAAGGCGCAGTCGCTGATCATGGCGGGGCTGGCCTATCAAAAAGAGGTAAAAATCCTCAAGCCCTCGGAGATTGTCCAAAATCCAGAGGAGCTTCATGTGAAGCAGCCCTTGCATCCCTATGTGGGCCGCGGCGCTTTGAAGCTGGAGAAAGCCCTGAATGCCTTTGGAGCGGATGTGAACGGCGCTGTGGCCCTGGACATCGGCGCGGCCACCGGAGGCTTTACCGACGTGCTGCTGCAAAAGGGCGCGGCCCATGTCTACGCCATCGACGTGGGCTACGGCCAGCTGGATTGGAAGATCCGCAATGATCCCCGGGTCACCGTGATGGAGCGGACCAACGCCCGCTACCTCACCCGGGAGAGCCTGTCCCATACGCCCACCCTCACGGTGATGGATGTTTCCTTTATTTCCGTAAAGCTGCTTTTGCCGGTGGCCGCGGGGCTGATGAACCAAACCGGGACCTTTTATATTCTCATCAAGCCCCAGTTTGAGGCCGGACGCCAGCACGTGGGCAAGAAGGGCGTGGTGCGGGACCCGGCTGTCCATGAGGCGGTGATTGGGGATATCGCCAAGGCGGCCCAGGGAATCGGCTATCACATGACCCGGCTGGATTTTTCCCCCATCAAGGGACCGGAGGGGAACATCGAGTACCTGGCCGAGCTGCTGCCCATCCCTGTGCATGAAAGCAAGGATTCTGGCCTTTTTCCGGTTTCCCAGGAGGATATCGCCCATGTGGTGGCCCGGGCGCACCAAAGCCTTTCCAAATCAGGGATTGAATGATTATGCGGCTTATGCTATAATCCTCGGGGAAAGGTGGCCTCGCAGCGTTGAAAGCCGTGCTTCTGGTTATGCACCAAAACAAGCCAAACTGGAAAGAGCTCGTCCGCCAAGTGACGGGCTCCCTTCGGAAGGTCGGCATTGCCGTGCTGGCGGAGCCTTGGCTCTGGGAGGGCATGGGGGAGGAAGCCCCCTTGCTTTTTCAAAATAGTGCCGGGCTCATGGAGAAAGGGCGTTTGATGAAGGGGGCCGTGGACGCCGCCATTTCTGTGGGCGGCGACGGCACCTTGCTGCGCGCCAACCAAGCGGCTCTCCCCATCAATGCTCCCGTGCTGGGCGTCAATGTGGGCAATATCGGCTTTTTGACTGAGCTGGAGCTGGAGCAGCTGGACGCCTCCTGCCAAAGGCTGAGGGAGGATGATTTTTTTCTGGAGCCCCGGATGATGCTCCAGGCCTCCTTGCCTGACGGCAGCGTTTTGACGGCCCTCAATGACGTGGTGATCAGCCGGGGCGGCTCCGCCAGGCTCATTGCCGTAAAGGCCTCCATTGACCAGGAGCCGGTGGGCCGCTACATCGCGGATGGCCTCATCGTTTCCACCCCCACGGGCTCCACCGGGTATTCCCTGGCTGCTGGCGGGCCCATCGTATGCCCGGACGTGGATTGCATGGTCTTATCTCCCATCTGCGCCCATTCTCTGCAACACAGGCCCGTGGTATCCTCCCCCAGGCAGACCGTTGTGCTGGAATTGGACTTTGAACCCCAGCGCCAGGCCCAGCTGAGCATCGACGGGCAGGAGCCCGTTTTGCTGCGCGGCGGCCAGAAGGTGACGATTATCCGCTCGGCCCGGGACGCACAGTTCATCCGGTTAGAGCCCAAAGGCTTTTTTCAACTGATACGATACAAGCTCTCGGAATGGAGCTGTTGAGCCATGGGAGGTGCGTACCAATGAAATCGTCGCGGCAATTGGCAATTCTGGAAATCATCCGGGACGCGGACGTGGAAACCCAGGAGGACCTGGCGGACCGGCTTCGGGGGCGGGGGTTTACCGTGACCCAGGCCACGGTGTCCCGGGACATCAAGGAGCTCCGGCTGCTCAAGGTGCTTTCTCCAAACGGCGCTTACAAGTACGCCACGGCGGACAAGGCGGAAAACGGCCTCAGCGACCGCTTCCTGCGAATGTTCAGCGAGTCCGTAATCGGCATTTCCCATGCTTACAACCAGATCGTGGTGAAGACCCTCTCGGGGAGCGCCAACATGGCCGCCGAAGCGGTGGACAGCCTTCACTGGCCCGAGATCATGGGGACCCTGGCCGGAGATAACACCTTTTTGCTGCTCCTGAACGACGTGGAAGAGGTTCCCACGGTGCTGGAACGGCTGAACGCCATGCTGCGGTAAGCCCGGCGGGATGATGCAAAGGATGGGGATGTTGCATGCTGGTATCGATGACGGTGCGCAATATCGCGCTGATTGAACATGTGCATATTGATTTTCATCAAGGCTTGCATGTGCTGACCGGTGAAACCGGCGCGGGCAAATCCATCGTGGTGGACAGCATCAACCTGGTGCTGGGGGAAAGGGCGGACCGGAGCCTGATCCGCTCCGGGTGTGAGAAAGCCTCCGTGGAGGCTTTGGTGGATATCTCCGGCAGCCCTCAGGTGCAGGAGCTTTTGGCAAGCCAGGCCCTGGAGGCGGAAGGGCGCCTGATGTCCATCCAGCGGGAAATCACCATGGGGGACCGGAATCTGTGCCGGGTATGCGGCGTGATCGTGCCCCTGGCGTTCCTAAGGCAGGTTTCGGCCTTGCTGGTGGATATCCACGGCCAGCACGAGCATCAGAGCCTGCTGGATGTGAAAAACCATATCGGCTTTTTGGATTCCTTCGGGGACGAGGCCTTCCAGGCGCAGCAGGCCAAGGTGGCGGAATTGTACCATATCTGGAAGCAGTCCAGCCAGGCCTTTAGCGCCCTGCGCAAGGAAAGCGCCCAGCGGGACCAGCGGCTGGCCTTTATCTCCGGCCGGGTGAAGGAGCTGGAAGCCGCCCAGATCGAAGCCGGGGAGGCGGAGAAGCTGGCGGCGGAGAAGGCCCGCTTTGCCGGAGCCGAGAAGATCAACGGCGCGGTCCAGGACGCGTACCACGCGGTCCTTGCGGGAGACGCCCAGACAGGGGCGGCCCTCCGGCTGAAAACCGCCGCGGACGCCATGGCCGCCATCGCCGGGTTTGACGAAAAGTACCGCTCTTTGGCCGACAGGCTCTCCACCGCCTATTACGAGGTGGAGGAGATGGGCCTGGAGCTCCGGGACGCCCTGGCGGAATTGAACTTTGACCCGGAACGCAACGAGGCGGTGCAGGAGCGCCTGGATCTCATCCGCCGCCTGGAACGCCGCTTTGGCATGCCTGCAGACGAGCTGGTGGATCATGCCCAGGAGCTGGCCGATGAGCTGGGCCGGTTGGAAACCATGGAGGACCGCCTCAAGCGCGCGGAGGCGGACTACAAAACCAAGCTGCTGGCCTACCGCCAGGAGGCGGGCATGCTGACAGGGCTCCGCCAGGCGCTGGCCCGGCGTTTCGAGACCTTGATGGAGGGGCAGCTCAAGGACCTGGGCATGGGGCAAACCCATTTCGCCTGCGTTTTCACGGCGCCGGGCCCGGAGGAAAAGCGGGTGGTGCCCTCGGAAAACGGGGACGATCATGTGGAGTTTTTCATCGCGCCCAACCTGGGGGAGCCCTTGAAGCCCTTGGAGAAAATCGCCTCCGGCGGCGAGCTTTCCCGCCTCATGCTGGCGCTGAAGGCGGCGGGGGCGAGCCGCAACCTGGTGCCTTGCATGATCTTTGACGAGGTGGATACCGGCATCAGCGGCATCGTGGCCTCCGTGGTGGCGGAAAAGATGGCCCAGATCGCCCATTACCGCCAGGTGATCTGCGTCACCCATCTGGCCCAGATCGCCGCCATGGCGGATTACCAATACAGGGTTGAAAAACACGTGGTGGGGGAGCGCACCGTCACCAACGTGGCCGAGCTGGACGGGGAGCAGCGGGTGGGCGAAATCGCCCGGCTGGTGGGCTCAGTGGATCAAAATGCCCAAAGCGGCTTCCTACACGCCCGCAGTATGCTTTCCTCCGCAAGGGAGTACAAGCAAAGGCAATGAGGATATTTCCAGCGTTCTTATCCATTTTTCCGCGCAAAATGACGCGATTTATGGTATACTAAGAACACCCCATCCATATTGGATTCTGAAAAATCCATCATCGGATCCGTAAATCCACCAAAGGAAGGAACGAGTACCATGGACCTGTTTCACAAGTTTCCAGGCGGGGTTCATCCAGAGGAGGGCCCAGGCGGGAAAGCGGCCTCCGCTGGGGTGCCTATCACCGAGCCGCCCCAGCCAAGCCGCGTATTCATCCCGTTGCATCAAAACGTGGGAGCCCCCTCTCAAAGCCTGGTGCAAAAGGGGGATTTTGTGCGCGTAGGCCAACGGATCGGCGAGCCTGTGGGCCTGATGGGCGCTGCCGTGCATGCCTCGGTTTCGGGAACGGTGGCCGCCTGCGAGCCTTGCTCCCTGGCGGATGGAAGCCAACAGCTTTGCATCGTGATCCAGAACGATTTTCAGGACACCTGGACCGAGCTTACCCCTGTGGCTCATCCGGAAAGCCTCACCGGCAAGGAACTGGCGGATATCGCCCGCAATGCCGGTATCGTAGGCATGGGCGGCGCGATGTTCCCCTACGGCATGAAGCTGACCATTCCGCCCAATGTGAAGCTGGATACCTTGGTGCTTAACGGCTCCGAGTGCGAGCCCTACCTGTCCGCCGACCACCGGGTGATGCTGGAGGAAGCCGAGGGCATCGTAAAGGGCGCCCGGCTGATTCAAAAGGCTTTGGGCATCCAGCGGGTGCTCATCGGGATCGAGGCCAACAAGCCGGACGCGATCCAATCCATGCGCCGGGCCTGCGAAGGCGATTCCTCCTTCCGGGTGGAGTCCCTGCCGGTCCGCTATCCCCAGGGCGGTGAAAAGCAGTTGGTGTACGCCCTCACCAAGCGGGTGGTGAAGATGGGCGCCCTGCCCTTGAACGTGGGAGCTTTGGTATGCAACGTGGCTTCCTGCCTGGCGCTGTGCCGCGCCGTTTATGAGGGGCGGCCCGTGATTGACCGGATCGTCACCGTGGGCGGGCTGGTGCAACGCCCCGCCAATTACCGGGCGCGTATCGGCACCATGGCCCAATGGCTTCTGGAAGCCGCCGGTGGTGTTTTGCCCCAGGCCCGGATGCTGGTGATGGGCGGCCCTATGATGGGCACGGCCCTTAGCCGCCCGGATACGCCCATCACCAAGGGCTCCTCCGGCGTGCTGGCTCTGGAGGCCGATGTGGCCTTTGAAGAGGAAGGGCCCTGTATCCGTTGCGGACGCTGCGTGGACGCCTGCCCCGTGAAGCTGGCCCCCGCCCTGATTGACCAGTATACCCGCAAGGAGATGCTGGAGGAAGCCGAAAAGCTTTGCGCCATGAATTGCATGGAGTGCGGCATCTGCTCCTGGAGCTGCCCGGCCCGCCGCCATCTGACCCAAAGCATCAGGCTGTCTAAGAAGCTGATCCGGCAAAAATATGAAGCCGCCGCGCAGCTCAAGGAAGGGGCGAAGGAATAATGGAAAAAAAGCTTGTGGTTTCCTCCTCTCCCTTTTTGTACCACGAAGAGGTTTCCACCCGGGGGATCATGCTGGATGTGGTCATCGCACTGTTTCCCACGGCGCTGGCCGCCTGCTGGTTCTTTGGCGCCAAGGCGGCGCTGCTCATGGCCTTGGCGGTGGCGAGCGCTGTCTTTGCCGAGTGGCTTTATCAGCGGATGACCCATCAAAAGTCCACCCTTTCCGATCTGAGCGCGGTGGTCACGGGCCTTCTTCTGGCCTTTAACATTCCCTCCAACGCTCCCTGGTGGATTGCCGTGGTGGGTTCCTTCCTGGCTATCATTTTGGTGAAGCAGATCTTTGGCGGCCTGGGGCAGAACTTCATGAACCCGGCCCTGGCGGCCCGCACCATCCTAATGCTTTCCTGGGCGGGCCTGATGGCCGCCACCGCCGCCCCCAACGGAGGGGCGCTCCTGGGCCTGGGGAGCGGCGCGGTGGATACCGTAGCCTCTGCCACCCCCTTGGCGGACGGCGCGCCCGCTTACAGCCTGATGAACCTGTTCATCGGCAATGTGCCCGGCATGCTGGGGGAAACCTGTAAGTTCACGCTGCTGCTGGGCGGCGCGTACCTCCTGGTGCGGGGCGTGATCGACTGGCGTGTTCCCGTGTCCTTCCTGGGCACGGCTTTGGTGCTGTTTTGGGTGCAGACCGGCAGCTTTTATTCCGTGGAGTCCGGGTCCCAAAACGCGCTGTACCAGCTGCTCAGCGGCGGGTTGATCCTGGGGGCCTTCTTCATGGCTACGGACTATGTGACCTGCCCCATCACCAAGTGGGGGAAGGTCATCATGGGCGTGGGCTGCGCGGCGCTGCTGTTTGTGATTCGCGCCTTCAACACCTCCTACCCCGAGGGCTGCTCCTTTGCCATTCTCTTTATGAATGTGCTGACGCCCCTCATCGATAAAATGACTATGCGCAAAACCTTCGGCGCTCTGCCCAAGGCAAAGCCCGAGCATTCCAAGCAAAGGGAGGTGAGCGCATGAGCAAGCAAAAGCTGGGCACCGTTTTCACGAACGGGATCATCACCGAAAACCCCACGCTGCGCCTGTTGCTTGGCATGTGCCCCACGCTGGCCGTTTCCACGGCCGCTTCCAACGGCCTGGGCATGGGCCTTGCCACCACGGCTGTGCTGATCTTCTCCAACCT
Organism: Candidatus Limiplasma sp.; assembly: GCA_034927815.1. Classification (GTDB taxonomy): domain Bacteria; phylum Bacillota; class Clostridia; order Christensenellales; family Aristaeellaceae; genus Limiplasma. The sequence continues at coordinate 45,408 of JAYFPK010000014.1, forward strand.
GGTTATCTCCGCGATTCGCAACATCATTCCCGAAAAGGTCCGCATTCCCTCCTTCATCGTGGTCATCGCCACCTTCGTGACCATCGTGGATTTGCTGCTGAAGGCGTTTTTGCCTTCGCTGTCCGCCGCTTTGGGCATCTACATCCCCCTGATCGTGGTGAACTGCATCATCTTTGCCCGGGCCGAATCCTTTGCCTTCAAAAATCCTCCTCTGGCCTCCATGGTGGACGGTTTGTCCATGGGGCTGGGCTTCACGCTGGCTTTGGTGGTCCTCTCCGCCCTGCGGGAGGTCATCGGCAATGGCACCCTCTTTGGTGTCCAGGTGATGCCCGCCAGCTATTTGCCCATGAGCCTGGTGGTCCGTCCCGCAGGCGGCTTTCTCATGCTGGGCCTGCTGCTGGTGGCCGTAAACGCCATTGTCGCCAAGGTTGAAAAATCCCGGCTGGCGAAAGCGAAGGAGGAGAACTGATGAACAGCTTGATGATGATTGTCATTGGCAGCGTCTTGGTCAACAACTTCGTTATGTCGCAATTCCTTGGCATTTGCCCCTTCCTGGGGGTTTCCAAACGGACGGAAACCGCCATGGGCATGGGCATGGCGGTGACCTTCGTGATGGGGGTCGCGTCGCTTTTGACCTATCTGGTGGAGACCTTTTTGCTGATTCCCCTGAACCTGGAATACATGCAGACCATCGCCTTCATTTTGGTCATCGCGGTGCTGGTGCAGATCGTGGAGATGGCGCTGAAAAAAATCAGCCGCTCCTTGTACATGGCGCTGGGGGTATACCTTCCCCTGATCACCACCAACTGCGCGGTGCTGGGCGTGGCGGTCCTCAACAGCCGCGAAGGTTATACCCTTATCGAATCGGTTGTAAACGGCGTAAGCGCCGCGATAGGTTTTACCCTGGCCATCGTGATTTTCGCCGGGATTCGGGAACGGCTTGCCTCCAGCAATCTGCCCAAATGGATGGATGGCTTCCCTGGGGCGTTGATCACCGCCGGGCTCATGTCCATTGCTTTCCAGGGCTTCTCTGGGCTGATTCACTAAGAAAGGCTGGGTGACCCATGAATGTTTTGATAAGCGCTGGTGTGCTGGGTGCGTTGGGCCTCCTGTTCGGTCTATTGCTGACCTTGGTGAACAAGGTGTTCGAAGTGCCTGTGGATCCCAAACGGGATGAGATCCGCGCCGCATTGCCAGGAGCCAACTGCGGCGGCTGCGGCTATCCCGGCTGCGACGCCTTGGCGGACGCTATCCTGGAGGGAGCCGCCGCCATCGACGCCTGTCCGGTGGGCGGGGATGAGATGGTCAAACGCCTGGCGGAGATTATGGGCGTGGCGTCCAAACCCGCCCAGGAGCGCAGAATCGCCACGCTTCTCTGCCAGGGTTCCACAGACAAATGCAAAACCAAGTTTGAATACCATGGCATTGAGGATTGCGTGGCTGCCACGCTGGTGGACGAAGGAAACCGCGCCTGCCGCTATGCCTGCCTGGGGCTGGGCACCTGCGTCAGGGCCTGTAAGTTTGGCGCGCTTTCCATTGACCCGCACTCCAAGCTTGCCACGGTGGACCCAAACAAGTGCCAAAGCTGCTGCGCCTGCGTCGCGGCCTGCCCCAAGCACATCCTCAGCATGCAGCCGGTTTCCCTTCCGGTGCGGCTGCTGTGCAGCAACCCGGATCAGGGGCACTGGGTTGGCGACCACTGCAAGGTGGGCTGCGATGGCTGTGAACTCTGCCGGGACAGCTGCAAGTTCGGCGCTATCGAAATGGTGGACCATCTGCCCCAAATTGATATGAGCAAATGCGTGAGCTGCATGATGTGCGCCGAGGCATGCCCCACGGGAGCCCTCTGGGGGGATTTCGACCACCGCAGGATCGCCGTGATCGACCAGCTCGAGTGCATCGGCTGCGGCATCTGCAAAAAAGTCTGCCAGTTTGACGCCATTTCCGGCGAACGGAAGCAGCCCCATGAGATTCATGACGCATGCACAGGCTGCGGAGAATGCGTTCCCAAATGCCCGAAGAAGTGCATTACCTTGCCTGTGCGCCGGCATGTGCGCGACGCAAAGGCCACCGCCTCCACGGCGCTCCCGACAGGAGTGGAAGCATGAGCATCCGCAAGCTGGGCCTGATCGGCGCGGGGAATATGTCGGGAGCCATCCTCAGCGGCGTGCTCCAAAAGGGCTTTCTGCCCCCGGAGGACATCTGCCTGTATGATGTCAACCCAGGCCAATGCCAAAAGTGGCGGGACCGTTATCCTGTGCAAATCGCCCAGGGCAACCCCGCGTTGGTTACGGCCAGCGACGCTGTGATCCTGGCGGTGAAGCCCCTTTACCTCCAGGGAGTCCTTCAGGAGATCAGGCCCTATGTCCGTGGGAAAAGGATCATCTCCATCGCGGCGGGCTGGACCACAGCCATGCTTACGGACATCTTGGACGAAGCCAGCGGAGCCCAGGTGCTCCGGGTCATGCCCAATACCCCCGCCATGGTGGGGGAGGGATATACGGCTTTATGCAAGGAAAACACCTTTGACGCCGAATCCCTGGCCTGGGCGGAGAGGCTGTTTGGCACCCTGGGACAAACCCAGGTATTCCCGGAAAATCTTTTTGACGCGGTGATCGCGGTCAGCGGCAGCAGCCCCGCCTACGCGTATCTGTTCTTGGAAGCCATGGCGGACGGAGCGGTGAAGCTAGGGATCCCCAGGGCCCAGGCCTACCGGGCCGCGGCCCAGGCGGTGCTGGGGGCGGCCAAAATGGTGCTGGAAACAGGGGAGCACCCGGGCAAGCTTAAGGATGACGTTTGCTCTCCGGGAGGCACTACCATTGCGGCGGTCCATGCCTTGGAGCAGTCCGGCTTCCGGGGCTCCGTCATGAACGCCATGGAGGCCTGCGCTCAGAAAAGCCGGCAGATGGCTCTGGAGCAGAATCAAAAATAGTAAGAGGTCAAGCCATGGCGGACGATAAGAAGACAGTGGAAATCTATACGGACGGAGCCTGCTCCGGCAATCCGGGGCCCGGAGGATGGGGGGCCATCCTGAACTTCCGCGGGAAAACCAAGGAGCTCTCCGGCCACATGCCCAATACCACCAACAACCGCATGGAGCTTTTCGCGGTGATCAGCGCCTTGGGGGCCTTGAAGGAACCTTGCGTTGCGAACGTGTATTCGGATTCCAGCTACATTGTCAACGCCTTTCAGGATGACTGGGTGGGAAACTGGCAGCGCAACGGCTGGATGAACAGCGCCAAAAAGCCCGTGGAAAACAGCGATTTATGGAAGCTTTTGCTGCAAATTATCAAAATCAAAAGGCATGACGTGCGCTTTCACAAGGTAAAGGGCCATGCGGACGATCCCTTGAACAACCGCTGCGATGTGCTGGCCAAGGAAGCCATCAAGGAATACCGGCGGATGAACGGGGAAGAGGAGGCTGTCGAGAGCCCGGCGGAGCCGCCCGCCCCTGCGCCGAGCAAGTGAATGAGCAATGCGAAACCCCTGTGACAAAGGATCACAGGGGTTTCGCATTGAAAAGTTCTCGCTCGAGGCGATACGCGCTGGGCAAAAGGGAAAGGGCAAGAAATTTCAGAAGAGAAAAAGCTCCAGGGGAGGGGTATGAAAAAACGATGCGGGATAAGCTGGAAATCCTTGACAGATCAAGGAGATGGGTATAAAATGAAGTATACTATTCGCTAAAGAATACTTTTACGAATAGTCTTGAAGAAATTCAGGGCAGATGGATATCGAAATGCCCTTCCAGGAGTTGATCGCCATGCCTGCCTCCAAAACCACCCGACTCCCTTCTCAAAAGCCCAAGGCCTCCTCCAAGCAGCCGCCGACCTATCAGGAAGAAATCACGGCGCTTCGCACCGAAAAAATCCGGGAAATGCTCAAGTCCCTTCCGTCCGCCTGCTCGGATTTCATCCGCAGCATCACCCTTACCACCAGCCCCTTGACCCGGATGGCCTACACCGTCGATTTAGGGGTGTTTTTTGATTACCTGTCCAAGGAAATCCCCGCCTTTGCCTCTAAAACGCCCTCTCAGGTCCAGGATGAGGATCTGGATCAGCTGACCGTCCGGACGTTACAGGGATACACCGATTATCTGACCCTTTATTTCAAAGCGGCCCCCCAGGGCGAGTTTTCCGATCAGCAGCGGGTGCTGCGCAACCATGAAAGCGGCATCATGCGCAAGCTTTCCACCCTTCGTTCCTTCTTTGACTTCCTATACCGGGCCGAACGTATTTCCGGCAATGTGGCGACCCTGGTTTCCCTTCCCAAGCTTCACGATAAGCCCATTTTACATCTCCAGCCCCAGGAGGTTCACCGGCTGCTCCGGGCGGCCCAATCCGGCCAGGACCTTTCTCCCACCCAAAAACGCTACCATAAGTTCACCTTTGCCCGGGATTACGCGATGCTGATGCTTTTCCTGGGCACAGGCATGCGGGTCAGCGAATGCGTGGGGCTCAACATCGGGGACGTTGATTTTGATTCCCTGGCCCTCCTGGTCACCCGCAAGGGCGGCAACCAGGTGATCCTGTACTTTCCCCAGGAGGTTGCCCAGGCCCTCCAAGCTTATCTTGCCCAAAGAATGGAAATAATACCCCAAAAAGACCATGAAAACGCCCTGTTTCTTTCGTTGCAAAACCGCCGCATCAGCCAGCGGGCCGTGCAGCTGATGGTGAAAAAATATAGCGCTTTGGCTGTCCCCTTAAAGAAGAAAATGAGTCCCCATAAGCTTCGCAGCACCTATGCCACCCAGCTGTACCACGAAACCGAGGATATTTACCTGGTGGCGGACGCCCTGGGCCATTCCGACGTCAACACCACCCGAAAGCACTACGCCGCCATGAGCGACCGCCGCCGCCGGGAGGCCGCCGCCAATGTCCATCTGCCCTCCCTCGGGCCAGGAACTCCCCCGGAGGCTTCTACCCCTGAGGGCGGCAATTCCCCAAGCGAGCCGCCAAAAGACCGAATTTCCGAAGATTTGTAAGCCTGTTTGCGGAATCTTCCGGTTTTTTCCTTGCAAACTCCTGTTCGGTGTGATATCCTATATCCAAGGGAGTCGTATGTCCCAGCCTGAAGAAGGATGTGAAGGCATGAGCAACACTCGCGGCAACAGCCAGGCCAAAATTCTGGATTATATCCAGCGTTCTATCAAGGAAGTGGGCTATCCCCCTTCTGTTCGTGAAATTTGCAACGCCACGGGTCTGAAATCCACCTCTACGGTACATGGCCATCTTTTGCGCCTCCAAAAGAAGGGGCTGCTGAACCGGGACGCCATGAAGCCCCGGGCCATCACCGTACCCTCGGCCCACGGCCCGGATACCCCGGACATGGAGACGGTGCATGTTCCCATCGTGGGCTGCGTCACCGCCGGAACCCCCATCCTAGCCACTGAGAACATCGAGGATTATGTTCCCCTGCCCCAGAGCCTTCTGGGAGACGGAGAGCACTATGTGCTTCGGGTCCGGGGGGAAAGCATGGTGGAGGCGGGCATCCTGAACGGGGATTATGTGGTGGTCAAAAAGCAGCCCACCGCCTACAACGGGGAGATCGTGGTAGCCATGATCGGCGACGAGGCCACGGTGAAGCGGTACTATAAGGAAAACGGCATGTTCCGCCTCCAGCCCGAGAACCGCTCCATGCAGCCGATTTTTACCACGGAGCTTACCATTTTGGGCAAGGTGGTTTCCGTGTACCGGGTGTATTGACCCCGCCCCTTTCACGAAATTCCCTGATTCAGCGTTTTGCGCGTACAGGAGCGTTTAGCGGATGAAAGCACACCCCGTCGCGGTGATCGGCGCCAGCAACGTAGACATCAGCGCCACCTCCCTCTCCCCCCTGGTTTCAGGGGATTCCAACCCTGGAAAAGTGGAGATCGGCTTTGGGGGCGTAGGCCGCAACATCGCGGAAAACCTTTGCCGCTTGGGCCAGTCCGTTTCCTTGATCACCGCCTATGGTGAGGACCCCTTTGGGCAGATGCTGCGCGGCCAGGCCCAGGAGTTGGGGCTTGACGTTTCCCTCAGCCTGCGGGATGAGCGCATGTCCAGCTCCCTCTACGTTTGCGTGAACCAGCCCGAGGGGGAAATGGCCGTAGCGGTGAGCGACATGGAGGTCTGCGGCGGGCTGTCCCCGGACTTTTTTCAGGATAAGCTCCTGTACCTGGAGGCCCAGGAAGCCATTGTGGCGGATACCAACCTGCCGGCGGAAACGCTGGCTTTTCTGGGGCGCAATTGCCAGGCCCCTTTGTTTGTGGACACCGTATCCATTCCCAAGGCCCGGAAGCTGAAGCCCATTCTCTCTCTTTTCACGGGGATCAAAACCAACCGGTCCGAAGCTGAGGTGTTAACGGGCCTTGGGGTGCGGACGGAGCGGGAGGCTTTGGAGGCCGCCAAGGCCTTGCACCACATGGGCGTGGGCTATGTGTTCCTCACCATGGGCTCCCATGGGGCCTTGGTGTCCGATGGGCGGGAAGCCTTCTGGATGCCGCCCATGACCTATGATCTTGTCAATACCACCGGCTGCGGAGACGCTTTCTTCGCCGGAGCCCTGTGGGCCTGGCTAAAGAAGCCGGACGCCCTGTCCATGCTGCGCCACGGCCTGGGCATGGCGGCCCTGTGCGCGGCGCATGGGCATTCCGTTTCTCCCCGGGTCAGCCCCCAGTCCCTTGGGGACATCCTGAAAAAACATCACAAGGAGGCTCGTTCCTATGCCATTTGCTGAGTATCTCTGGATCGGCGACCCTCTCCGGCAGGCCCTGGCGAACCATCTGCCCGTGGTGGCCCTGGAATCCACCATCATCTCCCATGGAATGCCCTATCCCCAGAATGTGGAGACCGCCCTGCTGGTGGAAAAGACCGTCCGGGAGCGCGGCGCGGTTCCCGCCACCATCGCCATCCTTCAAGGCAAAATCTGCGTGGGCATTTCCCCGGAGCAGATTGAATACCTGGGCAAAAAGGGCCTGGCTGTCCACAAGGCCAGCCGCAGGGACCTTCCCGTGCTGCTGTCCAAGGGCGAGGACGGAGCCACCACCGTGGCTACCACCATGATCGCCGCCGCCATGGCGGGCATTCGCGTCTTCGCCACAGGGGGAATTGGCGGCGTTCACCGGGGTGCGGAAACCACCATGGATATCTCCGCGGACCTGGAGGAGCTGGCCCAAACGGAGGTCAATGTGGTCTGCGCCGGGGCCAAATCGATTTTGGACCTGGGGCTGACCTTGGAATACCTTGAAACCAAAGGCGTTCCCGTAATCGGCTACCAAACGGACCGCCTGCCCGCGTTTTACTGCCGCAGCAGCGTTCATCCCGTAGATTACCGGCTGGATACCCCCCGGGAGATCGCCGCCGCGATCCACGCCAAGGTGGCCTGCGGCCTGAAAGGCGGCATGCTCATTGCCAATCCCATTCCCCAGGAGTTCTCCATGCCCGAGGGAACCATCGCCGCTTGCATTGACGAGGCTGTGCAAGCCGCCCAAGCGCAAGGGGTGAAGGGCAAGGACATCACCCCCTTCCTGCTGGACCGGATCAAGACCCTGACCCAGGGGAAATCCCTGGAGGCCAATATCCAGCTGGTGCTGAACAATGCCCGCCTGGGAGCGGACATCGCCAAGGAGCTCTACCGGAAGGGATAGGCGCAGTCATGACCCCCGGTTCAGCCGGTGGCTTGATTAAGCCCTAGAAGGGCTTAATACTAGCGAAACGTCTTAAGACGCATTGAAATGCTGTCAACTGCTTGATCCTGCCCCACTATCCATAAATGGACGGAGTTCCTAGCTGGTGTTATCCCCTAGGGCCTTCTCCTAAGCCGGGGAGAGTTTTGGGCAAAGCTTCAGCTTTTCCTCCCCCGCTTAGCCGGGGGTTTTCTTTACTCAATAACGAAAAATGCCAGGCGCAAGCAAAGCCGCGCCTGGCGTTTTGGTGTCTCCCTACTGCTCCCACCAATGCTTCTTGTCCACGTACAACAGCGTATTACGCCACCGGTTCCAAAACAAGGCCCTCATCCGCTTCCGCAGGGCTCTTTTTTCACGCCGATACTCCATCGCTGCCCTGAACATGCGCCACCCCCCTGGTTGATGGTTTCCAGTATGCCCAAGGCCTGTTTTTTCATGCGAAGCCACACCTTTCCATGCCGCCGGCGTATGGTGAAGATGAGACCAATCCTAAGGAGGGATTCAAAAATGAGCAGGAAGTATTCTCCTTTTGCCGCCCTCTCCAGCAGGGAGCAGCAGGAGCGATGGTTGGAGTTTCAAAACACCAGACTCCCGTATATCAGTGGCGAGGTGGAACCTACCCAGGAACTGACCCCGGAACCTCCGGCCCCGGTCCACAACCAGAACCGGGAGGCGCCCAGGCACGCCCCGCTGGAGACCCAACCCAGTCCTTATCCCCTGACCTTTCAGCAAGCGCAGCACAGGCAGTATGACGCGGTGATCAAGCGCATGACGGAGGCGGCCAAGCAAACCCGGCAGTTCCAATCCTTTCCCCTAACCTGACAGCCCCCGCAAAAACCCAAGCAGCTTTTGGCACTGCACCTTGGGATTCTTCCGCGCCAATACATAGGCCTGGGCCGCCTGCCCCAGATTCTCCCGTTGGGCCCTGGGCATGGCAAGCAGCCCTTGCACCGCCTCCCGAATCCCCCCGGCTCCCTCTCCCCGGATATAAACCAAATACGGGTCGTACTCCCTGGGGATTCCCTCCAGGGGATAGGAGAGCACCGGCTTTCCGGAGCGCATGTATTCCAAGGTTTTGGAGGGAAAGGAATACCGGGTGAACACGCCCTTTCCGCTGCGGGGATTGACCAGGATATCGGCCCGGGCTTGCAGCGCCAGGGCCTCTCCCTGGCTGACAAAACCGAAATAGCGAATGTTGGAAAAGGCCTGGGCCGCTTGCCGGGCCTTTTCCTCCATGTCTCCCCTGCCGCAGAGCCAAAGCTGGCAATGGGGAAGCTCCGTGAAGGCCTCCAACAGCTCCCCGATGCCCAACTCCCGGTTGAGGGTGCCTGTATACAGCACCACCGGGAGCGGGGAGGATTCCCCAGGGGCTTCAGAGGGTTTTCCCCCCCTTGATTCCGGAGGGTTCCCCTTTTCCTGCGCCCTTTCCCCCGCCCCTTCCTGCGGACGGGGAAGAATCAGCCCCTCGATCACCATGCGGGGCTTTCCCTGAATGGGCAAGGCCTGGGCCATGGGCTCCGTAAGCAGCACAAAGCCGTCAAAGGCGCTGCACAGCTGGATGCGCTGATCCCCCATTGCATATTCCAGGCGCTTCATCATCCCCCGGCGTCCGGAGGAGATTCCCAGCTCGTTGGGCAAATCCGTAACGATCACGGTGGCCTTCAGGTCCCCAAAGCGCTTCTTGGCCTTTGCAACGGCTTGCATATAGGGCAAGTACAGGGAATATAGCAAGACCTGACGGTTGGCGGGGCTTTCCTTGGCCCAGGCCACAATGGCCCGGGCCGCTTTGCGGCTGCGGGCCCGCTGCTTGAAAAAGGGAAGGTTGAGGCTGCCCAGCTCCGAAAAGCCCTTCTCCCGCCAGGAGGGCAGCAACAGCTTCCTGTACCTGCCGGGAAAGGTACCCACAGGCAGGGAGTTGAGGATGCTCAAGGACTCCCCTTCCCCCAGGTTTTGCCGGAGGCCCTCCACAAAGGCCCATTGATAGCTGTTGATTTGGTTTTGAAGGCCGTCCTTGGAATCGCGGCTGACCTGCTCCAGGGTTTTGGGGGGATACAGCAGCGTCAAAAACAGCAGGTTCATAGGCAAACCTCCTGGTACAGGGCCAGATACTTTTGGTAGGCCGCCTCACTGTCAAAGCGGGCGGCCCGCTCCAGGCAAGCCCCTGTCATGGCCTGCTTCCGGGAAGCGAGGTCCCGGATGGCCTGGGCCAGGGCCTGGGCGTCCCCCTGGGGCACCACCCGGCCGCAGGTATCGTCCACAGCCTCCGGGCAGCCGCCGGTTTGAAACACCGCCACCGGCGTGCCGCAGGCCAAGGCTTCCAGGTTCACCAAAGGCATGTTGTCCTCCATGGTGGGGTTAGCCAGGCACCCGGCCAGGGTGTACCACGCCGCCAGCTCCCGGGTGCTGCCCGTGGCGGCCAGCCCCAGAATCCCCTTTGGCAGCGAAGCGATCTGCTCCGGGCCAAGCCCCAAAACCACCACCTGAAATTCCTCCCCCAGCAGTCCGGCAGCCTGGAGCAGGTACCGCAGGCCCTTGCGCTCGTCCCATTCCGCGGCCGCGGCCAGTACCACCTGCTTGTCCCCAAGGCCATGCCGCTGCCGCAGCACCTGGCATTCCTGGGGCGGGGCCGGGTGAAAGACGCTCCGGTCCACCCCGTTTTCAATCACCCGCACCGGGTATTCGCTCAACATGGATCGGCCCAGCAGCCCTTCAAGCCAGTGGCAAGGGGGAACCAGAACCAGCTTGGGAAGATTGGCAAACAGCCTTTGCTTGCGGCGGAAATTACGCCTGGAGCCGTCCCACCAAAGGCAGGTGGGATAGCTGCGAAGCTGGGGGCAGGCATGGCAATGGGTCTGCCATTTCTGGCATCCCACAAAGTCAAAATAGGCGCAATGGCCGGTAAAGGGCCAGCAATCATGAAGCGTCCACACCAAGGGAGTGCCGTGCTTTTTGAGATACCGAAACAGCATTCTTAGGTTCAGGTAACAGCCGTGAAGGTTGTGCAGATGAATCACGTCCGGGCGGAAGCGGTCCATTTCCCGGAGCAGCCGCCAAGTCCCTAGTAGGCTGCCATACCCCTCCATGTCCAGGAATTTGCGGATGGCCCCGTGAAGCTTCCGCTCCAGGGGCGTTCCCACCCGGTAGGCAAAGCGCCGGGCCTCAGGGGGCGCGTCCTGGGCTCCAAAGCCAATCCGGCATGCATCCCCTTGCCTTTCCAGCAATTGGGCAATGCTCGTGGTAATGCGCCCCGTGCTTTTGATGCCGCAAAAGGTGTTCAGCTGAAAAACCCGCATCCTACGCCTCCTTGCCGGCCAGGGAAAGCAGCAGGCTTTCCAGGGCGTCCATGTGCCGCTTTTTCGAAAAATGGAGCTGGGAGTAGGCTTTGGCGTTCTCCCCCATCTGTTTTTTCAGGGGAGAGGCCATAAACTCCCACACCACCTGGGCAAAGGCCTGGGGGTCCTCCGGGGGCGCGCACAGCCCGCAGGCCGCCTCGCGGATGATCTCCGGGGTTTCTCCGGCAATGGACCCCAGCACCGGCTTGCCCACCGCCATGTAGCTTTGCACCTTCCCCGGAAGGGTATCGTTCACGCTGATGTCGTCCCGCATGCTCACCAGCATCGCGTCCGCCATGGCGTAAAAGGCGGGCATGTCCCCAAGGGGGCGGCGGCCATAGAAGGCGACCTTCTCCTCAAGGCCCAGCTCCTTTTGCATGGCCACGCAGTTTTCATACTCCGATCCGTCCCCCAGAAAATGCCAGCGGATGTTCTCCTCCCGCAGCAGCGCCGCCGCCTGCAGAAGGGTCTGCACCCCCTGAACCCGGCCGATATTGCCCGCAAACACCAGGTTCAGCTCCCGGGAAGGGGGAACCTGGGGCAGGGAATCAAAGTGGGAATCCGCAAACTGCGCCAGGTAGTTTTCCTCCGGCACAGGGATGCCGTGCACCGTCGCCAAGTATCCCCGAAAGCGCTTGGAGGACACCAGCAGGTGGTCCGCCTTGCCATATACCCATTTGCTGACCCGCTTCATCAACGCGTACAGCGGCGAGCCCTCGTACACGCCCATGGCCGCCAGGCAGGCGGGCCAGATGTCCAGCACATAGATCACCAGCTTCTTACGGGTGAAGCAGCGCAGGAAAGCCGCGGGCAAGGACATCAGCACCGGCGAGGTGGAATAGGCGTAGATCACGTCGTAATCCCGCTTGAGCCACACTACCTTCCAGCAGGCGGACACCATATAGCTGATATAGTTGACGGCCAAGCCCAGCTTGGTATTTTTGCGGCCAATTTCAAAGCAGCGGCGCACCTCAACGCCGCCAAGCCTCTCCCTGCGGCGGCGGAACCATTTGTACTCCTTGGGGATGATCCCGGAGGGATAGTTGGGCAAGCCCACCACGGCCACCACCTGATGCCCCCGGGCGGCCAGGTCCTCGCAGATTTCCGTGATGCGGAAGGGTTCCGGGGCATAATGCTGGCAAACCACCAAAACTTTCATAGCATACCATCCGTTGCGCTTTTGCTGGGGCTGTGCTTATGCCAGGGCCTGGGCCCCGGCCCGCTCTGCCAGCGCCTGGGCTTCCCGCATCCCCCGGGCCATGGTCGCCTTCCCGTCCAGGGTGGTATATTCCCCGTTGTGGTACAGCACCTTGCCGTCCACCATGGTGAGCTTCACGTAGGAGCCCTGGGTGGCGTAGATGAGGCCGTTTTCCAGGTCGTTGACGGGCACCATGCCGGGCTGGTTCAAATCCACCAAAATCAAATCCGCCAGATACCCTTCCTTCAGCAGCCCCAGGTCGGGATAGCCCATGGCCTCGGCCCCAACCTTGGTGGCCGCCGCCAGGCACTGGGCCGGGGCAACGATGGTGGGGTCCAGCACCGTTCCCTTTTGCAGCAGCGGCATGAGCCTCATTTCCTCCCAAAGGTTGAGGTTATTGTTGCTGGCTACGCCGTCCGTGCCGATGGCGACCTTGCAGCCCGCCTCCAGCATCCGGTGGATGGGAGCCACGCCGCTGGCCAGCTTCAAGTTGCTCACAGGGTTATGGACGATGGTGCAGCCCTTTTGGGCGAACAGCGCGATGTCCTCCGGGGTAAACCAGACGCAATGGGCGGCGATGACCGGGAGCTCCAGCAGGCCCAAGCTGTCCAGGTATTGGGGCGGGGTCATCCCGTGGCGCTCCATGCAGCCGTCAAAATCAAACTTGGTTTCGCTCACATGGACGTGGACCGGCAGCTGGAGCTCCCGGGCCCACTTCTCCAGCTTGCGCATCAGGGCCGGGGTGGTGGCCCCTTCGGAATGGGGCGCCAGGCTGACACGGATGCGGTCCCCGCAGGACTTATGCCATTGCCTGGCAAAATCAATGCCCGGATCCAAATCCGCGCAGCTCTCGTCAAAATCCACAACCCCATGCCCCAGCAGGGCCCGCATGCCGCTGTCCCGCACCCCTTCGGCCACCGCGTTCATGTGCATATACATATCACAAAAGGAGGTGGTCCCAAAGGAAAGCATCTCCATGATGCCCAGGTCCGTTCCGGCCCGCACCGCCTCGTCCGTCAAGCCGGCCTCCAGGGGGAAGATGGCCTTGTGGAGCCAATCGTCCAGGCTAAGATCGCTTCCCACGTTGCGCAGCAGCGTCATGGGGGTATGGGTATGCATGTTGCACAGCCCGGGCATAGCCAAAGCGCCCCCGCCGTCGATCACCTTTTCCGCCTCAAAAGCAGGGGCGGACTCCTTGGAGCCCGCATACACAATGCGGTTTCCATCAATATGAATACGGGCGTCCGGCACGAAGGGAATGTGCTTGTCCTTCTGGTGAACTCCCGGGGTCATGATGATATTCTCAATGCAAATGCGCATGCCGCTTCCCCCTCTTTGTCATTTCCCCCTGATTATACCATAAACCGCAAGGGTTTACGACGGGGGTTTTGGGGAGGGGAGCGTTGCCCTTGGCTATGAAAGAATTGTCTCATTCCTTCAGCAAAGGCTGTTCCCACAGTGAATAGCAAAAGGCATGAGCAGCAGCCTTTGGATTTCCTTTCCATACTGGTTGAAAACCATTGGCTCCCTTTTCCGTAGCTTCCTCTGTTGTCAAACGCCCAACAGGAAAAACACTTCACGCATTTCACAATCTTTGCGAGCTCTCTGGAAGGCTGCCCCGCTTCCACTCCGTCTATCGTAAAAAACCGCTTGACATCCTTGACGTCCATACAGCCGGGCTGCCGCCGCCGCGCCTGCGCCACCGCGGGGATAAGGTCCTCAAGCTCCTCCGCCCGGTCCAGCTTCCCCTGAAACCGTTTCACCCTGGAAAAGCTGCCTTTCATTGCGCGCACCTCTGCCTATGTCCATTATATTGTATTTCATTATACGAGAAAGCGGCTCCGGGAGCAACGGACGCCTTTGTCCCTTGCTCCCGCAGCCGCCGTTTACGCACTTGGTTACAGCGCCTTTCCCCCATCCACCAGCAGGCTTTGCCCCGTAATGTAGCGGCCCGCCTCGGAGCACAGCAGCAGCGCGCTGCCCACGCAGTCCTCGGGCTCTCCCCAAAAGCCGCAAGGAATCGACTCCGTTACCTTTTGGCGGTATGCCTCATCGGCATAGGCCTGTGCATTGCGGTCCGTCATGATGACCCCAGGGGCCAGGTTGTTCACGGTAATGCCCTCCGGGGCCAGCTGCGCCGCCAGGGAGCGCACCATCATGGTTTGCGCCGCCTTGGAAGCGGAATACACCAGCATTTCAGGGTGAGGCTTATGCTCCTGAACGCTGCCAACAGTCAAAATTCTGCCCCAGCCCTTCCCGCGCATGGCGGGGACCGCCTTTTGCATCAACAGCAGCGAGGCCCGGGTATTCACGGAGATCTGGGTTTCAAAATCCTCCAGGGTGATTTGCTCCCAGGGCTTTTGAATCTGCTGGGAGGCGTTGAGCACCAGCACGTCCACAGGGCCAAAGCCGGCGGCTTCCATCTGTTGCCAGATGCGCTGCGCACAGTCCGGGGCGATCAAATCCTGCTGTACGCAAAGGGCGCGCCGCCCCAAGGCCCGGATCAGCTCCGCCACCTCCCGGGCCTGGAGGCTGTTGCCGGAAAAATGCACGGCCACATCCGCCCCCGCCTGGGCAAAGCCCAAGGCCAGGGCCCGCCCGATGCCCCGGCTGGCCCCGGTGATAAGAACCTGTTTCCCGGTGAGGTCCAATCGTTTCTCCATCATCCTCAACTCCACAGTTGCTTTCCAGTACGCCCTGCAAAACGGCCGCAAGGGGCACGCCGCCGGGCAGCTCCCAAGGCTCAAAAAGGTCCTTCACAGGGCAAAAGCGCGCAAGGCCTCGGCCTCCAGGGGGAAGTCAAACAAGGCCAGGCCACCCAACAGCCCGGTAAACCAATTGCCCATTTCCCCGCCCCGGTGTACGCCGCCCACGGTGAAATCCGCCCCGTTTCCCCCGGGGGAGAACAAAGGCCGCCCGTAGGCGTAGGGGTTGCGCTCTCCCCTAATATCCAGCGCCCCGTCCAGGTAGGCCCTGGCTACGCTGCCGTCATAGGAAAAGCCGATCATATGCCATGCGTCCATGGGCACAGGGGTAGCGCCGATGGCCGCGTCCATGCAGTAGGGATACCCCTCCGTGGGCCCGCCTGTGGCGGATACATGCCCGCCCACTTGCTGGCCGCTTTCCCAGATTTTCAGGTCCAGAAACAGGCAGTACTGCCGCTGCCGCCGGGTTTCATTCCACATGCCCGCCACAGCCTGGCATTCCGGGAGTGCCTTGGGGCGGCGCTTCACCCAGGCGATCACGGTGAGGGCCGAGCGCCGGGCGGAAAAATCCAACAGCGGGCATTCTTCCCTTGGAAGAACAAAGTACCGCCCCTCTCCCATATCCGGGCAGCGCTTGCCAAACAATCCGTCCGGAGCATAGGAAATGTTGCCGTTGCCATCCCGGAGGGTATAGGCGGCCCGGCCTTTGGACGCCAGGCCCTGGGAAAAGTCCCAAAAGCAAACGGGGCTGGCTGCCAGCACACTTTCTATCCGGGCCTTGGGTTCCCGCAGCGCCATGGGCCTTTGCGGACGCATGCCGCTTTTTTCCTCCTGGTCCATCATCCCCTGCCCCCTTATTTGAGCCCCGACATGGTAAGGCTTTCAATGAACTTGCGCTGGGCGAAGAAGAACACCACCAAAATGGGAAGGGTGGATACCGAGGCCGCGGCCATGATCAGGTGCCATTGCACGCCGTTTTCCGTGGTGAACAGCGACAGCGCCAAAGGGATGGTGTAGAGCTTGCTGGAGCTGAGATAGATCAACGGTACGAAGAACTCGTTCCAGTTCTGCAAAAAGGTGAAAATCACCAGCGTAGCCACCATGGAGGTAGCCATAGGCATCATGATCCGCAGAAAAATCCGGGGCTGGCTGCAGCCGTCGATTTTCCCCGCTTCCATCAGCTCATTGGGAACGGTGAGGAAGAACTGCCGCATCAAAAATACGCCAAAGGCTCCGCAATAGCCAAAAATCTGGGGAACGATCATGGGAAAGTGGGAGTCCACCAGCCGCACCTTGGAAAGGGCGATAAACAAGGGAATGGTGGTGATTTCCACCGGCATCATCATGCCGCTGAGGATCACCAGAAACAGCGCGTTCCTGCCCCGGAACTCCAGCTTGGCAAAGGCGTACCCGGCCAAAGAGGCGAAAACCACCACCCCCAGGGTCACCACCGCCGCGATGTACACGCTGTTCCACAAATATAGGCCAAAGGGCTGCATGGAAAACAGGTCCGCGTAGTTTTGCCATACGATGGGCTTGGGCCACCACTGGGGCGGAAACAGCAAAACCTTGGAGTATTCCTTCAAGGACGTGGAGATCATCCAATAAAACGGCGCCAGCATCAAAGCGGAAATGAGGATGCACACGGCGTATTTGACGATCCTTGCGGCGCTCTTTTTCCGCTTGGCCAGGTATTGCGCGTCATCCCTCATGGTAGATCCACCTCTTTCTGATGTTCCATTGCGCCAGGGTCAAAATCAGAATGATGATGAACAGAATCGCCGATATGGACGACGCGTACCCGAACTCATAGAACTGGAAGGCCTGCTGGTAAATGTAGTACACAAACACATAGGAGCTGTTGCCGGGGCCGCCCCCGGTGAGGGTATAGATCTGCCCGAAAACCTTCAGGGACCCGATGACGGTCATGATCATCACCAGAAACACGGAAGGGGCGATCATGGGCATGGTGATGGAACGAAACTGCCGCCATTTGCTGGCCCCGTCCAGGTCCGCAGCCTCGTAATACATCTGGGGCACGTCCTTCATGGCGCCGATCAAAATCACCATGTTCATGCCCAGGCCCTTCACTAAAGTCACAAACGCCACAATGGGGATGGCCAAGGAGGTGCTGAAGAGCCACTGCGGCCCCTGTACCCCCACCATGCGAAGCAGAATATTGATGATGCCGTTATCCGTTTGGAAGATATATTTCCAAATGATGCCCCAAACCACTACCGAGGTCACCACCGGGGTGAAAACAGCCGTGCGGAAAAACCCCACGCCGGGAAATTTGTCCTTCAAAAGGCTCGCCAGCCCCAGGCAGACGATCAGGTTGGAGGGCAGCAAAAGGGCCGCAAAGTACAGCGTGTTGATCACAGACGCGTGAAAGGTGGTGTCGCTGACCAGCGTTTTGTAGTTTTCCAGCCCGATCATCCGGGGGGCGCGGATCAGCGACCAATCCGTGCCGCTGATCACAAAGGTCGCCACAATGGGCAGCAGCACAAACAGCGCGTACCCGATCAGCATAGGGCTGATAAAGGCGTAGGCCCACCGCTCATCGCTTCTCTGGCCCGGATTCCGTCTTTGTTTTTCCTGTACCATTCGTTTCACCATTCCCTTATGCCCATGCCGCCCCGCGTAGCTTTGGGCGGTTCCCTCCCCGCGCAGCCTCCGGCTGTGGGCCGGGCCCCGGCGGGGCCTGTGCGCAAGGAGTGTGGGCATGCCTATGGATTTTAACTCAGAAGGAGGCCGCCTTGGGCTGCAAGGCGGCCTCCTTGGGAGTGCCCTGTTACTTCAGGAGCGGATCGACCTTTTCCTTCATCATCTGCACGATCTGCTCGGGGGTGTATTCCTTGGTGAACATCATCTCAAAGAGCTTGTTCACTTCCACGTCAATCTTCTGGTAGTTCTCATGGGCGGGATAGGACACCACGCCGGGCTTTTCAATCATGTCCACAAAGGCCAGCTTCACGCTCTCGGCGCTGGGCTGCCCATCGGGCTGGTTCAGGAAGGAGTCGGAATTCAGCACCGAACGGCGGGGCGAGGGGAAGGTGGAGATCAGCCGGGTGGCTACTTCCTTGCCGGTCAGATACATCACCAGCTTGGTAGCCAGGTCCTGATTGGGGCCTTTGACCACATGGTACCCGGCGAATCCGCTGGTCACCTTGGCGTCCGCGGCGGGCCCGGTGGGAGCGCCGATGATATCCCACTGGAAGTCCACCTTGCCCCGGAGGTTGGCGGCATAGCTGAAGGTATCCCGGGCCATGGCGATCTTTCCGGTTTCAAACTGGGTCTGGTCCCCGGGCTTCACGTGGCTTTCGTCCACAAACAGGGCGTCGTAGAACTGCTGCATGCTTGTGATGCCGCCCTGGGTGTTCAGGGTAAATTCCGTCATTTCGGGGTTGAAATAGTCCGCGCCGTTGGCCAGCACGATGTCGTACAGGGAATTCATGTAGGCGGTGGGCTCGGTGGCGCCCTGGAGCTTCATCCCGTACACGCCCTGGGAGGGATCGGTAAGGACCTTGGCGGCCTTGAAGAACTCCTCCATGGTCCAGTTGCCTTCCTGGCGGAGCTCGGTGGGGGTTTTCAGGCCCTTTTCCTCAAACATGGTTTTGTTGTAGAAAATGACCCGGGGACCAAAGGAGAAGGGAATGCCGTACACCTCGTCGCCCCGCTCAAACAGGGTGAGGGTGGAGGGGAAGAAATCCGCGTAGTCATACTGGGCGTCGGCCTTCACCACGGGGCCCAGGTCCACCAGCTCGCCGCTGGCGATGAACTGCGGAATCATTTTCTCCGCCAGCCAGATCACGTCCGGCGCGGTCTTGGAGGCCAGCTGAATGGAAATCTTCTGCATGTACTCGGCAAAGGGCACCAGCACGATTTCCACCGTGCAGTTGTTTTCCTCACAGAAGGGCTGCACCAGCGCTTCAAATTCCGTCTTTCTGGCGTCGTTCCCCCAGATGGACAGCTTCATCGCCGCCGGGGCGGCCTCACCCAAAGCCAGGGTAAGGGACAGGTTGAACACAATCGCCAGACACAGGACGATACCAAGGATCTTTCTCATGCTTTCTCCTCCTAAACTTGATTGGGGAACGCCCACGAGCTGCCGGGAGCTCGCTGATCTATGCCGAGTATACCACAAGCCCTTGAAAAGGGTGATGGAACAGATTCGATAAAGGGTACGAGTTTTCGAGATTTTCTTTTTTTCCGCCCCAAAAGCTGTTATACTCTGCCCATGGAACAAAAGAAGGAGGGAATGCCAGTGGCGGCGGAACGGCTGTTGCCCGGCGAAATGATCCTTGGCGAATGCCCGGTGTGGGACGAGGGAAACAACGCCCTCTATTGGATCGATATTACCGCTGGGCAGCTTTGGCGGCATGGTTTTTTGGAAGAAGAAACCACCCAGGTTTCCTTTGACCAGAACATTGGCGCTTGCTGCCTCACCCGGAGCGGCGGGGTGCTGGTGGCTTTGGAAAAGAGCATCGTTGTGCTGCGGGACGGCCATCAGCAAACCCTGGTGGAGGGAATCGAGCGGGAGCTGCCCCACAACCGCTTCAACGACGGCAAGTGCGACAGCCGGGGGCGGCTTTTCATCGGCACCATGCACCGGGAGGCGGAGAAGGAACGGGCCTCCCTCTACCGGCTGGAGCCTGCGGGAGCCATGGCGAAGGTTTTAAGCCCGGTGACGGTGTCCAACGGCGTGGCCTGGAGCCCTGATGACCGGTATCTGTACTATGTGGATACGCCCAGCGGCTTTTTGTGGCGCTTTGCATACGACGTGGAAACCGGAACCCTCTCCCGCCGCACGCCCCTGATCGATTACCGAAACGAGGAAGGGGACTTTGACGGCATCTGCGTGGACGCGGAGGGCTGCATCTGGGCTTGTCATTGGGGCGGCTTCCAGGTAAGCCGGTGGGATCCCCGCACCCAACAAAAGCTGCTCAGCATCCCCTTGCCCGTACCCAATGTCACCTGCTGCTGCTTTGGCGGGCCCGGCATGAACCGGCTGATGATCACCACCGGAACGGGCCGGGACCCAAGGGTGAAAAGGGACTATCCCCTGTCAGGCAGCCTGTACGCCTGTGAAGTGGATACCGTGGGCCTTCCCTCCAACAGGTTCGGCCTATGAAGCGCGGGTTTGCCTCCCTTCGGCGGAAGCTGCTGCAGGCGGTGCTGCCGTTGATTATCGTGCCGCTGGTGCTGAGCATCGCCGTCACCTACACCATGACGGTGAACCGGCAGCAGGCCCAGTCCCGCAGCTTCATGAGCAATATTCTGGAGCAGGTGTCCGGCAACCTGGACCGGTACATGCGGGACCTGAACGTCCTCTCCATGATGCCCCTGGCGGAGGAGAGCATCCTAGACATTTTGCGAAACCGCGTCAACAGCGGGCCCAGGTTTATCACCATGGAGGAGCGGCTGGCCGTAAGCCGCTTTCACGCGGCGCTGATGTATGAGCGCAGCGAGATCCAGGGCTATCTCCTCTTTGCCCTGGACGGCACGCTGCTGGCCAGCACGGAGCACGACGTAAAGAGCGCGTGGCGGCCCCAGGAGGAAGGCTGGATGGAGGCCGCCCGCAAGGCCGAGGGCAGGCTGGTGTTTCTGCCCCGCAACATCCCCGCCTATTATACCTCCACCAGCGAGGCGGTGCTCTCCGTCACCCGGATGATACTGGACCCAAGCTCCTTCAAGGAGATCGGGTTTGTGAAAATAGACCTGAACTATGACGGGTTCCGCAAAATCCTCTATCCCCAGGACAACCAGCTGACCCGGTTTTTCGTCTATGCCAACACCAACGAGATGATTTATCCCAACACCCTGGAGAGGGAGGCCTTCCTTCCCAAGGGAAACCTGCTGGAGATCGACGGAACGGATTATTTGGCTTCCAGCATCACCTCCTCCTATTCCGGCATCACCGTCTACCTGCTCTACTCCAACGATGTTTTGCAAAAGGACGCCCGGGATATCCAGCGGGTGATGGTGAGCATTTCCCTGGGGTTCTTGCTTTTGTCCATTGTGGTGTGCGTGGGTTTCGCCAGCCATCTGACCAAGCCGCTTCGGGCGCTGCGCAAGGACATGCTTGCCTTTGGCAAGGGTGATCTTTCCCTGCGGACCCAAAGCCAAAGCAACGACGAGATCGGCATCCTTTCCAGCGGCTTCAACGACATGGCCCAGCGCATCCAGACCCTGGTACGGGAAAACTACCAAATTCAACTCAACCGCTGGGAGGCGGAGGTGCTTTTGCTGCAAAGCCAGATGAACCCGCATTTTCTTTATAACACTTTGGAAACCATCAGCATGAGCGCCATGAACCACGATGACCTGGAAACCAGCGACATCGTAGCCAGGCTGGGTAAAATGCTCCGCTATTCCGTGTCGGTGCAAAAGGAGCTGGTAAAGCTCAGGGCGGAGGTTCAGTTTTGCGAGGACTATCTGCAGCTGCAAGCGCTGCGGCTTGGGAGCAAGCTGCAATACGAAATCAACCTGGCGGCGGAACTGGAAGACTGCCTTGTACCCAAGCTGATTTTGCAGCCCTTTGTGGAAAACGTGGTCATGCACGCCTTGGGCCAGGAGCCCGTGCATGTGTGGATCGTGGCGCTGGTTCAGTGGGACCGGCTTTTGCTGCTGATCAAGGACAACGGCGTGGGCATGACCGGCGAGCAATGCCGGCTCATCCAGGAGCGGATGTACGCGGAAGAAACCCCGTGGCAGGGAAGCCCCGAGGGGCTCTCCCAAGGGGGAATTGCGCTGCGCAACGTGCATCAGCGCATTCAGCTTCTCTACGGCAGCGATTACGGCGTCAGCATTCTCAGCTCCCGGCCCGGAGAGACGCTGTTTCTGGTAAGCCTCCCCCTTTTGTGGACCGAGGGTGATGAATGATGAGGGAAAAGCAACGGGTTTTATTGGTGGAGGACGAGGAGATCATCCGCAAGGGCATCAAGAAGATGATCGAGCAGGTGATCGGCGGATACGAGGTATGCGGCGAGGCCGCCAACGGGCAGGAAGCCATCCGCATGATGCAATACGTCCAGCCGGATGTGATCGTAACGGATATCCGCATGGAGCTCCTCAGCGGCCTGGAGCTGATCCAGAAGGTGCGCGTGCACAACGAAAAGCTGCCCATTATCATCATCAGCGGCCACGCGGATTTTCGCTACGCCCAGCAGGCCATCTCCTACGGCGCGTCCGCCTACCTGATCAAGCCCGTGGACCGGATCGAGCTTATGCAAGCCCTTGCCAAAGCCTGCCCCGCCCAGGAGAACTCCCAGGAGGCCGAGGATCATAACCAGATGATCGTGAAGGTCAAAAGCGCGATCCTCAAGCAGCTGGACGGGGATATCTCCTTGCGCAGCATTGCCAACGAGGTGGGCCTCAACCACCAGTACCTTTCCGCCCTGTTCAAAAGCATCACAGGGGAGAACTTTTCCCATTACGTGACCCGCAAGCGCATCGAAAAGGCGCGGCAGCTCCTTGTGACCTCGGGGCTGAAGGTATACGAAATCGCGGAGCTGACGGGCTACCGCAGCGAGAAGCATTTCTCCAACAGCTTCAAGGCCATCACAGGCGTTACGCCTACGGAATACCGAAACGCCAACCCAAGGCCCTAGGGCTCCGGGCCAGGACGCTTGGATGCCCGGGCTTTGCCGCCTTATCCCATTCTTTTGCGCTTGACTCGAAAGAATGTCATTGTCCTTGCGCCAAGGCCGCCTGTTTTACCGCCTTTGGGAGGGCCTCACAAAGCCAGTCCAGGCGCCGGTTTCACAGCGCAAGGGATTCCATGGATTTCCTTCCCTGATTTCTTCGCATTTTTTCTTGACAGGCTTCCACGGCTAGTGTATACTGTGTAACGGTTGTCCTAAGGGGCATGGTGTAATGGTAACACGTGGGTCTCCAAAACCTTTGTTGAGGGTTCGAGTCCTTCTGCCCCTGCCAAGGCGAGCCGCTTCGATTCGTTCAGGTGGCTCGTTTTTTATTGCCTGGATTGGGTTTTGGCCGCTTTTCGCGGCCTGGATCGCAACTCCCTTTTAGCAAAATCCCCTCCATCCTCAAAGCGTTCTCCTCCATCGCCCGTACCGGCGTCTTTCCATTCCCGCCGTGCCCCCAAAAGAAATTGCATCGCAAAGGGATTTTCGTGGTTTTTACCACAGAATCTTCTTGCCAAAGACGGTATGATACACACGAACCAAGGAAAGGAAGTGTTTGCGATGATTCGTCAAATCATTCATATTGACCAGGAGAAATGCAATGGCTGCGGCCTGTGCGCCGCGGCTTGTCATGAAGGAGCCATCGGCATGGTGGACGGCAAGGCGACTTTGCTCCGGGACGACTATTGCGACGGGCTGGGGAATTGCTTGCCCGTCTGCCCCACCGGCGCCATCACCTTTGAGGAGCGGGAAGCTTTGGCTTACAATGAAGAGGAAGTCAAGCGCAACCAGGCCCAGGCTCAGGCCGCCGCCCACGCCGGGCCTCCTGCCGGAGGCTGCCCCGGCAGCCGCGCCCACGCCATCCAGCGCCATGCAAGCGCCGAGGCCCAGGCGTCTTCCAGCCCCCGCCCAGGCCCTGGGGCTTCCCCGGCAAGCAACGTCAGCCAGCTGAACCAGTGGCCTGTGCAGATCAAGCTGGTGCCTGTCAACGCCCCTTACTTTGAAAACGCCCACCTGCTGGTGGCGGCGGACTGCGCCGCCTACGCCTACGCCGGGTTCCATCAGGATTTTATGCGCAACAAGATCACCATCATCGGCTGCCCCAAGCTGGATGAAGGGGATTACAGCGAGAAGCTCACCGCCATCCTCAAGGGGAACAACATCAAGTCCGTCACCGTGGTACGCATGGAGGTGCCCTGCTGCGGCGGTCTGGAGCATGCCGTGATCACCGCCTTGCAGAACTGTGGCAAGATGATCCCCTGGCAGACGGTTACCATCGGCACAGAGGGAGACATTTTAGAGTAAGGCCCAGGACATGAAATCAGCTTCCCAAGACTACACTACTTCATAAGGAGGGTTTGCTCATGAAGGCGACAATCGACCGTGATGGATGCATCGGGTGCGGCCTGTGCTGCGATATCTGCCCGGAGGTGTTCCGCCTGGCGGACGACAATCTGGCGGAGGTCTACGGCCCGGTTACCGAAAAGAACCTGGCCGCCGCCCGGGAGGCCGAGCAATCCTGCCCGGTGTCTGTGATTCAGGTAGATGAATAGGCGCTTTGCGCACTCCACGGAAAAAGCCCTCCTGGAAGCAGGAGGGCTTTTTCCTTATCCGGCGCGCGCTCCGGCCCGCCGGGACTTATCCCGCGAACTGGCTGTGGTAGAGCCTGGCGTAGAAGCCGTTTTGCTCCAGCAGCTCCTGATGGGTGCCCCGCTCCACGATATGCCCCTTGTCCATCACCAGAATCTGATCCGCGTTTTGGATGGTGGATAAGCGGTGGGCCACCACAAAGCTGGTGCGGCCTTGCATCAGGTGGTCGAAGGCGGTCTGCACCTCCAGCTCGGTCCGGGTGTCGATGGAGGAAGTAGCTTCGTCCAGAATCAACATGGAGGGCACGGCCAGCATCACCCGGGTGATGCACAACAGCTGCTTTTGCCCCTGGGCCAGGCTTCCCCCATCCTCCTCAATCACGGTGTCATAGCCATGGGACAACCGCCTGATAAAGCGGTCCGCCTTGGTGAGCTTCGCCGCGGCCACGATCTCCTCCTGGGTGGCGTCCTCCCGGCCCATGGCGATGTTCTCCCGGATGGTTCCCGCCTTCAGCCACGTATCCTGGAGCACCATGCCAAAGGAGCGCCTGAGGCTGGAGCGGGTCACCTGGCGGATGTCCCGGCCGCTCACCTGGATCGAGCCCCCATCGATCTCATAAAAGCGCATCAGCAGGTTGATCAGGGTGGTCTTTCCGCAGCCCGTGGGCCCCACGATGGCAATGCGCTGCCCCAAGGTGGCATTCAGATTCAAATCCTGGATGAACTTGCGCTTGGGATCGTAGGAGAAATCCACGGACCGGAAGGATACGCTGCCGTCCGGCTGCTCCAGGACAACGGCCTGGGGCTGCTTGGCCACCTCCGGCGGCTCGTCCAGCAGCTCAAACAGGCGCTGGGCGCATACCAAGGCGTTTTGAAGCTCCGTAGCCACGCCGGAAATCTCGTTGAAGGGCTTGGTGTAATGATTGGCATAGCTCAAAAAGGAGGAGAGCAAGCCCACCGTAATCCCGCCGGAGGCAATGGCCACCAGCGCTCCGCTGACCCCCACCCCCGCGAAAACCAGCGCGTTCACAAAGCGGGTGGAGGGAAAGGTGATGGAGGAAATAAAGATAGCCTTCAGGGAGCTGTCCGCCAGCCGCTCGTTGATGTGGTCAAAGCGGGCCTGTATCTTATCCTCCTGGGAGAAGGCCCGCACGGTCTTTTGATGGGTGACCATCTCCTCCACCAAGGCGGTCTGCTCGCCCCGGTCCCGGCTTTGCCTGGCGAAAAGGGCATAGCTGCGCTTGGCAAAGTTGGCCGCCACCAACAGGGAAACCGGGGTCAGCAGCACCACCACCGTGGCGATCACCGGCTGGATCACAAACATGATTACCAAGGTCCCCAGGATGGTCAGCACTCCGGAGAAGAGCTGGGAAAAGCCCAGCAGCAAGCCGTCCGCGAACTGCTCCACATCCGCGATGATCCGGCTTACCAAATCCCCGGTGGGATGGCTGTCCAGCATGGACAGGGGGAGCTTTTGCAAATGGGCAAAGGCGTCGCAGCGCATCTGCCGCATGGTTTGAAAGGTGATGCGGTTGTTGCACAGGCCCATGCCCCACTGGGCCACGGCGGAGGCCGCCACTACCAAAATGATGGTCACGAGGATGGGGGCAATGCCCGCAAAATCCACCTGCCCCTGGGCCAGCATCCGGTCGATGGCCTGCCCCGTCAGCACCGGCACATACAGCGTGCCCGCCACAGACACCACGCACAGCAGCGCGGACAGGACGATCATTCCCCAATACTTCCTGGCATAGCGCAGCACCCGGCCAAGGATTTGCCATTGATGAACCCCTGTTTTCATGCCGCGCCTCCTTGATGCTGGGAATGGTAGATTTCCTGGTAGACCCGGCAGGAGGCCAGCAGCTCCTCGTGGGTGCCGCTGCCCACCAGCGCCCCATCCTCCAGCACCAAAATCACATCCGAGAAGCGCACGGTGGACGCCCGCTGGGAGGTTATAAAAACCGTCATTTTCCCGGCAAGCCCCCGCAGGGCCTTTCGCAGCGCCGCGTCGGTGGCAAAGTCCAAGGCGGAGGAGCTGTCGTCCAGGATCAAAATAGAAGGCTTGCGAACCAGCGCCCGGGCGATGGTCAGGCGCTGCCTCTGCCCGCCGGACACATTGCGCCCGTTTTGTTCGATTATTTCCTCCAGGCCTCCAGGCTTCCCTTGCACCACTTCCGCGGCCTGGGCCAGGCGCAGGGCCTCCCACAGGTCCTCCTGGGCGGCGCTTTCGTCGCCCCAGAGCAGGTTCTCCCGGATGGTTCCCCGAAAGAGCGTGGCATGCTGGGGTACCACGCCGATATCCTTGCGCAAGATATACAAAGGCTGCCGCCGGACATCCACGCCTCCCACCAGCACCCGCCCCTGGGCGGCCTCGTAAAACCGGGGGATCAAATTCACCAGCGTGCTTTTGCCGGAGCCGGTTCCGCCGATAATGCCCACGGTTTGCCCGGCTTCCACTTGGAAGCTGATATCGCTGAGGGCCTCCTCTCCCGCGCCCTGGTAGCGCATGGAGACGTGGTCAAAGCAAACGGACTTGGCCCGGAAATCCGCCTCCGGCTCCCGCCCTTGGGTTTCCCCCGCGCCCGTGCCCCCGGCGTGCTCCTCTTGCGCCTTTTGCGTCAGCACCTGTTCAATCCGCGAGGCGCAGGCCAAAGATTTGGTAAGGGTGAGGAGTAAATTCGCAAACTTGATCAGCTCCACCAAGATTTGGGACAGGTAGTTGACCAGCGCCACCACCGCCCCTTGGGTGAGCAGCCCTCCCTGTACTTGCATGCCGCCGCTCCAAAGCAGCGCGATCAGGGCCACGTTCACGATGACATAGGTCAAGGGGTTCATCAGGGCGGATATCCGCCCCACCTGGGACTGCTTGGCCGTCAGCAGCCCATGCTCGCGCTCGAACCCCAGAACCTCCGTTTCCTCCTTGGTAAAGGCCCGGATCACCCGGACACCCGTCAGGGTCTCCCGGACCCGCAGCAGCACCCGGTCCAGACGCCCTTGCACCTCCCGGTGGCCGGGAATGGTGATGGACATCAGCAGCCAGACCACCAAAGCCAGCAAGGGGATCATGACCAGGAAGACCATGGCCACCCGGGAATCCACCGTAAAGGCCATCACCGCAGCGCCCACCACCACAAAGGGGGAGCGCAGCAAAAGGCGCAGCGTCATGTTCACCCCCGTTTGCACCTGGTTGATATCCGTGGTGATGCGGTTGATGAGCATGGGGGTTCCCAGGGTATCCAACTGGGAGTAGGAAAACCTCTGAATATGGGCAAAGAAGGCCTGCCGCAGCTTCTTGCCAAAGCCCACGGCCGCCTTGGCCGCATGATACTGGGCAATCAGCGAAACCACAAGCCCCACCATGCCGCAGGCGATGAGCAGCAAGCCCATCCACAGCACATAGGAATGATTCCTCTCCCCGATTCCCCGGTCGATGATGGAAGCCATGATCAGGGGCACCAGCAGCTCCAGCAGCGCTTCCAACAGCTTGAACAGCGGGCTGATGATTGCCTCTTTGCGGTAGTCCTTCAGGTATACAAGTAGCGTCTTCATACTGCCTCCAGGCGACATTTTCCCATGTATTGTACCACAAGTGAGCGTGGGAAAAAAGGAGGAGGGGGGGACTTCGTCCCTTTTTTGGGGTCACGCATATACCAGTCACCGCCCCAAACGCTCCTGCCCCACAAAAAAACCGCTCCCGTAGCGAGCTACGGGAGCGGAAGGGAAAACCAGGTATACAGCCCGTTACAGAGCGCTTACTTCTCGATGTAGGCGTAGGTCCAGATCACGTCTCCGCCGGAGAAGGTGCTCACGTTCTTGATGTAGGGCTTGAGCAGGTTGGGCAAGGTGTAGAAGTACAGGGGAGCCACAGCGCCGGTGGCCATCAGGATTTCCTCAGCCTCGGCGCACTTGGCGGCGCGGGCGGCGGGATCGGTTTCCAGCTTGATCTC
Organism: Candidatus Limiplasma sp.; assembly: GCA_034927815.1. Taxonomy (GTDB): domain Bacteria; phylum Bacillota; class Clostridia; order Christensenellales; family Aristaeellaceae; genus Limiplasma. The sequence goes on from JAYFPK010000014.1 coordinate 73,488, forward strand.
GTCCACCAGCTTGTCGTAAGCGTCAGCCCAGGTCTGGTCGCCGTTGTGTCCCCAGTAGGCGCCCATGCCGGCATCCTTGGTCACATCGGAGTTACGGGTGTACTCGCCGATGTCGCGGCCCAGACGGGGGTAGTTGTTACCGGACGCGCTGATGAAGATCTCAAGGAAGTTCACGCAGTCGTTGAAGTCCGCAACCCAACCCATACGGGCGGCTTCCGCGTCGCCCTTCTTGAGCTTCTCCTGCAAGGTGGCCCAGGCTTCGGTGTTCACCACGCCGGTGATGCCCACGGAATTCCAGGTCTCTTGCACGTACTGGATGATGGCGGCGTTGGCGCCGCTGTTGTTGAAGGAGAACTCGATGGCGGGGAAGTCGGTGAAGACCACGTCGCCGCCTTCAATGGAGCCGGTGTACGCATAGCCCAGATCGATCAGGGTCTGGAGCGCGGTCGCCATATCCTCGGTGTAGTTCTCGTTCGCAGCGGAGGGAGTGGAGGTGCCGGTGTACCAGGTGCCATAGCCCTCGGCGCCGCGCAGCTCAGCGTTGTACGCGTCGGACAAGGTGGGAGGATAGAAGCCGTTGGCCGCAACCTGGCCGCCCTTGGTGACGTAGGTCACCAGGTCGTCCCGGTTCACCATCTGGCCCAGAGCGAAGCGGGCCTTGCTCTGCTCCTGCACCGTCAGCTGCTTGCCGGCGGGAGACATATCCTTGTGCACGTTGAAGAGGATGTAGTAGGTGCCCAGGAGGACATCAAACTGCAGCTCGCCGGGGTAGGTGGCGTTGATGCGGTCGAACTCCATGGGATCGATGGACTGGTTGATGTACACCGCGGAATCATTCTCGTAGGCGGTGAGCATAGCCACGTTGTCCTCGGAGAGGAGGCAGTTGATGCCGGTCAGCTTCACGTTCTCCGCATCCCAGTAGTACTCGTTCTTCTCATAGGCGATCACGTCGTCCACGGCGTACTTGGTCATGCGGAAGGGGCCCGCGCCAATGGCGGTTTCGGGCTTGGTGGCCCAGATGCCTTCCACGTCCGCCAGTTCCACCTTCACGGGATAGAAGGGAACGAAGGCAGCCAGGTCAATGAAGTACGCGGTGGGGGCCACCAGGGTGACCACCAGGGTACGGGCGGCGTCGTCCGCCACAACGTTCAGGGTGCCGTCCTCATTGCGGACGATGTAGTCGAACAGGAAGCCGTAGTCAGCGCCCAAATCGGCGGAGCCGCCCCGGTTCCAGGAGGAAGCGATCTGGCTGGCTACCAAATCGGTGCCATCGGACCACTTCAGGTTTTCCCGCAGGGTGAAGGTATACACCAGTCCATCCTCGGACACGGTATAACCCTCTGCCAGATCGGGCAGCAGCTTCTTCTCGCCATCCTCCACGCCGTAGCGGTACAGGCCGGAGAAGCCCATCCTGATGATGTTGCTGCCAGCGGAAGCGCTGTTCAGCGCGGGATCCATATACTGGGGCGTGCCGCCGCCGTAGAAGATGGATACCACCTGCTCTTCTTCCGCTAGGGCCAGGGTGATGGAGCCCAGCGCCATCATGGTAGCCAAGATCAACGCAAGAACCTTTTTCATTGTTACCCTCCTTACATGATACCTGATTGGTTATCTAGGATTTTATTATACTATCACATCGCTATTCTTAAGGCAAGAACTATACGATGCAAGTACAATCACAAATGATGGCAAGACACAAAGTGTCCCGCTTCCACCTCCCGGAATTCCGGGGTCACCTGGGCGCACAGCTCGGTGGCCCGGGGGCAGCGGGTGCGGAAGCTGCACCCGGAGGGCACCTTCAGCGGGCTGGGCACGTCGCCCCCCAGCACGATGCGTTTGGCCGCGTGGGCCTTCTTGGGGTCCGGAATGGGCACGGCGGACAACAGGGAAATGGTGTAAGGATGCAAGGGGCGGTGGTGCAACTCCGAGGAGCCGGCCAGCTCCACCATGCGGCCCAGGTACATCACCGCGATGCGGTTGGAAATATGTTTCACCACGGACAGGTCGTGGGCGATGAACAGGTAGGTGAGGCCCAGCTTCTGCTGCAAATCCTCCAGCATGTTGATGACCTGGGCCTGAATGCTCACGTCCAGAGCGGAAACCGGCTCGTCGCAGACCACGAATTCCGGGTTGGAGGCCAAGGCCCGGGCAATGCCGATGCGCTGGCGCTGGCCGCCGCTGAACTCATGGGCGTAGCGGGTGGCGTGCTCGCTGGAAAGGCCCACCATGCCCAGCAGCTCGTTGATGCGGTCGTTGCGCTCCTTCTTGCCCTCCACCAAGCGGTGTACGTCAATGGGCTCCGCCACAATATCCCCCACGGTCATGCGGGGATTCAAGGACGAATAGGGGTCCTGAAAGACCAGCTGCGCCTTTTTATGAAGCAGGTCCAGGGACGCCTGATCTCCGATCTTGGTTCCCTTGAAGTAGATTTCTCCAGAGGTGGGCTTGTACAGATGCAAAATGCTGCGCCCTACGGTGGTCTTGCCGCAGCCGCTCTCCCCCACCAGGCCCAGGGTTTCCCCTTGCTCAATGGAAAAGCTCACGCCGTCCACGGCCTTTAGCAAGGTGCTTTTCAGGAAGCCCGTGGTCACCGAAAAATACTGCTTCAGGTCTTTGACTTCCAGCACCTTTTGGAGCTTAGGGGCAAAGGCTTCACTCATGGTCGTTTTCCTCCCCCTTCTCCTGGGATTCCTCCCGGACCTGCTCCAGGTCCGGCTTGGTCAAGGGGCCGTCCAGCACGGAGGCCTCCTTCACGTTCATCCAGCAAGCGGACAGGTGGTCCTGCGCAACCCAATATTCCTCGGGCTGCCGCTCCAGGCAAATCTTCATGGCCTTGTCGCACCGGGGGGCGAAAGCGCAGCCCCCAGGCAGGTTGAGCATATCCACCGGGGCCCCTTCGATGGGAACCAGGCGTTCCTTCTCGTCGCTGTCGATGTTGGGAATGGAGCGCATCAGCCCCTTGGTATATTCGTGCTTGGGGTTGTAGAAAATCTGCTCCGCCGTGCCCCGCTCCGCCACCTTGCCGCCGTACATCACGATAACCTCGTCGCACAGGCCCGCAATCACGCCCAGGTCATGGGTAATCATGATGATGGCCATGCCCAGCTTCTTTTGCAGCTCGCTCATGAGCTCCAAAATCTGGGCCTGAATGGTAACGTCCAAGGCGGTGGTGGGTTCGTCCGCAATCAGAATATCCGGCTCGCAGACCAAGGCCATGGCGATCATGGCCCGCTGGCGCATGCCGCCGCTGAGCTCGTAGGCGTATTGCTTCATGCGCTTTCTCGGCTCGTTGATGCCCACCAGGCCCAGCATTTCGATGGCCCGCTCCTTGGCCTCCCGGCGGTTGCGCTTGGTATGCAGCCGGATGGCCTCCACCAACTGGTTGCCGATGGTGAAGGTCGGGTTCAGGCAGGTCATGGGGTCCTGGAAGATGATGCTGATCTTGTTGCCCCGGATGGAGCGCATGGTCTCCTCGGAAGCGCCCACCAGCTCCTCGCCCCGGAAGCGGATGCTGCCGCCGGTGATTCTGCCGGGATAGGTGAGAATCTGCAATACGGAGTAGGCCGAAACGCTCTTGCCGCTGCCGGATTCCCCTACGATGCCCAGCACCTTGCCCTCGTCCAAATTGAAGGAAATCCCGCCCACCGCCTTCACCTCGCCGGAGTTGGTGAAAAAGGAGGTGTGCAGATCCTTAACTTCTAACATTGCCATTGATGTTCCCCCTGTCAGGACCGCAGCTTCGGGTCAAACGCGTCGCGCAGCCCGTTGCCCAGCAGATTAAATGAAAGCACGATCAGGAAAATGGACAGTGCCGGAAAAATCAGCAAGTGCGGAAAGCTGACCAGTCCCGAACGGGCCTCGGAGGCCAAGGAGCCCAAGGAAGGCATGGGGATGGACACGCCCAGCCCCAAAAAGGAGAGGAAGCTCTCCGTGAAGATGGCCGCGGGAATTTGCATGGCCGCGGTGATGATGATGACCGAAATGCAGTTGGGGATCATGTGCTTGCGGATGATCCGGGAGGGGGATGCCCCGATGGCCCGGGAATAGAGCACATACTCCTGCTCCTTGATGGAGAGGATCTGGCCCCGCACCTGCCGGGCCATGCCCACCCAGTACAGCAGCCCGAACACGATGAAGATGCTGATCATTCCCGCGCCCAGCCTGATAATCAAATCGCTCTTGCTTTGGCTCACAATGTCCTTGATGGCCACGGAGAGCAAAATCACGATCAGCACATCCGGCAAGGAGTAGATGATATCCACGATGCGCATCATGATCATATCCACCCGGCCGCCGAAATACCCGGAGATGGAGCCGTAGATGATGCCGATCACCACCACGATCACCGCCGCCAGAATGCCCACCAGCAGGGAAATCCGGGTGCCGTAGATCACGCGGATGGCGTAATCCCGTCCCAGGGAATCAGTGCCCATGATATGGGGGAACAGCTTCTCCCCTTTTTCGATCTTCACCATTTCCTTTTGGGAGTACTGGAAGGGGCGCAGGTTTTGAGCCGCCACGTCCTGCTTGGTATAACTGTACGGGTAAAACTCCGGTACGATAAAGGCGATCAGGGCGATCACCACAATGATGACCATGCAGACCACGGCGATTTTATTCTTCATCAGGCGGCGGATGGCGTCCTTGCCGAAGGAAACGGACTCCCGCATCACCACCTGCTGGGCCTTTTCCTCCTGGGAGGCCGGCTCAAAGAGCTTGGGATCCACCTGAAAGCTCAACGGATTCTTGAATGCTTTTTCGTTTTGCACGCTTCTCACCTCTTCCTCAAGCCAAATCAATTCTGGGGTCCATGACCTTGTAGAGAATATCGCTGAGGAAGTTCATCAGGATAATCATAATCGCCAGGAAAATGGTCACGCCCATGATCATCATGTAGTCCGTGCGGAGCATGCTGTTCACAAACAGCCTTCCAAGCCCGGGCACGGAGAAGATGTTCTCCACCACCATGCTGCCGGTCAGGATGTAGGCCATCATGGGGCCCGCATAGGTAATGACGGGTGTGAGGGCGTTTTTCAAGGCGTGCTTGAAAATCACCTTGCGGTTGGCTAGCCCCTTGGCCCTGGCGGTGCGGATGTAATCCTGCCCCAGCACGTCCAGCATGCTGGACCGCTCCAGGCGGGTGATGTAGGCCATGGGATACAGGCTCAAGGAAATGATGGGGAGGATCAGCCCGCCCGGATCAGTAGCCCGGGAGGGAGCCCATTTGAGCTGCAGCACGAACAGCAGCAAAATCAAGGTCGCCATGACAAAGGAGGGCATGGACACCAGCGCCGTGGTGACCACCTGGATCACCTTGTCGGGCCATTTTCCCCGTTTCAACGCGGCAATGGCCCCCAGCACGACCCCCAGCACAATAGCCAGCAGCGCCGCCATAAAGCCGATGCGGGCGGAATAGACGAAGCCGCCGCTGATGAGCTCCATCACGGTATTACCCACCCACCCTGTGGACAGGCCAAAGTCCAAATGGGCGATGTTCCACAGATAGTTCATAAACTGCTCGGGCACGGGCTTGTCAAAGCCATATTTCTTCTCCAGGGCGGCGATGGTCTGGTCGCTCTTCGCCTTTTCCGAGCTGAAGGGGCTGGCGGGAATGGCGTGCATGGTAAAAAAGGTGATCGCGATGACCAAAAAAATGGTCAACACGGCCATGCCCAACCGTTTGCAGATGTACAGGGCAAACTTTGCGTTCATAGAACAACCTCCTGGCAATAAGCAATCCGATGGTGGATCCAAACGGCTGGCAAAGCGCCCGTGGATACGCCGCCTCCGGCGGCTGCGGTGGACACAGGCCGGAAACAATCCGCGTGGATACCCCTTTCGGATTTGGAAAACAGCGTTCGACCCATGGCTCGCTACCGCCAGAAAAGCGAAAAGAGCATGCTGCCCTTTCCGCTTTTCGCAAAGGAACCAACACCCTTTCCGTTTTCCGCAAAGGTATAAATATTATATCATTCGCGGGTTTTTTGTCAATTCACAGAGGGCTTTTGGATGTTTTTCCTTTGTATTTTTTCTCCCAATTTGTGAATCAACCAATGATATCCCAGCCCGCCCAGGATACAGCCCAGGCACAGGAGCAGCCAGGGCAAGTCCCCTGTCAGCTTCTCCCTCTTGCCCCATTCCACCAGCCAAATGTTCAGCAGGTAGATTTCAAAGGAGGCCCGGCCCAAGGCCCGAAGGGGCGCGAAAAGGCGGCGGGCCTTGTCCGCTTTGCTAAGCAAAAAGCTGAGGAACAGGCACAGGGGCGGCGTGATCAGCGCAAAGGGATGCCAATACATCCCATAATCGTTCAGCAGCTCCGGATACCGGGCAAAGCATAGCAGCAGCACCGCCAGCCCCGCAAAAAAGGAGAGCGCCAGCAGCAGGCGCTTCGCCAGCGCGCCCAGGGCAGGCCGCCAATCCATGGCAAAGGCCATGCCCAGGAGGAAGATGGGCAAGCGGGAGACGCCCATATAGCGCTCATCCCCGATGAGGCACAGCCCCAGGAAAAACGCCCAGGCCAGGAGGAAGGCCAGCGTGCGCCCGGGCTTGGGGCTTTTGGACAAAAGGGCGTACAGCAGAGGGGCCAGCAGCATAAACACCGCCAGCGCGCTGACATACCAGTTGAACAGCCTGGGGGTGCCGAACCAGAACCCCACCATGAGGAGATTGCCCAAAGCGCCCCGGACCGCCTGGGTGGCACGCAACCCGTAGGTGGGATACATCACCAGCAGATAGCACAGGATCAGGGGCAAGTAGGCGGGCAAAATCCGGCCCATGCGCCTTTTCCAATAGCCCGAAAGCTCCTGGCTTTTGCCCAGGGAATGGTACAGGCCGAAGCCCGTGAGGAAAAAGAAGATGTCCACGCCGCCGTAGCCGATCTTTTGGATGTCGTACAAAACCCCGCTTACAGAAAACAGCGCGTGAAAGAACACCACCCACAGGATGGCGATCCCTTTGAGCTCGTTGCGGTAGGCGCCCAGGCGTTCTTTGGTGTTCATACGCAGGCCTTCTTTCGGAAGGTCGTTAGTTGTTGATATTCCTCCGGCCGCTGACCCGCAGGCGGGTCATGGCCCGCAGCAGCATGGCCTGGTTCATCAGGAAGCGCTGCCGGTCCTGCTTTTGGAGCAAGGCCTCCCGGGCGCGGCGCTCCGCCCGCTCCGCCCGGACCCGGTCGATATCCTCGGGCCACTCCGCGGATTGGAGCATGACCACCACCGCATCCTGGGTGACCGTCATGAAGCCGTCGGAGGCGGCGGCCCATCTCTCCGCCCCTGCCCCATCCCGCAGCTCCAACTCCCCTTCCGCCAGGGAAACCACCGTGGGGGCATGGCCCGCCAGAATGCACAGCCTGCCGTCCGGGGCTTGCACGTTCAGCATCTCCACATCCCCTTCGAAAAACGCGTGCTCAGGGGTCAGGACGCTCAGGTGGAAGGTCTTAGGCATTGGCCTTCGCCTCCAATTCCCTGGCCTTCTTGCGGGCGTCCTCCAGGTCGCCCACCATGTAGAAGGCGTCCTCGGGCAGATTGTCCGCCTCCCCCTGAACAATGGCTTTGAAGGAAGCGATGGTGTCCGCCAGCTTCACGTACCGCCCGGGAATGCCGCTGAAGACCTCGGCCACGAACATGGGCTGGCTCAGGAAGCGCTGGAGCCGGCGGGCCCGGTGCACCACCAGCCGGTCCTCCTCGCTGAGCTCATCCATGCCCAAAATGGCGATGATGTCCTGGAGCTCCCGGTAGCGCTGCAAGGCTTCCTGTACCTTTAAGGCCACATGGTAATGCTCCTGCCCCACCACCACGGGGTCCAAAATCCGGCTGCTGGAATCCAGTGGGTCCACCGCCGGATAGATGCCGATCTCGGACACGGCGCGGCTGAGCACCGTGGTGGCATCCAGGTGGGAGAAGATGGCGGCGGGAGCCGGGTCCGTAAGGTCGTCCGCGGGAACGTAAATGGCCTGTACGCTGGTGATGGAGCCGCTGCGGGTGCTGGCGATGCGCTCCTCCAGGGCCCCCACCTCCGTAGCCAGGGTAGGCTGGTAGCCCACGGCGCTGGGCAGGCGGCCCAGCAAGGCGGAAACCTCGCTTCCCGCCTGGATGTAGCGGAAGATGTTGTCGATGAACAGCAGCACGTTCTGCCTTTTTACATCCCGGAAATACTCCGCCAAGGTGAGGCCGGTCATAGCCACCCGCATGCGGGCCCCCGGAGGCTCATTCATCTGCCCGAATACCAGGGCGGTTTTTTCAATGACGCCGGATTCCGTCATCTCCTGGAGCAGGTCGCTGCCCTCCCGGCTGCGCTCCCCCACCCCCGCGAACACGCTATAGCCGTGCTGCTCCGTGGCGATGTTATGGATCAGTTCCAGGATCAGCACCGTTTTCCCCACGCCCGCGCCGCCGAACAGGCCGATCTTTCCGCCCCTGGCGTAGGGCGCCAGCAGGTCGATCACCTTGATGCCCGTCTCGAATACCTGGGCCACGGGCTGCTGCTGGGCAAAGCTGGGGGGATCCCGGTGGATCACCATGGATTCCTCGGTCTGGGGAACCGGCTTTCCGTCAATGGGCCTGCCCAGCACATCAATGGCCCGCCCCAGCATCTCCATGCCCACGGGAACCGTGATGGGCGCGCCGGTATTGATGGCCTCCAGCCCCCGGGAAAGCCCGTCCGTGGCCTCCAAAGCGATGCAGCGCACCACCGAGCCCACATGCTGGTGCACCTCCGCGGATACGGTGCGCTCGCCGTCCACAATGCGGATCAGCGTATGGATAGGCGGCACCTCTCCGGCGCGAAAGCGCACGTCCAGCACCGGCCCCACAATTCGAATCAAGGTTCCCTTTGTCATGTTCCAGTTCTCCTTCTCCATGAATGGCATAACGGCGGGCCTTACAGCGTAAACGACTCCGGGTTCCCTCCGATGATCTCGTTGATTTCCTGGGTGATCTCCGATTGCCGCGCATGGTTGAGCTCCAGCTTGAGCTTTTTGAGCATCTCGTCCGCGTTGCGGGTGGCGGATTCCATGGCCGTCATCCTGGAGCGGTTTTCGCTGGCGTAGCTCTGCACCAAGGCGCTGTACAGCACCCCGCTGACGTAGTGCCGGGCCATGGAGTCCAGGGTTTCCGCCAGGCTTGGCTCAAAGGTAAGGCCCACAAGAGGCGTGTGCATGGGCTCCACATCCACCACGGCCGAACGGTTCAGGGGCAGCACGTGCAAGCAGGTGGGCCGGGTGATGCCGCCCTTGAGGAGCTGGGTGAAGATGATGAACACCTCGTCAAAAAGCTGCTTCTCATACTGGGCGCACAGCTGGGCCGATAATTCCCTGGCAATGTCCAGGGAAGGCTTTTGCACCGCGGACAGGTAGGATTCGTCCACCGGGATGCCCTTTTGCTTGAAAAAGTTGGTGGCCATATGGCCAAAGGTCAACAGGCGGGTCCGCTGGTGCGTGGTGCTGGTAACCACCTTTTGGAACGCCAGCTTCAATACCTCCTGGTTGTATCCGCCGCACATGCCCTTGTCCCCCGCGATGACCAAAAAGGCGCAGCGCTTGCCATGGTCGCGGTAGAATACGCTTTTGAAGCCCTCCGGCGAATTGTCCAGGATGAAGCGCATGTTGGAACGGACCCGGTTGTAAAAAAGCATGGTCTGCTCATGGGCGCGCACGGCCTTCTTCATCTTGCCGGAGGCGATCAAGTGCATGGCCCGGGTGATTTTGGCGGTATCGTCCACGGCCTTGATGTGATGTTTGATCTCGGCGATGGAACTCATGGTTTCCCATCCCCTTCATCCTCTTTCGCCTCGGCCTGCTCAGGGGTGTTGTAGGCCACCTTGGACACGTCGTGGGTATGGAATTGCTCGGGCAAGGCATGATGTTCTTCCGTTTCATCCTCGTCTTGCTTGCCAGGGGCGTGGACTTCATGCCCAAACCAGTTCAAAATAGCCTTGCGCAGCTGCGCCTCGCTGTTTTCATCCATTTCTCCCGTGGCGTTCAGCCGCTGGACCAGCTCCCCATAGCCCGCCTCAAAATATCCCGGAAACTCCGCTTTGAACTGCAACAGGGTCTTATGGTCGATGTTTTTGGGCAAAAGCCCTTGGGTAGCGGCGTAGAGAAAGGCCACCTCCAGCGCCAGGTGCATGGGGGCGTTGTTGCGCTGCTTGCAAAGCTCCGTGAGGTTCGCCCCGTATTTGAGCTTATCCTGGGTGGCCGTGTCCATGTCGCTGGCAAATTGGGCAAAAACCTGCAATTCCCTGTATTGGGCCAGCTCCAGCCGCAGGGTGCCGGCCACCTTGCGCATGGCCTTGCGCTGGGCCGCGCCGCCTACGCGGCTTACGGAGAGGCCGCCGTTGATGGCAGGCCGGATGCCCTCCCGGAACAGCTCCGTATCCAAAAAAATCTGGCCGTCGGTGATGGAAATCACGTTGGTGGGAATATAGGCGGAAATATCCCCCGCCTGGGTTTCAATGATGGGAAGGGCCGTCAGCGAGCCTCCCCCCATCTCCTCGCTAAGGTTCGCCGCCCGCTCCAGCAGCCGCGAGTGCAGGTAAAACACGTCGCCGGGGTACGCCTCCCGCCCCGGCGGGCGGTGCAGCAGCAAGGACATGGAGCGGTAGGCCACCGCGTGCTTGCTCAAATCATCGTAGATGATCAGCGCGTCCCGGCCCTGGCGCATGAACCACTCCGCCATGGCGCAGCCCGCGTAAGGGGCGATGTACTGCATGGTGGCGCTCTCCGCCGCCGTGGCGCTGACCACGATGGTATACTCCATGGCCCCCCGCTCCCGCAGGTGGGTGATGAGCTGGGCGACGCTGGAGGCCTTTTGCCCGATGGCTACGTATACGCATACCACGTTTGCGTTCTTTTGGTTGAGGATCGTATCGATGGCGATGCTGGTTTTGCCGGTCTGCCTGTCCCCGATGATCAGCTCCCGCTGGCCCCGGCCGATGGGAACCATGGCGTCAATAGCCATCAGCCCGGTTTGCAAGGGCTTGTTCACGGGCTTGCGGTGCAAAATCGGCGGAGCCGCCACCTCAATGGGGCAAAACTCCGCTTGGGTGATCCGCTCCGCGCCGTCCAGCAGCAGGCCCAGGGGGCTTACCACATGGCCCAGCAGCCCCTCGCCGCAGGGCACGGAAAGCACTTTGCCCGTGCCAAAGGCCGCCATCCCCACGGAGATTTCAGCCTCGTCGCTCAACGCCACGCCATAGACCTGTTTTTCCTCCAGGTTCATGGCGATGGCATAGCCCCCGCTTTCCATTTCGATCAGCTCGCCCAGCTTGCAGTCGTTCAGGCCGTCCATGCGCACCACGCCGTCGCCCACAAACAAAACCTTGCCGGTGCTGCGGACATCCACGCCGCGCTGAAAATCGCCCAGGCGCTCCCGCAGGCTTTGCGCCACTTGATTCCAATCATGCATGTCACCGCACCTCCTCGTCAGGGCGCGTCAGCATCTTGTGCAAGGCGGTCAGCTGCCCGCGTAACGTGCCGTCATAGCTATAGCCGTTCAGCTCCACGCGGATGCCCGCCAGCTGCTTTGCATCCACATGGCAGCTCAAGGTCACGCGCCTGCCCAGAAGCTCCTCAAAACGCCTGGCAACGCGCTGCTGCTGCTCCTGGGACAGGGGCATGCCCGTTACAATACGCCCGCGAAGAACTTCCTCCGAAGGCTCCGCACAGGCCTCCTGCCCACTTCCCAGCTCCGCTTCCAGGTTGAAGGAGCTTTTGGCCTTGGCATTGCCCAGGGGCTGCCCTTGCCCGGCCCTGATTTCCCCATCCTCCATGCCTAGACCACCTTTTTGAGAAATTCTTCCACCAGCTGCTCATGGTCCCGCTGGGTCACTTCCCGCTGCAAAAGCTTGCCGGCGAGCATCACGCTAAATCCGGCCACCTCGCCCCGCATTTCATCCCGGGCGCTTTGGCGCATGGATTCCGCTTCCTCCTGGGCCTGCTTCACGATATTTTCAGCTTCCGCGTGGGCGTCCTGGAGCACCTTTTCCGCCTGCTCCTGGGCCTGGGCCACGCTTTGGGCAACGATATCCGCAGCGGTTTTGCGCGCCGCCTCGATCTCTCCCTGGGCCGCTTGCTTTTGCTGTTCCAGGTCCTGTTGCGCGTCCGTCACGCTTTGCAGCTGCGCGGTCACGCTGTCCGTGCGGGCGCTCATGAACTTATGAACAGGCTTTAGAAGCAAGAAATACAACGCCACCAGCAAGATCGCCGCATTGATGATATGCAACGCAATGGAGTGTGGGTTAAACAAGCCTTCCACGCCTCATCCCTCCTTGTGTCTTCATCGTTGCGCTTAGGCTACCTTGCCCCCAAGGATAAAGATGATGAGAATGCCCATCAGCAGGGCGTATACAGCGCAGGTTTCCATCAAAATCAAGCCGAACATCAAGGAGCTGTTGATCTTGCCCCCCGCCTCCGGTTGACGGGCGATGGCGTCCACGGCCTTGCCGGTGGCATTGCCCATGGCCAGGGCGGCGCCCACTCCGCAAAGAGCTGTCAGGGCGGCGCCCAGGGCGATCAGTCCCAAGGTAATGTTCATGTTCATATCCTCCTTATTTTTGGGTTTTCCACACATAGGCCAGGGGTTTGCAAGGGCTTTCCCCTACTCCATGACCTCGCTGACATAGATCAGCGTCAGCAGTCCAAGCACAAAGGTCTGAATCCCCACGTGCAGCACATTAAAATAGGAAGCCACAATGGAGGGCAAGATCAGGGGGGCCGCCGCATAAATGAGCTGCATGATGATGCCGCCCACCATGACGTTGGCAAAAAGACGGATGGCGATGGAGCAGGGCGCGATGAAATCCGTCAGCACGCGAATGGGCAGCACCACCGGGGAGGGGGTCGCCAACCCATGGATGCGGCCCTTGATGCCCCGGAACTTCAACCCCGTCACATTCACCAGCAAAAATGTGCAAAGCCCCATGGCCAGGGTACAGTTGATATCCTCCGTGGCGGGAGCGATTCCGAAAAGCTCTATCACGGTGGTAAAAAACACATAGGTCATGGAGGTAGCCACCACAGGCGCCACAAACTCGCTGGCCTCCCCCACCTTGCCCGCGCTCCAGCGGTATATTCCGTCCACTACCAGCTCCAGAACGTTTTGAACGCCCGCCGGCTTCTCCTTCATCTTGCGGACCACCAAAAGGTGAAGAACCGCCAGCCCCGCGATCAGCACGGCCAGCACGCACCAGGCGGTCACCACGGATTGGCCCACGTTGAACCCGCCGATGTAAAAGGGTTTTTGCTCCAGGCTTACTTCCAGCACTTACTTCACCTCCTTCTTTTGCGCCTTGCGGTACAGCGCAACGTTTCCCGCAAGCATGGTGGCTGAGCCCAACGCCACAAAGAAAAGCAGCAATGGGATGGAGAGGATGCCCAAGGCCACCAATAGGATTGCCCAAAGGGAAAGCTTTACGACAAAAAGCCATGGCTTGGGCTTTCCGCCCGCCATGGCGCGTCGCATCAACTAGATTTGGAAGATTCCAAAAGCGACGCTGCCCACGCCAACCAGCGCAAAGCCCCACCATGGCACCGCGCGAAGCATTTCCCCCAGCATCGTCTATCCCTTGCTTTCTCCCGGTCCTGTCTTTGGGGACAAGGCCTTGGCATGCATCATCCGGGAGGCGTCACCGCCGCTCAATATCACATTATATCACATTTCCGAAAAGTGGGAAGCGGTAAAAGAGAAAACCCGGGAGATTTTGGCGCATTTTTGCCCGTTGGAGGGCTCACAGGGTCCCTTCCCACAGCTTCCATAGAAAAACCCCGCCCTGGGGCCGGGCTGGCGATGATAACGGCATCGCAGCCAGGCCCCAGGGCAGGGATGGGAAGGGTCACTCTCCCTGGAAACAGCGAATCATCTGTTCACAGGTCCGCCACCACCAGCTCCAGGTCCATTTCCTTCATGGAAAGGAGCTCCTTGTCGTTCTTGCCGGTATCCGCCGCGTACAACACCAGGCATGGCGCTTCTTTGGCAAAGCATTTGGGGGCTTCGTGCCATACCCCCTTGCCCAGCACGGCGATTTCTCCGGCCCGGAGGTACAGGGCCGCAAAATGGTCGGGACGGGGCGCGCCTTCAAAGGCCTCCGCCTTGCCCAGCACCAAAAGGACATCCTCCTTCAAAGGCGCGATGATCTCTTCACTGTTTACATGGCGCTCCAACACGGCTTGATGGAAATCCCCCGTGTATTTAGGCGTCACCACCCCCAGCTCCACAGCGCCCATAGGCGACTGGGCCAGGTTTTCATGCCAGTCAAACCCGGGGCTGCGGTAGGAAGGGACTTGGGGGGTGATCAGCCTGCCGAAGGGCGCGAAGCTCTCCTGGGTGGCGGGACGAAGGGCCAGTGCAATGCGCATGGGAACGCCTCCTAATACAGAACCTCATAGCGGTCGTAGGGAATGATCCGGGCGGAAAACAGGCCGGAGGGGATGCGGGTGGCTTCCAGCAGGTTGGAAAGGGTATTGATCACCCGTATCTCGATCAGGTTCTCCCCGGCCTCAAGGGCATCGCTCACGTCCACCCGGTAAGGCCGCCACAGGCGCGTGCCCACGGGCTTGCCGTTGACGCTCACCTCCAGCACGTCCGCGCCAAGCTCCGCCTCCAGCACCAGCTTTTTGCCGGTATACTCCGGGGGCAGGACCATAGCCTGCCGGTAGATGCCGGTTCCCGCATAGTAGGGGAAGCCCTGGGATACCCAATCCCCCATGCGGATGGCCTCCAGGGGAGGCGCAATGAACTGGTCCCCTTCTCCTTCTCCACCCACGGCGAAGGTGCCGATGAGCTTGAGCGGGTCCAGCAGGCCGTCCATCTTCCCGCGGGCGGTGATGCGCAGCAGCAGGAGGTTATCGCCCAGCCTCGCGTAGGGGGCCAGGGGCACGGTGCGGATTTCCGCGTCCAGGTAGGAGCGCTCAGGGGTTTGCGTCACTTGCCGTCCGTTCACATACAGGGTATGGCTCTCGCCCTTGAAGCCGTCGATCATCAGCTTCAAATCCCCGGGCAGGTAACGGGCCTCAAAGGAGGCCGCGAACCAGAGGTCCACGGGATAGTCCTGGGTCTCCCGCTCAAAAGGCAGCTGCATTTCCCAAGCGCCCATGCGGAAATCCAGCCACTCCTGGGGGGGAGCTGAAATTGCCTCCGGGCGGACCGTCCCGTCCTCCATGGCGAATTTCCAGTTTTGGATTACCAGGGCGTTGGGCTTGTCAATGGCAAAGCTCCATTCCTGGGCAAAGGAGAGCTCCGCCAAAGGCGCTTGAGCGGGTACGGACAACGCCCTTTCCTCCCCCTGAACGCTCAGCAAAATGCTTCCGGGCTTCTCCAGGCGGCCATAGCCATAGACGCGGCCATTTTCCACCCGCTGAATATGAAGGTCCGAGGCCTGCACATGGGCGGCCTGGGGCCCCTCCGCCACGCTGACCATGGCGGAGCCATAGGCGGTCAGCGCTATCTGGAAACGGGTTTTGCCATCCCGGACGGTATACACCGGCAAAACGGCCATGGAGCCGTCCTCCAGGTTCCACAGTTCCGGGGCATACTCTCCCAGCAAGGAGACGGTGATGTTCCTGGGCTCGGCGGTGGGGTTGATGAGGAAGAAGAAATCCCGCCCGTCCTTTACCCGGTGCAGGGAAAACACCTCGTCGGAGTCGATTTCGATCTCCGGGGTAATGCACTCCCGCATGCCCCTGTCCAGCAAGGCTACCGCATCCTGCCTCCACAGCCCTTGCCCGGCGAAGAAGACGGTCTTTCCCCCAGAGGGATGATCCTTGGCTTCCAAGGACAGCGCGTCGGTTTCCCCGGAGAGGAAGGCATCCCGCAGGGCCCCGGGTTCCTGGCCAAACAGCGCCTGGATGCGCCCGGAAACGTCGCCGCTGTCGCCATCCACCAGCTTGTAAGGCAGCAAAGCGTCTCCCCCCACCTTGCCCCCGGCGCAGACCAGCTTTTCCATCATCTCCAAAGTGCTTCCCTTGATGTGGGTCACAGGGGGCAGCAGCAGCATTTCATAGCGCTCCCCGCGGATGGTCAGCGCTCCGTCCTGAATCTCGCACTCCGCCAGGGTGTCCTCGTCCAGGTAGTCGAAGTCCATATGCAGCCGCAGCAGCCGGTCCGTGAAGAACACGAAATCCCCCTCGGTGGCCTGGGAAATCTTATCCGTTACCTGGGGGCGGAAGTTGGCCCACATGGTATGGATGGGATAGAGCACGGCCACCTTGGCTACGTGGTAGCCGCCGGTCATCAGGTAGCCGATTCGGGAGAGGTATTCGTTGAAAAGGCCATACTGGGGCCACCAGGTATGGTGGTAGAACTGGGAGGGCGGCCAGTCCCGCTTGCGCTCCCCCTCGATGGAATAGTGGTAGCCATGGGGGTTGAAAATATTCACGCCCAAGGCGTATTCCCAATCGGCGATCCATTTCATCCGCTCCATGGTGCAGTCCCAATACGCGCCGCCCATGGACTCGCAGATCAGCCGGGCGCTGCCGAACTGGTGGGCCGCCGAGGAGGCGATTTTCAGCGCCACATGCTCGTTGGGCATATCCCGTGCCCCTACCCGGGGATAGAGGTGGTCCACCCCCGTCATATGCATCTGGCGCAGGTGGTGGAACAGGTTCCCGCCGGATTTGCAATGCATGCGCACGGATTCCTCGTGCATCAGGTGCCCGGTGAAGATCACGTCGTTGCGGTCGCACCACGCGCGAATCTGCTTGTAATAGGTATCGTCGTACTGGTCCGAGAGGGCCCGCCAGAAATCGTGACGCACCTGCTCGCTGTCCGGGCCGATGTTGTAAAACAGCTTGGGCAGATGGGCTTTCAGGTCGTACCCGTTGCGCTCCCGGAAGATGCGGAACATCTTCTTGGACCAGGGCAAGGTGAAGTTGTTTTTGCCCAGCTCAAAGTAGAACATGGCGGGCTCGTCCGTATAAAAGCCCTGGGTTCCCGCCTCCCGGGAGAAGCTTCCGCCCTGGACGGCCTTGTAGCGCTCATGGGTGTATTCCAAAAAGCGGCGGGTGGTTTCGGGGTTCAGCACGTCCGCATACCAGCCGGCCTTACGCTCGATGAAATAAAATAGCTTCCAGGGACCCTTGGGGGCCTCCCAGGTAATCACCTTGTCAAAGGAAAGGGAGGGGGTGAGGTTCACAAACTCAAAGTTGCCCTTCTCCATGTCCTCCAGCTTGATGGCGCAGGCATAGATGGGCTCGGACTGCTCCAGGTTGAAATAGCGGGAGTCCGTTCCCTCCATAAAGGTGAAAAACTGGCCGGGGAGGTCGAACTGCTCCAATTGGAGATAGACGTTGGTCAGCTCCGGATCGTCCTTTTGGATGCTCTGCCCGGCAGTGCCGGAGGGCCAGTTGTACTCATCATACACCCACACCTGTAAGCCGATCTCCTGGGCCTTTTCGATGGTGAAGCGCACCCGGTCAAACCATTCCTCCCCCAAGTAGGGCATATAATCCCGGATGCCGAAGCGGGCATGGATATACAGCCCGGGCATTCCCTTGGCGTAATACTCCCGGAGCTGGTACTCCATCTCCTCATAGCTCATTTCGCCATTCCAGAACCAAAAGGGCATGATGCCGAACTCTCGGGAGGGGTGGGTGAACTTTTCCCGGGACAGGGCTTCGCCCAATACCAATTTATCGCGATCCATGACGGGGACGCTCCTTTCGTGCCTGAAATACAGAAATAGGAATCCGATGGAAAGAAAAAGGCTACGGCTTGGGAACAAAGGGCGCGGTGCTTTCCCGCAGCACCAATTCAGGCTCAAACTGAATCTGCTGCTTGGAGCGCAGCCGGTCTTCGATCTCCCCAAGGGCCACCCGCACGGTTTCCCGGCCGATCTCATAGGCGGGCTGCTTGACGGTGGTCAGGGGCACGTCCAGCAAGGCGGCAAAGGGAACATCGTCAAAGCCCACCAGGGAAATATCCTCCGGAACCTTCAGGCCCATCTGCCGGATCCTTTGAAACGCGCCGAAGGCCATCATGTCGTTGAAGCAGAAAAGGGCGCTGATGGGGAGGCTCAAAAGCTCCTGGGCGGCCTGGGCGCCGCCCTCCGTGGTGTAGCGGCCGGAGCGGACGTACTTTTTGCAAAAGGGTACCCCCATGTCCGCGCAGGCCTGCATAGCGCCCTGGATCCGTTCGGTGTGGGTGTGCTGCAGGTCCTCGTCGCCGGTGATGTAGGCGATGTCCCTGTGGCCCAACTCCAGCAGGTGGGTCACGGCCTCGTAGGCCCCGGCGCGGTTGTTGAGCTTTACGGTGCTGCACCGGAAGGAGGGTTCCTCATGGTTGACCAGCACCACCGGAACGCTGGATTTCTGGATAAAGCTGCGGTACTCCCCGCGGGTTTGCGCGTCCACATCCGAGGCCACGGCCAGAATCAGGGCGTCCACCCCCCGGGAGGACAGCAGGCGCAGGCTGTCCAAATCATTTTGGGCCCGGTCGTTGGTGTTGATGAAGAGGATGTTCCAGCCGTGCTTGCGGGCCTCCTCATCGATGCCCAGGGCCAGCGTGGCATAGTATTGGTTGGCGATGTTGGGGATGATCAGGCCCAGGGTGTGGGTCTGCCGGGTCACCAAGCCCACGGCCAGCTGGTTGGGCACGTAATGCAGCCGCTTGGCGGTTTCCACAATCAGTTCCCGGCTTTCCGCGGATAGCTTGTTGGGCCTGTGGTTTAGCACCAGGGAGACGGCTGTGGGAGACAACCCTGTTTCCCTGGCGATGTCCTTGATCGTGACTCGCACTGTAAACCTCCAGATAAATCCTTTTATCTATATCGAGAATAACGGATGCCGGGGCATTTGTCAAGGGAGGGAGCAAGAAAACAGAAAAAAATATTTGACGGGAAATGCATATAAAATCGGAAATAACACGGGATTCAGAAAAATCGAATCGAAAATTGGGCATTGACAAACCAAAGGGAAACCATTACTATAAAGCTGCATTTGGAGAGACGCCGTTCCAAGCCAAGGTACAGAACGGGCAAAAACCATTGAAATACAAAGACTTTAAGCGGAGTAAAACGATTTATGAATTATAGCCGTTTTCTGGGTCTGCTGGGTTGCACGGTCTTGCTGCTGGCAAGCCAGCTATGGGTGGGCCCGCAAGGAACCGGCGGGGAGGGAAAGCCAATGCCCGGCACGGCAATAGCGCAGGCGTCCCAGGATACGGACCCATGCTTGTACGTATGCGCCCAAACGGGCAGCGACGATCAGCCCGGCACCCAGGACAGTCCCTTGCGCACCTTGCAAAAGGCGGCGGACCTGGCGGCCCCGGGCACGGTGATCCGGGTATTCCCAGGGGTGTATGTGGAGCAGGTGCTGGTCTCCCGTTCCGGCACCTGGGAGAAGCCCATCGTTTTTGAGTCCATCCTCTGGCGCGGCGCGGTGATGACCGACAGGGCCTGCTGTTTCAAGCAGGTGGGAAACGCCTCCTATATTACCATCCGGGGATTTTGGTTCCGGGATTGCCCCCTGGCGGACGGCGGGCTGTTTCAAACCCAGGTGATCGTTCCTTCCACAGGCTGGCGGGTGGAGGATTGCCGCTTTACCCGCTGCGGGGTGGGCCTGGGCTATGACCGCCGGGCCACGGACACCAGCTACACGGCTGTTGTGCGCTGCGTGTTTGAGGACATGGCCGCCACGGCCTCCTGGGCCTGGGCCTCCCAAGGCCAGCGCATGAAAGGCCATCTTCTGCAAGACACCATTTTCCGGCGCTGCAACGGCATCAATAACGATCCCGCCTGGCAAGGCCAGGGGGCCAAGTACGGCTACACCCAGGACCTGATGGTGGACGGCCTGATCTGTTATGACAACAACGGCCCCGGCCTTTGGCTGGATTGGAACAACGACGGCTTTACCGTACAAAACGGCACGTTTTTTGGCAACCACGCAGGCTGGGCCTACGCCAACTTCACCGACCAGAGCCTGAGCAACACCTGGTGGATCGGGGACGGCATCGTTTCGGAATGCAACGGCTCCGGCCTGATCCAAAATAACGTGGTATACAGCAACCTGGGGGCTGGCATCGCCGTATGGGAAAGCGGGCACCTGGGGGGCGTCACCGTGCGGGGGAACCTGCTGGTGGAAAACGGCATCAATTTGGAGCTTCGGGCCATGGGGCGCAAGGATTTTGGCGACCCCGCCTGGATCGAGGGCGTCAAGGTGCTGGGCAATCAGTTCAAAGGCTGGAAATATGGCTGCTGGATGACGGCCTCCCTGGATCACACCTTGAAGGGCAAGGCCAAACCCGCCGACGCTCGTTGCGAGTTTGAAGGCAATACCTATCAGATCACGGCAAGCTCCCTCAACGGCCTGTATGGAAAATGGCTTGCCCAATGGACCAAAAGCCTTGGGGAGATGCGGGAGGTATTCGGGGTGGAGCTTGGGGGAGAGGAAGGGGAAATCCCCTTTGCCGCCACCTTGACCCCCGTGCACGACACCCAACTGGAGGACGCGGGCACCCGGAACATGTGGCAGGTTCCCTCCGGAGCCGCGGAAGCCAATGATTTTGAGACCGTGCTGAGAACGGCCCAGGTGGGCGATCTTATCACGCTGCCGGTGACGGGCCGCAAGGCCATCCAGGAGGACCGGGGGCGCTGGCGCACGACCCTGTACGATCTTTCCATGCGGCAGGCGACCCTTTGGATGGACGGGGAGGGCAAGGCCTGGGTCCAGGAGCGGGTGAACGCATATGCCTCCATTGACCAGCAGCCGGTCAAAATACGGATCACCCAATTGGAGCCCTACGCCGTCCAAGGGGAATACGTCCCCCAGGAAGGGCGTTGAGCCGCCGGAAGCGGTGGGGCCGGACAATCTTTTCCCTTATATTAAAGGAAGCCCGGAGCGCGGCAGCAGGAGAGGAAAAGGAGGAGCAGGCCAAATGAACATGCGAAAAGCGGCGGTTTGCCTGATGATGCCGCTCATCCTTTTCAGCGGCATGCCTTCCTCTGCCGCGCTGGCACAGCCCCAAGCCCTTTTGTCCAGCGCCGCCCCAGGATATGAGCAGTACCTTGCCCCTTACGCCTGGGCGGTTCCGGCGGAAAGCTTCTTTACGGTGCCCGCGCGGGATGCCCTGGACATGGAAGGCGCTTTGGCAGATTCCGGCGGGCTCCAGGGCCGGGAGGGCGCCCTGTCCTTTCCCTTGGAGGAAAGCTGGGCCCTGTGGCAGGTAGACGTTCCCCAGGACGGGCTCTATGCCATTGCCCTGGAGTATTTGCCCTTGCCCGGCCGCAACCGGGACATAGAGGTATCTTTGCAAATCGACGGTGAAACCTGGTTCGCCCAGATGGAGAAGCTGGTGCTGCCCCGCATCTGGAAAGACGATGGGCCCATCGGCCAGGACAACCGGGGCAACGATGTGCGCCCCCAAAAGGTGGAGGCCCGGCAGTGGCGCAGCCTGACCCTCCGGGACCCGGACGGCATGTACCCGGGCAACTTCTCCTTTTACCTGACCCAGGGCATGCACGCCCTTCGCCTCACGGCCCTGGGGGAGCCCTTTGCTCTCGCCTCCATCACCCTGTGGGGGGAGAAGCCGCTGCCCACCTATGAGGAAGCCTTTGCGGCGGCCCAGGAGGCCCATCCCCAGGCCCAGACCGCCAAGGAGCGGGTGGATATTTCGGCCGAGGCGGCGCTGGAAACCTCCTCCCCCGTGCTCTACCCCATCGCGGACCGCAGCGGCCCCGCCACGGAAACCCGGGGAGAGAGGAACTCCCTTTCCAAAAACCGCCTCAACGCCATTGGCGGGGTCAACTGGAAATTCGCCGGGCAGTGGATCTCCTGGGCCTTTGAAGCGCCCCAGGACGGATTTTACCAGATCGCCTTCAAGGCCCGGCAGAACTTTTCCCGGGGCATGCTCAGCAGCCGGGAAATCCGCCTGGACGGGCAGGTGCCCTTTGTGGAATTGGCCTGCGTGGAGATTCCCTACGGGGTGGATTGGCAGATGATCCGCCTGGGCCGGGAGACCAGGGAGGGCTTTGAGCCCTATTGGGTCTACCTGGATGCAGGGAAGCACGAATTGGCCATGGAGGTGGCGCCGGGCCGGGTGGCGCCGCTGTTGCGGGCCACGGAGCAAACCGTGCTGGAGCTGAACACCCTGTACCGCAAGATCATCATGATCACGGGCACCAGCCCGGACCCCTATCAGGATTACTACCTGGAGCGGAAGGTGCCGGGGCTTCTGGAGGCGTTTGGGGAGATCAGCGCGCGCCTCAAGGCCCAGGTGCTGGAGCTGGAGGCGCTCACCGGCGTGCGGGGTTCGGAAGCCTCTCTGCTGGAGGAAGTGTATACCCAGCTGGACAGCATGATTAAAAAGCCGGACACCATTCCCACCCGCCTGGAGCGGCTCAAGGACAATATCGGCAGCATGGGGGCTTGGATTTTGCAGCTCAAGGAGCAGCCTCTGGAGCTGGACTATCTCGTGCTGATGGGCGAAGGAACGCCGGAATCCGCCCAGGCGGATTTCCTCTCCAGCGCGGCCTTTACCCTCGGGACGGTAGCCGTTTCCTTCTTTGAGGATCAAAACGCCATCGGCAACGTATACGACGACCGGCAAGCCCTCAGCGTGTGGATCAGCCAACAGGATCTGGCTGCCGGCGGCTCCTCCTCCGGGCGGGACCAGGCCCTGATCATCAAGCGGCTGATCGACGATTCCTTTACCGCCCAAACGGGCATTCCGGTGAACCTGAACCTGGTGGACAGCTCCCAGACCTTGGTCCAGGCCGTGATGGGCGGCAAGGGGCCGGATGTGGCCCTCACCCTGTCGGAATCCACCCCCATCAACCTGGCCATGCGGGGCGCGCTGTATGACCTCAGCTCCTTCCCGGAGTACAAGGAGGTGGCAGAGCGCTTCGAGCCCTCGGCGCTGGTGGCCTATGGCTACCAGGGGGGCGCATACGCTTTGCCGGAGACCCAGACCTTCAACATGCTCTTTTACCGCAGCGATATCTTTGAGGAGCTGGGGCTTGAATCCCCGGATACCTGGGAGCAGTTCTACCGGGTGATGAAGGTGCTGCAAAAGAACAACCTGCAAGTGGGCGTGCCGGAGCAGCAGAGCATCTTTGAAATGTTCCTCTTCCAGCACGGCGGCAGGTTCTACGCCCCGGACCTGCGCTCCACGGGCCTGGACCAGCCCCAGGCCCTGGAGGCCTTCAGCGAATGGACGGGCCTGTACTCCAACCATGGCCTCCCCCTTTCCTTTGACTTTTACAACCGCTTCCGCACCGGGGAAATGCCCATGGGCATCGCGGCCTATTCCTTTTACAACACGCTCTCCGTAGCCGCTCCGGAGCTGCGGGGCCTGTGGCGGATGGCCCCTGTGCCCGGTACCCCTGGGGAGGACGGCAGCCTGAACCGGGGGGAAAGCTGCTTTGGCACGGCGGCGGTGCTGCTGGATACCGCCAAGGACCCCCAGGCGGGCTGGGAATTCCTGAAATGGTGGACCAGCGCCCAGGTGCAATCCCGCTACGGGCTGGAGCTGGAATACCTGATCGGCCCCGCCGCCCGGTACAACACCGCCAACAAGGAAGCCTTTGAAACTCTCCCCTGGAAAGCCCAGGAACGGGAAAGCCTGCTGGAGCAGCGCTCCCAGGTATGGGACGTGGAGCAGCTGCCCGGCAACTACTTTACGGACCGCAACATCCAGTTTGCCTTCCGGCGGGTGGTGTACTATTACGAGAACCAGCGCGAAACCCTTTTTGAGTACAACAAGGAGATCAACAAGGAGATTGTGCGCAAGCGGCAGGAATTCGGGCTGGAATAGAGGTTGCTTTGATCAAAACGGCGGGCTGGATATCAGGCCCGGGCAAGGGGGAGGCGAGCGCGTGACCTTGGGAAAGAAAAATGCCCCGGGCGGCCATGGGATGGCAAGGGGTATGCAAAGGCGAAACAACCGCGTGGCCTATGCCTTTTTGCTGCCCTTTACCCTGGTGTTCTTCCTCTTTACCTTTGTGCCCATTCTCTCCGCCATCGTGCTGAGCTTTACCAACTTCAACATGCTGCAAACGCCGTATTGGATCGGCCTGAGCAACTATGTGCGGATGTTCTTCGCGGACGACGTATTCTTGATCGCGCTGCGCAACACCCTCCTGTTCGCGCTGCTGACGGGGCCTGTGGGCTTTGTGGTCAGCCTGCTGCTGGCCTGGTTTGTCAACGAGCTCAAACCCGCTCTGCGGGCGTTTCTGGTCACGGTGTTCTATGCGCCTACCCTGGCGGGCAACGTCTACTTCATCTGGAAGATCATCTTCAGCGGGGACGCCTATGGGCTTATCAACGGCTGGCTGATGTCCCTGGGCATTTTGAACGAGCCTGTGCAATGGCTCTACGATTCCCGCTACAACCTTTGGATCGTGGTGATCGTGCTGCTGTGGCTCAGCCTGGGATTGGGGTTTCTGGCCTTTGTGGCGGGCATGCAGACCGTGAACCGGGATTTGTACGAGGCGGGGGCCATCGACGGCATCCGCAACCGCTTCCAGGAGTTCTGGTACATTACCTTGCCCCAGATTGTGCCCCAGATGACCTTCGCGTCGGTGATCGTGCTATCCGCGGCGTTTTCGGTGGGGGTGCAAAGCGCCGAGCTCACGGGCTTTCCCAGCACGGATTACTCGGCCCACACCTTGGTGCTGCACATCCAGGACTTTGGCTATACCCGCTTTGAAATGGGCTATGCCAGCGCGCTGTCCGTGGCGCTGTTCGTGATCGTGGTGCTATTTTGGCGGCTGGTGGACAGGCTGTTCACCAAGCTGGGCGGCGATTTGTAGGAGGCGCGTATGAAGAAGGGATTCCACAGGGATAAAAAGGTGCGCCTGAGCCGTTCCCGCCTGGGCAACTTCTGGGTCTACCTGATGCTGGCGCTGCTGGGGCTGTTTATGGCCTTCCCCATCGTGTTCATCGTGATCAACGCCTTCAAGCCCATCAACGAATTGTTTCTCTTCCCGCCCAGGCTGTATGTGCGCCACCCCACCCTGGACAACTTCGCCACCCTCTCCCAGCTCACCCAATCCACCTGGGTGCCCTTTGGGCGCTACGTGTTCAACAGCTTGTTCATCGCGGTGGCGGGCACAGCGTTTTACATCCTCATCTCCTCCATGGCCGCCTATCCCCTGGCGAAGATCGACTTCCGGGGCCGGGGCGGATACGTGAAGGCGCTGGTGGGCATCATGCTCTTTCAGCCCGCGGTGCTGGGCATTCCCCAGTACATCATCATTTCCCGGCTGGGCATGCTCAACACCTATTGGGCGGTGATCCTGCCCGCCTGCTCGGGCACGCTGGGCGTATTTTTGATGCGGCAGTTCATGGTCACCATCCCGGACGACATTCTGGAGGCGGCCCGCATCGATGGGGCCACCCAGCCCGTGGTCTACCTGCGGGTGGTGATGCCCATGGTGAAGCCGGCGTGGCTGACGCTGCTGATCTTCACCTTCCAATCCCTGTGGAACAACACAGGCACCCAGTATGTGTACAACGAAAGCATGAAATCCCTCCCGGTGATGCTCGGCCAGATCGTCTCCGGCGGGATCGCCCGGGCCGGGGCGGGGGCCGCCGTGGGGCTGCTGCTGCTGTTGCCGCCGCTGCTGATCTTTATCTTCTGCCAGGGCTCCGTGCTGGACACTATGTCCCACAGCGGCATCAAGGGATGAGCTTCACAAGACTACGCAAAGGAGGGGCCGATATGGGCGGATTCAGGCGTTTTCACGGGCCGGCGGGCCGTTCCCTTGCCGCCGCGCTGCTGGCGGCGCTCCTTCTGTGCGCCTTTGCGCTCCCGGCCTTGGCCCTGCCGGAGGAAAACTATTTTTCCTATGTATATAACGAATGGGGCGACGCGGTATGGGCCCCTTCCGGCTACAGCCCCAAAGCGGCCCTGTATGGTGCGGACTTGGGGGCCGGGGCCCTGAAAGCCCCCAGGGACCTGTTTGTGGACGGGATGGCGGAGGAGATGTACATCGTGGATTCCGGCAACAACCGGATCGTGGTGGTGGATAGCGCCTACCGCTTCCTGCGGGAATACCGGACCTTTCGCAAGGGCGGGGAAGAAACCGCGCTGAACAACCCTGGCGGCGTGTTTGTGAGCCGGGATGGACGGCTTTACATCTGCGACACCGGCAACAAGCGGGTGTTGGTGGCGGGGCCGGACGGGGAAGTGCTTCGGGAGTTGGGCCTCCCCCAAACCGATTTGATCGCCGCGGATTTGGACTACCAACCTGAAAAGGTGGTGGTGGACAGCGCGGGGCGCATTTACGTCCAGGCGGTGGGCGTATTCAGCGGCTTGATTTGCATGGACGAACAGGGCGCTTTCATTTCCTTTTTTGGCTCCAACCGGGTGGAAATGACCGGAGCCATGATGGTGGAATACCTGTGGAAGCAACTGCTCTCCCGGGAGCAGCGCTCCCGGATGACCAGCTTCATCCCCATCGAGTATTCCAACGTTTATCTTGACCAGGACGACTTTATCTACGCCGCTTCCGTGCATTCCAGCAGCTCCCGGGGGGAGATCAAGAAGCTGAACGCCCTGGGGGTGAACGTGCTGCACATCGATCCCTTCGCCTCCTACCGCTACGCCAAGGACGACTACGGCGACCATCCTGTGGCCTACATTGACAACAACCCTGTGGATTCCATGTTCGCGGACATCGCCGTCAGCCCCCAGGGGATCATCACGGCTCTGGACGCCAAGCGGGGCCGGGTATTCCAGTACGACAGCGAGAGCAACCTGGTAACGGTGTTCGGCGGGATCGGAAACCAGCTGGGCACCTTCCAATCCCCCTCCTCCCTGGCGGCCTTCGGCCAGGAGCTGGTGGTGCTGGACAGCAAGAAAAACAGCCTGACCGTGTTTGCCATGACGGACTTCGGCAAGCTGCTGCACACCGCCATCGGCCTGTACAACGACGGCCACTACCTGGAGGCCATGGCTCCCTGGGGGGAGGTGCTGCGCCATTGCGCCAACTACAACCTGGCCTACATCGGCCTGGGCAAGGCCAACTTGCGGCTGGGAAACTACGCGGAGGCAATGCGGGATTTCCGCCTTGGCTATGACAAGCAAGGCTATTCGGACGCCTTGGGGGAAATGGCCGTGGACTTTGGCCGCAATAACCTGGGCTGGATCTTCCTAGGCGTCGTGGCGGCGGCTGCTTTAGGCAAGCTGCTGCTGCCCAGGGCACGGCGGCGGCTGGCTGCCTGGAAGCTGCCGGACAGGCTGGGGCTGCGGGTGGCCGCAGGCTCCATGGCCCACCCCATCCAGGCCATGGAAGCGGTGAAGTTCCAAGGCCTGGGCTCCCTGACGGTGGCCTTGCTGATCGTGGCGCTATGGTTTGTGACGGCCACGCTGAACCGGCAGGCCATGGGCTTTCTCTTCAACCCCAACCGTCCCGAGGACGTGAACCTGTGGATTTTGCTGATGAGCACCGTGGGGCTGTACGCGCTGTGGGTGATGGCCAACATCGCCGCCACCACCTTCATGAACGGCGAGGGAAAGCCCCTGGAGGTGGCGGTGGCCTCGGCGTACGCCTTGCAGCCCTACCTCTACCTGACCCTGGCGGCTTTGGCCCTGAGCCATGGCATGACCCTGGAAACCGGCGTATTCCTCACCTTTTTGCGGGTGGGCGCGGTGGGCTGGAGCGCCGTGCTCATGGCGGTCTCCCTGATGACGGTGCATCAATTCACCTTCAAAAAGACCTTGGTCAACTTGCTGGCCACGGCTTTGGGCATGGTGGTGATCGGGTTCCTCATCGCGCTGGTGGTGAGCATGTTCCAGCAGCTCCAGGTGTTCTTCTATACGATCTTCAACGAAGTGGTATTCCGGCTGTAAGCGATTGGGCAAGGGAGGCGGGCGTATGAACAAGGGGATCAACCGGGGATGGGCTCTGGCGCTGGTGTGCGCCCTGGCCCTGGGCTTGTGCCCGCCGCCGGGAAGGGCGCAAAGCCCGGCGCATCCCGCCGGGAAGGATGCCGCCGGTCTGGCCGGGCATTTCCAGCTTGTGGTGGAAAACGAGGCCCTGGCCCTGTACACCGATCCCGCTTTGGGAGAAATTGCCCTGGCGGACAAGCGGACCGGAACCCTCTGGTTCAGCAACCCGCCTTTGGCCCAGGAGGACGCCCTGGCCAGCGGCATGCCCCGCTGGCAAATGCTGTCCCAGCTTTATGTGCGCTATGTGGACGGGAAGAACAACACCTTCTTTGCCGCCAGCCGCTTCTCCTGCGTGGAGCAAAATGCCATGACCTCCCGCTTGGAGGATGGTTCCGTCACCTACATCATGGACTTTGTGCGGGATTCCTTCCGCATTCCTGTCCGTTATTCCTTAGGGGAGGATTACTTCAAGGCCGAGGTGCTCCTGGACGAAATCCAGGAATATGGGGAGAACACCATCAGCCAGATCACGCTGCTGCCCTTTTTCGGCGCGGGCGGGGAGGGTGAGGAAGGATACCTGTTCGTGCCCGACGGTAGCGGGGCTCTGATCGACTTTCACAACGGCAAGCAAGGGGCGGAAAGCTTCTCCCTCAACGTCTACGGGGACGAGGCCGCCTTCGGGCGGGAGTTGATGGACATATCCAGGCAGAAATGCCTGCTGCCGGTCTTTGGCATGCAAAAGGGCGCAAGCACGCTGCTGGGCGTGATCCACGGCGGGGCCGCCAAGGCGGCGGTGACAGCCAACGTCAGCGGGAAATACACCGGCTACAACACGGTAAGCTCCACCTACAACCACCGGCTGCTGGGCTCGGTGAAGCTGCCCACCAAGAACTTCCAGAACCGCAGCGTGCAAGTGCTGGAAAGGGCCTCGGGCCACCAGGAAAACTATGAGGTGCGCTACTACCCCATTCCCCAGGGGGACGGATATGTGGGCATGGCCCGGCGCTACCGCGCCTACCTCATGGAGGAGGCGGGCCTCCAGCCCCGGGAGGATGCCGGAACCCCGTCCCTGTATCTGGATTTGACCGGGGCGGTGAACCTGAAAAAGCCTGTGCTGGGCGTGCCCGCCCAAGTGCCCGTGGCCCTTACGCCTTTTGAGGAGGCGGCCGCGCTGATCGGCTCCTTGAAGGAGGCGGGCGTGGAAAACCTTTCCGTGCGCTACCTGGGCTGGAACGGCGGGGGCATCTACGGCAAGCTGCCTGCGGGAGGCGGAGCGGAGGCCGCGCTGGGGGGCGGCAAGGCCCTCAAGGAGCTGCTTTCGGCGGCCCGGGACGCGGGTGTGCGGATCTGGCTGGGCGCGGACCTGATGAACGTATACCGCACGGGGAACGGGGTCAGCCGCTTTTTTGACACGGCCCAGAACATCAACCGCACCGTGGCCCTCCAGTACCGCTACCTACCCAATACCTTTTTGCAGGACACCCAAACCCAGCCCTGGTTTTTGCTGGCTCCCAGGCTGCTTCGGCAAAAGCACGGGGAGTATGCGCGCCGGGTGGAGGAGGCTGCCGGGGCCAAAAGCGGCGTGGGTATCGCCCTGGAAACCACCGGGAGCTTCTGCTATTCGGATTTTTCCGGAAATCCGTCCTCCCGCAGCCAAAGCGCGGCCTACAGCTTGGAGAGCCTCCGGGACCTCCGGGAGGCGGGGTATCCCCTGCTGCTCAAGGCCGCCTACGCCTACGCGCTGCCCCAGGCGGACGCCCTGACCCACGTGCCGGACGGTTCCAGCGGCTTTGACGTAACGGACCGCTCCGTCCCCTTTTACCAGATCGCCCTTCACGGGCTGGTGGACATGGCCTCCTTGCCCATCAACCTGTGCGCCCAGCCCAGGCTGCGGCTGCTCAAATGCATCGAGCTGGGGATGTCCCCCACCTACTCCTTGGCTACCGGGGACGCCTCCCAGATCAAAAACACCCGGGCGGACATGCTTTACAGCATAGAGGCCCAGGTGTGGCGCGAAGCCGCCGCCCAGGCCGCCCAGGAGGTAGCCCGGGCCCTGGAGGACGCCCGGGGGCAGCTCATCGTGGATCACGCCCTGCTGGCTCCCGGCGTCACCAAAACGGTGTACGCCAACGGGTATACCGTATGGGTGAACGCCACCCAGCAGGAAGCCAGCGCCGAAGGGCGCACCATCCCCGCTTTGGGCTGGACGGCCGCGCAGGCCCCGGCCAAGGACGGGGCGGCCGGGGAGGGAATGGAATGAAACCAATCAGCTATGAGCGCAAAAAATCCCTGGCGGGGTTCCTGTTCATTTTGCCCTGGCTGCTGGGCTTGGTGGTGTTCTTCCTCTCCCCCTTTGTCCAGTCCCTCCAGTATTCCTTCCACCGCCTGGACATGACCCCCTCGGGCTTTGAAATGACCTATGTGGGCTTGCAGAACTACCAGTACAACCTGCTCAAGGACGCCAACTTCGTGCGCTATCTGGCGGAAGCGCTGGGCTCGGCCCTGTACCAGGTGCCGCTGATCACCTTTTTCAGCGTGTTTATCGCCATGCTGCTGAACAAGAAGATGCGAGGCCGCGCCGTATTCCGCTCCATTTTCTTCCTGCCGGTGATCGTGGCCTCCGGCGTGGTGCTGGTGTTTCTCAAGGAGGACATCTTCGGCCAGTCCATGAACGCGGGGCAGAACGTATACATGTTCAGCAGCAGCGGCTTTTCGGAAATGCTGACCCAGCTGGGCCTGCCCCATACTTTGGTGCAAGCTCTGGGCGGCCTGATCGACCGGATCTTCTCCCTCACCTGGTCCTCCGGGGTTCAGATCCTTCTGTTCCTGGCGGGGCTGCAAACGGTCCCCGCCTCCTACAAGGAGGCGGCCCACCTGGAGGGGGCCACGGAATGGGACATCTTCTGGAAAATCACCATTCCGCTGCTCTCGCCCATTATTTTGCTCAACGTGATCTATTCCATCATCGACACCTTTACCGCCTTTGACAACCCGGTGATGCAATACATCTACAACACGGGCTTCGTGGACGTGAACTACGGCTCCAGCGCGGCCCAGTCCTGGGTGTTCTTCCTGCTGGTGGCGCTTGTGCTGGCTATCGTGTACCGGGTGTTGGGCCGCCGGGTCCATTACATCGTCCATTAATTCCTGAAAGGAGGCGGGTCCATGGAGCGCTATACCACACCGCCCGCGGATGTGGCGGCGGGCTTCCTGCTATGGCTGAAGGAGCGCCATGTCCACAAGGCGGTGGGAAAGCTCTTTACCGTCCTTCGGGTGGCACTGCTCATTGGCGTCAGCTTCATTTTGCTGTATCCGCTCCTGTTCATGTTCAGCAACGCCTTCAAGCCCATTGAGCAAGCCTATGACGCCAGCGTCATCTGGCTGCCCAAGTCCCTCACCCTGGACAACTTCCGGGATGCCATGAAGGCCATCGACTTCTGGAAATCCCTGAACACCACCCTGGCGGTGAGCTTTCTCAGCGCGCTGCTCCAGATTCTCTCCTGCATGCTGGCGGGATACGGCTTTGCCCGGTTCCAGTTCCGGGGCAAGGGCTTGCTCTTCGCCCTGGTGATCCTCACCATCATCGTGCCGGAGCAGCTGGTGGCTATTCCCAAGTACATGCAATACCGCCGCTTTACCTTCGGCGGGCTGCTGAGCCTGTTCTCCTTCTTCACAGGGGGGCGGGGGTATGTCAATCTCATCGACACGCCCTGGGTGTTCTACCTCCCCGCCCTGCTGGGAGCCGGGTTCAAATCGGGCCTGTTCATCTTCATTTACCGCCAGTTCTTCCGGGGGCTGCCCAAGGAATTGGAGGATTCGGCGGCGCTGGACGGGTGCGGGTTTGTGGGAACCTTCCTGCGGGTCATGCTCCCCAACGCCAAGCCCGCCATGGTAACGGTGTTCCTGTTCTCCGTGGTGTGGTATTGGAACGAATACTATGCCCCGGCCATGTACATGAGCAACAACTGGACGCTGTCCACGGCCCTGGCGGTGATCAAGTACAACCTGGCGCAAACCGCCCTGGAAGGGGCCAATTATCTGGACGCCTTCGCCTACATCACCCGGGTGCAGGCGGCCGCGCTGCTGGTGATCGCCCCGCTGCTGATCCTGTACGTGTTTTTGCAGCGCTTCTTCACCGAGAGCATCGAGCGCACGGGCATCGTGGGATAGGTTGGAAAAGCCCCCCGGCTTTTCACGATAGAAGTATGAAAAAAAGGAGGATCTGGATGAAACATTTCGCGCGCGCAGTATCCCTGGCCCTATGCCTGGCACTGGCGGTTTCCCTCATGGCGGGACTCCCCCTGGCGGCCGCAGAGGGCGAACTGGACTTCCTGACCGAGGATCTGTTCCCCACGCTGGAAAACCCCAACGTAACCATCGTGTATAACCTGACCCAGGAGCAGTACCAGCAGCAGCTGGCGGACAATCCCAACGCCCTGGACAACATCTTCGAAACCAAGAAGCTCTTTGAGAAGAAGTACGGGGGCACGGTGAACATCGTGGGCGTGCCCTGGGAACAAATGGGCTCCAAAACGGTTTCCATGCAAGCCGCCGACGACGCCCCGGATTTGTACCTTCTCAGCGACCAGTCCTTCCCCCTGCTGGCGGTGAAGAACATCCTGCAGCCCATTGACAAGGTGTGGGACGCCAGCTGGATCGATCCTGTGTACCTGGGCATGTATGAGTGGAAAGGGCAGCACTACGGCGCGGGCCTGGGACCCTTTGACGTGCCCTACATCATGTTCAACAAGACCATGTTCGAACTGGAGGGCATCAAGGACCCCTACCAGCGCTGGCTGGAGGGAAATTGGAACTTTGACGCCTTCTACGAGTGCGGCGCGGCCCTCACCAAGGATACCGACGGGGACGGCGCCGTGGACCAGTACGGCTTCTCCACCTGGGGCAGCTACGTATCCCAGCTCATCATCTCCAACGGCGGACGGCTGGTGTCCTTTGACCAGGAAGGCTACCATGTGGGCGTGAAGGACCCCAAGACCGTGGAAGCCCTGGCCTTCATCCAGAAGATGATCACCTTGCCCGGCGGCTTCCTGAACGTGGAGAACTACGCCACCTTCCAGCAGGATTTTGTGGCGGGCAAGCTGGCCATGACCCACGGCGTATACATGCCAAAGCCCTCTCAGATGAAGGACGACATCGGCATCGTGCCCTTCCCCTACGGCCCCTCCACCACCAAGGACACCGTAATGATCGCCACCTATGGCTGGGGGTTGGTGAACGGCGCGAAAAACCCCAAGGGCGCGGAGGCCTTCCTGTACCTGAACGACCAGATGCAGCGCCATGACGCCCGCTTTACCGAGGCCAACAAGGCCCTGTACGGCGAGTATTACGACATGCTCTTCAACACCCCGGGCCGCGCCTACGAATACTCCAACGACCGCAACATCAACGACGTGTGGGGCCTGTTCTGGGCCATGGCGGATGAACTGCGCAACGGCGTACCCCCCGCCACAGTGGCCGAAACCTATGATCCTTTGATTTACGCCGCCTGTGAGAAAAGCTACGGGCCGCAGTAAATACAAAAAGAATGGAGGAGTACCCATGAAGAAACTGTTGGCATTCCTGCTGTGCGCCACGCTGCTGGCAAGCGCCGCCCTGGCCCTGGCCGAGGTAAACGTGCAATCCGATTTCAGCACAGCCACCCCTCCCGGCATCTACCTGGACGTGCCCGATGACGACGAGTGGATCTACAACTTCTACCTGGAGTACGGCGTGAAGGACGGCAACTGGGTGGTGGACAAGGGCGCGTGGATTCACGACCCGCTGTGGACCTACGGCTCCTACGGCACCATGATCTCCACGGACAAGGCCACCGTGGAATTTGAGTGGGGAAAGAGCTATGAAGTGACCCTGGGCTATGAGTTCCTGTACGATGTGCCCGAGGACGGCGAATTGGCGGTAGCCTTCCGCGCCTTCGGCGACGGCAACTGGTATTCTCCCGGCTGGACCAACGTGGAGGAGGTGGTGGGCAAGCCCGCGGGATACTCCAATGTCTACCACGGCGTGATCACCCTGGACGATTCCAACCCTGACGTGAAGGCCGCCTTTGAGGGCAAGCCCGCCTGGCTCCAGGTGGTGGGCCATGACATTGAGGGAATGATCATCACCGAGTTCTCCGTGAAGGACGCCCAATAAAGATAAGGCTTTGGGGCGCAAGCGCCCTTCGGTTCCAAAACAGGCAAGGCCCACCGCCTTGCCTGTTTTGCCGCTATGGAGAAAACCCTGGCCGCACCGGGCCGCCCCTTGGAAAGATTTTTGATTTTACTTGCTTTTCCCAATGCCCGCTGATATAATATCTAATTGGCACATCCTTGCGCTGCGTCACCAAGCGCAGCGCCATACGTCCAAGAGGAGGTGAAAGGTATGAATAGGTATGAACTCACCTACATCATCGACACCGGTCTGGAAGAGGCTGCCCGAAAGGAACTGATTGAACGGTTCACCGGGATCATCCAGCAAAATGGCGGTGAAGTAGAGAAGGTCGACGAGACGTGGGGCAAGCGTCGTCTGGCATATCCCATCAACGATATGCTGGAGGGCTACTACGTGCTGGTGACCTTCAAGGGCGAAGGCGAACTCCCCCGGGAGATCGAGCGCAACCTGGAAATCAATGAAAGCATTCTTCGCTATCTGGTGATCAAGCTGCTGGAGAAAAAGCAGAGCGTCAAGCCCCGTCCCGTGCGGGTGGCGGCCCCTGTGGCTCCCGTGGCCGAGGCTCCGGTGCAAGACGCGGCTGAACCCGCCGAAGCGCCCAAGGCTGTGGAAGAAGCTCCTGCCGCCGCAGAGGAAGCAGCGGCTGTTGTGGCGGAAGAAGTCCCTGAGACTTCCGCTGAGTAAAGGTTGGTGACATAAGATGAATAAACTGACCATCATCGGTAACCTCACCCGCGATCCCGAGTCGCGCACTACGCCCTCCGGCGTCAATGTGTGTTCTTTCACGGTGGCCGTCAACCGGCGCCGTTCCTCGCAAAGCCCCAACCAGCCCGAGGCGGATTTCTTCCGCGTGTCCGCGTGGCGGCAATTGGGGGAAAATTGCCAGAGGTATCTGGCAAAAGGTCGAAAGGTAG
This sequence comes from Candidatus Limiplasma sp., assembly GCA_034927815.1. GTDB lineage: Bacteria > Bacillota > Clostridia > Christensenellales > Aristaeellaceae > Limiplasma. Next base: position 108,391 of record JAYFPK010000014.1, read on the forward strand.
CGGTGGTTGGTTCTGTTTCTGTCAGCACCTATGAGGCAAAGGATGGAAGCGGTACCCGCTTCACCCTGGAAGTCAACGCTGAAGATGTGGAATTCCTCTCTTCCCGCCAGGAGGAAGGGGCCTATGGCTCCTCTTCCGGGGAACCCTCCAAGGCCTCCGCGCCCGCGGACCATGGCTTTGAGCAGGTGGATGACGAGGAATTGCCCTTCTAAATGAGAAAGGAATGGGCCCAGGGCTCCATTCCCCTACTTTTCCGGTAAGGAGGTTCAGCCCATGTCTGAGGATCGTGGTGAGAGAAGATCCCGTCCCCGCGGCCGGAAGCCCCGCCGCAAGGTGTGCAGCTTCTGCGTGGATAAGATCGAATACATTGATTACAAAGATATCAACCGTCTTCGCCGCTTTGTGAACGAGCGCGGCAAGATCATGCCCCGCCGTATGAGCGGCAATTGCGCCAAGCATCAGCGTCAACTGTCCGAGGCCATCAAGCGCGCCCGTGCCATCGCCTTGATGCCCTTCTCGGCGGAATAAGCGAGAGTCTTACGCAGCATCAAGGGCCCGCCTCCAAGGAGGACGGGCCCTTTCCCATACTCTCAACGCACAGGAGGAAGCCGCCATGAACCACGCCCCGTGCCTGGAACCGGCGCTGAGGCTGTGTACGCCCCAGGACCTGGATGCTTTGATGCGCCTGCAAGAGGCGGTGTGCCAGGGGCTTGCGGACCCCTCTTTGTTCGTTCCCACCTCCCGGGAGGACAACGCGGGCTATCTGCGCCTTCCCCACAGGATCATCGGCGCGTTCGCCGGGGAGCGCCTGGTTGCCTACTGCTCCCTGGTTTTCCCCGGAGCCGCTCCGGACAACCTGGGCTGGGACCTGGGCTGGCCGCTCCAGCGGGTGCAAGCCTGCGCCACGGTGGATACCGTGGCGGTGGACGCGGCCTTTCGGGGCATGGGGCTGCAGCGCAATCTGGTGTGCCGCGCCCTGGAGGAAGCCCGAGGCTTTTTGCCGGACGCCTTTTTGCTGACCACCGTGTCCCCCCGCAATGTTCACAGCCTGCGCAATATGCAAGGAGAGGGCTTTGAAATTCTGCTGCAAACCCAAAAGTACGGCGGGCTGGACCGGCTGATTTTGGGGCGGCCGGCGCGAAGTCCGGAATAACCCCCAAGGCGTTGCGCAAAAAAGAGCTTGTCCCCAGGGGACAGGCTCTTTTGCCATCCTACGCCTTTTGGGCGATGAACATGCCCACCTGCTTGGGGATGTCGATGTACCCTTTTTCTCTGCGCCTGGCTTCAAAGAAGTCATAAAGCCCTGTCAGCTGCCCGGGGGCCAGCTCCGCGATGGAGAGGGTGGAGGCAATCCAGTCCACCAGGTCCTGGGTCTGGGTGATTGTGAGGGAATCGGCGTATTCCGCCAAGCGGACCGAGGGAAACAAGGGCTCCAAAGCGCTTCTCCCGTTTTGCAGCGTAAAGGAGCTGCCGTGGGGGCCAAAGGCGTCGATGGCGGGGTTGAACTCCTTCAGCGCCCGATGCAAATACTCGCTCATGCCCTGCGCGCCGTTGGTGGCGCAATAAAAAACGCCGCCGGGCTTCAGCACCCGGTGGACCTGGGCCATGGCCTTTGGAAGGTCCGGGACGTGGTAGAGCATGTGGTTGGCAATGACCGCATCAAACGACTCCGCCGAGAAGGGAATCTCCTGAATGTCCATCCGCTGCGCCAAAACCCTGGGATGGGCCCCCGCCCGCCCCCAAGCCTCGGCCACCATGCTTTGGGAAAGGTCCGTAAGCAAAAGAACAGCGTCCTTGGGCAGCTTTTGCGCCCGCTCCTCCCAAAAGGCCCCTGTGCCGCAGCCCAGCTCCAAAATCCGGCTTTCCGGCTGGAATTGGTACTGGTCCCATATCCAATTCTGCAAGCCGTACCGGTTGGCGCTGTACTTTTCATGGAGGGCTTGCCGGATGGACAGGTTCTTCCCATCCGCATACTGCGCCCGGACGCTTTCCGGCTGATTCATCTTGCCCGTGTCGCCCCTCCCCCTTCCCCCGGTTCCTGAAACTGGAACGCCCTGAAAGCCGCCGCCTGGCAGAGGCTTTCAGAGCGCTGGATATTATTCCCTCTATGTCCCCCTTACACCGGGCGGATCAGAATGAAGGGGGTCAGCTCGTCCCCCTGGCCGCTGGGGTTGTCCGCCAAAGCGTCCTGAATCTGCTCGTCGGTGAGGGGCGTATCGCTGCTTTTGCCTAGCTGGTCCCGCTGGATGTCGTTGGCGTCCATCAGCACCACCGGAATCCCCGTCTCCCGGCTCAGCTCCTCGCAAAGCTCCTGGGAGTTCTCGGGATTGACCAAAGCCAGCTCGTGATACAGCTCAAAGCTGGAGCGGGTGTAGAAGCCGTCAATGCCGCCCACGCCCTTGCCGCACACGCGGTAGAACACCCCTTTGATGCCAAAGGGCTTGGTCAGGGCGCTGCACACCGTGGCCAGCAACACCCGGGGAAGCCCCACCAGGTCGATTACCAGCTGGAGCTTATAGGGCTCATGCATCCCCACCCCGGTGTGGTTCACCCCCGCGAAGCGCCACAGCAGATTCGCCCAAAAGCCCGGCTTTACCTGGTCCCGGGTCCTTACGGACTCAACGCACATGCACATGACCTTGGCCCCGAAGCTGAGCACGTCCCCAGGCTTGTACAGGGGCCGTACATAGGTCTCCACCAGCTCCTTCTGGCTTTCCCCCACCTTCACAAAATGGGTTTGAATGGCGAAGCGGTCGTATTGCCGGCCGTCTCTCCCGCTCACCCGTCCCCGGTCAAAATAGACTACGCCGTTTTCTTCCCGCCGCTGCTCGTCCAAATTCCGGGATGGAATAATCCCCATAGTGTCTCCTCCTGCCGGCCGCGCGTGTAAACGCTCCGCTACATATTTTCAAAGAAGGGCTCGCCCTCGTCCGTAATCAGGATGCCCAAGTCGTTGAATTTCAACGGCACAGGCTTTGCCATAATATATTTCAAAATGGCGTCCAGCCTCACGGATTCCGAGTAGGTCATCAGCGTAAAGGACACGCCGTGCTTCTTCGCCCGGCCCGTGCGCCCGATGCGGTGGAGGTAATACTCGTTTTCATTGGGCAGGTCGTAATTGATCACCGCCTCCACGTCGTCCACGTCGATGCCCCGGGCCGCCACGTCCGTAGCCAGCAGAATCTGGAACTTGCCCTTGCGGTAGGCTTGCATCACCTGGTTGCGGGCGCTTTGCCGCATGTCCCCATGGAGGCAATCCGCGGGGTAGCCCGCCTCCTGCAGGCGCTTGCACAGCCGCTGGGTCATGTCCTTGGTGTTCACAAAGACCATCACCCGCTGGTATACGTCGCTGTCCAGCAGGTAGAGCAGATCCTCATACTTCTTTTCCCGGGTGGTTTCAATGACGTATTGGGTGATCAGGGGCCTGTTCTCCTTGGTGGCGGGGATGATGACCTCCACAGGCTCGTGCTGGTACTTCCAGGCAATGGTCATCACGTCCTGGTTGGTGGTGGCGGAGAAAAGGACCAGCTGCCGGTCGCTGGGCGTGGCCTCAATGATTTTGGTGACGTCCTTCACAAAGCCCATGTTGAGCATTTCATCCGCTTCATCCAGCACCATGGTGTGGATGCTGTCCAGGCGGATATTGCCCCGGTTCATGTGGTCCAGCATCCGCCCTGGGGTGGCTACCACGATCTGGGGATTTTGCTTGAGCATGGCGATCTGCTTTATGATGGGCTGTCCGCCGTAAAGCACCGCGATGCGCACCCCCGGAATGAACTTCGCCAGCTCCCGGAGCTCATCGGCGATCTGCAAGCTCAGCTCCCGTGTGGGGGCCAGAATCAGCTCCTGCACGCGCCTGTCCTTCAGGTTCACGTACTCCAGCATGGGAATGCCGAAGGCGCTGGTCTTGCCCGTCCCCGTAGGGGCAATGGCAATAATATCCCTTCCCTCCATCATCAGGGGAAGGGTCTTGGCCTGGACCGGGGTCATCTCATGAAAGCCCATTTTCTCAACGGCTTTCAAAACCTCTTGGCTGATTTCCCCCTGCTGGGAAAACAGCATGTTTGGATTCGTTTCCATTTCCAAATTGGATGCTCCTCACTTCCGAAATCAAAAAATATCCCACTTTATTATTTTCTCCATCTTGTCCACAAATTCCTGCCGCGCTCCTCACACTGCTTTCAGGGCCGCATATGCTGGCAATATCAGGGAAGGCGGAGATGGCCGAAGCCAGAGACAGCTTCCGGTTCCGTACCGTTGTCCATCAAAAGGAGCAACGCCGATGAACCTCTTCGTAACCGACTGTGAAAAGGGCCTCACCCTTTACCATCCCCGCACCGGAACCCTTGTGCCCATGGATTCCTCCCCTTCCTGCCCCTACATGCCCTGCGTCACCAAGGACCTGCTGCTTTGCGCCTGCCGCAGGGATCTGGAATGCTGCTGCTTCTCCAGGCACACCCTCAAGGAGCTATACCGCATTCCCGCCCTTCCGGCTTTGGGGGCCATGTGCGTGTCCGCCTGCGGCCGCTATGTGTTTCAGCTCAGCTCCGAAGTGGATTGCGTCCATACCCGCCACCTGGGAACAGGGGATTTGCTCTATGGCTGTAAGGTAGGCGTCTTTCCCAGGGATATGAAGCTCCACTCCAAGGGGCAGCTTTTGCTGGTGGCCGGAGGCGCCAGCGGCGAGGTAATCCTTTTGCGCGCGCCCAAGCTGGTGCCCTATGCCCAGTTTCAAGCGCCGGGCTGCTGCTGCTCCGTGCAGAGCTGGCGCGGCGGGCTGGCGGTGCTTTGCGCGGTGGAAAACGACCAGATCGAGACCTCCTTGCTGACCCTGGCCCCCTCCGGGCTCAAGCCTGTGGAGTTGCTGCGGCTGGAGGGCCAGCCCGGCGGCCTTTGCGTCTGCCCGGATGGGGAAACCGCTCTTTTGGGCAGCCTGGACGGGCTCATGAAAATCTGCCTGCGCACGGGGGAAGTTTTGTGGAATCTGCCCCATGTGGTATACTGCACGGACCTTGCGTGCCAGGGGAACCTTGCGCTGGCAGCCGGGGACATGGCCGGCCAGGTGCACCTGTTCCCCCATGAGCAGCCCTGGCTTGCCAAAACGGTTTTCTCAGGCGGCGAAACCCAGGCGTGCTTTGCCTGATGTATGACTTTTGAAATTTTGGCGCAAACTCCCTCCAAACGCTGCTATGCAGTCGGAAACGAGGAGGGTTCTTATGCTGGATAAAATTTCACTGGTTCTGGTCATCATTGGCGCTATCAATTGGGCGCTGATCGGCGTGTTCCAATTCGATCTGGTGGCCTATCTCTTTGGCGGCCAAGGGGCCGTATTCAGCCGCATCGTCTATACGCTGGTGGGCGCGGCCGGGCTATGGTGCATTTCCATGCTCTTTGGGGAACGGGCCCGGGCAAGGGAATAATCCATGGCGGAATCCATCCTGGCCCGAAGCTGCTCCGCCGTCCCCACCAAAAAGGCCCGGTTGGTCAGCTTCCCCCGCTCCGGATCCACGGTCATTCCAAAATACCGCTCGATTCCACGGATGCTTCCCCTGGTGAAGACCTCTTCCACCGCGTGGCGCACACAGCGCTCCACAGCGGCGGCTGTGGTCCCAAAAGCGGCTGCGCAAGCCGGATACAGCGTAGCCGTGATTTCTCGTTCCAACATGGGCGAAGGAACCATATGATCCAGCAGCCAGGTAATATACGCCTCTCCCTTCAAACCGCTTCGCAGCCCAAGATTGCCCAGCAGCTCCCGGATGTTTTCCAATCGAAGCTGCCGGGTTTTTTCCGCCAGCAAGGGCATGGGCTTGGCGGCCAGCACCTCCAAAAGCCGGGCAATCTGCGGAGGCCTGGCCATGATGGAGGCGACGCAATCCGCCCGGGGATGCGCTTGGTGGCATAACTCCGGCTCCGTCAGCAACAGCACCCGGGGCGGGCAAGCCGGTCCCCTTTCCCAGAGCGCCTTGAGCACCACGCTTCCGTCCATCTTGGGCAGATGCCCGTGCAGCAGCAGCAGGTCAAATCTTTCCCGGCATAGCCGCAAAAGGGCCTCCTCCCCGTCCCGGACCCGGACCATATCCCATTCCAGGGGCCTGGCGTCCAGGTACCGTTCAATCTCCCGGCTTTTTTGCTCCTGGAGTATTGCAACCATCAGCCTCATCCGGCGTCCCTCCCGTGATGAAACAGCATCCTTCATAGGATGCTGTTTGACTTTTCCACCCCTCATTCCTGCTTTGGAAAAGGCGAAATGAACGTCGAAAAAGGGCGGCATTTTTGACAAGAAACGGCACCATATGACCATTTTGTCATTTTTTGATAGCAATTTTGAAAGAAATATCGTATACTACTGTTGCATAGAATCCTATGCTGAGTTCCCGGAAGGAGGGCATTTCCATGCAGCAGCCTGCGCATCAGCCGAATGAAAGGCCTGAAAAGCCCCGCCGGAAGATGGGCGCTTTGGGGCGCTTCCTGCGAGGCTATTTCATGCTGGTGGGCGCGGGTACCACCCTCTATGTGCTGATTCAGCTTTTGGTGAAACTGTTTGTGGAGATCGAGAAATGGATGGGCTCCGGGGCTCCCATGGGGTAAGAAGGGAGGAAGCGCCAGTTCATGAAAAAACTGACGACCTTTTTCAAGGCTCTGTTCTGGATGCTTCTGTGCGCCGTGTTTGTCTTGGTGGCCATCCGCTTTGGCCCCAATCTCTACTATCGGCTTTTTGGCACAGGCAACACCTATTGGATCAGCGAGCGCTTCAGCGAGGAACTGAAGGAGCGCAACGAACTGGTGGTCTTTGAGACCACGTTAACCGGGCGGGAAACCGCTTCCCAAAGCGCATGGATCTTTGGCAGCGTGCAGGAGGTGGTCATCCCCTATTCCTATGCGGTCAGCTTTACGGTGGACTTAAGCCAAAGCCGGGTGAATGTGGAGGGCAATACCATCATGGTGCGCCTGCCCCCGCCCAAGGCTTCCTTTTCCAAGCTCACCGTGGACGAGGCCAACATGAGAAAGCGCGATTGGCTCTATCCCTTGACGCCGGAGCGCTATGCCTCCATCAAAATGGAAATCGAGCAAAAGCTCTTCCAGGAGGCCTCTGGAAAGAAAGAATACCTGGATGCGGCCTGGGCCGCAGCGGTGAAAAATATGGAGAGCCTTTTTCAGTCCGTGGCCGAGCAGTCCGAGCAAGGCGTCACCTGCGATATTCAGGTGATTATGGAGCAGCCCGGCCTGGAATCCACCCCGGCAGCCTCTCAGGGGCCTAGGACGTCTGTGTCCCCTCCCCTTTCCCCCAGGCCTACGGTGCCGTAACAAGGCTTTGTTTCCCCCAAGGGCGTCTACGCATCCGCATAGACGCCCTCTTTTGCTTTGCCTTCATCACGGCACTTTATTTCCGCGAGGAACCGCACAGAGCCCGCCGGTTAAAACGTCTGGATCACGCCGCAGCCTATGCGCATGCCGGAATCCCCGGAGGGCTGCGTTCGAAAATCATCCGGCATCTGGTGGACGATCACCGTGCGTCCCACCACGTCCTTGGGGGCAAAGCGGTCCGTGTACACCCTCATATGAGAAAACCCATTGTTGGGAAAGAGCACGGGAAGGTCCCCCGCGTGGAGGGGATGGGGCTGGTTGGTGGGGTTATAATGCCCGCCCGCATCTGAAAAAGGGTCCGATCCTCCCGTGGGCGTACAGCTTCCCCCTTCATGCACATGGAAGCCGAAGGGGCCGACCTGGGGATCAGCGGTGGGCAGAGACATATCCGGCAGCCCGTTCAGGGTGGCGTCCACAATGGTTCCACCGGGAGCGGTAAAAAATTGGACCGTGCCCCGCAAATTGGGGGAATCGGCATTGCCCTGGATCTGCGCAACGGCATAGGGCATGCGGTTGGGCAAGGCACTGGTCAACGATTGCGAGTTCGTACCTTCAGCCATTTTCATACTCCTTTCAAGGGCGGCCGCACTGGGCCGCCCTTCATGGTATGCGAAAAATGGCTGCTTTGCCAATCAGGAGAAACCTGGGAAGCGTCAAGGAGGCCCGGCGTTGCCGCCGGGCCTCCTTGGGGTCGTTTCGCCGCGCCCTTACTCCTCCTCGGGTTCTTCGTCAGGGTGGGCATATGGATTGGGTTTGGTGGGATGGACAGCCATCATCCGGGCATAGGTGTCCGCTTCTTCTTCGTTCTCCACCGCTGCCGGAATCAGCCCGGTGCATTCCGTGGCGGTAGCCAGGCCCTCCATCTCCGCCACGGGCGGGTTCAAGAGTCGTTCCTGCTTGTTGTCTGACGGCTGCATCTACATCTCTCCTTTCAATGGTCCATGGTATGGTCCGCGCTGGAATAGTATGCGCCATGGCCGCCAAGGCCATGTGCGGGGTCACCCTCACAGCAAGGGCGTGCCCTTGAATTGGGGTGGCAAGGAATTACCGCCTCCACGGCGCCTGCGGCGCTTGGGCTGCTCCCCGGAGGGGGAAGGACGGTCTGAAGGGGTCTGTGGAGAAGGAGTCCGAGGGGCGAGAGGATTGCCCGCCTGCTTCCTGGGAGGCCTCTCCTGCTGCAGCGGCATGGGCCTGAACGGCTTGCGTTCAGGGCGCGCGGGACCCGGCGCGGGGCCCTTTTGTACCGGCCGGGCAACAGCCGCGCCCCTTCCCTGGCCCGGCGCGCCTCCCCTATCCGGCCTGGGGGGCCGGGGCTGCTTCACGCTCTCCGTAAAGACCTCCATGGGCCAGTCGCTTTCCACCTGCGGGATGGCAAAGCCAATGAGCTTTTCAATGACCTTCAGGTCCTTCAGCTCGTCATAGCAGCAAAAGCTGATGGCGGTGCCCTCCAATCCCGCCCGGCCTGTGCGGCCAATGCGGTGCACATAAGCCTCGGGCTCATTAGGAAGGTCATAGTTGATCACATGGGAAAGCCCGGAAATGTCAATACCACGGGCCGCGATATCCGTAGCCACCAGCACGGCGATCTTCCCGTCTTTGAATTGGCCCAGGGCTTCCTGCCGGGCGTTTTGGCTCTTGTCCCCATGAATGGCCTTGGCAAAGATCCCCGCCTTGCCGAGCTCCCGCACCACCCGGTCCGCCCCGTGCTTCGTGCGGGTGAACACCAAGGCGTTGACCACTTCCGGCTTGCGGAGCAAAGAGGCCAGCAGGTACTTCTTGTTGGCCTTGTCCACCAAAAACAGGGACTGCTCGATGCTGTCCACGGTGCTGGAAACCGGGTCCACCTTGACGCTGACCGGCTCCCGGAGAATGCTCATGGCCAGCTTTTCCACTTCCTGGGGCATGGTGGCGGAGAACAGAAGGGTCTGCCTCCGGGTGGGCAAAAGTGCGATTACCTTGCGGACATCGTGAATGAAGCCCATGTCCAGCATCCGGTCCGCCTCGTCCAGCACAAAAATCTCCAGCTGCTGGAGGCTGATATAGCCCTGTCCGATCAGATCGTTAAGCCGCCCAGGCGTAGCCACCAGAATATCCACGCCGCGCAGAAGCTGCTCCACCTGGGGCTTCTGGTTCACGCCCCCGAAAATCACGCAGGAGCGCAGAGACAGCCCCTTGCCATAATCCTGAAAATTCTCGAAAATCTGCAAGGCAAGCTCCCGGGTGGGGGTCAAAATCAACGCGCGAATCGGACGCTTTCCTTTTGCCTCCCGGCCGCCTTGCCACAGGCGCTGCAAGATCGGCAACGCAAAGGCGGCGGTTTTGCCGGTGCCGGTCTGGGCGCAGCCCAGGACATCCTTCGCCTCCAGCACCAGCGGTATCGTTTCCCGCTGAATCGGGGTGGGCTCCTCGTAGCCAGAGGCTTCCACGGCCTTCAGCAGGGTTGGCATCAATCCGGTTTGTTCAAAGTTCATACCTTCATCCCATCTTTACTGTAATACATAAAACAGCATACCACACCCCCATCCATTGGGCAAGAAAAAACCCGAACGGTTTTTCGCTCGGGCTGATGGATGAAAAAGAGGACGCGCATGTCCGGGAGTCTTGTGGCTCCCGAATCCCTTTCAGATCAAGGCCTGGTTTTTCTTTTGGCGTAGTTGAAGGCCGCCTGGGAATGGATTCTCTGGTTTGCGCTTACCATCTGCGGCCCCGACAGGGTGCGGGGCGCGGGGGCGGGGGTGGCGCTGTCCTGGGGCGCTTGTTGGGTGGCTGCCTCCGGGGAAGCCACGCCGTTTTCCCCCTCCTCCCCAAAGCAGATGGACACGAACCTCAGCGCGGACGCATCGCCAATGATATGGCTCTGACAGGTATCGTCATGCAAAACGATATAGCTTGGCCCCACAAATTCCAGGATGCCCTGCCGGCCCACGATGGTGTTCGTTCCCACCAAAAATTCGCATATCACATAGGCTCCAATATTGTCCGAGAGAATTTGGAGCACGCTGTCCAAAAAACCATCCGTAGCAGTCCCCTGAGCCGGGATCACAATGCCTCCCTTGGGCATGTTTCCCTCCGGCGCTCCCTGCTGTGTCATACCGCTCCCTCCTCGCCTTGCCTATGCTCCCAACTTATGTGATTCAAACAAAAGACATTCCGAAAGTTTCCATCCCCCCCAAGGACAACCCGTATGCAGGCCCTCATTTTCGAACGCTTTTTCGCCTTTTGCCGCTGCCATAATTTTTCTTCCCAAGGCCTTGACAAGGGCACTGAAAGCCGATATAATTTCACCTGTGCCTTTCGAAAAGGTCAAATATCTGGGTGTGGCGCAGTTTGGTAGCGTGCTTGAATGGGGTTCAAGAGGCCGGAGGTTCAAATCCTCTCACCCAGACCAGGAAGACGGTCCCAGCAGATGGCGAAATGCCGATTTGCTGGGATTTTTGCTACCCCGTAAAATCTTCCACGCAAACGCATATAGCGCACGAAAACACCTTTCGCGCATGGTGCAGGTGGTCAAAACGTGGTCAGGTGGTCAAAGCAAAACCCCCGCCAGCTTTTGCTAACGGGGGTACCTGCACTAGAGGACCTTATTACCACTCTTCCTCGGCGGGGTTGAAGAAAGCAAAAGTAAAAACGTCCCCCTCCTTGATAGGCATATCCACTATACTGGTTTCCAAGGGCAAATGTCCTTCGTCTGGAACGTAATGGAGTATTTCCCAGTACTCGCCCGCATCATCGTAATTAGCCGTTATGCCGCCTACGGTGGTTACATTAAACCCCCAGGATGCTTCTTCGCCTTGAACCAGGTCCACGGCAAGCAGCGCGTCCAGCAGCGTACTTTCATCGGTGTAAACTTCATAGTAGGTCGGGAAATCATGAACACTTATTCCCACCATCACGGTAATGTGTGTTTTGCCAGTGCCAAGCACATTCGCGTCGTCTTCTGCGCCGGCCGGTGTCACGAATAGGCAAAGCGAGAGCGCTAAAAGCAGGGGTAACCATTTCCGAGTTTTGACATTCTTCACAATGGATTCCTCCTCCATTTTTCTTAAGATTACCATATTACCGGAGCAGAGGCAATATGAAAGCAGCGGTTTGGTTGCCAGTCTGCATGTCACTCGCTCGAAACGAAAAACCCCCGCCGGAATGATATCCAGCGGGGGGCGGGAAACCGAGCGCTAGGGATTACTTTCGAACTAAAATTTCTAACGCCGTTAAACCATAATCCTTTGCGTAGTACCGAACGCCGTTCTTTTCATACGACGCCCCGTAGATATAATAGGCCATCTGAGCCACTCCGTTCTGACCGGTGATTTTTTATTGATTCCTTAAAACCATGCTCCGTAGCGGTTTGCAGGGTTTTTATTTTGCCTCCAACACACTTTTTGGTTCACTTGCAGTAAAACCGAATTTTCACCAACTGTTAGACTGTCAGAATGCTTTTGATACTTTTCGTATCATTTCTGTCGCGTGGTTGAAAAAACTATGCAAATATCTTATAATAATTATAAGTTGCTGACTCGTTTCGTTTCCTAACTTCATTGATTTATGGAGGGGTGTTTGTGAGTTTTAACACAAAAGCATTTTTTGTTCTATTTGGAAGTTGCATTGTCATCCCATTAGTCTTCGCCATTATCTTTTTTACACAAATGATGAAACAAGCCTATGATATCAAATCCGTCACAAAGAAGCTCTTTGCTTCATTGGACGAATTAGCATTAAGTGCTATTATAGAGCTATTGCGCATTCCTATGGATAGAATAAACGGCTGGCTAAAGCTCATGGTAATATGGAACGCCACTTACCACGTCTTAAACGCTTACGGTATTTTGTTTGGTGTTTTAAATTTCTTTAATATCATTGCAAATGATGGGAAAATAGATGTCTTGGTTCCTATGGTGGCGATTTGTTCTTTACTTTCATCAATGTCGACTTTTATAAACATGAGCCTAAATCCAAACCGCATGATCGTTATGTTCCGAAACGCTTGGTGCAACGGTGAAAGAGCTACCAACGAAGTGGGACGCCAACTATTTGCAATTGCCAAAACCTCTACGTCTAATCCGGGTGGACCAGTTTCCGAGGATACGTTTAAGTCAATCATCGGAGCCATTGAAACATATCATAATAAAATCTCTGATATCGAATCGGGAATGGAGGGCATCTAAAATCCTACAAATGTCCGGTACTTCTTTATGAACAAAACAAGCACCCCGCCAGCAAACGCCAGCGGGGGCCGAAACCAGCAAAAAAAGAATCCCTCGGCTCCTCACCTCCTGGGAATCGTCCACATTATTTTATTTGGGTTCCTTGGTTCCCTGGTGCCAGGCTGCCGTCAGCCGTTGCTATCGGGCGGCTTGTCTTGCTCTGAGCCGGGCTCTACCCAATAGGTCTGCTCCACGCCGACGGCGTCGATCAGCCCCTCGCCGATCACGTAGGCAATGACGCTGGCCCCAGCCATGATCAGCGCTGTGATCTGGGTGGCGGTTTCCTCCGCACCGCCCAGGGCTACCACGATCATGCCCACGAAGCCCGCCAGGGCCATCCACAGCTTGCGGGAAGTGAGTTTTTGTTTCCAATTCATGATGATACCTCCTTTATTTCAAGCGCTCCGGCGCTTTTCCGCTTCTTCCAGGTCCGCAATACGGTGATTCGCCACGCCGATTTTTTCCTCCAGGAGGCAAGTCCGGCCGATCACCCCATTGTGCTTCTCCACCTTTTTCTCCAACTGCTCCACCCGGTAGGCAATGAGCTTGTACCCGCCCATACTGGTAATGAGGGTGGCGGCAAAGGATACCAAGGCTACAATCACCGTGTCACTCAATGGCACCGCCTCCTTCCATCGCCGCCCACCGGGCATCCACCAGCGCCTGCCACGTTGCCCTGCCCACAACCCCGTCCACAGTCAGCCCGTTGGCGGCCTGATACGCACGCACCGCCGCATCGGTGGCCGGGCCGAACTGCCCGTC
>JAYFPK010000044.1:0-15802 GCA_034927815.1 Candidatus Limiplasma sp.
CCGCCAGTGAGCGTGGGCCCAGTGGGCCCTTTGCCGAAGGCAAAAGCGAGCGAGAGGTGGGGCTTGAGGCGAGCAGCCGAACGGTAGTGAAGGCTGCGACGACCAAAAGGCCGGATCACAGCGGCGCAGCCGCTAGCGACCCGCAGTGGGAAGCTTTACGAGTGGCGGGCACGGCAGTGTCCGCCGCGACGATAAAGCTGAACCCAAGTCCCTGGAACCCCCTGTGGGCGGAAAAGTACCGTTAAAGAGGGTTTTAGCGACTTAGAAAAGACAGCAGTCCAGTTTTGAAACCTGTCCATAAGCCTTGCAACGGTCTTCTTGATATGCAAGATATTGATATGCAAGATATTGATACGCAAGGCAACACGTCATGCCACGTTGGAAGAACAGAAGAGCAGCTGAAATGCTCCCCTGCCCCCATTTTATTGAAATGCTGCCGCCCATGTATGGCGTCTCCCCCATCCCCTCCGCCGAAATACGGCATACCTGTTTTTGCTCTTGACAGGAAGGATTCTATATGATATCTTTTTGATATCAAAAATATCCGATGGAGGTTTGTCTATGAGCAACGCCAAGTCCTTCTCCTCACAGAAAATACTCAAGGCACGGAGCGGAATGGGAGTTCTGCTGCTGAACATTTTGGTCATGCTGGTTTTCATCGCCCTGTTTGTCCTGAGCATCATTCTCACCGTCCGGGCGGACGCCCAGGGAAGCAGCGTGTTCCCCGCCGTAACGCTGATGATCGTATCCCTCCTGGTCAGCTTTTTGGTCTGCCCCATCCTCTTCGCCGGGCTGAAGGTATTAAAGCCCAACGAGGCCTTGGTGCTCACCCTTTTCGGCAAATACTACGGCACCTTGGAGGGAGCCGGCTTCTATTTCGTCAACCCCTTCGCCACGGCGGTCAACCCCACAAAGTCCGCGAAGCTGGCTTCCGCCGTAGCCGCTTCCATGGGGGACCAGGCCGCAAGGCAAATGCCCCGCCCCGACAAGTCCGAGCCTACCGATACCGCCACCGGCAAGGCCGTATCCCTGAAGGTGATGACCCTGGACAACAACAAGCAAAAGGTGAACGACAAGCTGGGCAATCCCATCGAAATCGGCGTGGTGGTAATCTGGCGGGTGGTGAACGCGGCCAAGGCCGTGTTCAATGTGGACAATTACATCTCCTTCCTGTCCATTCAGGCGGACAGCTCCCTGCGCAACATCGTACGGCTCTATCCCTACGACATTTGGGATGAAAGCGGGGATGCAGACGAGCTCTCTTTACGGGGAAGCAGCCAGGAGGTGGCCCTCAAGCTCCGGCAGGAGCTCCAGTCCAAGGTGGAGGACGCCGGGCTTGAAATCGTGGAAACCCGCATCACCCACCTGGCCTACGCCCCGGAGATCGCCGCCGCCATGCTCCAGCGCCAGCAGGCCAGCGCCATCATCGACGCCCGCAAGCTCATCGTGGAGGGGGCGGTGGGCATGGTGGAAATGGCTCTTCAAAAGCTGAACGAAAACCAGATCGTAGACCTGGACACCGAGCGCAAGGCAGCCATGGTTTCCAATCTGCTGGTGATCCTTTGCGGCAGCAAGGAAGCCCAGCCCGTGGTGAACAGCGGCTCGCTCTACTGATCCCATGGAAAAAAACGACAAGGCCAAAAAGCAAATCCCCCTCCGCCTCTCCCCCCAGCTCTACGACAAGCTCGCCGCCTGGGCGGAAGACGAGTTCCGCTCGGTGAACGGCCAGATTGAATACCTCCTCACCGAATGCGTAAAAAAGCGCAGGGGCGGGAAGGACTTCCAAGAGCCGGAACGGGAGGAAGAATAGCGCCGTCCGGTCCATGCCGGGAGCGCGGGGACCGTCCCGGCCGGTGCGTCACCAAAAGCCCCCAGGCAAGATGCATTGCCTGGGGGCTTTTTTGTCCCGATGCCTGTTTGACCGGCGCGCGCATCCGGCTTCTTTCCTCACAGCCACAGGAGGCCGCAGCAGTCCAGCCGGGGGATGCAAACCGTCAGCTCCAGGCCGTATTCCGTGTCCTTCTGGGAAAAGGGCAGTGGCACAGGGGCTCCCATCCCCTCGTCCGGGGTGGCGAACCAGAGGGCTTGCACAGGCGCAAGGGTCAAAATCCGCAGCGTGAGGTTCTCCAGGGGTTGGGGTTTTTCCTTGCCGGTGTTCCAGAAATCGTCGTTCCCCCGAAGGTTCACCAGCCCGATCAGCTTGCGCCCTCCCCCCTCCCGGAGCGTCAGCCACAGCCTGTCCCCCTCCCCCTCCAGAGAATGGGGGATATCGCAGCCGTATTCCCGATTATCGCCTCCGCTGTGGGTCAAGGATACGTCCCGCAGGGCGCGGTCAAAAAGCAGCTCCTGATAGCGCACAAAAAAATCCTGATACGCCTTGATTTTCGCGGCCTGCCAGGGCTCCAGGCGGGTGTAATCCGCATAGTAGCCCTGGGTGGTCACGCAGTCCTTTTCCCCCAGAAAAAGCTGGGTCGCGCCGCAAAGGGCGATGGCAAAGGACAGGATCAGCTCTCCGTACAGGGCTCTTTGGGGGGTATCGGTGCGGAACGCCGCGGGATAGGCCGCCAGCACAATGGGCTTGCCAAAGGGCTCCGCCCGGCGCACGGCCTCCCGCAGGTGGCGGTAGCGGTCCATGGGCGGCCACAGCTCCATGTAGAGCGCGTCCTGGGGCTCGGCTCCCGTAGCCTCCACGGGCCAGGCGCCCACGTTGTTGAAAATCAGGTGGGGATCATGCCCCTCCGCCCTCATGGCGCTGTCCGCGTCCCGGATCAGCGCGGGCAGCCCCCTTTCCAGTTCCCGGAAGGCCCCTGATTCCGTCAGCGCACGCTTGGGCTCGCCGTAGGTATCCATATGGATTCCGTCAAAGCCCACCTTCTCCACCGCGTCCAAGTACTGCCGGAACAGGTGCTCCCTCCAGGGGCTTTCGACGTCCATGTAGTAAAAGGTGCCGATGAACACCATGGGCCTGCCCCCATGGGTATACAGTCCCCAGGGGCGGTGGCTTTCCCAGAAACCCTGGCTGGCGGCGTACACCGCGCCGTAGGCCATGGCCAGCATGCCCCGCTCCCGGCAGGCGCGGATCTTCTGCCTGATTACCGGCAAGCTGTTGCGCTTGCCCATCATGTCGGTGTATTCCTCCGCCGGGGCCACCAAAGAATCATGCCGGTAGGACCAATCGTAAAACTGCACATGGTCGATGTGGTACTTGGCCATGCTCTCCACATCCGAATCGTCCTCGGGAAGAAAATCGCTCAAAAAGCCGTAGCGGACCACGTTCCCGCCCACGTTCACGGCGGCAGAGGCCCAGTCGGCTGTTTCCTCCCCTTGCAAAAGCCGCGCCTGTACCCCATAGCAGCCCGACCCCTGCGGCGGCAGCGTCAACCCCGCCTCCGCCGCTTCCTCCAGGGCAAAGCGGAACTTCCCCACAACGCTTTCCAGCCGCGTCAGGGTGATTTCCACGCCATCCGCCCCCAGCGCCTCCCCCTCCCGCCGCAGCGTCAGCCCAATCTCTTCTCCGACTTCATACCTCCCCTTGCGGGTCGCAAGCTCCGTCATCCCTTCACCGCTCCTTCCGTCAAGCCCTCGATAAACTGCCGCTGAAAGATCAGGAAGATCACCACCACAGGCACAATGGCGATCACCGCCGTGGCGGACATCAAATGCCATTTCGCCCCGGCGAACTGTTGAAAGAACACGCTCAACGCCTGGGGAATGTTCTGCTTGTCACGGCTTTGCAGAAAGAAGGCCGCCTGGGCGTAGTTATTCCAAATGCCAAAGCCGTTGAGGATCACGAAGCTGGCGGTGGCGGGCCTGAGCACCGGGAAGATCACCTGCCAGAACGCCTTGAAGCCCGTGCAGCCGTCCACCTCGGCGGCCTCGTCCAACTCCCGGGGCAGCGCCCGCACGAAGGTGGTGTAGATGAACACCGCAGAGGGCATCGCCAGGGTGGCGCATACCAGAACCATCCCCCAAAGCGTATTCACCGCGCCGATCTTGCGCATCAGGGTATACAGGGGCACCGTGTTGATGATGCCGGGAATCATCATGCAGCCGATGAGCAAGGAAAAAACCGCCTTGTTGTACCAGGTGTACCTGCGGGCAATGGCGTAGCCCGCCATCCCCCCCAGCAGGACCGTCAGTCCCAGGGCCCCGAAGGTGATGGCCCCGGAGTTGAGCATCGCCGTCCCAATGCGGCTTTTGGCCCAGGCGTCCCCGTAGTTGCCCCAGGCAAAGGAGGGGATGAAGAGATTGCCCTCATAAAAGACCCGGGACGGCGAATTGAGGGAAAGCACCAGCAGCACATAAAAGGGAATCACGCACATCAGGCAGACCAGCGCCAGCAGGAGGACGCGCAGCCCCTTGCCCAGCTTGTTTTCTTTCATCTTCACGCCTCCTGCGATTCATTGGTGCAACGGCTGCGCCGAAGCTTTGCCACGGCTTAGGGCCGGGGGTTCTCCCTCAGCCCTTGGCCTTGGTCAGGCGCATGGAAATGAGCACGGGAACCAGAATGATCAAAAACAGGATCATGGCTACGGCTGTGGAATATCCGGTGCGGCTGCCATAGCACATGCGCATGATGTAGATGCTCAGGCTCTCCGTGGCATAGCCCGGCCCCCCTCCCGTCAGGGACATGATGACGTCGAACACGGACAGGGACCCGATGATGTTCGTGACCACGTTGATGCGGATGGCGGGCATCAGCAAGGGAAGCGTTACCCGGGTGAAGCGCCGCCATGGGGTGGCTCCGTCGATCAGCGCCGCCTCCTTCAAATCCAGGGAGATTCCTTGCAGACCCGCCAAATAGATGATCATGGTCATCCCCGCGAACTGCCACACGTTAACAAAGACCAGCACCGCCATGGTGGTGGGATAGTCGATCATCCAGTTGCCCAGGGGGAAGGCCGCCCCCAGCCGCTCCATGGCGTGGTAGAGAAAGCCGCGCCCCGGCTGCAGCAGAAAGTACCAGATGTAGCCCATGATCAGGGGGCTGATGATGGCGGGCAGATAGAGGACCACCCGCGCCAGGCCCCGTCCAGGAAAGGGCTTCTCCATCAACAGGGCGTACCCCAGGCCCACCAGGTTCAGCCCAAGGGCGCTGCCCGCCGCAAAGATCAGCGTGGTTCGGATGTCGCCCATGGCCCGGGCATCCTGAAAGAAGCGGGCAAAGTTCGCCAGCCCGATAAACGTGGCTTCCCCCATGCCGTCCCAATCCGTGAGGCTCATGCCCACGCCCCGCGCCAGCGGGTAGACGAAGAACGCGCAAAACAGCCCCAGGGCGGGCAGCGACATGAACTGGGTGTAGTTCCTGCGTTTGACTCTCATGGTGATCATCCTTTACATGGAAACCGGGGCGCGGGCACAAGCCTCGCACCCCGGCAAACAGCGTTGAAGGCCCAAGGGGGGATCAGAATCCCTCGTTCCAGGCCTTTTCATATGCCTGGGCAAAGCCCTGGGCGTCGTAGGTGCCCGCCAGCAGGTCCTGCACCATGCGGCCCGCGTCGTCGCCGCTGAAGCCCGCGGGCTTCTCATTGGTGAAGCCGATGTTGGCGGCGCTGTCCAGGGCGGCCTTCACCTCCGCCGCAAAGGCCTCGGGAGCCCAGGCCGCGTCCACGTCGGTAAAGGCGCTGGGGGAACCAAGGGCCTCGCTGTACTGCTTCTGGTTCTCGGAGCTGAACAGGTAGCTGAGGAACGCCTCGGCCGCCTCCACATTCCCGCTGGTGGCGGAGATGGAGTACCCGCTGTCCTCGGCGGAGAGCACCACGGGCCTGCTACCGGGCATGTAAGCCGGGTACGGCGCGAAGCCGATCTTATCCGCCATATCGGGGTTGGCTTCCAAAATGCCGGACAGCGCCCACATGCCGTTGGAGAACATGGCGGCCTTGCCGGTGACAAAGGCTTCCACGCAGTTATCGCTGGTGGCGGTCAGCACGTCCTCGTTGATCAGCCCGTTGGCTTGCAAGTCCAGCAGGTTTTGGGCAAACACGGCCATGCAGCCGTCCGCCGCGCCGAAGTTCAGCTTCGCGCCGTCGTTTTCCAGCATCGCCTTCTTGCACTCCAGCGCGCCCAGGGATTGCTTCAGGTAGCCGTGGGGGATGAACTCGATGAGGTGGCCCAAATGCCACGCCTCTTTGCCGAAGATGAACCAGGGCGTCACACCGGGCTTTTGCTCCTTGATGGCCGTCAGGTTGGCGGTGAACTCCTCCCAGGTGACGGCGGGGGTCAGGCCCAATTCGGCGTAAATCTCCTTGTTATAGAAGAAGCCCGCCATGGTCATGTTGGTGCAGACGCGGTACTGCTTGCCGGTTTTCAGGTCCGTGCAGCTTTCCCGCATGGAGGGAACCAGGCGGCCCCACCAATCCTCCATGCCGCTGAGGTCCAGGTATTTGCCCTGGTCCACAAACTCCTGCTCATAGGTGGTCATCACGTCGGGCACCTCGCCGCTGGCGAACTTCACCTTGATGATGGAGCTGGCGTCGTTTTGGTACTCCTGCTCCACCACAATGCCGGGGTTGGCGGCGTTGAAGCCCTCGATGATCTCGTTGAGCAGGTCGATGGTCTCAATCTTGCCGGTGAAGAAGCTGACCTTCGTTTCAGCAAGGCCCGCCCAGGCCGTCAGGCACAGCGCCAGGGTCAACACGAATGCCAAAGCCCTTTTCATGCGTATTCCTCCTCGTTTTGGCGGCCGGACGGGCCGCTTTTGATACTCCCATTATAAGGGCATCCCCGTAAAGGGAAATACCGTGTTTTTTCGATTTTGGTGCGTCATTTTACTCTCGCGTTGCGCCGGGGCCCCAGGCAGGCTATAATGAAGCCAAGGCAGGTGAAACACGGTGAAAACCAGCGTCAAAGAGAAGCTGCTGGCGATGATTTCCGCGCTGATTTTGGTATCGGTAATGGCGGTGACGGTGCTCACCTACCAAAACTACCGGGCCGACCTGGTGGCGCAAAGCACGCAGGCCACCCGGCAGCTTCTGGAGCAGCTTGCCATCAACGTGGACACCTACCTGGACGAGCTCTTTCGCCTCTGCCTCTCCCCCTACTACAACAAAGCCGTGATGGAGCAGCTGGAGCTGGCCCCCTCCTCCGCCGCGGCGAAGCTGCAAAAGCGGCGGGTCATCGAGGGCTATCTTTCCGAAATGATGACGCTTCCCAGAAGCGACATCCTCCGGGCCCACATCCTGAGCGGCGAGATCTACTCCAGCAGCAAAACACGCTACGGCGCGGACATCCCCGGGGAGTACCGGGAGGAAAGCTGGTACGTGGAGGCCATGAACAGCAAGGAAGCCGTCTTTGTGCCCGCCCATACCGAGGCCCAGGGCAAGGCGGCCCTGTCCGTCTTCTCCGTGGCCCAGCGCGTGAACAGCACCAAAGACAGCAGCAAGGTTTTGGGCGTGATCCGGGTGGACGCCAACTACAACGGCATCAAGGCCGTCTGCGACAGGGCGGGCACCGGCCAGGGCAGCGGGCTGTATATTCTGGACAGCGCGGCCAACGTGATTTACGCCAATGACCGGACGGGCGGTGCCTTGCGGGAGACGCTGCGGCCCGCGCTGGCTTCCCGTCCCGGGGAGAGCGCCTTCACGCTGTCCCTGGGGAAGGCGGAATACCTGGTGAGCGTACAGGCGCTCCATGTGACGGACTGGCGCATCATCGACGTGCATTCCATGCAAGCGCTCACCGCCGCGGCGACCCAGGCGCGCAACAAGGCCTTTGGGCTGGCGTTTTTGTGCGCTGTGCTGGGGGTGCTGGTCTCCGTTCCGCTGGTGCGGCGGTTCCTCCGGCCCATCCTGCGCATCACCGGCCTCATGCGCAGCGCCCAGGGGGGCGACCTCACCGTTCGCGCCAGCGCCGAGGGCCACGACGAGCTGGCGTACCTGGCCCGCTCCTTCAATGAAATGCTGGCGCAGATCCAAGAGGAAACCCAGCGCAACAACCTGCTCACCCGGCAGGTGTACGAGGCCCGCTACCTGGAAAAGGAGGCGCAGTACGCCGCCCTTTGCAACCAGATCCGGCCCCACTTTCTCTTCAACGCCCTCAACACCATCCACCTGCTCATCAAAACCGGGCGGGGGGAGGAGGCGGTACAGTGCATCCACATGCTGGCAACGCTGTTGCGGGGCATGGTAAACGCGGACCGGGAGATCACTTTGGGGGCGGAGATGAAGATCGTGGAAAGCTATTTGACCTTGCAGCAGAAGCGCTACGCCAGCCTGCGCCACTCCCTTCCCCAGGACCCCGGCCCCTGGAGCGAATACCTGCTGCCCGCCCTGACCCTCCAGCCCATTGTGGAAAACGCGGTGGTGTACGGGTGCGAGCCCAAGCGGGGCAGCACGCACATCGAAGTGTCCCTGGAGGAGACGGAGGAGGAGCTGCGTATCCTCATCCAGGACAA
This sequence comes from Candidatus Limiplasma sp., assembly GCA_034927815.1. GTDB lineage: Bacteria > Bacillota > Clostridia > Christensenellales > Aristaeellaceae > Limiplasma. Next base: position 8,393 of record JAYFPK010000044.1, read on the forward strand.
CGGCATGGGCATGGCCGCGGACAAGCTGGCCGCCCTGCGGGAGGCGCTGGCGGAGAGCACGGTGGAGCCCTCCCCCAACGAAACGGGCGTGGGGCTGGTGAACATCTCCCGCCGGGTCAAGCTGAAATTCGGCCAGCGCTATGGCCTGACCATTGAGTCCCGCCCAGGGGAGGGCACCCGGGTAACGCTCCATCTGCCGCTGAAAGGAGAAACGCCGTGTACAGAGCGCTGATCGTGGAGGACGAGGATTTGATGCGGGAGTATCTGGCGGCGAAGCTGGGCGAGCTCTGCCCCCTGTGGACGGCGGCGGCCACCGCCGCCGACGGCATGGAGGCGGTGGAACTGCTGGCCCACGAGCGCTTTGACGCCATCCTCACCGACATCCGCATGCCGGGGATGGACGGCCTTGAGCTGGCGCGCTGCATCCGCCGGGAGGACGCGGAAATCCCCATTCTGGTCCTCTCCGGCTATGACGAGTTCGCCTACGCCCGCTCCGCCATGCGCCTGAACGTGTTTGACTATCTGCTCAAGCCCGTGAACGAAGGGGAGCTCTCCGCGGCGCTGTCCGCCATGGCGGCGCTGGTGGCGGCCCGGCAGGACCGGCGTGGGGCGGACCAGCTGCTCCTGGCCCTGGAGGGGGACGCCGCAGCCTCCCTCTCTTTGGCCCAGCGCTTTGCGGGGCAGTCCTGCGGGCTTATGCTGCTCTGCCCCGCCTACGGGGAAGAGAGCTCCCTGGCCGGGCTGTTTGAGGAGGCCCGGGGCCTGGGGGCCCTTACGGTGCGGTTTCCCAGCGCCGTGGGGGCGCTGTGCGTTTCCAGGGACGCCCTGCTGACCCCCACCCTTTGCCGCCACACCCTGGAGGGCTTTCTGCGGAAGCGCCCGGACCTTCACCTCTGCTGCGGCTGCGCGCCCTTGGACTGGAAGGACGGGCAAAACGGATACCGGGAAGCGGAGAGGCTGCTCTCCCTGGCCATGGCTTTGGATCTTCCCTTTCTGACGGAGCCGCTGCCGCTGGCGCAAAAGCAGGCGCACACCCGCCTGGAGACCATGCGCCGCTTGCTTGCCGAAGCCCTGGCCCAAGGCCGCCTTCCCCAGGAACGGTGCGCCTCCCTGGCCGCGGCCCTGGGGGAGTTTCCCCAAAGCGCCCGCTTTTCGGCGGCCATGGCGCTGCTGGAGGATTGCGCCGCCGACACCGAAGCCCGGCTGGCAGCCCAGAAGCTCCTTGGGGATGCGGGGCGGGCGGGCGCATCCGAAGCCTTTCCCCAGGCGCTGCAAACGCTTTGCGGCGCCGCGCTCCTTTCCCCCCCTCCCTCCAGCGAGCTCATCCAGCGGGCCCGGGACGTGATGCAGGCCCGTTTCGCCCAGGCCATCAGCCTCTCCTCCCTGGCGGAGGAGCTTCGTGTCACCCCCGCGTACCTAAGCTCTCTTTTTCACCGGGAGATGGGCCTGAGCTATTCCCAATTCCTGCTGAAGCTGCGCATGGAGGACGCGGCCCGCAGGCTGATGGAGAACCCGGAGGCCAAGGTATACGAAGTGGGCGAAGCCGTCGGCTTTCCCTCCGCCAAGCACTTCGCCCATGTGTTTCGGGCATACTACCGCCTTACGCCCAAGGAGTACCGGGACCGGAATGGACGAGGGGGCGGGAAGCCCGTTGGGGTGTAGGCCACGGGCCGTCATGAAAGGCTTTGCGGGCTTGGCTTGGAAATAGAGAGTAGGGGAGATTTCCGCTGCACCGCCGCCGCGTTGAGAAACGGACGGGCCTCCTTGGGAACGCAGAGAACGCAGCGGTTCCCATGCCTTGGGCATGAAAGCCGCTGCGTTCCAAATTCCACGCCCGCCGGATCAGCGGGTCAGCAGGCTCCGGTCGCTCAGCAGGCGCCGGGTGGCCTCTGTAAACAGGTCGGTGAGCGCGCGGGGCGTCATGCCCTCGCGCGCCTCGCCCCGGATGTCCAGCACCACGCGTCCGGCGTCCATCAAAAGGGTCCGGTTGCCGCAGGAAAGCGCGTCATGCATATCGTGGGTAATCATCAGCGTGGTGAGGCCGTGCTCCGCGACGATCTCCTTTGTGATGCGCAGCACCTTTTCACAGGCCGCCGGGTCCAGGGCGGCGGTGTGCTCGTCCAGCAGCAGGAGCTTCGGGCGGGCAATCGTCGCCATCAGCAGCGCCGCGGCCTGCCGCTGGCCGCCGGACAGGGCCCCCATCTTGACGCCCAGCCGGTTCTCAAGCCCCATGTCCAGCCGCGCCAGCCATTCCCGAAACAAGGCGCTGTCCTTTCGGTTGACGGCGAAGAAGGACCGGGAGGATTTGCGCGTGTAGGCCAGCGCCAGGTTTTCCTCGATGGTCATGTTCGGTGATGTGCCCCGCAAGGGGTTTTGAAACAGGCAGCCGATGTGCAGCGCGCGCCTGTAATCCCTTTCATAGGTGATGTTCTCGCCGTCCAGCAGGACCGTCCCGCCGTCGGGCCGGAATTTTCCCAAAAGCGCGTTGAACAGCGTGGACTTCCCGGAGCCATTGGAACCGAGCAAGGTGATGAAGTCGCCCTTCTCCACGTCCAGCGTGAAGCGGTCCAGCGCGGTCTTTTCGTTGACCGTCCCGGCGTCGAACCGCTTGGTCAGATTGCGCACCGACAGATGCGGCCCCATTACTCCGCCCCCTCTCTCGCGCCGCGGCGCAGCCGCGCCTCCCCGGCCTTTGCCCGCAGCAGGGGCAGAACCAGCGCGAAGACCACGACGGCGGCGGAAATCAGCTTTACCATGTAACTGGGCATTTCGATCAGGTAGGCCGCCTGAATCAGCAGCCGGTAGAGTATGGAGCCCGCCACGGCGGAAATGACCCCCGCCGTCACGCTTCTTCGCCCGAACAGGGCCAGGCCGATGATGACCGAGGCCAGCCCCACCACCAGGGTGCCGTTTCCGCTGGACAGGTCCGCATAGCGCTGGTGCTGGCAGACCAGCGCCCCGGACAGCCCCACCAGGGCGTTGGCCATCGAGATGCCAACGCGGCGTGCGCGCCCCGCGTTGATGGAGGAGGAGCGTACCATCTCTTCATTGTCGCCGGTGGCGCGAATCGCCATCCCCCACCGCGTTTTGAAAAACACGATGAGCCCGGCAGCCGTAAGGGTCACGATCAGGGCGGTGAGGGCGGGAGAGGCATACGCTCCCGTCCCCCAAAGCCGGTAGAGGGTGGCGCTGGGCACCGGCGCGCCGCCCTCCACCGCGCGCTGCAAATACAGGTTGGCGCGCCCGCCAAGCACGGCGTAGTTCACCGTGTACAGGCCGGTCATGGTCAATATGCCGGAAAGTATGGGGTTGATGCGCAACGCCGTCTGCAGCGCGCCGGTCACCCACCCGGCCAGCGCCCCGGCCAGCATGCCGGCCAGGATAGCCAGAACCGGGTGGTCCGCCACCGCGGCGACGGCGCAGGCCGTCATCCCGAATACGAAGCTGCCGTCCACCGTCAGGTCCGGAGTGTTCAAAACTCGGAACGCGATAAACACTCCCATTGCCATTGGCGCGTACAGCAGCCCCTGCCCGAGCGCTGAAAGCAGCATATCCAGATAGTCCATGTGCGACGCCTCATTTCCCGAAGTGGTTGGTGCCATCCTTCTCAACGAGAATCCCGTAGCTCGCCAGCGCTTCGTCGCTTACCGCGAGCCCCAGCCGGTCGGCGGCCTGCAGATTGACGAAGCGGGCGTAATCGCTGAGCACCTCGTAGGGCAGATCAGCCGGCGCGGCGCCCCCGTCCACCTTGCGGACCAACTCCGCCACCTGGCGGCCCAGCTGTACGTAGTCCACGCCAATGGTGGCGAAGCCGCCGTCCGCCACCATGGAATCGGCCCCGCAATAGACCGGAATCCCATTCCCGTAGGCGATGTCGATATAGGCGGGCATGGCGGACGCGATGGTATTGTCGTTGCCGGTATACAGCGCCTCCACGCCCTTGGACAAAAGCGTGTTAACGGCGGCGGGCAAATCGCTCAGGGCGGAGATCGCGGCCTCCTCGTAGGCGATGCCGTTTTCGTCGCAGTACTTCCGGGCCGCGGCGATAGTGGAGACCGAGTTGGTTTCGCTTGAGGTGTACAGGAAGCCGATCTTCTGGCAATCGGGCTGGAAGTGCGCGATCAGCTTGACGATCTCGTCGGCGGGGATGTTATTGGACACGCCGGTGATGTTCTTCGCGTCCTCGCCGGTGAGCCCCGCCGCCACCGGATCGGACACAGCGGCGAACACGATCGGCAGCGCGCTGCCCTCAAACACCATCTTCGCGCTCTGGGCGGCGGGGGTGGCGATGGGGACGATGATGTCCACCTGCTGGCTCTTGAGGTTTTCGAAGATCGTAGCCAGCGCGGAGGTGTCGCCGTTGGCGTCCTGGGTTGTAACCTCATACGCGTCCCCCAGCTCCGCCACGATCGTGTCGCGGATTTGATTGAGGGATGTGTGGCTCATGGGCTGGACGATGGCAATCCGGGTCTTTTCCTGGGCTTCGGACAGGCCGGAGCCGATGCAGCCGATGGTAAGAACCAGGGCGAGGAGAACCAGGGCGATGTTTTTGCGTTTCATGGACAATACCTCTCTTTCTTCATTCCGGGCCGTTTTCCTGCGGGGCAGCGTCACCATCGAACGCCCGGCGAAGCGATCTCAAGGGCCCGGTCGCGGTGCCTGCGGATGATCTCGCAGGAGCGGTCAAACAGCACGGCCTCGTCCTTTGCAAGGGGAAGCTCGACGATGGTTTCGATACCGCCGCGGCCCACCAGGCAGGGCACACCGGCGTGTAAATCCCGCTGGCCGTATTCGCCGCACAGTTGCGCCGAAAGCGGCAGAACGCGCTTTTCATCCCGCAATATAGCGCGGCAGAGCACCGCGCATGCCTGGGCAATGCCAAATTCCGTGCTGTGCTTGCCGGCCATGATCTCCATGCCAGCCGCTCGGGTGCGCTGGAGCAGGCGCTCCCGGTGGATTCCATACGCGTCGCAGTTCGCCTCGGCGATGCGCACGGCTGAAAAGGGAATCATCGCGGAATCTCCGTGTTCGCCGAGCACGTATGCCCGGATGGAGTCCGGGCTTACGCCGCTTTCGCCACAGAGCAGGCGGACCAGCCGCATCGTGTCCAGCAACGTACCGGTGCCAAAGGCCTGCGCCCGGCTCATTCCCAATCCACGCCGGACATAGTCGGCGATGATATCGGCGGGGTTGGTGATGGTGATGACGATCCCCTCCACCCCCACCGCGCGCAGGTCCGCCACCAACTCGTGCACCATGCGCACGGAATCCTCCAGCAAATCCAGGCGCGTTTGCCCGATCCTGTGCGGCTGTCCCACCGCGATGATGACGATGGCCGCGTCGGCGCATTCCTCCAATTCACCCATACGGACCGCGACGCTCCGGCGGGGAAAAATCAGCGCGTCGGCCACGTCCGCCGCCTGGGCGGCGGCCTTGTCCCGGTGGATATCCACCAGAACGATCTCCCGGCAAACCTCCCCGCCGGCCAACGCCAGCGCACAGTGCGAACCGACGTGCCCCGCGCCCACGATCACAATCTTGTCCTCCTTGACCATACCGGTACCCCCTTTCAACAACAAAAGCCCTTGACTGCTTCATGCAGTCAAGGGCGAATACAGCTTCGCGGTGCCACCTTTCTTCGGTCTCCAAAAGGAAACCCTCTGCGGGATACCAACATATCCCCGACCCCTTACGCGGGTTTTGCGTCAGCGCATTTCACGCCACCCTCAGCAGTCCATATTCTTCGGCGTCACCCACGGGATTTCCACCATCGCCCGCTCTCTGGAAGGATCAGGGACCTGCGCCCAAAGGGCCTCGGCCACAACCGATTTTTCTCTGCTTCAACGGTTTGCTTATTCAATTGTGTGTCATCTTACTATGCACGGGCGGATTTGTCAACCCCCGCGCGCTTTTTTTCGGGAGCAGGTTTTATGAGTTTGCCTGGCGCCGCAGGATGGGAAGCTGAATAGCAAGGAAAGCATGGCAAGGCGTATTCATGGTTTTTCGTCAATCCTCTTGGTGGGCTCTATGGTTCATATATTCTGCAGGCTCATTGAGTCCTTAGCATTCAATGTTCTGAAATTTCGAAAACCTGGCACAAAAAAATTCGGGAGATGATAAGGAAAAGAGAGACAAGACGCAAAATATGTAGATGGCAAAAACAAAAAGCGCTGAATAACTCTTTTGTGTTAATCAACGCGACCGGCTCCCCAATTAGGATTCGAACCTACAACACGGGTACTGCCAAGAATAATGCGCAAATTTGGTTGAAGGCCAATGGCTTGGGGGGCAGCTAGCGGCAGAACTGATGTCTGTAATTGAGTGTTCCAAGCGCTTTATATTCATGTACTTCTTGTTGTTCCCTGCGTGCCAGCCACGTAGCCGAGACGGGCACAAACGGGCATTAGGGCTGAATTGCCATCGGGGGAGATGCTAATTACGCGGGTCCTGCGGCGGCTCTCTCGGTTGAGGCGTTCAATGACGTTACTGGTATGGATGCGAGTCCAGTGTTCATAAAGAAAATCCATGTAAGAAAGCGTTTCTTTAATACCGCCTTCTATCTTTTTGGCAATCTCATACAGTTTCATCTCCCGCAGCGTCTGTCTCATTTAGTTGTATGATTCTCTTGGACATAGTGCGACCTCCTTTGGCATGTGAGTTCTCAGCAAACCCATTTTACCAGCTTGGCCTTCATGGGTCCTTTCCTTTGTTTTCGCATCTTATTTTACCCTATCTTATACTAAGATAATTCATGACTGTTTAGTTAAGCTATATACGAAAAATAGGCAGCCATGCTGCTTCATAGCTTTACTTGTAAGAAGCAGCTCTCCATCTCCTTGCTTTATAACTATAGAAATACAATTTTATCTAAATGTATTTAAACACAATCCCTTCTTGTCTGATACTCTTGACTAGTCCATTAATAATCTTTACACTATCTGTAGCTATGTTTTTATTAGCACTCGTTGTAGTTTCATGAACAACTTGATTTCTAATACGTAGGGAATCAATAGTTTTATCAACCAAATCTTGCGGCAAATTGCTATCTCCAAGTTGTCGGAGCATTTGAGATAATGCTACAGGCATTAGTCTTATAGAGCCTCATGCAAATATACTGTTATATTCACGCAGTGAGATTTCCAACATTTTGAACGCGGAAATTATAGCTGCATCATATTCGCTTTTCCTCAACAAACGGCCGGGTCCATTATCAAATTCCGAAAAATCAAATCAACCAGATAACTCTTTATCTAATTGTGCAATAAAACCCCCATTATCATTTGTTGTGCTATATGTTAAATATCGCAAGTCACTTAGAGCAGAAGGCATTGCTTGAGTTTTCTCCTTATCAAGAATAATTATTAATTTCTTATTCAGACTCATTATAGTGTCTAATTCCCACATAAGATT
>JAYFPK010000029.1:0-206485 GCA_034927815.1 Candidatus Limiplasma sp.
TACAAACAAGTTCACCCTTTGCGGTGGCAATGGCCTGGGGGTTCCACCTGTTCCCATTCCGAACACAGAAGTTAAGCCCCAGCACGTCGATGGTACTTGGCTGGCGACGGCCCGGAAGAGTAGATCGCTGCCGCATTCCACTTATGGCTGTCCAATGAACTTGGACAGCCATTTTTCTGTCAAAAGAGGCCGGCTTTGCCGGCCTCTTTTGACAGGCTGACGCTTGGACCGGAGCGATTTCTTTTTTCGGCAGGAATCCCCCTCCTGAACAGCGAAAAGAATGAGTCGGTTTATTCCCCAAGTCTTTCTTTCTATCATAATTCATGATATGTTTATCCGCAGAGATGGAGATGATGGCCTGTGTCTGATACGCCCGGCACGGATGGTGTGACGAAGGGCTTTTGCACGCCGGACGCCCTTGCATCCACACAGAGGATGAACCATCGGGCGCAAAGGAGTATCGTGGTAATCCTCAAGGGCTTGCTGGGCAAACCTTTGGTCAGGTATACGGCCATCAGCATTTTCGTAGCGCTGATTGATATGTGCGTATCCCGCTTGACGGAAAACTTTCTGCCATTGCTTTTGGCCAACACAGCGGGGATTGTGACAGGCTTTCTGATACAGTTTTTGTTGACGGCCCGGTTTGTATATCACAAGCGCAATCAAAAGTCATTCTTGGTATTCTTTGGCACATTTCTGCTGGGGCTACTGGCGGCAAACGCCATTGTGTGGTTCTCCCGCACAGCGCTGTTTCAAAATTCGGATGCCTTCATCCCGTTTTTGGTCAGCAAGGGGCTTTCCATCGTCCTTCCATTTTTCGGCAACTATTTTCTGCGCAGAAAGCTGATCGAAAGGTGCTAAAGGCTTTGCAGTTGCCCCGGCAGGCGGCAGGAAAGGAATACGAATGAAAACGATTTTCGCCATTATGCCCTGCTATAATGAGCAGGAGAACATCGGCGCGTTGATAGACGCATGGCTTTCGCAGCAGGAAGCCCTTTTGAAAAGGGGCTGTTTGCTTCAAATCATCGCCATTGATGATAGCAGCACGGATCGCACAGGGGCCATTGTCCGTGAAAAGGCACGGGAATTTACCAATGTGTCATTGGTATCCCATGGAGAGAACAGGGGACTTTGCGGTGGGGTGAACACGGCAATCCGCTATTTTCTGACAAACGGCAAGCCTGGCGATTTGATGGTGCTGATGGATGGCGACAACACCCAGGAGCCCCGCTACATATTGCCCATGCTGGAGGAGCTGGCCCAGGGGTATGATTGTGTGATTGCCTCGCGGTACCAGCCGGACTCCGGCGTGGTGGGGTTATCCCGGGGCAGGACGTTTCTCAGCGATATGGCGCGGCTTTATTACCGCTTTATGCTGCGCGTACCCCGCGTGCAGGACTATACCTGCGGCTACCGGGTCTATAGGTTTGAGATCATGCAAAAGCTGACGGAACGCTATGGAGAGGAGCCTGTGCAGGAAAAGACATTTGCCTGCATGATGGAGCTGCTGTTCAAACTGCATTTGGCGGGCGCGGGTTTTTCGGAAACCGGTTTTACCCTGCGCTATGATAACAAAGGTGGGGAGAGTAAAATGCGAGTGCTGAGCACGATGAAAAACAGCCTTGTGGTGGCGCTGAAGCTCAGCCGCAAAAGGGAGAATAGACCATGACTTTTCTGAAAAAGGAAAAACAGCATCTTGGGGCCTATTTTTGCTTCTTCTGCTTTACGGTATACTTCACCCTCACCACTGCTTATTTCCCTTTTTCCGCCCGGCACCTGGGGTTTGACCAAGGGGTGTTTTCCTATGTAGGGCTGGCAATGTCCAGGGGACTTGTGCCCTATCTTCAGGCGTGGGACAACAAGGGCCCGCTTTTGTACGTTATCAATATGACGGCGCAGTTGCTGCATTATGAATACGGCATGTTTCCCATTGAGATGGTAACGTTGTTTTTCACCATGGCGCTGCTGTATAAGGGAGCGCTGCTTTTGACGGCGAACAAGCCGCTGGCGGCCACTTCGGCCGCATTCCCCATGATGCTGCTGTCCATTTGCCTGCAGGGCGGCAATATGTCCGAGGAGTTCTCGCTGCCGTTTTTGGCGCTGATTATGTATTATGCGGTAAGGTTTTATGTGCAAGGGCAGACCTTGGGCCGCCTGCCCATGTTTTGGGTGGGGGTATCCGTTGGCGCGGTGTTTTTGCTGCGGGTGAACAACCTTGCCTTTCCCGTCGCTATCGCCCTGACGATGATCTATACCCTGTGCAAAGCCAAAAGATGGGCCATGCTGGGCAGAGTGATCCTGTGGGTGGTAGTTGGGTTTGCCTGCATGGCGGCGCCGTTTTTTGTGTACCTGGCTGCGCATGGCGCATTATGGGCCTATGCGCAGGCGGCGCTGTTTACGCTGTCCAGCTTTACGCATCCGGGCAAGCTTCAAAGCCTGAAAAACATCCATGATATGTTGGTGGGCGCAAACATTACAGGGCTGCTTCCCGTATCCATTGTCTTTTTGGTGCTGCTGCCGGCCTGGGGGATTGCCCGGCGGCGTTTGCCGGAAAGGCTGTACTATCCCTTGTGGTTTTGCTTTTGGGGCATGCTTCTCAACCTGGCGCTGAACAGCCTGTCGGGCTATGGGTTTTATCACTATTGCATGACGTTCATCCCCATACTGGCGCTTCCGCTGGCGTGGATGCTGCATGGCGTGTATCAAGCGCTGCACAAGCTGACGGCCTCAGGCCTGAAAAGCGCGGCGCTCCTCATCGCCGCGGTCTTCTTCCTCTCCTTTGATTCCTTTACGTATACCACGGATTTCATCATTGGCAATGTCCGGGAGAGGAATGGCCCCTATAACTCCATGCCTTACCTGACGGACTATATCCTCTCCGCGACGGAGGAAACGGACCGTATCCAGCTGATTGGCAAGAGCGCCGCCCCAGCCATGTATTACCACACCAAACGGCTGGCGGCGTCCAAGTATTTCTATACGGAGATACCCGCCTTTACGCCCGAGCTTGTGCAGGAAGCCCAGGAGGATGTGGCGGCCTCCATCCTTCGGGAGAAGCCCAAATTGATTCTGTTTGCCAAAGAAAATGAGCGGGATGCCTTTGTGCAAAGCGTGGAGGAGGGCTTTGGCATGGCGGAGTACCTTGCCCGGCACTATCAGCAGCAGGAGAATGTGCCCAATTACTATATCGCATATCTGCGGCGCTAGCGCATCCCCTTTTTGGAGCGGCCTTTTTACGCCGGAGGAGGGCGGGTTTCCTAAGCACAGGACAGGGGAGTACCGGGCGAAGAACACAGCTTTGGTCATCAGCCGGGGAGTGGACTATTGCCCGCATCTGCCGCGCCTCTTTATTCCGTAGAATCCCACGGAGCTGTTTGAGCGGGGACCCGTCAAGGCAATCCGGGAGATCACATCCTGTAGGGAAACGACATGCCCCCGCTGCTCTTACGGGCGCGGGGGCTTTTTGCCTATTTATTTTTGCGCGCCCAGGAGAAACCGGAAGGCCGCAGTGCGGTTGCTTTATCCTTTTGCCCTTTCCCTATCAGGGGTGATCGTGCCCGCCGCAGCCGTGTTCAGCGCATACGCCGCTGTGATGCTCGCCATGGTGGTCGCAGGCGGCCTCCGAATCGAACACGAGCGTTTGGGCAAGCAAAGCCTCCACAGCCTCGTCCGCCTTTCCGGATACGCCGCCGTACAGCGTGATATTCGCCTCGGCCAAGGCTCTTTTGGCCCCGTCCCCAATGCCGCCGCAGATCAGCGTATCCACGTGCAGCTTTTGGAGGATATCCGCCAAGGCGCCATGGCCGCTGCCGTTGGTATTGACCGTGGTGGCTACCGTGACTCTGCCGTCCTCAACGTCGTAGATTTTAAACCGCTCCGTATGGCCGAAATGCTGAAACACCTCTTGGTTTTCATAGGGTACCGCGATTCTCATGCTATTTCCCCGCTTTCGATGTTTTATGGCCCTTTTTTACCCCTCGTCCTTGCTTGCAACGGGCTTTCCGCCGCAGCGGTGCCGTTGGCATCCGCCGCACACGCAGGCTTTTTCCAGGCCGTCGCAAAGGAGATAATCCCCGCCCTGGATCAGCAGCGCCTTTCCGTTTACCAGGGAATCCGCCAGCTTTTTTCTGGCTCCGTCATAGATCCCCTGAACCGTGGTGCGGGCCACCTCCATCTGTTTGGCGCATTCCTCCTGGGTAAAGCCCTGAAGGTCGATCAAGCGGATGGTCTCGTACTCATCCACGGTCATGGCCACCGCTTCATCCGCGGCGTGTGGGCCGCCCAGGGGGCCAAACCAGGCGCTTTCCGGCAAGCTGCACACCCTTCGGCATTTTCTTGGCCTTGGCACTTTTCCACCTCGATTCACAGGCAAAAATGGCGGCATCACCCTCTGCGCTGCCCGCTTTCTCATTGTACTTTGATAATTTATGACATATGCCATTTACGAATCTCATCATACAAGCTTTTCCGGCATATGTCAATAATTTTTTGAAAATAGAAAAAAGGCCCTTATAGAAGGGCCAAAATGGAGGGGATAGGCCCGGGGATGTACTCCTGGGGCAGGTACGGCGGCTGTCAGGGAGGGCGCCCGGCAGAGCAGGCCCCGGAGCGGGAAGATGCCAAAAGGCAGTGCAAAACCTCGCCGTTTTACGGTCACACGTTGCTCAGCAATTCCTGATAGGTGGGCATGGGCCAATACTCCGCCCCCACCAAGGTTTCCAGGGTGTCGCCCGCTTCCCGGAGCCTTTGCATGGCGGCAAAGATCACGTCCCGGGTATACTGGGCCCTTTCCAGGACAGGGCCGTCCTGGGGCTGCTCCTTTAAGGACTTCTCCAGCACGTTTACCTCCCGGGTCAGGGCGTCCATCTGGGCGGCGATGTCCGCCAGCAAGGCGGTCTCGGTTCCCAAAGAACCGCCGGGAAGGAGCTCCTTTTTCAGAAGGGCCTCCTGGGCCACATCCTTGGAGTAGGCGATGGCGGCGGGGAGGATCATCCTGCGGGCCATGTCCAGCATGCAAAGGGCCTCGATGTCGATGATCTTGATGTAATTTTCCATGTGGATTTCGTAGCGGCTGTGGACCTCCTGGCTGCTGAAAACCTTGTGGGTCTCAAAGAGCTTGATGTTCTTCTCCAGCAGGTAATAGGGCAGCGCTTCCACGGTGTTTTTCAGGTTCAAAAGGCCGCGCTTTTCAGCCTCCTTCACCCAGGACTCATCGTAGCCGTTGCCGTTGAAGATGATGCGCATGTGCTTGCTGAGCACCCGGCGGATCAGGGCGTTGAGGGCGGCGGTAAAGTCCGGGGCGGCCTCCAGCTCGTCGGCATAGTTTTTGAGGCTTTCGGCAATGGCGGTGTTGAGCATCACGTTGGGGCCGCTGATACTGGCGGAGCTGCCCAGGCTGCGGAACTCGAACTTGTTGCCGGTAAAGGCAAAGGGCGAGGTGCGGTTGCGGTCCGTGGAGTCCTTGGGGAACTTGGGCAGCACATGGACCCCCAGGCGCATCTGGGTGCGTCCCGGAGAGGCGTAGGCCCGCTCGCTGACAATGGAGTCGATGATCTGGTTCAGCTCGTCTCCCAGGAAGATGCTGATGATGGCCGGGGGCGCTTCGTACCCTCCCAGGCGGTGGTCGTTCCCGGGGCTGGAAACGGCGATGCGCCGCAGGTCCTGAGAATCGTCCACTGCTTCGATGACGGCGCTGAGGAACAGCAGGAATTGCGCGTTCTCACAGGGGGTATCCCCGGGGTCCAGGAGATTGGCGCCGGTGTTGGTGGACAGGGCGTAGTTGTTGTGCTTGCCGCTGCCGTTGATCCTGCCGAAGGGCTTTTCATGGAGCAGGCAGACCATGCCGTAGCGGTCCGCCACCTTCTTCATGATGTCCATTACCAGTTGGTTGTGGTCCGCGGCGATGTTCACGGTGGAGAACACCGGCACCATCTCGTGCTGGCAAGGGGCGGCCTCGTTGTGCTCCGTTTTGCAGAGCACCCCCAGCCGCCAAAGCTCCTGGTTGAGCTCGTTCATGAATTGCTGTACCCTGGGCTTGATGACCCCGAAATAGTGGTCGTCCAGCTCCTGGCCCTTGGGGGGCTTGGCCCCGAAGAGGGTACGGCCCGTATGGATCAAATCGGGGCGCTTGCGGTAGGTGGCTTTATCCACCAGAAAATACTCCTGCTCCGCCCCCACGGTGGGCAAAACCCTGGTCACGTCCTCGTTGCCAAAGAGCCGAAGCACCCGCAGGGCCTGGCGGTTTAAGGCCTCCATGGAGCGCAGCAGGGGCGTTTTCTGGTCCAGGGCCTCGCCGCCGTAGCTGCAAAAGGCCGTGGGGATGCACAGCGTGCCGTCCTTGATGAAGGCGTAGCTGGTGGGGTCCCAGGTGGTATAGCCCCGGGCCTCAAAGGTGGCCCGAAGGCCGCCGGAGGGGAAGGAGCTGGCATCCGGCTCGCCCCGGACTAATTCCTTGCCGCTGAACTCCAAAAGGATGGAGCCGCCCGCCTGGGGGCAGACAAAGGACTCGTGCTTTTCGGCGGTGACGCCGGTCATAGGCTGGAACCAATGGGTATAATGGGTGGCCCCATGCTCCAGGGCCCAGTCCTTCATGGCGGAGGCCACGGACCCCGCCATGGCGGGGTCCAAAGAACGCCCTTGCTCGATGGTGCGTTTCAGGGCCAGGTAGGTCTCGGCGGGAAGGCGTTCCCTCATGGCGGCGTCATTGAACACCGCTTCTCCAAAAATCTCGCAGGGATTGGCCAAGGACAGGACCCCTTTCTCAAGCGGCAGGTAGGCTCTGGGGGTCAGTATATCGAAAAACAGCGCCGGGGGCAAGTACCCCCGGCGCTGTTTTTTCGGAAACGGAGAGGAAACCCCCATTTTGCACAATGGCCGAGGCCGTCAGGGCGCCGGGGTCGCCGCCGCCTGGGAGGGAGGCGCGCTGTCCGCTGCCGCGGAGGCCGCGCTGTCCGTCACTGCGGAGGCCGCGCCCTCCGCAGCCGGGGGCTGGGGAAGCTGGAAATGAGGCAGGAAGAGGAATCCGGCCTGGAAGGCCACCGTAGAGAGAAGCTCCTCCAGCGCTCCTTCGCTCAGGGAGGACAGGGCCTGGAGGCTCTCCGGGGCAAAGGCGTCCAGGGGCCATTTGGCCGCGGTCTTGCCGGAGAGGGTGAGGGCCGCTTCCTGGGGCAGGTCCTCCCCGCCCAAGGTGAGGGTGACGTCGATGGAGGTGGAGGCGTTCTTGGCGGGCTTGCTGGCAAAGGCCGCGTTAAGGCCGATGTCCAAAGCCGGGAACTGGAAGTAGGAGGCCAGCTCCGCCTCGCTTAAGGGCTGCTCCTCCCCCTGGTCGTCCTGGCTGGTAAGCAGAGGGCTCACGGAAAGCTGGAGGTCGTGGGTCATGGTTTCCAGGCCCTCCGGGTCCACAGCCCCCAGCTGCTTGTGAGTGAGGGTAAAGGCGGCGGCAAGGTTTTTGGCAGAGGAGGGGGCCTGGTCCTCTCCCACCTCAAAGCTGGTAAGGCCCCGGGGCTCCCTGCGCAAGGTGCCCTGGTAGACGGTGACGTCGGTCATGCTGTGGTAGGTCTGGTATTCCAGGCGCAAGGTCAGATCCTCGCTCTCCAGGGACAGGACGTTGTCGTCCGGCACATCCCCCTCCCCGGAGGCGCGCTCATAGTTCAGGGATACGGCCCCGGTCTGGGCGTCGTAGAAGGGCAGGTGCAGATGGAGAGCCAGGGTATCCCCCTTCAGGCTCACGGTGCGGGAGATGGTGAGCTCGTCCGCCAGGGGAAGCTGGTCGATGGCGGCAAAATAATAGCTTTGCATCAGGGGTTGAAGGAAGGCTTGGGCCTGCTCCTCAGGCAGCAGCGCCTGGAGCTTGGGCAGCAGCGTGGCGTCCGCCAGCACGTCCAGCACCATTTGCTTGAGCTGGGCCTTGATGGCGGCCGGGGTGATGGCGTACTTCACCTCCATGGTGGTGGTGCCGTCCTCCAGCTTGCCCAGCACCGCGCTTTGCCTGTACCCCTCGATCCACAGGTCGATCTTGGTGGTATAGGGGGCCAGGGCTTCCGCCAAAGCGTCGTCCGGGGCAAATTGGACCTGGGAGCCCAACGTGGTCAGGAAGCCCAGAAGGGAAGGCACCGCGCTTTGGTTCAGCAGCCATTCCGCGCCCTGGGAAAGCAGGTTGGGGCTGGAGGTGGCGGCGGGTGAGGCGCTGGCGGCGGCTTCGGCATCCTGGGGACTGCGCAGGGCGAACCAGTCCTCCCCCAGGAGATTGCTTTTGATGAACGCGCCGCTGTCCTTCAGGGACAGGTACAGGGCGGCCCGGGCGGTGGCCCCGCTGGGGTAGAGCAGGGAAAGGCGGCGCTCCGCCGGGATGCCCGCCGCTAGGTCCTGCCGGGCGTAGATGTAGGATAAATCCAGCACGATGGGGGAGGTGGTGGTGACCGCCTCCGCCTCCCGGCCCGGGACGGCGGTCATGGACAGGGAGAGGGTGCCGGTAAAACCGCTGCCCGCCTCCAGCTGCTTTTGGAGCTTTTCCGCCACGGTGTAATCCAGGCTGGAAGCCAGGGCTTGGGGAATGAGCCCGACCCAGGCGGCCAGGCAGAGGGCGAGGAGGGAGCGCAACTTCCGGTTCATCACAGAGTCCTCCTTTGTTGGGGGTTACAGGCCGCTGAACAGGCTCAGGAACGAGGCGGCGTCCTCTTGGGTAAGGCCGTCGGTGAGCAGCGCGATATCATCCACGGGAAGCTGGGAGAAGGCGGCGAGAAGCTTGCCGGCCAGGTTCTGGGAAAGCTCCGCCATGAGCTCCCCAAGGGCCTCATCGGAAAGGGAATCCAGGGAAACCTCGGTCATTTGGGAAGGAACGGGGTAGGTTTTCAAGCCGATGGGCGGGGCCCCCACCAGATAATCCTCTGGGGCGGAGGACCCTTCCGGCTCTTGAAGCGCCGGATCCAGGTCCGCGTTTTGCTCCATGCTGCTGGCGGGCAGAGGGGTGGCGGCGGGAGGGGCGGAGGCGGGCTCGTCCACGGCGTACAGGCCGCTGTCCTGGGCCAAGGCGGTAAAGGCTGCGGGAATCTCCTCCCCGAAAGTGAGGGTCAGGGAGGAGGTGACGGTCTTGCCCTTCTTTTCCTCCACCTGGACGGTTCCGCTGAGCACAGCGCCATCCCCCTCCGGGCGCAGGAAAAGCGCGGGGATAAAGGTTTGAAGCGAGGAAACGGCCTCTCCTTCCTCGGCGCGCCGGGTTTCCTGGGACCAGGAGCCGCTGAGGCTGCGGTCCTGACCGCTGTCCTTGCCGGAAAGGTCGAACTTGAACTCCTGGGTGGTGGTGGCCTTGTCCTGCCTCAGGGTGGTTTCGCTGCTGCCGGTGAGGCTGATTTCCGTGCTGTAAAGCTTTTGGGAGGCTTTGGCGGCCACCAGGCGGCGGTCCGCGGGGGAGCCGCTTTTCACGGCTTCATACTTATAGGTATCCTTGCGCTCGGTGCCCTGGTTCAAAAAGCCCCACTGGTAGGAAAGCTTGTATTTGGAGCCGTCGGGGTAGAGCAAATCGCCCTTCATGTACACGGCCAGGTCCCGGCCGCTTTCCCCTTCCTTGTACAGGCCCACGATGAAGCCCTTGCCAAAGCGCACCCCTTCCAGCTCCTGCCGGTAGGCTTCGTCCATGCCGCTTTGCAGCACGGCCCGCAGCAGCGGAAGCATCCCGTCGCTCTGCTCCGTGGTGAGCCGGGCGATCTGGCTCCATTTGGAGGAGCCGATGTCCTTGATCTTATAGTTGGCCTTTTTCTTTTCCGCAAAGGGTTCGCAGGCGGCGATGAGGGCTTTGTAGCTCTCCTCGGCCTGGGAAATGGCGGCCAGGAAATCAAAGGCGGGCTCCTCCTCCTGGCGGCCCGGAAGCAGCGCTATGGGAGAGCCCCCTTGGCTGGTAAGGGTGCGGGCCGGAAGCAGATTGGTCTGCAAGGAGGAAGAACCGCCCTGCTGCCGCTGGATGAGGGTGAGCACATCCGTACCGCCGCACAGAAGCTGCAAGGTGGTGAGGCTGCCGTCCCCGTCCTCCTCCAGGGAGGCTTGGAAGGAGATGTGCTTCAGCAGCGCGTTGAACAGGGGAAGCTTCTCCTGGGGAAAGGGCAGGAAGGAGTTCAGCTCCAACGTGCCGGAAAAGCGCAAGGCGCCCTCCTGGGAAAGCCAGCGGGAAAGGCTGGCGTCCAGCCCGGAGGCCGAGGCGCCGCCCAGGCCCGCCACCAGGCACAGGCATGCCAGCAAAGCCAACAGGGACCGAAGACGAAAGCGTTTCATGAAAATCATTCCTCCTTGGCGCTAGCCGCTAAAAGCGCTTGCAAAAGCGCGGTAAGCTCTGAAAGCGTCCTGGCCTGGTTCAGGGAGCGGCGCAGGGCGGAAGCGCCCCGAAGGCCGCCCACATAGTGGCCCATGTGCTTGCGCATCTCCGTGATCCCCAGGGCTTCGCCCTTGAACCCCGCCATCAGCTGGGCGTGGTGGATGGCCGTCTCCACCTTCTCCTGAAGGCTGGGAACCGTGACGGGCAACCCGGCGAGGGCCTCCCTGGCCCCCCGGAAGAGCCAGGGGTTGCCCATGGCCCCCCGGCCGATCATCAGCCCGTCACAGCCGGTTTCCGCCAGAATGCAGGGGGCGTCCTGGGGGGAGAACACGTCGCCGTTGGCGATCACAGGGATGGATGCCCCGGCCTTGAGGGCCGCGATGGCGGCGTAGTCCGCCCGGCCCCCGTATTGCTGCTCTCGGGTGCGGCCATGGATGCAGACCCAGGCAAAGCCCAGGCTTTGGGCGGCCTGGATCAGCTCCGGGGCCTCCACGCTCCCCGCTTCATAGCCCAGGCGGGTTTTCAGGGTCACAGGCAGATGGGTGTTCCGCTTCACCGCCTCCATGATCCGCAAGGCCAAGGCGGGGTTTTTCAGCAGAGCGCTCCCCTCCGAGGAGGAGACGATCTTGCGGGCGGGGCAGCCCATGTTGATGTCCAGGGAGGTAAAGCGGCCCAGCGCCGTGACCCGGGCGGCAGCCTCCCCCATGACCACGGGGTCCTTGCCAAAAAGCTGGCAGGCGGTATTGTACTCCTCCGGGTGGGTGGCCAGCAGGCGGCGGTAGGCGTCATTGCCGGGCTTGGCGCACATGTAGCCGATGGCGCTGACCATTTCGGTGCAGGCATAGGTGGCCCCCATCCGGTAGCACAGCACCCGAAGGGGCCAGTCGGTGATGCCCGCCATGGGGGCCAGGCCCACAAGGGGCTCCTTCCATAAAACGGATGAGGCGCGGCTTTGGTTCCCCTGGCTCATGGATTTCCCGCCGCCCTGGGGAAGGCGGCGATGCGCCCCGTGGTGCCCGCGAAGGGCAGCAAAGTCAGCTCATACCGGGGACCGTCGGAGATGTTCTGGGGAGGCGGGGGAATAAAGCCCTCCTTGGCTTGCCAGCCGGGGGCGTCGCAGGCATGGGCGAAAACGCACAGGGAGCCCTCCTCCTCGCTGGGGGCCAGGGGGGTATCCGCCGTGAGGGCATACTGCCAGGCGGCTTCTTCATCCGGCAAGGACAGGGCCATGAGGGTGGGGCCGCAAAACACGGATACGCTGCCCCGGTAGCCCGTCTCCAGCCGGGGGGCGTTCACCAGGCGCAGCGTGACCACGTCCCCGGTGCGGAAGGTGCGCCGCAGGGGGAAGAGGCTGCCGGGCTGGGCAGCCTGGGGCTTGCCCCCGTTCACCGACACCCAGGCCTGGGCCGCGTGGGAGGGAATGCGCACCAGCAGCTGGAAAGCCACGGGCTGCTTGGCCTCCACCGAGATGGCCACGCTTTTTTCCAAAATGCCCGTGGCCGTAGCGGTCAGGCGGAGGGGCGCGCCCCCCACCCGGGTCAGGCAGCCCCCGGTCATGGGCAAAAGCAAGGCGATTTCATCCGCCTCCCGGGCCATCCACACGCTGCGCCGGAGGGCGTACAGGGCCCGCAGCAAAAAGGCGGTGTCCTGGGGCTCCGGGGCTCCGGCCTGGCAGCTGTCGTCCACCGTCAGGCGGTTGGCGGGCTGCAAGGTGCGCACCCCCAGGTCCGTAATCAGATCCGGCAAAGCGTTCACCAACAGCATTTCCAGGCGGTCGGCCCAGGAGAGGTCCCCGCCGCAGGCCAGCACATCCGCCAGGGCCTCCACCTGGGCGCACAGGCCGGGGAGGTCCACGGCCCTGGCGGGGTCCCGCCCGGCCAGGTAGGGATCGGCGGCAAAAGCGCCCGTGGGGGCTCCGTGATAGCGCGCCAAGGAGGCCATGCCCGTTTTGGCGGCGGCCCCGTCCCGGCTGGAGCCGCTGTACAGGGCCAAAAGCGCGGTTATGGCCAGGGCGTCGGCGGTGAGGTTACCCGTAGCCAGCGCCTTCATGCGCCGGTGGTAGGCGGCGTTCTCCCCAGCGGCAGCCTCGGGCCGGAAGGGTTTCAGAAAGGGGAAGCTGTGCATCAGACCGGATACATCCGGCAGCTGGGAGCGGAGCCGCTCCAGGATGGTCAGCAAAAAGGGCTGCCCCGTGCGGCGGTATAATTCCTGGGTCACCCGCAGGGCGTCCGCACCCAGGGGAAGAAGCGCCTCCTCGGGCAAGGAGGGCAGCGCCTCCAAAAAAGCGCGCATCGCCGTCAGGAGGGCCAGCATGGCGGCCTTGTCCTGGGTGGCGGAGGCGGTGAGGAGCACGGCCCGGGCCAGCAGAATGAAGCCCCCGGGATTGGAGCGGAGGGAGGCCGCCGCCGGTTCCAGGCCGGGGACGGGGGGCAAATCCGTATAACCGCCCAGCTTGCTGGCCAGTACGGCGTCCAAGGGCGTCATGGCGGAGATATCCGCCAGGGCCAGCACCCTTTGGGTCAGCGCGCCCAGCAAATCCCCCACCTGTACGGTGGCGTCCGCCAGGGGGACAAAGGCGGGATTCACCAGGGGCGCGCGGCGGTAGGCTTCGACAGTGGGCATAGTTCCTCCCTGAGAGCAGGCCGGCCAAAGGCCGGCGGAATGGTTTGTTCTCATTTATTATAGCGGGTTTTTGAACAGCGTCAACCCTGGGAGGGGAGGGGTCATTTGATTTTGACCCGCTGTTGGGAGGGCGGGCGTTTTTTGTTTGAGGGAGGGCGGCGGGGCTTTTGCCGTGGTGATCAGGACGATTTCTTCCGTTGCCTAAGGAAACGGGTGCGTCAGGGGACCGGGCGGGAGTTCCGATGCCTTTTTCGCCCGCCCAGGGCGTAACCCTGGGCGGGTACGGGTCAGATCCATCGTCGCGGTCCTCACGGCCGTTTGGCCGTTGGGTTATCTTCCTGCTTCGGGCTGTAATCCGGCCTTTCGGCCATCCCAGTCTTCACGAGCGTTCGGCTGCTCGCCTCAAGCCTCACCCCCCGTTTGCTTTTGCCTTCGCCCAAGGGCCCGCTGGGTCCACGCCCGCTGCCGGCGTCCCTGGAATCCCCTGGGGATAAAGAAGCAACGCTAACGAGGATTGCAGCGACGTGGAAAAAACAGTGGGCCTGTTTTGGACCCTGTCCGCAGACAAAGGAACCTTCCTCTTGATCCCTGGGATGGCACGATATAGCCATGGGTGAGGAGGGAAGGGCAGGTCAAGCATCCTCCTTCCCTCCTCTTGATTTCATGACGCCGCCCGGCCCGGCCCTCTTCCCGGCTTGAATCCCGTCTCGTTTTGCGCTATACTAGTGCTCATTACACTGGGTCTGTGGGAGCTTTTTCCATACAAAAGGAGGGATTCCTATGGCGTCTGATCTGGAGATCGCACGGAAGGCTACGCTGAAGCCCATCGAGGAGATTGCTGGGGAGGCGGGCTTTGGGGCGGATACCATTTCCCCCTATGGCCGCTATGTGGCCAAGGTGGACGCAGCCCCCTACCTGGACAGGCCCATGAAGGCCAAGCTGGTGCTGGTCACCGCCATGAGCCCCACCCCGGCGGGAGAGGGCAAGACCACGGTGTCCGTGGGCCTGGCGGACGGCATGACCGTCAGCGGGAAAAAGGCCATGCTGGCCCTGCGGGAACCCTCCTTGGGCCCGGTGTTCGGCATGAAGGGCGGGGCCACCGGGGGCGGCTACGCCCAGGTGCTGCCCATGGAGAGCATCAACCTCCATTTTACGGGGGATCTCCATGCCATCACCACGGCCAATAACCTGCTCTGCGCCATGATCGACAACCACATCCAGCAGGGGAACGCCTTGGGGATCGACCCCCGGCAGATTTCCTTCCGCCATTGCATGGACATGAACGACCGCCAGCTCCGCCAGATCGTCACCGGCATCGGCGGCGTGAAGAACGGCGTGGTCCGGGAGGACGGTTTCGACATTACCGCCGCCAGCGAGGTCATGGCCGCCTTCTGCCTGGCTGGGGACGTGGCGGATTTGAAGGCCCGGCTGGGCCGCATCGTGGTGGCCCGGACCTATGGGGGAGCCCCCGTCACCGCCGGAGAGGTGGGCGCCGCCGGGGCCATGACGGCGCTCTTGCGGGACGCCTTCTCCCCCAATTTGATCCAGACCATTGACGGCACCCCGTGCCTGATGCACGGCGGCCCCTTCGCCAACATCGCCCACGGCTGCAACAGCGTGGCCGCCACCAAGCTTGCCATGCGCATGGCGGACTATGTGGTCACGGAGGCGGGCTTCGGCGCGGATTTGGGCGCGGAGAAATTTTTGGACATCAAGTGCCGCATGAACGGCCTGTGGCCCAGCGTGGTGGTGCTGGTGGCTACCGTCAGGGCCTTGAAGCACCACGGGGGCGTGGAGAAGGCGGAGCTGTCCAAGGAAGACCTTTCCGCCCTGGAAAAGGGCATGGAGAACCTGCTGGCCCATATCGGCAACGTCCGGGAGGTTTGGAAGCTGCCCGTGGTGGTGGCGGTAAACCGCTTCGCCTCGGACACCCCGGCGGAGCTGGCGCTGCTTGCGGAAAAGCTACAGGCCCAGGGCGTGGCCTCGGCCCTGTGCGATGGCTGGGCCCAGGGGGGCAAGGGCGTAATGGAGCTGGCGGAAATGGTCTGCCGCACCGCGGACGCAAGCGCCGCCACCCCCAGCTATACCTACGAGGACGGCGCGGCCCTGACGGAGAAGATCGAGGCCATTGCCAAGCGGGTGTACCACGCCAAAGCCGTGGACTTCTCCCCTGACGCCAGGAAGGCGCTTTCCCAGCTCCAGGGGGAGGGGTACGGCCATTGCCCGGTGTGCATCGCCAAGACCCAGTACAGCATCAGCGACAACCCCAAGCTGCTGGGGGCTCCCCGGGATTTCACGCTCACCATCCGCTCGGCGCGCCTCAGCGCCGGGGCAGGCTTTGTGGTGGCCTTCGCCGGGGAGATCATCGCCATGCCGGGCTTGCCCAAGACCCCCGCCGCTTTGTCCATCGACGTGAACGAGAAGGGCGAAATCCAAGGCCTGTTTTAACCGCCCGGCCTACTGAAGCATACAGGAGGGAATCCCATGCAATGCAATCCAAACTCCTTTGAAATGGAACTGTTATCCTTACTGTCCCAGGACTGCCGCCTGCCCCTGGAAAAGCTGGCCGCCATGCTGGGCAAGCCCATGGAGGAAGTGGCGGGGGCCATCCAGGACCTGGAGAAGCGCGGGGTGATTTTGCGCTATGCCCCGGTGATCAACTGGGACCGCACCGACAGGGAGCGGGTGGAGGCCATGATCGAGGTACGGGTCACCCCCCAGCGGGACCAGGGCTTCGACGCCATCGCCAAGCGCATTTACCGCTTTGACGAGGTGAAGAGCGTGTATCTGATGAGCGGGGCCTATGACCTGCTGCTGCTGGTGGAGGCCCACAGCCTCAAGGAGCTGGCCTTCTTTGTCAGCACTAAGCTCTCCACCTTGGAAACCGTCACCGGCACGGCCACCCACTTTGTGCTCAAGCGCTACAAGAGCGACGGGGTGATTTTTGAGGGGGACGGCGAGGATAAGCGACTGGCGGTGATGGCGTAGTGGATTATGGCCGCTATGTGAACCAGGCCATCGCCCGGGTGCCTAAATCTGGCATCCGGAAGTTTTTCGACGTGGCCGCCACCATGCCCTCCGCCATCTCCTTGGGGGTGGGGGAGCCGGACTTCGTCACTCCCTACCACATCCGCAACGCCGCCATCGACAGCATTCTGGACGGGGAGACCGCCTACACCAGCAACTGGGGCACCCCCACCTTGCGCAAGGAGATCGCCTACTACCTCAAGAGCCGCTATGGCTGCGCCTATGACCCCGGCAATGAGATTTTGGTGACCGTGGGGGCCAGCGAGGGCATCGACCTGTCCTTGCGCACGCTGCTCCAGCCCGGGGATGCGGTGCTGGTGCCCGAGCCAAGCTATGTGAGCTACGCCCCCAGCGTCATTTTTGCCGGGGGCACGCCCCGCCCCATCCCCACCAAAGAGGACAACGGCTTTGTGCTGACGCCCCAGGCTCTGGAGGAAGCCGTGACCCCCAACACCAAGGCCGTGATCCT
Source organism: Candidatus Limiplasma sp. (assembly GCA_034927815.1). Classification (GTDB taxonomy): domain Bacteria; phylum Bacillota; class Clostridia; order Christensenellales; family Aristaeellaceae; genus Limiplasma. Next base: position 16,422 of record JAYFPK010000029.1, read on the forward strand.
GCCCTATCCCAACAACCCCACCGGCGCGGTGCTGGACCGCCAGGCCCTGCTGGGCCTTGTGGAGGTCATCCTGCGCCATGACCTGCTGGTGATCAGCGATGAGATTTACAGCGAGCTCACCTACCAAAGCGAGGGCCATGTGAGCATCGCCAGCCTGCCGGGGATGTGGGAGCGGACCATTCTGCTGAACGGCTTCAGCAAAGCCTTTGCCATGACCGGCTGGCGGGTGGGCTACCTGTGCGCCCCGGCGGCCCTGTGCGATATCATGGTGAAGATTCACCAGTACACCATCCTGTGCGCCTCCCGCCAGGGCCAGGTGGCCGCGGAGGAAGCCCTGCGCCAGGGCCGGGAGGACGGCTATGCGGACATCGCCTTGATGCGCCAAAGCTACGACCAGCGGCGCAGGCTGATGCTCAAAGCCTTCCGGGATATGGGCCTGAGCTGCTTTGAGCCCCTGGGGGCCTTCTATGTGTTCCCGGGCGTCAGGAGAACCGGGCTGTCCAGCGAGGAGTTCTGCCGCCGCCTGCTCACGGAAAAGGAAGTGGTCTGCGTGCCGGGCACCGCCTTTGGGGATTCCGGTGAAGGCCACATCCGCTGCTGCTACGCCACCGCTTTGGACAAGCTCCAGGAGGCCTTAAGCCGCATGGCGGATTTTGTGCGCACCCTGTAAAAGCGGGGTCTTTTTGGAAGGTTTTGGATGGGAGCTTCGTTTTGTAGGTGGGAAGGCTTTTGGTAGGAAGGCCGGGCCTGAACCCACCGGACCAATGGAGGGAACAAAATGGCGAAAAAATGGATTTCATTGCTTTTGATTGTGGCCATGTGCCTGACCGGCCTGGTGCTGTCCATGGCCGAGGAGGATGAGGAGGACGTTTCCCTGGCGGAGTACTTCGCCAAGCAATCGGGCCAGGACCCGGCCCAGACCGGCAGCGAGGAGCCCGGCGCCACCCCCGCCCCCGAGCAGCAGCCCGTGTACGAGCTGGACGGCTCCACGGTGGTAACCATGAGCTTCACCGGGGACGTGACCATCGGCAGCAATGTGCAATCCGGCGGCAAGTCCATTTTTGAAAAGGAGTTGGAGAAGCAAAAGGGCGATCTCAACTTCCCCTTCCGCAACGTGAAGAGCATCTTTGACGCGGACGACCTGACTGTGGTGAACTTCGAGGGCACCCTGACCACCGCGGGCAGGAACCGGGACAAGCTGGGAAACCAATTCCTCTTCCGCGCGCCGCCGGAATACGCGGTGATGCTGCCCCAGGGCGGCGTGGACGCGGTCTCCTTTGAAAACAACCACGCCATGGACATGGGCGAGGAGGGCAACCAGGAGACCAAGCAGGCGCTCCTCAGCCAGGGAATCCCCTATGCCAGCGAGGACGAGCCCGCCATTTTGGAGGTGAAGGGGGTCAAGATCGGCCTTCTGGCGTACCAAACCTTTGACGGCAGGCATGACGAGCTCATGGAGAAGGTTCCCCAGGACATCGCCGCCCTGCGCCAGGAAGGCTGCGAGATCGTGGTGGTGAACTACCACTGGGGCGCGGAATTGGATTACGCCCCCAATAACAACCAGGTGAGGCTGGGCCGGGCCACCGTCGACGGCGGAGCGGATTTGGTGATCGGCCACCACAGCCGCCGGATCAACCCCATCGAGCTTTATAACGGGAAGTACATCTGCTACTCCCTGGGGAATTTCAGCTTCGCGGGCAACAGCAAGCCCAGCGACATGTCCACCTACATCTTTCAGGTGAAGATGCGGGTCAAGGACGGCGGGGTGACAACCGACGGCTTTATCATCATCCCCTGCCGCATCTCCAGCCGTACGGATTACAACGACTTCGCCCCCACCCCCTACACCAAGGACCAGAGCATTGAAAGCATGCTCAGCGTGCTGAAAAAGAACGGGGCGAACCTCCAGTACGCCGTGGAGGAATACCCGCTGAAGTGGCCTGGGGAGGACTAGGCAAGAGCTGCCGGCGTGAGCGAAGCCTTGGGGAAGAAGCCCTGGGGGGGCCCCAAAGCGCCACCGCCCTAATGGCTAAAAAAATAATCGAATGCGCAGGCCTGCGCCCTGATTGGGGGCGCGGGCCTGCGTTTTTCAGCCTCCCAAGGGGCGTTTTCTCCGTGGTTTTCAGACTTGGGAAAGGCCTGCTTCGCCATGACTGTACTGCGCCATGGCCCCGGGCAGGCTTGAGGAGTTCCGGAATATGGAAAATTTTGTAAATTTTTTGCAATGGGGGCTTTGAAGGACGCTTTTTGGAAGGATACTCCGTCTAAAGGGGGAGGGTGTTGTGATGATGGAGGGAAAGCACCTCCAATCATCCGGCCCGGGGAGGAAGCAAAATGGCGAAAAGATGGATTTCATTGCTGTTGACGGCGGCTTTGTGTTTGGCGGGAACGGCGCTGTCCCTGGCGGAGGAAGAGGACGTCTCCCTGGCGGAGTACTTTGCCCAGCAGGCGGGGGAGAAGGTGGAGGCCCGGGAGAGCGCCGGCGCTGAGGCTGCGGCCGCCTCCGCGGAGCAGCCCGCGTACGGGCCGGACGGCTCCGCCGTGATCACCATGAGCTTCACCGGGGACGTGACCATCGGCAGCAATGCGCAATCCCGGCGCACCTCCATTTTTGAGAAGGAGCTGGAGAAGCAAAAGGGCGATCTCCATTTCCCCTTCCGCAACGTGAAGGGCGTCTTTGACGCGGACGATTTGACGGTGGTGAACTTCGAGGGCACCTTGACCACCGCGGACAAGCACCCGGATAAGCTGGACAACGACTTTCTCTTTCGCGCGCCGCCGGAATACGCGCTCATGCTCCCCCAGGGCGGAGTGGAGGCGGTCTCCTTTGAAAACAACCACGCCATGGACATGGGCGGGGAGGGCAACCAGGAGACCAAGCAGGCGCTCCTCAGCCAGGGCGTTGCCTATGCCAGCGAGGGCGAGCCCGCCGTTTTGGAGGTGAAGGGGGTCAAAATCGGCCTTCTGGCCTACCAGACCTTTGGGGGCAGGCATGACGAGCTCATGGAGAAGGTTCCCCAGGAGATCGCCGCCCTGCGCCGGGAGGGCTGCGCCATCGTGGTGGTGAACTACCACTGGGGGCAGGAGAAGGATTACGCGCCCAATGACAACCAAATCAGGCTGGGCCGGGCCACCGTCGACGGCGGGGCGGATCTGGTGATCGGCCACCACAGCCACCGGATCAACCCCATCGAGTTTTATAACGGGAAGTACATCTGCTACTCCCTGGGGAATTTCAGCTTCGCGGGCCACAATAAGCCCGATGATATGTCCACCTACATCTTTCAGGTGAAGATGCGGGTCAAGGACGGCGGGGTGACAAGCGACGGCTTTATCATCATCCCCTGCCGCATCTCCAGCCGGGCGGATTACAACGACTTCGCCCCCACCCCCTACACCGAGGACCGGGACATCCAAGGCGTGCTCGGCAAGCTGAAAAAGAACGGGGCGAAGCTCCGCTACGCCGTGGAGGAATACCCGCTGCAATGGCTCGGGGAGGACTAGGCAAGGCGCTTCTCCCCTGAACTAATAGGCAATTCTCACACGCCCGGCCCTATCAGGCCGGGCGTTTTCCCATCCCAAAGCCTTTGGAAAGCCCCGGTTTCGTTTTTCTCCCGGGGATTGACCCCATATGCTATACTATAACTCATCCTATGTTTGTATGGAGGAACCTTCGCCGATGCTTCGCTTTCTCCCCCGCAACAGCGCCCAGCCCTCCCCGGCGGTTTTGGCGGCCCTGAAACCCTACGGGGGTGTCATGGCGCGCCTGCTGGCCGCCAGGGGGATTGCGGGCAGCCGGGAGGCGGAGGCGTTTTTGTGCCCCGATCCCAGCCATCTGCACGATCCCATGGCGCTCCACGGCATGGGCAAGGCCCTGGAAATTTTGCGCGAGGCCAGGGAAAAGGGCATTTTCACCGTGGTCTATGGGGATTATGATGTGGACGGCATATGTGCCAACGCTTTGCTTTGCGACGCCCTGAGGCGCTTCGGCCTGAGCGTGCGCCCCCATGTGCCCCTGCGGGAGGAGGGCTATGGCCTCAACAAGGAGGCCGTCGCCAACCTGTCCAAGGAGGCTGGGCTGCTGGTCACCGTGGATTTGGGGATCACCAACGCCCAGGAAGTGGCGCTGGCAAAGGAATTGGGGATGAAGGTGATCGTCACGGACCACCACCAGCTGGGCCTGACCCCCTGCCCCGCCGACGCGGTGGTTTCCCCGCTGCTGGGGGATTACCCCTGCCCCAAGCTCTGCGGCACAGGGGTGGCCTTCAAGCTGGCCCAGGGGCTGCTGGGCTTTGAAGGGGCCCGGGAGTATCTGGACCTGGCGGCCCTGGCTACCGTGGCGGACCTGGTGCCCCTCACCGGGGAAAACCGGACTTTGGTGGCCCTGGGCCTGCCGCGCATCGCCCAGGGCCAGCGGCCTGGCATGGCGGCGCTGCTAAAGGTCAGCGGCAGCGGCCCGGAGGTGGACAGCGAGACTTTGGGCTTCCAGCTGGGCCCCAGGCTCAACGCCGCCGGGCGGCTGGGGGACGCCATGCGGGGCGTTCGGCTGATGATGACCCGGGAGGAGGGCGAGGCCCGGGAGATCGCCCAGGAGTTGGACGCGCTCAACACCCGGCGCAGGCAGATGGAGGGGGAGGTGCTGGAGCAGGTTCTGGCCCAGGCCGCCGCCCACGATTTTGTGGCGGAGCCCATGCTGCTGGCCCAGGGGGAAGGTTGGCATCCGGGGGTGGTGGGGCTGGCGGCGGGCCGGGTTTGCAACCGCTACGGCTGCCCCTCCGGGGTGTTTACCCTCCAGGAGGGCATGCTCCATGGCAGCCTGCGGAGCATCCCGGGGGTCAACATCCACAAGTGCTTGCAAACCTGCGACGCCTTGCTCGCCCGCTATGGGGGCCATGAGCAGGCGGCGGGCTGCACGCTGCCCCTGGAGCATTACGGGGAGTTTTGCGCCCGGATGCAGCGGGCGGTCCGGGATGCGGCCCCCCAGGAGGCCTTCGTCCCCCGCCAGGAGTATGACGAGCTTCTGCCTTTGGGGGAGGCGAGCCTGGAGTTGCTGCGGGAGCTGGAGGCCCTGGCCCCCTTTGGCCTGGGCAATCCCTCCCCGCTGTTTTTGGGGGAGGGGCTGCGCCTGGAGCGCCGCCGGGCCTGCGGGGCCCAGGGGGCCCATTTGCAGATCACTTTGCGGGACGGGGAGAAGGTGCTGGACGGCATCGCCTTTGGCATGGGCCAGGAGGCCGCGTCCTTGCCCCAGCGGGTGGACGTGGTCTACCGGATCGCCCGCAACACCTTCCGGGGCGTCACCTCCTTGCAGTGCGAGGCCAAAGCCTTTCGCCCGGCCCAAAGCGCCCGGCAGGAGGCCGTGGCCGCCGCCCCCCAGGAGGATTTCGCCATGGCCTTGGTGGACGCGCTGCTGGAGGCGGAGGACTTGGGGGGAACACAGGGCCCCCAAGCAGGAAAAGAACCAATGGACCGCGAAAAGAATAGAGTTACCCAGGAGGGAATCCTCTCCTGGGAGCCCTGGGACGAAAGCCCCTGGACGGCCCCCCTTCGGGGCAGCCTGTACGTGGCCCGCACCCGGGAGAGCGCCGCCAAGCTGGTTTCTACTCCGGAGGAAGGGGCGGCGGCCCGGCCGGAACTGGACCTGCGCTGGCGCGCCGCCCAGGACCCCCTTTGCTTCCCCACGGCGCTGGCCTTGCCCGTGCTGGGGCAAATGGAAGGCCACTGGCGGCAGGTGTGGCTCCTGGACGGGGAGATGGTTTCCGGGGAAGCGGGCTGGTGGCGGCAAAGGCTGCCCAAGGCCCAAGTGCACGCCGGGCCCCCCAGCCACGCCCTGCGCCTGCTGGCAGCCTCCCTGGACGCCGGGGACGAGGCCTACCGGGGCTTGTACCGGCAGCTCAGAAGCCATGCCTTTGCCACCCTGGCCCAGGCCGCCCAGGCCTCCGGCATGACGCCGCCCCAGGCCCGGGTGGGGCTGAAGGCCTTTCACCAGCTGGGCCTGATCCGCTACGCCGAGAGCCCCTTCGCCTATACCCTTTGCCCGGCGGCGCGCTGCAGCCTGGGGGAAAGCCCCCTGCTGGCGGCCATCCGGAGCTTGAGCGCCTGATAAGGAGGTGTGACGCGTGCTAACCTACATCACCAACGAATGCATGCCCTTGGAAAAAATGCTGGCGCGCGTGCAAAAGCACCACCCAGGCGACAGCTACCTGCTGGTGAAAAAGGCCTATGAGTTTGCCGAAAGCGCCCACCGTGACCAGGTGCGCAAAAGCGGCGAGCCCTATTTCATCCATCCCGTTTCCGTGGCCAGCATTTTGACGGAGCTGATGATCGACGCCCCCACCATCGCGGCGGGCTTCCTCCATGACACTGTGGAGGACTGCCAGTGCATCACCCTGGAGGACATCCGCAAGGAGTTCGGGGACGAGGTGGCCTTGCTGGTGGACGGGGTGACCAAGCTGGATAAGCTGGACTTCACCAACCGGGAGGAGCAAAAGGCGGAGTCCTTGCGCAAGATGATCCTGGCCATGTCCAAGGACATCCGGGTGGTGATCATCAAGCTGGCGGACCGGCTGCACAACATGCGCACCCTCCGCTTCCAGCCCGAGAGCCGCCAAAAGGCCATTGCCGAGGAAACCTTGGACATCTTCGCGCCCCTGGCCCACCGCCTGGGGATGAACTCCATCAAGCAGGAGCTGGAGGACCTCAGCTTCAAGTACATCGATCCGGAGGCCTTTCACGAAATCGCCCAGAAGGTGGGCCTCAGGCGCACCGAGCGGGAGGAAAACATCCGCATGGTCATCGGCGAGCTCAGCGAGAAGCTGGATGCCCAGCACATCCGTTACGAGATGGACGGCCGCCCCAAGCACCTGTATTCCATCTACCAGAAGATGAAGCAGGGCAAGACCTTTGACCAGATTTACGACCTCATCGCCGTGCGGGTGCTGGTGGATAGCGTGCAGGACTGCTACACGGTGCTGGGCATCGTCCATACCCTGTGGAACCAGATCCCCGGCCGCTTCAAGGACTATATCTCCGTGCCCAAGAGCAACATGTACCAAAGCCTCCACACCACCTTGATCGGCGGGCGGAAGATGCCCTTCCCCTTTGAAATCCAGATCCGCACCTGGGAAATGCACCGGGTGGCGGAGTTCGGCGTGGCCGCCCACTGGCGCTACAAGGAGGGCGGGGCCGAGGGGGACCTGGACAACAAGCTCTACTGGCTCCGCCAGATTTTGGACTGGCAGAAGGAGACCCGGGACAGCCGGGAGTTCATCGACTCCCTGAAAACCGACCTGTTCAGCGAGGAAGTGCTGCTCTTTACCCCCAAGGGGGATATCATCAGCATGCCCAGGGGAGCCACCCCCATCGACTTTGCCTACCGCATCCACAGCGGCGTGGGCAACCGCTGCATCGGGGCCAAGGTCAACGGCCGCATCGTGCAGCTGGATACGGTGCTGGAAACCGGGGACCGGGTGGACATCCTCACCTCCCCCAGCGCCAAGGGCCCCAGCATGGACTGGCTGAAGATCGTCAAGACCCAGCAGGCCAAGGCCAAGATCCGCCAGTTCTTCAAAAAGGAGCTCCGGGGCGAAAACGTGGTAAAGGGCCGTGACATGCTGGAGAAGGAGGCCAAGCGCCGGGGCACCACGCTCCCCGCGCTGACCAAGTCCGAGTTCTACGACCCGATTTTGAAGCGCTACGCCTTCCAGGAGCTGGACGACATCTACGGCGCGGTGGGCTACGGCGGCATCGCCTCGGCCTATGTGATCGGCAGGCTTTTGGATGAGCAGCGCCGCCTGGAGGCTCCCCCCATCCCCAAGGTGCAGGAGGTCAGCCAGCAGGAGGTGCAAAAGCACCTGGGCAAGCCCAGCCACGGCGTGTACGTGAAGGGGGAAAGCGGTATGCTGGTGCGCTTTGCCCGCTGCTGCAACCCGGTGCCGGGGGACGAGATCGTGGGCTACATCACCCGGGGCCGGGGGGTCACCGTCCACAAGGCGGACTGCGTGAACGCCACCAACTCCGAGCAGGAGCGCATGGTGGAGGTGAGCTGGGCGGACACCGAGGCGGGGGCCGCCTTCAACGCCAGCATCCACATCACCGCCTACGACCATGTGAGCCTTTTGGGGGAATTGGCCCTGTTCATCGGCAACATGGACGTGCCCATCATGGCCGTCAGCGCCAAGCGGGACGACAAGCGCAAAACCAGCGTCATCACCATGGTGATCCAGGTGAAATCCAGGGATCAGCTGGATAAGGTGCTCAAGCAGCTGCAAAACCGCTCGGACATCATTGAGATTTACCGGGGCCGCACCTAGGTCCCCAGAAAAAGCCTTTTGTAGGAAGGAAGGAGCCTTTCATGCGCTCTGTGGTCCAGCGGGTATCGGAAGCCTCGGTATCCGTAGAGGGAGAGGTGTTGGGCCGGATCGGGCCGGGACTCATGGTCCTGATCGGGGTCCAGGAGGAGGACGGGGAGAAGGACTTTCAGTACATCGCCGAGAAGGTGCCCCACCTGCGGATTTTTGAGGACGGCCAGGGGAAGATGAACCGCTCCCTTTTGGACATGGGGGGCGCTGTTTTGGCGGTGAGCCAGTTTACCCTCCTGGGGGACGCCCGGGGCGGCAGAAGGCCCAGCTTCATCCAGGCCGCCCGGCCCGAGAAGGCCAACCCCCTTTATGAGCGGCTGGTGGCCTGCTGGCGGGGGCAAGGCATTCAGGTGGCGACCGGGGCCTTTGGGGCGGAGATGAAGGTGGCCTTGGTGAACGACGGCCCCGTGACCATTTTGCTGGATTCCAGAAAGCTGCTCTAAGGGCGGCACTCATGACACAAAGGAGCTGGCCCCATGGCGTTGATTCGCATCCAAGCCTTGCCCGTGGGCGGCATTCAGGCCAATTGTTATCTGGTGGAAAACCCGGCGACCCGGCAGCTGCTTTTGGTGGACCCCGGGGCCGAAGGGGAGAAGATCATCCAGGCGGTGGGGGACCGCAAGCCCGTGGCGGCCCTGGCTACCCACGGCCATTTTGACCACATCGGGGCGGCGGACGAGGTCTGCGGCCATTTTGGCATCCCTTTGTACCTTCACGAGGCGGACTTGCCCAAGCTGACGGACAGCCGCCTCAACGGCAGCGCCCGCTTCGCGGAGCCCCTGGTTTTGCAAACCCCCGGCATTCCCTTGCAGGACGGGCAGCGCCTCACCTTGGCGGGGATGGAGATCACCGTGCTCCACACCCCCGGCCACAGCGCCGGCAGCTGCTGCTTTTTGCTGCCCGAGGGCCAGGGGGTGCTCACCGGAGATACCCTTTTTGACGGCGGCTATGGCCGCACGGACTTTGAGGACGGCAGCTTCGCCCAGATCAAGGAGTCCCTGCGCCGCCTGCTGGCCTTAACCCCCAAAATGACGGCCTATCCCGGCCATGGGGGGAGCGCCTTCGCCGGGCGGGACGAGGAGCCGCTATGAGCGGGGCCGGGGTGAACGTGGCGCTGCGCACGCCTTTGCCCGGCTTTGCCAATGAGCTTTGGGACGTGTTGAAGCTGTTTCTCCCTGTGGAGGGCTTGCGGGTGTTTCCTCCAAAGGAAGGCCCCGAGGGGGAGGGGGAGGCCGCCCCTGGAGAGGATTCTTCGGAGGCCCTGGACCACCGCTTTTGGACCCCGGAGGGGCGCCAAAGCTGGGAGTGCGCCTTTGCCTTCCGGGGGAAAACCGCCCGGCGGGAAACGCCCATTCCCCAGGACCTGGAGGAAAGCCGCCGGGCTTTGGTGCACAAGCGCCTGCAAAAGCGCCTGTGCAAGCTAGCTTTATATGACCTGCTGAAAGACCTCACAGGGCATCATCCTCCCTGGGGCTCCCTCACGGGCATCCGGCCCACCCGCCTGGTGTACGAGAACATGGCCGCTGGCATGGGCCTGGAGGAAGCCGCCAGGGCGCTGGTGAGGGAGTTTGACCTGCTGCCGGAGAAGGCGGAGCTGCTGCGGCGCATTGTGGCGGTGCAGCAGACCTTGCCCTTGCCCGCGACACAGGAAGCGGACGTGTACGTGTCCATTCCCTTTTGCCGCACCCGCTGCGCCTATTGTTCCTTCCCTGGGGAAGCCCTGGGCAAGGGCTCCGCGCCCCAGGCGTATTTGAAGGCCCTCTTTGGAGAGATGGAGGCCGCCGCCCGGCTGATGGCCGGGGCGGGGCTGCGCCTGCGGGCCCTGTACATCGGCGGGGGCACCCCCACCGCCCTTTGCCAGGAGGACTTTGAGAGCTTGCTCGCCCAGGTCTGCCGCTTCTTTCCCTACCCGGCGGAGTTCACCGTGGAGGCGGGCAGGCCGGACACCATTACCCGGGGCAAGCTGGAGGCCCTGCGGGCCTGCGGGGCGGAGCGCATCAGCGTGAACCCCCAGAGCATGAACGACGAAACCCTGCGCCGCATCGGCCGGGACCACAGCGCCGCCCAGACCCGGCAGGCCTTTGCCCTGGCCCGGGAGGCGGGCTTCGCCAATATCAACATGGACGTGATCGCCGGGCTGCCGGGGGAAGGGGAGGCGGACTTCGCCCGCACCATGGAGGAAATCACCCGGCTGAATCCGGAGAGCCTGACGGTGCATACCTTGGCTATCAAGCGCTCCAGCCGCCTGAACCTGGAGGGGGCCGCCCTTCCCCAGGGGGCGGTGGCCGCCCGGATGGTGGAGGAGGGGGAGCGCGCCGCCGCCGCCCTGGGCATGGAGCCCTACTACCTCTACCGGCAGAAGTACATGGCCGGGCAGCAGCAAAACGTGGGCTACGCCAAGGCGGGCAAGGCGTGCCTGTACAACGTGGACATCATGGAGGAGAATACCTCCATTGTGGCCCTGGGAGCCGGGGCCATCAGCAAGCGGGTCTTCCCGGACCGGGAGCTGCGCATCGAGCGGGCCCCCAACGTGAGCAATGTGGCGGAGTATGTGGGGCGCACGGAGGAAATGGTGAACAGGAAGCGGGCGTTGTTTGGGGCCTGAGGCGGGGGGCCCAAGGGCAGGGAAGGCCGCGGGGCCAAAGAGCCGAAGTATATTCCTTTGACGGGGTCCAGGGGTGAAGCCCCTGGGGAAGGAGGGTACACCATGGGCAACCGGGTTTTGGTAGCGCTGGACCAGGGAACCACCAGCTCGCGGGCCATCGTGTTCGACGGGAATGGGCAGACCTTGGCCTCCCACGCCATTGAGTTCAAGCAGCACTATCCCCAGCCCGGCTGGGTGGAGCATGACCCGGAGGACATTCTCACCAGCCAGCTCACCGCCTTGCAGACGGCCGTGAAGCTCAGCGGCGTGGACACCGGGGACATTGCCGCCATCGGCATCACCAACCAGCGGGAAACCACGCTGCTGTGGGAAAAGGACACGGGGCGCTGCGTCCATCCCGCCATTGTGTGGCAATGCCGCCGCACGGCCCCCCAGGTGCAAAGGCTCAAGGACGAGGGCCACGGCGAAACCATCCGCCAGAAAACAGGCCTGGTGCCGGACGCCTATTTCAGCGGCACCAAGCTCCAATACCTGCTGGACCTGCCGGGGATGCGCCAGCGGGCCGCCGCCGGGGAGCTGTGCTTTGGCACCGTGGACAGCTTTCTGGCCTGGCACCTGGTTCAGGGGCGGCCCCATGTCACCGACGCCACCAACGCCTCCCGCACCATGCTCTTTAACATCCATACCCAGGACTGGGACCAGGAGCTGCTGGACATGATGGGCATTCCCCGGGCGGTGTTGCCCCAGGTGGTGGACAGCGCCCAGGTCATCGGCGAGCTGCGGCCCGAGATTCTGGGGCGGCCCATTCCCGTGGCCGCCCTGGCCGGGGACCAGCACGCCTCCCTGTTCGGGCAGGCCTGCTTTTCCCCGGGCATGGTGAAGAACACCTACGGCACCGGCTGCTTCATGCTCATGAACACCGGGGAGGAGGCCGTTGCCAGCGAAAACGGGCTGCTCACCACCATGGCTTGGCGGCTGGGGGGCAAGCCCACCTACGCCCTGGAGGGCAGCGTATTCATGGGCGGGGCTACCATCCAATGGCTCCGGGACGAATTGGGCATGATCGAGACCGCCGCCCAAAGCGAGCAGCTGGCCCAGAGCATCAGCGACACCGCCGGGGTGTTTTTGGTGCCCGCCTTTACCGGCCTGGGCGCGCCCTACTGGGATATGTACAGCCGGGGCGCCCTGGTGGGCATGACCCGGGGCACCGGCAAGGCCCACATCGTCCGGGCGGCCCTGGAGGCCATCGCCTACCAAAGCTACGACCTGTACGCCGCCATGACGGCGGATTGTGGCCATGCTCCCTCCCAGATGCGGGTGGACGGCGGGGCCAGCGCCAACGGGTTCATGATGCAGTTCCAGGCGGATGTTTTGGGCATTCCCGTGGTGCGGCCCGTGGTGCTGGAAACCACGGCCCTGGGGGCCGCGCTGCTGGCGGGCCTGGGGGTGGGCCTGTATGGGAGCAAGGAGGAGGCCGCCCGGATGGTGCGGCCGGACCTGACCTTCCACCCCCGCATGGACGAGCGCAACCGGGAGCTGGCCCTGTACGGCTGGCACCGGGCTGTGGACCGGGCGCGGAACTGGGTGGAACCCTGAAGGGCTTTATGAAAGAATGACTTGACAAAACTGCAATTCGGCGGTAAAATTACGAGGAATCAAGGGAGATTTTGAAGGCGGGAGGCCGTTGTTCATCATCTTCCTTTTTGGTTCCATGACGGGCGTAGGCTTTATGGGACCAAAAAGGCGGGCCCGGCGGGCCGCCGGAAGCCGGCCGAATGAACCCAAAGCGCGGGCGGCGCGCTTCATCCATCCCGGCGAGGGACAAATCAAAATTGGAGGGGAAAAACATGAAAAAGACAATCGCATGGTTGCTGGTACTGCTGCTTTGCATGCCCATGATGGCAAGCGCCGAGGACGTGATCAAAATCGGCATCTTTGAGCCCATGACCGGCAGCTACGCCGGCGGCGGCGAGATGGAAATGGAAGGCTTTGCCCTGGCCAATGAGCTGTACCCCCAGGTGCTGGGGCAAAAGGTCGAGTTGGTAGTGGGCGACTCCAAGTCCGACAAGGTGGAAGCCTCCAACGCCGCGGCCTCTTTGGTGAACGCGGGGGTCGCCGCCGTATTGGGCAGCTACTCCTCCGGATTGTCCCTGTCCGGCGCGGATGTGTTTGCCGAGGCGGGCGTCCCCGCCCTCACCGCCACCAGCACCAACCCCATGGTCACTATGGACAGCGACTGGTACGCCCGCATCTGCTTCATCGACCCGTTCCAGGGGACGATGCTGGCCCGCTACGCCGTGGAGCAGGGCTTTCACAAGATCGCTGTGATCCAGGAGATCGAGAGCGAATACGCCGTGGGACTGGTGAACTACTTCGAGGTGGAATTGGCGCTGCACGAGGGCTTTGAAGTGGTGTCCAAGGGCAATTTCGTCAATACGGACCAGGACTTCTCCACCTTGCTCACCGAGGCCCTGAGCAAGGAGCCGGACGTGATCTTCACCTCCGTGGGCTATGCCCCCAGCGCGGCTTTGATCGTGAAGCAGGCCCGGGAATTGGGCTTTGGCGGCGCCATCGTGGGCGGGGACACCCTGGACGCCCCGGAGCTGTTTGAAATCGCGGGGGCGTACTGCAAGGGCGTGATCTTTACCACCTTCTACGACGCGGCCCAGCCGGCTACGGAAAAAACCGAGGAGTTTTTGACCGCCTACCGGGCCAAGTACAACAAGGAGCCCGCCGCTCCCACCATCATGGCCTATGACGCGTACCTGACCTTGCTCAACGCCATCGAAACCGCGGGAAGCACCGAGCCCGCCGCCATCCGGGACGCGCTGTTTGCCACCAAGGACTTTGTGGGCGCGGCCGGAAGCATCACCCTGAATGAGACCCACGACGCGGTGCGCCCGGTGGTCTTCAAGGAAATGCAAGAGGACGGCACCTCCTCCTTCCTGGCGATCATCGAGCCGTAAGGGGCGGCTGCGCTTCGCAGAAATGCTCCATCAATCAAACCGCGCCAAGGCGCGCCGGCTGCGGGCAAGGAAGGCGGAAGAAACGCCTCCTTGCCCGCAAAGCGGCTGTTTTGGCGTAAGGTTCGGGAGGGTTACCATGGCGACATTTCTCCAGCATCTGACCAACGCCCTGAGCGTGGGAAGCCTGTACGCGCTCATCGCCATCGGCTACACCATGGTTTACGGCGTGCTGCGCCTGATTAATTTTGCCCATGGTGAAATCTTCATGATGGGCATGTATTTTGCTTTCTTTGGCATCTCCCTGTTCATGCTCCCTTGGTATGTCACCTTCATTCTGGCCGTGGTGCTCACCGGGGTTTTGGGGGTGGGGGCGGAGCGCCTGGCCTACCGGCCCCTGCGGTCCGCGCCGCGCATCTCCGTGCTGATCTCCGCCATCGGCGTGAGCTACTTTTTGCAGAATCTGGCTACCGTGCTCTTTGGCGGCCGCCCCATGACCTTTCCGCAGATTCCCCTGTTCACCAGCGTGGTGCAGCTGGGAAGCGTGCGGCTCCAGCGCCTGGCGCTGCTGGTGCCGGTGATCGCGGGGGGCTTGATGGTGCTGCTGATGTTTTTGATCAAGAAAACCAAGACCGGCATGGCCATGCGGGCCGTGGCCCGGGATTATGACGCCGCCGCCCTCATGGGCATCGACCTGAACAAGACCATCGCCACCACCTTTTTCATCGGCTCGGCGCTGGCCGGGGTGGGGGCCATCATGTGGGGCATGAAATACCCCCAGATCAGCCCGACGGTGGGCGCTATGCCCGGCATCAAATGCTTCATCGCCGCGGTGCTGGGGGGCATCGGCAACACGGCGGGGGCGGTGCTGGGTGGGCTGCTGCTGGGACTGACGGAGATTTTGCTGGTGGCGGCCTGGCCCCAGCTTTCCGGCTTCCGGGACGCCTTTGCCTTTGTGCTGCTGATCGTGGTGCTGCTGGTAAAGCCTACCGGCCTCCTGGGCGAAAAAGCAACGGAAAAGGTGTGAAGCATGAAGCAGAAAAACATCGCATCCATCGCGCTGAGCCTATTGCTGTGCGCTTTGCTGGCCGCGGGGCTCCTGGCCCTGGAGCAGGGCGGCAACAACTATGTGCTGCGCATCGTGCGCCTGTGCGCCATCAACATCGTGCTGGCGCTGGCCATGAATTTGATCAACGGCTTTACGGGGCTGTTTTCCCTGGGGCAGGCGGGGTTTATGGCCATCGGGGCCTATACCACCGCGCTGCTCACCATTCCGGCGGCCAAAAAGCAGATGATCTTCATGATCTCTCCTTTGGTATCCCCTTTGGATACCCTGAACCTGCCCTTTGGGGTGACGCTGGTGATCGGCGGGCTGATCGCCGCGGGGCTGGCCTTTGTGGTGGGGCTTCCCTGTTTGCGCCTGCGGGGCGACTACTTGGCCATCGCCACCTTGGGCTTTTCGGAGATTATCCGGGTGCTGATCACCAACGCCCAGAGCCTGACCAACGGGGCCCAGGGGCTCAAGAGCATTCCGGGCAACGCCACGCTGTGGTGGTGCTACGGCGTGGCCGCCCTGGCGCTGCTGCTGATGGGGCTGTTCGTGTCCTCCAGCTATGGCCGGGCCTTAAAGGCCGTGCGGGAGGATGAGATCGCCGCCGAGGCCATGGGCATTTCCCTGCTGAAGCACAAGATGCTGGCCTTCATGCTCAGCGCCTTTTTGGCTGGGGTGGGGGGCGGCTTGCTGGCGGCCTACAACGGCACCATCGGCCCGGACATGTTCCGCGTGACCCAGACCTACAACGTGCTGATGATCGTGGTCATGGGCGGCATGGGCTCCATCACCGGCTCCGTGCTGGCGGCCTTTGTGGTCACCATCGGGCAGGAGTGGCTGCGGGTGCTGGATGGCCCCATCAGCCTGGGCCCCATCCAGACCTCCGGCATCGCGGGCATGCGGATGGTGGTGTTTTCCGGGTTGCTGCTGGTGGTGATCCTCTTCTTCCGCAACGGGCTGATGGGCACCCGGGAGTTCAGCTGGACCGCCGTGCTGCGGCGGCTGAAGGGCCCCCTCTCTCCCAGGGGGAAGGAGGCGAAACCATGAGGCAGAAGGTATTGGAGATCAGCCACGCCACCATGAAATTCGGCGGCCTGGTGGCCGTGAACGACCTTTGCATGTACATCGACACCCAGGAGATCGTGGCTTTGATCGGCCCCAACGGCGCGGGCAAGACCACGGCCTTCAACATGGTTACCGGCGTATACCGCCCCACGGACGGCTTCATCTTTTTGAACAAGCGGGACATTACCGGCATGCGGCCCGACCAGATCACCCAGTTGGGCATTGCCCGCACCTTTCAGAACATCCGGCTGTTTCGCGCCCTCACCGTTATGGAAAACGTGCTCATCGCCCAGCACCTGCGGCTGAAATCCTCCTGGCCCGGAGCGATGCTGCGCATGCCCCGCTACCGGCAGGAGGAGAAGATCATGCGGGAGCAGGCGGAGGAGCTTTTGCAGTACATGGGCCTTTGGGAGGTGCGGGGCGAGCGGGCCGCCTCCCTTCCCTACGGCATGCAGCGCAAGCTGGAGATGGCCCGTGCCCTTGCCACGGAGCCCGTGATGCTGCTGCTGGACGAACCCGCCGCAGGCATGAATCCGGCGGAATCCGAGGAGCTGACCGAGCTCATCGGCGGCATCCGCAAGACCTTCAAGCTGACGATTCTGCTGATCGAGCACCATATGGACCTGGTGATGGATATTTCCGACCGCATCTACGTGCTGGATTACGGCAACCTCATCGCCCAAGGCAGCCCGGCGGAGATTCAAAGCAACGACGTGGTCATCCAGGCTTATTTGGGGGTGCAGGAAGATGATGCTTGAGATACGGAACCTGAAGGTCTCCTACGGGGGCATCCGCGCGCTCAAGGGGATTTCCCTGTCCGTGCCCCAGGGGCAGATCATCACGCTCATCGGGGCCAACGGCGCGGGCAAGTCCACCATGCTGCGCACCATCTCCGGCTTGCAAAAGCCGGACGAGGGGGAGATTCTCTACGGGGACGAGAACCTGGTGGGGCTGGCCCCCAAGGAGATGGTGAAGCGGGGGATTGTGATGGTGCCCGAAGGCCGCCGGGTGTTCCCGGATATGACCGTGCGGGAGAACCTGCGCATCGGCGCGTTCCAGCGCAAGGACAAGGAAGCCATCGCCCAGGACCGCCACTATGTGTACTCTCTGTTTCCGCGCCTGCAGGAGAGGGCCTGGCAGCTGGCGGGCACCCTTTCCGGCGGCGAGCAGCAGATGCTGGCCGTGGGCCGGGCGCTGATGAGCCGCCCCAAGGTGCTCATGATGGACGAACCCTCCCTGGGGCTGGCCCCCTTGGTGGTGCGGGACATCTTCTCCATCGTCCGCAAGCTGAACGCGGACGGGATCACCGTGCTGCTGATTGAGCAAAACGCAAACGCCGCGTTGCGCATCGCGGACTACGGCTATGTGCTGGAGACGGGGAACATCAGCATGGCGGGCACGGGCAAGGAGTTGCTGGACAACGCCGCCGTGCGGGAGGCCTACCTGGGCAAAAGCAGGAAGCACGCCCCGGCGGAGGCGTGACGCGGCCAAAAAGGATCGCGGGAAGGCAGAAACATAGGAACGGAAAGCGGCCCGGAGCGGGGAGAAAGCGCTCCGGGCCGCTTTGCGCGGGGAGGAAGGCAATCCTTCCCCCTTCTCATCCAATTCTAAAGAAACTCTCACCCTTCCCTTAGCGCCTTTGCGCCAATCCTTCTTTTCACCCCGGAAAAACTATGCTATAATTGGATTCGTAGGCAGGCGGCGGGGAGAGGTTCCCCGAGATGCCACCCCCTAAAAGGAGCGGCCTGATGAACAAGCAGAGCAAGAAGCCAAAGAAAACCAAGGGACTGGGCGCCGGCATCATCGCCTTTGGCGCGACGTTCGCCCTGTATGCCTCCGTGTTTCATCCCCATAGTCTGGGGGGCTACGTGCTGGGCTTCATCCTCAGCGGCCTCATCGGCACGGTGATCAAGATCATGGGGGAGGGCCTGGACCTGAGCACCAAGGAAAAGGTGCCCCAGAGCCTGCAAAACATCTCTGCGGATACCGGCAACCCCGAGGTGGATGCCCTGCTGGCCAGGGGCCGGGAGATGATCGGGGAGATTCACGAGCAAAGCAAGCTCATTGCCGAACCCTCCCTCAGCGCCACCCTGGGCAAGCTGGAGAGCCAGTCCGCCGAGGTGTTCCGCATCGTGTACGACAAGCCCGGCAAGGCCTCGCAGATCCGCAAGTTCATGGAGTATTACCTGCCCACCACCTTAAAGCTGGTGAAGGGCTACCGGATGCTGGGGGAGCGCAATGTGGCCGGGGCGGAGGCGAAGGCCGCCCGCCAGCGCATTGACGAGGCCCTGAGCGTGGTGCTCAAGGGCTGCCAGAAGATGCTGGATAATCTCTACCGGGACGACGTGCTGGACATCACCACGGACATCGACGTGCTGGAGCAGATGCTCAAGCGGGACGGGCTGACGGAAAGCGCCCTGGAGCAGGCGGCGCGACAGGCCAGGCAGGCCGCCCAAATCGACAGGCAGGTGGACGAGGCGGCACGGCAACGGGCCCAGGAGGCGCAGCAGACCGCCCAGGCGGCCCCCCAGGCCCGGCCTGCGGCCCAGGCGGCGGATCCCGCCCAGTACCAGGTGGGCAAGCCCACGGACGTGGCCCAGCGGGTGGAGCAAGCGGCCCAGCAGGCCGCGCAGCACCAGCCCCAGGCCCCGGTGCTGTATCCTTCCGGCGGCCAGGCCACGGCCCAGGCCCCTCAGGAAAGGCAACAATGATTTTCCCGTTTCACGGCAAGGCGCTGTGGCATATGTTACATAACGGAAGAAAAACAAGGAGGAACCGCCATGACCGAACTTAACAATATCCCCGAGGCCCAGGCGGCCCAAAGCGCCCCGGTACTCACCCTGGACACGTCCTCCATGGAAAAGGACAAAGCTGTTCTGGACGAGGCGGTGAAGATCCTTCAGAAGGACGACGCCCCCAAGGCCGTGGAAAGCACCCTGAAGGACATGGATACCTCCATGCTCACCGAGGAGGACAAGCGCAGCATCCAGGAGTTCGTGACCAAGATCGACATTGGCAATCCGGACCATGTGCTGCTCTTTGGCGCGGAGGCCCAGAAGAAGATCGCGGACTTCAGCGACAGCGCCCTGGCCACCGTCCGCACGGACCAGACCGGCGAGGTGGGGGACATGCTGGTGAAGCTGGTGAACGAGATCAGGGGCTTTGGCGACGCCGCCGAGGCGCCCAAGGGCATCGGCAAGCTGTTCTGGAACGCCAAAAAGGCTATCGGCGATATGAAGACCCGCTTTGAGAAGGTCGAAGTGAATGTGGATAACATCTCGGGCGCCCTGGAGGGGCATCAGGTGCAGCTCCTCAAGGACGTGAGCCTCTTCAACCGCCTCTATGACATGAACACCCAGTACTTCAAGGAGCTGACCATGTACATCGTGGCCGGGGAGGAAAAGCTGGCCCAGGTGCGCGCCACCTCCCTGCGGGAGCTCAAGGACAAGGCCGCCGCCTCCGGGGACGCCATGGACGCCCAGCGCGCCAACGACCTGGCCTCCGCCTGCGACCGGTTTGAAAAGAAGCTCCACGACTTGAAGCTGACCCGTCAGGTGGCCTTGCAGATGGCCCCCCAGATCCGGCTGCTCCAAAACAACAACAGCCTGTTGGTGGAGCGGATCCAGAGCACCTTGGCCAACACCCTTCCCCTGTGGAAGAGCCAGATCGTGCTGGCGCTAGGCATGCAGCACAGCCAGGAGGCCCTCCAGGCCCAGAAGGCCGTTACCGACATGACCAACGAGCTGCTGGTGAAAAACGCCGAGAAGCTCAAGATGGGCCCCATCCAGACCGCCCAGGAGGCGGAGCGGGGCATCATCGACCTGCAGACCCTGACCCAGACCAACCAAAGCCTGATCGACACCATCAACGAGGTGATGCGCATCCAGGACGCGGGCCGCGCCCAGCGTGTGGAGGCGGAGAAGAACCTGCTGGTGATGGAAAGCGAGCTCAAGAAGAAACTTCTGGAGCTGAAGCATTAAGGAAACCCGAAGCGGGGCGGCGGGCCCAAGGCCGCCGGCTTTGGGCCGGGTCCCGGCATCTCCCCGGGCATGAAAGGAAACCGAAAAATGAAACCGAAACTCTCCATCGGCGTGAGCATCCTGATATCGCTCGCCTTGGTTCTCTTTGGCCTCATTTTTGGCACGCTCAGCGGGTTTAACGACGACCGCAAGCAGGTGACGGCGCTGCTGTCCGGCGAAAGCGGGCTTTTGAACGTGCTCCATTACCGGGGCGCGGACGGGCTGAACCTGGCTGTGGTGGCCAAGCGGCACCTAAGCCCCGCGGACCCGGACGTACAGGCCCTGGAATCCGCCGCCCAAGGGTTGCGCAACCCCCAGGGAGCCCTGATCGGCAAAAAGCAGGAGGATGGGCGGCTGGCCGCCGCGGTGGAGCGGGTGGCCGCAAAGCTCAGGGACACCCCCAGCTTCCAGGCCAGCTCCCGGGACCGGGCTTATTTGGACATGCTTGCCGCAGACCTGGAGGGGTTGGCCGCAAGCCCGGTGATCGCCGCGTACAACCAGGCGGCGGCGGATTTCAACAAGCAGCTGGACACCAAAACCGGAGGCGCTTTGGCCCGGCTTTTGGGGATGCAGCCCTGCGAACTATACCGGTAAGGGGGTGGGTAGGATGAAACGGAAAGCGTTTGTAAACAACAGAATTTTGAAGGTCCTGGGGACCGCGCTGCTTCTGGCGGTCCTGCTGACCCCCATGCTGGCCCTGGCCCAGGCCCGCTTCCCCGCGGACCGGGGCGCCGTCACCGACGACGCCAATGTGCTCTCCAGCGTCATGATCCAGGAGATCGGCGAGTTTCAATCCTTGGTCCAGGCCCGCACAGGGGTGGAGCTCCAGGTGGTGGTGGTGCACTTTCTGGATGGGCTGGACGCCCAGACCTATGCCAGGGAGCTGTTTGTCCGCCGGGGCATGGAATCCAGCGACATGCTGCTTTTGGGGGCCGCCGGGGAGGACGGCTTCGCCGTGGCTTCCGGCGTGCAGTTCAAGGAAAACATCAGCGACAACAACATGCAGCTACTGCTCACCACCTCGGGCTTTGGGGAGCTGTTCAAAGCCCAGCGCTATGAAGAGGCCTTTGGCAAGTTCTTCGTGGCCTTTGCCCAAACCCTGAACAAGCAATACGGGGTGAACATGGACCTGGGCGGCCTTTTCGCAGCCTACCAGTCCGGGGCCCAGCCCGCCCCCACCCCCAGGCCCACGGCTCCCGGCGTCGGCTCCTATTTTTCCTCCCTCTGGGACAGCATCCGGGATGATTTTGACGACAACGCCGAGGAATACCGGGACTACCATCAGCGCCGGGAGAAGGAGGAGGGCGGCCTGACCCCCGCCGGATGGGTGCTGCTGGTGATCCTCATTGGCATCGTGTTCAGCCAGAGCGACCCGGTGCGCAAGAACCGCAGGAGGGGCGGCTGCGGCTGCGGCCCCCTGGGGTGGATCTTCGGGATTTTTGGGATTACGTCCTTGTTCCGGAAGCGGAGGTAGGGGCAAGGATAAGGCGCTGCGGGGGCCTAGCCCCCGCATTTGCGTTTCGGGATGACAGGGGCGCGCCCCCGGTGCGGGATGGAGGAAGCCTGTGAAAATCACCGTCAGCCAAAGCGCGGAGCAGATGGCCCTGGAGGCCGCGAAGGAAGCGGCCGGGAAGCTGCGTGAGGCCGTCAGGGCAAGGGGCGAGGCAAGGCTTGTGCTCTCCACCGGGGCGTCGCAGTTTGCCGTGCTGGAGCAGCTGGTGCGCCAGGAGGCGCCCTGGAGCCGGGTGGAGATGTTCCACCTGGACGAATACGTGGGACTGCCCAAGGCCCACAAGGCCAGCTTCCGCAGATACCTGCGGGAGCGGTTTGTGGACCTGGTGCATCCCAAAGCGGCTTTCTATGTGGACGGGGAGGCGGAGCCCGCCGAGGCCATCCGTTTTCTGACCCGGGAAATCCGCAGGGCTCCGGTGGATGTGGCCCTGGTGGGCATCGGGGAAAACGCTCATATCGCCTTTAACGATCCTCCCGCGGATTTTGACACCCGGGAGGCCTACGTTGTGGTGGAGCTGGAAGAGCGCTGCAAGAGGCAGCAGGTGGGGGAGGGATGGTTCCCGGATCTGAACAGCGTGCCCGGCCAGGCCATTTCCATGACGGTGTACCAGATCATGCAGTCCCGGGCCATCCTCAGCTGCGTTCCCGGGGAGCGGAAGGCTGCGGCGGTGCGGGACACCCTTTCATCCCAGGCCCCCACCAACGCCATTCCCGCCACCATGCTGCGGCAGCATCCGGATTGGCGGCTCTTTTTGGACCCGGACTCCGCCTCCCTTACGCCGCCCTCCCTCTTGAAACGGCATCAGGGCTGACGCCTTGCGCCGCGCCCCTTTGCCCCCTGGGGCTAGCCCCCTTGCCCCTGCTGGTATATGTTGTCGCCCTTCGCCTTGCGGCCCAGGCCGAAGGGCAGGGGGTAGGCGACGTTTTTCACAAAGGTCATGGGCAGCTCCTCCTGGGTGATCCGGTAATCCCCTTCAATCTGCCCGATCAGGATCTCCGTGGAGCGCTGGGCGATCATTTTGATGTCCTGCTCCACATAGGGGACAAAGGGCAGCTTGGGGTCGTCAAAGGAGACCAGGGTCACAGCCTCCGGGATGCCCTTGCCCATCTCATGCAAAACCGCATACCCGAGGCAGGCCAAAATGGCGTCCATGGCCACCACGGCCGTTACCTCCGGCCTGGCGGCAAAGAAGGCGGAGAGCTGTTTTTTGTACTCCCCGTCGCTGATGTGGGGGATCCGCTCAAAATACTGCCGCGGCTTGCTGATGCTCTTTCCGGCCTTTTCGTACACCTCCTCAAAACCCAGCAGGCGCTCATGGGCGTTGGTGTTGGTGTCCTTCTGGGTCAAAAACGCGATGTTTTCATGGCCTTTTTTCCACAGGTAGTGTACCATGGCAGCTGTGGCGGTTTTGTTGTTGGAAACCACATAGCTGCTGGTGATGTTGGGCAAAAAGCGGTCCACCAGCACATGGGGGAACCGGCTCAGGGACAGGCGCAGGATCTCCTCGTTGTAATTCTCGTTGATCACCGGGAAAATGATAAAGCCGCGAACGCCGAAAATGCTGAACATCCGAATCGCTTCCACCTCCAGATCCAGCCGGTCGTCGGTGACGCGGATCAGGGTTTGGTATTTTGCCTTGTGCATCAGCGATTGGGTGTGGTAGAACAGCTCGCTTTCAATGGGCATGCAGATGGAGGGGATCACCATGCCCACCACGCCCCGAAAGGCGGTGCGGGAGGAGTGGAGGATATCGGCGCCGTCCTTGCCCGCCACAAAGCTGCCCTTGCCCTTTGTGCGCACAATCAGGCTTTCGTCGGCCAAATCGTTGAGGGCCCGCTTGGAGGTGATGACGCTGACGCCGAAGTGCTGCGCCAGCTCGTTTTCGGAAGGCAGGCGGTCGCCTGGGCGCAGCTGGCCCGAGAGGATTTGCTGCTTGAGCGCATGGTGGATCTGCACATACAGGGGGGAGCTGTCCATGGGCACATCACTTTCTTTCCCTATTTCTGCCTCCCAGTATAGGGCAGCCGGGGAAAAAGCGCAAGATGAGAACCGAAAATTTTATATGAAGCTTAGTATATAAAATGTATATCCCCTGTGCTATGATTTTGGAGACGAGAAGAGCGAATGTTGAAATGATGATAATTTTGCCGTAAATACTTGGAATATTCTGCATAATTCTGGAGGGGTTTTGCGTTTTGGCGGATTGACTCCAGGAAATGTCTGATGGCGTTTCGATATATTAAGCTTAATATAACACCCAACCCGGAAACCCCGTCACCCCTGCACCGAACCACCAAAAAGAGGAGGAAGGAAAATGAAACACAGGACTGGTACAAAACTCTGGACCCTATTGCTTGCCGCGGCGCTGGTATGCTCCTTTGCCCTTGGCACAAGCGCGCTGGCCTCCGCCGGGGGCCCGGAGGGCGCCGTGATCGTGAGCTTCTGGAACGGCTTTGGCGGCTCCGACCGCGCGACCCTGGAGGCCCTGGTGAACAAATTCAACGAGTCCCAAAGCGAAGTCTTTGTGGACATGGAAATCATGGACTGGGAAATCGTATACCAGAAGCTGGCCACCTCCGCCGCCTCCGGCGAAGGCCCGGATTTCATCTGCTTTGGGCCGGAGAACATCGCCACCTACGCCAACATGGGGGCCATCGTGCCCGTGGACGATTTCTACGACCAGGGGCGCGTGGACAAAAGCCTCTTTCCGGAGCTGTTCAACCGCCTGATTCAATACAAGGACCATTACATCGGCATCCCCATGAACTTCTTCTCCCACGCGCTGTACTACAATAAGGACCTGGCCGCCGCCGCGGGCCTTACTCCCGAAGCGCCCCCCGCCACCTGGGATGAGATGGCCGCCTGGGCCGCCGCCATGACCGACAGCGCCAACGGCCAATACGGCCTGTACATCGGCACGGATTGGGTCAACATGGTACAATACACCTGGGGCAACGGCGGCGACATCATGGACTACGACGCCAAAACCGCCCTCATCAACCAGCCCGGGGCAGTGGGCGCGGTGGAGTATTTCCGCGACCTGTATGTAAACCAGGGCGTTTCCCCTGTGGTGGGCACCAACGCGGGGGAGATGTTCACCGCCGGCAAGCTGGGCATGATGGTGGACGGCCCCTGGCAGACCCCGCAGCTCAAGGCGGCGGGCGTGAACTACGGCGTGGTGCTGATGCCCGCAGGCCCCCAGCGGCACGTGACCTTTGGGGCGGGCCTTTCCTACCACCTGACCAAGAAAGGCGCTTCCAACCCGGAGGTCAAGGAGGCCTTCTACCAGTTCGCCTCCTACTGGTTCCAGGCGGAAACCCAGAAGCAGTGGGCCATGGAAGTGGGCTTCCCGCCCATCCGCACCGATCTGGAGGACGACGCCGAGCTGCTGGCCGCGAACCCGGATTTGGCGGTCTTTATGGAGTCCAACACCATTGCCCAGCCCTGGCTGATTGGCATCGTGAACTCCCAGAAGATTCTCAGCGACGTGGTGATCCGCTATTTCGATGAAATCTTCCTGAACAACGCGGATGTACAGGAAGCCTTGGACATGGCCGCTGAAGACCTGAACGCCATTTTGGCGACAGAGCGGTAACCCTTCGTCCAGCACAAGGGGCCCGGGACATGCCGTTCCCGGGTCCCTTGTGCGATACGCCCTGCCGGGAGGTGTGGTTGGTGAATCTACGATCCCTGTCCTACAACAAAAATACCGTGGGCTATGTGTTTATCATGCCCAGCGTTTTGGTGATGCTCACCTTCGTGATCATCCCCTTGCTTTTCTCCTTTGCCTCCAGCCTTTTCAATTTCACCATCATGCTGGACTCTTTCGAGTTTGTGGGCTTTGGCAATTACAAGGCCCTTTTTGCCGCGCGCCGCTTTTGGAGCAGCATGCAAAACACCCTGTATTATACGGTGTGCTTTGTGCCCTTGCAAAACGTGCTGAGCCTGCTGCTGGCGCTGGCGGTGCACAAGGCCACGGCGAAAAACGTGGCGCTGCGCACCATTTACTTTTTGCCTGTGGTCTGCTCTATGACCATCATCGCCCTGTCCCTGTCCATGATGTTCAACTACAACATCGGCATCGTGCCCGCGCTGCTGCGCAAGCTGAACCTGCCGGTGGTGGACCTGCTCAACGACCGCAACCTCGCCATGCCCACGGTGATCGGCATCAGCATCTACAAGAATTTCGGCTTTAACATGGTGATTTTCATCGCGGCGCTGCAAGGCGTGCCCTCCTACCTCTACGAGGCTGCGGACATCGACGGCGCAAACAAGCGCCAGGCGTTTTTCCGGGTCACCTTGCCGGCCATCGGGCCTACCGTCACCTTTGCGCTGATCACCTCCACCATCTCCTCCTTCCAGGTGTTCGACCAGGTGTACGTCACCACCAAGGGCGGGCCGCTGTTTCGCACGGAAACGGTGGTGCAGTTCATTTACGAGCGCGCCTTCAAAACCTATGAGATGGGCTTTGCCAACGCCAACGCGGTGATTTTGTTTCTGCTCATTCTGGTGGTTACGCTGGTGATGCGCTACCTTCGCCGGGGCGAGGAAAGCAATTTCTGATTTGGGAGGCAATTATGAAACAGAGCACAAGGCCTCTACGGCGCGGCAAGGCCCAAGCCGCCTCCGCCATAGGCATGAACATTCTGCTTGTCTTGCTTGCGGCAATCACCCTGTTTCCCTTTGTGTGGATGATTTTTACCTCCATGAAAACCAAGGGGGACATCCTGGCGAACCCCAGCAGCCTTTTGCCCCAGCAGTTTGTTTTTGACACCTACCTGAACATCTGGAACGAGGTGCCCTTTGCCCGGTATTTTCTGAATTCCCTGATTTTTGCCGGGTGCGTCACCCTCATTTCCCTGGTGCTGAACTCCATGGCGGGGTACGCCTTCGCGCGGCTGCGCTTCAAGGGCCGCGACGCCCTTTTCCTGCTGGTGCTGTGCACCATGATGATCCCCTTCCAGGTGATCATGACCCCCCTGTTTTTGATGATCAGCAAGATGAAGCTGTACAACACGCTCCTGGGGCTTGTGCTGCCCCGGGCCTCGGACGCCTTCGGCATTTATATGATGCGGCAGTTCTTTATCACCTTGCCCGCGGATTTGGAGGAGGCGGGGCGCATTGACGGGGCCCATGAGTTCAAAATCTTCTACCGCATCATGCTGCCCCTGTGCAAGCCCATCTTTGTCACCATGGGCGTTTTCACCTTCATGGGCAACTGGAACGACCTGCTCTACCCCATGCTGATGACCAGCTCCGACCAATGGCGTCCCATTCAGGCGGCCATCATGCTGTTTTCCGGCAAATATGCCGTGGAGATCAACTTTGTGATGACGGGTTTGCTGCTGGCGGCCATTCCCACCATTTTAGCCTATCTGTTTGCCCAAAAGTACTTTGTGGAAGGCATCGCCATGACAGGCATCAAATAACACATCCTACCGGAGGCCTTTATGAGAAAGCAATGGACCCCCAAACAAGCATGGAAATGGTATGATTCCACCCCCTGGATTGTGGGCTGCAATTATGTGCCCGGCTGCTGCGTCAACGGCATCGAAACCTGGCAGGAAGACGGATTTGAGGCGGTGTTCAGCGCCATGGAGCGGGAATTGGCCCTGGCCGCGGACATTGGCATGAACAGCGTGCGCATGGGCATGCCCTTGCCGGTATGGAGGGACCAGCGGGACGGCTTTTTGGAGCGGCTGGAGCGGGTGCTTGCGCTGCTGCACGCCCATGGGATGACCCTGATGCCCGTGTTCTTTGACGACTGCGGCCGCGGCCCCATAGAGCGCCACTGCGATGCCGTGCAATATGGCCCTCAGCCCCAACCCACCCCCGGCGAGCACGGCGGCTTTCCCCCCCCGCCGCAAATCCAAAGCCAAAACCCCACCTATAGCATGGTGGACGATCCGGACAACTGGCCCATGATGGAGCGGTTTGTGAAGGACATTGTGGGCGCTTACGCCCGGGATGCCCGCATCATCGCCTGGGACATCTGGAATGAGCCCGGGAACTCCGGCAGCGCCGGGGTGGGCGGGGTGGAGAAGAGCTTGCGCCCCATGGAGCTTGCCTTTGGCTGGGCCCGGGAGAGGGAGCCCATGCAGCCCCTTACGGCGGGCTGCTGGGATTATTATATCGACCGGATGGAGGGGGACGCGTTCAAGCCCCTTACCCCCATTGAAAGGCGGGCGCTGGAGCTTTCCGACGTGATCTCCTTCCACTATTACGGCACGCTGGAGCATACCAGGCGGATCGTGGAGGCGCTGCGGGCCTGGGGAAGGCCCTTGCTGATTACGGAGTGGCTCCACCGGCCCTTTGGCAACTTGGTGCAGGAAATGCTGCCCTATTACCGCAGAGAGAAGATCGGCTGCTATTGCTGGGGGTTGGTGAACGGGAAAAATCAGACCCACGAGCCCTGGGACTGGATCAAGGGCTGGGATCTGGATTTCAGCCGCTGGCAGCACGACTTGTTCCACGGGGATGGAACCCCCTATGACCCCCAAGAGATAGCGGTTTTCCGGCAGACCGCGAAGGCGTATGGAGGCGGGACCATGAGCAAGGGAAAGATCCAATGGCAGGACCCCGTCCTGGTGCATGACCTGCCGCCCTTTGAAGACCAGGGGCCGGACGCGCGGCTGCTGCGCCCGGGAAGGTTCGGCTCCCAATACCCCCGCATGGTAACGCTCAAGGACGGCTCCTGGCTTGCGGTCTACACCGTGTACGGCAACAATGGCTACCTGGCGGACCCCCTGGGGGGCACCTGCCTGGAGTTTGCCCAAAGCCGCGACGGCGGCAAGACCTGGGCTAAGGTATCCACCCTGGCGCACCCCTCCAGGGATTTGGACAATGGACAGATGATTCTGGACGCCCAGGGGAATGTGCTGCTGAGCTGCCGCAGCGTGCGCTGGCAGGAGTCCTACCAGCTGCCGGTGTACAAAAGCGCCGATGGCGGAAGGACCTGGGAGTTCTATTCCATCATCGACGAGCGCAACGGAGCCCCCGGCAGCCTGGGCAACCCGGACAAGGGCATGTATGAGCCTCATTTCCACCGCCTGGACGACGGCCGCCTTGGCGTGATGTACGCAAGCGAAAAGCATGTGACCCGGCGACCCTATTACAGCCAGGTCATCTCCCAGAGGATTTCCCCGGACGACGGGGAGACCTGGGGCGAGGAGGTCTGGGTGGCCTGGGATACCGCAAACCCCCAATACCGCCCCGGCATGCCGGTGTGGATGCGCATGCGGGACGGGCGCTACATCGTGGTGTTTGAGGTGGTGAAGCTGGTGCTGACGCAGCTGGAATCCGCCCACATCTATTACAAGATTTCCCCGGACGGCATCCATTGGGAGGCGGGCCTCGGCGTCCGGATTCCGGAGCAGTCCGGCGGGCCCTTTGTGGAGCAGCTTCGAAGCGGCAGGCTTTTGGTGACCTCCCTGTCCGGCAACATTTCCTACAGCGACGACGGCGGCGAAACCTGGGCCGTGGCAAGCCCCGCCGCTTTTGAGAAATTCATCTGGCCCTGCCTGTACGCACAGCCGGACGATTCCTTCCTGCTGCTCAACTCCTGCCCCCGCAAGGAGGGCGGCGAAAACATCCAGGCCCGGACCGGGAAATTCTGACGAAACGGGAGGCCCTTTGATGCAGTGCTACCTCAAGGATTACCCCCGGCCCCAGCTTGTGCGGAAAAGCTGGCAGAGCCTTACTGGACAATGGGACTTCCGCTTTGACGACGCAGGCCAGGGGGAACGCGAGGGCTGGCAGCATGGGTTTGCAGCGGAGCACGCCATCCGTGTGCCGTTTTCCTACGAAAGCCCGGCCAGCGGTATTGGCGACGAAACGCCCCGCTCCGCGGTATGGTATGCCCGGACCTTTACGCTGCCTGGGCAAGGCCAGGGGGAGGGGCTGCACCTTCATTTTGAAGGAAGCGATTTTCATACCAAGGTCTGGGTGAACGGCCTGTACGCGGGGGAGCATACCGGGGGCTATGCCCGGTTTTCCCTGGACATCGCGGCCCAGGCCAAGGTGGGGGAAAACCTGCTGGTGGTGCGGGTGTGGGACCCCCTGGAGGAGGGCCAGCCCAGGGGCAAGCAGCGCTGGACGCCCCAAAGCCACGGCTGCTGGTATGTGCAAAGCACCGGCCTGTGGAAAAGCGTATGGCTGGAGCCGCTGCCCGGAGCCTACATCGCCCGGCTGAAGCTGACCCCAAGGCCGGCGGCCCATACCCTTGTGATCGAGGCGGAAATCGCAGGGGAGGCGGAGGAGATTTGCCTGTGGGCCTCCGCCAGCTATCAGGGGCTGCCCGCAGGCAGCCTGGAAAGCCCCGTGAAGGGGCGGCAGGCGCGCCTGGAGTTGGACGTATATTCCACCGCCATTGACCCGTGGGGCGTGAAAAGATGGGAGCCGGGCTCCCCGGCGCTGTACGACCTGCGGCTGGAGCTGCGCCGGGAGGGGCGGACGGTGGATGCCGCGGGCTCCTATTTCGGCATGCGGGAGGTGTCCATCAAGGGCAGGCAGGTGCTGCTCAATGGCGCGCCCCTGTACCAGCGCCTGGTACTGGACCAGGGATACTGGCCGGACAGCCACCTGACCCCGCCCCATGAGGAGGCGATCCTGGCGGATATCCACAGCATCCTCCGCTTGGGCTACAACGGCGTGCGCAAGCACCAGAAAGTCGAGGACGAGCGCTTCTTATACTGGTGCGATGTGAAGGGCTTGCTGGTATGGAGCGAAATGGCCGCGGCCTACGCCTTTCACGATGAGGCTGCGGAGCGCTTCACCCGGGAGTGGATGGAGGTGGTGCGCCAGAACTACAACCATCCTTGCATCATCACCTGGGTGCCCTTCAACGAATCCTGGGGTATCCCCCAGGTGCGCACGGAGGGCGCGCAGCAGGCCTTTACCCAGGCCATCTATTACCTCACCAAGGCCTTTGACCCCATGCGGCCTGTGATCGTCAACGACGGTTGGGAGCATACCATTTCCGATATCATCACCTTGCATGACTACCAGGCCTCCGGGGAGGCCTTCCGGGAGAAATATGCCTCCCGGCTGGAGGAGATGCTAAGCGGGAGCATTCCCCACTCCGACTTCCGGTTCGCCTTTGCCGACGGCTTTGAATACCGGGGCCAGCCCATCATTTTGAGCGAATACGGGGGCATCGCCTACACCACCCGGGACGGTTGGGGCTACGGCGGTCAGGTGGCCTCCCAAGAGGCGTTTTTGGCGCGGTTCCGATCCATCACAGAGGCAATCCAAAGCATCCCGGAGATTTGCGGCTTTTGTTACACCCAGCTCACCCATGTGCAGCAGGAGCAAAACGGCCTGATGGACGAAAACCGCCACATGCTGGTGGACGCCGACGCCGTTGCCGCTATTAACCGGCAGAGGGGCGCTTACTAAGCGCACGGCCCTTCAAAGGCCCCCTGGCGGCGCTTGCGCCGCCAGGGGGCCTTTGGGGATGCCGCTATTTGGGGGGAGGCACAAACTCCAGCAAATCTCCAATGTCGCATTCCAGCACCGTACAGATCCTGGCCAGCACATCGATGTCCAGCCGGCTGATCTCGTTGTTGCAATAGTGGTTGATTTGGGAGCGCTGCATCTCCGCCCGGTGGCTGAGCTTGTTTTTGCTGATGCCGGCCTTTTGAATGAGCTCGTCCAGCTTGATGCGGATGGTGCCGTATGGCGTCAAGGGAATCACCTGCTTCTGCCAAATTCTGTGGAAAGATAGCAATTTTTCTGGTTTGACAAGAATAGTCTATATAAGCCAGAGTTAATTTATAAGCTCTCATATTTCTTGTTAGACTTCTTATACACTCTTGGAATGCGGAGGGATCAAGAGGAATAAGGGGAAAGAGTTGGGAGCAACTTGCGCGGTTGCGTTCAAAAACGGCGTGAGCATAGGGGATACGCTCAAGGAGATGGAGGAGAAGAGTGATAGGGGGCGTTGCTGTTGCAGCCCTCAGGCGCAGAAGTTTTGGAGCGGTGTGCCTTGCCAGGGCCGCGTTCCCACGCCCGAGGAGGTCATAGCGTACCTGGCCGGGCTTGCGGAAAAGCAATAGCGGCAGCCGTTTCCGGCTGCCGCTATTGTGCGCAAACGCTACAAATCCACCTGTTCAAACCGCTTTGCGGCTATGCGGCAGGCCGCCGCCATGGCGGCGGGATAGGCGGCGGCTCCGGCTATCAAAAGGGGGAGCTGCCGCAGCAGGGCCTCCGGCGCAACGCTGT
Organism: Candidatus Limiplasma sp.; assembly: GCA_034927815.1. Classification (GTDB taxonomy): domain Bacteria; phylum Bacillota; class Clostridia; order Christensenellales; family Aristaeellaceae; genus Limiplasma. Next base: position 48,216 of record JAYFPK010000029.1, read on the forward strand.
CAAGCCAGGCCAGCCCCGGCACATGGGCCAGCGCCTCCATGACAGCCACCATCAAAGTGGCCGGGATGATGGCCAGCAGGAACGCCTTTCCCGCTTTGTACGCCGTTTTGAAAAACTGCGTCAAAAAGATCAGGTTGAAAAGGGCGTATACCATCAGGCCAAAGCCGTAGTAGGCGGCGTTCGCCTCCAGGCCGGCGGCATTGCCCTGGGGCAGAAGGGACACGCGCAGGAAGGCAAAGGGCAGCGAAACCAGAAGCTGCGCCATCTGCGCCAGCGCCACCAGCATGCACTTGGCCTTCACAATATCCCGCTTTTTCACCGGCAGCAGGGCTGTGTAGAAGATATCGTTTGTCTCGCGGCCATACAAAAAGGTGATATAGGGGCCCAGGCAGCCAAAGAGGAACACCATGCCGTACGGGTAGGCGGGAACTATCACCAGCGCTCCCAGCAGCGTGAAGGCATACAGGTTCGGATGCGCCGCCAGCCGCAGCTCCTTGTACAAAAGGCTATATGTCATTGTCTTTCCTTTCCGAGCGGATCATGATCTCCTCCAAAGACAGCAGGGCGGTTTCCCCAGGGGCCTTCAAATGCTCAAAGGATTGAAGAAAGGCGGACTTTTCAGCGCTTTTCAGGAGCGTCCCGTCCTTGAGATAGGAGATGTGGTCCGCGCACTTTTCCAAATCCGAGGTGATGTGGGTGGAGAAGAGAATGCTTCTGTCCCCTTCCTTCACAAGCTGCCGGAACAACCGCAGCAGGTCATCCCGGGCGACAGGGTCCAGGCCGCTGGTGGGTTCGTCCAAAATCAGCAGCCTGGCCTGGTGGGACAGGGCCAAGGCCAGCATGTACTTCACCTTCATGCCGGAGGAAAGCTCCCGGACCCGCTTTTGAGGGTCCAGGGCAAAAGCTTTGAGATAGCTTTGGTAGGCCCCCTCGTCCCAGTTTCGGTAAAAGCGCCGGGTGACGGCGGTGATCGCCGCCAGCTTTTTGTGGTGGTAAAAATCGATTCCCCCCAATACCACGCCCAGGCTTTGCTTGCAGCTTTCCTCGTTTTCCGGGAAGCTCCGGCCGAACAGGGTGATGCTGCCGCTGTCCGGGCGCACCAGGCGCAGCATGGATTTCAGGGTGGTGGTCTTCCCCGCGCCGTTGGTGCCGATCAGCCCCATGATCTTGCCCTGGGGCAGGGAAAAGGCGACGTCCCGCAAGGCGAAGCCGGGATAATGCTTGGTAAGGCCCTCCACAGTCAAGAGATTCATGGCTTATCCCCTTCCTCCCCTTTGAAAAACCCCTCCACGGCCTGCCCGGTGATGTGCAAAAAGGCGCTGCTGCTGACCAAAGCGATCCCGGCGCTTTTGGGGTTGGTATCCCCCAGCACCACCAAGGTGTCCCCCGGCTGGAGCTTGAACAGGTCCCGGGCCTTTTTGGGCAGGACGATCTGCCCCCTTTCCCCCAGGGTCACGGCCCCGAAGATGTGCTTGTCCCTGGGGCCGATGGGCAAGCCCGCCTCCTGAGGGTCATAGCGGACCAGGTCATTCAGGGATACGTCAAACAGATCCGCCAGGGCCTCGCAATTCAGGAGGTCGGGCAAGGAATCCCCGTTTTCCCATTTGGCCACCGCCTGCCGGGTGACGCCCACCCGCTCCGCCACCTCCTCCTGGGACAGATGGGAGCGCATGCGCAGATGGCGCAGGTTGGCAGCGATGTTCTTTTTCGGATGATTCATACTTTTCATACCTCCCGTCCTAATCATATACCGAAGAAGACTAGGATGGCAACCAACTGACGCGGACATCCTCTGTTCGCTTTGGTTGCGGGCGTGACGCGCCCCGGGGGCAATCCCTCAAACTACTAAAAACGCAAAACCCCCTGCGGCGGTTTTGCCGCAGGGGGGCTGGTCCGGCCGGCTATTCCTTTTCCGCTTCGCCGCCGTACATCCTGGGGGCCAAAATCCCCACCTCGGGCAGGTTGCGGTATCTCTCGTTATAGTCCAGGCCGTAGCCCACCACAAAGGCGTCGGGGACCTCAAAGCAGGCGTAGTCCACCGTCAGGGGCGCTACCCGGCGGGAGGGCTTGTCCAGCAGCGTAACGATCCGCAGGCTGGAGGCTTCCCGGCCCATCAGGATTTTTTTCAGGTAATGGAGGGTCATGCCGGTGTCCACAATGTCCTCCACCAGCAGCACGTCCCGGCCCAGGATGCTCCGGTCCAGGTCCTTCACCAGCTTCACCTCGCCGCTGCTGATGGTGCTGGCTCCGTAGCTGGAGGTGGCCATGAACTCCACCTCCAAGGGCAGGTCGATTTCCCGGATCAGATCGCTGAAAAATACGCTGGCGCCCTTGAGGATGCAGACCATGACAGGGGTCTTGCCCTGGTAATCCCGGGTGATGCGCCGGCCCATTTCGCAGATGGCGGCGGCAAGCTGTTCCTTGGTGTACAGGATGCTTTCCAGGTCTTGATAGAGGATGGCGTCTTGATTCATGGGGGACACTCCTTTGGTTTATTTGAAGCCTTGGGAAGGAGGAAGCGCCGGGGATCAGGGGAGAAGGGGGAGGGGGCTTTCCAGGCTCAGGCAGAGGAGGTCCTGCGCGCCGGGAGGCAGGCGGGCCTCCTGGGCCAGGGCCACCAAGGGGACCCAGTACACCCGGCTTTCCCGGGCCAGTACCGGCCATAGGGCCCGGAAGGGGGCGGGCACCTTGCGGTCGGTGAAAAGCCGCCGCAGGGGCTTTGCGCCGGGAGCGCCCAGGGGGCTGATTCTATCCCCCGGCTGGGGGAAGCGAAGGCACAGGCCCTGGGCCAGCAGCTCCCGGGGAAGCAGCAGCTCCCGGGGGGTGGGAGGACGGGCGGGCTCCCGGGGCCATGGGCTCAGCCCAAAGGCGTGGGAAGCCAGGCGGTATGCTTCCTGGGCCGGGTCCAGGGTCAGGGGGGCCGCTTGGGGCAGGGACAACAAGGAGGAGCCCCCCTGGGGCAGCAGGTGCAAGAAGCCGTTGCCGCGAAGGACCTTTAGGCCCTGGGGCAGGTTCAGGCTGTCCGGCCCCTGGCCTTGGGCCAGGGCCAGCAAGCCCAGGGAATCCCCGTGGGACAAAGAGCGCTCCCCGGCACCCTCCGGCACCGGCGGGACAGGGGCGTGCCCCTGCGCTAGCGCAAGGCCCTCCTGAGCCCATATCCGCAGAACCCGCACCAGCAAGGCCGGGGGCATGTCCCGCAGCGGGGCCAGGGCCAGGGCGTGGCAGGAGGGCATGGGGACCAAAGCTTCCTGGAAGCGCTCCCGGGCCAGGGCATGGAGGCATTCCTCATCCCATTGCAGACGCTGGGCCGTTTGGGCCATGTGGGCGGCGGCTTGGCTCTGGCATTCCTCCAGGAGAGGCATCACCTCCAGCCGCAGCCGGTTGCGCAGGCAGCAGCTCGAGAGGTTGCTTTCATCCTCCCGCCAGGTTCCTCCCGCCCCAAGCAAGGCCGAGCGGAGGGCCTCCCTGGGAAGGGCCAGGAAGGGCCGCAGCAAGACTCCCCGGCCAAAGGGAACGGCGGGCCGCATGCCCCCCAGCCCCCGGGCCCCCGCGCCCCGCAGCAGCCGCATCAGCACGGTTTCGGCCTGATCCTCCCGGTGATGGGCCAGAAGCACCGCGTCCGCCTGGAGTTCCTCCATAGCCCGCAGGTAGAACGCGCGGCGGGCCTGGCGGGCCTTCTCCTCCATGCCGGGGCTTTCCATGGAGCCGGAGAGCTGGGCCCGGTACAGGAGCAAGGGAATCTCCAGCTCCCGGCACAGGGCCTGCACAAAGGCCGCGTCCTCCTGGGAGCGGCTGCCCCGCAGCCCATGGTCCACGTGCACGGCCCCAAGGCGGCAGCCAACCTCCCGGCCCAAGGCCGCCAGGGCATGCAAAAGCGCCACGGAATCCCCGCCGCCGCTGACCGCGGCCAGCAGCGCCGCCCCCCGCCCCAGCAGGGAGACCGAGTCCAAAGCGCTCCTGAGCGCAGGAAGAAGCATGTCTTGCATGGCTTCATTATAACACAACGACAGGGGAGAAAAAAGCGGGAAAGCAACGGGAAGTCACCAGATAGAGCGTTGCACAAGCCCCTTGCACTACCGGGGAAGCTGTGTCATAATAACCGGGAAACACAAACGAAGCAAGGAGCATATGCCATGAATCATACGCGTACAGCCGCAACCCCTCACAGCTGGAACCGGGTCTTTCTTTTTGCTGTGGTGTTTTGGTTGCTTTCGATTTTTTTCAAATGGTTCTATCCCGAGCGGGGGGCGCTGGTAGTGGGTCACTTCATAACCCCCGTTTTGTTGTCCCTTTCGGGGATATGGCTGTATACCCGAGGGAGGAATATGAGCTGGGAACAGGGGATACTCATCGCCCTGACGGCTTGGTATACGCTAACCCGCATCCTCAACGGTCCCCACTATTTAGAGACGGATTATGGAGCTGTTTGTGAGATGACCGCCACCGCCTTGGTGGCCTTTCCCCTGGCTTCGCTATTTAACCCGTCGAGCCGGGAGAGGGCCTTCAAGGCCTTGGCTGCGCTGGTAGTGGTGGCGGTGGGAGCCCTGGCTTGGGTGGCTGTGGTCATGGCCGTGCTGGGCCGGCTCTTTCAAGCTCCTTTGAGCCAGATGGTCATTGGCGTTAACGAGGTATATAGCAACCCTAGCCGCTTGAACATCCTGGACCTGCACCCTAACTTTTCGGCAGCCGTGTTCAGCTTTGCCATGGGGTTGATGCTGACGCTGTGCGCCTGTGTGAAACGCAAGGGATGGTGGATTCCGGCGGTGGCGCTGGGCCTGGGCTTGTATGCCGCCATTGCCCTGACCCTTAGCCGCACGGCCATGGTGACGGTGTCTCTGGAGTTGGCGGGGTTCGTCTATCTGATGCTAAGGAAGCGGTTGCGGCCTGGGCTGGCTAAGGGGCTGGTGGCTGTGTTGGTGGCCGTAGCGGTCCTGGCTGCCTCCATCTTGGGGCTGTATGCCTCTATCGACGTGATGGATACGATGGCGGACCGCCATGCGGCCCGGCAGACCCAGACCCTTTTGCCAGAGGCCGGAGCAAAGCAGGAGGTTCCCGACACGAAACCCAAGGAAAAAACTGAAAGCCAGGAGATGCTGGTGGACCGTCAGCGCCTCAACCACTCGGTATCCTCTTTTGCCGGACGGCTCACGGATATATACCCTGCGATTCCGTTGGTTTTGAAGGACCGCCCGGCGACGCTGCTGATCGGCACCCGGACGGAGGATGTGGTGAAAGCGGCCAGCCGTTTGGCCGGGCGGTATATCTATCACTGGCATAATTCCTTTTTACAGACGATGATGACGGCAGGTCTGCCCGCGCTGTTGCTGGCGCTGGCGTTTTCGGTACTGCTGGTGGTGAAGGCAGGGCGCTTGGCGCTTTCCGCGGGGACGCCCTTGGCTGCCCAGGCGCTGGTGTTGCCCTTGGCTGGGCTATTTCTCCATGGCATGTTGGAGGATTTCCTGTTTGTCAACCCAGCCATTTTGAACCTGCTATTCATGCTTTTTGCGGGTTTTCTATTCCTTCAGGACGAGAGGAAAAAAGCCTAGGCCGGAAAGGAGAATGGATTCCTTAGGGCAAAATCTCCACCCGGGCCACATCCTTGGCCAAACCAAAAAGGCGGGCCATGTCCGCTTCCTCCAGGGCGATGCAGCCCTGGGTCCAGTCCCCCTGAATGCCGCCCCCGTGGATGTAGATTTCCCCGCCCAACGGGCTGCCCCAAGGGGGACGGATGCCCTGGCGGTGGGCGGAGAGAATGGCGTCGTGGGTGGCCTGGCCGATGCGGCCCTCCTTCAGGGCCGCGTCCGCGTCCCCAACGCCGGGGTAGGAGAGGCCCAGGCTGGGCCCGTGCCGCCCAGCCTCCTTCCTGAGGCAGATGGTGTAGAGGCCCTCGGGGGTTTTGCCGTCCCCTTCGCTGCGCTTGGGGCCTATGGGCGCCCAGCCTAGCGCGATGGGCGCTTGCATGGCCACTGTGCCGTCCTTATCCAGCAGCAACAGCGCACGCCTTCCTTTATGGATGCGGATCACCGTAAGGCATCCCCCCTTGCTCCTGCTTCCCCGGCAAAGCGTTTTGCCAATTCGCGCCGGAATGTGAATAGACTGTAACATTCTAGAAATCCGTGGCAAAACCCTTGCGCCGCCCAGCGCGCTGTGTCATAATAGCCGGGAAGTAAAAACGCTACGGCACTCGGCGACGCGCAAGGGCTTTCCGGCCCCCTCTCCGATTTCCGATAGGATCGAAAGGAATGCAAAACAATGAAAAAAGCGAACCGCTGGCTTTCTGTACTTCTCTGTCTTTGCCTGATGGCTGGGGCCGCGGCCCTGGCGGAAACCGCCCCTGACGCGGCCGCGCCCACGGCGGTGCCCGCCGCGCCCGCCGCCGCCGAGCATGAGGATTCCACTTTGGTGGCCAAGCTCAACGGCCAGGACATCACCTGGGCGGATTTGAAGGGGGATTACGAAAACCTTCTCAATAATTTTTCCAGCCAGTATGATGTGACGGACCCCTCCGTAAGGTCCATGTTCAAGACCTATGTGCTGGACAGCTTCATCCGCGAGACCCTTATCTTCCGGCAGGCCAAGGACGGCGGGCTGGAGCTCACTGCCGAGGAGAAGGCCGCCAGCGACGCCGAGGCGGACCAAATCTGGAGCGACGCCATTAACAGCTATATGAGCAGCGAATTTGCGGACGTAACCGAGGAGAGCACCGAGGAGCGCAAGGCGGAGGCCAAGGCGGTGGCGGAGGCTTATTTCAACGAAATGGGCTATTCCCCTGAAATCCTTCGGGAGCAGATGGAGAAATCCAAGATCTATGACCGGCTGTTTACCCAGGTGACCCAGGATGTGGTGGTCACCGATGGGGACGTGGAAGCCGACTACCAGGCCAAGGTGGCCGCGGACAAGAGCCTGTACGAGAACGATATCGCGGCGTACATCAGCTATAACAGCTATGTGGACCAGTCCGCCTTCTACGCCATGATGTCCGGCAGCAGCGCCGGGGACATGGACTATGCCTGGTACAAGCCCGCCGGGTTCAGGGCTGTGAAGCACATTCTGCTCCCTGTGGACCAGGCGTTGATGGACAAATACAACGATCTCCAGGCCCGCCTGGAGGAGCAGATGGACGAGGAAGCCGCCCAGGCTCAAGGCGAGGCTGCCCCCGCTCCCGAGGCTACCGCCCAGGAGGAGGCCACCAAAGCGCCCCCGGTGACCCAGGAAGAGGTGGATCTGGCCAAGGCCGATATCTTCTCCTCTTTGGCGGACACCATCGATGAAATCAATCAGAAGATCAACGAGGGCGTATCCTTTGACGAATTGATCGCCACCTACGGCGTCGCCGCCGACGGCAGCCCCTCGGATCCGGGCATGGCCAACGAGCCTGGCAAGACCAATGGCTACGAGGTGGCCAAGGAATCCATCAACTACGTGCCTGAGTTTGTGGAAGCGTCCTTCTCCGTGGACAACGTCGGCGACGTGTCCGCCCCCTACCTGAGCAGCTACGGCGTGCACATCGTGAAGTACATCGGCGATGTGGCGGCGGGCCCCATCCCCATGACCCAGGACCAGCGGGAGGCCAAGCGGACGCAGATGCTGGCGGATAAGCAAAACGACGCCTTTGCGGCCAAGCTGGACGAGTGGATGGCCGCGGCGGAGATCAGCTACACGGGGATCATCTCCAGCGTGGAGGAGTTTGAAGCCGCTGTGACCGCCGAGGCGGAGGAAGTGGACGAGATGAGCGTGGAGGGCCTGGAGCCGGAGGCGGCTGTGGAGCCTGACGTTACCGCGGTCCCCGAGCCCTGAGCGAAGAGATAGCGGGAAGAACAAAAGCAAACCGGTGCAGCGGAGGTTGCACCGGTTTTGCGTATCGGCCGCCAAAGGAATTCAAGGGGATCCAGCGTCAGGAGGGCGGGGCTTCATTGGCCCCGGGGAGCGGGGACAAAGGCGAGGCCCCTAGGATGGCGAAGGCCGCGCCCAGGGATAGCACCAGGGGAATCTCCCGGCTGTAAAAGACGGTAGCCAGCAGGCAGAAGGCCAGCAGCGCGGCCCCTTGCAAAAGCAGATGGGGCTTTGCGGCGCTTTGGGCGAGGCCCTTGAGGCTGCCCCGGCCCAGGAGCCAGACCAAGGTGAGGAAGAGGGCGGCCCCAAGAAGGCCCAGGGCGGAGAGCAGGTCCAGCAAATCGCTGTGCTTGCTCAGCGGCGCGTCGGAGCCGGGCAGGGCGCCCAGCAGGGGAGAGGCGGCGATGCCCTCCAAGGGAAGCCGGTAGTACTCCAGCCGGGACCCGGAGTCCGCAAGGCCCGCCGTCATGGCGCTGAGGAGCTGGGACAGGCTGATGGAAAAGTTCTCCAGCCCCAGTTGGTGACACAAAGAGGCGGCCCAGGAGACCAAGGGGACCCGGGCCAGGAATATGCCCGCAAGGAAGGGCAAGGTCCACAGCAAGGAGGCCATGACGCCCAGGGGGCGCTTGAAAAGGCGGGCGGCCGCCAGCCGCAGCAGGAGGGCCAGGGCCTCCATGCCCAGCAGCGCCGTGGCGAAAATCGTGGCGTAGGTGTACTGGGACAGGGCGATCATTCCGTATTGGAGGGCGCAGGAGGCCGCAAAGCCCACCCGCTTCCAGCCCCGGCTTTTCCCCATGGCGTAGCAGGTCAGGGGCAGGGACAGGGCGCTGGCGTAGATGAAGTCATACCCGCCGATGTTGCGGAGCATCAGCTCCTTCAGGTAGGCCTCCCGGCCCGGCTCCCCGGAGCCCAGGGAGCGGGCATAGGCATAGACCCGGTCTCCCCGCAGCATGCCCTGGATGAGCCAGCCCAGGGTGGTGAGGGTGGTGAGGACCAGGGCGAACACAAGCGCCCCCCTGACCCAGCGCCACAGGCGGGGGTCCCCCCGGTGCCGGGCATAGGCGCAAAACAGCAGCGGGAACCAGAACATCCCCTGCTGGGCGTAATAGCCCCAAAACTGATCCGTGCCCCGGCGTAAAAAGAAGCGCAGCGCCAAGGGCAAAGCCGCCGCCAGGAGGACTTGGAGCAAAAGCCGGGGCCAATGGGCTTTCAAGTACGGGGCGTCCAGGAGCAGGCCCAGTCCGAAGAGGGCCACTGCCCCGGCGCCCGCCAGAGCGCCCCCGGTGGTTTGCACCGCGGGCAGCAGAAGCCACAGGATGTACAGCAGCATGGAAGCGTTGCACAGCCCGGCGGACAATGGGGCGGCCTGGGGCAGCCGGGAAGGGGCGGGAGAGGACATGGGCGTCACTCCTTGCGGATGGGAATCGGACGTGGCATGGGCCCGGGGGGGCTTTGCCATGGGGACTGATCCTTATTATACCACAAGGCCTGCCCCGGGCTCCAGCCCGGGGGATTTAGCCTCCGAGGGGGACGGGAAGGTGGACCGTAGCGTACCTCCAGCTTGCCGAATACGCAATCCTATGGTATATTCTCCATGGTGCATCCTATATGATGATTGTTTGTCCCTGATGCTTTCGGCCCCTTTTTGTGGCTTTTCCCTGGGAAGAGTAAGGGGCTCTTAAGCAGAGTGTGGAGAATCCACACAATGCACAGAAGATTGAGGAGAAAGGACTGGCAGGATGATCAAGCAAAACCAACGCCTTTTGAACTTCATCAATGTCCTGACGGACGGTGTGCTGGTGCTGCTGGCCTACCTGTTCGCCGCCTGGATGTGGCTGGATGTGTTGGAAGGCTCCGCCGCCAACATGGCGCACCTCTCCTCCCTGCGCCAGGGGGTGGGCATCGCCGCGGTTTTGTACGCGCTGGTGATGGTGCTGCTGCTGGCGATGCTGCGGATGTACAACCCCTCCCGCATCCGGCGGCTCAGCCGGGAGATCTTCATCGTGCTGGAGGGCAATGCCATCGGCATTTTGCTGGTGGGCTCCCTGCTGTACCTGTTCCGCCTCCAGGATTTTTCCCGGGGCGTGCTGGGGGTGTTTTTTCTCTCCAGCACCCTGGCGCTTTCCGCCAAGCGATTCGCCCTTCGGTCCCTGCTGTCCTCCATGCGCAGCAAGGGCTTCAACCAAAAGCATGTGATCGTGGTGGGCACCTCCGCCCTGGCCCGGCAGTATGCCGATAGCGTGGCCCGGGAAACGTCTTTGGGCTTTCATATCGACGGGTTCGTGGGAACGCCCCGGGAAGGGGAAGCCTTGAAGGTGCTGGGCGGGTTTGACCAGTTGGAGGCGCTGCTGCAAAAGCCCGGAATCGATGAGGTAATCATCGCCCTGGAGCCCGAGGAGAATCACAGAATCAAGCCGGCCATCGCCATTTGCGAAAAATGCGGCACCAAGGTGGGCATCATTCCTTTTTATAACGACATCATCCCTTCCCATCCCACCATTGAGATCATCGGGGAGTCCAAGATCATCAATTTGCGCAGCAATCCCCTGGACAACCTGGGCTTTGCCTTTCTCAAGCGGTTCTGTGACATCCTCATCAGCCTGGTTTCGCTGATCCTCCTCTCCCCAATAATGCTGCTGGCGGCTTTGGGGGTGAAGCTCAGCAGCCCCGGCCCGGTGCTGTTCAAGCAGCAGCGGGTGGGGCTGAACAAGCGGGAGTTCTCCATGCTGAAATTCCGCAGCATGCGGGTGAACCCCCGCCAGGACAGCGGTTGGACAACCCCCGGCGATCCCCGGAAAACGGCCTTTGGTAGCTTTTTGCGCAAGCTGAGCATTGACGAATTGCCCCAGCTGGTGAACGTGCTGCGGGGGGATATGAGCCTGGTGGGCCCCAGGCCGGAAATTCCCTTCTATGTGGAGCAGTTCCGGGAGAGCATCCCGCTGTATATGGTGAAGCACCAGGTGCGCCCCGGCATTACGGGCTGGGCCCAGGTGAACGGGTACCGGGGGGACACCAGCATCGAAAAGCGGATTGAACACGACATCTGGTATATTGAAAACTGGAGCGTGGGCCTGGATGTGAAGATTCTGCTGATGACCTTGCTGGGGGCATGGGTGAACAATGAAAAGGTGATCCCCTCCAAGGCGGCAGGCGAGGCGGACAGGCCCGAGGGCCGAACGGACCGGGAGATGAAAACAGGATGAAGAAACAAGGCATGCTTCCCTTTGCCGCCGTCGCGGGGGTTACGGTGCTGGCCATGCTGGCCCTGAACGCCTTGACGCCCCTGCTGGCGGACGATTACCGCTACGCCTTCCGCTTTGACACGGATACGCGGCTTACCTCGGTGGGGCAGATCTTTCCCTCCTTGGCGGCCCACGCCCAGGTGATGAACGGGCGGCTGGCGCCCCATTTTTTCGTGCAGCTTTTTACGCTGCTGCCCGGCGCGGTGTTTGACGTTCTCAACGCCCTGGTGTATCTGGCTCTGCTGCTGGGCCTGTACCGGATGGTGGGTCCCCCGGAGGCCGCCTGGGATTGGAAGCTGCTTTTGATGGTGGCCGGGGCGGTGTTTTTGCTGCCCCCGGCCTTTGGACAGAGCTTCCTATGGCTGGCGGGCTCCGTGAACTACCTGTGGTGCGACGCCCTGATGGCCTGGGTTCTTGTGCCCTTTGCCCAGGCGGTGCTCACAGGGAAGGAGCCCGGATCGGCGTTGAAGTGGGGCTTGCTGCCTGTGGCCGGGCTGCTGCTGGGGAACATGAGCGAGAACGTCTCCGCGGCGGCGGCGCTGATGATGGGCCTGTGCGCCCTTTGGCTGTGGATTCGCAAACGCCGGGTTCCCCTGTGGATGGCGCTGACGTTGGGGTTCACTTTGGCTGGCTGGCTGGCCCTGATGCTTTCCCCCGCCAACCGGGCGAATATCGCCCAGTCGGGCCCCGCCCTGGGGCAGCTCTACATCCGCCTGGGAGCCGCCCTGGAAATGTGGATGGAGAAGGGCCTCTGGCCCTCCTTGGCGTGGGTCGCTTTGTTCTGCTTTGCCAGAGGCGGGAAGGAGGCGGATGCCAACCGGCTGTTTCTGGCGGCGGCACTGTTCCTGTGCTCCCTGCTGTGCAACTTCGCCATGGTGGCCTCCAGCTACTATCCCCAGCGGGCCTATACGGGAAGCGTTCTTTTGCTGATTCTGGCCCTGGGCATGGCGCTGTACGCACTGCCTGCCTCCCGGTGGCGGCAGGCCCTGGTCCATACCCTGGCCTTGGGGCTGACGCTGGTGATGGCGCTGCAAATGGCCTACGCTCTTCCCAGCGCCTACAACCGCTTCCGGCTGGCCCAAGCCCGGGAGGGGCAGGCGGTGGCCGCCCGGCAGGAGGGACGCCTGGAGCTGACGACCTACGGGATCAAGGGGCAAACCCGCTTTGATCCGTTCTTTCAGCTAAACGAGCTTACCGAGGACCCCCAGTATTTCCCCAACGTGTATTTTGCCAAGTATTACGGCCTGGACAGCGTCCTGGTGGACCGGTACGAGTAGAGGTCCGGGGCAGCGGCCAAGGGCTCTTGACGCGGGGATTTCCGGGGACTGGAGAAGGAGGACGCCATGGGAAAGGGAGCACAGCTTGGAACAAAGCGGGCCTTGGCCCTGGCGCTGGCGGCGCTGCTTTTGCCGCTGCTGCCGGGCCTTGCGGCGGCTGAGGAGGCCGGGCCCCAGCCTCCCCAGGAAAGCCTGTATGACAATCCCCTGATCAGCCCCCGGCCTTATTCGCCTTTGACGGAGCAGGAAGCCCCCGGGCTGGGGGAGTATGTGAATATCCTGCTGCTGGGCTTTGACGCGGAGTACAAGTCCTACGCCGAAAACGGAGGCGATTCCCATACCGACGCCATGATGGTGGTGTCCGTCCATACCCCCACAAACACCGCCCGGCTGATTACCCTTCCCAGGGATACCCTGACCTATGTGCCCGGCATTCGGGGCATCTACAAGCTCAACGGCGCTGTGAACGCCGGGGGCGGAAAGACCCAGGAGGGCCTGCGAAAGGCCGCGGAGGCGGCCTCCACGCTGCTGGGCAATGTGCCCATCGATTATTACTTCGGCATCGACATGCATAGGATTGTGGAGATCGGCGACCTGCTGGGGGGCGTGGACATCGATGTCGCCATCAACTTTACCACCGATGGGGGAAAGCGTTACTCCACTGGCAGAAGGCACCTGGACGGCGAGGCCATTTACAGCTACATGCGCGCCCGGCACAGCGCGGAGGGCACGGATAAGCGCAGGACCGAAAGGCAGCGGGCCGTGATTTCGGCCCTGCTGTGCAAGATGCAGCAGGAGAACCTCTATTTGCAGATTCCCCAGCTCCTGGCCTCCATTCAAGGCGGGTATTACACCAACATCTCCCCGGCGGCGGTCTTTCAGCTGCTTCCCATCGCGGCGGGGGTGGATGTGGAGAATATCCAGCTCTATACCGTGGAGGGAACCCTGCGGACGGCCCTGAACAACTGGAACATCCATTTTATCGACCAGGAGGCCAGAATCCGGCTGCTGAAAGAGCTCTTCGGCATCGACGCCGCGCCCATGCGCTATGGCTCCCCCGGGTACTGCCAATGGCTTGTGGGGAACGGCCAGGCGGGGAACGGGGCCATGAGCGCCCTGCGCTATTTGTACGTGGCCTCCCAGGTGGAGGCGTACGCGGCGGCCCTGGAGGATCCCACGGGGGAGATCGCCCCGGCCCGCCAGGGGGCGGCGGAGCTGTGCGGGCAGTTGAAAGCCGCGTTTTGCCTCACCGCGGACCGGGTGGACCGGCTGGAGAGAAGCTATAGAACCGACAGCCAGGCCGTGGAGTTGAACCGGCACATGAACGCCCTCAAGGAACAGCTCCTGGCGGCGGTCACGGAGCTGGCGCGGCTCTCGGGCTTCCCCGGCTCCTCCGGCAAGGATGCCCTGGGCCGGGGGGACCTGCACTGGGCCTACCGGACCCGCTGGGAGACCGACCCGGCCATCAACGAGGTATATGTGAACTTTCACTGAGCTGCGGGAGGGCGTGGGGGAACGAAGGTCCGGGACAGGTTTCCGGCGGACAAAAAAGCCCCTCCCAAGCCGATGGGAGGGGCTTTGCGATGTGGGATCATGACGAAAGGGACACGCAATGGATGAGGTAACCGCGATTTCCTTGATCGTGCTGGCCGTGGCGCTCCTGCTGCCGGTGATTTCCGAGCTGCTGGCGGAGCGCCGCCTGCTGCTCCGGGGGCTGCAGTACCTGATTTTCGCCGTCTATGTCTTCGCCAATCTCTATGAAACGTTGCTCTTTCGCGTAGTGGCCCCCGCGCCCCGCTATGAGCTGGGCCTGTTCTGGTCCTACCGGGAGGCCCTGAGCCTTCACCGGCATGCCGATGGAGGCCTTCGCCTTCTCATTACGAATTCCAGCCTGCTGAAGGAAATCCTCCTGAACATTTTGCTCTACATTCCCCTGGGATACCTGCTGCCCTTCACCTGGCCCAGCCTGGCGGGGAAGAGGCAGAGGGCCTTGGTCCCCAGCGGCTGGCTGCGCCGGGCCTTTCGCCTGCTGGCGGGAATCCCCTGGAAGGTGGCGCTCATTGGGATGCTGGCCAGCGTGCTCACGGAGGTCACGCAGCTGGTGTTTCACCTGGGGCTGTTCGAATTTGACGATATCCTCAACAACACCCTGGGGTGCATGATCGGCCTGGGGATGTATTGGCTGCTGATCGGCAGAAGGTAGGGGGAGGGACATCCGCCTCTGGTTGTAAACCTCAATTCGTAGCCGCCGCAAAGCCGTCCAGCACCGTTGGAAGAGGTTTGTTTCCCATCCTCACCGGGTAGTTGTGCAATTCTTCAACGCTCCTCATGCGCAACCGCCTTGAGGAGCTCTTGCAATTGGCTTTGAAACTGCGCTGAAAGCTGGGAAATTCGCTTTCGCGGGTCGTAGGGCTTCGATAGGTCAACGCATTGAATGGCCTTTGCGATCTCCTCCGGCGTTTGCGTATCATAGTAGGTGACGATATCACCCACGGCGGACCGCTCCACAGCCGGGATGCGGATACTGACCACATGCAAGCCGTTGGCTAAGTAGGAGAGGATTTTGCTGGGAAACGAGGTGGCGTTGAAAGCGGCATCGGGATTTTGCGTACTCAGGCCGATTTGGCAAGATTGCAGAAAACGGGTGTAATCCTCCCCCCCCAACAGCCCCTCAAAGGTAAGCCCACACCTTGCTTTCCTGCTTGTTTCGGCAATCATCCTCCGCAATTCTTCCGTGTCCTTTTCGCTGCCAAAGCCAAGGATATGAAGATGAAAGCGCCCGTCCAGGAACGCGGCGGCGGCAACGGCGGCGGCGGCGCCGCCTTTGCGGGGATCGAAGGTACCCGCATAGGCGATATGGGTTCTGCCGTCCTTAAAGCCGCATTTTCGGTCCAGCTCCGCGTGATAGGTTCCATAGATCACTACGCTGGGCTTTTGCGCCTTGTTCAGCTTGTTTTCCAGCAGCTCCGTAGGGAAGATGTACGCGTCCGCCATCTCAAAAAGGCGATACTCCGCCCGCCGCAATCCCTGGGAGAGGGGGGCGGCATCCTGGTAAATCTCCTCCGCTTCCAAGATCAACTTGAAACCCTTTACTAATTTCGCGCCCATCACCGCACGCGCGTATCCCAAAGAATGATACACGAGGATTGCTTCATTCCGTTTGACCTTGGTCAGCAAAAAGAAAAACATCTGGAGCTGCATCCACATATGGGCCAAGATCCGCTTCCCTTTGCACCCTCTCCCCAGGGAAGAGAACAAGCGCAAAGTGTTGTGCCCGTTCAGCTCAACTTGTCTGCCGGGGCATGTTTTGCCGCCATATGTCCCGCTCATGGATATGATGTCCACGCCGTACCCAATCCGGTTTAAGGCTGCGCATAGGTAATCGATTTTGTTGGTGGCGGCTAACACAAAGGCGCGTTTTTCCCGCCGGTGATTCAGCGTGTCATAATATGCGATATATTTCAGCCGTTTCACGGTGTGCTATTGCCTCCAATGTTCTCTCGGCCTTTCTTTCTCCCCGGCAGCAAATTCATGAGGGCTTTTCTGCAAAGCGCCCGCTCCTGCTTGCTCACAGCCAACAGGGCGACCAACGCGGCATAGAGGCACAGGACCCATAGCGCGTTCATCACCAAGCCGCTCCATCCTGACGGCGAAAGCCAATGGCTGAAAGACAGCCCCGCCACAATCGTGAGCAAAATGGGAAGGATCATATCCTTATAGCACTGGGTCAAGAAATGCCGGATGTCGATTTGCAGGTGCCTGTGATAGACATAATCCATCATGAGCGTACGCGCAACATAGGCAATGCAGATGGAAACAGCCGCCCCTACTCCGCCCAAGGCATGGATCAAAATCCACATCAGCGTGATGTTGATGCCGGCCATGATCAGGTATACCTTTGCCTGGCGCTTCACTTCGTTTTGGGCGATTACCACATTGGCCGCGATGTGCTGGGGCAATTCAAGCACGCTGGGAAAAAGCAAGGCCACCGCATAGTAGTAGGCAGCCTCGTACTCCGCCCCCATCCAAAGGAGCATGAATTGCCTGCCAACGCAAACAAAGCCCACGAAGATGCCCCCGATAAGCACCAGCTGGATCCGTCCTACCTTGATCATCAGGCGGGAAATCTCGGCTTTGCTGCTTTGCGCATGGGCCAGGATCCTGGTAACCCGCGGCAAAAACAACCCGTTAACCGCGTTGGCAATGGTGTAGGTATATCCTTCGATCGTTGTTGCCGCGCCAAAAAGGGCAATGCTGGCGGAGCCGGATAACATCCCTAAAAAAGTGGGCGTTATATTGAAGATGAAGCGCTGAGAGACGCTAATGACCGTCGTCCATGCGGAAAAGCCGAATATCTCCTTCGTCATCGCTTTGTCTTGATACCTAAAGTGCGCCTTCACCGGCAGCTTCCGGCGAATGAAGCAGAGCTTGATCAAAATAACGGTCAGGCCGCTCAGGGAATTCATTGCCACAAGGGCAAACAGCCCCCAGCCCAAGGACAGGGCAAGGACGATCAAGGCGACGGATAGAAGCTTATGAAAGATATCACACAGCTTCAGCGGAACAAATTCCTCATACGCGGTCAAAATTCCGTTGAGGGGAACAAAGGGAAAGGCAAGGATATTGTACCCTGCGGCGATGAGGTAAACAAGCTTGAACTGTGCCAGCTCCGTGGGGGTTAACTTGCCATAGATCATGTCCATATTCAGGTAGACTACGATCAAAGCAACAAAGAATACGGCGTCAATGAAGAGGTACAGCTTGTAGACGATTCCCAAGAGGCCGTCGATCCGCTGCTGGTCCCCCGCCACCCTATACTTTGATACAAAGCGCGCCACGGCGGCGCCGATGCCAAAATCCATCATTAACAGGCTGATCAAAGAGATGGCTAAGGTATAGAGGCCATAATGGGACTGGCCGATCTGCCGTACCATCCAGGGGGTGTACAGCAGCCCCGCGATGATGTTAATGGCTACGGCCAGATAGGAAAGAGCCGCCCCTGCCTTGATCTGGCTCAAAGAACCGCTTTTTTTCTTACTCATCATTGTTTCCCTGAACAGCTCCTGCTTTTTTGCGCAGCCTCTTTTTCAGGGTATACAGCAGCGAAGAGGCTTCCCCGTGCCTGATCCTTAAAAATCTTGATTCCCATTTTCGATATAGCTTCACCAGCGGATATCCATTGCCCATGATGCGGTCAAGCCGCCTTTTGAACTCCACATCCTCCATCACAAAGCCGGGATGGTTGAGGGGGAACGAATACTCATAGGTCTTCATGGAGAAGATTTTCCGAATCCCCTTAGGCAAGAGCCTTTCATCCCTTGCCGCGTGGGTTCCTCCCTCGCTGTTGTTTCCAATATTGGAAATCAGGTTGTATTTGGGGACGATATTGATGCTGTGATTCGCAAACATATGGTATGAAAGGATGGATTCATAATGCGCTTTGCCGCTTTTTCGATGCTTGGCGGCGGTTGCGATATACTTGCGCATGTCATACTTATGCCTGTTTGCCTCCACAAATTTTTTGGTGGAAGCTGGGTCGGCTAACAGGGGATAATCCTCCGTCCAGCCCCTCACTACCCTTCCCCAAGAAGCCCAGCCCGTGATGGAGCCGCCATAGGAAAACAGATAATCGTAGGCTGTTCCCTCATACACTCCCATATGGTTCATGCCGCAAATCATATTGATCCGCTCGTCATTCTCATACCTGTCCAGCAGTTCTTTGCAAAAGGGGAAGAAGCTCTGGGAGGGAACGTCGTCATCCTCCAAAACGATGCACTTGTCCACAAGGCCAAAAGCCCATTTTTGAGCCATATACTCCGAAGGATCGCACCCATGGTTACCCCTTTGATAGTTTTGATGCACTTCGCATTCCCAATCGATTTCACCGGCAATCCTCCGGCATTGCTCCACCGCCGCTTTGTCGCCGGCAACGCCGTCGCGGGCCCCGTCCTGATATAAAAACAGCTTATGGGGGCGGGCGATTTTCACCTGCTCAAATACCTTGGCAAAGGTGTTGGGGCGGTTGAAAAAGATCAGCAACACGGCGACATCGATCTTGCTCTTATGCATCCTCCCATCCCCTTCCCATCCGTTGTTTTGGCGCAACGCCATAGCGGAGCCGCGGCTCATTCCCAAAAGAACAAATACCGGTTCCCCTGGAATAGAAACATGGCAACCATCAAACAGACGGCTCCGAAATAGACGATCTTCCGGTGCTGTTTTTTTGGAAAGCTGTCAATGATCATCGGCAAAAGGAGCATCAGGTTGATGGTATAGTACTGCTGAATGCGCATAAAGTTCTGGTTGCCGATCGCCATGGTTGTGGTCAGGCATCCCAGGTACATGGCGTTTACCATGTGCTTTCCCTTGTCCGCGTGCAGCTTCACAATCCGCGGCGCGCGCCAGACGCTGATTGCTGTAAGGGCGGCAATCAGGATAAAGTAGGTCCACGGCGGGCGGACAAATTCATCGGCGTCATACCCTATCCATTCGGCAATGGGTTTGTATAGCTGGCTGCCAACGGTCCCCGCGATCAGGATCAAAACAAGGAATATCAGCGTATTCCGTTTGGAGATTTTCAGATTGGATGCAAAGTAGAACGGGAAATAGGATATGCTGGATTTGTGCAATGTGAAGGCAATGATGCACAAGAGTAGAAAACGGAATAATTTCTTTTCGCGGATGAAGTCATAGCCTGCCAGCACGACCAGGGCCGTTGCCAGGGTCTGCCGGTACCCGGTAATGCCGAAAAAGGCCCAGAACAAAATCTGGTATGTCAAAAAGCTGATTTCCGGCCTTGAAGAATGCCTGTAAATCCATATCCCCATAGGGATCGTAAACAGGCATCCTATGAGAAACATATAGACCCGGTAATCGGCGCTGATGAGCTGGGCCGCCTTGGTAAAGATGTAAAATCCAGGGTCCTTGGCGGAGACGCTGCCCCAATACTGCTCATAGAAGCGGGAGAAGAGCTCGGGCCAATTCATCCATTTGACGATTTCAAAGTTATACTCATACGAGTAGGTATCCGCGCCAACGGACATGCTGCGCAAGCCGGTCATGAGGATAAACTGCACAGCCATCAAAGAGCAATATAGGGCCTTCCGCCTTGCGTTGCCGCCCGACGGCCGCAGTATGGCGGCAAAAGCCAATATGCTTACAATGCTTAGTAGATACAAAGCCGGCCAACCTTTCGCTGGTTTCTTTCGCCCACGCGGGTGGATCGGGCGGAGCTGTTGAAGGGGAATAGCCCCGGGGGCTCACAAAACGGCATGCTTTGCAAGAAGGGCCTGGTAATCGCTGATTTGCTCCGCAATCAGCCTTTCCTTGTCAAAGGCTTGCAGCGCAAACGCTCTGCAAGAGCGCGTGTATGCTTCCTTCCCCTTTTGCAATATCTCCTGGACCGCTTCCGCCGCTTTTTCCCAGTCCTTCAGGGGGACCACCGCTCCCCGGCCCTCTGCCACCAGCTCCGGCATGGCCGTGGCGTCATAGACCACTACGGGGGTTCCGCAGGAAAGCGCCTCCGCAATCACCTTTCCGAATGTCTCTTGCACCGAAAGGCTGAGAAAGACATCTGCCCTCGCGTAATACCCGGCCAGCTCCCTCACGTCATGGATCGAGCCCACAGGCTTTACATTGGGGGGAAAGGCGGGGCTCCTGGGCATGCCTCCCACCAACACAAAGTCGGCATGCGGCATCCTCTGCGCAATCCGGATGATGTCCGCAAGCCCCTTTTGCTCCGACCAGCCATGGGCCACGGATAACACCCTGGGGCGTTGGGGCTTCTCATAAGCCAGCGGTTGAAAGATGCTCAGGTCCACCCAATTATAAATCCGGATGATCCGGGCAGTGGACGCTAAAAAAGACCGGCGCGCTTCATTGGTAATCCAATCGGATACGCCGACGACCGTCAGGTTGCCTAGGGCCCCGAACCATTTTTTCTTATCCGCCAGCATCTTGGCGGACCGGTCCCAAAACCAGCTCTTATTCCATTTGTGCACGGCGGGGCATTTCCCGCAGGCGTCTTGCCATCTGGAGCAATGGTCTTGCGTGTAATGGCAGCATTTCCCGGTATAAAACCAACAGTCATGCAGCGTTATGAGGGTGGGGATGTTGTTGGTTTTGAAATGCCTCAACAGCATCGGCAAATTGATATAATTGCCATGAAGGTTGTGTAAGTGCACCGCGTCCGGCCGGATGTCCCGCAGGCGGCGGAGGAGCCTCCAGGTGGCAAAATGGGAAAAGTATCCCTGCAGCCCGGTCAGCCGGGATAAAAGGCCATGGAGCTTCCAGCCCACAGGGGAACCAACCGTATATACATTCCGGTCCGGGAGATGCCTTTGGGCCACAAAAACATAGGATTCGTGGCCTTGAGCCAATAAAGCCTCGTGAAGCTCCATAACCGTCCGGCCTGTGCTTCCCCGTTGGTATACCGCGTTGATCTGGACGATTTTCATTGCTTCACCACCGCGTGCAAGTCCTCTAACAGCATTTTGCGCAAAGCGCTTGCGTTATGATACCGTTGCCCGCAAAGCCATCCGTTTTGGGCTGTTGTATTCAATATGGCCCGGTCTTTGAGAATGCGTTGCAACACAGAAGGGATCTCCGCTTTGCTCTGGGCCAGTAAAGCCGCATTGTTTTTTTTCAGATGCTCAATGGAAGCCGTATTCTTCCGGCCCAACGCCAGAATGCAACGCCCTGCGGCAAGATAATCAACGATTTTCGTGGAAAAAGAATGGCGAACCCGCAGCCCCTCTCCAAAGCGGAAGCCTTCGGCATGGATGAGGATATCGGCGTCGGATTGGATTTGCGCAATTTCCGAAGCGGGTACGGGCTTGCTCAGATGGGTGCCCTTGCCGGATAACGCTTTTCGGATGCTTTTGGTAATCGGAGTTCCGGTATAGATGAAAAGCTCCATCCGGGTTTCGCGCGCATTCACCTTTTCAATCTCCTGCGCCAAACAGCCTAGAGTTCTCCATCTTCCAATCCCTATGTTTCCAGCGTATACCAAGCGCATCGGGGAGTGAAAGGCCGTCTTGAGGCGGGGGAGCCCTGAAAAATCCTTTTGCTTGGTTAAGATCTTGCAAGGCTTATTGAAAATTTTCTCATACTCCTTTTTTTGAGCTTCTGAAATCACATACAAAAGCTCGCTGCTGAGGATTGTTTTCCGAATGGCGCGCCGCTTGAGCAGGCGGTCAATCCAAAACAAGGGGGACAGGGAAAACTGTTTGAGCGTATAAGCATCGTCCGCGGTAAAGCAGACCATAGGCTTTTGGGTATAATTCTTCATGAACCGGGAGATCCGGTTCATATAAAAGGAAGGGTATATGGGCTGAAAAATCAAATCGATGTCCGCGTTTTCAAGAAAGCTGACCAGATCCTCTGTTTTCCATTTGCCAAGGAGCCAGACCAATTCTTGCATCCAGTATAAGATCTGCCACTTGTGGCGCTTGACATGGGATATCGCCTGATTGGCTGTGCTTTCAGGCCTGTTGCCCTGCCCGGCGGTTACCGTTTGCCCTGTGGGGATATGGCGGCGCAAAATGCTCTTTGCCACCAGGCCTTCGTCTATTTTGAATATTTTCTTGGGGAGGGTCGAGTTTGGATGGCCGGAACCACAATAGACATGGATAATATGATACAAACCGTCCTGCTGAAAGATGTCGGTAAAGGTGTTGCCGAAGCTATTATCGTTTCTCCAGGGGGTTCGGGATAAAACAAGAATATTCATATCACCAGCAAAAATCCGGGATTCTTGCCCTGTTTTTCAGTGGGATTCCGCCGTGAAAATACGGCTTGCAAAAAGCTGCCAAACGGCTCCTCATAGTTTTCGTAATGAAACAGCGTACTTGGCCGGCGCATCTCCTCATCGTTTTTGCCGCGGCTCTGGAAGACGACGTTGGCGACATCTTCACGTAAATTCTGTAAAGACACGAGATGAACCTGCGGCAGATGCTGATATTTCATCAGATCGCCGCTCGTATTGGTAATGACGTCCGTTCCGATTGTGAGGGCTTCCACAAACTTTGTGGGGAAGCCGGCCATGGTGGTTCGGTTGCGCTCCCGGAAAAAGCAAGAATAGTCTGCGGTTTTCAACAGATCCAAGGTTTCTTGATGGGACAGACGGCCCTGAAAGGAAACATGCCCCTGTTGCGCGCTGATTTTTTCCGCAAGCGCCGGATACATGCGCAAAACCTCGGATTCCGTGACGCCGACCATGTACAACAGATAATCGCAGGGGACCTTTGATAACGCTTCTACCAAAAGGTCAAGCCTCTCTTTTCTACCGGGAGAGCCGGCATATACAAATGTCAATTTTTCTTTGGGGCGCATCGTCCTGCGCGCCCACTTTTCCTCGCCGCTGTCTATGAGGGGAGGCAGCATCATCACATTTTCACAATGAGAATAATAGGATTTTAGAAACTCAGAGATAACGATCAAGCCATCCGCTTTTTTATGCAACATCCGCATCCGATAGAACGTATCAAGCCCTTTTACAATGCAAAAGAGCCATCCGTTTCCCTTCGCGCCATACCACTCGCTACAATCCGCAACAACCTTTATGCCGTTTGCCTTGCCAATCCGAAGGATTCGTTGGAGCGCTATGGACGGATAGTTATAGCATACGATCATGCGTATATCTGGATAAAGCGAAAAAATCTCCTGTAGCCAGCGGATGCCCGTTACATGCCGTAGCCATTGGCCTTTGCTTCGCGGATAGGGAAGGGAGTAGGAAGGAAAGCCCTGGATTTCTTTTTTTGTGCCGCTGATGGGCCCGGTTGGGGCCAGGTCCTTGTCAGTCCCTATCAGAACGACATGATATCCTTGGGACCGGAACAATTTCGCGTTGGATAGGACACGGTGGGCCGCGGCGTTTTTGTCGGGCAATTCGAAACCGCCAAGATAAAGTACCGTCCCCTTATCCATATCCGTTCCCCGATGCATCCCTTTGCTTTGCTGCGGCTCTTTTTTCACACATTCCCTCGATACCACTCAATGACTTCATTCAGCCCGCGCTCAAAATCCCACTCCGGCTCGTAGCCCAGCATTTCCCTGGCTTTGCCGATGTCCGCGTGGCTATGCTTGATGTCCCCCTTGCGGTCCGGCCCAAATGCGGGCTCCATGGCCACCCCCAGCGCCTTGGTAAGGGTCTGGTAGATATGAATCAAGGTTTCCCGCCCGCCGTTGGCGATGTTGAAAACCTCCCCCGCCGCCTCCCGGGGCGCAAGGCACGCCTTTATATTCGCCTGGACCACGTTGTCCACATAGGTAAAATCACGGCTTTGGGTCCCGTCCCCGTGGATTGTGGGTTGCTCGCCGTTCATCAACTGCTTGATCCACTTGGGAAGCACCGCCGCATACGCGCCGCCGGGGTCCTGGCGGCGGCCAAAGACGTTGAAATAGCGCAGTCCGTAGGTGTCCAGGCCGTAGATTCGCGCATACAGCTTTCCATATTCCTCCACGGTGCGCTTTGTGAGCGCGTAGGGGGAAAGCAGGCGGCCCTCCTTGCCCTCTTGCTTGGGCAGCGTTCCCTCGTCGCCATAGACGGAGGAAGAGGAGGCGTACACAAACTTTTGAACACCCCTTTGCCGCGACGCTTCCATCATATTCAGCCCGCCCATGACGTTGTTCTGCTCGTAAAACAGGGGCATCTCAATGGAGCGGGGCACGCTGCCCCAGGCGGCCTGGTGCAGCACATAATGGACGCCGTCGCAGGCCTTCAGGCAGGTTTCCAGGTCTCTCACATCGCCCTGGAGAAACTCATAGGCCGGATGCTCCATAAACAGGTCCACGTTTTTTTGGAAGCCTGTGGACAGATTGTCCAGGCAACGGACCCGGCACCCCATGCCCAGAAGGGCCTCGCATAAATTGCTGCCGATAAAGCCCGCGCCTCCGGTGATGAGAAACAGGGAATCCTCCGCAAAGCCAAGATGCCGATAACCCAATTCATAGCCTCCCATAGCAATGTCCGGTGGATGTATCGCCTTTGCGGGTCAATATGCCTTTGCCCTCAAGGAGCGCCCGGTTTTCGCCGGGACCCTTTTTACGCATGCGGCCGTGGAATTTTGCCGCGCAAAGCCCGGTGCCCTCCGATGGAAAAGTGGAGGAGCGCTTCTGTGCTTTTTCTTTTACCTGACTAACGGTCATCATTTGTACTCTCATGCTTCCTTTCAAAAGCCTTTGGCTGTCAGCAAAGGGACATATCCTGCGCCAGGCGCTGATTCACCAGGTTGACATCATACTTTTCCGCCGCCATTTGATGGGACCGCCTTCCCATGGTTGCCGCCAAGTCCCGCCTTTGAATGAGCTTCTTCATCGCCGCGGCGATCCCCCTGCTGTCCCCTACGGGCACCAGGAAGCCATTTTCGCCCTCCTTCACCGTTTCCCGGCAGCCGGGCGCGTCCGAGGTGATGATGGGCCGGCCCACCGCCATGGCCTCCAGTACCGACTTTGGGGTGCCTTCATGATAGGAGGGCAAGACAAAGGCATAACAGCGGTCAAGCCATGGCTTGACATCATCCTTTTTCCCCAGGTACGCCGCGGTTCCGCTGTCAAAATAATGCCCGATATCCTTCTCCTGCACGGAGGTGGGGTTGGAGTCATAATATCCGATCACTTCGAATTCGGCCTGGGGGAATTCTTTTTTTACCATCTGCGCGGCTTGCAAGTATTCCATAATTCCCTTGTCGCGAATCAACCGGCCAACGAACAGAAAACGAATCCGGTCCGGCAGCTCGCTAAACGCAAAATGCTCCATGTTTACGCCCGAGCCTTGCATATACCTCACTTTTGCCCTGTCCACCAGCCCTTTTTTAATGAATTCGGCGGAGTCGTCATGATTTTGAAAGAACACCGTCTTCGCTCTTTTCAAGGCGGCCTTGTATTCGACGCAGAGGATTTTGCAGACCAGCTTTTGCTTGAGCGTGTTCTGATCGTTTCTGAAAGCCGAGCCCAACCCCGCGATCAGCGCGTAGATGTCCTTCATTTTTAGGGAATGGGCCGCTAGTGTGCCGTAAATGACGGTCTTCGCCTGATAGGCGAAGAGGATGTCCGGCCTGATGGTTTTCAGAAGGCGTCTCAAAGAAAAAAAGCCGTAAATATCCTCCAGGGGGTTTTCGCCGGTTCTTTGCATTTCAAAGGAGTAATAGCGAATCCCCGCCTGGCCGAGGACATCAGTCCATACGGCTTCCTTGTCGGGAGCGGCGGCATACACTTGATATCCAAGCGCTACAAAGGCCCTCATCATATCCAACCGGAAATGAAGAAGGGAAAACGCCTGGCTCGACAGGACGAGGATCTTTTTGTTCTTACGTGCCGCTGCTTGCATGGTTGCGCCTGCCGGCAACTCCACCCTCAACAACTCCTTTACGCTTAATCACATTTTTTACCGTTTGCAAAAGACATTTCAGGTCCATTCCAAAGGAGACGCTTTTCGTATACGCCCCGTCCAGCTCCGCCTTGCGGGCGATTTCCAATTCATCCCTTCCATTGATTTGCGCCCACCCGGTGAGCCCCGGACGGATATCGTTGGCCCCATACCTGTCCCTTTCCCTGATCAGATCGTCCTGGTTCCAAAGCGCGGGCCTGGGCCCCACAACGCTCATCTGCCCTATGAAGATGTTGAACAGCTGGGGAAACTCATCCAGGCTTGTCCTTCGCAAAAAACGCCCGGCTTGCGTGACGTACAGGCCTGAATCGTGGAACAGATGGGTGGGGATATCCCGGGGCGCGCCGGTATGCATCGTACGGAATTTGAAGATCACAAAAGGGGCTTTGTCCTTGCCGATCCTTTTTTGCGTAAAGAGCACAGGCCCTTTGGAATCCAGCTTAATCCAGGCCGCAATTACCAACAGGAGCGGGGAAAGCGCGAAGATCGCCAGGCCGGACAGGAGCAGGTCCAAGATGCGCTTGATACGGTTTTGGTATATCACAAGGCTGGCTCCTCTTCCCGGGGATTCCCGTGAACGTTACTGCTCCGTCATTCCATACTCTTCGCTGAGCCCTTTGCAAAGGAGCCGCAGGAACAATGTTCCAATATCGATGAGAGCGAAGAGTGACAAAGTCAATAAGAACGGGTATACAGACCCCATGGCGTATTCGGTGATTACGTAATAGGCAACCCCCGCCGCCACGTCGGCGGCCGTAATGCGCAAGAAGCGGAGGGTCTTTGCATTGCTCCAGGATTGCCGATACACGCGCATGACCAGCCGGAACGACACAACGCAGGCAAGGGCCGCAGCGGCGTGAATCGTTTTTTGGGGGAGCGTGGTATGGGCTGACGCCAGCTCAAAAAAGGCGGCGTTGCGCGGCAGAATTTCGAAAACGAAGAGGCACACGGCCGATACGATCACCGCGTCCACCAGCATTTTGCACAAGCTGCTTTTGCCAAGGCATAAGGACCGGGCCCAGCGGTGGGTGCGTTGGAGGGCCGGGCCGGCGCCGCCGCCCGCCGCATCCGGATTTGCTTTTGATCCGCCACAGGACGCGGGAGCCGTAGTTTTCCCACGAACCATGTTCTCAGGCATGTGATCCACTCCTTTGCTCATTCCGCGCCGCCTTCCTCCCCTCTCCTCTCTCCCGGCCCCTTGGGCTTCATGGGGCCCGATTTCCCGCGGGGGCCTATGGCCGCCGCCGCTTCCCCAGCGGGCTGGAGAAACTCAAAAAAGAGCCACATATAGGTGTCCAGGCTTTCCGTGAGAATGTGGACCTTGGCCTTGCCCTTGCGCTTGTCCACCCAAACGATGTCCCCCTCGTAATCCTTCAGGGGGCCGTCCACCACCACGATGCGCTCCCCCTCGCGGTAGGCCTGGGAGGTTTGGATCACGCCGCCGGATTCGTAGACCCACCGGGCAAATTTCAGATCCCTCTCATGAAGCTGGTGCTCCCCTGTAAGGGACAGCACGCGGAACACATGCTCGATCTGCGTGATGCGCCCGATGTCAATGTGTTCGCTCAGATAAAGAAAAAGGTAGCTGGGCAGAAGCTTAACCGTCATTTTCCGGTGCTGCCCGCGGTAGAAACGGAACCGCTCACTGGTGAGCACAATGGCCTGGACGCCTAAAATTCTTTCGCAAAGAACCTTGGCGACCTCCTCTTTCCCGGTTTCGCAAAATACGCAATAGACGTACCTGAAATCAAACATTGAAGATCCCTTATCTGCTTTTCGCAATATGTCCAGGGGAGAACAGGGGTGGCTGCCGCCCGGCAACCAAAAAAAGAACTCCCCATAAAAAAGAAGCTGTTTCAAAAATGAAACAGCTTTGTACTGAACCATTCTATGGCAAAGGGCGCCAAATGATGCATAAGGCGCTGTGGGAATGAAAGGCAATGAAAAAAAGTGTACAGTGTTACCCTCACGCCATGGTGAGTTTTGGAAGCCCTATATCGGCAAGGGCGATAAGAACGGTCAAGGCCGAAGCAAATCGCTTTCTTGCGGGAACCTGTCAGGAACGGTCACGGGTACAATACCGGAACGGATTGATTCTACCAGAAAACCGGGGAAACATCAACCATTCCTTCGGTGACAAATCCATCCTGTCCACGGCGGCAAAAAAGGCCGGGGGAAGGAAGCCGGTACAACCAAGGCCACAGCGCAATCCCCGGTACCCGGAGGCGCTTTGGGAAGGGAGGCCTTAGGGGATATCCCGCTCCGGAGGCCAGACCTTTTCCAGCTTCCGGTGCATGGCCGCGTAAAGCCGGTAGCCTTCCGGGCGGTGGGCATCCGAAGCGATGAAGGAGGCCACGCCCTCCCCCAGGAGCCGCCGGGCCGCCCGCCTGGACCCGTCCCAGGGCTTTGCGGCCAGGCTTTCCACGTCCAGCTGGAGCAGCGCCCCGTACCGGCCAAATTCCATGGCGATGCCGGGCTTGCGCTGGATGAAGCGGTACCGCTCCGGATGGGCGACGATCACCTGATAACCGGCCTGCTTCAAGGCGCTCAGGGTATGCTCCCACCGGTGGGGGATGATCTGGCTGTGAAACTCCAAAAGCAGCGTTTTGGAGTTTTGGTAGCAATAGTAGGGCAGTTCATCCCCGCTGAGGCGGATCAGCAGGTCGTAGAGGATTTCCGTGCCCAGCCGAAGCTGGATGCCAAGGCGCAGCGCCTCCCGGGCGACGGCCTGGTAGGCCGCGTGGACGGCGCGCCAATCCACATGCCTTCTGGCGTGGGGCGTGGCGTAAAGGATGGAAACGCCCGCGGCGGCGGCCTCCCGGAGCATGTCCACAGACTCCTCAAGGGTACGGGCGCCGTCGTCAATGCCGGGCAGGATGTGGGAATGGATATCAATCATGGGCTATGCTCCGTTCGTGGCGCGGCTATTGCTCCGGGGAATCGCCGGGCTCCGGCTCTTCCTCCCGGAACGGGTCCCGGCCCCTTTTGCCCCTGGAGCGGGTCCGCTGCTGTACGCCATATCCATAAGCGCCATAGCCGTACTTGCTGCCAGGGGCTGGACGGGCGTAGTTTAGGACCACCCCAAGCAGGTTCGCGTTGGCCTTCTTGAGCTGCCCCAGAACCTCCAGCGCCTGGGAGCGCTCCACCATGCCGCTGCCCAGCACCACCAACGCGCCGTCCACCAAGGTAGAGAGCAACGCCGCGTCGATAAACATCCCCAGGGGACAGGTGTCAAAAAGCACAACGCTGAAGCTCTTTTTGGCTTCCTCCAGGAAATCCAGAAAGCCGGCGTGCTTTACGATCTGGGAAACGGAATGGTTTTGGTGGTTGAAGTCCACAAAGAACACATAGGGCTTGCGGGTGGGGGTCACGATCTGGGCGAAGGTCGCCTTGCCCGTGATGTAGTCGATGATGTCCAGGGGGTTGCGGGCGCCCACATACCGGCCCAGGCTGGGGCGCTTGACGTCAAAATCGCAGATCAGCACATTATAGCCGTCCTCCGCCAGGGCCTCCGCCAGCAGCAGGGACAGGGTGCTTTTTCCTTCCGTGGACAGGGAGGAGGTGACCATGAGCGCGCCGATGGAAGGGCCGGAGCGCTCGAACTGGATATTGGCGGACAGGGTTTTGATCCCCTCGGCGGTGGCTACGGGAACGGCGTCGCTCAGGGTTTTGCCGGGGTGGGGGTCCTTCATGTACCGGGCCACGGCATCCCGGTAGTCCGGGACGCTGGCCAGCACGGAAGTCTGCAATACCTCCTCCGCTTCCTCGATGGTCTTGATCTTGGTGTTGAGCATCTCCAGGGCAATCAAAATTCCCGCCACCGCGAACAGCGCCAGAAGGAAGGCCAGGGCGGTATTGCGGAGCCTGGCGGGGCCGGAGGGCCGCTCGGGAAGGGTGGCTTCGGCGGCGACGCTCACCGCGTCCGTTTTCATGATGCGGGCAATGTACTCCACAAAGACCTGGCTGATGGTATTGGCCACGCTCAGGCTGAGGGCGGGGGAGGCGCTGGTGGCGCTGACGATCAGCACCCGGGTGCCGGGGACCGCGGAAATGCCGATCTTCACATCCTCCATCATGGCGAGGCTGCCGCCCAGGCGGTCGGCGGTTTCCTGATACACCTGCCGGGTCTGGATCAGCTCCTTGAAATCCCCGGTAAACTGGGTGCTGGTGGCGGTATCGTAGCGCACCTGCCCCATGTTGTCCACGTATTCCATGAGTACGTATAGCCGGGTTTCGGCGGTATATTCGCTGGGCTGCCGCAAATAATAGAGGCCGGCCGCGCCCCCCACCAACAGGGGGATCACAAGAAGCCAGATCCAACGCTTTCGCAGAAGCGCCAGGATCTCCTTGATCGTCATTTCCCGCATGGGCGTCACTCCAGTCCTTCAAGGGTAAACCGGGGGAAGAAAAGATACTTGGCGGGTATGCCGCTCCTGCGGCGGCGTGGGGAAGGGGCGCCGTAAGGGGCCAAGAAAGGGCTGCGGCGGGCGGGAAAGGCTTTGGGGAAAAGGCGGACCGCAGGACCGGCCCCATGGGATGGACCGGGAGGGCTGCCAAGGCGCGCGGTTCCGTTTCCCCGGGCTGCCTTGCCCCCAAGGGTCTTGAAGGGCAATCAAAATACGGCCTGGGGCCAGGGGGTCATGCGTCCATCTTATACCCACTGCCCGATGTCTGTCAAATGCCAGACTTCCCCAGGGAAACCTCCGTCATTCCCCGTCCCTTTGCCAAAAGGCCTCCTCCACCTCCTCCACGACCACCTGCTTGTGAATGTCCAGGCCCGCCACAGCGGTGAGGGCGCTATCGGAGTCATAGCGGTATTCCAGGTACGCAAAGCCCCCGGGAAGGGTGGTGAGGTTGTTGGCCGCGTCGCAGAAGGTTTCCAGCAGCGGCAGGCCCTGGTGGTTGTAAGTATACAGGCGCACGGCGTAGCCCTCCTCCCCCAAAGTCCGCCGCCCCTCCCTATCCAGGTAGGTCTTTTTCAGCAGCCAGCCCGCTTCGTTCACCAGATAGTCAATGCCCTGGTAGCCGTACAGGTTCTCCACAGGGCTTTGGTCCGGGGCCAGGTAGCGCTCGGAGACCAGCGCCCGGGCGGCGTTGTAGCCAAAAGTTTGGTAGGCGTAGCCCAGGGCGTTGGGCGAGGGACGGCCCTCCCGGTCCAAAAACGCGGTGCGCACCAGGTTCCAGCTCTCGTCGTACTCGTTGTCAATCCCCGCCGCGCCCAGAAAACCCGGCGCGGGCTGCCCCTGGGAATCAAAGTACCGCTCCGTCAGAACCAAGCCCCTGGCGTTGGAAACCCGGCTGACGCGCCAGACTCCAAGCCGGTTGGGCACAGGGCGGCCCTCCGGGTCCTCATAGCGCTCCTGGCTGATATTGCCAAAGAGGTCATACTCCAGGATCACGGAGGCATAGCCCTCCGCCAGGGAGACCTTTTCCCCATGCTGGTCATAGAAGGTCTTGCGGGAGGGCAGGTCCCGGCTGCCGTATTCCATGGCGGCGCTGGCATAGCCCCCCTTCCCCGGCATGGGCTTCCCTTCCGGGCCCAGGAAGGTCTCCCGGCTGATATTGCCCCGCGGGTCATACTCCCGCAGCAGGGAGTAGGCCCCGGTCTCCCGGCTTTGCACAGGCTGGCCCTCCGGGCCGAAGTAGGACTCCGCCACCACCTGATGAAAGGGGTTATAGGTCCGCAGGATTTTGGCATATCCGCCGGGGGTCCGGGCCAGGCGGCCCGAGGCGTCCAGGAAGCTCTGCACGGCCAAATCTCCCCTGCCGTCGTACTCCTGCCGCACCGAGGCGTACCCCAGCCCCTTCTCACCGGCGGTGGGCTGGCCCGAGGCATCCAGGAAGGTTTTGGTTTCCAGGCGGCCCAGGGCGTCGTAGGTGTAGCGGATGGCGGCATAGCCCGCCGGGATGCCCAGGGGTTCCCCGGCGCCGTCCAGGTAGCTTTCCAGCAGCAGCTTGCCCCGCTCATCATAGGTCCGGGAGAGCGCCGCGTAGCCGTGGACGTTGCGCACGGAGCGCAGCTGGTCCGTGAAGTAGGCCTCCCAAAGGGGCTGGCCGTCCCCGCCGTAGCGGGTTTGCTTCACGGCATACCCCAAGGAGCAGTAGCAGCTGGAGCCGTCCGCCCGGAAATAGGATTCCGTGACGGTTTGGCCGTCGTAGGCGTAGCGCACCCTGGCGTAGCCATCAGGCCCGGCCATGGGCTGGCCGCCGGCCCCGTAGTAGGCGGTGCCCAGCAGCCGCCCTTCCTCATACTCGTTTTGGACCGTGGCATAGCGCCCTGGAAGCGCCAAGGGCTGCCCATCGGCCCCAAAGTAGGCTTCCAAAATCAGGTTTCCATAGGCGTCGTACTCCCGCCGGGCCATGGCATACCCCAGGTCCAGGGCCATGAGGCGGCCCCCTTCGTCCTCATAGCGCTCCTGAAGCAGACGCCCCTTCGCGTCATAGACCCGGTCAAAGGCGGCGTACCCGGCCCCGGACAGGCAGAGGGCCTGGTCCAGGCCCCTGTATTCCTCCCGGGTCACGTTGCCCCAGGGATCAAAGGTCCTCTGGACGCTGGCGTAGCCGCCGTTGCAGAGCATGGCCTCGCCGTTCTGATCCTGGTAGCGCTCCCGGGTAGTGTTGCCGTAGACGTCATACTCGTAGAGGGCCTGGAAAGCCCCATTGTAGGGGAGTGAGGTTTGCCCGTCCGTGTGGTAGAAGGACTCCTGGAGCACGCGCCCCTCCGGGCCAAGCAGCTGCTTTACCACGGCATGGCCCTTCCGGTTCAAAGCGGGCCGCCCCTGTTCGTCCAGATAGGTCTTGACGCACAGAACCCCTTGATCCCACGGGGAGTAGGAGCAGGAATAGCCCGCGTAGCCCTCCGGGAGCAAGGTCGGCTTGCCGTCCGTGCCGTAATAAAGAATCTCCTCTAGCCGTCCCCGTTGGTCATAGCGGCGCTGGATGGCCGCATAGCCCCCTGAGGACAAAGCGGGCTGGCGGTCCTGGTCCCAATAGCGCTCCAACGTGACATGGCCCTTGGGGTCGTAGGCGTATTCCGCCAGGGCGTAGCCCATGCGGGAGAGGAGGGGCGCTCCCGCCCCGTCGCCATAGCGGACCCGGACCACCCGGCCCTGGCCGTCATACTCCATTTCCTTCAGGGCGTACCCATCCTGGCAAAGGGCCGGGTTTCCCCCAAGGTCCCAGTAGCTTTCCCGGATGGGGTTGCCTTGATGGTCATAGGCCCAGGTCACCGCGCCATAGCCCTTTTCAGCCATCATGGGCTCCCCCCTGGCGGAGAAATAGGCTTCTTTCACCACTCGGCCCTGTTCATCGTAGGTCCTTTGGAGGGCGGCATATCCCTCCGGGGTGGAAGCGGGCTCCCCGGACAGGCCAAGGTACCGCACGCCGGCGAGGCGGTTCTCCTGGTCATAGTCCCGCCGCAGGGAGGCGTAGCCCTCCGGGATGAGGGTGGGCTGGCCCAGGGCGTCGAAGTAGTCCTCCCGGACCACATTGCGCATAGCGTCATAGGACATTTTTTTCAGGGCGTAGCCCCTGGGGAGGAGCCGGGGCAGCCCATCCTCCCCCAGATACGCCCCCTGGAGAACGTTGCCCAGGCTGTCATGGCTTTTTTGGACGGCCGCGTAGCCGTCCTTGCAAAGCGCCGGGCTTCCGGCCCGGTCAAAGTAGCGCTCCTGAATGACCCAGCGGTTGCTGTCATAGGTCCGCCGCAAGGAAGCGTAGCCGCCGGTGTGGTTCACCGGCTCCCCCTGGGCGTCGAAGTAGTCCTCCTGTACCACATTGCCTGCGAGGTCGTACCTATACTGTACGGCATGATAGCCCTGGGCAGTCTCCACAGGATTCCCGGCGGCGTCCGCGTACCGGCGCTCCACCTCCCGGCTATCCTGGTCATAGAGGCTTTCCACCATGGCGTAGCCGCCCGGGGATTGCGCCGGGTTCCCCGCCGGGTCCAGAAAGGTTTGCCGCGCCAAGTTCCCAGACCGGTCATAGTCAAAGCGCATCCCGCAATAGCCCTGGGGCAGCGGCGCAGGCTGGCCCTGGGCGTCCAGGTAGCGCTCCTCCCGCACCCGGTTCATGGCGTCGTACTCCCGCCGCAGCAGAGAATAGCCGCCCTGGGATTGTACCGGCATCCCCTGGGCGTCGTAGTAGGCCTCCTGGATCAAGGAGCCGTAAGCGTCGTATTCCTTGCGGACCGTGGCATAGCCGTAGGCGGTGTTCACCGGCGTCCCGGCGGCGTTCAGGTAGGCTTCCTCCGCCAGGTTGCCGTAGGCGTCCCATTGGTTCCGCTGCTGCGCATACCCCAGCGCATGGTTCACCGGCATCCCCTGGGGGTCCAGATACCGGGTTTCCACCAGCCGCCGGGCCGAATCATAGGCGTATTGCACCTGGGCATAGCCCGTAGGGAGGACGCAGGGCCGTCCCTCCTCATCGTAATAGGTCACGGACACCACGTTTCCCGCGCCGTCATATTCCTGGCGGGCATAGGCGCAGCCGCCCTGGCTCTTGATGGGGACCCCATCCGCGTCATAGAGGACCTCCTGGAGAAGCAGGCCGTCCTCCTGATAGGCCCGCTCCGCCACGGCATAGCCCTTGGCGCAATACACGGGGCTGCCCTGGGCGTCCGTATAGGCTTCCCGGACCACCAGGCCCCGCTGGTTGTAGCGGTAGGATACGGCGTGAAAGCCCTGGGAATTGACCACGGGCCTTCCGGCTTCATCCACATAGGCCTGGGAGGCGATATGGCCGCCAAAGTAGGAAAAGCGCACCGAGGCATATCCCCCGAGGGCCGTTACCGGATCGCCCCTTGGGTCCAGGTAGGTTTCCGAGAGCTTTGCGCCCCCTTCGTCATAGGTATAGGAGATGGCCGCGTACCCCTGGGGGAGCAGAGCCGGGGCCCCATCCGGCAGAAAGAACGCCTTCTTCGCCAGCAACCCCCTGTCGTCCTCCTCGTAGGCCCAGGTGTAGACGATTTTGGAATACCCCTCCGCCAGAAGGACCTCCTGGTCCTGGGCGTCCAGGTAGCGCTCGGTTTTCTTCCGGCTGAACATGTTATAGGTATACTCCACCGTGCAATACCCCTTTTGGGGCAGGAGGAGCTTGTTGTTTTCCTCGTCATAATAGGTTTCGCTGAGGACGGCGTTTTGGGTGGAGAATATTTGGTCCACCCGGGAGTACCCCTCCCGGCAGGAGGCGCGCTTCCCCTGGGCGTCCAAAAAGCGCTTGCTATTCAAGCGGCCCCTGGCGTCGTAGGCGTACTCCGCGGCGTAGTACCCGCCTTTGGACTGGCAAGGGTCGCCGTTTTCGTCAAAATAGGCCTCCCGCACCGGGAGATTGCTTTTGCCCTCAAAGAAAAAGACGCTGTAGGCATAGCCCAGCAGGGGATTGATCCGGAGGCGGCCGTTTTCGTCCAGGTAGGAGGTCTGCCAGACCCGCCCATGCTCCACCTTCTGAACGCAGGAGGCGTAGCCCGCATGGTGGTTCACTACGGGCCTGCCTTGGGCGTCAAAATAAGCGCTGCTGGCCAGCTTCGCCCCGGTATACCGGTTTTCCACCCTGGCCCAGCCCTCCCGGTTGTTGACGGGCTGGTCCCTCTCGTCAAAGTAGGCTTCCCTAAGCAGCTTGCCATTGCCCTCGTGGTACTCGTACAAAACGCGGCCATAGATCTCCCGGCCCAGGTCGCAAAACAGGCTGCCGTCCACCCCGTAGTGGGCTGTGGACCGCTTGACCTTGATGGAATAGGTGTTGACCTGCCGGTGATAGCCCTGGGGGCCGGGGGCGGGGTTGCCCGCCGCGTCGGTATAGGTTCTTTCCAGAAGCTGGTTGCGGGCATTCCAGATTTGGGTGCACACCGCGTAGCCATACTCCAGGCTGTTGACCAGGTTGCCCTCCAGGTCCAGAAACTCGGTGGCGCGCAGCACCAGCACGTTTTTCACAGGGGTGCTTTGGTAGGTATAGCGCAGGACGCTATATCCCTTGTCCTGGGCCAGGACCGGGTTGCCGGAGGAGTCCGTAAAGGTTTCGCTGGTGACCTGGCCCAAGGCGTTGTATGTTCTTTGCACCTGGGGGTTGTCTGCGGTTTCGGCCCAAGCGCTCCCAAGGGCAAGGAAGGGGAACAGCCACAAAACGCCCAGCAGGGCGCCCCCCGCTGCCAGCCGTATCCAAAAGCCCTTGCAAAAGGGGAAGACGGTTTTCATGAAGTCAACCTCCAGCGCGGCACAGGAAAAAAGGAGCCGCGATCAGCCTCCCTTGGATTATGATGGAAATTCCGCTGCTCGTCAAGCCTGGAAAGGGCGGCGGCCCGCGCCGCTCTTGCCGGGAGCAAAAAGCCGGAGTCCCTTGGAAGAAAAGGGCTTCCGGCTGGGAGATGGGAAGGGAAGGGCCTCTTCCGTTCTGGGAAGGGACTAAGAGGGGCCCGGCTGGAGGGGAAGCCGGGCTTCCCGCAGATGGGTTCCAGGCCGGGCGGCCCAGGGAAGGGGAAGGGCTTCCCTGGAACCGCCCGGCAAAGGCGGGATTCCCGGGGGCGGGCTCAGGGCCGCGTCATGTCCAGGGCGTATTGCAAAATGGCCCTGACCTTGCCCAGGTCTTTCTGGCTGCATTCCAGTTCATCCGGCGGGATATGGGGGAGCCCCACGATGTCGTCCAAGGTGAGGCCGATAACGCGGCAGATCTCCACATAGGTTTTCAGGCTTCCGGTGCGGCTGCCCCGTTCGATGTGCCCGATGAAAGAATGGGATACATGGATCAGTTCCGCCAGGTCTTCCTGCGTATAGCCCAGCGCTCGTCTCCTTCTTCGAATGCGGTCTCCGATGGCGGCATAGTTCATGAAGCTTTCCCTCGATCACAGTACGATATGGTGCTATAATACCATATCGGGGAGACTGAATGCAACTGTTTTGCTGCCTTACAGCAAATTATAATCATTGCATGGAGGGTGGTAGCATGACGGTGCAGGAACGGGTACGAAAGCGGATGCGGCAAATGGGTTGGACTGAATATAGGCTGGCCAAGACCGCCAATCTGCCCCAATCCACAATATCCCATATGTTCAGGCGGAATAACGCCCCCACGTATTCCACCATTGAGGCCATTTGCGGGGCCTTCGGACTCACATTGTCCCAGTTTTTTGCGGAGGAGGGGGAGGCGGTGATCCTGGCCCCGGAGGAGAAGGAGCTGCTGTCGCTGTGGGGAAGGCTGTCATCGGAGAGAAAGAACCTTATTTTCAAGACCATGGCTGAATTCCTTCGGGATAGCGAGGGGTGAGGACAAAAAAGAGGCGCGCTCGGCCCCTGGGAGGCCACGAAGGCGGCCCAACCCCGGCACTCGGCCCCTTTCATTGAACCCGCCCCCCTTTTCTGCTATAATGCCCCCGGAGAAGGGGCGGGCCCGCCTGAAATGGCCGTTACGGGGAGGCCGGATTCAGGGGAATGCAACCTCGGGGACAAGAGCCGCTTTCATACCGGAAAAGGAAGAAGCGCGCCAGGGCGCATGGGCCGGAGGGGAGACCAGACCCTTGGAAGGGTGCCGCGCCGGGCCATGAGGTGCGCGGGCGGAACAGGCAACATCACTCCCAGGGGGAAAGCCTATCCCGAACCATGGGGGGCCGCCTGTTTGTGGAGGGCTGCGCCCAAAGGCTCCGGCGGCCGGCCCAGGCGGTGCAACGCCCGGCCCAAGGGCCTGCCGGGAAGGACGAAGGAGCATCCATGAAGCGCTCAGGCAAGAACAGATCCGCCATCCGCCAGAAGCTGACGCTGTCCAACTGGCTGGTGGCGGCCATACCGGTGGTGTGCATTTTCGCGGCGGTGTCCGTGGTGTTTTTGCATACCATGACCCAGAACGAGAGAGCCCAGGCCCAGGCGGATGTGGACAAGGCCTGCGCCGACGCGGACCTGTGGATCTCCCAAGCCGGGGAGGTGCTGGCCTTGCTGTGCATGGACATCAACACCCAAAACGCCATGGGCAACTATGCCGCCGCGCCCCTGAAAGAGCGGCTGGACTACCGGGATTTTTTCCGCAACCGGCTGGTGGGCATGTATACCTCGGATATGCAGATGGTGAACGCGGCCATTTACATCAAGGAGGCCGGGGAGACCTTCTCCCAGGACTACCGGGACAATGCCCTGGACCAAGCCCTGGGGGAGCAGGAGTGGTTCCGGGGCATCCTGGCGGGGGAGAGGGCCAGCTACCTGGGCTTTGGGGACAGCGTGTCCGACGGCAGGCGGGTGATCCGCCTGGCAAGGACCATCCAGAGCATGCGCAACGGACGCCAGCTGGGCATCGGCTATGTGGAGCTGTCTACGGAGCGCCTGAAGCGCTGCTTCCATTTTTTGGTGGCGGAGCCCAACCACTGGGTGGCCCTGGGGGAGGCACTGCCGCCGCTGGGCGCAGGAACCCAGGAGGAGGGCAGCTACGCGGTCACCGGGCATATCCAAGCCCTGAACCTGCCGGTGCGCTACTCCATTTCCTCCCGGAAGCTGGCCACGGCCTACGCGGTGGCGCTGGCCTGGTTCCTGGCGGGGCTGTCCGTGCTGATTTTGCTGATCTACCTCATTGACAAGCGCCTGGCGGATTCCTTTACCCGGCGCATTCTCCGGCAGGTGGAGGCCACCCGGCGCATGGCCGCCGGGGACCTGGACATCGCCCTTCAGGACGGCGAGAACGACGAGATCGGCGAATTGTCCAGGAGCATGGAGCGCACGGCCCGGGATATGAAGCGCCTCATCGAGGAGAAATACCTGTCGGAGATTCAGCGCCAGCAGGCCTCCCTCCACGCGCTCCAAAGCCAGATCAACCCGCATTTCATCTTCAACACCCTGGAGCGCGTCTCCATGCTGGCCCTCATCCACGACCAGTACGAGATCGTGAACATCACCCAGGCCTTCTCCTCCATGATGCGCTACGCCATCGCCCCCTCGGGGCTGGTTCCCCTGGAGGAGGAGATCGGCAATGTGAAGCACTATATCTCCATCCAGCGCTCCCGCTTTGAGCGCCCCATTCAGGTGGAATACCACCTGCCCGGGCAGGGGGGCGTGACCTTGCCCAGGCTGACGCTCCAGCCTTTGGTGGAAAACGCCTTCCGCCACGGCTTTGACCTGCGCGCCCCCGGGGAGGTGCGCCTGGGGGTGGCCGTGGGGCAGGAGGAGGACGGGGTTCAGGTTACGGTGAGCAACAACGGCGTGCCCATTCCCCCGGAGCGTATCCGGGAGATCCACAGCCTGCTGGAAGCGCCCCTGGGGGAGGGGGACCAGGACTGCTTCGCTTTGCGCAACATCAGCCAGCGGATGAAGCTGGTCTATGGGGGCCAGGCCCGGCTGGACATTTGCTCCCAGGAGGGGGAAACCCGGGTCAGCCTGTGGCTGCCCCGCCGGAAGGAGGAGAACCGTGAGCTTTCGCGTGCTGATCTGTGACGACGAGAAGGTGATCCGTACCGGGCTTTGCAAGCTGCTGACCCAAGCCTACGGGGATGTGGAGGTGGCGGAAGCCGCGGACGGCCAGGCGGGCTGCGCCCTGTTTGAAACCTGGCAGCCGGATTTGGTGATCACCGACATCCGCATGCCGGTGATGGACGGGCTGGAGCTGGCCGGACGGCTGGCGGCCCAGAACGCCGGGAGCAAGGTGGTCATCCTCAGCGCGTACAGCGATTTTCACTACGCCCGGCAGGCGCTGCGCTACGGGGTGGCGGATTATCTGGTGAAGCCGGTAAACCGCTTTGAGCTGGAGAGCCTGGTGCAGCGGCGCTTTGGCCTCTCCCCCGCCCAGCCCGCGGCCCAGCCCTCCCCCCAGGAGGGAATGGAGGCGGGGCCCGTGGCCCAGGCCATCGCCTATATTGAAAACAACTTCTACCGCAGCCTGTCCCTGGAGGAGGTGAGCCGCCACATCCGGGTGAACGCCAACTACCTGTCCGGCCTGTTCAAGGCCAAGACCGGCATGAAATACATCGACTACCTGACCCACCTGCGGCTGGAGAAGGCGGACAGGCTCATCCGCCATACGGACCTGCGCGTCGCGGACATCGCCCAGATGGTGGGCTACGCCTCGGTGAAGCACTTTGGCCGCCTGTACCGGGAGGCCTATGGGGCCAACCCCTCCGAGGTCCGGGGGGAAGTGAAAAATGAGCCCCCCGATCTGTAAATGCCGCCCCTTGTGGGATGTGGTTTTTCTTCGTACAATCAAGACAAACAAAGCGGGCTTTAAGGCCGCAATACAAGACCACACAGGGAGGTTTGCCACAATGAAGAGAATGCTCGCGCTGGTTTTGACCCTTTCCCTTATGCTGGGGATGGCCGCCACCGCCATGGCGGAGCCGGTGACCATCACCATGAGCACCTGGCTTGCCACGGAGGACAGCACCAAGGCCATCTACCAGGAGATGCTGGACGACTTTATGGCCGCGTACCCGGACATCAAGGTGGAAGTGATGGCCTTGCCCTTTAACCAGAACAAGGACCAGGTGCTTTTGGCCGGCACCAACGGCGACGCCGCCGACGTGATCATGGGCAATTCCCAGATGATGGGGGCCTTCAACGCCGCCGGGCTGTGCGCCGAGCTGGACGACCTGCTGGACCCGGAGATCGTAAAGGACATTTACCCCGGCTACCTCTCCGGA
This sequence comes from Candidatus Limiplasma sp., assembly GCA_034927815.1. Lineage (GTDB taxonomy): Bacteria > Bacillota > Clostridia > Christensenellales > Aristaeellaceae > Limiplasma. The sequence goes on from JAYFPK010000029.1 coordinate 88,554, forward strand.
ACGGTCTATGACGGCAAGCTCAAGGCCGTGTCCTGGGCGCCCCATCCCCTGGTGCTCTACTACAACGTGGAGCTCTTCGCCGCCGCCGGGCTGGACCCCCAGGCTCCCCCCGCCACCTGGGACGAGATGATCGAGGCCGCCCGCAAGATCGCGGCCCTGGGCAAGGACGAGGGCGGAAACCAGCTTTACGGCCTTGGCATTCCCACCGCGAAGGTCACCTATTCCGGCACCGTGCTCAACGGCATCCTGTATGCCTACGGCGGCCGCTTTGTGGATGAAAGCGGCAAGGTGGACATCGTCAGCGACGCCAACATCGCCGCCTTCCAGATGCTTAAGACCCTCAGCGACGAGCAGGTGATTCCCGCTGCGCTGGAGATCAAGGACCTGCGGGGCATGTTCGCCGCCGGCCAGCTGGGCATGATCATCGACAGCGACGCGGCCCTGGCGACCTTCCGCTCCGCCAGTGGCCTGGGCAAGGACTTTGACGCCAAGATCAGCGCCTGCATCATCCCCGTGGGCGTCACCGGCCGCAGCGAGACCGTGTACACCGAGCACCAGCTGGCGGTGTACGAGAAGTCCCAGCGCAAGGAGGAGGCCGTGAGGCTGGTGGAGTTCCTGATCAGCAAGGACGAAATGGTGAAGTACCACCAGGCCTGCGCCATCCTCTCCCCCCGCCAGTCCATCGCCTCCTTGCCGGAGATGAACGAGGACGCCTTCACCAAGGTGTTCAACCAGCAATCCGATACGGCCAGCCCCTTGCCCGCCGCCAACCCGATGTTTGACAACGCCATGAACGAAATGACCAAGGCCATGGAGCGGGTCATCATCGGCGGGGAGGACATCAGGACCGTGCTGGAGGAGACCCAGGCCACCATTGCGGAGCTGTACGAAATGTATTGACCGGACCCATCAGCCAGGGAAGAGGGCCGCAGGGAAAGCCCTGCGGCCCTCTCTTTACCCAAAAGGGAGGCGAGCGCGGATGAGGGGTACGCAAAGCCCCAAGGGGAAAAAACAGCGCAACTGGTTCGCCCTGGGGCTGCTGGCCCCGGCGGTGGCGCTGCTGAGCTTTACCATTATCCTGCCGGTGTTTCTGGTGATCGGCCTGAGCCTGTTCAAGTATAACCTGCTGAACTTGGACAAGATTCAGTGGAATGATTTTGGCAACTATACCGCCATCTTTCAAAACCCGGTGTTTTTCCAATCCTTTGGCCGCACGCTGCAATACGTGTTCGGCACGGTGGCCGTTCAGTTCGTCATCGGCCTGGCGGCGGCGCTGCTGCTGAACTCCCGCTTGTTGCGGCTGACCCGGGTCTACCGCACGCTCCTCTTTTTGCCCTGGACCATCCCCTCCTTGGTGGTGGCGGTGGTGTGGATGTTCATGTACCAGCCCCAGTACGGCGTGGTCAACTACGCGCTGGGGCTGCAAAACCTCAACATTCTGGGGGACATGGGCACGGCCATGCCGGGGGTGATTGTGGCGGCGGTGTGGAAGCAGATGCCCCTGATGATGATCATGCTCCTGAGCGGTTTGCAAACCGTGCCGGACAGCCTGCGGGAGGCCGCCAACATCGACGGCGCCAGCGCCCTTCAAGCCTTCCGGGCCATCGTGATCCCCTGTTTGATGCCTGTGCTCAAGACCGTGACCCTCACCTCCATCATCACCAACTTCCAGATGTTCGTGCTGTTTTTCACCATGACCGGAGGCGGCCCGGTGCGGGCCACCACCACGCTGACCGTGTACACCTACGAAACCGCCTTCACCGGCTTCAACCTGGGCCGGGGCGCGGCCATCGGCGTGTGCTGGCTGGCCTTTTTGGTGATCTTCTCCGGGGTGTACAACAAGGCGCTTTCCGCCAGGGAAGTGGAGTATTGAGGGAGGCGGGGGCAGGATGAAAACGCAGACCTTTCGGAGAATTTCGGTGCAGGCGGCGGCCGTTTTGCTGACCCTGTGCTTCGTGTTTCCCATCTACTGGATGATGATTACCTCGGTGAAGCCCAACGCCTCGATTTTGCGGCTGCCCCTGGAGTTCTGGCCCAGCGCCGCCACCACGGCCAACTACCGGGCCATCCTCTCGGACGGGCTGTTTCCCATCTACTACAAGAACAACCTGATCGTCTCCTTGACCACCACGGCGGTGACCCTGGTGATCGCGGTGATGGCGGCCTACGCCTTTTCCCGCTTTCCCTTCAAGGGCTCCAAGACCTTGCAGATGCTCTTTCTCTCCACCCAGATGTTTCCGGCGGTGGCGCTGCTGATCGCCCTGTACAGCCTGTATTCCAAGCTGGGCCTCATCAATACCTACACGGCGCTGGTGCTGGCCTGCTCCACCAACGCGCTGCCCATGTCCATCTGGATTTTGAAGGGCTTCTTTGACACCGTGTCCAAATCCCTGGAGGAGGCGGCCTACATCGACGGCGCGTCCAAGGGGTACAGCATGGTCCGCATCATCCTGCCCTTGGTGCAGCCGGGCATACTGGCGGTGGGGCTGTATTCCTTTCTGATCTCCTGGGAGGATTTCCTCTGGGGCTTGAATTTGGTGAACAAGCTGGAATTGCGCACGCTGGCCTCGGGCATTTCCCTGAGTTACCTGGGAGAATATACCTACGACTGGGGCAAGGTGATGGCGGCCACCGTCAGCGCCGCGCTGCCGGTGCTGGTGGCCTTCATCTTTCTGCAAAAATACCTGATCTCCGGCCTCACCGCCGGGGCCGTGAAGGAGTGAGCGCATGAGCAGACCCAACATCCTGTTTTATTTTACGGACCAGCAGCGCTGGGATACCTTGGGCTGCCTGGGGCAGCCCCTTCCCGTGACCCCTTGCCTGGACCATCTGGCGGCGGAGGGGGTGCTTTTTGAGCAGGCGTACAGCCCCCAGCCGGTGTGCGGGCCCTGCCGGGCCATCTTCCAGACAGGGCTCTGGCCCACCCAGACGGGCTGCTTCCGCAACAACCTGGCGCTGCCCCAGGGGACGCCCACCTTGGCGGACGCCTTCCACCAGGCGGGGTACGAAACCGCCTATGTGGGCAAGTGGCACCTGGCCAGCCAGGGGGAGTTGGAGAAGCCCCCGGAGATCGACTACACCACCAGCGCCATCCCGCCCGAGCGCCGGGGGGGATACAGGGGCTTCTGGCGGGCCGCGGACGTGCTGGAGTTCACCTCCCATGGCTATGACGGCTATGTGTTTGACGAGAATATGGAAAAGCGGGAATTCAGGGGCTACCGGGCGGACTGCATCACGGATTTCGCCCTGGAGTTCCTGGAGGGCTATCAAGGCGGCAATCCCTTCTTTTTGACCATCTCCCACATCGAGCCGCACCACCAAAACGACCGGGGGCACTACGAGGGGCCCGCGGGCTCCAGGGAGCGCTTCGGGAATTTTGTGCTGCCGCCGGATTTGGAGGCCCTGGGGGGCAACGCGGCCCAGGAGTACCCGGATTACCTGGGCTGCTGCCGCAGCCTGGACGACAACCTGGGCCGGGTGATTGCCAAGCTCAAGGAGAAGGGGCTTTATGAGAATACCGTGATCGTCTTTGCCTCGGACCACGGCTCCCATTTCCTGACCCGGAACCGGGACGGGCACCTGAACGGTTACGACGATTACAAGCGCTCCTGCCATGACGCCTGCTTGCATGTGCCTTTGGTGATCCGGGGGCCGGGGTATGCGGGGGGCAAGCGGGTGAAGGAGCTGGTGAGCACGGCCAGCTTGCCCAAAACCTTTTTGGCCATGGCGGGGGTCCGGGCCGGGAATAGGATCGGGGAGGACCTGAAACAGGTGGCCGACGGGCAGGCCCAAGGCCGGGAAAACGCCGTTTTCGCCCAGATCAGCGAAAGCCGGGTGGGGCGCTGCGTGCGCACACCCCGGTATTTGTACAGCGTATACGCCCCGGGCCTCAACGGCGGGGCATACGCCTCCAGCGACGTGTATGAGGACGATTTCCTGTATGACATGGAAGCCGACCCCTGGCAGCTGCGCAACCTGGCGGGGGACGCGGCCTACCGGCAGGTTCGGGAGGAGATGGCCCGGCTGCTGGTCCGGAAGATGGCCCAGGCCGGGGAAAAGGAGCCGGTGATCCGGGCGGCGGGGGAGAAGGGGTAGGCGGGAAGAAGGGGGCCGAACCCTGGAAGTGCCCTGCCCCCGAGGGCCGGGGTAATTAAGCAAGAAAGCATAGACGCAATCAAAAATCGCAAAAAGGCCCAGGGAGCCGTCCTTGTGGGGAGCGGCTCTCTGGGCCTTTGCCCGGCGGGCTTTGGCATAGGGGCTTATGCCGGGAGGCGGCCTTTTTGGGCCTTGTACCAGCCCATGCCCATGTCCAGCGCGCAGGCCAGCACTATGAGAGCAATCACCGAGATCACGCCGATTCTGCCGTACAGCGCAATTTGCTCCGGGGAGAAGGACAGCGCCCGGCTGATGGTGGCGGAAATGCCGGGGTGGAACGTGCCCGCCCCCGAGAGGAAGAGCACAAACACCGCAGCGCCCGCCAGGTTGCTCACGCTGTTCACAATTGCCAGCAGCCGGGTCCACCGCCCCAGCAGGAGCTTGAGGAAGGACACCGCCAGCCCCAGCAGCGCCACAAGAAGAAACCAGGGGGTAAACCGGGAAAGGGCTTCGGGGGTAAACAGGGGGATGGGGGATACGCTCCCCAGCCTGTACCAGGCGAAGAGCTGGATATTGCGCCCGGCGGCCACAACGCACGCGATGAGCACTACGCTTTCCACCATGCCCGCGATGGCTTCCCCAAGCTTGATCCGCACCGAGGTGGGGGAGGGCGGGTTGGGCAGATCCCGCAAGGACCAGGGGCGGGACGGGTTTTGAAACTGGTAGTAATCCGCCAGGGCAAAGCCCAAGGTGGTGATGAAGAGGGCGGAGACGCAGGCGGAGGCCCCCCCGGAGAGCAAGCTGGACACCGCGCCCCCAAAGGAGAGGGGCGGGCCTCCGGTCAAATACAGCACCATCCCCAAAAGCCCCATGATCACGGCGGTGATGGGGAGGATGATCCTGATGGCGGAGAGGTACTGCTCCATCATGGCCGGGGAGATCAGATACCGCGCCTGGACGCGGTATTGATCCGCCAGCCTGCGGGGGTCCCCCAGGGTTTCCAGGGCCCGGGAGGTTTCGGCTTCCCCAGCATCGTCGGGAAGCATATCCGCGATGCTGGCCCGCAGCTCCCGCTCCACATCGCCGCGCTCCTTTTCGGGCAGCCGCCGGATGACATCGTACACATAACGGTCAATCAGGTTTACCATAGCAGTTCCTCCTTATAGCAGCGCGTCGACGGATTCATGGAGACGTTGCCATTGCGATTTCAGCTTTTCCAGCACGTCCGCGCCATAAGAGCTGAGCATGTAATACTTCCGGGGGCGGGTTTCGGTGGTGTCCCACCGGCTTTCCAGCACGCCTTGGGATTCCAGCCGCCGCAGCAGGGGATACAGGCTGCCGGGTTCAATGGGCAATCCTTTTTCCTCCAGGGATTGCAGAAGGGCGTAGCCGTATTTCGCGCTTTTGAGCTGGCTGAGCACCGCCAGGGTTGACGCGCCCCGGTGCAGCTCCGTAATTAGAATGTCCAGCACATCCGGCACATCATCACCTCCGGGGTCATTATATTATATGACATACACTATTGTCAAGAACTAATATTTTTTTGAAGGATGTGCCGGGGAATCAAAAGGCTTGGGTAGGGGCGGGGGAATGGGGAACGCTGCTTCTGGAAGAAGGCGTGAAGCTTCAGGCTGTCCAAGCCGGGCCTGGGCAGCCGAAAAAACCGGCCCCCACGCCTTGCCTTTCCCCAAGCGTGCGGGCCGGTTTGTGCCGACGGAGGCGCTGCCTTACTTTTTCACCACCGGGAGGAGGCGCCTCATAAAGCGCTCCGGGTCGTGATAGAAATAGGCGATTCTGCCCGGAGTCTCATCCAGCCGGTAGTCCGTCTCCTCAAAGCGGAAGGAATCCATGGCCGTTTGCAATTTTTCGCCTGCGCTCTCGCTCTCCTGTTCATAGTCAAAGGGCCCGTGTTCAAAAACGATGTACTCCCCCTGGGGCACCTCAAGAAGCAGCATGGGCTCCGGCACGGGGAGCTTGTGGTCCGGCCCGAGGCGCACCCCGTACGCTTCCGGGCGCTTGTCCCCTTCCTCGTAGAGGTACGCCATGATCTGGCCGCTGAACTTGCCGATCACCTCGTCCCGGCCGTCCAGCTTGCCTTTGATGCTGTCCAAAAGCCCGCAGATCGTATGGCAGTCCTGCCCGGGGATTTTCTCCTGCTTGGCCCAGAAGTCAAAGTAGCCGTTGCTCTCGTCATTTTTGATGTGCAAAAACCGGTGGGCCGGAATGGACACAAAGTAAACCTTGCTCTCCTGCGTTGATTTGATCATTCCAATCTCTCCTATGCCAAAAAGGTAGCGGTCAAAGGTGTTGACCTTGGTACGAAGCACCACGGGAACCGGGTGGGCGCGGTATTCCTTCGGGGTGACGCCATAGGCGGCCTTGAAGGCGCGGGTGAAGGCTTCGTGGGAGGAAAACCCGTAATCCACCGCAATGTCCAGGAACGTTTTGCCGCTGTCCCGCACGTCGATCAGGGCGAAGGCCAGCCTGCGAAGCCGCACATAGTCCCGAAAGGACAGGCCGGAAAGCTCCCGGAACTTGCGTGTGGTGTGGAAGCGGGAATACCCGATTTTGCGCGAGAGGAAGCGCAGCGTCCGGGCCTCGTCATCCCGGCGCCGGATACTCTCGTCGATCGCGTCCACCACGGCTTGCATCTGCCTATGCCATTCGTACACCTCTGGTTTCCTCCCGCGCCATGCCAAGAATAACCCAAACGCGGCATGGAGATTTGATATGAATTGCTGATATGATACCATGAGGCCCGGCTTTTTCGCCACCGCCGGGCCATGGGCCGCCCCGGCCCGGTTGCGCGTCAAAAAAGCCTTGCATCCCTTTGGATACAAGGCGCAGGCCGCCGCCAAACCACGGTTTGGCGGCGGCCTTTGCTTCGGGCCTATTTTTTTCCCTGATGGACGAAGGGGCTTGGGCGCGGGGTCATCCCTTCAAAGAGGCTTTCTCCAACTCCGCAATGCGCTCCACCTTGGGCGTGGAGCCGCCTCCCGCGAACTCGCACTCCAGCCAGATGTCCACGAGGCATTTTGCCAATTCTTCCCCAATGACCCGCTCCCCCATGCACATGATCTGGGCGTTGTTGCTTTTGCGGGCCCGCTGGGCGGAAAAGGGATCATGGCACACCGCCGCCCTGACCCCGGGCACCTTGTTCGCCACAATGGACATGCCGATGCCGGTTCCGCACACCAAAATGGCGCGCTCATACTCGCCCTTTGCCACGGCGCTGGCTACGGCAAAGGCCACGTCCGGGTACAGGACAGTTTCCCCCGCGTTGGCTCCAAAATCCACCGTTTCAATTCCCTTTTGCTCCAAATGCGCCTGAATGGCGACCTTCAAACGGTACGCCGCTTCATCGCAGCCCAATGCTATCTTCATGGCTGTCTCCTTTCCCGTTATCCTTGCCCCTCTTCCAGCAGCAGCACCCAATCCTCAGCCCCCGCGGCATTCATGCCGGGGACCTTGACGACCATATCCTGGGCCGGGGGCTGGGCGTAGGCCCTTCCGCTCACCGGGTCCACCCAGCGCAGGGCGTGGCCCTTGGCCCAGGCGGGCAGCTTCACTTGCACATTGCCGTACAGATAGGCGATGCCGCCTCCCGCCATCCTGGCGGTGGGGTACGCCGTTTTTTCCACCCATTCGCCCCAGGCGCACACCGCGTCCGCGTCCTGGGCGGCCGCCAAAGTGTGCCAGGGCAGGCCGCCAAAGAGGTCCTTCAGCGCCCGCATGTGGTGGGAAGCCTCCGAGCACAGGGCCTCGCTCCAAAAATAGGTCTTGCACCAGATGTCCTTGTGGCCGTAGGTGTGGCCCGCGCCCCCCAGAATCACAGAGGTGTAGGCATATTTGCGCAGGATACCGCTGTCGATGTTGGCGTTCCCCTCGTAGTGGGTCTCCCCCAGCACCAGGGGCTTTTGGGGGCAGCAGCCTTGCGCCGCCTCGATCTGGCGCAGAAACTCCGGGTAGGAATAGGCGTAGGCCATGCAAAAATCGTACCAGGGCTCGTCCTTGAAAAAGACCCAGCCGCCCTTGACCCAGGCGTGGAAGGTGTTGAGCTGCCGGGGGGCGTTCTTTTTGAAAACCATCGCGCCCGCCCGGACGGCCTCGTGCAGCTCCAGCGCGTCGTCGTCTCCGCCGTGGATCCATCCCAGGATCTGGGGGTTGTCCCCGTAGCGCTCCGTCAAAAATCCCGCAAAGGAGACGGCGTTGGGAACGGTGTAGTACAGATGCCAGTCCTGCTCCCAGCCGCTCAGCCAGGCGGGGGATACCAGCAGCAGCACCCCATGCTCCTTGGCGGCCTCCAGCACCCGGTCCACATGGGCGAAATACCGGGGGTTGGGGAGCTGCAAGTCCCCCCGGGTCAAAAAGGCCTCGTCGCCGTTGCGGTTGGCCTGGTAGGCCCTGTGGGGCAGCAGCTGCACCTGGATCACGGTAAAGCCCTGCCGGGCGCGGTCCCGCAGGTAGGTTTCGGCCTCTTCCAGGGTAAAGTCCCAAAAGAGCTTCCAGCTGGTATCCCCATGCCAGAAAAAGGGCGTTCCGGCCTGGTCCTCCAAGTACTTGCCCGAGGCATGGATGCGGATGGGCAAGGCGTATTTCTGTGCGCTTTTTTCTAGTGGCAGCATACGAATTCTTTGCATGCCCCGGAGACCTCCGGGGGCATGCGCTCCTTTCCAGGTTGTTGTGTGAGAAGGGAATGGGGGAATCCCAATTTTCTCCCGGAGGCCGTCCCCAGGCCTCTTAGGAATGCCTGTACACCTGCCAGCCCAGGTAGTGGCCCAGGGCCTCCTGGAGAATGTCCGCCGTGTGGGAGCGGTTCAGCGCCACGTGGTGCTCAAAGCCGTTGGAGGCGATATAGCGCATCAGCCCTTGCAAGTTCTCCACCTGGCACACGCCGGGGCCGCCGGGGGTTTGGATGGGGTCCGCGGTAAAGGAGCCGTGCCCCGTGTAGAGCTTGATCTTGCCGGAGAAATCATCGGTGTTGGCCTTGGCGAAGGTGATGTCCCCCGGGGCCACGACGCACTTCAGCGCCCCAAAGCAGATGTCCGAGCCGATGGACCTGGACATGATGTCCAGATTGCCCACGGTGGCCGGGCCCGCGATGAACTCCTTGGGGTAGTTGGAGCAGTGGATGTTGACGCACTTGTTCTCCTCGGAGGCAAGGCCGTTGTTCCAGTCCATGTAGCCCGAGGGAGAGCCGGACGCCAGCTGCAAAAGGTACATGCTCAAAGCGCCCATCACGTCCGTCTCGCAGGCGCTGGGGAAGCCCTTGCTCCCCATCATGGCCATGGCCAGGCAGGAGGCCACGCCGAAGTTCTTTTGGATGGAGGTCCAGCATTGGATGGCGCTGGCCTGGCAGTGGTTCTCCGTCATCCAGTCCTCCAGGGCGGACAACAGCTTGGCCTGGAGCACCAGCTTTTCCTCGGAGGTACCCGCCTCGATGGGGGCGTAACCCCGCACTTCCTCCAGGGCCCGTTGCAGCCGCTCCCCGGAGGGAATGGCCTTGGCCGCCGCGATGATCTCCGACATATCCACAGGGACCACGGTGATGCCGCTGGCCTCCAGCAGCTTTTCGGAAAAGCGCACGGTGCGGAAGGCGTCCGGCCTGGCGCCGATGGCTCCGATCCGCAGGCCTTGCACCCCGCCCACGACGCGGCACACGGCGGCAAAGGACTTCAGGTCCGCCTCAAAGGAGGGGGAGTCCACGTCGCTGGTGTGGCGGCTGGTGAGGGTGTAGGGAATGCGCTTTTGGTACAGGTTGGCGCACACGGAGAGCTTGCCGCAGAAGGAATCCCGCCGGTGGTCCAAATCCAGCTTATCCATGCTGTCGTTGTAGGCCTGCACCAGCACGGGCACCCCCAAAGCGGCCAGGCTGAGGGTATCCGCAACGGCGGCCTCGTCCCCGAAGTTGGGCAGGATTACCAAAATCCCGCTGATCTCCTCCCTGTGGGCGCGGAACAGCGCGGCGCAGCGCTGCGCGTCGGCGTAGGTTTCCACCACGCCGTGGGGGGTGTCGTTCTCGGAGAGGATGACGCAGCCGTAGCCAAGGCGTTCCAATAATTCCTGGATGTCCTTGCGCCCCTGAACCGCCAGGGACACCGGGAACAGGGACCGGCTGGATACGATAACGCCAAAGGTGATCTTTTTCATTGGGATATCCCTCCTTCAATCTGATTCAGGGGTCCAAAGCTTGGCCCCAACTGGTGATACAAGGACTGGTATACCGGAAGCAAGGCGGAGTAGGTTTTGGACGCCTGGGGATCGGGCCGGGTTACGCTGCTGAGCTCCAGGGCGGCCACGCTCTCCCCCACGCCGGGCCAGACGCCTATGCCCACGCCCGCCAGCAGCGCCGCGCCATAGGCCGCGCCGTGGGAGCTGGCGTTCACGGTGTGGATGTCCCGGGCGAAGACGTCCGCGAAGATCTGCCGCCAGATTCCGCTGGAAGCCCCGCCGCCGGAGAGGTAGAGCGCCTCCTCCTGACGGCCTGTGTCCAGCAGGGCGTAAATGTCCTTGAGGCCCAGGGCGATGCCTTCCAGCACGCTCCTGGCAAGATGCTCCCGCCTGTGGGCGGAGGTAAGCCCCACAAACCCGCCCCGGGCGGAAGGATCGTTGTGGGGGCAGCGCTCTCCGTTGAGGTAGGGCAGGAACAGCAGCCCCCCGGCCCCGGCGGGCGCTTGGGCGGCCTCCCGGTCCAAAAGCTTGAAGATCTCCTTCTCGCTGTACTCCTTCTGCTCCGCCAGGTACAGGATGTTTTTAAGCCAGGGCAGAATGCTCCCCGCGGACTGCATGACCCCCATGGCATGCCAGCGGTGGGGGATGACGTGGCAAAACACCTGCAAGGCGCCCTCGGGGTTCTCCCGGAAGCGGTCCAGGGCCCGGCACACCTGGCCCCCGGTGCCCAGGGTGATGCCCACGTCCTTTTCTGCCACCAGGCCGGAGCCGATGGTCTGCACCAGGGCGTCCCCGCCCCCGGCAATCACCGGTATGCCCGGGCGCAAGCCCGTTTTTTCCGCCATGTCCCGGGTGAGGGTCCCGGCCACCTGAGTGGATTCCAGGCAGTCCGCCATAAGCCCCCGGTCGATTTCCAGCACCTCCAGGAGCCTGGAAGACCATGCGCGGTTTTCCACGTCAAACAGCCCTGTGCCCGAAGCGTCGGATACGTCGGTGGCGACGCTGCCCGTGAGGTGGAGCCGCAGGTAATCCTTGGGGTTGAGCGCGTGGCGCGCCTGGGCGTAGAGCTCCGGCTCGTTTTCCCGGACCCACAGCAGCTTTCCCCCGGTGTAGCTGGTGAGCATTCCATTGTTGGTCAGCTTCAGCAATCCCCCAAGGCCGCCCGCTTTGTCCAGAACCTCCCGGCACTGGGCCTCGCTGCGCTGGTCCGCCCAGATAATACAAGGCCGCAGCAGCTTGTGGTTTCCATCCAGCAGCACCAGGCCGTGCATCTGCCCGCTGAGGCCGATGGCGGCGATGGTGCTCTCGGCGTTTTCATACCCGCTGAACGCTTGCATGGCGCAGACCCCGGCCTCCAGCCAGCATTGCGGGTCCTGTTCAAACCATCCGGTCCGGGGGTTTTGCACCAGGTAGGGGAAATGGGCCTCCGCCACGATGCCCCCCGCTTCGTCCACCAGCATCCCCTTGCACCCGGAGGTGCCCAGGTCGATGCCCATCAGCAGCCTTTTCACACGCTCTCCTCCTCGGCAAACTCCGCCACCGCCTGCTGGTAAAGCGCCCCTACCGGGCATTTGCTGTGGTATAGCACCGGGTCATCCTCCATGAAGGAGACTCCTTTTCCCTTCTGGGTCTTGCACAAAACAACGCTGGGGCCGCCCTTTTTGGCCTCGTCCAGGGCGTCCGCCACGGCGCGGATGTCGTGGCCGTCCACCTGGAACACGCGCCAGCCAAAGGCCTCCCATTTTTGGGCCAGAGGCTCCATGGACATCTCGTCCCCCGTCGCGCCGTCGTTTTGGTAGCCGTTTTGGTCCACCAGGGCGGTGAGGTTGGCGAGCTTGAGGTGCGCGGCGGTTTTGGCCGCCTCCCACACCTGGCCTTCGTTCACCTCGCCGTCCCCCAGAAGCACATACACGTGAAAATCCTTTTGGGTCAGCCGGGCGGCATGGGCCATGCCGCATCCCACGGACAGCCCGATGCCCAGGGAGCCCGTGGTCATGTCCACCCCGGGGGTCTTGTTCATGTCCGGGTGGCCCTGGAGCTTGGAATCAATCCTGCGGAAGGAGTCCAGCAGCCACTGGGCCGGGAAATAGCCCTTGTCCTTGAGCACCGCGTACAGCGCCGGGGCGCAGTGCCCCTTGGAGAGGATGAAGCGGTCCCGGTCCTCCCAGGCGGGGTTGGCGGGGTCCACCTTCATGGCATGGTCATACAGCGCCAGCAGCATTTCCACGATGGAGAAGGACCCGCCCAAATGCCCGGACCCCATGTTGCAGACCATATTCAGAACGTCCTTGCGGACCGACGCCGCCTTGTGTTCCAGCATCGCAAGCTTTTGGCTATCCAAGGCGCTCTCCTCCCTTCTTGCGGCCTAAGGCGCGCCTGGCGGCCGCCACAATGGCGGGCACATCCAGCGCGTATTTGGCATACAGCTCTTCCTGGCTGCCGGACTCTCCAAACACATCCTGTACGCCCACCATTTCCACGGGCACGGCGGCGTGCCGGGAAAGAGCCTCCAGCACCGCGCTTCCAAGGCCCCCGGCGACGCCGTGGTCCTCCACGGTGACCAGGGCCCCGGTTTCCCGGGCCGCGGCCAGCAAAGCGGAGGTATCCAAGGGCTTGATGCTGCCCATGTTCAGCACCCTGGCGCTGACGCCCTCCCCGGCCAGGACCAGGGCCGCCTCCATGGCGTTGGCGGTCATCAGGCCGCAGGCCACCAAGGTGACATCATCCCCAGGCGCCAGCAAGTCGGCCTCGCCGATGGTAAATTTTCGTCCTTCCGGCACCACGGGCCGGGACTCGTCCCGCCCCAGGCGCAGGTATACCGGGCCCGGATGGGCCACAGCCGCGCTGATGGCCGCCGCCGTTTGGGCGGCATCCGCCGCGGCCAGCACCGCAAAGCCGGGGAGGGTGCGCATGATGGCGATATCCTCCAGGGCCTGGTGGGTGGCTCCGTCCCGGCCAACGCACAGCCCCGCGTGGGTGGCGATGATGGTGACGTTCAAGTGGGGGTAGGCGATGGCGTTGCGGATCTGCTCAAAGGCCTTTTCCGCCACGAACATGGCAAAGCCCACCACCACGGGGGTGAGCCCCGCGGCGGCAAGCCCCGCCGCAAAGCACAGGCAGTCCGCCTCGCTGATGCCCACGCTTACGAACCGGTCCGGAAATTCTTTTTTATACGCCGTGATCTTCACCGCGTTTGCCAGGTCCGGCGTCACCACCACGACCTTGGGATTTGTGCGGCCAAGATCCAGCAAAGCCGCCCCTAGGGCTTCTCTGAATGACTCCATAGGTTCTCCTTTCGCTCCGTCTTTCAGGAAACAAAGCAGAGACGATTGATTTGTCGGATTCACTTTGCGGGATGGGGGAAGGCGCGCCTTTGCGACGCCCTACCCTTTGATGGCTCCCGCGGTCATGCCTTTGACCACCTGCTCCTGGAAGAGGATATACATGAGGGCCGCCGGAATGATCAAAATCACAAGCCCGGCTGAAATCAGGGCATACCGCTGGGCATATTGGGCCCGCAGGTTGTAGCAGCCCAGGTTCAGCGTTCTCAGCGCCGGGCTAGCGGTGATGATCAAGGACAAAAGCAGGTCGTTCCAGGCGTTGAGGAAGGAGAAGGTTCCGATGGTGGCGAGCCCGGCCTTGGAAATGGGCAGGATGATGCTGAAAAACAGGCGTACCCGGCTGCAGCCGTCGATCATGGCCGCCTCCTCCAAATCCCTGGGCAAGGTGCGCATGAAGCCCACCAGAACAAAAATACTGAAGGACAGGTTGGAGACGATGTAGGCCAGGGTGATTCCCATGCGGGTGTTGATGAGGCCCATGTTTCGCAGGATGATGACCAGGGGGATGATGACCGCGTGGGTGGGAATCATGATGCCGGTGGTGAAAAAGAGATACAGCCGCTTGGTTTTGACCACCCGCACCAAAGCGTAGGAGGTCATGGAGGCGCACAGCAGCACAACCACCACGCAGCCCGTGGCGTACATCAGGCTGTTGAAGAAGTTCACGCCCACCTGGGCGCCGGTGAAGGCCTCCTGGAAATTGGAGAACATCCACTGCTTCGGCAAACCGAAGGCGTTGGCGAATACCTCATGGTCCGTTTTCAGCGAGCTCAGCAGCACCCATACGAAGGGATAGAGGGTGGTGAGCGCAAAGAGAATCAGCACGGTATATTTCACAACGGTTGCGGGATGCGTTCGTTTCATGGACAGATGCAAGGTTCACCACCTCCTTAATATTGGATGGCGTCTTTGGAAAAGAACTTGTTGAACAAATAGGAAAAGACGAAGGAGAACAGCAAAATGGTGATGGCCACCGCCGTGCCCCGTCCAAGATAATTTTCCGTAAAAGCCGTCCTGTACATGTACACAGCCAGGTAGGACGAGCGGACCCCCGGGCCGCCCCAGGTCATGGTATAGGGGTGGTCAAAGGCCTTCAAGCTGCCGGTGACGCAAAGGATAATGCAGATCTGGATGATGTCCCTGGACATCGGGATCACCATTTTGGTGAACACCTGAAAAGACGACGCCCCGTCTATTTTCGCGCTTTCGAAAACCTCTTCGGGAATGGATTGCAGCCCGGCCAGGAAGATGATGAAGTAGTAGCCGATGTATTGCCAGATCATGGGAAACATCACGGAATACAAAACGACCTTTCCGTCGGAGAGCCAATCCCTTTTCAGGGAGGACAGCCCCACCATGTCCAGCATGGAGTTCAGGGGCCCCAGCTGCCCGTTGAAAAAGAGCAGGAACATGAGGCCCACGGCGGAGGGCGCGATCACCACCGGCAAAAAATACAGCGAGCGGAAAATCTTGAAGCCCTTTTTCACGCCATACACCAAATAGGCGAATACCAGCCCCAGGGTGATCTGGATAATGAGGGAGAAGATGATGACCTGCAGGCTGTTGGTAAAGGTGGTCCAGTAGTCGGCGTTTCCAAACAGGAACTCAAAGTTTTTCAGCCCGATAAACTTTTTGGCTCCCACGCCGTCCCAGCGGGTCAAGGAGTAATAGATGGAAAGGGCAATGGGCACGATGATAAAAACGCTGTACAGCAGAAACGTCGGCCCGATGAAACCCAGGGCAAATACCCGGTCATTCCTTGTTCTGATGCGGTCAAGTCGGTTTTGCAAGGCCTGTACACGCCCCTTTCGCTGAAAAATGAGTGATGGAAAAAGAACTGCCCGCAACAAGCATCCATCACGGACAGTTCTTTTGCAGACCGATTCCCTTTATTCCTCGGCTTCCTCAGCCTTTACCGTATCCAGGGAATCCTGTACCTTCTGGATGTACTCCTCGGGCGTCAGCGATCCCGCGAAGAGCTCGTCCAGGAAGTTTTGCGCGTCGGCCCAGGGCTTGGTGGCCGGGAAGTTGAGCCAATGGTTGGTCATGTTTTCCTTGCCCTTGGCAAATTCCAGCACCTCGGCCATCATCGGGATCGCGATCCGGGACTCGTCGATATCCAGTTCCTTTCCGGGCACCTGGGCGGCCAGGTACAGCTGGTCCTCCACAAAGGCGTCGGAAGAGATCAGGTCCGCCAGAGCCACCAGGGCGTCCCGCTTGGCGGGATCTTCAAAGGACTTCTTGTTGATCAGCAGGCCGTAGCTGCAGCCTCTGCTGACGATGGTGGCGGGATCCACCGTTCCGCCGGGCATCTTGGGGGTGGGGATGATGTCCGTGACCGCTACGATGTCCGGGTTCATGGAGCCCAGCATCCAGGTGTAGGAGTAGACCATGGCCGCCCGGCCGTCGTTGTACAGCGCGAAGCTGGGGCCCCAGTCGCCATTGGCAATGGTATCGGAGGGGAAGACCTTCTTTTCCTTCATCTCCGCGATCAGGGCGCATACTTGGCGGATGTTCTCGTTGTCAAACTGCCAGGTGGTGGACATGTTGTGCAGTTCTTCAATGGCGCCGGGATACTGGGCGTACAGCTCGCTCATGAAGAAGTGCCCCGGGTTGCCGGCCTTGCTGCCCATGGCCAGCGGCACGATGCCATTGGCGTTGAACACCTCGGATACAGCCAGCAGTTCCTCATAGGTGGTGGGGTATTCCAAATTGTACTTCTCAAACAGCTCCCTGTTGCAGAACCAGTAGCCTACGTAGCCTTGCAGCGGGATGCCCCAAACCTTGCCGTCGATCCTGAAGCCGTCCCAGCTTCCCTCGGGGTAGTCCTCATAGCAGGTGTTCTGGCTCAGGTTCAGGTACTCTTGCGCGTCCAAGAGGATGCCGGATTTTACGAAGGAACCCGCGTCAGAGGCGGAGCCCCAATACATCCAAGCGTCGGGGAGGTTGTTGCCCGCAATGTCGATACGGATTTTGGACTTCATCTCGTCGCCGACGATGACTTCCTGGGCCAGGATGAATTCGTCCTTATGGGCCTCGGCAAAATCGTCAATCGCCTTGGCGCCTACTTCACCCATGCCGTCCCCGGCGGTCCAGCCGTGTGCAAACCGGATGGTGGGTAAATCCGCGGCCAACGCCGTGGAAATACAGGACAGGCAGAGTACTGCGGCCAGAAGAAGACTGAGTGCGCGTGCTTTTTTCATTGCATGGCCTCCTACGTTTTATGGATTTTTTGTGATCACAGTTCAAATTATATGGACTATTTGCACAAAAACAATGCGAAAATTTAAAGATTCATGGGACAATTTATGGGTTCCTCAGGGCGCTTTGATACTCCTTGGGGCAGTGGCCGTAGTACTTTTTGAAGACCCGGTTAAAATACCCCACGTCGTTGAAGCCCGTCATGTGGGCAATCTCGGCCACCTTGAACTTGCCGGCCAGCATGAGCTGCTTGGCCTGTTTCATGCGCAAATCGTTCACGTAGCTCACGAAGCTCTTCCCCGTCTCCTTTTTGAACAGCACGGAAAAATAGGCGGCGTTCATGAAAATGGTGTCCGCGGCCCTCTCCAGGGTGATTTCCGTGCAGTAGTTCTCGTGGATATAGTGCAGCGCCTTGCGGACTTGCTCGTGGCCCACCGTTGCCGCGGCCTCGGACAGGACCTCCGTATGCAGCCCCTGCTGCAGTTTTTTCAGCTCCGCTTGCATCCTGGCCCGGTTATCCCGCTCCCGGCGCTTGGCCAGCACCAGCGCCTTGACCCGCTCCACCACCTCGTAGAGCTCCTCTTCCTCGATGGGCTTGAGCAAGTAGCCGGCGGCCCCCTGCTCCAGGGCCCTTTGGGCGTAGGAGAAATACCCGTATCCGCTGATGAGGATCACCTGGGTATGGGGAGAGGCTTTTTTGATTTGGCCCAGCATCTCCAGGCCGTCCAGCCCGGGCATGCGGATGTCGGCCAGAACGATTTCCGGGCACAGCTTCCGGCAAAGGGCCAGCCCTTCGTCCCCGTTGGAGGCTTCCCCCGCCACGGTGACGTCCCGCACCCCTTTTTCCAGCAAATGGCGCAGCAGGTAGCGGATGTCCTCCTCGTCGTCCACAATGATGGCTTTATACATTTTTCAGCTCCTTTGCGTCCCGGCGCACCGGGATTTCGAACCAGACCTCCGTGCCCTGGTCTTCGGTACTATGGATATGCAGAGCGCTTGTGCCCCCATAGTACAGTTTCAGCCGGGCGTTCACGTTCAAAATGCCGATGCCCTCGGTGGCGTTGTGGTCATAATCCCGATTCATTTTTTCTTTTAGTTCCGCCAAAAGGGCTTCGGGCATGCCGATCCCGTCGTCCCGGATGGAGATATACACCCCGTATTCCGTGGCCCGGCACAGGATGCGCACATGCCCCTCCCCCGTCTTTCGTTCGATGCCGTGGTAGATGGCGTTTTCCACCAAAGGCTGGATGATGAGCTTGATCACCCTATCCTCCAGCACCTTTTCATCCACCTCGAAGGAGACGGCCAGCCGCTCCTTATAGCGGCTCTGCTGGATGCCCACGTAGTGCCGGGCGTGGGTCAGCTCTTCCGCCAGGGTGACCTCGTCCCGGCTCCGGCTGATGCTGTAGCGGAAAATGGCGGCCATGGATTTGGCGATATCGGCAATGCCGTTCACGTTGTGGCGGATGGCGATGCTGCGCATGGTTTCCAGGGTATTGTAGAGAAAATGCGGGTTGATTTGCGCTTGCAGCGCCAGGAAGCGGGCGTTGGCGGTTTCATGCTCCTTGCGCACCAGGTTTTCCATGAGCCGGTTGATCTGGTCCAGCATGGTGTTGAAGCCGCTGGACAGGGCTTGCATGTCCCTGTTGACGCTGTCTTTGGCCCGCACGTCGAAATGCCCCCGCCCGGCCCGGCCCATGACGGACACCAGATTTTCGATGGGCCGGGTGATCCGTTTCGCCAAAAGATAGGCAGACCCCAGGGAAAGGATGAGCGTGCTGATGGCGATGAGGATGGAGAGCCACAGGGCCGTGTTGAACTTGGCGTTCACGCTGCCTTTGGATACCACGCCCACAACCCGCCAGCTGGACAAGGCGGTCCTGTATTCGGAAAGGGAATACTCCCGGTCGTCCTGCATCAAAGCATCCAGCCCTTTGCCGCCCACCTGGACCTGGCCGATGCTTTTTCCCACGTCGGCCTCCTGGGGGCTGTAGAGCAGCGTACCGTTCTCGTCCAGAATAAAGAGGGCGTTCTCATCATCAATGCGGATGCTCTCCGCCACGGAGCGTATTCTGGCATAGTCCATGTCGATTTGAATGACCCCGATCATGGTCCTTGCGTCCTTGGGGTTGGTGATCTTCTTCATGAAGGACACCACCCTGGGGCCGGTGCCGTAGACCACCTGGTAATCCGCATGGTGGGCGGGAACGATGGCGCCGTTTGCGTCGGAGCGCATGAACCCCTGATACCACTCCTTTTCGGTGAGCCGTTCCTTCACGAAAAAGTTGCTGGAGGTATAGAACTCCTCCGTGGTGCCGATCAGGTAGATGTTGGAGATGCACGGGCTGGTTCTGCGGACGTTTTTCAGCTCATCCTCCACGTTGCGCACATGCTCCCCCGGCGTGGAGGAGTCCATGAGCTTGCGGCTCTTTTGGAACAGGTCCTGCTGCACCACCGTGCCCAGCAGTTGGCGCTCGGAAATATAGACGCTCTCCAAATAATAGTCCAGCTTTTCCCCCACCTGCCGGATGATTTCGGATTGATAGGCGGTTACCTGATTGTCCACATACTGCCCCAGGGACACAAAATAGTGCGTTCCCATGGCGATGGAGGTAAACAGGATGAGGAAAACGAAGGAAGTGATGATTTCGGACATGACGGTCCGGTTTCTCCGCCGCGCCTTCGCTGTTTTCAGCTTTTTCCCTTGCATGTTCCGTGCCCCTTTTCCGGCTGCGTTTTGGATGGATATCCTTGCATGGCATCCTCTCCCTTCCCATTTTCCTGGTGACGAGACGGCTCCCGCCTGATGCGGCGGCCATGGGATTTGCGTGTTGACCGGCAAACGCTGCTGCGGGAGAGCTTGCGCCTGGGAAAGCGGCGGCGTGCATCCTGGAGAACCCGCTTCCGTCTCTTGGGCTGGCACGCATGTGCCTTGCGGCGTATATGGTTTCATTATACCGTTGCGGCGGCAAAATGCAAATCATCAGGGCTGGTTTTTTGTGGAGGGCTTGCCATGGCTGCATTTGACAGCTTCACCGGCCAAAAGGAATGCCTCCCCGGCAAGGCACGCGCCAGGGAAGGGAAGCCTGAAATTGCCATGCAGGGGGAGGGCTTGGGCACGGGATATGGGCCCATGCATCCGCACGGGATATGGGCTTCCGCCCGGGGCCGCGCCGGGAGATTCCAGGAGAAAAAAGAAGAAGCCCTTTCGACTGGAGGGCTTCTCTCTTGTTTCTTTATGCTTTTGCGGCGGGGAGGATTTTCAGGTGATCGGCTTGTGCGAAAGGGCATGCCCGCCACAGCGCCAGCCACTTCGGGAGGATGGATCGCAAGAAGGGATTGCCGCCTGGGCTATGGAAAGGTACGCTCCGCTTTCCCTACGCTTTTACGGAGCCTTCGGCCAGCCCCGATACCACAAATTGCTTTTGGAATACGCCGAACAAAAGGATGATGGGGATCTGGGCCAGGATCGAAGCGGAGAAGATCCATTCCCAGCGGGTGGCGTGGGCGCCTTTTAAGGATTGGATCATCACCGGCAAGGTGATGTTTTTCTGCACGCCGCCCAACACAACCTTGGCAGAGAAAAACTCCTCCCAGGTGCCTTGCAGGCAGAAGATGGCCAGCGTGCCGATAGCGGGCAAGGCCAGGGGAAGCAGCACCCGGAAGAAGATGGTCATATGCCCGCCGCCGTCGATGAGAACGGCCTCCTCCAGCTCCTTGGGCAGCGCGGCCATATGGCCCCGCAGAAAGAACGTATTGCCGCAGACGCCCGCCCCCACATACAGCAAAACCAGGCCCGCCTTGGTGCCGATGAGGCCGCTGGGCGCGCTTCCCAGGCCTTGCAGCACGAGAAATTGAGGAATGATCCCCAGGAATCCCGGGAGCATCAAGGTAAACAGGTAGATTTTGAACAGGGCTTCCTTGCCTAAAAAGTCGATTCTGGCGAAGCCATAGGCGGAGAGGGAAGCGATGAGCACGGTGAAAAGGGTTGTGCACAGCGTGATCACAACGCTGTTCCATGCCGCCTGGGGCAAAGCGGACTGGGACAGCACGTGGGCGTAGGCCCCGAAGCTCAGCCTGGTGGGAAAGAGATGGGGCGGATTGGGCAGCACATAGCTGAACTCCTCAAAGGAGTTGCACAGCATGAACCAGAAGGGTAAAATGAAGATCACAACGCTGAGGAGCAATAGCGCCGCAAACAACAACTTCCGGACAGCCTTCATGCCCCCTTCCCCCCTTCTGTGCGGAAGAGCTTGTTGAGGACCGCCGTGGTAAGCAGCACCAGCGCCGCCGTGATCATGCCGATGGCGGCCCCTTGCCCGAACTCAAACAGGTTGAAGGACTTATCGTACAAAAGGTATTGAAGCACGCCGGTGGTGCCCCGGGGATTGCCGCCGGTAAGCATCATCACCTGGATGAACACGCCAAAGGAACCGATGATCATGTTCACAAGGACGTAGAAGCTGGTGGCCTTGAGCAGCGGCACGGTGATGTACCAGAACCGGGCCGCCTTCCCGGCCCCGTCCAGAACGCCGGCCTCATACAGGTCGTTGGAGATGCCTTGCAGGCCGGCCAGGTAAATGATCATGGCCCAGCCGGTATTCTTCCAGACGCCCAATAGCCAGATCACCAGATTGGCGGTCCAGGTGCGCTGCAACCAGGGCACATATTCCGGCATGAGGTGAAACACATCCTTCAGCAGATGGTTGACCAGCCCCGCGCCCCCGGCGTTGAACATATAGGCGAACACATTGCCTACGATCACCCAGCTGGTGATCACGGGCAAATAGAAGCAGGTCCGGAAAAACACCCGCCCGCGCCTGAGGGAGTTGATCATCACGGCCAAGACGAGGCCAAAGAGCATGATGAAGGGCGTTGTGACAATGGCGTACAAAAAGTTGTTCCGGATGGCCAGCAGCAGCCGGTCGCCCCGCTCCGTGAAAAGCGCGGTGAAGTTCTCAAGGCCGTTCCAGGTCATGGCGCGCTGCACGATTTGGTATTCTGAGAAGCTGATGCGGATGTTGAACAGCATGGGGTAGAGGATGAACACGCAGGCCAGGACCAGCCCGGGCAGAACAAAGGGCGCGGCCGGAATGAGGTTGCGGGCGCGCCTGCGCCGAAGCTGCTGTTTCTCCCGCTTCAGCGCGGGCTTTGAATCGTGGGCAAGCTGTGCCATATTACCCCTCCCTTCACAACGGGAAAGGGACGGAAGGGGCAATGCCCTTCCGCGCCCTGTACCGTAGGATGGTTATTTTGCCAGTTCCATGTCGATTTCCGCGGCGATGCCGGTGAGGGTTTCCTGCACGTCCGCCCCTTCCATGAAGATCATGGTCATGGCGTCCGTCCACAGCTGTTCCACGGCGGAAGCCTGGGGCGTGGGGATGCGGCTCTGGGCGGAGGCTAGCTGCCGCATGTAGACGCTCCACTTGGGATCGGCCTGTACGGCTTCGCTGTCCGCGCAGCTCTTTAAGGTGGGAATCACCCCAACCTCAAGCAGCGTCAGCTGAACCTCCTCGCTCATCATGAACTGCACGAAGCGGAAGGCGGCGTCCTTCTTTTCGCTGCCCGAGAAGATCACGATGTTCTCGCCCCCCACCACGGAGGCGGACCGGCCGTTATAGGTGGGGATCAGCGCGGGAACGATGGCGTCGGAGAAGGGATACCAGGGGCCTTCGAAAAACATGGCGTATTGGCTCTGGATGCCATCCCAGGCGTCCGCGGTGCCGTCCACATCCCGGATGGTGAACACGCCGTCGTCATGCATCCGCATGATGGCCTTCATCGCCGCCACGCTTTCCTGGCTGTCCAGGTAGCCGCTGGCTTTGGTGAAGCCCTCGTCCGTCACCTTGCCGCCGAACAGCCAGAAATAGGTGTACATATCCCAGTCCCCAAGGCCGGAGACGTTGAGCTTGTATTCCCCGGGGGCCTTTTCCTTACAGGCGGCGATGAACTCCTCCATGGTGGCGGGAGCGCCTTCAAAGCCCAGCGCCTTCATGCTTTCCAGGTTGACCACCGCCGCCTTGCAGTTGGTGTTCAGGGGCAGCCCGTAATAGTGGCCGTTCCACAAATTGGTGGACAGGGGGCCTTCCAGCACGGCGGATTTGAGCGCCTCAAAGCCCTCGATTTCGTCCATGGCGACGATGCCGCCCAACTTGGCGTAAGCGCTGGTCTTGGTGATATCCACCCGGGCGACGTCCGGAACAACGCCCGTGCCCAGCGCCGTTACCAGCATTTGATTGAAATCGCCGCTCTGGCGCACGGCTTCTACCTTGATGCCGGGGTTCGCCGCTTCAAACATGGGAATGATGACATCGTCCAGGATAGGGGTTTCAGCATCGCCGTAGGTATGCCAGAAGGTGAGGGTGGTCGCCTCGCCGGCAGAAGCCACAGCGCACAGGCTCAGTACCATTGCCAGCATCAACACAAGAGCAATCAGCTTTTTCATTGGGTACATCCTCCGACTTCAAATTTATTCTCATGCGCCTTCACGCAGGAAAACCATGTTCCAGTACGCCAGGGAGGGAACGGTGAACTGGAGATACCGGCCGCCCTCGTCCTCCCCGCAAACGAAGGGCAAGGATACGGGCGCGAGATCCTCCCCGTCAGGGGAGGCCAGGAATACGCTTTGGGTGGAGCAGTCCGTGTACAAGCGGGTCACAAGGCCGTTTTGCGCGACGGGGGCCTTCTTGGTCTGCTCCTCATCCCGCCAGGCCGAATCGGTGCCAAACAGGTTGATGAAATGGTACACCTCATGCCGCCCATCCCCTTTGGCAAAGCACCAGATCGTGTCCGCTTGCCCATTTTCGCTCACAGGCCGGTTCTCAATCGCCACTTTGTGCTGAAGGGGGGATTGGCCATCCCGCAGGAGGTTTTCGTAGGCGACGATAAAGTCGTACATCCGCTCTACGTCCCGGGTTAGGGATTCCTCCATCCCCTTGTTTTGGTCCCCGGGAAAGTATTCGTCGGACAGCATTGCGCCGCCATTGCCCAATTCAATCCTGGCCCCGCCGGAGGCGAATACCACGCTGTCCAGGAGCCGCACCGCGGCGGCGTTGAAGGTGGGGCTGGGGTGGCGGTAGTTCACATACGCCGCCACCACCAGCGATTTCCCGCCGCTTTGCCGGTGAGCCTGGAGGATGGCCTTGTGCAAACTATAATAGTCCGTGTAGGGCAGCCCGTCGCCGTCGCTGTCCCAGGGCCAGAATTCGGCGTAGAGCACATCCACATCGCTGACGCTGACATGTTCAATCCCCTGGGCCCCCACCGGGTTGAACACCAGGTACTTGTCCCCCAGGGCCGCTTTGGCGGCGTTGAGGAATTGCGTGTAGCAGTCCTTGACCAGATGGATGGGCGTGCCGCTTTCGCCATACCCCAGGGGTCCGCCTTCCGCGGTCGTCATGGGCCCGTTTTCCCCGATGGTGTCCCCGTGCCATCCGTCAAAGGCAAAGGCCTGGAAGACGCGGCTTTGCTGGGCAAAGAGGTAGCGCTGCCACCGGGAATCCAGGGGGTTGAAATACTGTAATATGCCCACGGGGCCCAGCTCCGCGTCCATGTCGCAGGTAAAGTCCTCCCCGTTGGCCTTCATCAGCCGCCAGGCGGCGTCCACCCCGGAGCCGTCCGCCAGGTAGGTTTGGTTGGCGGCGTAAATCATGTTGTAGGCCATGCAGATCATGTTGTGCTCGTGGGCCGCGGCGATATAGCGCCGCAAAATGGCTCCGTCCACTTCCCGGCCGGACCAGTCCCGCCAGGCCCGGGTATCCGGCGCTACGGGGATATGGTGGCGGTACTGCCAGTCATAAAACTGAATCCCATTGAGATGATAGCGCGCCATCCGCCGGATTTTGCCCTGGGCGTCCGCCCCGGGGGTGAAATCCCAAAGATAGCCATAGCGCGGAAACCGCGTCCAATCCGAGGAGCAGTCAACGGCGGTATGCGCGGCGGCCAAAAAGCGCCGGGATTCGTCCAGCGCGTGCATCTGCAGCAAATAGCCCGTGAAATCCCTTTGAGGAAGAAGGAAGGAAATGCTTTCGCTGCCTGCCGCGGCCTCAAGGGTCAAAACCGTTTCCTCCAGATGCAGCAGGGCGGCGCGCAGGAACGAGGCTTCCGGCGGCACACCGGTCAGCCGCACCCCAACGGAAGCTCCGGGCGCATACATGGCTTGATCCAGAAAACAATCCATCTGACCTTCTCCTTGCGCCGGGGAATGCGCAAACAGCAATGCCGCCGGTATGCTTGCCGCGCAAAACCCAAGCTGCTTCTTCATAACGGGCCGTCTCGTTCTTTTCAGCAACAGAATAGCAGATGGCATGATTTTCTTCAATATGTTATGCGCATAACCAACAAAATATATCAATGGAGGCTGTGCAATTTGGTGATTGTGACTAGGGACGGGCTCTTTTTCCCACGCTTTGCCCCTTCACGATCCGGGTGGGCAAGGTGAGGGACGCGGGGGGCTCCGCCGTACCGGCCAGCAAATCAAAGAGCATTTTAATGGCCGCCTCCGCCTTGTTGGATACGTTCTGGTGAACCGTCGTAAGGCGCGGGCGGATCACCCGGGATAAAATGTTGTCGTCAAAGCCGGTCACAGAGAGGTCCCGGGGAACGGAGATGCCGTGGTCGCTCAAAAAGCCCAGGGCTTCCACGGCGTAGTAGTCGGAAATGAACATCCAGGCCGTATCCCGCCTGTCCTTGAGCCGGCTGATAAGCCTGGCAAAATCGTCCTGCCTGCGCTTGCGGTCCTTGGAAATGCAGTGGTAGCGTTCCTGGGACCAGGGGATGCCCGCCTTGCCCAGCGCCTGGATGTGCCCATCCAGCCGCTTTGCGTCCAGGCCCCACAGCGTAGGCTGATCGCCAATATACAGGATATCCCGGTGACCCTGGGACAGCAGGTACTCGGTCATGCCGTACATGCCGGCCCGGTCGTCCAGACCCACATTGTTGTACTGCTCCCCCTCGTCAAAATAGCAGTCCACAAACACAATGGCCTTTTGGGTCACCTGCATCAGCTCCCGGCACTGGTTTGCCTGGAGCCCCATGACGATCAAGCCCACCGCGTTCCAGGTTTGGGAAATGCGGTGGATTTCAGCGGCATTTTGGGCGGCGTGCAGCATCGTAAAATAGCCCCGGGTACGGATGGAGTTTTCCAGCGCGGCAATAATCTCGCTGACATAGGGGTCCTGCAAGGCGAATTTTTCCTCGCGGTTGGGGTAGTTGGTGATCACGCCCACGATCTCGCTGTCGCCCTTGGCCAGCATGCGCGCGCTCATGTTGGGGATGTACTGGTATTGCTCCAGCTTTTCCCGGATCATCTGCGCCGTTTCCGGCGACATCTTCCGCAGGTGCCCGTGGATCACGTTGGAAACGGTGGCGGTAGAAACGCCAAGGGCGTTTGCGATTTCCTTGATCGTCATTCCAACACCCCCTGTTATGCGCATAACCTGGGGACATTCTACCGTTTGCGCCGGGTGCTGTCAATGCGTCTCCGGGGGTGCGGGCGGGGAGCTGTCAGGAGGCGGTGAGTTGTCTGGGAGGTAAGCTGTTAGGGGGCGATGAGCTGTTAGGGGGTGGGGAGCCGCCGTTTATCGCGCAAAGGGACAGGCATTGGGGAGTAGGGAAGGGGCGGAGTGTTGAGGGTGTGAATAAACGCAGAGGTTTGGATGGGAGTGGTGCTGGGGAAAGGACTGTCCTCACACAGGCTGTCCATGCTGCGTTTTGCTCCGGGCATTTTCGATTCCCTTGGCATTTATGGAAGCAGGCGGCATCCGGGTGCCGGGCGGCAAAACAAATCATACGGGCGGGGTTCGTATGCCGTTGCCCATACGCATTGCCGGACGCAACGCTTGTATCACCCCTGATGCGGCGCGGCTGTTGTTAATGCAAAATCGCCTTGGAAGGCAACGCAGAACCAGAGGCCCACCATCTTGACGAAATAATCAAAGGGGTATGGATAGCGGCGCCCATTGGGCTGGACGCCGCCTGCCTCGCTATCTTTCAATGCTTTGCAGCTCTCTCATGCTGTGGGCCAACGCGCGCGGTTCCATGTTATGCGCTCGATTGGGCGGCTCGTGAACAAAACCATCATAGATACGGCGCGGCTCCCTAGCGGGGCGAGGCTGTTGTGAAGTGTCTATCCACACCCCGCGAAAGAGCATCCTTGGGCGATGCGCTCTGGCAGCCACGCACGCTAAAATACCCGCTGAACAGACAGGGTAGCACCCGGACCCAACGGGGGGAAAAAGAAGGTTGTGGCAGTGATAGAAGACATTTGAAGAGTAAGGACATCCCCCATATTCAACGAAAGGTAATTGGTCATCGCAAAAGTGGTGGTATTGACCGCTGTGAACTCCATGCTTTGCATCATATCATCATTTGGGACGCCGTTGATAGCTAGAGCGAGCGAAATACTCTCCGTGACTACTGTGGTCCCGGCCACGAAAATGTCAATCCGGTATATTCCTGTTTCCATCATGGTAATGGCATTCGCTACCGAATAATCAATATCCATGAATGCACCGGACTGGACGGTCATCGGGACAACAACTGGCGTTTCTGTCAACGGGATAGATCCTTCGTCCGATAACAGCACTCCAAACGCGCTGACGCCGGAATCAAGAGTGATGACCAGCGTCGCTTTTACAGGCACGGTAACGGAATAGTAGACCGTTCCCTGGCTGTCGTTGCGCAAAGATACGGTTGCGGGCACTGCGGAAACATCAATGATGCCGACGCCGTTGACCTGGCCGGTCTTTATGGGGGAATCGCCCTCCAGAACATCGCCTTGAGAAGAGGACAGAGAAAACACAGCTCCGTTTGTGGAAGGAGATGATTGTGTGGCAACCCACCAATCAATGACATATCGCCCTGGTTCATTGAATGTGATGACGCCGGTTCCGGCGTCGTATCCTATATCTCCGGTAGAGAGCACGATCGTTTCAAAAATAACATTCTCGGTTGCGGCCACCGAGCCGGCGGCGATGCGCTCTATTTGCAAAGCGACCTCACTCATAGAATCGCTCCTCTCTGATGTGGGGTGAAGCAGCTCCGTTTCACAAATTCGGACTTTTCCGGCTTGCAGGCGAAGCGGCCCAATGCCATACTATGTCGTATAAAGCTAAGGGGTACCCAATAGGCCGATTCCCAGTTTGGGCAAAATGGGGCGGAAGCTGCGTGACGGTGAAGGCAAAAAGCCCTTGCCTGAAGGGCTTTTTGTCTAGCTATGTTTGCTTTTGCGGCCATTTCAAGGAAACGGCTATGGGTTTCCTTGAAATGGCCGCCCGCTTTATGGGAGAAAGTCTCCGGATGAAGTCCTGTAATGGGCTACTTTACTATAGGAGCTTCATAGACTGGGATTTGCTGCTTCTTTCTATATTATATCTCATTATCTATCACGGACGGTATTTTGCCAGTGTGGTGTGAGGCTTTTTTCGCTGCTGTTTTTGGCAGATCACTCTTGCCACCCCAGGAGGGCCGGCAGGGCCTTTTTCGTCTGCTGATTGGGATTTATTTGCCTCGTCAGCGGTGGCCTGGAAGGAAGGAGCTGGGGCGTTAGGTAACTATCATCCCGCATTTGGGATCGGGTTAATAGTATTAAGTAGGGGTTGGGGCGGATTTTTCGTACTCAATAACAAAACTATGCATATAGCCGTCGAAAAGGCGGCCGCGCTTTTGTGGGAAACCGGTCTGCCCATCGCGGAGACAGCCCGTGAGGTAGGCTATCAAAAGGCGGGTGCGTTTGCCGATGG
Source organism: Candidatus Limiplasma sp. (assembly GCA_034927815.1). Lineage (GTDB taxonomy): Bacteria > Bacillota > Clostridia > Christensenellales > Aristaeellaceae > Limiplasma. Next base: position 117,103 of record JAYFPK010000029.1, read on the forward strand.
TTACCGCGCATGCACCGGGTATTTGCCCAGCGAGACTCGAAGGAGGGGATTGCCGTGAGTGATTCTAAAGCGGAAGGAGCGCTGCCAGGGCGGCGGGGAGTTTTGGTTTCCTTGCTCGCTTTGTTGTACGCTTTCACGCCCACTGCCAGGGAACCGTTTTTGCCCATCTTGCAGATAAAAAGAAAACCGTTGAAAATCAACGGTTTTTCTTGGTGGAGCATAGGAGACTCGAACTCCTGACCCCAACACTGCCAGTGTTGTGCGCTACCAACTGCGCTAATGCCCCGCGTTCCAAGCGAAAACTACTATACCACAAACCCCGGGGATTTGTAAAGTCCCAATGAGCAGAAAATTCAAAAGAAATTGCAAGGACCTAGCGTAACAGCTCTTTGACTTCCTTCTTCTTTACCCTTCTTCCTTTCGGTCCCGCTGCGGTCTGTTACGGAGCTGGGCCGCTCCCGGACTCCGGAAGGGTTTCCTGGCGATGCCATGCAGTATTGATAGCACAGCTCAAAATCCTATTTCCTGTACCGTACCCAACCATACCTGCCCTGAAAGAGCAACTTGCCCGCTCCTTTGGCGCATGAGGTGGAGAGAAAACCCTACGAGAAAACGCCTGCCCGGCATAAGGCGCTACCTCCCCTGCCGCAGCCTCCTGGCCCGCAGGCTTCTGCTCCGGACTCCCTTGGGGGCCAGGGCTCCGGGATGCCGGCGGCGGCGCTTGGCGGGAAGCCTCCTGCCGGGGAAGGGGAGGGTCTGCCCGGCCTGGGCCCAGGAGAGGGACTCCCCATAGGCGCGGCAGGGAAGGGCCTGGGGCTGCTTTACCCAGATAAAGGGCTTCAAGGCGGACCATCCCCGTTGGACAATATAGCTGTAGGCCCCTGTGAACTTGAAATGCTCCCGCATGATCCCGTGAGGGGCCCCGGTGAGCTCGCTGAGGCCCCCCAGGAGCTGGCGCAGGGTGTGCTGCTTCACTGCGGGCCGCATGCGCTCCTTCAGGCGGTCAATACGCTCCTGGTCCATGCCATGCCCGGCCAAGGAGATATAGCCCTTCTGGGCGTATTGGGCAATGGCCCGCACCACGTCCTGGGCCTTGTCCCCGGCGTAGGAGAGCATCCTTTCAATGGGGGCCACGGTCCATTTCTTGTCGATGAGCTGGGAGAGGTTCTCCTCGCCCTTTTCCTCCAGGAGGCAGTAGCAAAAAGCCACGGAGCTCTCCATGATGCTTAGGGTATCGGTCATTTGGACGATGAAGGGCTCCAGGGCCTCCCGGGCGGAGACAATCCCCGGAGCGGCGCTGAGGGCATAGACGTCCTGCCGGAAGGAATCATGGGCCTGGTACTCCAGGCACAGGCCCAGGTGCAGCAGCGCGCCGATCCGGGGCACCACATCATCGCTGTTCAGCACATGGTAGAGGGGGTAGAGGGCCGGGTCGTACACAAACTGGCCCGTTGCCACGGTGGGGGAGGCGAAGCCGTAGCCCACCATGTTCTGGGGCAGCGCGCCCCAGTCCGTCAGCAGCCTGTGGCAGAGAATCTGCATGACAGCCGCCCCCTGGCTGTGCCCGGCCATCCAGAGAAAGAAGCGGCTGTTGGCGCTGCGCATCTCCTGGAAGATGTCCGCCAGGGTCAGCCTTTCCAAGCCCAGCTCCGCGGCGGTATCCGGGAAGACGATGCGTTCGGCGCTCTGCTCAAAATACGCCGTGAGCTGAAAAAAGCCCTTGTGAAAGCCCTCCTCGGTGATAAAGCGGAAGTTGGAAAACCAGTCGTAGAACCGGGAGCCCGTGCCCATGAAGCCGATGGCCACGATATAGCGGCCCGGAGCTTGCTTGTGGAGCATGGTGACGGCCTTGATGGTATCGCTGCGCTCCCGCTGCCGCAAGGCCCCGGCGATCCGCATGATGGGGTTGCGCTCCCTGAGGGACACCCTGGCCCGGTAGAGCTTCCAGCTGTTCAGGAGGCTGCGCATTTGCTCGCCGCTGGCGCTCTCGCCCCGGACCACGCCGCTTTGCAAGGTGTTGTCAATCTGGATGGAGCAATCCGTCCAGCCCGCCTGGAGCCACTCATCCAGCTCCAGATGATAGGACAGCGCCGCCAGCTCCAGGGACAGGGCCATGGCCTCGTGGGACAGGGCGGGGCGCAGGCGGAAAAAAGGGTCCTGGCGAAAGGGAAGCAGCAGGCAGCTTAGGACATTGAGGTCACAGCCCGCCACCCGGCCCAGGCCGGGCCGGGGCTGAGCAGCCGGCGCTTTTCGGGAGGTAAAGACCCTGGGCTGTGCCATGGAGGCGTCCCCCGCCTTTCCGGTTGGATTGCAAGAGGGGTGAAAACCGTATGAGGGCATTATAGCAAAGAACCGGGGGAAAGAAAAGAAAAAGCCAGGCGGCAGCGGAAGAATCCCAACGCCCCTTGACCAAATCCTTCCATTCGGGTACAATTTTTCCAAGAGGATCAATTCATAAGGAGGCTCTTGCATGAGCATCACCACCAGGCCCTATGGGACCTTGCCGGACGGGCGGCAGGTTTTGGAGTATACGCTGAAAAACAAACAGGGAGCCAGCGTCAGCATTCTGGACTTTGGAGGGACCATCACCCGGATTCTGGTGCCGGACCGGGAGGGAAAACTGGGGGACGTGAGCCTGGGCTTTGACGACGTAACCCCTTATTATATGGGCCAATGCGGGAGCATGGGGGCCATCATCGGCCGGTACGGCAACCGGATCGGCGGGGCCCGCTTCACCCTGGAGGGGCAGGAGTATCTCCTGGGCAAGAACAATGGGGAAAACAACCTTCACGGCGGCCCCCAGGGCTTTAACCAAAGGCTGTGGCAGACCCAGGCCAAGGAGCGGGATGGGGTCTGCGCTTTGGAATTGACGCTGGTGAGCCCGGACGGGGACCAGGGCTTTCCCGGCGCCCTGTCCGTGACCGTCACCTATACCTTTGATGAGGAAAATACCCTGGGCATCGCCTACCATGCGGATACGGACAAGCCCACCCTGTGCAACCTCACCAACCACGCGTATTTCAACCTGGACGGGCATGAGGCGGGCGCCGTGGGAAATCTGGAGCTTCAGATCATGGCGGACTTTATCAACGAGGTGGACCAGGGGCTCATTCCCACCGGGAAGCTGCTTCCGCCGGAGGGCACGGCCTACGGCTTCGCCAATCCCACCCGCCTGGGGGACGTGCTGGACCAGACGCAAGCCGACCCGGCCCTTCGCAATGCCGGAGGCGTGGATTTCAACTACTGCATGGGGCGGGATAAGGAGAGCAAGGTCTGCGCCGTGCTTTACTCCCCCAAAACGGGCCGGGAGATGACCGTGGAGACCGACCAGCCCGGCGTGCAGCTGTACACGGGCCAGTTTCTGGATTATGCGGGCAAGGATGGGGTCCGCTACGGCCGCTTTGCCGGGCTGTGCCTGGAGACCCAGCACTATCCCGACAGCCCCCATCAGCCCCATTACCCCACCACGGTACTAAGGCCCCAGGAGCATTACTACACCTTTACCAAGTACCGTTTCGGCCTTCGCCCTTGAGAAAGGAAGAGCCATGAGCGAGAGCACCCAACACCGGTTGACGGAAGGACCCCTGCTGGATAAACAGGGCCGCCTGGCCCAGAGGGGATACGCCACCTCCTTGGTGCGGCGCTACGACCGGGATGCCATCCGGGCGGGGAAAACCCGCATCAAGGAGTGGGATTATTATTGCGTTTGCGGCGAGGATACCATCCTGGCCCTGACCATCGCGGACAACAGCTACATGGGCCTGGACAGCGTGACCCTCATTGACATTCCCATGCGCTGGCAGCATACCAAGAGCTTCATGAGGGCCTTCCCCATGGGCAAGACGGGCTTGCCCGGCACCAGCGCCCGGGGGGACGTGGCCGTCCACGGCAAGGGGTATAGCCTCCGCTTTGCCAACGATGGCGGCAGCCGGGCCCTCAGCGTCCATGTGGACAACTTTTTTGACGGCATGCCCCTGGAGGCCTCCTTGGAGCTCGCCGGGGAGCCCAGGGACAGCATGGTCATCGCCACCCCCTTCCCCGGCGCTCCCAGGCACTTTTACTACAACCAGAAGATCAACTGCCTTCAGGCCAGCGGGCAGGTGGTGTTTGACGGGCGGGTACGGGAGTTTCCCAAGGCCGCCTCCATGGCGGTGCTGGACTGGGGCCGGGGCGTGTGGACCTACAAGAACACCTGGTACTGGGGCAGCGCCAGCGGCAGAGTGGAGGGGGTGCCCTTTGGCATGAACCTGGGCTATGGCTTCGGGGACACCTCCGCCGCTACGGAGAACATGCTCTTTTACGACGGGACCGCCCACAAGCTGGAGCATGTGACCTTCGGCATCCCTTATAGGGAGGATGGCCGGGAGGATTTCCTCTCCCCCTGGAAGGTGGAGGATGACCGGGGCAGGCTTGCCCTGGCCTTTACGCCCTTTTTGGATCGGGCCAGCCGCACCAGCGCCGGGATCATTGAAAGCGACCAGCATCAGGTCTTCGGCTACTTTGACGGCACAGCGGTCCTGGACGGGGGAAAGCGGCTGGAGATCCGGCATTTGCTGGGATTTGCCGAAAAGGTGAAGAACCGGTGGTAGGGGAAGGCTTTTGCAAGGCATCAAGGGCATAGCAAAGGGCCGGCGCTGAGCGCCGGCCCTTTGCTATGGAAGGAAATGCCCTTTAGTCCATCCTGGAGTAGTTGGGGCTTTCCTTGGTGATGGAGATATCGTGGGGATGGCTCTCCTGCAGCCCCGCGCCGGTGATGCGGATGAAGCGCCCGTCCCGGCGGAGGCTTTCCACAGAGGGGGTTCCGCAGTAGAACATGCCCGCCCGCAGGCCACCGATGAGCTGGAACACGGTGTCCGACAGGCTTCCCTTGTAGGGGACCCGGCCTTCCACGCCCTCTGGCACCAGCTTTTTGCTGTCCTCCTGGAAGTAGCGGTCGCTGGAGCCCTGGGCCTGCTCCATGGCCCCCAGGCTTCCCATGCCCCGGTACACCTTGAAGCTCCGGCCCTGGTAGATTTCCATGGTTCCGGGGCTTTCGTCCACCCCGGCCAGGAGGCTGCCCACCATCACGGCGGTGGCCCCGGCGGCGATGGCCTTGGGAATGTCGCCGCTGTACTTGATGCCGCCGTCGGCGATGATGGGGATGCCATGCTTGTCCGCCTCGGCTGCGCAATCCGAAATGGCGGTGATCTGCGGCACGCCGATGCCCGCCACCACCCGGGTGGTGCAGATGCTGCCCGGGCCAATGCCCACCTTGATGCAGCTGGCGCCGCACTCGATGAGGGCGCGGGTGGCCTCGGCGGTAGCCACGTTACCCGCGATGATGGGGATGTCCGGATAGGCGGCGCGGATCTCCCGCAGCTTGTCAAAGACGCCCTTGCTATGGCCGTGGGCGGTATCGATGGAGATCACGTCCACCTTGGCGTTCACCAAGGCCTCCACCCGGACCAGGGCGTCCTTGGTGACGCCCACCGCCGCGCCGCAGAGCAGGCGGCCCTGGGGGTCCTTGGCGGAATTGGGGTATTTGCTGGTTTTTTCGATGTCCTTGATGGTGATCAGGCCGCAGAGCTCAAATTGATCGTTGACGATGGGCAGCTTCTCAATCCGGTGAGCGGCCAGAATCTTCTTGGCCTCCTCCAGGGTGGTGCCCACAGGGGCGGTGATGAGGCCCCGGCTGGTCATGACCTCCTCGATGCGGCGGCTGTCGTCAGTCTCAAAGCGCAAATCCCGGTTGGTGAGGATGCCCACCAGCTTTTTGCCCCGGGTAATGGGCACGCCGCTGATGCGGTAGCGGGCCATGAGGGCCTCCGCGTCCCGGACCAGGTGATCCGGGGAGAGGTAGAAGGGGTCGGTGATGACCCCATGCTCGCTGCGCTTCACCTTATCCACCTGGGAGGCTTGCTCCTCAACGCTCATGTTCTTGTGGATGATGCCCAGGCCGCCCTCCCGGGCGACGGCGATGGCCATGCGGGCGTCGGTCACGGTGTCCATGGCGGCAGACAGAAGCGGTATGTTCAGCTTGACCGCGGGGGTCAGGTTGATGGAGGTGTCCACATCCTTAGGTAAAACACTGCTTTCCCGCGGAACAAGCAATACGTCGTCAAAGGTCAGACCTTGGCGAATCTTATCTTCCAACATCGTCCTCCGTCCTTTCATTCCTCTTAATGAAGGCCATTTTACCAGCGTGGGGAGGGAATGTCAAATCAAATCGGGCCGGGAAAAGGGTGGGCGTTGTGCGGCGTCGAATTTTGTAGTATAATGCAAGCAAACAAGGGCGTTTTACAGCTTCATGAGGAAGGGGCGAACCCTATGCAGTTCGGCCAAACGGTAGTGACTTTGGGGCGCGAATATGGGAGCGGCGGCCATGAGATCGGCCGGCAGCTGGCCCAGAGGATGGGCGTGCCCTTTTATGACCGGGAGATTCTGACCCGGGCCGCCAGGGACAGCGGCATCTGCGAGGGTGTGCTGGCGGAGTACGATGAAAAGGCCACGGCAGGTTATCTGTTTTCCCTGGCCGCCCAGCCCGGGGAGGTGGCGGAGGGCCTGGGGGTGAACATGAGCATGCCCCTGAACCACCGGGTGTTTTTGGCCCAGTTCGAGGCCATTACCCGCCTGGCCGCCGAGGGGCCCTGCGTGATTGTGGGCCGGTGCGGGAATTACGTGCTCAAGGAGCAAAGGCATGTGGTGAACTTCTTCCTGTACGCCCCGGTGGAGGAGCGCATCCGGCGGATCATGCGGGTGGAGGGACTGCCTCATGACCAGGCCAAGGACCGGGTGCGCCGGATGGACAAACAGCGGCAGAATTATTACAACTTCTTTGCGGACGGCAACTGGGGGTACAGGGGGAACTACCACCTGATGTTCAACACCCAGGGGATGGACACCTCCGATGCCGCCGAGGTTTTGCTGGAATATGCCAAGAGGTTCAAGGGATAGGCGGCAGGGCTGTGGGCTGGAGATAGCTCTTTCAAAAGAAACACAATTGTAACAAATGGAGAAATTGTAACAACCATGACGGCCTTTTCCAGGACAAGCGCCCGGGAGGATGGTATACTAGCCTCAGGCGAACCATCGCCCAGGAAAACGTGATGGAAAGTAGGTTGTCTACATGAAGAAGGTTTGGATTGGACTCCTTTGCGCCATGCTGGCGTTCACATTGGCAAGCTGCCAGGGCGCCCCGGACGCGACGGACAACGCCCCCACCCCCGAGGGACCCGCCCAGGAGCAGGAGGGGCAGATCAACGGCGTTTTGGGCTGGAGGCTGGCCTAAGGTCAGGGCGCAAACGCAGGGAGGCTGCCGCGGCGAAAAGCCGCGGCAGCCTCCCTTGCTGTCAAGGAATCCCGGCGTCCTTGTGATCCGGATGGAAAAGAAGGATTACGCCATTTTGAGCCGGTAACCGCACTTATACACGGTTTCGATTCTCTCCCCACCCAGCTTTTTGCGCAGCCGCTGTACATGGACGTCCACCGTGCGGGTATCCCCCATGCTTTGATAGCCCCAGGCCTTGCGCAGCAGCTGCTCCCGGCTCATGGGCATGTCCGGGCTTTCCATCAGCACCAGCAGCAGGGCGAACTCCTGGGCGGTGAGCTCCACCCGCTGGCCGTCCAGCAAGGCCACCCGCTCCCGCTCGTCCAGGGTAAGCTCCCGCAGCCCTTCCTGGGTCCCTAGGAGCCCTGTTACCTTGGAGATCAGGGTCTTGGTATTCAGGGGAAGGGTGAGTACGTCGGAAGGCCCGGCGTACAGGGCCTTCAAGTGGTCCACCATGCTGCGGTCCGCGGTCCAGAACAGAACCGGGCACCCCAGGCTTTGACATTGTTCGAACAACGGGCGGCAGGTAGCCCATTTGAGCTGCGCGTCCAAAATCACCAACGGCGTGGAGCCAAGCCCGCTGGGGATGGGTTCGCCCGCATCGCAGAGGGTGACGCTGTGCTTTTCCCTACGCAGGGGGTCGCAAAGCTTTCGCGCCATTTGTAGGTCGTGCCCATAGATGAGAATAGTTGCCATGCGATCACCTCACGATTATTATGACGATCAAAAGTGAAAAAATGTTGCAATTGTGATGAACAAACTGTAACATTTTTTAAAGGATGGAAAATTATGGAGGGAATTTGTTGCCGCATAAGGTTTTGAGCAATGCCGCCGCTATGCCCTTGCCACGGAGCCGCCCCCGTGCTATAATACTTCCGTTCTTCATCCGGGCTTTCCCCAGGAGCCGGAAGGGCCGGGGCGCGGCAAGCCGGGGAGTGACGAGCCGGGAAATGACAGGCTGGAAAGCGTGCCCGGAGAACAGGCGTGGAGAGGTATCGAAGCGGTCATAACGGGGCTGACTCGAAATCATGTGATAATGAATAGAGAGCCGCCGTTTATGCAATAAATTGAATATGGAAGAGTATCGAAGTGGTCGCAACGAGCTGCACTCGAAATGCGGGGCGGCCAACCCTGGGGAAATCTCCGGAAAGCCTTGATTTAACTGGATTCCTGTGGTAGTCTATGAACTGGATATTTGCTATGTACGCCTGAAATGTACGTCCGTTTTCCAAGTGGAAGATAGAAGAACATAAAGGCAACATATACACGGAGGAGTATCGAAGTGGTCATAACGGCCCCGACTCGAAATCGGGTAATCCTGTAAAAGGGACCGTGGGTTCAAATCCCACCTCCTCCGCCAAAGCCTTGAAACACAACAGTTTCAGGGCTTCACTTTTTTGGTCATACCTTGCATTTGCTATAATGCTTCGATGTACGCCCAAAAACCTCTCATGTACGTCCGGGAAATCAGATACTCACAATGCTTTGCTGCCCCGGCTGTACCGCATCCTGAGCCATCGAGGTTCTATCAATCCATGACATTGCTTGAGCGGCAGCCAGTTTGGAATTGGACTCCAAATGCGCATAGGTGTTGGCTGTGATCGCAAAATCACTGTGCCCCAACCATTCTTGGATTTGCTTGAGGCGTACGCCATTGGCCAACAGCAAGCTTGCGCAGCTATGCCTGAGATCATGGAAGCGCATTCGACGGAACCCATTCTCTACAAGAAATTTGGGGAACGCATGTGTTAGGTAGCTTGGGTTTATGCGATTCCCAAGCTGATCTGTGTAGATATACTTGCTCTCAGCCTTATTGTAAGACTTGCCACATAATGCGCGATACATTTCTTGTTCATCCTGAACCGCGAGCAATTTCACTTTGAAATGTGGGACGAGCGGTAATGTTCGGCAGCTGGCGTGGGACTTTGTGGTATCATCGGCAATGAGTGTCTTTTTTCCCTCTAGCGTTGCAACTGTCACAGTATGCTCAATGGTAATCGTGTCCGCTTCAAAATCGATGGACTCCCATCTCAATCCCACAATCTCTGCACGACGCAACCCATAGAACGCGCCAAGGATAACGCCCAGTTCCAGCTTGTGGCCCTTAACCGCCTCAAATAGCTTAACCACTTCGCTCTGCTTTAGGAATTTCCCGACGAATCGCTCCTTTTTGGGCCTGTCCACCTTATCCATTACGGTGTAGGGAATCATGCCTTTCTTCACGGCATATTTTAGCGCCTTACCGATATTGGCATGGTACTTATGCACCGAAGTGGCTTTAACTCTCTCCAGTTGCTCGGTGTAGAAGTCGTTAATGTCGTTTGCAGTCAGTTTTCTAAGCAGAGTTTTCCGTTCGCGGAAGTATGGCGCAATCACCGACTTGACATTCATACAGTAGCCTCCATATGTAGTGAGCTTAATCGAAGGCTTAATGATATCAAGCCACTGTTCCATGAAGTCTGCGAAAAGTAAATCGGCAACATGGGGCATTACAGATAACATTTCTTGCTGTTCCATCCGTACTTTTCGCATGACTTCTTCTGCCCGCTTTTTATTACCTTTCACCGGAAGCCCTGTGGATACGCTTCTACGTCCGCGCTGCCCGTTTTCATCAAACCAACTCAAAGCGATATGATAGTAACCGCGCCTATCCTCCAGATGTCCCACTACCTTAATAGGTTGATTTTGTAGATGATCTGTTTTCATTAAAAATCCTCCACTCTCACAGATGATTTCACCTACTATTGACAGGGATGATTATAGCAGAAGAAATCATTTTTATCTTTATGTGCTACACATTCTTGTAAATATCAGTCAGTTTGCGTTGAAGCCATTGTTTCGATGACTCGCATATATTTCATGATTAATACTTTCGGGAAGCGAAATTCCCGTCCAATTCTCAGTGCAGCAAGCGAACCATTTTTTACTAACTTGTAAACCGTTTTGGTACTTACCCCCAGCAATTGGCTTACTTGCTTGACATCGAGCACTTCGGGATATTCCTTGAATACAATGCGATATACTTCTTGTGTACTGATTTCCACACAATACGCCTCCTTTGTTCGTTTCTTCATACAGCTAAAACCACAAGAAAAGACTATGCCTGTTGAGTGAATAGTCCTTTATTGTAGTTTCAAAAGGAATTGACGATCAATGAATAATCAATTACCCGAATGGGCGTTGACATGCCCACATTGGAATTGCACCACTCCCCATTTAGACGAGCCCTCCTCATTGGCTGCGACGGTTTCTTCACGCTCGGCCTGTGACTGGATGGAAGTATCATTATTAACGCACAAACTTCGGCCAACAGCCTGTCTGGGCTGCCTGCGGCATGAGTAGGGCTCGCTCGCCTCACTAGGGAGGGTCGTGGCGTACTTGCCGCTCTGTTTGTGCATTGCAATGTTTCGGGTAGCTTTGCTATATAATTTTCAAGGTGCTGTGAGAGTTCTTCTAAAAGTTCCCCTCATAATACAAAGACATTTTAGAAGCAAATCGACAGGGCCATCATAAGATTTCTTTCAAAATCTTTTCCAAATTTGCTAATCCGCGGGTGATAGACTCCTTCACGCCATTAACAGCTACATTCTCGGCACGGGCGATCTTTGCCTTACTAATTCCCATAAAGTAATGTGCGTAGATTCGCTTAGCTTGCTTGTCTGGCAGCGCAGAAATGGCGGCATGAAGCTGCTCGTATGTGACCTTACGCTCGTATATTTCGCCAGGAGAACGTGATGCGAAGAGGACATAATGCTCAATACCATCATTACGATCAAGAGAGTAATGAGCCTTATAGCGATTGCGCTTTCGTTCATATGCTCTTTCGTCACGATCCCATTGAGCAAGCTGTTTCACCATCTCACTCGGTATATCAATGATGAAATCCGTAGAGTAAAAATTGGGATAATAATCCCGCAGATTGATTTTAGCCAATATTGTCTCCTCCATTTCGATTCGTGAGGTGGAATCAAAGTGGGGAGCTCGGTGGTCCACGACAGTGAATAAATACGCTGTATACACATACAAAAAAATTCTCGCAAAACGGCAATGCGAGACAAGGTGCGGATGTGTTAGTAAATACAAAAAATTTTCGGCCTAATGGTTCAGGTAGTTCGGAACAATTACCCGCAGCGCAGAGATTCCATTTTTGATCGCCTACTCGCAGGTGCGGAAATACGAGTGCATGCCTTAAATCTATCGCCTGTTTTCTAGAGGTAAGAATACAGTTGAATACACCCAAGGCACAGACAAACCCCCCAATCCAAACCTAGGCTTGAAGGGTGTGGTCTACCCTGGCCAAGATCCCGCCATTTCCAGGCGGGGATATGATCCTTGCTCAGTTCATCTGTCAACAACCAATCAGTCCACGTAAAACGAGACTGTTATACCACAATCAACAAGGAGTAGATTAGTTTATATTCTGGAACATAGGATGAGCTAATAGTGAATGGAACCCCTGGTTTCTCACTAACATTGCCGCATTGGTTTGAAAGTACAACGGCATTCCATTCTATTAAAATCGTTCGGATCGATTTTTTATGCAGAAAGCTGTCCAAAGATACCAATGCTATCAATACTCATATTAACGAAGAAGGAAGTCATCAATACTCAACAGTAAGCGCATAATCATTACTTTACAGCATTAAAAAGGCAGCCCGATCAACGTTTTCACGCGACGACCGACTGCCCTTTGCTCTCCATAGGTTCTGAGACACCACGAGCCGTTAGTGGAAGGGGGGATTACTTGGATCTTGAACGCAACAGTGCGGGGACTTCCGACTCATATGCACCATGGAAACTTGCGGCACCTGCATTGATGAGTCCGTAGTTGTAGAGCAGATCAGCGATCAATTTTAACATAGAGGTACTTCTCCTTTCGTCATGCATAATTTAATATGCTAAGAATGATAGTATCATATTGAACCAGTCCTCTGCTCCTGGGGCACGAATTATACGTGGTATAGCATGGAATCCAAAGATTTCTCTCCTAAGTGCAATTTTACTTCCTATGGTCAAGAAGTATACTTCTATTATATTAAATCCATATAAAAAAATTTTATATTATGTTGGAAGTATTATTCATCATATGTGCAAGTATACTACGACACGATTCTTGTAGAATTATTCTATGGGGGTGTCAGACATGCTTGGAGAAAAGATTGCAGAATTGCGCGAATGCAGAGGTTGGTCACAAGCGACACTGGGTAAACGGATAGGTGTCAGTGCCCGTGCTGTGAAGAATTGGGAGGATGATGTATCCGATCCATCAGCGGAACACATTGTAAGCATCGTACGTCTATTTGATATAAGCGCAGATTGGCTCTTGGGGATAAACTCATCTGGCATAATCAACATTGGTTCGCTATCGCCCTTGCACCAAAAAAGGTTGCGCATGATTTGTCAAGCTTATATAAGTGTCTCGGATGACTAACGATTATACAGCATCTTGTCTCACCGAATTCTAGAGCAAACGGACAACGAAAGAGGGAGATGTATGAGAATAGCGATTTGTGACGATGAAGTCGTTTATCGAATAGCCATATCTGAAGCCGTAAATCATTGGCAGAAAACTCATAGTATAGATTCAATTTTGGTACACCATTATCACTCTTCTGAAGATCTACTTAATGATATTGAGAACAATCAACGGTTTGATATACTTTTTTTGGATATACAGATTCCAAACGAAATGAGCGGAATAGAGTTAGCTAAAAGGGTACGTAAATCTGACGAGTGCGTGCAAATCGTATTCTTTACAAACTATTCTGAATATGCTTATGAAGGCTATTATGTAAATGCACTTCGATACTTACGTAAACCCGTACATCCAGATCAAGTTTCAGAATGCTTAGATATCGCATTTACCCAATGGAAGTATTCACAAGATGAGAGCATTATTCTGGAAGATAGCCAAGGGAAGAATGTTTTAAGGTACAAAAGTATCCTATATATCGAATCTAATGGACATACGTTGGTTATCCACTGTACACATGAGAAAAGGACTGTTACGATTCGACAGCGGCTTGTTCGCTTATACGATGAATTGCCGCACGCTATTTTTTCTTTATGCAATAGGAGCTTTATTGTCAACATAATGTACATACGGAAGATAACATACGATAGAGTTATTATGGCAAATGGAGTAGACATTGCAATGGGAAAGCAATATAGAGATGGTATCAGGGCTTCATTCAGCAAATACTATCAGGGGTTACAGTTATGATAGTCTGGACAATCTTTGAAATAGGCATAAATCTATTTCAGGGCTTGCTTATTATATATTTTTTGAATAAGCAACTCATTTCTTCACGTAGCCATAGAATTGCAGATGCCGTATGTACTACTTTTATAACTCTTTTTCTAACTGCTCAACTCTTTATAGATATGCCGGTTGCTTCGGATACAGTTATGTTTATATTTCCCATCGTATATGGATTCATTGTTTTCGATGATAGATGGCATATGATTTTGTTTTGGAATATTATTACGTTGCTGGTATTTACTGTGGTTGTGAATTTGACTAGCTCATTTTACCTTGGGGTCATCAATACTAGTTGGGAGCAATTACTTAATACTACACCAGAGCGGGTCGGATTTATTGTTTCGACAAATCTACTAATGCTGATCTTTATGATTACGATTATTGAGCTGACAAGCAGAACCAGAAGCGTTAAGCTATCTTGGTATTCATTTTCGCTGTTGCTTGGATTAAACATGGTATGCTTGACAGCAATCGAGTTGCTATTTGCAATAGGTATGGATGCGGACCTCGGTGAGCGTTTTACAAGTGTCTGTTTGTGCTTGTTTGTAATATCTATATTGTCAATTATTCTCTATGAGATGATGGCGAAAAGCGCATATAAGCAAGGGCAATATGAGTTGGAAATCAATCGCCTAGAGCTCACGCAAAAATATAATAATGAGATGCAGAGCGTATATGAAGACATTGCTGTATTTCGTCATGACATCAAACACCACATGCAAATCATAGAACAGATGAGTACGGATAAAGAGTCGGCAGAGATTTATAAGCACATAGATATGCTAAACGATAGGTTCAGAATAATCCAGCCATATTCTACTGGAAATGTGGCGGTAGATGCCCTTCTGACAGCAAAAGCATCAATAATCAGGAGAAGAAATATAAGCTTCGCTTTCCAAGGGTATCCTTTGATCCAGTTACCCGTGCAAGAGGATGCGTTCTGCTCATTACTCGGTAATATACTAGACAACGCAACGGAAGGAGTCGATAGGCTTGATAATAAAGAAAGTGCTTATATCTCCCTTACATTTGCCCGTACATGGGACATGTTCTATATGACTTGTGAAAATACATATAACCCGAGTACAGTAAAAAAGATAGGCGGAAGATTAATATCTTCAAAGAACGGAAGTGGTCATGGCCTCGGCACTCGTAGTATCAACGCAACCGTTAAGGAAGCACATGGCACAGCGGAGTACAGTTTGGCAGGGAATGTATTTCGCGTAACTGTAATTATCCCATGTAATACATTGGAGATATAAGATGATAGAGCGATTAGCAAATATGGTAGTTACCAGATTAATCAAAAAAGGCGTTGTCGATAGAGAACGAATGGATATATATATCTATGGTGCAAGCACATTCATTTATACACTGGCGAGCACAGTTGGACTTCTGTTGACAGGCATTGCTTTTCATAGGCTTTGGGAGTCCCTTCTGATAATATGCATTTTCTATCTCAATCAGACAGTCGGTGGTGGATTTCATGCTTCTACCCACATGAGTTGTTTTTCAATTATGATATTCGGGCTTGTTGTATGTTTGTTTCTATATTCCATCCCGATTAGTCCTTGGGTCATCTATTTACTTCTTGCTATCTCATATATTACTCTCTATGGCATTCCACTAGTGTTGCATTCTAACAAGGATTATCTTGAGGACCAACGCCTTGTTCTTAAAAAGCGCTCAAGGATTATCACGACAATTCAAATTCTGTTTATTGCTTCTCTTCTGGTTCTCAGATATAGCGGGCTACTGTTTGTATGCTCTCTAGGTGCTTCAGCATCCGCAGTATCCAGAGTGGTTGGCAATGTTATGCGAGGACGATATCGCGGGTGAAGCCTGTTCAGACTCGGGAAAGATGCTGGCATAGCATCCAGTTCGCCCATTTGTTTCGATAATTACCCGGTCGCCTTTGAAATCGCATCATCTGGTTATGATGGAATGAACGTAATCCTGCTTTGTTCCCCCTCACACCTTCGCCGTACTGATTAAATAAGCCCCCTGTCATGGTACATCGTCAGTATCACAAGCATTAACCCGTAGTTCATACTTCACCTCAGATCCGTCATACATAGAGGCCAACTTACCAGTGTAGCGAGTTGCCAGATAACTGTCTTGGTCGAAACTCATTGATGTGGATGTACATTTTCTCATTCAATCGAAGATCCTTCTGACCGGTTCCTGCATTCTCATCTCCTTTTTAGCGGGCCATTTAACTATTTATTGTGTTCTTGCACCATACTTCCAGTAACGTGCGGTGAGTTGGTCAATTATGTCAATTTGTTCAAATTGATTACAGTGTCTTGGCATACGACCTAGCTGCCCAAGACGTGGCTGCTCAGTATCAGGCTTTTTCGTATTCTGGTTATTGCTATTTACGCCTTGGTGCTTTTCATCGCCACCCAGAAGAAGTGCTCCGCATTTTTGAAGAAATATTTCAGTTGTGAACAGTTATTCTGCATTCTGTGGAATATATATATTATTCCGTGCAAAATTTCGATAAATCATCCAAATGCTGATAATATATGCATAGATAATTTAGGTTTTCCATAGTAGCTTGATAGAAATTTGATTTTGAGACGAAAGGATGATTATGATAGCTCTATGCGATATAAATACCATTATGGTGAAAGGGTTAGCCTACTATGATCAAATTGTACTGAAAATACAGGCTCACCATCTTATTGAATAGACTATTACAAATCACCTCGATAAAAGCTCAGATATAATAAAGCCTTAGATTTATGAAATCTGCGGGAGTGAGGCGACGTAGGAAAGATGATGGTTCCATTGGTTCCAACAACCGGCCATCTTAATCATCGATATAATACAAAGGGGGAATGAATTTTCTGAAGGCTGGTATCCCTGTTGAAAGCTCAATAGTTGACCACCGAAAATCAGGGAAAATTTCGCAAACCTTTCTGGAGAATAATCATCGCATATGTCATAATTATTTTGCAAACCAAAGTACTCCCGTTCTTTAGAAGTGAGAACCATAGAATTGGAGGAAAACGAAATAAATAAGAGGATGATTTTTCTGACATTGGCCTTCTTGCTGGTTTATTCTGTTGTGGCTACGACTACGACAGAGTTGGCTGCGTTATGCAGAGTATGTGGTTCCAATATTGTGACATCTTTTGGTGTATGGGTAGACGCCGGATCCGAAAGCAAGATTGACAACGGAGTACATTATATTCGGTATAGACAGGTACGTAGAGGGAATTACGCTGATGTGTGCAATCCAATCCCTGAATTGAAGCTGATATTATAATCCATAATTGCTTAGCGAGGCTTATTCTTGCTTTTCAAAAGTTATTCGTGATATAAATAGGATAGGCACAATTCGAAAAGGTAGGGGGGATAAAGTAATGAGTCTTGCTTTTAGGCAAAAAGGATTTCTCCTCATTGGAGTACTGTTAGCCATGGTTCTTCAGCTTTTGCATTCATCCAATATTTTGCAATGTTTTGGCAGAAGATAAATCTCTTTATTATTCTCAAGAAGAACCACAGGCGTTAAGCTATACACCACATGATACTACCATATATTCAGGAGTTAGAATCAATGTCCTTCGTAAAGCTCTATCAGAGACATATCGACCAATATCAATCACGGTAATCAGCAAAAATATCGGGATAGGCAAAGGAACTGTTCGTGGATAGCCTTCTTTAACTGAAAAGATTAATATTTTGCAAGGAGGATAGTTTATGAATAAGTGGAAGATCTTTCTAAGCATGATTTTTTTGTTGTGCACACTGATTCCTAATCGCTGTTTTGCTGAAAGCGTATATCTATTGAGCACACCGGAGTCGCCGCAAGTAAACAGCGCAGTTGTAATTAATGAAGCCTTATACGTTATGACGAATGCAGGCTTGTATTCCTATTCATTGCAAGGAGATAGCGCGAACTGTATTGCTACGGGTTCCGATCTGGCTTTGAAGGGAATCTCTACGGATTCTTTGCTATGCTACAGCAGTGAACTGATGATATTTGATACTCAGAATCTTTATATATGGACATATGAAAATGGAGAGTTTCAGAAAATAATTGATTTTGATTTTTCTAATGTTGAATTATCTCAAAACTTTGTATACTACAGTTGTCCCGTGTATATAGATGGGAAATTTTTTGTGCTTGGACATTCCGAAGGTGGGACGCCATCGGACATAATTTGCATTGATGTAATTTCTGGGACAGTACACACAATAGCCGCACGCGGTATCACTCAGCTATCAAATTTTACAGATAATGAATTGGTGGCAGTACGTAAAGCAAATGTAGAGGATACCTCAATAAACGAGATTGTTATTATTGATAAGCAGACCGCTTCTGTACAACAACACATCGCGCATTTAGAAAGTGTCTATAATACGTATATTGCCTTTTCCAGAACAGACAACGCAATTTATACAAATGTAAACGGGATGCTGTCTCGGTGGAAAAATAATCAATGGGAAAAGATCCGTCCAATGAATTCACTTATCGATTCGTTTGGTTTGTATTTTGCTGTGGAAGCGGATCGTACTATCATT
Organism: Candidatus Limiplasma sp.; assembly: GCA_034927815.1. Taxonomy (GTDB): domain Bacteria; phylum Bacillota; class Clostridia; order Christensenellales; family Aristaeellaceae; genus Limiplasma. The sequence continues at coordinate 135,204 of JAYFPK010000029.1, forward strand.
GCCAGAACTGATGGCATAGTAATTCTCAATAATGTACCCCGAGAAGACGTAACAACATTAGTAATTAAAGGCCTACATCCAGGCTTGGGGAATGATGATAAATTTTCAGCTCAATATCCATCCATCATTATTTCCAGAGACACCTTGCCGCATTACTGCGCTGAAGAAGTGTATAATGAAATCCACTCGAAGAATACCACGGTAGATATTTTCCTTGTTCGCCTCAATAATGGTTTGCTCAACCTCATGGAAAAGGGATACATTAAACCACTCACCTCAAACAGCGTACTAATGAAAAACAATCAAAGACTCTATCCGGTACTGAGGGAAGCCGTACAGTTGAATGGAGAGGTCTATGCTCTACCCTATAGGCTCTCAATCTTCGGTTGGATGATAAATAACGAAAATGAATTAGACCTGCCTCGTCCCGACACAGTGGAAGAATTAATTCGAAACCTCAGCGTATGGGAAGATCATCCACTCAACAACGGCATTTCATACGTGGTTCAAGCTTATTCCTTTCAACAATGGAATCAAATTGATTATGCTAATTATGTAATGCAACAGTTCATTAGGAGCCAACGAGATTTAACTCGACCTATACAATTTAGCGATAACAGGCTCATCCATTTATTGGAATTTATCCATTCAACGGTTACTAACATCGAGGCTCCACCTGTTAGTTATAATGATGGAATTGCTGATGCCATGCCTAGTATTATTGTAGCCCATCAGCTTATTTCGGCATCTGGGAGTGAATATGCAAATGCAAATGTAATAAAACCTCCAGCTCTTTTTCCTGAAACGACAGTACACATACCGGCTAATTTGGATGTGTATATCATTAACCCCTATAGCCAGCATATGGAAGAAGCTCAATTGTATCTGGAATATGTTATAGGCAGTAGACAACCGTATGAAGATTGTATGCTATATGAGGACATCGTTGGTGGAACAATGCTTTCGAGCGCCCTGGAACATATCCAAGCAGTGCAAAAGAAAATCGATGACACGACTTCGCGTTATGAAAAAGCTGCACCAGAATATAGAAAGGGGATTGAGAATGATATCCTAACATTAAGGAATGACTTAAATGAAGTGCTATCAGACAAATACTCATGGATTGTGTATGAGCCAGACCTGAATACCTATAAGCAGGATATTGTTCCATATTTGGATCTAGGGTTAAATCCCTATGTAGAAAACAGTTCAATACATTCGTCGATATATCCACAGATCATGGGAATTGTTCAGCGTTATCTAGAGGATGCTATTACGATTGGTGAGTGCATAGAAAAGCTGGAAGCTCTCTCATTAATGTTTTTTCTTGAAAATGTAGATTAGCACTCTTGGGAATTTGTTTGGTACAACAGATCTGAGCCGTTGCAACCAACGGAAAAGATACTCACTTTAGGAGGAAGGAGTGGGTTCCATTGAACATACTTTTGATTGGTTTCTCGAATGTATTGCATACTCAATAAGATTTAGAAAAGGGGAGTTACAAATGAAAAAAAGGAATCGTCTCATTGCTTTCTTCTTGATTTTGATTTTGATGGTTGGGTTAGCTGCACCCGCATTTGCAGCCGAAGTATGTAGCGTATGCGGTTCGCGCATAAGTACGACATATGGAAATTGGGAACACCGCCAGAAGATAACTGAAATCAGAAACGGAAATGAGGTTTGGGCAAATTACGAACAGATACGTACGGTCCATGAGAAATGCCCAAAAAACGCAAATCATCATAATTGGCATGGAAGTCAGACACGCTGGCTGGGATGGCGGTTTGAGTATTACACGGGCTAATGAATGAGTTCCATTTGGCATACCGAATTCCGGCCAAATGTGATAAATGTCCTCACAAAACGTGCTGGAGTGCACTAATCGCGATCAAATGCGATGAGCATTCTACAAGCCAAAGCATTTCCATTCTTATAAAGTGAGAATTATAGAAACTGGAGGAAAATGAAATGAATAAGCGGATGATTTCTCTAGCATTGGCTTTGTTGCTGGTCCTTTCTGTTGTAGCTACGACTACGACAGCTTTGGCTGCGTCATGCACAGTATGTGGTTCTAAAGTTGTGACAACTACCAGTGCATGGGAAGTCATTCAAACCGAATACAAGGAAGAAAATGGGGCAGTGTATGGGCGGTTTGTATATCGACGTGTTCATGTTACACGTTGTACAACAAGTGCTAGTCACCTTTTGAACTATGATACTGAATACAAAAGGGGACTCTGGTTTTTAATGTACATGTAGATCATCTTCAAATACCGATCGCTATTAACAAGATGCAATTTGTTTTATGGTTGGAGGGGATTGCACTGATATGTGCAATCCCCGAATTGAAGTAAAGGAGGACAGGTCATATGAATATCTATCGATTACTGGCGGGGAACAAGGACAGACCGACTTCGGCATTACTTGTTCAGAAGATAAACTCTACAATTTACTGTCGCATGCAAAATGTGATATTGCCTTTTATGAAGGAGAAAATGGAACGGACACAGGAGAATACAGTGGATATTACGATTTTACCATTTGCATTGGAAATAACAAGGCCGTAGTCAAATCAGAAGATTATAGCTGCGATGTTTGTTGCGATGTTACCTCGCCACATAACTGCGCTAGAAGTATTGTGGATGCAATTATTAGCAGAAGTGATGCCTCCACGACATGAGCAACCACTCTTAGCATTTTTAGAAAGGCAGACTTAGGGTAAATTTGCTGCCATGTGGTTTAACGTCGGCAATGCATATCCGGCCGCCATGCAGATGCGCAATTTCTTGCGCGATAGATAATCCCAGCCCCGCATGGTTGCGGTCTGTATGAGATGATTGAGCGCGATAGAAGCGGTCAAATATGCGAGCTTTATGATCATCAGAAATACCCGCGCCATCGTCAGTGACGGAAATGTCTATTTGATGGGCCCTTGTGGAAGCACTAATCAATATCTCTCCGCCAGATGGCGTATATGTTATGGCATTATCAATAAGAGCATCCACTATTTGCATAAGACGTTCATCGTCCCCGGCAATGACGGGGAGGGGTTCCTCCGGCAGGGTCAAAGCCAGGCGGATGTTTTTTGCATGCGCGGCTGGAGAAAATTTCTCATGGCAGTCTATTAATACCCCGTCGAGATCAACGGGTTCTTTTCTTATGGCCCATCTGTGGGCATCAATACGCGATAAGAGCAAAAGGTCGTCAATCAGATGCCCCATACGGACACACTCCCTTTTTACGGTATCAAGTAGTGTGTTGCCTCCAGGATTGCCTATTGCTTCGACGCTCGCGGCAATAACGGCCAATGGCGTTTTGAGTTCGTGGGATGCGATTGAAATAAACTCAATTTGGCTCTGATGATTTTCTTCCACTGGTTTCATCGAATGTCCTGAGTAAATCCATCCGGTGAGGAAAAGAAGAAGCGCTCCTGTCATAATGACGATGCCCGCGGTTTTACGCAGATTAGCCACTCTTATATCTTCTGACGAACGATCTTTCATTGTTACGATCCGAAGAGTAGAAGCTGCCAACGGCAAATCAGTAACATTAGCAAAGTAGTGATCTCCATGATCTCCCTGTACCGTAAAAGTTTCACCTATTGTCATAACTGAAGTGGATGACCGTTCCGGCAGGTGGTCATTGGGATCGTTCAGTGCGCGGCTTATCAGTATTGACCGATCGGTTGCCGGCAGCCACGCGCCACGGAAGGATAGTGGAGTATCCCCGTCTTCAATATAAATGATTTGCTGAGCCGAAACTTCGCTTTGGGCAAGCCATGCTTGCGTTACCGCGCGTTCGCTGTATAACTTGTAGATGATAGCATTTACACCATTATCGAATTCAGGTTGTGCGCTTTCATGTATTTGCGACTCGGCAGTATGTAGGATGACACCCGTAACCAACGCAAGAATGAGGCTCGTCATGAGCGTATACACGATGATCAGTTTTCGGCGCAGTTGCTTTAGCATAACGGCGCCTCCAGGCAATATCCAACGCCGTATATCGTTTTGAGAGACGCGCCGCTGCCAACGGCCTTCATACGCCTACGGGCATAATGGATATAGCTATCCAGCGTTCCCTCCTCCACCTCGGTATCTGATCCCCATATACGCGCGAAAAGCACTTCACGCGACAGTGTGCGGCCTCCTGACCGGAAGAGAGTATCCAGCAATTTACATTCACGGTGGGAAAGGGCACGTTCTCCCGCCGGGCCAGACAAAGACCTCTTTTGGATATTGAGGGTCATGTCATACCACGATATCTCCTGTTCGGCAGTGAGTACATTGGGACGGCGGTTCAAAGCACGCAATCGAGCAAGCAATTCATCCATAGCAAAAGGCTTGACAAGATAGTCATCCGCTCCCGCATCAAGACCCGCAACCCGGTCCGAAACGCTGCCAAGCGCGGTTAATATGAGGACTGGGGTTTTTAGGCCTTTTTGGCGTAGCGATGCTATCACCCTCAACCCATCTATATCTGGCAGCATTCTGTCAACGATCAACACATCATATGCATAGGAAAGAGCCATCTCCATACTTTCGATACCATCATGACATATCTCAACATCGTATTCTGCTCTTTCTAAAGATATCCTAACCGCGGTACAAAGAGCAACATCATCTTCAATCATCAATATTCGCACACTTTCTTACCCCTCTTTATGAAGTAATGCTGAGTATATTATACCTTATCCTCCCCCATACAGCAATCGTATCAACAGCGCCGCGCTTGGCAGGCTCATTTTACCTACACTCTCTGCTTTCAAGGATTTTTCAAGAATTGGATGGTAATATTTAGGTAATCAAATTTGAGCGGAGGTAGACCATGAAAAAGAGATGCTTCATACTCATCACGGCGCTTCTATTGGTTCTTCATACTGTAGCGATTGCTGAAAGTAGCGTCCCAATGGGCAGGTTCGTCGAGAATGAAATACCCCGTCCCACGGAGGAAGGGTATACCTTCGGCTTGCAGCTATCAGAGGCAGGTGATTTGACTGTTTTGGGCTTTGAAGATCAAGAGATCACGGAATATGAACTGAGCGGCGAGGCGTGGAGCAAACGGAGAAGTTTTCAGAATATCGAGGGGTTTTCCGAGGTCGCCCGGTGCCAGGACACATTATACGCGTTGTACTATCCCCCGCAAGAAAATGTGGAATTTCCCAGTGCTGAAATCGGGCGATATGAGAAGGACGGCTTTATCCCCTTAGAGTTAAGCATTGACAAATCCAGGATGGATAAGCTCGGGATTGCGGTTGATGGAACCTTACTTGTCCAGCTTTATCGAGAAGCTATTCTGATCTTTAACAAAGAGAACCTAACCCTAGAACATAGGATCGACAGCTTGGATGGGGCATTCCTTGTCAGTGGCACCACGCTATTCGCGTCCTCCAGCAGTAGCAAGAGTATCAAGCAAATTGATATCAAAACAGGCAAGATAAGCGCTGAGATGGGTGACGCGCCAATCACTGGTGAAGATTTATTGGCTTACGACAGAGAATCGCTCTATGTGGCAAACCGGGGAGGTGTTTATAGAATAGCGCAAGGAGGCGTAATCTGGGAGCAATTGGTTGCTGGGAGTTTTACCAGCTTGAGCATGTCACCGATTATGTTCACCAGTATGGCTGTGAAGGATGGGGATATATATATCACGGCTTACTCTGATCTGGGACGGTACATATTCCGTTACAGATATGATGAGTCTGTGGGAGCAATCCCAAGGTTTGAGCTCAAGGTGGCAACGCTCCAAGCAAATGAGCAACTTACGCTGGCAACGGTAATGTTTCAAAGGCAAAATCCCGATTACGTTGTCACAGTCAATGTTTTGCTTCCAGAGGGTACAGGAATAACGAAAGACGATGCTATCCGCACACTGAATACGGAGTTGCTGGCCGGGCAAGGCCCGGATATTCTGATGCTTGATGGCATGAAGATATCAAATTATGTGGATAAAAATATGTTGTTGGACCTTGGCCAAATGGTGGCCGATATGAACAGTAAAGAGGAATTAATCTCGGAACTGTTTATACCGCTGTATCAGGATGACAAGATATTTGCCGTGCCTACTTCCTGCGCCTTACCTGTGATGATTAGCACAGAAGCAACTACCAATGATCCGTTAACCTTAAACGAGTTTGTTGCAAATACAATGAACTCGGAAGCGGAATCGCCCATCGTATGGCGCACGAAGCAAGGGTATTTTACGATGTTTACGGCTTCCAGCTATCCTTCCTGGTTTTCCCGGGACGGGGAGTTTTTGGAGGAGATGTTTGAAGAATATCTCAATCAGATTGATTCCTTGTACGAGAAATGTGGGTTGAACACACACAATGGCGAATCTGGCGCACAGATGCTCTACTCGTCAGCTTTAGAAGGGCTGGGGAAAAGCGCTTCGGTACTCAATGGCGAGGGCACATACTACTATGACCTTTTACGCGTACAAGAGCGCAAATCCGATGTGCATCCCATTGTGCTTGGCAGCTTCAACAAAAGCATGATTGAAACAACGATGATCGGCAATATGAGTGGTTCCATTTCTTGGATGCCTGGGCAAGCTCCATTCGTATATGAGCCTTCCGGCTTTTTAGGCGTGAATGCACGAAGCGCAGATCTGAATGCTGCGGTAGAGTTTGTCAGAGTGGCATTATCCCAGGAAGTGCAAAACCCTGATACATTTGGCGGCCTGCCTGTTAACAAAAAATCGTTTGAGAAAAAAATACAGGTTGACCAGAGCTATTTTGTGGTTGGGACATCCATAACCGATATCGAAACAGGGGAAGAAACGATGGTCATGGGGATGTGGCCAAACCGCGGGATACGTGAACGGATCAGCGCCATGGTAAGGGAAGCGAGGACGCCCTATATCCCGGACACCATCCTGCTGGATATGATCAGGGGTGAACTTACCCAATATTTTGCCGGGGAAATGGACGCGCATACCGCTACCCAGGCGGTATCGGCCAAGGTCCGCGGATATTTAGCGGAATGAGCAGGAAGAAACATGCGTGTGGCGCGATCCATTTCGCGTTCATCCTGCCTAGCCTGAGCGGTGTTGTCCTGTTTGTGTTGTGGCCATTCGCGGGCGCGGTTATGCGCTCGTTCCAGGACACCATGGGCGAGGTTTACGTAGGATTCACCAATTACATGCTTGTGTTTGAAAACGGGGCAATGCGTCTGGCGGCTGGAAACACTCTGCGCTTTATTGCCGTGTGCATCCCGCTCCAACTGATACTGTCCCTTTTCCTCGCCATGATGATCCGAAATGCCGGACGGTGGGAATGGCTGTTCAGTGCTACATTTTTGATCCCTATGGCTATTCCCGTCTCCTCCGTTGCAATGCTGTGGCGAGTCATCTTCGCACAGCAAGGTTTTCTGAACGTGCTGATTGTCAGGCTTGGAGGAGTGCCACAGAACTGGCTGAACAGCGGCCTGACGTATTGGGTGCTTGTCGCTTCTTATCTGTGGCGGAATGTTGGTTTTGATATGGTGCTGTGGCGGGCTGCGTTAACCGGGCTGGACCCAGCACTAAGCGAAGCGGCGCAGGTGGATGGCGCGAATGCATGGAAGCGATTTCTGTATGTGATTTTCCCTGCGCTTTTGCCCGCCCTGTTTACGATCACGGTTCTTTCGCTTCTCAACTCCTTCAAGGTATTCCGCGAGGCATACCTGATTGCGGGCAATTATCCGCACAGCGATATCTATATGTTACAGCACCTGTTTAACAACTGGTTTACATCCCTGGATATGCAAAAGCTGACGGCGGCGGCTGTTTTGGTTGCGCTGGTCATTCTGGCATTGATTACAGCGCTGCAAAAGCTGTGGGAGAAGGATGATTCATGAAAAAAAGGCGGCTTGGATCGCTTCTTGGTTTGACGCTTTGTGCATTGGCCGTGTGGATTCCACTCTATTTATTGCTGACGGGGACGCTCATGAGCACCGGAGAACTAAACGAACGCATCGGCATGACCTTGACAGGCGGTGACGGTTATGCCAGCTGGCCGCTTCTGCCCCGTTGGCCCACCCTAAAGCCCCTCGTCCATTTGCTCATGGATACACCCAACTTCTTCCCTATGTTTTGGAATGCCTGCCTTATCACCATCCCGACAGTGTTGGGACAGATGGTCATTGCCTCACCAGCGGCATGGGGGCTGGCGCGTGGCGGTTTTCGTGGCAGAAAGGCGGTTTATCTGCTATATGTCGCTCTGATGCTGATGCCCTTTCAGGTGCTGATGGTTCCCAGTTACCTGACGCTTGATAAAATCGGACTGCTGGGCACTCGTTGGTCCGTCGTCTTCCCTTCGATGTTTTCGACGTTCCCGGTCTTTATCCTGTATCGTTTCTTCGCCGCGATTCCGGAAACCTATGTGGAAGCGGCTGAACTGGACGGCGCGAATCGTCTCCAGGTGTTTACACGAATTGGACTCCCGATGGGAATGCCGGGAATCTTAGCGATCCTTGTGCTGGGTTTCATTGAGAGCTGGAACGCGTTGGAGCAACCCCTGACGTTCATAAAAGATTCCAGCCAATGGCCAGTCTCCCTATTTCTGTCCAATATTGCTACGGAAGATGCTGGTTCAGCTTTTGCCGCATCCCTGATTACCATGCTGCCGGTCGTTTTGATTTTCCTTTGGGGAAAGCCCTATTTGGAAGCAGGGATACGCGCTGGTGGGGTGAAGGAGTAAGCTATGAAAAGCAGAATTGCCCTCAAAGGATTGCTGATTTTCTTTGCGCTTATGGCGTTGTTGACTATGATTTCCCGCGCTGGAGAATCGCTCCTGATTGCTAATGTTGAAGCAACTCTGGCCATGCGGGGGGCGCTCAGTCATGAAGCGGTTGCTGAGGGGATCATAGAAGCTGCCGACGTACAGATGGTGTGGGCGCAATCAGGCTTGCGCGTGTCAAAGGTCTATGTTCAAAGTGGCGCAAGGGTAAAACCCGGTGATGTACTCGTGGAATTTGATATGCAATCCATAGCTGATATGGTTAGCGATGCTCAACTTGAACTGGATCAGTATGGTAACGAACGGGCTCAGCTTGCGCTGGAAGAACCGGATTCTAATGAGGATAAGGAAATCAAGGCACATGCGCTCAAACTGAAGGCTGCCGATTTGAACATTGAGCAGGCCCGCAATAAGGTAACCAAACTTCTGCTTCTTCGCTCCAATGGCGCACAACTTTACTGCCCCATGGAGGCTGTGGTTTCGGAAGTAAATATTCAGGCAGGGAAGGAGACGGGTTCAGATGCGCTCCTAAGTCTGGCCACGGTAGATAGCGGATTTGTTTTGCGTTGTAAAATCACGCGGGAGGAGGCCGTGTTTGTAGCGGCAGGTGACACAGCGGATGTGACGCTCCCTGGAAAATGGGAACCCAGGCGTGTGAAAGTTGATTCAATATTGGATACGGGTGATAAAGAGCAGGTAGAAGTGATTCTTCAAATACCAAAGGAAGGCTTTGCGCTGAGTATGCTTTGTACGATCCGCTTTCGACAAACAACGGATAGTTATAGATGTGTGGTCCCAGTATCAGCTTTACGCAGTGATTCAGCCGGAGACTACGTGTTGGTTCTGCGGGAGAAAAAAAGTGTGCTGGGCAATACGCTGGTTGCTGAGCGCACATCGGTATCCGTTCAGGATCAGGATGGAAAGCGCGCCGCGGTAAGCGGGGCGCTGGTGGATGGGGATCAGGTGATAACAGGCTGGGACAAGGCTGTTGAATCCGGCAGCCGGGTTCGTCAAGTGATGCCATGATGAGAAAACTAGTTTTCATGCTATTGGCAATGACACTATGGTTAGGGGCGCTGACAGGCGTGAGAACGCTTCCGGCTATCCAGCTCAGATGGATTGCTGAGGAGATCAAACCGGAAGCATTGAAAAGCGCCCTTACCCAAGCGAATAAACCGATACGGGCTTCAGCTTGGAGTACAAAAGTTATCAATGGAAAGACGGTTGCCATCTATATTGGGGAACCGTTATTACTAACGGGTGATTTAATGCGCAGGGGCAGCGCCGAAGTATGTGCGGTCAGCGAGCAATTTGCAATCAGCAAATGGAGTTCCGCCAATGTGGTGGGATTGTTGGTAATCATCAGCGGCAGAGAATACGCCGTGAGCGGTGTTTATCCAGCGGGCGTGGCAGATGTCATCATTCCCTGGAATGGTGTGTCTGAGGAACAGTTCAATCAAATGGCGGTGCAGTTTCCGGGGCAGGATTTTGGCGCGCAGTATCAAAAGGCTGTTGATTTCATCTCTATGATGGGAGTGAACGCACCAACTGAGGTGTTGGATGCGCCACTGCTCTATGGCATCTCCACAGCGGTTGCGTTTCTACCCGGCTGGATGCTTGTGTGTTTGTTCATCGGTTACCAGTGGCGAACATTCCGCCCCTACAAAGCAATGCGCATACCTGTGTGCGGGCTTATGATTGCCCTGGGAGTAGGGGCCATGGCACTTGTGATGCGGGTTCCGCTCACGCCCCCAAGATGGCTATTGCCCTCGCGGTGGTCGGAGTTTTCCCATTGGCGAATGGTAGCAGGCGATATCAGCGCCCGGGTTAGCCGCTTTATCCGTGCCGCGCACAATCCGCTCAACAGTTTTGATCTATCTGTCTGTCTGCGTGTTGCAACGCAAGGGATATTGAGTGTCCTGTTATTCTATGACATCAGAGGAGGGAACCCCCATGCTGAAAAGATGGATCGCGCTCTCAATCATTTGCGGATTATGCTGCGTCAGTGTTTTGGCAAACGCACAACAAATGCGGGAGGACCCGGAAATCATTGCGGTACCACTGGCAGCAGGGCCGATGAATCATTCGATATTTGAAGGCATGCTCAGTTTCACCATGAATGAGGAAACGGGTGAATGGAGTGCGGGCGCAGATCCAATGGAAGCAATACTGGGTTTGGCAAAGAAGAATACCATCGGAGACGCGATTCTGATGCAGCTCAAATGGATGGGAAATGCGCATACCAATCTACTACAACCAATACTCGAATTGTACTATTTTGGAACAAGTGAAGTGAATGCGGAGGCAATTTCGATTCGTGCCGGGAACTGGAGATATGACCTAAGAGCGAAGACAGAAAAGGTGACAATCGGCGGCCGCAATGCAGAACGGTTGTGGGCCCCGCTTGATGAAAAAGGAATGGAGCTGCTGGCGCTTCTTTCTGATGCGGATGAGTATAGCATTCTTCTCCACGGAGTTAAACGGGTCCGGACAACGACAGTAAGCCGCGGTTATGCTGGAACGGATCTTCGCCAAAAAGTGGAGAGCATGTCATTTGAATGCCTTACTCTGACTGACCCTGCTACCATGAGGGGTTATCAGCTGTGGGATTTGAATGGAGCGGCATGGAATGCGGTCCATGGATTTTTGCCGCGGGTTGATGTAATATCCTTATCCACAGAAAAGGGTTTTGAGATGCTTTCCCTTGGCGATTTGGGTACCAAGGTAAGAGAACTGCAAAAGCTGCTGATAGACAAGCGGTACTTCGCTGGCTCTGTTAATGGCGACTATGGGGGAAGTGTGCGCGAGGCAGTTATCCTCGCACAAAAGCACTACGGTTTGCTGCAAACGGGCAGCGCGGATGGAAAGCTGATGGAATGTTTGACTGGCATAGTGGGCGGGTCGGCAGACTCTCCGGCATCCAAACGGGAGCTCTTGCAGCAGGGTGGTATATCGTTGATTTTTGATCGGTATTGGTACGCTTATACGATGAAACCGTCCAAACCAGATATAGATGATGACTATGGATATTCGGCGGGTAATTCAGACAATGTTTTGGCGGTCTTTGAAGGTGAGATAAGAAACGACGCAAAGATTGTGCTTGAACTGGGATGGCAGCTTAGGGGGACAATTTACCTGGATGATTATCCGTATGGCTGCACCTTTTTCTGCGAGCGGGATCAAGGAAGCGTGTTTGATACTCAACTATTGCCGCAGGCGCGAACACGCTTTATTGTAACAGCGGAGGTGCCGATGGTTGCAGTTAATTCAAAAGAAGTACGGTTGGTCTTTGAGTATGGGAATGAAATGCGAGTATTTGAAGGCACTGAAGTAATAAGGCGATGATCCTGGCTGAGGAAATCAAAGTAATTATAAGGAATAGTACCACATGGTCAACATCATAGAGAGCTATACAAGCAATGAATGAAGAATTTATGAGGACTCCTTCACCCGATGGATTCTTCTGTTGAGCTTTCTACGCACACCCTCAAGGTTGCTACGCATCATTTCATCACTGACATTTTCATAACCGCCATACAACTCGATGAGAAAAGCTTGGGCCGATTCAACCAATGCTAAATCAGCGGGTTCATTTGTTTTGCTAAGCTCTTTGTATATAATATCTCTCAATATCCTATCGAGTCTCGAAAAAGTCAATATTTCCCTCTCGATAGCAGTCCTTATTTTCGTAATCATCTGGTTATGGTAGTCTTCCATAGCGACACCCCCCTTTCACCTGTATAGGGCTACAAAATATCAAAAATACATCTCTCAAAAGAATTTTTCGAGGAATATTTATAGATTCCCATGAACCGCCAGGATTGAGCGAAGATGCGAATATCTGCGAAAAAATAATGAGAGAAAAATCTGAAATCTGTAACAAAACGCGGTTAAAAATCATCTACATGAAGATGAACTTTTTTACTACCTTGTGGCTCATTCCACGCTAAGTGCGATTTACCATGTACTCCGTGACGGGGTTCCTTTTGTGGATCTTGGCTCAGACTTTTACCCTAAATTTAATCGTGAGAAGAAAATCGCTGCGTGTCAAAGCTGAAAGCCGGCCGTAGCGGCACAATGCAACATCAGTTTGTCATAATACCGGGCATAAAGCTCTTCAATCAGCACATATTTATCAGAAGTCCCACTTCTTCTCTATGATTTTATGCGTAGGCGGTTATAGGTGATTATTCAGTTCGTTCGCTAAGTGCGTGGTCATTCTTAAAAATAAAGCCCTATCCTTTTCCGGACATCTTTGATAATTTGAAAGAAGCATGTCCGCAGCGTCTGGCTTATGGTCAGCAGGCGGATAGAACAGATTTCCCACAGAGATTTCCCACACAGAAACCAGATTAACGATAATTTTGTATGAAATGTACAGCAACATCGAAGAAAGAATCCATTCAAGCGTGTTTTCCTTGAACAGGTTTTGCGGTTGAGTTAAATGACGCCACCCTGGGTATGGCGCAGAGCGGCGTCATTTAACCTCAAATTTTCTCCACAGGCCTTTGAGACTGTTTTTCGTTTCACTTACTGCTGTTCTCCCTCTTAAAACAGCTCTCACGGGCTTTTGGTGATGAAAACACTATAAATGATTCTGCCCTGGGGTATGGCGTAGCGCAGGTTGACTTTTGATAGGTCATTATATATAATGAAGCGGATATTAAGGAGGTGGGGCATATGAAAAAGAATATTGTTTTTGCTGTAGTGGTGTGCCTGATATTGGTGTTTGGTGCGGCGGCTGCCGAGGGGATGGCAGATTCTACGGAACTTGAGAAGAACCAGAGCGATTTGCATTATGAGCTTCCCGAAAACTGGATATCGATTGAAATTGGCAAGCAGGCGGCAGAGCTTGGTATGGTTCACAATGCAACCAATCCGGAAGGAACCATTATGCTGCAGGTGTTTTTGCATGAGAATGCATTGCTTACCGACGTTGTGGATACAATTGCATTATTGAGCAATGCCGAAAATATCATCGATAAGCAGACGGAGACGATTCCTTATGTTGCCTATACGATAGATAGTATGCGATGTTATGCTGTTCAAGTAAATGAAGAGAAGCAGTTGATGTTAAACTTCTCCGTTTTGGATGGGAGTGAAATGGAACGGGTGGATGAAATTGCGCAACGCATCATTACATCCATTACCACTGCTGAATAGTAGTCAGGTTTCGATTGATTTGCAGCGGGATAGGGCGATGATGCCTTGTCCCGTTGTTTGATTTTTATTTTTTGATGCATGCACGTGCAGCAAAGCAATAAATGTAACAATATCGCAACAATTTGTGATTTAGAGGGAGTTTGCCCTATGGCAAGGGGGGGGCTGATGGAAAGACATTGTTTCAACCGGAAAAATGTGTTATACTAAATTAGTTTATTGTTGTGCACGCTTGCACAGCTTGAAATCGAGAGTTAAGTGGAGGGCGAGGAAGCATGAAGAATGTATGGAAAAAAGGCGTTGCCCTGATGTTGGTGTTGTGCCTGATCATGACCACAACGTTAACGGTATTGGCGACTGAGGAAGCAATGGTAGAAGCTTCCATGGAAGCGCCCGTGGAAGAAATTCCAACGGAAGTGCCTGTAGAGGAGGTTCCAACGGAAGCGCCTGCGGAAGAAATTCCAACGGAAGCGCCTGCAGAGATGCCGTCAGAGGAGCCTTCCAAAGAGGAACCCACAATAGATACAACCCGTGCAGCGAGCCACAGCCCTCAGTTTACAGCAGGATTAGCTGAAACCATTGGTTCAACCACCTTGTTTGAGAATAATGATCTTTCGGTCGTTTTGGGCATCATGGAGGCTAATGGTGTTATAGATGTGAAAAGCCGCGATGGCAACACTCTTGAAGTCAGGGTTAAAACCATAGATGACAGCATTGTCGGATTTGTTTCCGCTACTGATGTGCGCCCGTTGTCCGATAAGGAGGCGGCAGCATATGAAGCAAATCCGGTGCCCGTACAATACGCTCCCAAGGTTGCCGAACAGGAGGCCACACCAGTTGAAGAGAAAGCGGAAAAGGAACTCCAAATTGATACGACCCGTGCAGCGAGCTTTAGCCCCGATTTTACCCAGGGCTTAGCCATCACCATTGCCGCGACCATGCTCTATGAGGATAGCGAGCTCACGGTCAGTCTTGGAGAAATTGATGTCGGTGGTGTTGTGGAAGCAAAGAGCCGTGCAGCCAATACGCTCGAAATCAGCGCCGTTCTCGTGGACGGCAGCCTGGCCGGGTATGTTTCAGCCGGGGATGTTCGTCCCCTATCTGCTGATGAGACAGCAGCGTATAAAGCAAATCCAACCGCTGTTCAATATGCGGCAGTTGAGCCTGCGCTTATGTCCGCCATGTTGTTCGCGTTACCCGGGGCGGTTCCCCTTACAGCGGGTACTACTACAACTCTAAGCCTGCCCGCATATGCGGGAAGTGGAAGCGACAAATATGCCAGCTTTACCATGGCTACCGCAGGATTGTTAACGATCACTTTCAAAAGCAGCGGCAACGCCTCCGGCAACCTGACGCTGATGGTGGCGGATGCAAGCGATAGCAGCGAGCTTTGGAGCGGGTCCTTGGTACCCAGTGGAACCACGAACTTTTCCATGTTTGTTGAAGCGGGAGATTATGATATCACGCTCAGCAAGAGCGATGCGGGCGATGCCTCGGGATATAGCGTGGGCGTTACACCGATAGTGAGCTTAGCCGGCGAACTCGGCACGAAAAACAACACGCAGAATAATGCGGCGGACTTGGCATTGAACAGCGGCTCTGCCAGTACAGGAATCTATTCTGCGCAAGATTTGAACAAAAGAAGAGACGACTATTATCGTCTGAGCCTGTCTAGCGCCGGTAAGTTGACGTTGAGTGCAACCAACATGATACCAGGTGAACTGGAAGTGTTCATCTACGGCGACGATACCAGTACTGGCAATGAGATTGCAAGCATGACCATAAATGTAGGTGCTGCTAGCGAAAATGGCGGAATTACGATGCATCGTTCCGGCTGGTTTGACGCGGGTACCTATTATATTACGGTGCACAACAAGACGGCTTTCGGCCGATATCGTCTGCAAGCGGATATTGCTACGGTCACGCTCACGGAAAGGGAGCCTAACAGTACGCCCAGCCAGGCATATAGCAGCGGAAGTACGGTAGTGCTGAATAGTGGCGTCTATGTAGACAGTCTGCTAAGTGAGTCCGACCTGCGAGATTATTACTACTTTTATCTTCCCTCCGCGACAAGTATCAGCGCCAGCGTGAAGGCTCAGCTTTCCGAAATTAACTTGTATATTTGCGATCAGGGAGGCAAAAAAGTTGCTGGTTCTGATTTTGGCGGTCAGGGCGGCGGTTCTTATGGCAACCCGTATGAGTATGAATTGAAGAGCTTAACGCTTCAGGCCGGCTATTACTATCTGTGCGCAGATAAAGTCACCGAAACTGGATTGTATTCTGTGCGTGCCAATTCTGTTTTGACGGTCAGCAGTGTCACGGCTACGGTCAGCGGAAGCGGTGAAAACCAGAATGTTTTAAACGTATCGGCAGTGGCAAATGGCGGCCCCGGCGCCATAACTTTACATCGTTATAACGTCTATCTGGTTGAAGGTGGTAAGTCTATATTGGTGACGACTAGAGAGAGTAAAACCACTTCCAATATGGCCTTTACATTAAATCGGGCGGGAAGCTATATAATCCAGTATGTGTGTACAAATGGACTGACTTGGGCGGAGGGCTGGTCCACACAGGTCGTGGTAAGTGTCAAACCTCTGAAAGTGGAGACGCTTTTAGCAACATCTAATGCGGCTGGGCAAATAAAATGCAAAGCGACTGTGAGCGGAATAAACCCAGTAACTGAGTGTATTTTCTCGCTATATAGAAACGGCGTGGTTGTTGATCGTTGGTATAGTAAAAATGCCTTGGAGTATACGTTCAATGCGCCGGTGAGTGGCTTGTATTCAGTCCAATATACCATCACAGACGGTTATGTGTGGGTTGATGGGTGGACGACTTGTAATGCGACTGTGCCGTTGCCGTTGAAGATCGCATCGCTCACGACAAGCGTTGATAATAGTGGCAATGTGGTTGGTCGTATTACAATTCAAGATGGCTATCCATTGCAATATGGTATATACAAAATATATAACAGCAAGACGGAAGTGATTGCTTCCTATGCCACCACTGCGTTGCAGCACAGCTTTAAGATTGCGACCAACGATAGCTATCTTATGCAGTTCGTCGGGTATGATGGAAAGACTTGGGCTGATAACTGGGCGAGCTTTACTGTATCTTCAGCATCTAATACATTGGAGATCACAAGCTTAACAGCGACGTCGAATGACGCTGGTGCCATTTCCTGTTCGGCTGCAACGAGCGGTGGTGGCAAGGTAATAGACTCTTGGTTTAACCTTTATAGTGGCGGCGTATATATCGGACGAGTTATCAATCTAAACCAAAGTGCTACTTTTAACGTCTATGCCAATGGCCCATATACAATTCAGTATGTAGCATCTGATGATGGCAAGCGATATGTGGACAAATGGGCAAATGTCAATGTGACACTTTCTCCCCAGCACTATCCAGTGCAAATTGCTGACCTGAACATAAAGTCTGACGATGCAACAGGCATATTAACTTGTACAACGACAACGCAGTATGGCGGTGCTTTAACGGCCAGTTGGTTCAACCTTTACAACTCCAAGAGCGAATTGATTGATAGTTTCCGCTCGGTTTCTACAAAAACAACGAAATTTTACGTGAATAGCAACGGTACGTACAATGTGCAAGCTGTCGTTTCCGATGGGAAAGTGTGGGTTGAAAAGTGGGGGAGTGTTACAATTACAGGTTTCCAGGATGACACCCCTGTGCTTGAGGTAAAGGCATCAGCCAGCTACAACAACAACACATTGATTTGTACTGCGACGGCTAATCAGTCGACGCCGCTGAGGTCTGAGGTTTTCGTGCTGTATTTGGTCGATCCAACCACTGGCCAGTCAACTGAGCTCAGGCGTTTCAATGCTTCGAATAAGACTGCCACACTTAAAAACTTGGCATTGTCTCAGGGCAAGTACTTGGTGCAATTTGTCGCCTTCGACGGCGTCACTTGGACAGATGGCTGGACCGAGTTTACGGTGGGTAGTTCTTCGCTGTCTGTGGATAGCGTAACTGCCGCCAAAAGCGGTTCCAGCATAGCTTGCCGGGCAACATATACTTCAAACTATAACATTTCCACCGCGCGCTTCAAGCTCTACGTGGGTGAAAATTGCGTGAGTGCGTGGGAGTGGAATGGCGCTGGCAATCTGAACGAGCATGTATTCAACGTGGCAAATGCGGATCAGATTACTTCGGTTCAATATGTGATTTTCAATGGAATTGAATGGGCGGATGGCTGGGCCGTTCCCTCCTAAGAAATGTTGAGACGGTCTGCTGCGATTGCAGCAGACCGTCTGATTAGGGTATCAGAAAAGGGCGATGTTGGAGCAATGAACTAAATTTGCGAACAAGAGACGCGAAACAGGGTTCACGTCTCTGTCGCCACTGAAGAGGGAGGAAACAAAACAAGGTAGCCTTGGCGAAGAATCGCCAAGGCTAATATAATTAAAGAAGGTATTTTGATCCTGTATTTTATCAGTTCAATGTGAAAAGCCATATCAAAGCCTGTATGCTCAGGCCTTCCCCGTTTGGATGCACAATTTTCCGAAGTGATTTACTGTCCTCTTTCAGTATGAGGTGTCGCAACTTCATTCCGAAAGGGGCTGTAAATCGTGTCTATATCCCTTTTTCTGCAACTTATTATCTCTTATGCTTACAAAGAAAGTTTTCATCAACCGTCTGGCATTTGAAAACCCAAGGACAATTAATTCTTGCCGATTATTATTTGCGAAGAAAACACCCCTTGATTCTACGGAAGAGCATACCGACATGGCGAAGTGGCTTTGTAACCTTCCAGCATAAACTATTTTTAATAACAACGTCATCGCGTACATCCCATTCGCTGTTTTTCAAATATTTGCTGTAGTAGATGATTCGCGCGTGTATACTTGCGTCCTTCATACGTCGCGCATGCTGGAACGCACGAAGCGGCTTTGTGAAATTCCAAGAGTGTGAATAAGAGAGCGAATGAGATACTTCTTGCCTCGAAGGTGGGCAGGAGGGAGCATTCAAGGCATTATAAAGCAATTGAGACAAAACAATATCTGCGTTCGGGTCGGGTGTAAAATGAACCATAATATCGTCATAAATGTGAAGCAATTTCTCGATATATCGCTCCAAAGAATAGTGTTCTCGAGCATATATTAGCGATTTTTCCCCTCGCGCAAGACGTTCTTCCGGATGATCGATCCAAAATTGAAGTGTTTCCGCATAAACCGTTTCCTCGACTGCCAGTCCACATTCTGGCGAGTAAACCACCGAGGGGAGAGAAGTGTCAGGTAAAACCAGCACAGGTTTGGCGCAGCTCATGGCCTCAATTGCCATCATTCCGAAAGCCTCCTGTCGGGAAGGCATCAGAAAGATATCACAAGCCTGATAAAGCCTCGTTAGTTCCTTGTCATCCGTCAGCCAGCCAAACTCAAGGATGCGATATTTTTCTTGGAACTCGTTCAACATATTCTTTTGGCCAACTGTCAGCAGTGTAATTTTATCTTTAGAGGCAATTTGTCCGAGCGCATTACGAATCACCTCCAGTCCCTTGAACTGGCTTTGATCGGCGCGAAACATGAGAGTGAGGGAAGTTTCAGGAATACCCAGTTCTTTCTTTGCATCGGCAATCCCGCGGGGACGAAAGAGAGATTGATCGATACCGAAAGGTAAATGATAGATCTTTTTTCCGGCAAAAATAGGAGACTCTTTCGCTTTGTTCTCCATCCATTGAGAAGCGACAATGATGGAAAGATTGGAATTCTGGATTGCAATGGCTTTCTTCATGAAATAGTATGGAGTGAGATCATAATCAAGTGAAAATGGGGTTTGCAAATATTCGCAATCAGCGCAGAAAGTTTTGTATTTTTCACATCTGCCACTATAGATACAGTGTCCACTAAAAAAGAAGGGATCATGCAGAGTTAGAACAATGGGTTTAAGTCGGGTAAGCAAAGGTAAATTGGTAATTTCAAAATTAGTGTTATGGATTAAGTGAAGATGAACAATATCCGATAATAAAAATTCTTTTCCAAATAATATTTGTTTTGAAAAATCATGCTTAGCATCCGTATGTAAACAATAGGTTGTCTCATCATTTGATAACTTGCGAACCACATAATGATAAGAACGAATGTTTGCTTTCTGCAAAAGTAGATGCAAATCGTGACCATTAAATTTATTGCCTATAAGGTCATTATCACCCACCTGAAGATTGATATAACTTGCACCATCGGCAAGGTGGATTTTGTAAAGTCGATACAGCTCTTTTCGTATTTGATCCGCAGGCAAAACACTCGCATTTAAAAGAGCTGAAAAATATTTACAGATACTTGTTAAACAATCGGAACGACAATCTCGTACTGCTTGGGGTAATTCGGGCTTGGAAAAATAGTATTCAAACCAGCTTTCGATCTCTGGTATCGCCAAATAGCGTGAATGTGAAATTTGTCCATCATGTACACGCCAATACGCCAATATTTTAGGAACGTGAAGAAAATCACCTTCTAAAGCCATGTCCCAATACATTTCAAGGTCATTAATGTGGCGAAAATTAATTCGACGTAAGTTCTCCCAGCAAGATAACTTACTACGCCTGAATGTTGTACAAGGCGATGCCGCGACGCAACTGAACTGGCGAAGCAAAGCAAGAAAATTCCAATCCGGATTATAAATGTCCTTAAAAGGATGATCTTCTAAGTCAATAAATTGAAAATCACAGTATGCCAATAAAGCTTCTGGATTTGCATCAAGAGCACCACCCATTTCTTGTAAAAGCTCAGGGGCTACGGGGTCGTCCGAATTGACCTGAAGAAAGTACTCACCTTTGGCCAATTTCCAGCCGCGATTCACAGTAGCGGGCTCACCTTGGTTCTCCTGATAAATATAGCGTATACGGAAATCTTGCAGATAAGGCTCGACAACTTCTCTCGTTTGGTCGGTCGATCCGTCGTCAATAATTAGGTATTCAAAGTCAGTCTCCGTTTGTTTCAAAACACTTTCGATAGTTCTACGAATCAAATCGGCCCGGTTGTAAGTGGGAGTAACAACGGTAAACTTAGGGGGCATTTGCCTTTCACCTCATATGAAAGTTTATTGTTTGCACGTTTAAAGTGCAGCAGCCATTTTAACACATAAAGCCTTCCCATACGTTATATTCGCAAAAAATTCGGGAAATCCTTTATTACGGCGAAAACATACCTTACTTTTACAAACTGGGAGGCCATTAAGATTATAGACAGAGAATATGTTAATAATAAAAGTTTAAATATACCGATGCCACCATAGCTTTGCCTTTAACTGCAATCATTGACTTCACAACATGCTTTTGCTATAATATATGCAGGATATTCAATGCATGGTAGAGGTGTGGCACAGATGACCGAACGGATACGAAATTGGAAATTCGATATATTACGTATAGGCATGAGCATTATGGTTGTGCTGCTTCATGCTGCGGCGTATGGTTGTTACGATACGTACGCAGCCAAAACACCCGTTTTGTATAATTCATTGGGACGGATTGCCGTGCCTGTTTTTTATATGGTTACGGGTGCGATTTCCTTTCCCAAAATGGAGGGGTTTCAAAAACATATAAGCGGTTACTGCGAAGAATTGTTTTCCCGCTTTTTTTTGCTACGCTCGTTATTTCACTATACCGCGTGATGACTTTGGGCGGTCGTTTTTTGGATATTATGCGAAGCGCAACAGCCACGCCTGTCTATTATCATCTTGCATTCATGTATCAGATGATTGGCGTGTATCTGATGATGCCCCTGATCCAAATGGTTTGGGGACGTATCTCGCTGATCAAACGATCTGTGTTGTGCTTGGGGTTGCTTGTGCTTAGCAGGTTTAGCCCGTTTATTCAGCCAATCAGCCAAGGTTGTGTTTATGCGGCAATAGGCGCTTGTTGCGTAGAATGGGTGGAAAAATGGAAAGGGAGTCCATCGCTGACGCAGCGTAAGTGCATGGCTATTAGCGTTGGATTGTTTTTCATCTATTTGGTAGCAAGCATAACAACTGCATGGTTAACCAATCAATGTTCCATTTTGGTTAGCCATCTTGACGAACGATATCTTGCCTATAATTCAATACTCATTTGTATTGCTTCCATTAGCCTTATGGCGGGCTTTCTATTGATGCCACTAAAGCAGCCACAACCCCAAAGCCTCGTTTTTTTTTCCAAATGGAATGCACTTACCCTCGGGATTTATCTCATTCATCCGCTTCTTATGGATTTATTACAAAACGAATATGTCAAAGTATTTAGTATGACGCTCGGATTTCGTTGGGATCAATGGGATCCAAAGCTGTCAATTCCTATGTTGGCATTCCTTTGTTATATCGCAAGCGCGGTCATTATTCTGTGCTATCACAAAACAAGGGATTGTCTTAGAAAATCTATGATAAATAGCGTTTTGCCAAAAAGATAACGGAGGCTCTCTATGCAAAAAAACCATCCCCAAAGGCAAACTTTCTTCATCTTTGTGCTGCTCGGTCTGTTGATAACATTTGGTATGTCTGTTTACCGTCCAATAGCCCTCTTCATGAACAATGTTGATAAGTTGACATTTTTACCACTTTTGCTTACATTGGTTGCTTATTTTGTATTAACGCTGGTTGTGTATTTTATCTTTTATGTGCTCTCTAAGCGAATATTAATTGCCACGATTTTCTCTCTGCTTTTGCACAGTATCATTGTATTTTATATTCATATTAAGGAGAAGATAAATTCCGTCCTTCCCCAGCGCTTTTTTTTGGCTGTATTCATCATATTTACTATGCTCTTGATTGCCATCTCCGTATGTCTTAGAAGGCGTGTATTTGTCATGAGTGTACCAATACGCAAAAAGCTTACGATTTTTCTCACTGTGTCTGTATATGCCTTCCTTGGATTCACTGTCATTTCTAAACTCCCCGCTACCGTTTTTCAATATGTGCCCGACCAGCCGGTTATGAGCAAGGTAGGACCTACTAATGAGAGTTTGGCAGATGACCAGCGCCCCAATATTTATTTTATTTTGTTGGATGAGTATGCTGGTTTCAATATGGTAAAAAAGCAGTTTGGCTACGACAACTCGGCATTTTTTGAGTATTTGCTCTCCAATAACTTTTATGTCTCCCAAACAAGCGAAAACGAGATCGCTTACACAGAGATTCTTTCCAGTAATTTGCTTGCTCTTGACTATGTCGCTTTTGCGGACGATTTGCCATACTATTCATTTGATGAAAATAAACGTAGCGAATCGGATATGCGTACCAGCCTTTACCAGAATAAAAAATCTTACCGCAATCACGCCTATCTATTTGACCTTCTGCGGAGTAATCATTACAGAACCTATGCGATTGACAACGCAGATACCTTGCAGGGTTGGGGTAAAGTTAACGCAGATGAGATCATTAATATTTCCATTCCGCAGGAAGCCACTACATTAGTTCCTCTTACGCTCTCGCAAAACGACATAGATTATTGGGTAATTCTCTGGAATAGCTCAATCTTCTATGAGTTTTCACATGAATTGTTCTGGAAAATGACGCAAGACGGCGCGACTAACGCCTACCATAAGAGTCAGGATATCGCATGGCAGAATACAGTTAGAAATGCCAAGCTCATTTCCAGTACGTTTGATACGCTTGCCACGTATCGTTTCGACCCTCGAGAAAACATTTTTTTGTATGCTCATATCATGTGCCCACATCTCCCTTTTATTTTTACGCCAGAAGGTGAATTCAAATCCATGGATATAACCTATCAGGGTTGGAATGGTAAAAACGCCTACGTAGACAATCTGCGCTATGCGACCAACCAGGTCATGCGCGTTATTGATAACCTTTTGGCGATAGACCCAGACAGTGTTATCATACTGCAATCCGATCACGGCGCGCGGATTGATTTAGAAACAGAAGGCCCGTTTTCAAAAGAATACCTGCCTATCCTGAACGCCGTATATTATCGCGGAGAGACTTTCGATCAAATTGAGGGTCTGTCCGGCGTCAATACTATGCGTGCCATCCTCTCACAAGCGTTGAGTATCGAGTTGCCAGCAGTAGAATCTCCTGTTTATATCCGTACACACTGAGCAGAGTATGCTTACCTGAATCAACTAAGTTCAGCACTTGGAATGGTGAAGAAGTATTTCGTTTGACTTTGAATTTAACTTGTGCTATCGTTGCTAGGATAAGTAATTCTGTTTTTGTAACTTTTTGATTGGAGTGATAAATATGTATCTTGACCCCGGCTTTGGCAGTATGATTGTTCAGTTATTAGTGGCAGGCATTGCAGTAATCGGTGGAATTTGGTTTATTGTCAAAAAAGAAGTAAAGAATTGGTTTTACCGTAGGCGAGGTCTGCCTATTGAAGAGGTGGCGCAAGATACGGCTGAAGCAGCGCTGTCGTCTACGCAACCCGATAGTAAGGAAGGCGTAAAAGAGTGAGCGTTGAGGTAGAAAGCAGCTCCTTTCGTGACCCGTCCGGCGTGGTATTTCGCTTGGACGGTGTGCTTTATCGACAGGTAAACCGGATCTATCAGAAACAGTTTGATGCGTTGGTCTCGACTTCATTTTATGATAAGCTTATGAATACTGGAATGCTTATCAATCATCAGCGGGTGGAGGGCATTGATCCAGTTTGTTCTGATGCATACTGTATTTTGCGCCCGCAAAAAGTTCCGTTCATCTCCTATCCTTACGAGTGGACGTTTGCGCAGCTCAAGGATGCGGCGCTTTTGACTTTGCGGCTGCATCGTCTGGCGCTGGAGAACGGTTTTATGCTCAAAGATGCAAGCGCATACAATATTCAGTTTTTGAATGGCCAACCGGTATTGATTGATACACTCTCCTTTGACTTTTATCAGGAGAATAAGCCGTGGATTGCCTATGGACAGTTTTGCCGTCATTTTTTGGCCCCGTTGCTCCTTATGCGCCATGTGGATATACGTCTGATTTCACTGTTGCGTTTATATATTGATGGAGTTCCGTTGGATATGGTCATGCGTCTTCTTAAGGGGAAAGGAGGCCTCTTTGCTAAACAGCATATCGCTTGGCATGCCAAAGCGACGCTTAAACACGCTCAAGACGGCAAAGGGGACGTTGCCGGCTATACGCTCAGGTTGCCCAAGAGTCATCAGATTGCGTTGATTGAAAGCATGATTCGCGGCGTAGAAGCATTGGCGTTGAAGAACATGCAAACCGAGTGGGGTGATTATTATGCTCATACCAACTATTCGGCGCAAGGAGCTCAAGATAAACATGCTTTGGTTAAGGCATACCTTGCGGAAATTGTACCCAAGACGTTATGGGATTTAGGGGCAAACGATGGAACGTACTCACGTCTTGGTCTGGAAATTGGCGCCAGCGTTGTGGCGTTGGACATTGATCCAACGGCTGTCATGCGCAATTACAATGCGGTTAAGAAACATAAACTTGACATGTTACCGCTTGTATTTGACCTGACGAACCCCAGTCCATCTATTGGATTTGCAAATTCGGAACGTCTTTGTCTATCCGCGCGTCAACACCCTGACTGTGTGCTTGCGTTGGCAGTTATCCATCACCTGGCAATCTCCAACAACCTCCCGCTCCCCAAGATTGCCGCATGGCTCGCGTCATTTACGAATGATCTCATTATTGAGTTTGTGCCCAAGAGCGATTCGCAAGTTCAAATTTTGCTGGCCACGAGAGATGATATTTTTACTCAATATACGCAAGAAGATTTTGAAAGAGCTTTTTGTGAACCGTTTAAACTCGTTAAGAGGGAAACGATTGCCCAAAGCAACCGTGTGCTGTATTGGTTTCATATCAAGTGAGGCTGCGGAAGAGATAACGTACAATAAGATGCGCAAATTGAAAAGACACATTGGGGCCTAAATGGTAAAATGGGTTTGCTGAGAACTCATCAACCAAAGGAGGCGCCAATATGTCCAAGAGAATCATACAGCTAAACGAAGGCGCAATCAAGGATGAATTAAAAGAGTTAGTACGCGGGAGCGTGAAAGAAACGCTAAATGACCTGCTGGAAAAAGAAGCGCGGGAATTGACCAGGGCAGCTAGGTATGAGCGCACCGAAGCCCGGCAGGGATATCGCAACGGCCACTACACCCGCAATCTGACCACCACCAGCGGCGAAGTGACGCTGAAGATGCCACGCCTGAAAGGTGTGCCATTTGAAACAGCTATCATTGAGCGGTATCGGCGGCGGGAAAGCAGTGTGGAAGAGGCTTTAATCGAGATGTATCTGGCCGGGGTATCGGTACGCCGTGTGGAAGACATCACCCAGGCCCTGTGGGGTACGAAGGTATCTCCAGCCACGATCAGCGAGTTGAACAAAAAGGCCTATGTCAACATTGAGGAATGGCGGAATCGTCCCTTGCGGGGCGGTAGATACCCTTATGTCTATGTGGACGGTATCTACCTACGGCGCAACTGGGGCGGGGAGTTTGAGAACGTAAGCATCCTTGTAGCGTTAGGCGTCAATGAGGATGGCTACCGTGAGGTGATTGGAGCTGCCGAGGGGACGAAAGAGGATAAGGCGAGCTGGTTGGGCTTTTTGCAGTGGCTCAAGGGACGCGGGCTAGATGGTGTCCGGCTGACTGTGGGCGACAAGTGCCTCGGGATGCTGGAAGCAGCCGCAGAGGTGTTCCCGGAAGCCAAATACCAGCGTTGTACCGTTCACTTTTACCGCAATGTGTTTTCAGCCACACCTCGCAGTAAAATGAAGCTGGGAGCCAAGATGTTCAAGGCCATTCACGCCCAGGAGAACAGGGCCGCCGCCCGGGAAAAGGCCAAACAGGTCATCCAGGCCTTGCGGGAGATGAAGCTAAATGAGGCAGCCAAAAAGGTAGAGGACGGCATTGAGGAAACGCTATCTTACATGGATTTTCCGTATGAACACTGGCTGCGTATTCGTACCAATAACGTTATAGAACGGATCAACCGGGAGATCCGCCGCAGAACCCGCGTAGTTGGTACCTTCCCTGATGGCAATTCAGCCCTGATGCTCGTTTGTGCCCGGCTCCGCCACGTCGCTGGCACGTAGTGGGGCAACAAGAAGTACATGAACATGAAGCATCTGGAAATCCCAATCCCGGACACTGATTCTGTCGCTAGCTGACCCTCAAACCATTGGCCTCAATCCTTATTTGCGCATTATTCTTGACAGTACCGCGGAAGATTGTGGGGATCACAGCACAGCTGAAACGCGAGAAAGGCAGGCTCCTGACAGAGGAGCCCGCTTTATGCTTATGAATAATCTTTTCAGTGGCGCTGCTTCATTATGCTTTCTATTTGACGAAGTGGCTTTGTTACTTTCCAGGATTTTGAGTTCAGCATCTCGGTCAATCGCTGTTGTAGCCGAGTGTTTTCGCTCTGAATGCATTTTTGCGCCTGCTGTAACGTAGCGCACTCGTGTTGCAATGTAGTGCGCTCCTGCTGCAATGCAGCAAGCGTCTGCTTGCTGATGGCAACCTCTTCTCGTTGCCTGTCGTTGTGTTGTGTAAGTGAACTGATTGACTGAAGAAGCATGCTGATTTGAGCACTTTGCTGTATGGTAATATTCATCAGCTCCTCCGCGCCGTATGTGCTTTTCTGTACAAATGATGCTTTCACAATTAACCGATTATCCGGCTCTTCCTGGCAGGGATAGACTTGGAATCCATGCATATTTAACAACTGAGAACACATGGTTGCGCAATATTCAGAATGATATTCAATATAGAATATGGGCTTATACTTTTGTAACGTGTTTGAAGCGCCTTGTAACAGCATATGTTCTGCGCCCTCAATATCCACCTTAATGATGTTTGGTATTAACTGTGATTTATGAATATAAGAATCCAACGATAGAGTCTGTATCGTGTGCTTGACAAAACCAGCAGGCAGATAAGTTTCATGGATTTTCGCATGAGCAACTTCAAGGCGTGAAGTAGAGCTGTAGCCAGAGTCAATGTTAGAAGACAGCGTCATTTCGCATGTTCCATCCTCGCTGCTTAGCGCATAAGGTTCCACCATAATTTGTCCGGCAAGTTCAGGATTAAATGATAGGTTCCGTAAAATCCGATTACGGTTATAAGGATTAGGTTCAAAAACGACAATGGTTGCTTTGGAACCAGCAAGTTTGGCGTACACCATTGAATTTGCACCCATGAAGCCACCGACATCAAATATAACCGCATGTTTATTCGTTTCTATAAAATGGCGAAAATCAGAGATGGCCTCCACATCGATGTTGCCATCGTGGAACGCCAAATCGCAGTACTCTTTTGTAGTCAGCAAAGTAATACCATCCAGAATACCTTCATGAAAAAGGAAACGTTCAAGCTCAGGACTATCGCTATATGGATACTCAATCTCATCCTCACAGTAGCCATTTCGCAATGGAAAGCCTTCCTCTTTGGCTACATTCCAGCGTTGCAGATAGGATATCTTGCTTAACCGTTCTGCGTCAAGATGGGTATTTCTGACATAGAAATGCGCCTCGGTAATATTCAAAAAGCCACATTTTAAGAAATATTGTTGCAGGGATATCGTCGTAAAAAGATTACAGTGCATTCCCGCCATCGCCAAATCATTCATGTTTGATGAGTTTAGAAGATTTTCATGATTGCGTTTATCCAGGCCATTGGCCATGACATCGTTATCATATTTATAGCAAGGTGTGTTAATAACCACGATAGAATGAAGTGATAGCAACCCATGTAGATTAGTAAGCAAATCAGAAAGTTGATTGCGTGGGATATTCTCCACAGAATCCAAAAGAATGACAATGTCAATCATTTCAGCAGAATTTCTTCTGACCTCGATACAATGGTTTTGAACAAAATCCAGGATGTCCTCACAGAAAAACGCTACCTTTTCTTTACTAAAGCCGCTAGAGGATACCTGCTCTCTTGCGACCTTAACGGCATTTTGGGAAGAGTCAACAGCAATACAGGCTTTTGCACCTTCCCGCAGCGCAAAACATATTTTCTCACCTCGGCCACATCCAAGGTATAGAACGTTTTTCTCTGCAAAAGCTATGTTTTCTAATATCTTTCGATCCTGTTCCCGTAAAATATGTTGTTCCTTTTGATCAAGCTCTGTTGACTCTCCATTGTTCAGGATTTCCATGTTTTCATCAACACCAGCGTCGCATTCCCTTGCAGGCATCTTCTGATACAATTCCATATAATCAGCTACTTTCTATTGTCTGTCGGAAAAACACTACATGCCCTTTCGCCAAACCATTTTATTGATGATTTTGACATAACTTTGAATCAGCTTAATCACCTTTGTGGACACGTTCTCATCCACATAATCCGGCACGGTCACTCCGCGCTCTCCATTTTCCCACATAGCGCGGCTGAGCTCCACTGCTTGCAGTACGTCCTCACCCGTTACGCCGCCCAGCACAATGCCGCCCTTATCCAACGCCTCGGGGCGTTCTGTGGACGTGCGCAGCGAAATGGCTGGAAAATCAAGT
Source organism: Candidatus Limiplasma sp. (assembly GCA_034927815.1). Taxonomy (GTDB): domain Bacteria; phylum Bacillota; class Clostridia; order Christensenellales; family Aristaeellaceae; genus Limiplasma. The sequence continues at coordinate 164,504 of JAYFPK010000029.1, forward strand.
ACAGCGGCTTCCTCCGGTACGGTGCCACTATCGGATAAAACGCAGTATGCGTTTAGCTGCAAATGGTTGTAATCGAAGAAGCCAAAGGGTTTTAAGCTGTGCACCCTCGTATGAAAGGTAAAGCCGTATTTTTCAATGCGGTTTTGACTGCGCGGATGCGTCGAGTAGATTACGGGCATACTATAGGTTTCAGCGATGATATTCAATGCATTCATCAGTGAAAAAAATTTTTTCTCATCGTCAAGGTTTTCTTCGCGGTGTGCGGAGACTAGAAAATACTTCCCCTTTTCAACGCCAAGCTCCTCAAGCGCATGGCTTTGGTCAATCTCCGCTTTGTGCCTCATCAGTACCTCAGCCATCGGGGAACCAGTCACATAAATATGCTCTTTGCGTACGCCCTCGGCCAATAGGTAACGACGAGCATGTTCGGTATAAGGCAGATGGATATCGCTGATATGATCAACAATACGGCGGTTGATCTCCTCGGGAAGGTTTTCATCAAAGCAGCGATTGCCTGCCTCCATGTGGAAAATCGGGATTTTAAGACGCTTGGCTGCAATGGCGGATAGCGCCGAGTTGGTGTCGCCCAGAATCAGCAGTGCATCGGGGCGCTCCTTTTCCAACAGAATATAGGAGCGCGAGATGATGTTACCGATCGTTTCGCCGAGATTGGCACCCACGCTGTCAAGGTAGTGGTCAGGTGTGCGAAGCCCCAAATCTTTAAAAAATACTTCGTTAAGGGTATAATCCCAGTTTTGTCCGGTATGTACCAGAATATGACGAAAGTAGAGATCATTCTTCTTAATGATTTCAGAAAGGCGGATGATCTCCGGCCGCGTTCCGACGATGGTCATGACTTTCAGCTTGCTCATATGCGCTCCTTATCCAAGAATGTAGTGTGGGTAAAGGGTTGCGTGCTGTCTCATCCAATCGGACAACTCGCGCACCATGGTTTCATAATCCGGGACACGGTATGAAAAATCAAAACGGGTGCGCTTGAGCGATTTATCCGCCACAAGCGTATGGCATGTATGAATGGTCAATGCGTCATTGCGCATATAGTAATTGCAAAGCTTCAACAGGTCGTACTTCGTGATGGAAACATCAGGCACTGTATTATATAATCCACAGGCATGTTCCTGGATTGCGACTTCCATTGTTTTGGCAAGCTGCAAGGTTGTCTGCCCTGTCCAAATGGCTTTGGTAAAACCGTTAATCTCGCCTGTCTGCTGCATGAACCAATTCAGCAAGCCGATTCCATCGGGGTTCAGGTCAGGGCCAATAATGGAGTTGCGCAGCGTGATGTTTTTCTCATCCTCCAATTCACCCAAGGCCTTGGAGCGATCATAGAAGGACTCTCCATCACGGAAATCGTTCTCTGTGTAACAGCCGCGCTTGCCGGAAAAGACGCAATCTGTGCTCATGTGCACCACTTGCGCGTTCAACGGCTTGGTAACTTCAGCCAGAAAGTGTGGGAAATATGCGTTGAGGAAGCTGGCCAGCGCCTTGTCATACTCCGCAAATTGGTTGAGGATGCCAATGCAGTTGATAACCGCGTCGAAGTCACCCTGGCGAATGAGCTCAGCAACGCTGTCAATATCACGCGCATCACCCGCGACATTACAGGAACAATGCGTGCCTTTTATTCGATCAAAGCCTGTCACATCGTTTCCACGCTCCGCGAAGTAGGTAGAAATCATATGACCAGCCATACCGCATGCGCCAAGAACAAGTATTTTCATGCTTGCACCATCCTTACTTAGCCTGCGCTCGCTCGAGTTGCTCCCGAATATAGGGAAGCATGAGCAGCTTTTCTTTTACCTGCTCAACGTTCAAACGTTCGGTATTGTCTGAGGTATAGGCGTCAGTCTGATTCAATCCCAAATCACCCTTGCTGAAATACTTTTCATAATTCAGCGTTCGGTTGTCGCATGGTACCTGATAGAATCCGCCCTGATCCGTTACGCGCAACATTTCCTCTGTCGTTAACAAGGTTTCAAACATTTTCTCGCCATGGCGCATACCGATGACATGTATGGGCGTATCTTCAGCATGAAAAAGTTCCTTTACTGCCTGTGCCAGTACCGCAATGGTGCACGCTGGCGCCTTTTGTATCATGATATCACCAGCGTTAGCGTTATGGAAAGCATATAGCACGAGATCAACCGCTTCTTCCAAACTCATTATATATCGCGTCATATTTGGTTCTGTCACCGAGAGTGGCTTGCCCTGGCGGAGTTGCTCAATGAACAGCGGGATCACGCTGCCACGTGAACACATGACATTGCCATAGCGAGTGCCACAGATCAGCGTCTTTTCAGGATCTACAGTCTGCGCTTTTGCCACAAAGACTTTTTCCATCATTGCCTTGGAGATACCCATTGCATTGACGGGATAAGCCGCCTTGTCAGTGGACAGACACACGATTTTGCGCACGCCCGAGCGTATGGCGCAGGAAAGCACGTTATCTGTACCGATGACGTTGGTCTTAACCGCTTCTATTGGAAAAAATTCACAGGATGGAACCTGCTTGAGGGCAGCAGCATGAAAGATATAGTCCACATCATGCATCACATTGTCTACGCTCGCTGTATCGCGCACATCACCAATGTAGAACTTGATGCGGTCATCAGCGTAACGCTTGCGCATGTCATCTTGTTTCTTTTCATCGCGGCTGAAAATGCGGATCTCACCAATTTCCTCTTTGAGAAAGCGTTGCAGTACGGCATTACCAAAAGATCCAGTACCTCCTGTGATAAGCAGCGTTTTGTTTTTAAACATGGAAACTCACCTTTCCTCTGTTTGTTTTTGTGTGGAAAACCAGCTCCAGTAGTCCCGTAAGCCTTCACGCAGGTCGATGGACGCCTGAAAGTTGAGACATTCCAAAGCTTTGCCGGCATCTGCGCGGCAATGGAGTACATCTGCTGGACGAGCGGGAGCGTAGATGGTTTCAACCGTTCTTCCACTGATCTTTTGCATAAATTCGCTCAACGCCCGGATGGTAATCTCGCTACCGCTGCCGAGGTTGAAAACGCCACTCCGGTCGCTGGTGGCCGCCAGATAATTGGCGCTTGCAACATCCCGCACGTTGACAAAATCGCGCGTTTGCAACCCATCTCCATAGATGGTAATAGGATCGCCATCCTTGAGCCGTTGGGCGAAAATCGGAATCACATTGCCGTACAAATCGAACCGCTGATTCACGCCATAGATGTTGAAATAGCGCAAGCACACCGCGTGAATTCCATAAATCCCTTGATAGGCGAGGATCATCTTTTCGGCGGCGAGTTTGCTCACGCCATAGGGTGAATCAGCGTTCTGTGGGTGATCCTCAGCAATGATCTCCGAGCTCGGTTCCCCAAATATGGCCGCTGATGAGGAATATACGATTTTTGGCACACCATGTATGCGCATACCTTCCAAGATGTTCAACGTACCAATGACGTTGATTTCGGAATCAAGCTGCGGATGATCCAATGAACGCTGCCGGCCAACGCTGGCGGCCAAATGAAACACGACATCCATGCCGCTGCAAGCATCCGTAGCTGTAGCTGTAGCTCGGATATCACCTTTCTGAAAGTCTACATCAAGTCCGTCCAGGTTGCAAGCATAACCGGAAGATAGATCGTCCAGTACGCGTACCTGCCAGCCTTTCTGAAGCAGCAGTGCGGAAACGTTAGAGCCAATGAATCCTGCCCCTCCTGTGACTAAAGCTTTCATCTGCATTCCTTCCTCTGTTTAATATGTGCGGTCTTGCGGTACCCCCCAACTTTTCATTTGGGGCGGGCCTTGCGAAGCAGAGCGCCGACTTTCCTTAGCGGTTCGGTCAGCCTCCAGCACTTGCGGCTACGGATAACTTCATCGCTTTTTCGATCCAAAGCACTGGTGTGAAGATAGCGCCAGAACAGCGTTGGTCTGTTGGCGAGGCCGCCTGTGTTTGGATTGCGCGTGTATTGAAATGCGCGCAACGGCTTGAATAGCAGCCACGAACGGCTGCGGCAGAGGTTAAAGCCTGGCTCCTTGGTATTTGGCGCTGCGGGCGTTGCCGCGATACCTGCTAAGGAAGCAGCATGTGACACGGCACGATGATAATTGGGGCAACAGTTGGCAAGAAAATGGTATAAATTAACATAGAATTGTTCCGAATTACCGTCCATCGTAATTTGTTCCGCTTTGGTTACGTCATCCATCATGCGTATCCAGAGATGATCACACTCCTGAAAGTGATTTTGATACGACAGACTGCCTTGTTGTAAATGGACGCGATTCAATGTATTGGAATCACCGCTGCAAAACATGGGTTGTCCGCGGAACATGCGAAACCAAAGATCATAATCCTGTGTAGTGGGAAGGCCTGGATCAAAATATCCGACACGATCGAAATGGCTCTTGTGGATCATCAACGCACAACCATTTACCGCGCCCCGCAGGAGAGGAAAAAGCGGATTTCTCAGTGATTTTTCATGGTATTGATTACGTGGGTTAACCGTACAAAGGATTCGACCGCACGCGTCCATTAAGCGACAACCCTCAAGCAACAGTGTTTTGCGATTCTCCAGCAGATGTAATTGCCGCACCTGATTCTCAATTTTTCTGGGTAAGTACATGTCATCGTGGCTAAGCCATGAGAAATATTCGCCTCTCATCTGTGCAATTCCTGAGTTCAGGGCTGTTGCAACGCCACCGTTGGACTTTTCAATATAACGGATGCGACTGCCGTATGAGTGCGCGATTTTTGCGGTTTCGCCGCCATCGGTGGAACCATCGTTAATAACAAGAACCTCCACATTATCATACGTCTGCCTGAGTGCGCTCTTGATCGCCTCACGCATATAGTTAGCACCGTTATAAACAGGAATTATGATGGAAACCAGCGGATGGAAGTCATTCAGCGAATAAAGCTGATTCAGGTCACGGCGGGAGCCAGGCAGTGATAACCATTTGAAAAGGCGTTGCACAACGCGGCGTTCCCAGCCGGCGCCATGGGTATAAAGCAATGGAAGAAACGGATTTTGAACATCGAGCGCGGCTAAAAACGTAGGCGGAGACATCTGATTTAGAATTTGAGTGAGACGAGCTTGATATGCTAACGCTTCCCCCAGGCTAAGCAGGTCTGCCAATGCGGGTAAAAGATGCACGGCGACGGCCAGGTCACGTATTCTTACATCTATCTTAGAAATGCGCGAAATTGCAATGAGTAGGTTTTCAGCGATGTTGAATGACGTTTGTATACGTGGCAGTTTATCAACAGCACTCCGGCATCGGGTCTGCTTATAAAATATCCCCGACACATATGCGACTCGTTTTACGGTGACAAGTATCGGAAGAATGGCGCTCGCATCCTCACCGTTATCTGGTGTCTCTTCAAAGGGATAGCGAAGGCAAACTTCACGCTTGAAAAGTTTGCCAAAAATCGACGCGCCGTCTACGCTGCCGATGACTATTGAAGCGTCGACCACGCCAGTGTCAGGGGCGTCGGGGCAAGCCAGCAGATAGAGATTATCAGTTGTCAGCGGATAGAAGGAGCACATGTCCCGATCTTGCCACGCTATATCGCTAACGGCTACGGACGCATCGTTCGCTTCGGCGGAGGCTCGCAGGCGCTCCAGATAGTTCGGGGCCACAGTGTCCTCGGCGCCGATGAACGCGATCCATTCTCCGCTTGCGGCTTGAACGCCAAGGTTCTTCATGGCACCAGCGCTTGCACTGGAGTCAACAACAAGCGAACGCACCGCAGCGAATTGATCTCGAAAAGCGGGAAGCTGACGTTGCGAGGATGCGCGGAGCACGAGCACAACTTCCAGCTGTGTGGCGATCGTCTGAGCAGCGAGCGTCTTCAAACACTCAATCGGGCCGGATGCGGATGCATCTGCCAGCACGACTGCGCTAATGATCCGTCTGTTGCTTGTCTCCACCAAGTCCGCCTCCTTTCATTGATCGAGACGCCATCGGCCCTTCCTATCGGGAATGTAGCCTGTGCCAGAACTCAATCATCCAAAAGCTGAAAACGACGCCTGTCAGACCGAAACTACGCCACAGCATCAGGGTGAGCTTTGCCTTTGGGCAAAACTCGCGAAGCGCATTGTCGCGTGCGCGCTTCAAGAGCAACGAGTAAAGCGGGTCGCGGCTGATTTCCACAAGGCTATGACGGTCACGCCAGTCGTGGCTCAGATAATAGAAAAACGCATACTTGAACTTACCGTACAACCAGCCCAGCAAAAAGCTGTTCTGCACAGGATCCAAAGGTACTTGCGTAAACAACCGCCAGCCCGCATGGATCAACCGTTTCTCCCACGACCAGAAGAGCGGGTTAAAACTTCGCATAGCGGAACCGGGCGTGACCCGGTAGTGGTAAAGCGATTGTGAAATACATCGGATGCTTTGACAATACCGTACGTACTCGGCAAAGAAAAGAGCGTCTTCCCCAAGCTTGACGCTAGGATCGAAGCGTACTTTATTTTGCCGAATGATTGTAGCGCGAAACAGCTTATTAACGCAAAAATTTATATATTGGACGCCGCTGTGCAGTTCAGGAAAGGCAAAAAAAGAGGAGACGTCATAATGCCTGTCCTCCATGTCATAGCGTTGCTCTAACATTCCGCAAATGACCAGATCGCATCCATCGATCGCTGCAAGCAGCGTCTCGGCATATTCCGGCTCAACATCATCATCCGCGTCCACAAATGCAACATATTGTCCTGAAGCGGCGTCGATACCGCGATTGCGCGCCGTGCTTACCCCTGCGTTGTCCTGATGGATAACACGCACAGTTGCATTTTCCGAAGCAAAACGGTCGCAAGCGGCACGGCATTCCTCGGCGCTGCCGTCGTCCACCAAAAGAATCTCCAGTGAGGGAAGCGTCTGCTTAAGCAGACTGTCCATACATCGGGTGAAGCTTTTCGTGGGCGGATTATATACCGGCACGATGATGCTTAGAATTGGCAGAGTGCTCATGCTGCACCTCATCAATCTGCTTGGTAAATATTGACACGGTGCAGACGGTCAAAGGCCGTTTTGCAGTGAGCCACCAGCCAGTAGCCGTTGAAACGGGTTTTGCGAAGCAGAGTAAGCAAGCGGCCTTCCGTGAGGTCATAGATAGCGGGTGCTTTGCTTTTGAGCATTGCGTCGTAAGCAATCAGCTCACGCTTTTGCATCGCCGTGCCGGGCAGCGCAAAGAAAAACAGATAGCTGTAATAACTCATTTCCACCATGCGTGCCGTGAATAGCTCGCGAATATGCGCATCCGTCACATGATCGCGCAGATAGTCCAGCAACATCTCCGTAATGCGCAGATGATCTCGATAATGCTTGCGGATACCGTCCTTGCTCATGCTTTGTCCGCTATAGGCGAGGCGATAGAAGTATACGGGCTTTGCGAAAAAGGATATGGTTTGAGCGAAGTTAAACGCTTTAAGAATAAACTCAACATCCGTATAAAAGCAGTGCTCGGTAACATCAATCGGGTTTTGCTTAAGCATATCCATTTTGAAAACCAGGTTATGGATGGAGGGGATGAAGGACATTTCACCGAGAGGAATCGGAACCCCCACGGCTGAATGGGTTGGGTCTGTCCATGTCTTGCAGACCTCGCCGTTGCTGTCTCGAAAGACACAGTGTGGCGCACACACCAGATCCGTATCGCACTGAGATAGATAGCTTAACAGCTCATCCACATTTTTCAGATAATCGTCGCTGTCCAACTGAAAGAAATATGCGCCCTGCGCCAGTTCAATCCCCTTGTTAACGGTGGAGCCCCAACCGCCGTTCTTCTTTTGGCAAAGCCGAAAGGAACCCGGACAGCGGCGTACATACTCCAGTGCGATTTCGGCGGTTTCGTCCTTAGAGCCATCGTCCACTACAATGACGTCTAGGGCCTCAAGGGTCTGAACATCCATCAAAGAATCCAACGTTTGTCGAATCGTTGTGGCGGCCTGGTAAGCGGCGATCGCTATGGATAATACCTTACTCATGGGCACCTCCTTGACAATGGTGATAAATCATCATGGCTTATTCCTGGCCCTGCGCTTCCACATACGCGACGTAATGTTCGCAAACCTCTTTGCTTAAACCAATTTCCATTACGTTCCCCTGATCCAGCCATACGGCCTTTTGGCATAGCTGCTGCACCTGATCCGCGGAATGGGAGACAAACAGAAGCGTTGTACCGCCTTGCAACATTGCGTTCATGCGCTCATGGCACTTTTGCTGGAAGAGGAAATCGCCTACAGCCAGAATTTCATCTACAACGAGAATTTCCGCCTCCACCAGAGTGGCGATGGAAAAGCCAAGCCTCGCTATCATACCGGAGGAAAAATTTTTTACCGGCACATCAATAAACTGGTGCAGTTCAGAAAAATTCAGAATCTCGTCAAAATGTGCATCCATAAACGCACGGTCAAAACCCAACACCGCGCCGTTTAAATAGATATTTTCACGCGCTGTCAATTCCGAGTCAAAACCCGCGCCCAGCTCGATGAGCGGAGCGACATTGCCACGAACCACCACGCTGCCGGAGGTAGGGTAAAACACACCTGCGATGATTTTAAGCAGCGTGCTCTTGCCGCAGCCATTTCGCCCGATCAGTGCGACGGATTCGCCCTTCTGAATAGAAAAATTCACGTTTTTGAGCGCGTAAAACTCATCGAAACGAAGCTGTCCTCTCAGCTTTTTGAGCATGAATTCCTTCAGCGTGTCCGTACGTTCCTTAGCCAAATTAAACCGCATCGACACATCGTTGATCTCGATAATAGGATTCAAGGTAATTCCTCCTTTCGGTTAAATATAGAGGATAAAGTTCTTTTGCAGCTTATTAAATACAATCAGTCCAATGGCCAGCATAAGCAGACTGCTCGCAATGCAGGCAAACCATGTATTTGGTCCGGGAATGTTACCGTAGATTACCAAATTACGGAAACAATTGATGTAATGGTATAGAGGATTGAGCTTGATAATGGCAGCAATCTGCAGTGAAACCCCCTCAATGGGATAGAAGATGGGGGTTCCATACATCCATGCCAGCGTGATGACACTATAAAGATGGACTACATCGCGGAAATACACGGAAAACGCTGCCAAAATCAAGCCAACTCCACAGCAGAAGACGAACAGAAAGACCAGCGGTACAAAGAACAAAAGCATTGTAAAGCTGAGTTGAATACCGGAGAAGAGCAGCACAATCAGCACGGCTACCAGGCTGAAAGACATCGTGACAAAGCTGGAAAGCACGCGCGATATCGGAAATATGAATTTAGGCACATAAACCTTACGCAGCAACGAACCATTATCCAGGATGCTTCGCATAGCCATGTTGGTGCTCTCATTAAAAAAGGTAAAAAGCGTTTGACCGCAGATCAAGTACAGTGGAAAATTAGAGATGCCCCCACGAAACACGTTGGAGAATACCAACGTCATCACACACATCATCAACAACGGGTTAAGCAAGCTCCAAACATAGCCCAAGAAGCTCCGTCGGTATTTTATCTTGAGATCGCGTACGACAAGCTCGTTCATCAAGGGTTTATATCGCGTGAAATGACTCCATACATCCATAATTCGTTCTCGCATGGCGATTGATATTCTCCTTCGGTATCATAGTTCAATAAACCTATTTCGTGTATTGCAGATACCTTTGTATTTTATCTCACTTATCAAAAAAATGCAATGTACGGAACCAGCGGCTCCAGGGCAGAGTGTAGGATTGTCAAACATCTTGTACAGAGTGTTGAAGGAAGTTGGAAAGAGAATCTCTAGGGGAGAGCCAATGCAAAGGGCGCATGGAGATGTTGTTGCTTCGATTTTGGCGCCCAGCTAGATAGTGTTGACACGAGATCAAGCCAGGATATTGGCCCAAAGGAGAATACAACGAAACTGAATGGCAGCTATAAAGGAGGCTGTTTGCTTCGCATAACGAGTTGCGATACCTCGCCAGCGTTTGAGATGCAGGAATGCATTCTCGACCAAATGACGTAGCGTGTAAAGATATTCGTCGTATTCTCGTTGCTCTTTGCGGTTGCGTTTAGGCGGAATAACGACCTACATGCCTGCTGCTATGACTGCCCCAAGCAGAGCATTGGTGTCATAGCCACGGTCGGCAAGCAAACACTGCGCGGCAAAGCCGTCAATCAAGGCAACAGCCTGTGTGCAATCTGCCGTGGCACCTGTTGTAACAAGAACTCTGACCGGCATACCATTCGCATCCACAGCCAAATGTATTTTGGTGTTGAGCCCCCTTTTGTTTTCCCAATATCCTGGTTCCCGCCGACGGCCCCTGTTCCATGCGGGTGAACCTTCACATGGCTGGCGTCGATCATCAGCCATTCAAAATCCGGTTCATCGATCAACGCTTCCAAAGCTTTTTCCCACGTTCCGTTATCCCGCCAACGTCGGAAACGCTGATATACGCTGTTCCATTTCCCGTATACTGGGGGCAGATCTCGCCACGGTGCACCTGTGCGCAGAGCCCACAACACACCGTTCAAAAATCGGCGGTTGTCTTCTGCGATCCCGCCCCACTGCCCCTCCTGCCCCGGAAGCAATGGCTTCAGCAATTCCCACACTTTGTCGCTTATATCATGACGTTGCTGCTCATTTGGCATGGAAACAGCCTCCTTGTCGATGTGTTTCCATTATATCACATGTCTTGTGTCAACACTATCTAGCTGGGCGCCAAAATCCTTGAGGGAATAATAGGCGTGGGTATCGTAGAAACGCTTCTGGTCTTCTCTATGGCTTCTCTCCACCTTTTCATTGTGTCTTGGGGTGTAGGGACGGATGAGCTTGTGCCGGATGCCCAAGGAGGCTGCGGTGGTTTCAAACAGAGTAGGAATATCCCTCTTGCTACGGGAGAAATGGTTCGTGAACTCAAAACCATTGTCGGTCTGTAAGCATTTAACCCTTACTCCTCGCCGCCTATACCGAAGAATTAACTTTTGTAGGGAATCAGCGGAGGAGTAAGTGCTTTGCTCATCGTAAGCGGCCAGGAAACGAAGCCTGGTATACTCATCTATAGCAGTATATTGGTATAGCTTGAGCGCTGGGTCGGAGATGCACCCTCTGGGAACCACCTTTAGGAATGCTTTGAATTGGTCGTTGCCTTATAGGCCCTTTTACGTTGGGAGTGAATGCTGTTGGCTTTCATCAATCAATGAATCCGCCCTCTCGAACAGGCAAAGTTACGCTTCAGCAAATGATACAGCCCATCCAATCCGAGGGCCGGATAACGTGCGTGAAGCTATTTGAAGGATCTGGATGAGGAATTGGCACAGCAGCCTGGTTTCAAAGCACCTCTAAAGAGAAGCATTGACACTACGCGGACAACAAGTACAATAGACCTAGACTGCGGATATATCAACCACGGGAAAAAACGTGGCGTAGGCTATTTAGCAGAAGTAAGCATGGACTGCAAAAAGGGGATCGTTACAGGCCTGGACGTATTTCCTGCCAATGAAAAAGAGAGTCTTATCGTACTTTGGCATCTTGAAAAGCAGATGGCTTATACGGGTCTGCCTATCGGTCATGTGGCGTTGGATCGGGGATATGATACAGGTGCTGTACACCGTGGTTTGGAGCCTCTTGGCATCACAGGCTACACATTCCTGGGATCAACTTTTCCAACAGCCCCGAGAAATATAGTTTCAGCTACCAGGCTGATGAAGACTGCTTTATCTGTCCCATGGGGCATCCACTCCGATACCACAGGCTCAACTGCAACAAGTCCACAGGCAAATACCTGTGATGCTACCAAGTGCAAGATGGCAGTTGTGTATCCTGCGAGAGAAGCGCATCTTGTTTTGATAATGCGGGTCTTCGACGAAGGATATTGGCAAGCAGCTGCTATCCGGCCTTTTTCCGTGACCATGAACGAATTGGTTCATCCAAATATCTTTCAATGATGCGAAAACGAAAGGTCTGGAGTGAAGGTAGTTTCTCAGTTTTAAAACGAGAACATCTCATGTCCAAAATACGAAAATGGGGTATTCTCAACGCCGCTGAGGAATGTCTCCTGGCGGCAGCTGCACTAAATCTCAAGAGAATGGCAAAAGCCATTCCAGCTCTGTTTTGCCAATGGAAAAACCTCGTTGTTTGGTTCGTTTCGCTTGAAATTCTGCCTTTTTTCAACAGGTCCTATTCTGGACACTACCTACTTTGTGTGCCGGCAACGGAATGATCCAGCATCCGCTTTTGCGCATCATAGCAGACGGTACGATAGCCGTTAAGGATGGCGTCCATCATCTCAAACCCGACTTGCGAAAAGTGAACCTCAAATCAACATTTTTAGAAGTCGTTTCTATCGTTCTACTGCCGTCCACTTGAGGTGAAAGCATTCACGAAGCACACCCCAAAGCCACTCGCTTGTGGTTGGAAACAGCACCATCATCACAAAGCGAAATTTCGTTCTGTTGCCGACATCCTTACAGGCAAGCAGAGCATTGCCATAGCGCCAGATTTCCTTTTTTGCATATCTCTCTTCATTTTTACAACGCTGTTTTCGGGCCCTTGCCCGATAAATCGCAGCCGTCTGACTATACATTGCTTTCGCATATCGTTGCGTCAACCCGTCGAAGGTCATAGACAGGTCAACGATACGCTGCCAAGCGATAAACGCCGTGCGGCGACGCCCGTCGAAGATGTGCATGGCACTTTGCGCATGAATGCGGTAGTGATACAGCGGCAGCGGCTCGTAGAACAGCGTCGCTCCCCGCGCGAATAACTCGCTGTTGAATAGCTGGTCCTCCGCATTCATCACATCCTCTGGCATACGTGTCGGCGGATCTCCCCCCAGAATTGTCGAACGATATAGCTTGTTACATAACCAACCATTGAAATAGCACCCTTTGATCATGCAACGGAAGGCTGTTTTTGCGTCCATTAGCATGTGCTCCGTCAGCTTGCACGGACGGGCAACTGTGCCGTTAGTGCGCTGCTCCTCGATGCCACAGGCGACAATATCGGTTCCGTGCAGCGTGATTTGCTGATGAAGCCATTCATACATATTTGGCTCGATCCAGTCGTCACTGTCCACGAAGCCGACATACTGACCGTGTGCATGGTCAAGTCCCCAATTTCGAGCGGCGCATACGCCGCTGTTAGGCTGATGATGCACAACGATGCGGCCATCCTTGCGCGCGCACTCGTCGCACATATCATCCGTGCCATCGGTTGAGCCATCATCCACCAAAATGATCTCAAGGTTAGCATAAGTTTGTGCCAGCAGACTATCTACGCACTGCGGCAAATAGTCTCGTTGATTATACACGGGCACGATGATGGTAATCAATTCCTCACTGATCATGCTTTCCCTTTCTTATGGCAGCAACTCAAAGGAAGATCGCTCGTATAATACGCTTGCAAACACGGCATCATAGGCTGCTTGCGTTGCGGTGAAGTTGTCAATCTCATTTGAATCGTTAATGCAAATCATTGAGTATCGCTGGCCTTGTATCTGCTTAAGCGTATCGGGAGATGCCATCTGCAAGTCCTTTCCGCGTCTGGTGCTGACGGGTTCAAATTGGCCCTCACAAAGCTGCCAGTAGCGCATCAACCATTCGTTCACATCAGTGCTGTACTCGCGGAATCGGTGCGTGCATACCTCATGCAGGAGTTCCGGCTCCTTTTCCCAAAGGGTATCAAAAGTGGACTTTAGGAAAGCAATTGGTAAATGGTCGTTGAAGAAACCCGGAAAATGCCGCCATGGCATCAGGCATAACGTGCGCAGCAATTGCTTGCCATAGCACGGCGCGAACCATTTCATCGGATTGGCGTGTATAGCCTTGGCCTTGGAAAAATAGGTGTTAATCACGCACATGTTATTCAATACGATTGAGCCTATATCGTGTTTTTCTGTCACGATAACCGGGCTAAGCACCGCGCTGTCCCTTGGTAGTCCATTGGGGGCAAAGAACAGCGTTGGCTCAACCGGTTTGAGGAGGAACATATCATCATTGAACAGCACAAAATGCTCTGCAAGACTCTGAATGCGATTGATATTCAATTCAATGGGCTGGCAGCTGAACGTTGGCAAATATTCTGCAGGAATGTAGTCCTCGTGTCGTACAATATGCAGCTTCGGATGCGCGCGATTAAGCCACGGTGGCAAATGTCCCCATGTGATAAAGTGCACTGTTCGTACCCACGGCGCAAATTGTTCCACAGCCCGAAACCAATATTTCAGCAAACCCCAGTCCCGATAACGGATCACCGAGGCGTCTGCCCCCATGGCAGGACGATACCGTTCTTTTTCAGCTTGCCATTGGGGATCGCTACCGTCCACCCATGGTAGTACGAAATCAATATCCATATTGTTCAATACTGCTTCCTCTTTTTGCTATATGCTTTCCAAAATGTATCGTATGCCCAAGGCCCAAGCAGCACAGCCAGGATGGCAATTTTATCGCGCCAACGTGTATCGCGGTCCATTAGCACAGCAAATGCGTTCCCTCGTACGGTATTCTCTAACTGATCACGCGTTGCGCACATCACCTTATCACAATCTACAAAATAACGCCGGACACTCAAAGCCGCATGTGTTTGGCGGCGAATGGCCCCCTTTTGCAGCTCGGGAAAGCGTGATATGATCACATCAACCAAGTGATTCACCGCCCACATAAAATCCATTTTAGATGGTTGAAAGGTATCGCGGCTAATGGAATCCGGACGCAACCAATAATGGTACAGGGGCCACGGCGTATAGGCAAGTGCCCCCGCTGCCGCAACGAGTTCGGCAATGAGATAGGTATCTTCATAAATCCGGCCAACGGGATAACGAAGCGAGTTGAATAGCGAACGATGGTACAATTTACCCCATGCGCTGACATCCGGAACACCATGGTATAAGAGCCCATGATAGATTTCGTGCAATGAAAGCGTTCGCTCTCTTTCACTGTCAGGGAAACGCCGCGATGTCACCTGATCGGCAATGATCGAATGGTTACAGGCCGCCAGCCTTGTCTGGTATTTCTCGCACAGCCCATATAGCGTTGAAAGATACGCGGGCTCAACCCAATCGTCCGCATCTACAAAGGCCAGATATTCACCCCGCGCATTTTCGACGCATGAATTGCGGCAGGCTGAAAGCCCCGCGTTTAGCTGAGTAATTGAACGTACCTTTACATTCGTCGCCACGTATGCCTCGCAGATTTCACGGCTGCTATCGGTAGAGCCATCATTCAGCAGAATAATTTCAACATTCGGGTAATCCTGCCGAAGCAGTGAATCAACGCATCGGTGCAAACAAGACTCCATATTATAAATTGTCACCATCATCGAAATCAAAGGCAACATTTTACCATCCCTTCCCATAAATCGTGGAAGTTGTACCGCACATTAGCGCACCGTCAACCATACCCGTTTTAGTAAGCGCAATTACAACGATACGAATTGGTGGGCAAAGTCATTTTTGTTACCTCCGCATTTCCAAATAATCTTATCGTAAAGACTATGCTGTCATAAATCCTTGTTCGCATTGAGCACGATTAACCAGGCGCGGATAACTTTTAAGATTCTCCCTTGTTAAATCATAGTATAGCTTGCTTTTCATGACTTCCTAATTATATTCGAGTTTTGGGAAAAGATCAATACAACAAGAGGAAAAGGCACGGGAATCAACTTTGCCCCAGTACCTTATGAAGGCAGGAAGAGTCAAGCAAACAGGCGAACATAATTTTTGACATAGGGCATTTGCTGCCGTTTCTTGCCTGATACTGCTCCACAGTGTTCAAAGCCGCTTTATGGAGCATAGTCAGGTTCTGCTGTATATTCTTGTCTTCTGCTCGACAGCCATCTTCATCAAAATGAATATCAAGCAGCCAATGCATGCTTTCAACCGCCCATCCCATTCTGGCATGGTGTAATAGTTCGGTCGCGCTGAGTTTGCGGCTTGATATGTAATAATGCCACTCCAGCGACTTTCCCTTTTTGCTTTCAAATTCTGTTCTAATTGCGCCAATACAGGTTGGCTGCTTCCATTGTTCTTTATGAGGCAACCAACTGATGTCCGTTGTTGCATATCCCGTCCGCTTTTCAATTCTGTCTCGGCTTTTTTCGACCTTCGTAAAACTTTCCATACCAGCTTGCAAAGTCTCGTCTTGTATATACGTTGCAATATCATCCTTTAAGGTCGGATGATTGTCTTTAACGCTCAGCAAATAATCCGCCTTGCCCTTTACGATAAGAGTGGCAGTCTCTTTCTGGCAGTTCAATGCGTCCGCAACTACCATGCAGCCATGAAGTTTCAATTCTTGGATCAGCTTCTGCATAGCCGGTATTTCGTTTCTTTTGTCCTCTACGCTCACCTGATCAAGAGTGATCCCCAATTCTGACAAACGCGCACTGATAATATGAAGGGAGTGGTCATAACTGCCCATGCTTTCGGTCGAGCGAACTCTCGTTCCATCCATGGCAATCGTCAAATGCTTTCTTTCCTCAGGCAACAGCGAAGCCGTCCATCTCTTAAAGCATTCGTTCAGCGATTCCGGCTTGATGATTTTCATTAGGCATAGCATCCAATAGTAACAAGGGATTTTTTCTATGGACCATTTCTCCTTCAAAAATGACCCAATATGCTCGCTTGCTGCCCACTGATGTATCTGGCTGACGTTTTTTAGCCCACACAGACTTCTTAAAATCGTTATCATAATGATATCCCTTATGCTGCAGTTGTATCCTTTGAGCGGCTTTTCGGTTTCCCCCTCGTCAAAGTATGACATCATGTTCTTTTCCATATGCCTATTTTACCACGTTTTAGGCTCTTTGAACATCTGTTTGATGCAAACTTGATTTCCGTTGAGAAAAGGCCAGGGGAGCGATATTTAAAAAGCCTGGAGGAAACGATAACAGTATGGCAGCAAGCAACGCAATCCTACCGACAATCATAAAGGAGGGCGGAGTCTATGAGCTGATTCGAGAGGTGAACGCGTCGTGCTACGCAGACGAGCTTGGCCACTGAACAATGGTCGGGTCATGATGCTCACGCTTTCCATATTGGTGGAACGAGAAGCGAAAATCAAGGCGTTTCAGCTGGAGCCTTTTATCAACGTGCATCTGGATTGCGGAATGCTAACGGTTACAGGAGAGCGCCTGCAAAACAGTGAGGAAGCCGAGCAGATCGCCGCTCAATGCAACGGAAAAGAAGCAAGAATCATCCTTTTGGAGAAAGTAGGAGGGACGCAGTTGGTGGCGCTGATCGGATATATACCCAATGACGTTATCTATCTGCCAGAATTCCAGTGCATAAGCACTGTTGTTGACCATCGCAAACGCGAAAATACCCACAAGGTTTTCCTTACTGTGTATGGAACAACCATGAAGGCGGAAGCATCCACCCACTTTAATTTTTCGCGGGCACATCTCCTGTAATTACGATAAGTAGGTTGCCCAGGGATGGATATGTGTCGGCATCACAAAGTGGGGGAGCCAAGGAATGAAATATGAGTGCCGGGTTGCCGGGTTGCCGGGTTGCCGGGTTGCCGGGTTGCAGCACGGTGAATTGCTCGAAAAAAGTTGGATTTGTTTTTTGGATGCCGATCACTGGTTCGCCAAAAAAAGTGATCTTGAAATGCTACTAGGAACGGAAGCATTGAAGCGATATCTGAAAAAAGAAGAGATGCCAGTAGAAACATAAGTGATTTTAACTCCATTGAGTAATATCATTCTTTTTTCTTGACCTTGCATATTATTGTCAATATAATGTAACTATTATGGTATCAAAACTATGAAGGAGGATTAGCTTATGGCCGTGAGATACACACAGGAACAGAAGGCTGCGGCTTTGAAAAGCATTGAGGAAGTTGGGTTGGCAAAGACAGCGGAGAATATGAACATAGCGGTACAAACCCTATACAAATGGCGCAATGATTCCGGCGCGGAAAAATCTCCACCTAAATCCCCGTCCAAATCATCGGTCAAAGCAAAGGCGTCTGAAGCCCGAACTTTGTTGGCAAATGACCGTACACTCCAAAAGAAGAATGACCAACTGGAAGAAGAAAATAAGGCTTTACGGGCTACGCTTGCAAGGTATAAATCCATGTTGGTAGCGGCGATGGAGGAAGGTAAATAAAAGCCAAATGCCATGTAAAGATTGCTATCCCCGTGAGGCAAGGGGAAATAAAAAAAGTGGCTGAACCCACTTTTTTATTTTGGTTTTCCCGTGTTGTTTTGCGGAAGCAACGTATTCACCGCTGTTGTGGCAAGCAATGCATTATGGTACCCATAATGCCAAAACAGGCGATTTTCGCTCCGCGAAATCCGCCTGTTTTCTGCTTGTTGGGACGCATCCCAAATCCTCTGATCGCACCTTGCGGTGCGGCTGCGCGTCCTACGGACACTTGTTTCGCGGGCTGCCGCCCGCCTATTTTTTTTATCCGCAGTATGCGGTCAGGGCTCTTTCATTCGGATATGAAATATTGACATCCGCATGGTACAATTGGATATGCAACAGACTCACTTGAGGTGGGACGCATGACGGCGAAGAAAAAACCAGGAAGGCAAACCGCTACTCCGGTGAGGAAGATGCATAAGCCTCATAATCAGCAAAAGCCTCACGGCCATTTCTGCTATGTTTGCGGTGAACATAAGGCTAATGAAAAATTCTCCGGGCGTGGCCACGCGAACCACATCTGCAAGCAGTGCCAGGCGCTGCCGATGACAAAACGTAATGAGATGGTAGCGGTACGAAAACTAGATAATATGGCCTTCCGCTATCTTTCACAAGCAGAGATCAAATGGCTGCGAAAAAAGATGAGCGATCCACGCCCGGAAGTCCGGGATGCCGCTCAAACGACCTATGGTACCCGCCTTCCTCACGGGGCCGGGCAATGGCCGGGACAAGCACGCCATACTTCGCAATGCTCTCGGCGGTATCCCGCATGGCCTCGTCGTCCACCACTTTGAAAGGATGGTCTTTGAACGGGAAAAGCTCGGCCAGGGGAATTTCCATTACCTTTTCGTGCCGGTCACCCTCGCGGGCGGCTTCGGACTGGAAAAGCTCATCGTAAGAGGTCAGCTGTATGTTTTTGGCGCTGCTTTTCAATCTTCAACACCTCCTTCGTGAGCGCAGTATACGCTTCCGCAACCTTCCCTTTGGGGTCGTGGGCATAGATGCTTTTGCCCTCTGCGCTGATTTCGGCGGCCCGCACCGACAGGGGAATGTTTTTTTCAAAGATTTTCAGCTTGCCGCCGTAGGCTTCGTGGAGTAGGGCAATGATGTCTTTGGCGTAATTGGTACGGTCGTTTACCATCGTCAGCAGGATGCCGTCGATCTGCAAACGGGGATTGAGCTGTTTTCTCACCCTACCGATGGTCTGTAAAAGCTGTTCTAATCCTTTAACGGGCAGGTATTGGGCCTGCACCGGGATCAAAACAGTATCGGCAGCGGCCAGGGCGTTGACGGTCATCATGCCCAGGCTGGGCATACAGTCCAGAATCACATAGTCATATTGCCGCTTTACGCCGTCCAGATATTGCCGCAGGATAGTTTCGCGGCTCATGGCGTTGACCAGCGACACTTCGATGCCGGACAGCTCGATGTTGGCGGGCATGAGATCGACGCCCTCCGCGTGATGCAGGATACCTTCCTGGGGATCAAGGGGCGTATCGCTCATGGCCTTTCCCGTGACGGTTGCCAGCGTCACCGGCAGTTGATCCGGCTGGGAGTAACCCAAGCTGGCGGTTAGGCTGCCTTGCGCGTCCGCGTCCACCAACAGCACCTTTTTCCCGTTCTGCGCCAGTCCGATGCCGAGATTGGCGCAGGTGGTAGTCTTGCCGACGCCGCCCTTTTGGTTGGCGACGGCGATCACATTTGTTGCCAAGTCGTTTTCACCTCCAAAATAAAAATGCTGCCCAATTGTCTTTCCGCAATCGGGCAGCGTAATGGTTCTGCCGCTGTTTTGGGTTATATCTGGGCGCCATCAAGTTTGAGGCTCTGCAACACATCGTCCATGTCCAACAGAAGGGAGAATAGGAAATAATGACGTGCCTCCGAATGGTCTGTCAGCAGTTCCACATCCTCTGAAAACTGCAATCCGGTTACATCATAAAGGATGTGCAAGATCGCAAGCATTTCTGTTTCCCGGCCTTCGTTATACAGGTCGTTAAGAAGATCAAAAACCCTGTCCATTGCGCTGGCTTCCTTACCGGCGAAGATGAACAGGGTTTCAAGAAGTGGGACGGTTATCGCCCCGGAGATCAGGTTGATTTTGCCCTGGCTAATTGCGCCGTTGGGTAGCAGGATACCTCGCTCGCTCAATACTTGGTGGGTGTTCTTTGTTTGCATGGGCTTCCTCCTTTTTGAATATTTAAAACCGCCAGATGTCCATAGTCTGGCGGTTTTAGGCATAATTGCTTGTCTTTGTTCGGAATGGCGTATATAATAATTTATATACAAATTTGACCAATTGGTGGGTTTAGCATATGGAATACATAACCACAAAGGATGCAGGCGTTAAATGGGGCATATCTGAACGTAGAGTACAGGTTCTATGTGAACAGGGGCGCATAGAAGGTGTCCAAAAACTTGGAAAAGCGTGGGCCATTCCCAAAGAAGCCCTTAAACCAACTGATAAACGAAAACTCTTAACTAAAAGAGTTAAAACCGAATAGGGGGATATCAGTGATATTAACAAAAATTAAGCTCAGCAATTATAGATGCTTTGGAGCAACGGAGACAGTTATCCGTTTCGATAAACTGACTACTTTTATTGGGGCAAATAGCACAGGAAAAACTGCTGCTCTGCAAGCACTTATAAAACTATTTGGGGCAACTCAAGCAGAACGTGAAATTCATAGAGCCGATTTCCACAATTCTAATTCTGAGAATCCAGATGAAATTGACGGGAAAATATTATATATTGAGGCGGTCTTTAATTTTCCAGAGTTAACTGTAGAAGGAGCAACAGCGACGGCCATTCCTTCTTTCTTTAAGTACTTTGTCGTTGATGAGCCTGGACAGCCTCCATATTTGAGGGTACGCCTGGAATCCTCCTTTACTAAGGATGATAGTTTAGAGGGGGCTATTGAAACTGGCTATTATTTTATCAAATCCAGCGAGAGAGACAAAACCATCAGTGAGTCGGCGCGTATACGAGCGGAACGAAGTATCCTCTCGAATATTAAGTGCTTATACGTGCCCGCACTTCGGAATCCCAGCGATCAGCTCAAAAGCGTATCAGGAACAATACTTTATCGATTGCTGAATAGCGTAGAATGGCTGCCCCAAAAAACAACGGAATTGCAGGGATTAATTGAAAGCATTAACACTACATTAAATAGCGTTCCCGGCGTAGTTAGTTTACAGTCAATACTTCAAGAACAATGGAGTGGTTATCACAAAGACTCGCGGTACGCAAATGCCAAAATCGAATTCAGTTCTACCGATTTGGACAGCACGCTTAAAACTGCCGGTATCAAATTTGCGCCAACGGAGGTCCCCAGAGATTATGATGTAAGTGAATTGGGGGATGGCCTACGATCCTTGTTTTACTTCACATTGGTTAACACATTGTTAAAAGTAGAACGAAACGCGTTGGACAATATTGAGAAGGGTAATGCCCCGCTGCAATCGCAGAAATCATTACCGCCAGTATTAACGATACTCGCAGTCGAAGAACCCGAGAATCATATAGCGCCTCAGTTACTAGGGCGTGTAATTCTACATCTGAAAGAAACTGCTGTGGCCTCTAATGCACAGGTTGTTCTTTCTTCGCATACCCCCGCTATCGTAAAGCGCATTGAAGCTACCAGTATTCGGTATTTTAGACTTGATACAACAAGTCAATCGTCAGTTGTCAGTGAAATCACCTTGCCTTCAAAAGAAGATGATGCTTATAAATATGTGAAAGAAGCCATAGAGGCATATCCTGAGGTGTATTTTGCTCGCCTTGTTATTCTCGGCGAAGGAGACAGCGAAATTGTTGTCCTTCCTAGGATAATGGATAGACTAAAGAAAAATATTGATGTTCTTGGAATAACCGTTGCGCCATTAGGAGGACGGCATGTAAACCATTTCTGGAAGCTCCTAAACCAACTTAATATCCCCCATATTACTTTGTTAGATTTGGATAATGAGAGATACGGAGGTGGTTGGGGGCGGATTAAATACGCACTCAAACAGTTGATCGAAAATGGCGTTGATAAAAATACACTTTTACAGCTTAGCAATGGTAAGATTCTTTCAGACGAAGAATTAGCCCAAATGCACCAGTGGAAGGTCTGTAACGCTGCTGATATGGCGAGTTGGCTTACGCTATTACAGAGATATAATGTATATTTCAGCTCGCCACTTGATCTGGATTTCCTCTTACTTGAGAACTATCCTGACTGCTACAAGAATACAATCGAAAAAGATTCCGGTCCGTTTATACCCGTCCTTGGTAAAATAATTGACATTGAAAATATGTCACCGCTTCCGCAGGCATATATTGACCGGGCCTATAAAAACACGAAAGAGGTCCTAAAAGATGAGGGTGGAGACGGTTCAACATATCTCGAAGGGCAGAAGTATTTAATGATCTGGTATAAGTATCTATTTCTTGACAGAAGCAAACCTATTACCCACATTAAGGCGTTAGCTTCATGTGATTTCAGCGACATGGAAACAATTCCCGAGCCTTTAAAGACTATCATTGAGAAAGCTATTGGCGTACTTTAGCGGGGTATGAGTATGAAGATGATCTCAAAGCAGCAATGGACCCCTCATGATATTACGTTGGAAGATGCAGCCTTGGAGGCAGCAAAGAGCGAAGTTAATACTTTGGTGGTCGCTGGTCCTGGTGCAGGGAAGACAGAGTTATTAGGTCAGCGTGCTTGCTTTCTGTTGGAAACAAACACTTGCCCTTATCCAAAAAGAATATTGGCAGTATCTTTTAAAAAAGATGCAGCTAGCAATCTGTCGGAAAGAATTCGGGGCCGTTGTGGTAAGGAACTTGCTTTTCGTTTTGAATCTTTGACCTTTGACTCATTCGCTAAAGAAATTCTAGACCGATTCTATTTATCCTTACCTGCCGAGTTTAGACCAGCTAAGGATTATATGGTAGATACAGACTACTCCCTTACTAAAAGAGCATACGCATTAGCCGGATACCCATATTCAGCGGTGTCTCCCCAGAATCCGAAGCCCCAGGTTCCGCGCGCCGTTATGAATCTTTTATTAAATGGCTCTGTAGAAAATGATTTTCTTCCCGCTTTGCCTTTTAATCTCATATCAAGGCTTGCAAATTATTTGCTTAAGAACAATGTCTACATTACTAAAGCTTTGCAGTCTACATACAGCCACGTTTTTTTGGATGAATTTCAAGATACAACAAGTGTGCAGTATGACCTTGTACAAACATGTTTTCTCTCATCAAATTGCACTATTACAGCCGTTGGCGACCAGAAGCAGCGGATTATGATCTGGGCTGGTGCAATGTCAGATGTATTTGAAAAGTATTCCCAAGATTTTGCCGCGATCGAGAAAACCTTATTAATGAATCACAGATCAGCGCCTACCTTAATAACGATGCAGTGCGCTTTATATGATGAATTAAAATCGACTAAGTTGACTATAGTGCCAAGCGATAAGTGGCAAAAAGATGATGGAGAAGCCACTTTACATATATTTTCAACTGATATAGATGAAGCCAGGTATATTAAGCAGCAGATTAAATCAAAATTGGAATCAGGTATTTTGCCACGAGAAATCTGTATATTAACTAAGCACTCGGTCGATGACTATTGCAAAGAGTTAATCGGTGAAATAGATGGAGGTCCTATTTTAATTAGAAACGAAAGCGTATATCAGGACCTATTAAAAGAAGATTTAGTCAAAATACTCTATGCAACTCTAGTATGCTCACAAGCGCAGAGTAGTACAGACGAGTTTGTATATTTACAAGAACTTGAATTGTCCATTAAGTCTATTGAAATAGAGAATGAAGCCAAAGTTAATGCCATAATCATTCAGCTTATTAAGTTCATCGAAGAGATAGGCGAAAAATTACAAATTGCCACAGGGGGTGATATGGCAAAAAACAGAGAAACCTTTGAAGAAATTATTCATACAATTATTGAGTATTATGGAACTATAACGCTTCATGACTTCTTTCCACAATACCAAAATGGCGATTACTTCGATAGAGTCAAAAGCCAATTTGTTGATTTATTGTGGGACGAATTCTCACATACCCACGATTGGCTAAAATCGTTGAAAGCATTTGAAGGAGAAACATCAGTACCCGCTATGACTATTCATAAAAGTAAGGGGTTAGAGTTTGAATGTGTATTTCTTGTCGGCTTAGAAGATAATTCTTTCTTTTCTTTTGCGCGGCAAAGAGACGAAGATATATGCGCTTTTTTCGTAGCTATTTCAAGAGCCAAAAAGGAGTTGCATATTACTCGCGCAAATAATCGTTTATCCCTCAGTAGAAATGCAGGCCAACAAAGAGTACATGTTATACAACCTCTTTATGATGCTATGGGAAAGTCAGGTGTCGTAAATGTCGTTGACCACACTGCCCAATAGCATAATGGTAACATGGTAGAAAACGGGTAACAAACCCTACAAAACCGTTTTCTAAGAACATACATGGGGGATTTTCATCACTTATAAAAAATGCCCTAGAATAGCCACTTTCAGCGGTTAACCTATAAGAAAACACAAAGAAAAATAAGACCATTTTGTGGGAAAAACGGGCCTCGAAATCAGTTTGTGGGCAACCACACGCGGGTTCGAATCCCGCCCTCTCCGCCAAGGGACACCGGCATTCGTCGGGATAAAAAGACTCACCAAATGCGGTGAGTTTTTTTGCTTTCTTACGAACATGCCTCAAAATACCGGCCTTTGCCTCCATCTTACAGGAATACATGGACGGGCTCGCAAGTAACCTTTCAACATAGACAGAGGGCAGCAAGATCCAACCTGGCAGATCGGAATAAAAAGCCATGCCGCAAACACCCATGTAATCATGGAAGAATATCCTCACCCCTGTGAAATACAAAAAATCCGGCGTAGCGCCGGACGACCGCTCTTGCCTAGAGGATGTCCCCTCGCCCGTCAAGTTGCCCGGTTGGCGCGCATGGCCAGCTCCAGCCGCCTTGCCAGCTCTTCGCGGACATGGGCGGGGCTGACGCAGACACAATTCGCTCCAAAGCCCATTAAAATACCATACCCATAATCGTCCTCAATGAAGTCAAAAAGGACCCGATAGTGACCTTCCTCCACAGGCGTGATGGAATCCTCCCCGCAATAGTCCAGCATACGGTCCAAGGCGCTGGCGTGAACCAGAAGCTCTATGGGGGTGGTTTTCCTGGACATGGCCTCGGCGAAGGGCGCGAACGCGGGAGGCGCCGCCCGGGGCGTGAACACATCATCATTGAGGGCAAGCCCTGACATGCGGGACACAGCAAACAGGCGGAAATCCTGCCTTGCCATGCAAAAGCCCTGGAGATACCAGCGGTTCGCTTTCAGAAGGAGGCGGTGGGGTTCAACCTCGCGCAAGGTTCTTTCTCCCTGGCGGCTCCAGTACAGAAAAGACAGCCGCCTAAGGCCATCCAGCGCCCTGCGAATTTGCTCCAGCTTTGGGCGCAGGTTGCGCCCGCCTATCCAATCCGCCGCGTCGAACGCGATTTGATTGGCCTTAAAGCCGATCTCTCGCTGCTGATCCTCCGGGACCATGCTGGAGAGCTTTGCGAGGGTGTTTGCGATTTCCCCGCTGGAGAATGCGCTGGAGGCGAAGCCGAGCCCCATCATCATGGAAGCCAGATCGTTCCGGGAGAAGATCCCCTTTTCCACCTTGTAGCTTTTCATGATCCGGATGCCGCCGCCCACCCCGGGAGACGTCACAATGGGAATGCCCGCGCTGTTGATGGCCTCTATGTCCCGGTATATCGTGCGCAAGGATACCTCAAAGCGTTCGGCAAGCTCCTTGCCGCCCACGCTGTCCCTGGAGAGCAAGACCATGACGATGGCCAGCAGGCGCTGAATTTTCATAAAATCCCTCCCTTTGAATTTTACATTGCTGACAATATGCTGTCAACAATGGGTGATATACTCAGGGGGAATAACGCAAGGAGGGTATTTGTATGGATATCAAACAGGCATACATCCAGGTGCTTGCAAAGGCAAACCGCATTGCGCTGGCTACCGCGGCCGGCGGTTTCCCTAACGTGCGCATCGTCAACTTCTGCTTTGAGGCGGACCGGCCAGATGTGCTCTATTTTGCTTCGGACCGGAGCAACCAAAAGGTGAGAGAATTTCAAGCCAAGGAACAGGTGGCTTTCACAACCATCCCCCAGGAAGGAATCGAACATGCCCGCTCAAACCATGCCACCGTAGTGAAGAGCAAACGGTCCATTGCAGACATGGCGGCGCAGTTCACCGCAAGCATTCCGGGATATGACGAAACCATTGCCGCTATCGGGGATCAGTTGGACGTATTTGAGATTCACGCGGCGGATGCCTTTGTGATAGTGGACTTCGAGAATGCCGGGCCGGTGGCGTTTTGACGGAAACCGGCGTAAAAAGCGCCGGGGGCAGGCCTCCAAAGCTCACCTCAACATTTGGGGAGGATTCCCATTGGCGCTTATCATGCCGGTGGCCCTTTGAGGGGTTCTTTCTTGCGTTGTCAGGCGGGGCGGAGGATTTGAGGCAAGGGAACGGAAGGCTGGAAAAGCGAACTGTGGAAATAACAATGGCTTATGATGCATAGCCTTTGTTGCGCTTCCAGGATGGTTGTGGTATATTGTGCTCAACACAGGCGTGGGGGAGGGGAGCCGGATGAGGCGCACAGGATGCCCCCGGCCCGCCGGGTTCCTTTTCCGCATTGCCGCCACTTTGGTCTTGGCGTCGCTTGCTTTCGTTTCTCCCCGGGGCATCTTGTTCCCGGCCAGCTTCCTTCTCCTGTCCGTCCTTCGGCGCGCCGAGGGCAGAACCGTTTTCCGGGAAGAGCATCTGAGAGTATGCAGGCTGGAATAGGCCGCCCCTTTTCATAACAGCTGCGCAAAAGCGCTTTTTTCGTGCCCTGGCGTGTTGCCAAAACACCCTTTCCTTGGCCGACTTCGCTATGAAAGAGGGTTGCCCCACCATGAAAACTGAATGTGAAAAGCAATTCCTGCGGGATAACTGGTTCAATTATGGGATGACGCTGTTTGCCCTGTCGCTGACGGCGGCAATGAATGTTTTATTTGCGTTGATGCTTCAGTATTTCATTGAGGCGGTGGAATTATCAAGCGACGGCATCCTAAACGCCGGCTTGACCGTGGTGGGCATATACCTTGTGGTGTACACGCTCTTTAGCGTGCTGTACCGCAATTACAAGAACAGATACTTCAACCAGGCGCTATCGCAGTTCAAGGACTATATCTTTGCCAAGATGCTGGGCAAATCCATTTCCCAGTTTGGCAACGAGACGTCCTCCCGGTTCATTTCGGCCTTTTCCAACGACCTTGGCTCCATTGAGACCCACTATCTCAGCGGTACGCTGGAGCTCTTTGTCACAATCCTCACCTTCATCGCCGCCGCAATCATGATGCTGGCGCTGAACTGGATTCTCGCGCTGCCCGTGCTGGCCGTAGCCCTTGTGTGCATTTGGCTGTCCATGAGATATGGGAAAAAGCTCGTTGGCAAGGAGGCGAAAACCTCGGACGAGAATATGGACTTTGTGGCCCAGGTGAAGGACTTGCTGAGCGGCTTTACCGTCATCAAGAGCTTCAAGGCTGAAAAGGAGGTGCTTGCGCTATTCCAAAAGAAGAACGTCTCTTTGGAGAGCGCAAAGCAGGACCGCCGGGAAACCGCAGACACGGTGACCATTTACGCCAGCATCTCTTCCATTATCGTCAATGTGCTTATCTTTGCGTTGGGCTTTTTCTTCGCCTTCAACGGCTGGATGACCATCGGCAAAGTCATCGCCTTTATCCAGCTGGGGCGCAGCATTCTCGCGCCCGTAAGCCAGCTGTCCCCCTTGGTAAGCAACCGCCGTGCGGCGAAGACGCTTATTGGCCGCATATCCCAGGCCATAGAAGGCGCGGGGCCCCAGGAGAGTCCCCGGGTTCCCTTTGGGGGCCTGGAGGACGGCATTGTGCTGGAGGGCGTGTCCTTTGCCTATGAGGGGGACAAGGATGCCTTGCACGGCGTAAGCGCCGTGTTTGAGAAGGGGAAGAGCTATGCCGTTGTGGGCGGCAGCGGCAGCGGGAAATCCACGCTGTTGAAGCTGCTGCTGGGCTATTCCTCAAACTACAGGGGCAGCCTCAAAATAGACCGCATTGAGATGCGCGCCATTGACCTTGACGACCTGTACGACCATATTTCGGTGATTCAGCAGGATGTATTCCTGTTCGACAGCTCGATTGAAAACAACATCACCATGTTCAGGCGGTTTGATCCAGACAGGCTGCACAGCGCGGCGCGGCGCGCCGGGCTGTCCGCGCTGATCCTGGAAAAGGGGGAGGGCTACTCCTGCGGAGAAGGCGGGCGGAACCTTTCCGGCGGCGAGAAGCAACGGATTTCCATTGCCCGGTGCCTGATCCGGGAAACGCCCATTTTGCTCATGGACGAGGCGACCGCCGCGCTGGACAACGAAACCGCGCTGAATGTGGAAAGCGCGATTTTAGAGATTGAGAACATGACGCGCATTATGGTGACACACCGCTTTTCCGACCGGGTGATGCGCAAGTACGATGAAATCATCGTCATGCATAAGGGCGGCATCATCGAACGGGGGGGCTTTGATGAGCTGATGAAAGCCGGGGGCTACTTCTATTCGCTGTATACCGTTTCCCAAGCCTAGGCGTTGGCGGGAGGCCCAAGGCGCAAGCCAGGCGGACGCGCCTGTGCGCGGCCGGAAAAGGCTGTGTCCGCAACAGCCTGTCATACCCGTCCCCAGGGCCTCCGGTGTTTGCCGGGCGGGCCGCCGCTTGACAGGCAAGGCTAAAAATGCGGTTACGTCGTCGCCTGGCACCTGTCGCAGAAAACCCCGCACACGGCTTTGCGGGCCATATGCGCCGCCGCCCATTCCGCGTTTTTCAACAGGACGGGCACGGCGCTGATCCCTTCTTCGGTGAGGGTGTATTCCACCCTTGGGGGGACCTCGTTGTACTGCTCCCGGTGGACGATGCCCGCGGATTCCAGTTCTTTTAAGGATTGCGCCAGCATCACGTTGGTGATGTCTCCCAGCTTCCGCTTGATGGCGCTGTATCGCGTGGGCGCGCCGCTGGACAATATGCACAGGATGGGAAGCTTCCACTTCCCTCCAAAAAGATCCAGCATATGCCGAAGGGGACAGAGCAGCTCCTCCACGTTCGGCCCGGATACGGTATGCTTTTCGTCCACTTCCAATCCCTTCTTTCCATATGGTATGCTTTTACGTACTTAGTACGGTTTTTCTGTGTTCTTGACTTTTTCTTATTTTACCCTAGAATTGTATCATGGGACGAGACGGAAAGCAAGCTTCCCCAAAGCGCGCTGACAGAGAAGGAAAAAGCGCCGCAAGCCAGCCGTCCGGCCGTAACGGAAAGAGGATTGCGCCATGCTGAACCTGAACCGCTTTATGAACGATGGGATCAAGAGTATTCTGGAGATAGCCGGACGGTTTTACCTGGACAACCGCCGGGGGCAGGCGTTTATGCTGCATATGGCCTCCGCGCTGCGAAAGGGCGCGAAGCGCCGGGACCGGCACGAGCAAAACGGCGTGCATATCCCGCCGTTTTTGATCGCCAGCATCGCGTCGAGCTGTAATTTGCGCTGCGCGGGCTGCTACGCCAGGGCCAACGGCGGGTGCGGGCAGGAAGCGCCCCAGGCCGAGATGGGAACCGGGGACTGGCGGCGGGTTTTTGCGGAAGCGTCCGACGCGGGAGTGTCCTTCATCCTATTGGCCGGAGGCGAGCCGCTTATGCGGCGCGACGTTGTGGAGATGGCGGCGGAGTTTGATTCCATCCTCTTCCCGGTGTTCACCAACGGAACGCTGGTGGACGGCGAATATCTGGATCTTTTTGACCGCCACCGCAACCTGATCCCTGTCTTGAGCATCGAAGGGGATGCGGCCGAAACCGACCGGCGGCGCGGCATAGGCGTCTCCGAAAGGGTGCGGCAAACGGCCCGGAGCCTTCAAAGCCGGGGTATTTTATTCGGGGCCTCCATCACCGTGACCAGCGAGAACATGGAGGCTGTTACGGAAAGCGCCTTCCTCGGCGGCCTGCGGGAGCAAGGCTGCGGTTTGGTTTTCTTTGTGGAATACGTGCCCGCGGAGAAAAACACGGAGCACCTGGTTTTAAGCGCCGACGCCCTGAAAGCGCTGGCGGCCAGGGTGGAGGCCTTGCGGGAGGAGAAGGGCGGCCAGGGGATGATTCTGCTGTCCTTTCCCGGCGACGAGGAGGCGATGGGCGGATGCCTGGCCGCCGGGCGGGGCTTCTTCCACATCAACGCCAAGGGGGGCGCGGAGCCTTGCCCGTTCTCCCCCTATTCGGAAATGAACGTGCGGGAGCAATCCCTTCTGACCGTATTGCAATCTCCGTTCTTTGAAAAGGTGCGGCAGATCAGCGCGGCGGAGGCGGTGAACCATCACGGCGGGTGTACGCTGTTTGAGCATGAAGGCGAAGTGGCCCAGGCATTGCATTGAAAATAGGGAGGAATGAACATGAACGCATATGACTTTTCGGTGAAGGACCAAAAAGGGGAGCAGGCGCGGCTATCCCAGTACCGGGGGAAGGTGCTGCTGATTGTGAACACGGCGACGAGATGCGGCTTGACCCCGCAGTATGCCGCCTTGCAGGCGCTGTACGAAAAGTACCGGGACAAAGGCTTTGAGGTGCTGGACTTCCCCTGCAACCAGTTTTTGGAGCAGGCGCCGGGCACGGCGGAGGAAATCGAATCCTTCTGTACCCTCCATTACAACACCACCTTTCCCCGCTTCGGCAAGATCGATGTGAACGGGGAAACGGCGGATCCGCTGTTTGCCTGGCTGAAGCGGCAGGCCCCGGAGGACGCCGGGGACGAAAACTCCGCCGCCTTTGAGGCGCGGGTGAAGCAGTATACCCAGGGCAGCGTTCCCGGCGACATCAAATGGAACTTCGGGAAGTTCCTGATCGGCCGGGACGGAAGCGTCGCCGCGAGATTCTCCCCGTCCGTGGCCCCGGAAGCCCTGGAGGCGGCCATAGAAGCCCTGCTGTAAGATAGCCCGTCCCGGGCTGGCGAAAGGAGAATCCGCCATGGAGCGTTCATTGCCCCAAGCCGTATCCCGGCGCATCCTCCGGATGCAACGGGACGAGATCACCGGCAGCGTCTTATACGGGCATATTGCCCGGCGGCAGACGGATGAAACCAACAAGGCCGCCCTGCTGGAAATCGCTGCCGCGGAAAAAAACCACTACGAGGTGTGGAAGGGCTACACGGGAAAGGACATAGGCCCCAACCGGGTCAAGGTGGCATTCTTCAAGGTGGTGAGCCGTATCCTGGGGGATACCTTTACCATCAAATTCCTGGAAAAGGGCGAGGATTTTGGCATAGAGGAATTGCGGGCCATTGAGGAAGCGATTCCCGAAGCTCGCGCGCTCATCCGGGAGGAAGAGGAGCACGAGGACCGCCTGATGGCCATGGTGGACGAGGAGCGGCTGCATTATGTGGGCTCCATGGTCTTGGGGCTGAACGACGCGCTGGTGGAGCTGACCGGCACCATCGCCGGGCTCACCCTCGCCCTGGCCAACACGCGGCTGGTAGCGCTGTCCGCGATCATCACCGGGGTTTCGGCGACGCTGTCCATGGCGGCGTCCAACTACTTGGCCGAACGCGCCAGCGGCAGCGCCAACGCCCTGAAATCCAGCCTCTATACCGGCATGGCCTACATGGGCACCGTGGCGCTGATGGTGCTGCCCTTTCTGCTTTTGCCCAACCACCTGTCCATGGCGGCCCTGGGGATCATGCTGGCTACCGTGGTGCTGATCATTCTGCTGTTCAACCTGTACATCTCCGTGGCCCAGGACCAGCCGTTCCTGCGGCGGTTCGGGGAGATGGCGGCGATCAGCCTGGGCGTGGCAGCCATTTCATTCGGAATCGGCCTGCTTGCCAAATCGCTGCTGGGCATCGACATTTAAGGAGGAAAGTTTGCGTATGAACATCGCTGTACGGTACCTGACCCGTGGGGGAAATACCAAAAAGCTGGCGGACGCCATCGCCAAGGCGGCGGGCGTTACCGCCCAGGACTGCGCCGCGCCCTTGGCCGGGCCGGTGGATCTGCTGTTTTTGGGGGGCTCCGTCTATTGGGGCGGCGTGGACAAGGGGCTCAAGCAATTCATTGCCCAGTTGGACCCCGCGGCGGTGAAGCGCGTGGCCGTGTTTGGCACCGCCGCGCTGAAGGCGGAGCCGGACAGGGAGATTGAAAACCTGCTGCGCGCCAGGGGCGTTTCCGTGTCCAAACACAGCTTTCATTGCCGGGGCGCGTTTGCGGCCATGCACAAGGGCCGCCCCGATGCCGGAGATCTGGCGCAGGCGGCGGCCTTTGCCCAAAGCGCCCTGGAGGCGGCTGAATAGCGCCGCGAACCGGATGAAAAGGGGGGGGAGGGCATGCGATTGCCCAGCCGTTCGGAAAAGGATTACATGGAGGCGATCTATATTCTGACCAGGCGCATGGGCGCCGTCCGCTCCATCGACGTGGCGACATACATGGAGCATTCCAAGCCCAGCGTGACGGTGGCCGTTCAAAACCTGTGCGCCAAGGGATATTTGCAGAAAAACGGCCATGATTTGGTGCTTACCGAGGTGGGGCGGTCCCTTGCGGAAAACATCCTTCAGCGCCATTGCATTTTGACCCATGCCCTGAAGGAGCTGGGGGTGAACGAGCCCACGGCGGTTAAGGACGCCCGCTCCATAGAGCGCGTCGTAAGCGACGAGGTTGTGGAAACCGCGGCCAAGGCGATCCAATGCCGGAAATGGCTGACAGGGGCGTGTCCGGCAGGCTGCGGCGCGCTGCAGGGGACTTGCTAGCGGGGAACCACCCTGGGGAATGGGGACGGAAGGAGGCGTTTGATGAAAGCGTTGGTGCTCTATTATTCTTACAGCGGGAATACGGGGGAGGTTGCGCAGCGCATCCGCAAGGCGCTGGACTGCGACATCGCCGAAATCGTGCCCGTGGAGCCCTACCCGGAGGATTTTAACGCCGTGGTGGAGCAGGGCAAAAGGGAGATCCAAAGCGGGTACGAGCCGGAAATCCAGCCCCTACGGCACGACCCCGCCCAGTATGACACCATCATCCTGGGCAGCCCCGTGTGGTGGTACACCTTCGTCCCCCCGGTGCAGACGGTTCTTTCCGCCGTGGACTGGGAGGGAAAGGCGGTGTACCCATTCGCCACCCACGCGGGATGGCTGGGTAAAACTTTGGAGAACATCGGCAAGGCCTGCGGCGGCGCGGCGCCCAAGCCCGGCCTGGACGTCCGCTTTGACGCCGACCGCCCCCTTACGCCCTGGACCGCCGTGGACCAGTGGACCGGCCGGATCAAAGAGGGGCGATAAGCCGGAGTTCCAGGCTTTCCGCCGCAGGCCGGCCTGGGCCGGCGCAGGCTGGAGGCCAGTATACGCGTATGCCCCAGGGGGAAAAATTTCAACGCCGTTTCAAGGATGCTACCAGCTCCGGGGAAGGGCTTGATGGAGTTGTTTTGATGGCGGGCCTGTGCCGGGAAGGTTTGTTTCCGGGACAGGTCCTTCTATTTTCCGCCGCTTCGGCCCGGCTGCGCCGGGGGTTGATCGTCGCTGGGCAGGCGGTGGAAATAGCGCTGGTAGCTGGTGGTGAAATAGTAGGGGTTGGAGTACCCCACCAGCTCCGCCACGTCCTTCACCAGCAGCGTCCCCTGGGAGAGCAGGTCCTTGGCCGCGTTCATGCGCAGCTCCAACAGGTACTCGGTGAAGTTCTTGCCGGTTCTCTTTTTGAACAGGCGGCTCAAATAGATATAGTTGATGTGGTATTGCTCCGAGAGGCTCAAAAGGTTCACGTCCTCGGCGTAATGCTCTTTCAGGTAGGCGGCCATCTGCTCCACCACGTCGCCGTTTTGCGCGGCCCGTATGGGGCGCAGGGCTTCCAGGGCCGCGCGGAACTGGATGGCGATATAGGCCTGGGCCTGGGGGAGGGAGCGGACCTTGCAGATGCGGTCCCCTTGCCCGGTGAGGGCCGGGACATGGGCCCCCAGGGCGCGGCAGTGGCGGTCCAGCAGCATGTTCATTTCCAGCAGCGCGTTGTGCAGCACCGGCAGATACAGGAGCCTCTGCTCCGCAAGGGGCCGCGCCAGCCTTGCGGCCAGCTCCTGGACCCCTTCCGGTTTCAGGCTCTCCAGCAAGGGCCCCAGGGAGGCGGCCAAAAGCAGCGTAACGGGCTTGCCGGTACCTTGGGAAGCAGCCTCTTTATAGGGGATCACCCGCCGATGGGGGGCGGCGTAGCCGGCGGCCATGCGGGCCTGGAGCAGCGCCTCCTTTTCCCGCCCTGTCCGGAGGGGAGAGGAGAGGCCGCAGTACACGCCCCCGCCGCTGGCCGCGCTCCACGCCTCGCAGGCCGCTTCCAGGGCGGCCAGGGCTCCCTCCGCCCCGCCGGTGCAGGCCAGCAGGGCCTCATGCTCGCCCCAGGGCCGGAGGAAAAGCGCTATGCCCTCCCCGAGGCTTGAAGGGAAGGGGACGGCGCGCAGGTGATCCGCCCAGAGGCAGCCGATGACGCAGGGCTCCTGGAGCGGGGTAAAGCGCGAAACGCCCTCCCCCCGGGCCAGCTCCTCCAACAGCCGGGCCGCGGGGGGCTCCTGGCCGGGGGAGTGGGTGAGGCGGTCCCGTATGCGCCGCAGCACCCCGTTGAGCTCCTCCTCGTCGATGGGCTTGAGCATGTATTCATCCACCTGGGAGCGGATGGCCTGGCGCATATAATCATAGCTGGAATACTCGCTGAGCACGATCAGGCCGCCGCGGTAACCCCGCCCGGCCAGCTCCCGGAGCAGCTCGTCCCCGTTCATGCCGGGCATCTTCATATCCGTGATGATGATATCCGGGCAATGCCCGTTAACGATCTGGAGCGCCTCCAGCCCGTTTTGGGCCTGGCCGCACAGGCGCATGCCCAAAGCGGCCCAATCGATGGCCTTGAGGATTCCCTGACGGATCCAGAACTCGTCTTCCACCACAAGAACATCCATCATACTTCCTTCTTCCATTCCAGGGGGATTTTGACCTGTACGCTGGTGCCGATGTCCCATTCGCTCTCGATGCGCAGCTCCGCGCCGCCGCCGTAGAGCAGCTGCAGCCGCGCGTAGAGGTTGGGCAGGCCGATGCCGCCGCCGTTTGGCGCGTTGCCATGGATTCGCTCCCACAGCGCCTGCAGCTGCTCCGGGTCCATGCCCTGGCCGTTGTCTGTCACCTCCAGCACCAGGCTCTGCTCCTCCTGGGCGCAGCGGATCAGCAGCTCGCCCTTTTCCGGGCGGTTTTCAAAGCCGTGGATCAGGGCGTTTTCCACCATGGGCTGCAGAACGATCCGGGGGACGATGGCGGTAAGCAGCGCCTGGGGCACGTCCAGGGTGACGTGGAGCCGGTCCCCAAAGCGGATCCCCTGGATGGCCAGGTAGCTGCTCACGTTCTCCAGCTCCTGGCCCAGGGGCGCGGTGGAGCCTTTGGCCTTGATGCTGGCGTTGAGCAGCCGCCCCAGGGATTTGGCCATGACGTTGACCTCGCTGACGCCGTGGATCAGCGCCAGGCTGCTGATGGACTGGAGGACGTTGGCCATAAAATGCGGGTTGAGCTGGGCTTGCAGCAGGCGAAGCTGCGCCTCCTTGTTTTCCAATTTGAGCTGGTACTCGTGGGCGATGGCCGCCTGGAGCTGGTTGAGCAGCAGGTTAAAGGCGCGGCTGAGCTGCGCCGTCTCGTCCCGGCCATGGACGGCGGCCCGGGTATCCAAGGAGGAAAGGCTGACTTGGGACATGGTTTGGGTGAGCTGCTCCAGGGGCCCGGTGATGGCCCGGGAGAGCAGCGTCGCCAGGAGGATCGCCAGGCACAGGGAGGCCAGGACCACCTGCAGAATGCTCTGGGATACGGATTCGGCGGCGGCCTCGCTGTACGCCTCCGGCACGAGGCACAGCAGCGTCCAGCCGGTTTCGCCCACATCCGCTTTGGTCAGGAGGAAGTCCGCGCCGTCAACCGCCAGGGTGGCCGTATCCTCCCAGGGGAATACCTGGCTTTGGAGGTTTCCCGCCGAATCGAAGATCACGTTCCCGGCAAAGTCCAGCAAAAAGATGCGGGTCTGCGGGGCGGAGGACATGCCCGCGGAAAGGGTGTACAGTTCATCCAGCGCCACGGTGACGAACATCCACCCCGCCGGGCGGTATTGGGCCTCGGTGTTCACGATCCTCCGGGCAATGGTGTACACATAGGGAAGGCTGCCGCCCCGGTGGTTTTTCAACGCCATGTGCCGCTGGGTGGGCAGCAGGCGGATGCCGCTCTCCCAGCCCGCCTCCTCCATCACCCCCCGGTAGCTCTCCGGCAAGGAGGCGGTACCCTCCGCGTGGCCCGCCTCGTCCCGGGTACAGTAGGTAACATGGCCGTAGGGGTCCACGTAGATGATGCTGTAAACGTTGGCCCGGGAGCCGGTGAGGGGCAGGAAAACCGATTGGAGCGCCGAAACCCGGTGGGGGGCGGACAGGTTTTCCGGCTCCCGGACGAGGGCCTTCAGGTAATCCCGGAAATTGGCGCTCAGGTACGCGCTTTGAAAGATCCGGTCCGTATCCCGGATGGAACCGGCGATTTGCCGGGCCCCCAGCAGCAGCGTCTGGCTGACGAGGGATTGGGTCTGCCCTTGCACCACCTGCAAGGCCTTCTGGTGGGTGACCTGGCCCTGGAGGGCCAGGGAGAGGCTGACCAGCAGAATCATCATCAACAGCACCTTGTACCGTATTTTGCGCATACAGGCCCACCCTCGCGTAGTTTTTTGCTGATCCTATTATAATGCAAACCGGCCCGGGGGGCTACGGCGGGAGGGAAGGAAGCTAAAATCCTTGAAAAGATGGTTGATTTATTTCATTTTTCTTTCCGCCGCGCCGTGCTATCGTAAAGCCAACAAAAGCGCGACATCAACGCGCGCCGCGCAGGGAAAGGAAGAAAGGATGGGGTTTATGAAACGCTTTCTGGCATGCATGCTCTCTTTGGCGCTCATCATGGCGGCGGTTCCCGGGATGGCCGCGGAACAGGTGACGCTGCACCTGTTCCACCAAAAACAGGAGGCCCAGGAGACCTTCGCCAAGATCATCGAGGAGTTCACCGCCCAATACCCGAACATCCAGGTGGAGCAGGAGATCGTGACCAACGAGCCCGCGGCGGTGCTGAAGGCCCGCATCGCCACTGATGAAATCCCGGACATTTTCCAGGCCGGTTTGGACACCATTGACATTTCCAAGGGCGGCTACATGGCGGACCTTACGGACCAGGAGTTCCTCCAGAACATCAACGAGGACGCCGTGGGCTCCTCCTCCTTTACGGATGAAGAGGGCCGCACCTGGGCGATGCCCATTGACGGCAGCTGCATCGGCATCCTGTACAACAAGGACGTTTTCGCCCAATACGGCCTCAGCGTTCCCACCACCCTTGCCGAGTTCGACAGCGTGGTCAAGACCCTCCGGGACAACGGCGTAACGCCCTTTGCCCTGGGCTTCAAGGATGCCTGGACCATTAAGATCACCGGCGTTTGCGCCTTCTCCCCGGCAGTGTATGGCCGCGACCTGGGCTGGGACGCCCTGAAAAACGAGGGGAAGGCCACCTTTGCCGGCACCCCCGAATGGACCCGGTCCTTTGAGCTGCTGCGCAAGATCTACGAAAGCGGCGACCAGCAGACCGCCTTTGATACCGATTACAACGGCGCCTGCGCCATGCTGGCCAACGGCGAAGCCGCCATGATGGCCCAGGGCCTGTGGGCGGTGGAAGTGGTCCGCTCCGTGAACCCGGACGCGAACATCGGCATGATGGCGATGCCCGTATCCGAGGACCCGGGCGAGACCAAGCTGCACCAGTTCCCGGATTTCGGCCTCTCCATTTCCTCCAAGTCCGCCCATATCCCCGAGTGCGAGCTTTTCCTGGAGTTCCTGACCCGGAAGGACATCGCCGAGGTGTGGTGCAACACCGCCAAGCTGTTCTCCGCGGTGAAGGGCGTGAGCGTGGATTTTGACCCGGTGGCTGCGGACGTGAACGCCTACATCGCCCAGGGCATGGTCTGCCCCCAGGCGGACCGGGGCTGGCCCACCGCCTTCCACGCGGATTTTGAATCCGCCATCAGCGCGTACCTCCTGGACAAGCTGACGGCGCAAGACGCCATGAAGCAGCTGGATACGGCCTGGGATACCGCCTACGCCGCAGCCAGGTAAGAAAACGGCTTTGGGAGCGGCCGCCGGATACGGCCGCTCCTTTCCTGACTACATCGGGGGAGGGCGTATGAAGCTGCAAGCCAGAAGCCGGGGATATCTGCTGTTCTTGCTCCCGGCTTTGACCCTGTTTTCCGTATTTTTTCTCTATCCCTTTGGAAAAAGCCTCTGGCTTTCCTTTACCGACGCCTACGGGTACAGGCCCGAGATCCGGTGGATCGGCTTGCAGAACTACCGGGAGGCGGTGTCCAGCCCGTATTTTCTGGAATCCCTGGGGGTAACGCTGCGCTATACCCTGTTCGTAACCGCCGTTGGCAACCTGACGGCCCTGGCCCTGGCGCTTTTGCTGGATTCCGGGGTAAAGGGCGTAAACGCCCTGAGGGCCGCTTATTTTCTGCCTAATTTGATGAGCCTGATCATCGTGGGCTTCGTGTGGGTGTTTCTGTACGGGTCCGTGTACCGGTCCCTGATCAACGCCTTTCACATTCCCAAGGAGGCGTACGTCAGCTGGCTGGGCAACCCCTCCCTGGCGGTGTATTCCATCGGCGTGACCGCGGTGTGGCAATGCGCCGGGTACTACATGCTCATCTACATCGCGGCCCTGGGGGGCATTCCGGGGGAGCTGCGGGAGGCCGCCTCCATGGACGGGGCCAACGGGTGGCAGGTGCTGCGGTATGTGAAGCTTCCGCTGCTTGCGCCCACCTTTGTGATGAACACGGTTCTCCTGCTGACCGCCAGCCTGAAAGCCTTTGACTTTCCAATGGCCATGACCTCCGGCGGGCCCGCGGGGGCCACCACCACCATTGCGCTGCTGATCTACAACACGGGCTTCCGCTCCAACAGGACCGGATACGCCACGGCCCAGTCCGTGCTGCTGTTTTTGATGATCGCCGCCGTGACGGCGCTCCTGCAGCGGTGGCAGCGCAGAAGCGAGGCGATACAATGAAAAAGAGACGCAGCTCCGCGCTGCTGACGGCCCTTGCGGTTTTGCTGGCCGTAGTGGGCCTGTTTCCCGTGCTGGTGGCCGTGCTGAACTCCTTCAAGACCAAGGGGGAGATTCTGGCCTCGGCGCTTTCTTTTCCCATGCAACCCACCCTGGAAAACTACCGGGTGGTGATCCAGCAGTCCAACTTCCTGCGGGCCTTTGCGAACAGCGCGTGGGTCACGGGCGGGGGGCTGCTGCTGAACCTGGGGGTGAGCCTTTTGGCCGGTTACGCCCTGGCCCGCTGGCGGAGCCGCGTCGCGGGCTGGCTGACGCTTCTGTTTCTCTCCTCCATGTTCGTTCCCTTCCATACCATCATGATCGCGCTGCTGTCCACGGCGAAATCCCTGGGGCTCACAGGCTCCCTGGGAGGGCTGATTCTGGTGTACGCGGCGCTCCAATGCCCCATTCCCATCTTTTTGATCCGCGGCTTCGTGCTGTCGCTGCCCTTGGAGATGGAGGAAGCCGCCGTCATCGACGGATGCGGCCTTGGGAGGCTCTTTGCCCAGGTGGTGGTCCCCATGCTCAGGCCGGTTTGCGCCACCATCGCGGTGCTCAACGCCCTGTGGATCTGGAACGATTTCCTTCTGCCCTACCTGATGCTGGGCAAGCCCCTGACGATTCCCCTGAGCCAGATGTACTTTTACGGCCAGTATAACCAGCAGTGGCACCTGATCATGGCGGGTTTCGTGGTCTCCACGATCCCGGTAGTGGTTTTCTTCTTTGCGATGCAGCGCCATATCGTGGGCGGCATTACGGCGGGGGCGGTGAAGGGATGAAAGCGTTGATTGCCCTGCACGAAGCCAGCCGGGCCTATGTCTACCCGCTGTCCGAACGGGCAATCTGCCTGGGGCTGCGGGCCTCGGAGCGGGTGGAGGCCACGGTGCGCTACCACAATAAGAACAGGCCCCAGGAGCCTTGGGCGGAGCAGCCCATGGCCTGCCTGGGCTTTGACGGCGCGCTGTACCGGTATGAAACGGTTCTGCATACCCGGGAGAAGACCCGCTATTTGGCCTACTGCTTTGCCCTGGCCTACCAGGGGGAAACGGTATGGCTCTGCGCCTCCGGTCTTGCCGGGGAAAGGCCGGAGGCCGGGTTTTTTGAATACCTGTACACCCAGGAAAGCGACTTGCCCCGCAGGCCCCCCTGGGCGCAAAACGCGGTGATCTACCAGATCTTTCCGGACCGCTTCGCCCGGGACCCGGCGCAGCAAGCGGACCGGCCCCTGCGGGCCTGGGGGGATCCGCCGGACCGGGAGGGGTTCTGGGGCGGCAACCTGGCGGGAATCCGCCGGAGGATTCCGTATTTGGTGGAAATGGGCGTGGACGCAGTTTACCTGAACCCTGTGTTTCAATCCCCCTCCAACCACCGCTATGACACCGCCGACTATGAAACGGTCGATCCGCTGCTGGGCACGGCGGAGGAGCTGGAAGCCCTGGCCCGGGAGCTCCACGCCCGGGGCATCCGCCTGATCCTGGACGCGGTGCTGGACCATTGCGGCGTGGACTTCGCCCCTTTCCGGGACGTGGTGAAAAACGGGGAGGCCTCGCCGTATCGGGACTGGTTTTTCATTGACCGCTATCCCATTGCTTTTGATCCGCCCAGCTATGAAGCCATCGGGTATTACAAGGCCATGCCCAAGCTCCGCCTGGGGAACCCCCAGGTCCAGGAGTATTTTCTGGGGGTGCTGGAGTACTGGACCAAGCGGCTGGATTTGGACGGCTGGCGCTTTGACGTGTCCGACGAGATCGACCCGGAGTTTTTGCGGAGGATGCAGCGGCGGCTGAGACGGCTCTCGCCGGATGTGCTGCTCATTGGCGAGGCGTGGCAGGAGAACCCCGATTTGGTATCCTGTTGCCGGCTGGACGGGGTCATCCACTACCCCTTCCAGCGGGCCGCGGTGGATTTTTTCGCCAAGGACGCTTTGGACCCGGAGCGGTTTACCCAGCGCATGGTGCGGGCTTTGGCGGCCTACCCGGCCTATGCCCGGACGTGGAACGTGTGCATGCTGGACTGCCATGATACCGCCCGGTTCTGGGAGCTGTGCGGCCAGGACCTGGAGCGGCTGCGCTGCGCCCTGGCGTACCAACTGCTATACCCCGGAATCAGGCTGGTGTATTACGGCGACGAGGCCGGGCTGCCCGGCGGACCGGACCCGGACTGCCGCCGCGCCATGCCTTGGGGGAACCTGGACCGCCGGGTGCGGGAGTTGTACCTTGCCTGGCTCCGCTGCGCCGGGGCGCTGAAAACAGGGGAGACGGCGGTGGTGGACGACTATCTGCCGGTGGTGGCCCTGCGCCGCCGGGAAGGGAAAAGGACCCTGTGGGCTCTTGTGAACATGGGGGAGGAGCGGCAAGTGACCCTGAAAGGCGGGCTGCTGGAGGTTCTGTTCGGCCTGGACAGCGCTTTGGCGGACGGAAACGGAACCCAAACCAAGGTGAGGCTGGGGAAGCGGCAGTGCGTGGCGCTGGCTGTGCAAGAGGATGGCCCGGCGGATGGCGGCGGGGAGCAAGGAGAGGCGGGGAGCCGTTCCGGGGCCGGGCTTGGAGAGGGGCCGCAGCGAGGGTAGGAGGATAGGGCGCGGCCTTGCCTGGGGGATATGGGTGCATTGGAGGGCAGCTTGCGCTGTGTCCGGGGAAAAATTGGATAGGAATTATGAAGAAACGGGCGCGGGGGGCCCG
>JAYFPK010000027.1:0-77394 GCA_034927815.1 Candidatus Limiplasma sp.
ACTTCTTTGCCCACAGGGGGTTCCAGGGGCTGTGCCCCTGGCCGTTGAGGGGGGAAAGGGGTTGTTAGGGGGCCTTGGGGGGGAGATATCGGAACTCCCCCCGGCCCCCTAACGTACTCGTTTCCTGTAATAAGGAAAAAAAGTATTCTAATTATTCCATAGTGAAAGCGCAAAATTGTACCGAACAAAAAAGCGCTTTTTTCCAAGGTTAACTCTTACACGCATCCCTGCGCCATCATCGCCTCAGCCACCTTCAAGAATCCCGCGATATTCGCCCCCACCACATAATTGGTGGGCTTATCGGCATAACTGGCGGCTGCCTGGGCGCACTTGTCAAAAATGCCCTTCATGATATCCTGAAGCTTCTGGTCCACTTCCTCAAAGCTCCAGCTCAAACGCTGGCTGTTCTGGCTCATCTCCAGGGCGCTGGTGGCCACGCCGCCGGCGTTGGCCGCCTTGGCGGGAGCAAAGAGCACGCCCTGCTTCAGGAAATAGTCCACAGCCTCCAGGGTGCTGGGCATATTGGCACCCTCGCCCACCGCGAAGCAGCCCCCAGCCACCAACGTCTTGGCCGCCTCGCCGTCCAGCTCGTTCTGGGTGGCGCAGGGCAAGGCGATATCGCACTTCACCTGCCAGATGTTCTGGAAGGCCTCGTGATACTCGCTGCCCGCAACCCGGCTGGCATACTCCTTGATGCGGCCCCGCTCCACTTCCTTGATTTTCTTCACCAAGTCCAGGTCAATGCCCTTGGGATCGTAGATGTAGCCGTTGCTGTCGCTCATGGCTACCACCTTGCCCCCCATCTGGGTGATCTTCTCGTGGGCGTAAATGGCCACGTTGCCGCTGCCGCTGATGACCACGGTGGCGCCCTTCACGGACTTCCCGTTCTGCTCCAGCATGCTGCGCATAAAGTAGCACAGGCCGTAACCCGTGGCTTCCTTGCGGCCCAGGCTGCCGCCATAGGTAAGGCCCTTGCCGGTGAGCACGCCCTCATACCGGCCCATAATCCGCTTGTACTGGCCGTACAGGTAGCCGATCTCCCGGGCCCCGGTGCCGATATCCCCGGCGGGCACGTCCGTATCCTGGCCGATGTGGCGGTACAATTCCGTCATAAAGCTCTGGCAGAAGGCCATGACCTCCCGGTCGCTCTTGCCCTTGGGATCAAAGTCGCTGCCGCCCTTGCCTCCGCCGATGGGCAGGCCCGTGAGGCTGTTTTTCAGGGTCTGCTCCAGGCCCAGGAATTTCAGAATGCCCAAATTCACGCTGGGGTGCAGCCGCAGCCCGCCTTTATAAGGACCGATGGCGCTGTTGTATTGCACCCGGTAGGCGCGGTTCACCTGTACCCTTCCCTGGTCGTCCACCCAGGGGACCCGGAAGAGAACCACCCGCTCCGGCTCCACGAAACGCTCCAGCAGACTGGCTTCCTCGTATTCAGGGTGCTTTTCAAAAACAGGAGCCAG
Organism: Candidatus Limiplasma sp.; assembly: GCA_034927815.1. Classification (GTDB taxonomy): domain Bacteria; phylum Bacillota; class Clostridia; order Christensenellales; family Aristaeellaceae; genus Limiplasma. The sequence goes on from JAYFPK010000027.1 coordinate 1,461, forward strand.
GCTGTCCAGCATCTCCGTGGCCGCTTGCAAAAACTCTTTCTCGTGTTCATTGCGCGCCTTCAGGCCGGCCAGCACGCGGGAGGTATAATCGTTCATCGGTAGGACCCCTTTCTTCGCCTTCCAGTTTGGGTACGCACAAATTATACACGAAAAGTCATACCCATGCATGTTTTTTGATTGTACCATGCAAATTTTCGGAGCCGGGCCGCACCCCGGGGCCAGACGCTTCCCCGGCATAAGGCTGGATTTATCCGCAATCCTCCCGAAGTCCTTCGGACCGCGGCCCAAAAGAAAAAGAAGCAGCGGCTTCTTCTTCCTGCATTTTACCAAATTTCCGCCTTTTCCGCAGGCTATTCCTGGCGTAGCTCCCCATGGCCCTCCCCGTCCTGGCTCACCTTCAAAAACACGTCCGCCTGGGCTCCGGCGGCGTCCTGGCGGTCCGTACAGGTCAAAATGGTCTGCAAGCCCTGGGCTGCGGTAAGCAAGGCGTTGCGCCGCTTGGCGTCCAGCTCGCTGAATACGTCGTCCAGCAGCAAGGTGGGCTTCTCCCCCATCTCCTGCTCGATGAGGGAAATCTCCCCCAGCTTCATGCTCAGCACCGCCGTGCGAAGCTGGCCCTGGCTGCCAAAGGCCCGCAGCTCCTTGCCCCACAGCAGCATGGCCACATCGTCCCGGTGGGGGCCAAAGGAGGTGAACTGCCGCTGCAGATCCTCGCCGCGGTTCCGCTTGAGCCCCTCCAGCATGGTTTTGTAGGGGGTGTCGCTGGCGGCCAGGGGGCCCGTGTAGCGCATGGAAAAAACCTCCCCCGGGTCCTCGGCGATGAGGGCGTACTGCCGGGCGGCGTTTTCCGCCAGTTCCTTCAAAAACCACCGGCGGCTTTCCGCCACGGGCACCGCGGCGGAGGCCAGCTGCTCGTCCCAGGTTTCCAGCTGGGTGTCAAAATCCTCCATGGGCCACTGCCGCTGGGCCTTGAGCAAGGCGTTGCGGCTGTCTAGCACGGAGAGATAGTTTTTCAGCGCCTTCAAATAGCTGGGGCGGATCTGGGAAAGCTGCATGTCCACAAAGCGCCTGCGGACGGCGGGGCCGTCCCGGACGATGCGGATGTCCTCGGGAGAGAACATCACGCAGGTGGCATGGCCCATCATATCGCCGATGCGCTGGGCGGGCTTGCCATAGAGCAGCACCCGCTTTTGAGGCTTCTCAAAGGGGTACAGCCGCACCTCCACCTCATGCTTGCCGTCCAGCCGCAAGGTCTGCCCATGCACCAAGGCCACGCTTTCCCCCTGGGCGATCATCTCCCGGTCGCTGGAGGTGCGGTGGCTGCGCCCCAGGGACAGCAGGTGCATGGCCTCCAGCACGTTGGTCTTGCCCGCGCCGTTGGACCCGTACAGCACCGTGGTGCCCGGGGAGGGTTTCAGCTCCAAAAAGGGATAGTTGCGGAAGGACTGAAGCCGAAGCAGAGTGAAACGCATGCCATGCTCTCGCTTTCTTTTGCACAAAAACATCCGGGGCGCTCCCCAAGGCCTGGGGCGCCAGGGCCTTACCCCTTGCGGGCGATCCTGATCACCGCGTCTTTTTCCGTGAGTACGTTGCCAAAGACATCCTTGCCCTCCACGGCGAAACGGCGGATGCGCAGGACATCGTCGCCGAGGGCCTCCACATCCACAAAGCCCGTCTGCAATACGCGCCTTTCCCTGCGCTCATTCAGCAGGGCGCTCACCGCGCTCCAGTGGGTGGCGTCCCCTTCCTCCCACACCATGGGGGCCCGGTTCCAGGGATCAGCCATGCCTTGCATCCCCATCTCATCCCCATAGTACAGGGAAGGCGTTCCCGGCAAGGCGCAAATCAGCTTCAGGGCCTCCAGGTGGCGCTTTTTGGCCTGGGAAAGCTGCAGCTTCGTCAGGCGGATCTTTTGGGATTCCTCCCTGGGAAGCTGGATCGCCCCTTCCTGGTCGTATCCGGCCATGGCGTTGAGGATGCGCACCCGGTCGTGGCTGCCCAGCAGGTTCATCAGCGCGTAGTAAAAGGGCGCGGGGTAGACCTCCCGCTGGTGCAGAATCACCCGCCGGAGGTGGTGGGCGTTGCAATGCCCGGTGAAAAAGTCGATCACGGCCCGGCGAAGGGGATAGTTCATTACGCTGTCCACGGTATCCCCCAGGCAATAGCTCCGCTGGACGCCATAGGAAACCTTGTTGCTGGCGTCCTCCCACACCTCGCCGATGAGCACGGCCTGGGAGCCGGCGGCTTTGACGGCCTTTCGCATGTCCTGCAGCAGGGGCACGGGCAGCTCATCCGCCACGTCCAGCCTCCAGCCCCCGGTTCCCCGCCTCACCCAGCGGGGCACAATGCCGTCCTTCTCGTTGAGCAGATAATGCTTGTACTCCGGGTTCTCCTTCTCCACGGCGGGAAGGGTGTATATCCCCCACCAGGCGTTGTACTTCTCCGGAAACTCCTCAAAGCGGTACCAGGAAAAATAGGGGGACTGGCGGCTTTGATACGCCCCCAGGCTGTCATAATACCCAAAGCGGTTGAAATACTGGCTGTCCGCTCCGGTATGGCTGAACACGCCGTCCAGCAAAATCGTAAAGCCCCGGGCATGGGCGGCGATGATCAAGGAGTCAAAGGCCGCGTCGTCCCCCACAATGGGGTCGATTTCCTCATAGCTGCCGGTATCGTAGCGGTGGTTGGTGCGGGCCCGGAAAATGGGGTTGAGGTACAGCACCGATACCCCCAGGGCCGACAGGTAATCCAGCTTCTGGCGGATGCCGCTCAAGGTGCCGCCAAAGAAGTCCAGGGCGCGGTTGTCCCCGTTCTCCGGGTCCGGGTCCAGGGTGGGCGCCTCGTCCCAGCTTTCATGGAAGGCGGCCTCCGGGTGGGCGGCCTTGATCTTGCGCAGCCGGCCCTTCATGCCGCCCTTGTCCCGGTAAAACCGGTCGGGAAAAATCTGGTACATCACGCCCTCATGCAAAAAGGGCGGGGTTTCAAAGTCCGGGTCGTAGACCGTGACCTGGTAGCTGTTCATCTGCCCCCACTGAACCTCGCCCTCGCCCCCCAGCTGGTCCCGGGCGTTGCCGTAGCGCACCTCTCCCTGATCCTTGGGGATGAGGAAATCATACCAAAACAGCATGGGCCGGTCCGAAACGTTCAGCTCGATCTCAAAGAGATGCTCCCCCGTCTTGCGCATGGGCAGGCGGCTTTCACCCCCGTCCCAGGTACGTAGAATTACGGTGTCGCTCTCGTCGCAGCAAAAGCGCAGCCGCAGGGCTCCCCCGGCCTTGACGCCGCCCTGGGGCTCCCGGTAGGAGATGTCGTGGGAATCGTGAAACAGCATGCTTTTTCCCCCTATTGATTCCTCGCTATCATACCATGAACCCGGCCCCCGCGCAAATAGGGCTCCCGATCCCGGAGCCAAACCGCGCTTTTGGCAGGACATGCCATTTTAGCATATGCCGGGGGCGGGAAGAGTATGCTTTTTTCTTTGTCCAGGGGTTCCGCCCCCGGGGCGTCCTTTCCTGCCAAAAACATTCTCTTGACAAAGCCGCCATGCAATCTTATAATCAAGCCGAATAAATGTAATCGGTTACAAAAACAAATCACGCAGGTGCGGCCTGCCGGGTGTATGGTATAACCTGCTGCGTACAAAGGGGCGCCTATGACCATTCATGATATTTCCAAGCTGGCTAATGTTTCGGTGGCAACGGTATCGCGGGTGCTTAACGGCAACCCCAACGTGACCGCACAGACCAAGGAAAAGGTCATGGCGGTCATTCGGGAAAAGAACTATACCCCGAACGCCTTTGCCCGCGGGCTGGGCCTGGATACCATGCGGACCGTGGGCATTTTGTGCGTGGATCCGGCCGACCCGGACGCGTGCCCCTCCCTCCAGTTCGCCATCGGCTACCTCCAGCGGGAGCTGAGGCGGCAGGATTTCGACTCCCTTTTGTACTGCATCGGCTATGACATGAGGGAGAAGGAGCGCTCCATCCAGGCGATGCTCAACCGCCGGGTGGACGCCATTATCATCATTGGTTCGTTCTTTATTGAGAGCAACGCCAAAAACAACCTGTGCATCCTCAACGCGGCGCAGACGACCCCCGTCTGGCTTGTCAACGGAAACCTGGAGAACATCTCCAATGTCTATTGCACCCGCTGCGACGATTGCAACGGCGCCTACCGGGCCACCCGCGCGCTGCTGGATTCCGGATGCAAGGACGTGCTGATGCTGCATTACGCCAGCACCTATTCCGAGCAGCAGAAGATCTCGGGGTATAAGCAAGCCCTCGCAGAGCGCGGCCTGCCTGTGCGGGAGGAGTATATCTGTGAAACCACGCCTGATGTTCAGGAGGTGGCGGAAAAGATCTCCGGGTTGCTGCGGGACGGGGTGGCTTTTGACGGGCTCATCGGCACCGAGGACGAGCTGGCCGTGAGCGCCCTGAAAGTTGCCACCGCCTATGGCCTCAGCGTTCCGGACCAGCTGCGGGTGGTGGGATATTCCAACTCCAAGCTGGCGCTGTTCTCCATGCCGGAGCTCACCAGCGTGGACCACAACATCGAATCCCTCTGCGTCACTACGGTGGCTTTGCTCACCAACCAGCTGCGGGGGATGAAAACCCCCGCCGTGACCACCGTGATGGCGGATATCGTCTACCGCAAAACGCTTCCCTCCCCCTATGGAAATTAATGCTTGCTCCAAGGAGCGGGCGTTAATGAATACAAACAAAGGAGAATCCATATGAAGAAAGTCCTAGCCCTGGTCATGGCGTGCGCCATGCTCCTCAGCGCAAGCACCGCGCTTGCGGCGGAGTTTGAGCTGCGCACCTCCACCAACCTGGCGGCAACCGGCACCGTGGGCCGCGCCTTGCAGAAGTTCGTCGATCTCGTCAATGAAAAAGCCGAGGGCCGCATCGAAGCGGTTGCCAACTTTGGCAACGAGCTTGGCAGCCAGGCTGAGCAAGTGGAAATGGCGCAGCTGGGAACGCTGGAGATGGTCGTCGCCGCCCCCGGCACCGGCCCCGGCGCCTGGGTGCCCGAGCTGCTCCTCTTCGAGTTCCCCTACCTGTTTAAGGACAACGCCCACTACCGCCGCATGCTCAAGGGGATGGAAGAGGAAGTTACCGCCCGTGTGCAGCCCCACGGCTTTATCGCCATGGCCGGCCAAAGCCAGGGCGCGCGCCACATGCTCACCGTACAGCCTGTGGAGAAGCTGGAAGATCTCGCCAACCTGAAGATGCGGGGCCCCAACGCCATGTATATCAGCATGTTCAACGCTTTAGGCGCCGCCGGAACCACCATGGACTGGAACGAAATCTACACCGCGCTGCAGAACAAGACCATCGACGGCATGGAAGCCTCCCCCTCCATGATTCACTCCATGAAGTTTGAGGATAATGCCAAGAACCTCACCATCACCAACCATATCATCGCCTGCGTGTACTACTTCTTCAACGAGAACTGGTTTAATTCCCTGCCCGCCGATCTTCAGGAAGTGGTCAGGGCCTGCGCCGAGGAAGCCGCGGCCTACCAGGCTGAAATCGACGACGAAGACCAGCAGATCGCGCTGGACGCCATGGTGGCTTCCGGTGTCGTGGTTCACGAACTGAGCGATGGCGACAAGTGGGTGGAAGCTTGCGCCCCCATCCAGGACGAGTACCGCGCCAAGGGCGACAACTGGAGCTCCTTCCTGGACGCCATGCTGGCCATCGAGTAAACAACCCCAGGCTATGCCCCGTTACCCGCCTGCCCGACAGGCGGGTAACTTTTCAAGCAGCCCCAACCGACAACGGGAAAGGTGTTGACAATGCTTACAAAGAGTTACCGGGCCTACAACGCCATACGGGCGGCGGCCATTGTGACGCTGCTGTCGGCCATCATTCTTCTGTGCGTAACGCAAGTTATTTTGCGCTATTTTACCTCGGCGGCCCTCAAGCCCTTCGCCTGGGGCGACGAGGTGGTGCGCCTGAGCAGCATTTGGGTCTCCTTCCTGGCAGCCAGCATTGGCGTGCGGGACTCCTCCCACCTGAGCGTGGATTTTTTCATTGAAAAGTATGTGCCCAAGACCGCGCTGGTTACCGTGAAGCGGATAGCCACTGTGCTGGTGCTGGTGGCCTTGGCGCTGCTGGTATGGTACGGCGTCTCCCGCACCATCGCCAATGTGCCTACGATGATGCAGAATCTCCCCATTTCCATGGCATGGTTTTACGCGGCGATTCCCGTAGGCAGCCTGTTTCTTTTTTTGGACTATGTGCTGATTGCCATTTACGGCAAGCATCCCTTCAGCAGCGTTTCCAAGGAGGAAGAAATTCCCCTGCCCCCTGCCGCCGCGGCGGAGACCCTTGCAAAGGAGGCCGGTGACAATGCTTGAGGTCGCGTTGGTATTTGTGGTACTGCTCCTGTTCATCTTCCTGGGCTTCCCCATCTATATGTCCACCATCATGACCGCGGTGATTTTCATTCTCGCCATGGGCATGCCTCTGGATATGGTGGTCATCAAGATGTTTGGCTCCATCAACTCCTTCTCTTTGATGGCGATCCCGTTTTTCATCATCGCGGGAAACATCATGATGAAGGGGAAGATTACCGATAAGCTCGTGTCCTTTGCCTCCGCCTGCGTGGGACAGCTCAAGGGCGGGCTGGGGCACGTGAACGTGCTTACCTCCATGCTCTTTGGCGGCATCCAGGGCAGCGGCGCGGCGGATGCCTCCGCCATCGGCGGCATGCTGATTCCCGCCATGGAAAAGCAGGGCTATGACAAGGATTACGCCGTGGCCGTCACGGCGGGCTCCTCCATGCTCAGCCCCATCATCCCCCCTTCCATCGCCATGATCCTGTACTCCTTTTATACGGATGTGCCCGTAGGGCAGATGTTCTTGGGCGGCCTGGTGCCCGGCGTGCTGATCGGCATTTCCCAAATGGTGGTGAACGCCGTCGCTTACCGCCGCCGGGGATACAACTTTGCCAGCGAGAATGAGAAATTCTCCATCCTGCGGCTGGCGAAGGCCTTCTGGCACTCCCTGGGCGCGCTGGTGATGCCGCTGATTATCCTGCTGGGCATCGTATTCGGCATCGTGACCCCTACCGAGAGCGGCGTCTTGGCCATCGTGTACGGGCTCATCTACGGCTTCTTCGTTTCCAAGCAGCTAAAGGTTTCCGACCTGCCCAAGATCCTGCTGGACTCCGCCGTCACCACCGCGGTGGTCATGATCACCATCGCCGGGGCCGGCGCGCTGTCCCAGGTGCTGGTGCGCATGCGCTTTCAGAACGAAGTGCTGGATTTCGCGGTGAATGTGCTGCAAAACAGATACCTTGCCACCTTCTTTTTGATGGCTGTGTTCATGATCCTGGGCTGCTTCCTGGACCCCACGGTGCTCATCGCCATGTTTGCCAGCACTGTGCTGGCCTGCGGCAACGCCCTGGGCTTTAACCCCATCCATTACGGCGTCATCATGGTCATCATCATGCAGGTGGGCGCCATCACCCCGCCGGTAGGCACCTTCCTGTTTATCAGCTGCGGTGTGGCGCACCTTCCCCTGGAGAAGAGCGTCAAGGCGCTCATGCCCTATATGTTCGTGATCCTGCTGGTGGTGTTCATCGCGGTCTTTGTGCCGCAGATCATCACGCTGCTGCCCGCGGCCGGATAAGGGCGGGGCAAAAGGCAAAACGTAAGGAAGGATGGACCAAGCAGGATGACACAGAAAGCAGACGGACAAAACTACGCGCCCAAGGGCAAGGCGGCCCCCGTGTGCGGCCCCGGGGAATTCCCCGTAGGGGTGGTCGGCCTGGATCACGGGCACATTTACGGCATGTGCAACGGCCTGTGCGAGGCCGGGGCGGTCATCGCCCGGGTATATGATCCCGACGGCGAAAAGGTGGAGGCCTTTTGCAAGGTCTTCCCCCAGGCCCGTGCCGCCCAAAGCCGGGAGGAGGTGCTGGGCGATCCCGCCATAAGGCTGATCGCCAGCGCCTCGATCCCCTCTGAGAGGGCGGAGCTGGGCCTGTGCGCCCTGGACCACGGCAAGGACTTTTTTTCCGACAAGCCCCCCTGCGTGACCCAGGAGGAGGTGGAGCGGATACGCCGCCGCACGGCCCAAACCGGGCGCAAATACCTGGTGTATTACAGCGAGCGCCTTCATGTGGAGGGCGCGGTGTACGCGGAGCAGCTCATTTCCCAGGGAGCTATTGGCCGCGTGGTGCAGGTGATGGGCTGGGGCCCCCACCGGGCCAGCGTGGAGACCCGTCCTCCCTGGTTTTTTGACCCGGCGCGCTATGGCGGCATTTTGGTGGACATCGGCTGTCATCAGTTGGAGCAAATCCTGGCCTATGCCGGAGCCCAGGATGCCCAGATATCCCTGAGCCGGGTGGCGAACTACAACAACCCGCAGCACCCGGAGTTTGAGGATTTCGGGGATGTGACGTTGGTGTGCGACAACGGCGTGGCGGGCTACTGCCGCCTGGACTGGTTCACCCCCGACGGCCTGGGGGCCTGGGGGGATGGACGCACGCTGATCGTGGGCACCGAAGGGTACATCGAGATCCGCAAATATATCGACATTGCCCATTCCCAGGAGGGCGACCACGTTTACCTGGTGAACCGGGAGGGGGAGCGGATGATCCGCGCCGCCGGGCAATGCGGCTTTCCGTTCTTTGGCCGCCTGATCCGGGACTGCCTGGACCGCACGGAAACGGCCATGACCCAGGCCCACGCCCTGCGGGCCATTGAGCTGGCCATTCAGGCTCAGAACATGGCCCAAAGGCTGGTGACAGACCGCCGCGAAGGCAATGCAAGGAGGGAATGACATGGCCCAAGAACCGATCCGCATCGCGGTGCTGGGCGCGGGAGCAATCGCCGCCACTCACCTGGACGCGTACCTGAGCTTTCCGGAGCTGTGCCAGGTTAGCGCTGTTTGCGACCTGTTTGTGGAAAAGGCAGAGCAGATGGTGAAGGAGCGGGGGCTCAACGCCCGGGTGTTCCGCACCCTGGAGGAAGCCCTGGCCGGGGCGGAGTTTGACGCGGTGAGCATCTGCCTGCCGCCGGACGCCCATTGTGAAACCGCCGTGGCGGCGTTGAACGCGGGCAAGCATGTGTTGTGCGAAAAGCCCATGGCGGCCTCCCTGGAAGAGTGCGACAAGATGATCGAGGCAGCCCGGGAGCGCGGCAAGCTGCTGTCCGTGGTATGCCAGAACCGTTTCAAAACCCCCATGCAAAAGGTGAAGCAACTGATCGACGCCCAGGCGGCGGGGCCTGTGCGCTTTGCCACCATCGATTCCCTATGGTGGCGCGGGGCCAACTATTATGACATCTGGTGGCGGGGCACCTGGGAAAAGGAAAGCGGCGGCTGCACCACCAGCCATGCGGTGCACCACCTGGATCTGCTCCAATGGATGCTGGGCATGCCCAAGCGCGTCACCGCGGTCATCGCCAACGTGGCCCATGACAACAGCGAGTGCGAGGACCTGGGCCTGGCGATTTTGGAGTACGGGGATAAGATCGCCCAGGTGACCGCCTCTTTGGTGTCCCATGGAGAGGAGCAGTCCATGACCTTCCAGTGCGAAAAGGCGCGGCTGTCCATCCCCTGGGCACCGGCGGCCAACAAAGCCCTGCCCAACGGCTTTCCCCAAGAGGACGCCGAGGCGCTGGAGGCCATTCAACAGGCCTATCAAAGCCTTCAGGAGCTGCCTTTGGAGAACCATCCGGCACAGCTGAAAAACTTCCTGCGGGCGATTCGCGGGGAAGAGCCGCTGGCCATTGACGGAGAGGAAGGGCGCAAAACCATTGAGCTGATTATGGCCATCTACCGCTCGGCGGCCATGGGCCAGCCTGTGCAGCTGCCTTTGCGCAAAGGGGATCCCTTCTACCGCAAGGCCAGCATGAACGCCATCATGCCCCGCTTTCACCAAAAGACCCGGAGCGTGGATAACTTCTCCACCTCCAAGATCACCTTTTCCAGGGACGTAGGAAAATAAAAGGGCTTGGGCGCAGAGCCAAGCCGCCGAAGCGGCGCGGCCAGATTGGAGCATCCCGGCGCCCTTCCCCGGAATTTACAACACCCTGAATCCGGCGCTATGCCGGATTTTTTTCATTCAGCCCCTTGCCCCTCCTTAGGGAAGGGGACTCCCCTTCATTATTTCACCATGAGCCAGACTCCCAGGCCGCCCACCGCCAGCGCGAAAACCAGAAAGAGCGCCACCGTACCGCCTTCCCCCAGCGCCTTGCGAAATCCCTTCACCTTCCCCATTTCCCATATCTTTTCGGGTTTTGCAAAGGATACATAAAACACGAACACGGCATAGGCCGCAAGCATAACCCCAAGCAACGCCAGCCAATTCATCTCCAAATCCTCCTAAGGCCTTTTACTTTAGTCCCCGCCTGATCTTGGGAAGCAAAATCAGGTAAAGCGCAACCGCAATCACAGCCACAATGCCGCAATCCATCCATACCCTACCCATGCCCGCCGTTTGGTTCAGCAGCCCCTTTATGGCGTCATAGCTCCAATAAAACGGGCTCCACCACACCAGGAAATGCCACTTTGGGTCCGCAAGCTCGGTGACGAGGATGGGCGCGAGGGCCGGAAGGATGATGATCTTCACATTGCCCGCCGCCGCGATGAAGTCATCGCTGGTGAGCCCCACCAAAAAGCCGATGACAAAGCTGACCAGCGCGGAGGCAAGCAGCGCCACGAGAATGGCAAGCGCGTTTTGGGCCAGATAGCCGCTGACCAGCAAAATCGCAAAGCCGCTTGCCAGGGTGTAGGCGACGCCGATGAGGCTCTTTCCCAGCACAAAGCTTGTGGTGGAAACCGGCGTGACTTTTATGGCGCGGATGGTTTGATCGCTCTTTTCGTCCACGATGCCCAAAGCGATCAGCATGCCGGACAAAATCGTCACGAGGATGAGAAGCCCTGTGATCAGCGTGGATTTGAGCGGCGGCGTGGTTCTGCCAAAATCGGTAAATAAGGCGCCGACCGAAGGGGCTTCTCCTTTTTCCTCATAGGTCTTGAGCAGCTTCACCGCATCCAGGACCGCCTGGGGTTCATTGCCCTGGGCCAGGATGAAATAGCCGCCCGCACCATCCGGCAGCAGGCCGAAGGTGAAGTCGCGCTCCATGACCCGCTCCTGTATCTGCGCGGCTGTGCCGAACCTTTCCACAGAAGCGTATTTCTCATAGAAAGACGCCTTTTCGGGGGGAGCGTCCTTGCCCAGGGCGACGCTTACAAAGCTGCCGGTGACGCCCGGCGTCGCCACATGGATGATAGCCGCAAGGACAATGGGAATCAGGATGATCCACAGCGAGAGGAACTCCCGCAGGTTGATCTTCAAATCCCGCAGGAAGATTTTCAGGGTCTTCATATTCCGCCCGCCTCCTTATGCTGGTACCGGTAAAGCGACAGCAGGAACAGGAGGACGCCACCCAGCGCAAAGCCGCCGCACGCAAGAAGCGCATGGCGCGCATCCGCGTTCATGAGCGCGCTTCTCATCCCCTCCAGCGCCCAGAAGCTGGGGATGAGCCTCAGCCAGGGGGCGTTCCATGTGGGGATCATCCCCCCGACGGCGGGCGCCAGCAGCACCACCAGCACGATGAAAATCGCCGCAAAGGCCCCCTCCATATCCTGAAAGAAGCTGGCCAGCAGCGCTCCCCCAGCGACGGTAAAAAATCCGGCGCTCAGGATCACCAAAACCAGCAGGAGATAATTGGCCCGGCCTCCCATGATGGGCGCCGCCACAACTATTGCGGAAATCATGGAGGTCAGCAGCACCGCGCTCATTTTAGCGATCAGGTAATGGCTCACCGGAGCCGGCGTCACCCGCGCGGCCCGGATCATGTTGGTCTTCTTGTCCTCGAAGATGTAGGCCGCCATGATGAAAATACCCATCAGCGCGCAGTTCACCACCAGGAGGATGGAAAGGAGGTTCTGCCGGTCCGTAAGGGGCGCGGCGTGTTCGTCCAGGAATCGCACCGCCTGCTCCTGGGCGGAGCCCACCGCCTCCATCAGGCCGGGGGTGGAAAGCAGCGACGCCAGATTCTTGAATTGTTCCGTTTCGTACCCTTGCAAATAGTAATGGTAGGCGAGCCCCGCTTCGTCCAGCGAGAGCGCAAGGCCGATATCTCCGCTGTCCTGGCAAAGGGCGGTCAAGGTTTCCAGGCTATTCACAACATAGATGTTTTTGGTGTCGGTGCGGTAGTGCACCGCTGCCACTTCCTCCCCGCGAACCCTGAGGAGGGCGTCCTCTTTGGCGATGCCGCCGTCACCGGGAAACAGCGTTTCCTCAAGCTCCTGGTACGCCGCCTGGGGCATATCGAAATAATAATACTCCGTGGATTGCACGCTCACGTTCTCCGGCATGACCATGAGCAGCAGCACCAAATACAGCGCGGCCATGGCAACCTCGATATAGAAATAATAGCTGCGGGAAAGGAGGATCAGTTCCCGGCGGACGCTTCTACACAGCTTCATCGGAGATAAGCCCCTTTCCGGTCACTTGGATAAAGATCTGCTCCAGGGTGGCTTCCCGGGTATGCATGGTGCGGATAGGGAAGCTGGCAATGATGTGCGCCAGCTCCGCCCTGTCCTTCCCGTCCTCGGTGGATAGGCTTCCGGCGGCGATTTGGCCGTCCTTCACATATTCCACATCCACAAAATGCTGCCCAAACCGGAGCTTGAGCTCTTTGGGGCTGTCGATGAGCTTGATCTCGCCGTCCACGATGAAGGCAACGCGGTCGCAGAGGTCGTCGGCGATAAACATGTTGTGGGTGGTGAGGAACACCGTCACGCCCTTTTGGTTCTGATCCTTGATGATCTCCTTGATCTCCTCGGCGATGGCGGGGTCAAGGCCGCTGGTGGGCTCGTCCAGGAACCACAGTTCGGGGTTGTTGAGCATGCTGCGGGCAAAGTTCAGCCGCTGCTTCATCCCCTTGGAAAATGCCCCGGCCTTTTTTTTCGCGGCTCCCTCCAGCCCCACCAGGGCCAATAGCTCCATGGGGTTCCGGGTGGGCGCGTCGAACAGGCCCGCGTAAAAGCGCAGGTTTTCCAGCGCGGTCATTTTGCTGTATAGATTGGCGATTTCAAAGCTGACTCCAATGCGGTTGTACATTGGCAGATGCGGCTTGGCAATATCATACCCCGCAACCTCCACCGCGCCTTTTTGCAGCGGCAAAAGGCCGGTGATGATGTTCTGCGTGGTGGACTTGCCCGCGCCGGAGGGGCCTAGAAAGCCAAACACCTCGCCCTTGGCGATTTCAAAGCTGACGCCGTGCACCGCGTACTTCCCGTCCCTGTTGTAGGAGTGGTAGAGGTCCCGCACCTTAATCATGAATGAACTCCTCCTTGTAGGCCATTTGCTTAAAGAGGAACGACCAGCGCTTGTATTTCTCCATAAACTCGCCAATGGTGGCGCGCCTGCCCGTTCTTTGCAGCTCGTGGACATATCCGTCCGAAATCAGCGTCATCATCTGCAAAATCTCCTGGAGGCTGACGCCGGGCTTGAACTTGGATACGTCGATGTTGCGAAAGTAATTGCCGTACAGCTGCGTCAGGGTGTCCGAAAACCGCTTGTTCAGCGCCGGGCTTACCTCCTCTTTGTTGGAGGAAAAGGCGCGCAGCATAAAATCGAACAGGTAGGGCGCCGCCTCCAGCATCTCCAGCTTTTTTTGCGCGGCGTATTCGCATATGTCAAAGAAGTCGGTATATAGCGCAAAGTTATCATCCACGACGTACCGGGTGAGCTGCTGGAAGGCGCAGTCGAACAGAAACAGGTAGAAGGATTTCTTGTTGTGGAAGTAGTAGAACAAGAGTCCCTTGGAGATGCCCGCCAGGCGGCCGATTTCGTCGGTGGATGCGCGCTTGTATTCGTTTTGGGCAAACACTTCAAAACCGGCGTTGATGATCTTCAGCCGCTTTTCCTTGGAAAGCTCAAAGAACCGTTCATTCATGCCGGACCACATCCCTTTCGCACCGGACAAACCCGCTTGCGTTGACCAGTCCGGTCAGCATAGCTAAATTATATGTCGTTGACTATTTTTTTCAAGACCCCCTGAAAAAGTTTTCCACGCAGGCTTGGAACGGGTTTTTCGTACAAAAAAATCCGGCGGCATGCCGGATTTTGGGGTGGATGCGCCTCTCCGGGCGCCGCGCGCCGCTATGCTCTTGGCCCTCTTGTCTCCGCCGCCGGGCCTGCTCACAGGCCGGACAGCTCCTCATACTGTTCCTTAAGCGCCGGATACAGCCGGGTGTAGAGTTGATAAAAAGGCTCGTAGGCCGCCGCCTGTTCCTGGTGGGGCATGCCCGCGCTTTCCTTGCGGATCACCGCGTCGCAGCCCTGGGGAACGGAGTCGTACACCCCGCCGGCAACCCCGGCCAGGATCGCCACGCCCAAGGCCGGGCCTTCGCTGCCGGCCAGCGTGGCGGTGGGCAGGCGGAACAGGTCCGCCAGCATCTGCTTCCACACGGGGCTTTTCGCGCCGCCGCCGCACAGGAGCATTTCCCGGGGGGCAATGCCCACGGAGCGGATGATTTCCATGCAATCCCGCAGGGAGAAGGCTACGCCCTCCATCACCGCCCGCAGCATGTGGGCCTTGGTGTGAATGCTGCTCAGGCCAAAGAACGCGCCCCGGGCGTTGGGGTCCAGGTGGGGGGTGCGTTCCCCCATGAGATAGGGCAGGTACAACAGCCGTTCGCAGCCGATGGGGATGCGGGCGGCTTCTTGGTTCAGCAGCTCGTAGGGGTCCACCCCCAGGCCCTTGGCGGTTTCCATCTCCGCCCCGCAGAGGTTGTTGCGGAACCATTGCAAGGAGAGCCCCGCCCCCTGGGTGACCCCCATCACGTGCCAGGCCCCGGGCACCGCGCAGCAGAAGGTGTGGATACGGCCCTTGGGGTCGATGATGGGAGCGCTGGTATGGGCGTACACCACCCCGGAGGTGCCGATGGTGGTGAAGGCCCGGCCATCCCGCACGGCGCCGGTGCCTACGGCGGCGGCGGCGTTGTCCCCCGCGCCCCCGGCCACAGGGGTTCCCTGGGCCAGGCCCGTGAGGCTGGCGGCCTGGGCGTGCACCTGGCCCGTGACCTCCGGGGATTCATAGACCTTGCCCAGCAAGGCCTTGTCGATCTGCAAAATCCCCAGGAGCTCATCGGACCACCCGCGGCCTTTCACGTCCAAAAGCTGCATGCCGGAGGCGTCGGATACCTCGGTGGCCATCTCTCCCGTGAGCTTGTAGCGGATATAGTCCTTGGGCAAAAGGATGTGGCGGCACTTCTCATAGAGGTGGGGCTCATGGTGCCGCACCCACAGGATTTTGGAGGCTGTGAAGCCCGTCATGGCCGGGTTGGCGGTGATGCCGATCAGCTTTTCCGCCCCCACCAGCCGGGTCATTTCCTCGCACTGGGCCCCTGTGCGCTGGTCGCACCAGATGATGGATTTGCGCAGGGGCTCCCCCTGGCCGTCCAGCATCACCAGGCCGTGCATCTGGCCGGACAGGCCCACCCCCTTGATCTGGGAGGGCTCCACGCCGCTTTGGGCGATCACCGCCCGGCAGGTTTCGCACACCGCCTTCCACCAATCCAGGGGGTCCTGCTCCGCCCAGCCGTTGTGGGGCTGGTAGAGGGGATACTCCACGCTATGGGCGGCCACCGCCTCCCCTGTGGGGCGAAAGAGCACGGTTTTGGTGCCGGAGGTGCCAACGTCGATGCCAAGCAAAAAAGCCATGGGGGTCCTCCTTCTTAGCCGAAGAGGATGGAGTTAACCACGCTTTCCAGCCATTCCTGCTTACCGCTGCCCGGCAGCGCGGGCGCGCCGTTCTTCACCGCGATATCGGACAGCTCCTCCAGGGTGGCCTTGCCGGAGCGGATCTTCCGGCCCAGCTCGCTGTCATAGCTGCTATAGCGCTCCTTCACAAAGGCGTCGATGCGGCCGTCCTGGACGAGCTCCGCCGCTTTAAGGAGGCCCAGGGCAAAGGCGTCCATGCCCAGGATGAAGCTGAGGAACATATCCTCGTGGGTGTAGGAGGGGCGGCGGCTCTTGGCGTCAAAGTTGAAGCCCCCGTTTTTCAGGCCCCCGGCCTTGAGCACCTCGTACATGCACAGGGTGGTCTCATACACGTTGAAGGGGAATTCGTCCGTATCCCAGCCCAGGAGGTAATCCCCCTGGTTGGCGTCGATGGAGCCCAGCATGCCGTTGATGGCGGCCACCCGCAAATCGTGCTGGAAGCTGTGCCCCGCCAAGGTGGCGTGGTTGGCCTCGATGTTCATTTTGAAATCCTTGTCCAGGCCGTATTGGCGCACAAAGCCGATGGCTGTGGCGGCGTCAAAATCGTATTGGTGCTTCATGGGCTCCTTGGGCTTGGGTTCGATGTAGAAATCCCCGGTGAAGCCGATGCTCCGGCCATAGTCCACAGCCATGCGCATCAAGGCGGCGATGTTCTCCAGCTCAAACTTCATGTCGGTGTTCAGCAGGGTCTCATAGCCTTCCCGGCCGCCCCAGAACACATAGCCCTTGCCCCCCAGCTTCACGGTGATGTCCAAAGCCTTCTTGACCTGGCCCGCGGCGTGGCAGAATACGTCCACGCTGTTGCTGGAGCCCGCGCCGTTCATGAACCGGGGATTGCTGAACATGTTGGCGGTGCCCCAGAGGCATTGGATGCCCGTGGCCTTCATCTTCTCCAGGATGTAATCGGAGATTTCGTCCAGGCGGCGGTTGGTTTCCTCCAGGGTATCCGCCTCGGGCACCAGGTCCACATCGTGGAAGCAGAAGTACCGTAGGCCCAGCTTGGCCATGAACTCGAAGCCCGCGTCCACCTTGGCCCGGGCGTGCTCCATGGTGCCCGGCTTCGCGCCGAAGGATTTGTCCGCCGTACCAGGACCGAACATGTCGCTGCCGGTGGCGCAGAGGTTGTGCCACCAGGCCATGGCAAAGGGCAGGTGCTCCCGCATGGGCTTATCCAGGATCATCCGGTCGGGGTCATAATACTTGAAGGCCAGGGGGTTCCTGGACTTGGGGCCTTCATACTTCACGTGGGGGAGATTGGCAAAGATTTCCGGCATGGGCGCTTCCTCCTTTATGTTGGTTCGTCATACGCTACTCGTCCAGGTTTTCCAAAATGCGGATTTGGTTCTCCATGATCCTCCTGTCATAGGCAAGGTCGCCGGAGAGGAGAATGTCCCTGGCGGCGCAAAGGGAGAGGTAGCCCTGCTGAAAGGGCTGCTGGCAGACCACGGCCTTGAGCAGGCCGCTCTGGATCATGGCCCGGGTCATGGTGATGTTATCAAAGGCGAAGAGGCGGATGCGCCTCTCCAGCTTCAAATCAAAGATGGCGTCGCACACGCCTTTAAGGCCCGCGGCGATCAGCATCAGCGTGTCAATGGCCGGATCGGCCCGCAGCATGGCTTCGGTGGCGGCATAGGCGCTTTCGTCGTCGTCCCTGGCAACACCCCGGGCCGCGATGTGGATGTGGGGATAGCGCTGGGCCAAACAGCCCTCCAGCCCGTGCAGCCGCTGCCTGTGCCCCAAGATGGTCTCCACGCCGGTGAGGATGCCCAGCCGGGCCTGCCCTTGGGTGACCAGGCCCATTACCCCCGCGGCCGTACGGCCGCCCTTTTCATAATCGCTGCCCACATAGCAGCGGCGGCGGCTTCCCTCCAGGTCCGTGTTCACGGTAATGGTGGGGACGCCCCTTTCCGCCAGCTCCGCCACCTTTTCCACAATGCCGGGATGGTCGATGGGATGGAGCACCAGCACGGAGATATCCTCTTGCATCTCGCCGATCAATTCCAGCTGCCGTTGGGGATCATAGCCCCGCATTTGCGCGACCCTCAGGGTGATGCCGTAATCCGCCAATTCCTCCCCGGCCTGGGCCACGCCCCGGAGCACCTCGTCAAAGAAGGGGTTGCCCACGCTGGACAAAACCAGGCCCACCACCGGGGCGGCCTTTTGAATCGCCAGGGCCCGCGCCGCGATGTTCTTGGTATAGCCCGCCTTCTGGAGGGCCGCCAGGATCCTTGCCTCGGTATCCGGGCGCACCTTGCCCCGCCCATTGAGCACCCGGTCCACCGTGGCGGTGGACACGCCGCACTCAGCGGCAATCTCCCGAATGGTCATCCTCATCATCCTAAGCGCTGTACTATGAAACCCTGGATATGAAGCGTTTCCGCCCCCGGCCCATCCTTCGTCCAGCTTTTGATATTCACTAGTATACTTCATTGGCAAAAGCTTTGCAACCCTTTTGCCACCATAATGTGTCCGGACACATTCCTTTGGTGGGCGCATCGGAGAAATGGCCTCCTCCCTTATGAAGTTCTGCTGTATTGTTGGAAAGGGTAAGGCGCATGATTTCAAAAAGGCGGAGTGAGGGAAGGGCTTTCCCCTGTCCTTCCCTGCCTCCGGGGGGCGAAATCGGAACGCCCCCGGCTCCCTACCATACTCGTTTCCCGTGACAAGAAAGAGAAGGAAGGCAAGGCAGAGAACATCCTGACCACCACCATCAAAACCCTACCCCCCGCCCAAACCAAAAGCCCTCTCCTTCCCAAAAACAAACCAAAGCCAAAAAGCCCCGCCCCGCCGTAAATCCAGGGAACTCTTGGCAGGGGCCTGGGATCATGATATAATGAAAAAAGACCTTTGACCAAGGCCCGCAAAGGAGGTTCCTGCGGTGAACGCGAGAGAATACATCAGGAAAAACGCCAATATCCCGAACCTTCTGACGCTGCTTCGGTTGTTGCTGGTGCCGGTGTATGTGGTGCTCTTCGCCAAGGGACGGAAATACCCCGCTTTGGCCGTGTTTCTGGCGGCCTGCCTCACGGACCTGTTCGACGGCTTTTTGGCCCGCAAGCTCAACCAGATCACCAACTTCGGGAAGCTGGTGGACCCCTTTGCGGACAAGGTCATGGTGCTTACCGCCATGTTTTCCATGACCATCGGAAATTCCAAAATCCCCCAGGTGATCCCCTGGGAAGCCACGGTCCTCCTGCTGCTCAAGGAGGCGGTGATGGTGGTGGGCGGCCTCATCATGCTCAAGCACGGCATCGTGGTATACAGCAGCATGATTGGGAAAACCGCCCATTGCGTGTTCATCGGCGCTTTGGTGGCAACCTATTTTCACGAATTTTTATCCGGCGCTCTGCCCACCTGGCTCATGAGTCCGGACTTGATTCTGGTTTGGCTGGCGGTGGCGTTGACCTTGTGCGCCATGGTGTTCTACGTGATCGACAGCATCCGCAAGGCCAGGGCCCTTGGCATCATCGGCCATGCCAAGGAAAAGGCGCAGCCCTGACCCCGGCGCTGCCAATCCTGCCCTATGGCTTGATGCCCACAGGAGGTTCCCATGCAAGATACCATCTTGATCCTTGGCAATGATCTGTCCCTGACGGGGCTGATTGCCCATACCCTGCGGCTCCAGCAGGTCTATGCCCTTCAGATGCCTTTGCAAACCCCTGTGGCCGAAGGGCTGTCGGCCCATCCCCGGGGGATCATCCTGGCCCCGAACCCCTGCGCGGAAAAGGAGCTGGCGCTGCTGGACCCCGGCTATTTGACGGCGGGGGTTCCGGTGCTGGCCCTGGGGGAATTGGCGGTGGCCCTCTGCCTCCATTTCGGCGGCGAGGCCTCGGCATGGCTCGGCGCGCCCCAGGCGGTGACCCTGTGGCTGGCGGAGCATCCCCTGTTTGAAGAGATGACCGGCGGGGAGCATATACTGCGCAATTTAAGCCAGCTTACCCTCCCTGCGGGCCTTACCCCCCTGGCCAGGGCCACGGAGCGGGTGATCGGCTTCGGGCATGGAGAACAGCCCCTCTACGGGCTGCAATACCCCATTGAGCATAACGATCCGGAGGCGGCCCGGCTGCTGCTGAACTTCGCCACCGGGGTATGCGGAGCCCAGGCCACCTGGGAGGAGCATGCCATCATCAAGCAGGCGGTGGACCAAATCCGCGAGGCCGCCGGGGAGGACCGGGTGCTTTGCGCGGTTTCCGGCGGCGTGGACAGCATGGTCTGCGCCAAGCTGGTCCAAATGGCCGTGGGGGACCAGCTCCACTGTGTGTTTGTGGACACGGGCCTGCTGCGGGAGGGCGAGGCGGACTGGGTCATGGCCGCCGGTAAGGAGCACCTGGGGGTGGAGATTCACCGCATGGACGCCCAGGACGCGTTTTTGCGGGCCATGGCGGGGGTTTCCAGCCCGGCGGACAAAGAGCGCATTACCCTCACGCTGCTCAAGCAGATCTTCCGCAAGGAGCTGATCGGCGATTCCACCCTGAAAGTCCTGGCCCTTGGCACCAACTGGGACGATATTCTGTACCGGGGCTCCGGAGCCCTGGCTTCCGACGAGGAGAACCCCGAGGAAGGCGGCTGCCGCTGGGTGGAGCCCCTGCGGGCCCTCTTCAAGGATGAGGTGCGCCGCGTGGGCGCGGTTCTCTCCCTGCCCTCCGCCATTGTGAACCAGCAGGCCTTCCCCTCCAGCGGGCTGGCCCTTCGCATCATGGGGGAGGTTACCCCCCAGCGCCTGGCTTTGCTGCGCAAGGCCGACGCCGTCTTTGTGGAGGAGCTTACCTCCGGCGGCCATGAAAAGAAATTGCGGCAGTATTACGCCACCCTGTGGGAAGCGCCCCTGGACCCGGGCTCCTATGTGATCGCCCTGCGGGCCCTTCAGGCCGCCCAGGAATGCGCCTACCCCGCCCGGCTGCCCTTTGACCTGCTGGAGCGGGTCACCCAGCGGGTGTTGGACGCTGTGCCGGGGGTGAGCCGGGTGATTTACGACCTGACCCCGGGCATGCATAACAGCGAACAGGAATAGGATGGGATAGCACCTTGAACCAGGGGCGGCCCTGCCGCCCGGGAGGAGTTCCCATGCTGATTTGCGATACCCACGCGGATACCCTCTATGCCATGCAGCTCCCCAACCGGGATCTTTCTCAGCCCTTGCATATCACCCGGGAACACCTGCTGTGCACCCAGGACGTGCGCGTGCAGGCGTTGGCGCTTTTTACCGGGCCCGGGGGACTGAAGGACGACCCGGAGTTGGTGCTCCGGGAGCTTCGCATGCTGGAGCGCTTAAAGGCCCAGGGCTTCCGGCAGATCACCCGGATCGAGGACGCCCTGCCGGGGGAAGCCAACGTTCTGCTGACCATCGAAGGGGGCGAGGTCTTTCACGGGGGGCTGGAAACCGTGGAGCATTACACCGCCCTGGGGGTGAGGGCGGCGGCCTTGGTCTGGAACAATGAAAATGAGCTGGCCTGCCCGGCGGTCAAGGGTCCCGGGCCGGGCCTCACCTCCTATGGAAAGCAGGTGGCCCGGCGGATGCATGCCCTGGGCATGGCGGTGGATGTGTCCCACATGAACGAGGCCGGGGTGGCGGACCTGCTGACCCTGGAAGGCCCGCCACCCATGGCCTCCCACAGCTGCGCTTACGCCCTGTGCCCCCATCCCCGGAACCTCACGGATGACCAGCTCCGGGCGCTTTTTGCCGCCGGGGGCTATGTGGGGGTGGCCTTTTACCCGCCTTTTCTAAGCCCTGAGCGCCAGGCCACCGTGGATACTGTCATCGACCACATCGCCCATCTGTGCGGCCTGGGAGGCCAGGGGCATGTGGGCATCGGTTCGGACTTTGACGGCATTGAAATCTGGCCCCAGGGCCTGGCCCATGCCGGAGAGCTGCCGGGCCTCTTTCAACGCATGAGGGGACGGGGCTTTGAGGAGCCCCTTATCCAGGCCGTGGCCGGGAAAAACTTCGCCGCCTACCTGGAGCGGATTACTTGCGCCGCTACCCGGGGGCCCTTTTGCCTTCACTGATCTTTTTCTGTACCCTTCCCCTTCTTCCTTGACAAGGAAACGGCGAAAATGATATATTTTTTGATAACTCCCTGCCGGAGCTTCGCCTCCGGGGGGTTATATTATAACAAGGAGGTTCTGCCAGATGCCTACCAATGCCCAACAAATCCAGTTGATCGCCATGCGAATTAGGGACCTGCGGGATATTTCGGGCCTGAGCGCCCAAGAAGTCGCGGATAAAACCGGCATTGACCCGGCGGAGTATGAGGCGTATGAAACAGGCGAACGGGATTTTTCCTTTTCCCACCTGTTCAATATCGCCGAAGTGCTGGGCGTGGACATCAGCGACCTCCTTACCGGGGAAAGCCCCAAGCTCCACGGCTATGTGCTGACCCGCGCCGGGCAGGGCCTGGCCTTCAACCGCCGCCAGCAATACCTGTACCACCATCTGGCCTATAACTTCCGGGACAAGCTGGCCGAGCCCTTCATCGTCACCGTGCGCCAGGACGCGCCGGATTCCGTGAAGCAGGCCCACAGCCACGAGGGCCAGGAGTTTGACTATGTGCTGGAGGGTACGCTGAAAATCGAGCTGGGCGGCAACGAGCTGTATCTGCAGCCTGGGGACAGCGTTTATTATGACAGCACCTTGCCCCATGTGATGTACGCCATGGAAGGAGACTGCCGCTTTATCGCGGTGGTGGTGAAGGAGGGAGCCAAAGCATGATGAAGCCGCTGTATCTGGACTATCTATCCTGCCCCGCGGAGTACGCCACCTATGATGATTTCAACAAGAAATTCCAGGTTGTTCCGCCCGGGAGCTTCAACTTTGCCTATGACGTGGCGGACCGCATCGCGGCCCAGGAGCCGGACCGCTTGGCAGTGCTCTGGACGGATGAAAACGGCGGGTGCATTCGTTATACTTTTGGAGAGCTGCTGGAAGAAAGTAACAAAGCCGCCAACTGGTTCGCCTCGCTGGGGATTGCCAAAGGGGACAAGGTGATGGTGGTGCTGCGCCGCCATTTGCAGTTCTGGCCTATTTTGATGGCTTTGCACAAGATCGGCGCGGTGGCCGTGCCCGCCACCCACCTGCTGACGGAGAAGGACGTGATCTACCGGGTCAATGCCGCGGGCATCCGCATGATCGTGGCCACCCACCGGAACGAAACCATTCTGGCCGCTTGCGAGGCGGCGAAGCTGGTATGCCCCACCCTTGAGACTTTGGCGGTTTTGAGGGGACCCCGGGAGGGCTTCGCCAACTATGAGCTGGATGTACCCGCCTGTTCCGCCCAGTGGCAAAAGCCCGCCGGCGGCGCCTATGCCCACAACGAGGACCCGCTTCTGCTCTATTTTACCAGCGGCACCACGGGCATGCCCAAAATGGTGGAGCATAACCATTACTATCCCCTGGGGCATATCGTCACCGCCCGGTACTGGCAGCAATGCGTGGATGGGGGCATCCACCTTACCATCAGCGAAACCGGCTGGGCCAAAAGCGTCTGGGGCAAGCTCTACGGCCAGTGGCTCACGGGGAGCGCGGTGTTTGTGTACGAGTTTGAACGCTTCATCGCCAAGGACATCCTCAAGCAGCTCTCCCAGCACGGGGTGACTACTTTCTGCGCACCCCCCACCATGTACCGCTATTTGCTCCAGGAAAACTTCGCGGGGTACGACCTCTCCCGCCTCCAGCACTGCTCTGTGGCCGGGGAGCCCCTGAACCCGGACATGGCCGCCGAGTGGCTCAAGCGTACCAACATCCCGCTTTTGGAGGCCTTCGGCCAGACGGAGCTGGTGGTGACCCTGGCTACCTTCCCCTTCATGAAGGTGTGCCCCGGCAGCATGGGCAAGCCCTCCCCCCTCTTTGACGTGGACTTGGTGGACGAGGACGGCAACAGCTGCCCCCCCGGCGTCACCGGGGAGATCGTGGTGCGGGCTACCCCCCAGCAGCGCCCTGTGGGCATGTTCCGGGGCTACTACCGGGACGAGGACCGCACCCAGTCCGTATGGACGGACGGGCTGTACCACACCGGGGACGTGGCCTGGCGGGATGAGTGGGGCTACTACTGGTACGTGGGCCGCTCCGACGACGTGATCAAATCCAGCGGTTACCGCATCGGGCCCTTTGAGGTGGAAAGCGCCCTTCTGGAGCACCCCGCCGTGCTGGAAACCGCCATCACCGGCGCGCCGGACGAGCTTCGGGGCCAGGTGGTAAAGGCTACCATCGTGTTAAAGCCGGGCTTTTTGGCCAGCGACGAGCTGAAAAAAGAGCTTCAGGACCATGTGAAGCGGATCACCGCGCCCTACAAATATCCGCGCATCATCGAATTTGTCAGCGAATTGCCCAAGACCATCAGCGGCAAAATCCGCCGGGTGGAGCTGCGGCAAAAGGCTGAAACCTAAGGTTATTCATGGAAGGGAGGGGCCTCATTGAGGAAAACTCTGAAACAGGCAGCGGCCTGCCTTCTGGCGGTTTTGCTGCTGGGTTCAGGGCTTGGGGCATCCGCCGCCCCCAAAAGCAAGACCCTGGAGCAGTGGATGGAGGGCTTTGCCTCCGGCGAAAGCTGGTTTGGCGAGAACTACGCCTATGACATCACCGATACCGCCGCCTGCTGGGAGCTTCTGCAAAGACCCGTAACAGTCCTGGACGTGGGCGAGCGGGAGGTGGTATACCCCCTCGCCGAGCCCGGCGGCAAAAAGGTGAACAATGACCTCTACGGAGGCTACATTGCCGGAACCACCGCCGCCGTCCACGCGCTGGGCCAGGACGAGGGAGGCTGGACCCTGATCGAGGGGCTGGACTGTTATGACCGGCTGATTCGGGGCTATGTGAAAACCAAGCTGCTCAAAACCGTCACCCCCAACCCCACCTATGGCATCATCGTGGATAAGCTGACCCAGCGGCTGTATGTGTTCAAGGACGGCGAGCTGTTCAGCGACTGCGGGGTTTCCACAGGCCTTCCCAATAAGAAGGAGCCCTATAACGAAACCGCCTCCGGGGAATACCTCATCAGCAGCTGGGTGGGGGACTTTGAAAACGAAGGCATGGTCTGCGCCAAAGCGCTGCGCTTCAACAACGGCGACCTGTTCCATGAGGTGCCCTATATCCTCCTGGGGGACGGCACCAAGCGCTACTCCAAATTTGAGGCCCAGCTGGGCCAAAAGGCCAGCCACGGCTGCATCCGGGTGGCCCGCCTTCCCAATGCCCAGGGGCTGTGCCAAAACTGGCTGTGGGACAACATCAAAAAGGGTACCAAGGTGGTCATTTGGGACGACGACGGCCGGGCCTACCCTTACCCGGCCCCGGACACCCAGCTTTTTTACAACACCAAGGGGGGCAAGTACTACCACGCGGTGGAGGATTGCAGCGGCGTGCGCAAAACCTATCTGCCCCTTACAGGCTTCTCCTACGCCCAGATGGGAGAAACGCCCTTCAGCAAGCTGGAGCCCTGTCCCCACTGCGTGCCGGTACGGTCCAAGAGCTGGATCGACCAGTACAACGCGGCCCGGGGGTTCCTCCCCGAAGGTCCTGTGGTGGAAGCCTTCGCCCAGGAGGAAGCGGGGAATGGCGACGCAGGCGGGGCTGTGGAGCATGCCGTGGAGATCACCATCATTCCGGCGTCTTAGTTTTCCAGGCAGGGGCGCTGCGGCAAAAGCCGCCGCGCCCCTGTTTTTCTTTTCCCACCCTGGACATCTCCAGCCGCATATGCTATAAAGGAACAGGTGCGGCTTTTTTCATGCACTCTTTTCTTTGCCATTATTCCAAGAGCCGCGCTCAAAGGAGACCTTGCATGGGCCACAAGCTATACCGTTTTCTTCGCTCCGCCCTACACCTCACCACCCGCAGGATGGACACGGTCTGGGAGGCGGAATTTGACGGCGAACCCGCCGTTTTCTGCCCCAACCACGCCGGAGCCTTCGGCCCCATAGAGATGTGCGTTCATTTTCCCATGTGGGAGAAGCTGCACCCCTGGATGAACGCGGGCATGATGAGCGTTAAGGAGGTGCCCGCCTATGTGCGCCAGGACTACTGGTGGAAGCCGGGCTCCTTTTGGGAACCCGTGCTCACCCGCACCTTGCCCTACATCGCGGCGGCCATCATCCCCCCTATTTTGCGCAGCGTGCCCGGGGTGCCGGTGTATCACGATATAAAGGTGATCCAAACCTTCCGCAAGAGCATCCGGTATTTAAAGCAAGGCGATCATCTGGTGATCTTCCCCGAGCAGCCGGACGGCTACCAATCCCACAGCCCGGCGCTGAATTCCGGCTTTCTGCAAATCGCCCCCATGGCCTACCGGCAGCTGGGCCTTGCGCTGAAATTCTACCCGGTGTACATCGATTACAAGCGCCGCGTTTTTCAAGTGGGGCTCCCCGTGGCCTACGACCCGGACATTTCCCTGGCCCAGCAGACCCCCCGGATCATGGAGGCCATCCGGGCCGGGATTCAGCCTGGGACGGCGGCCCAGGAGGAAAATCAGGCCGAGCCTGTGTCCCTTTAATGGGTGCATAAGCGCTGGTGATGGGGCTGCAGCCCTATATCCATTCTCCCAAAACACCCAAATAAGAAACGCCTCTTGTGCCGGCGCAAGAGGCGTTTCCTTTACTCTCCTTCGAGCCATTCATCCGCATATTGATTGAGAACCCAAACCATGCCATGCAGAATGCGCAGCCGTTGTGGCATGTTGGCGGATGGTTCCGCCCTTGAAAAGGAAAAGGCCGTGTCAGCAACAGATCTACCGATATATGTAACGCCTTTGCAATTCTAAGCAAGGTATCCACGCTGGGAATCCGAGAGCCGCGTTGGGCGCGCCCAATGAAGGATGTTGATACGCCTGTGGCTCCGCCCAGGTTTTCCTGCGTCATTTTTGATCCTTACGGCAAGCCCGTATGCGCTTGCCGATGGCCGTAGGGTCCAGGGCGGGATCTGGTTGCCGCGCTTCTTTCCTGTTCATCATACTCCAACCTCCTTGCGCTTTAATCAGAGCAAGCCGTGTTACAGGCGTCGTTGCATACGGTCCTCTTTTGAGCGTCTGAAGCAAATCGCCCATTCCGCATCATGATAAACGGAACCTCCGCATAAATCACCAGGGTGATTCGGTAGAATGCGAATATACCGCGAAAGGAGCAAGAGCGCATGAAGCCACGCCGCGTAATCGGCGATTTGAACATCATCGGGCCAAAAATGAGTGAGCGGTGTGCAGAGCTCAAGCTTACATAAAAGGATTTGCTGGCGCGGCTGCAGTCCAATGGATTGGATATCAATGCGACCACGCTTTCAGAAATTGAGCGTCAAGTTCGCGCCGTACGCGATTGTGAAATAGCGCCCATTGCTGATTCGTTGCAACTATCCATTGATGATTTGTTGCGCGTTTGACAATCAGAACCAGCTTATCCTGGCGGGCCTGAGCCTCGAGGGGCGTTCTTTGTCCGGCCTTTTCTTATTTCTCCTTTGCGTTCCCTCAGGCTCCCTGTAAGAGAAAACGGCAAAAGGGGTTCGGCTTACGCCGAACCCCTTTTCAATGAACACCCGCCTTTGACCGCGTTTCATGCGGGCAACGGTGGGCCCAGGGCCTGGTCCTGGTTACTCCTGGAAGCACCGCAGGCGGATCACGCCGCCGATGGCCTTGATCTGGTCCAGCAGCGCCCCTTCCGGCATCTGGTCCAGTTCCAGCACGATGACGGCCATGTTCTTACGGCTCTTGTTGAGCATGTTGTTGATGTTGATCTTCTTCCCGGCGATGGCGGCGGAGATGGCCCCCACCATGCCCGGCTCGTTTTCGTGGATGATCAGCAGCCGGGTGCCCTCGCTGTGCCCCAGCAGAATCTCCGGCAAATTGACGCTGTTTTTAATCTGCCCGAACTCCAGGTAATCCCGCGGTGGGAGCAAAGGATCAGATTGATGCCTTGTGAAAATCCTTGACACTTCAACTTCTTTCATATATACTCAATTTAGAACATTTTTTGTTGGCCGCTTTGAATAGTAAATACATCAATCCTATTCGCAGGATAGGTATTTTGTAGTTATATGATTGTTGCATACTCCCGCATAGATGTTGCCGGTACGGGGGCTGTCTAGCATTAACTTGCAAAGCAAGTTAATAATAGAAGGAGGAAAATGATATGAAGAGGCTCTGTGTGCTGCTGGCTCTACTGCTTTGCTTTACCTTTGTACCGACTGTATTGGCCGAGGGGGATGTACCGGAAGACAAGGACATGGTGTTTGCCTTCATTATTCCTTCGCTGGATGCGAACTGGTACATTGAGATCTGCGACAGCTTCACCTATGCGGCTGAGGAACGCGGAATCCAGACGCTGATTCTTCCCTCCGACTATGATGTGGACAAGGAAGTTGCCAACATTGACCTGTGCATCACGGAAGGCGTTGACGGCGTGTGCATGTTCTCCTTCAATGAAAACGGCGCGGCTCTTGCGGCTAAAAAGCTGGAAGGAACCGGCATTCCGCTGGTGGTTCCCGACAGCGTCGGCCAGGCCTTGAACAAAGGAGCCGACCTAGCCGCCTGCGTGGATTTTGACTGGGAAGAAATGGGCCACATGTATGCGGAGTGGATGGCGGAGAACACCACCGGCGATTTTGTGATCATCACCGGCAACTTCGAACACTATCCTTGCATTTATGTGAACAAGGGCATGGAAGAGCGCTCCAATGAGCTTGGCAAAAACAAGCTTCTGGACATCCGGGATGCGGACTACACCCCGGATAAAGCCGCCGCCGCCGCGGAAGACCTGATCAACGGCGGGCTTGAGTTTGAGACCATTTTCGTGATGCAGGAAGAGATGGCCTCCGCCGTGGTACGGACGCTGAAAAACGCCAATGTGCTCAACAACCCCTACAAGGTCATTACTCAAAACGGCCAGGAGATGGGCATTGAGATGGTCAAAAATGGCGATATCCAGATGACCATCTCCAGCTCCCCCGGGCTTGAGGGCTATATCTGCTTCAAAATGCTGTATGGCCTGCGCACCGGTCAGGTGAGCTACTTGAACGAGCAGAAGATGGTTCCCATCGCCCAAGTGACGCAGGAGGATACGGTCAATCCCGATCCCAAGATCGTGATTCCGTGGCACCGCAACGAGATTTTCAAGGAACTGTCCGAGGAATTCTTCCCTGAACTCAAGGGTATCTGATCAACAGCCGAAGGTTTGTATCTTGGGAGCCGCTATGGTTGTCTGCGAAGGGCTGAACCCGAACCCCTTCAGGGCGCCATATCGGCTCCCAAATCCAGAGTAGCGGAGGCATTATGGATACACAGGCCCCCCTGTTGCAACTGCGCGGAATCAGCAAATCATACGCGGGCGTCAAAGTTTTGAACAATGTGGACTTCTCCCTATATCCCGGGGAGGTGCATTGCTTAGTCGGTGAGAATGGAGCGGGCAAGTCGACGCTGATTAAAATTTTGTCTGGCGCTATACAGGCTGACGAAGGTGAAATGATCCTGAACGGAAAGAGGCGCAAAAGCGTATCGCCTCACCAGCAGATTGAGCTGGGGGTATCCACCATCTATCAGGATTCGGATTTGGTAGATACCTTAACCGTTGCTGATAATATCTTCCTTGGAAGTGAAATCAAACGCTTTGGCCTGGTGGCGCGAAAGGAACAGGAACGCATTTCCCGGGAACTTGTCAAAAGTCTGAATATCAATATTGATCCCTCGGTTCTTGTGTCGGACCTGTCCACCGCCCAAAAGCAGGTGCTGCAGATGGCCAAGGCGCTCAAACGGAACGCCAACGTCATCATTATGGATGAGCCCACTTCTTCCCTTGGGGAAGAGGAGTCCGCCGCTTTATTGCAAATCGTCAAGCGCCTGTCCAAAGAAGGCATCGGGATTATCTATATATCGCACTATCTGGAGGAGGTATTCTCCATCGCGGACCAGATCACCGTGTTAAAAGACGGGTTTGTGACCTGCGTGAAGAAGGCGGCAGACACCAAGGACACAGAGATTATTCACGCAATGGTGGGACGGGATGCCTCCCTGTTTTATCACCGGGAGCGCTTTCCCATCGGAGAGGTAATGTTGGAAGTCAAGAACCTGACCTGCTCCCCGTACGAAACGCCTGTTTCCTTCTCCTTGCGCAAAGGGGAAATCCTGGGGTTTGGCGGTCTGGTTGGCTCCGGCCGGTCCGAGCTGATGAGCGCCCTGTTTGGGGCGGTCAAACCCCTGGCGGGAGAAACCTTCCTCCACGGAAACAAGCTGCTGATCTCCAGCCCCAAGGATGCGATCCGGCAGGGTATTTGCATGATTCATGAAAACCGAAAAGACGCCGGGCTCTTTTTGCAACGCAGCGTGCTGGAGAACGTCTGCATCGCGAGAAATGAAAACAGGCGCTTCATTGACCTTTCCTACGACACATCCTCCACGGAGGAAATGATCCAAAAACTGAATTTGAAAACCTCCGGCCTTTATCAGGAAGTGCAGAGGCTATCGGGCGGAAACCAGCAAAAAAGCATCCTGGCCCGATGGCTGCTTACATCCTTTGATGTAATCATTTTTGACGAGCCCACAAAAGGCGTCGATATTGGAGCCAGGGAGGAAATCTATAAAGCGATTCTGGAATTGGCAAGGGCCGGGAAAGGGATTATTATCATATCATCCGATATGCCTGAACTGCTGTCCATGAGCGATACCATCTGCGTGTTGCGGGAGGGCAGCCTGATCCACACCCTCAGCCCAGAGCGGCTTACGGAGGAAGAGCTGCTGAAAAAATACATGGATATTGCATAAACAAGGGGGCGCTGAACATGCGGTCAGATAGCGCGGCGCAGCGAAAAATGCGGCCATTGATCAGAGGCATTCTTTCATCACAGGTTTTCTATCTATCCGTCATCATCTTTATCCTCGGTTTTGTTACCGCGCTGATCAATCCAAGGTTTTTATCCATTAAAAACATCAGCGCGGTCCTGTCCCAGATTTCCACGCTGGGCCTGGTTTCCTCGGGCATGATGGTGTTGATCATTTCAGGGAGCTTTGATATTTCGGCAGGAGCGATGATTGGCTTTGCGGGAACCATGATGTGCCTTGCCATTGATAAAGGCGCGTCCGATATCACGGCGATGCTTGTCGCAATCCTTGTGGCAACCGCCTGCTCCACCTTGAATGGCACACTCTCCGTCCTTTTTAAAGCGCCAGCCTTTATCATCACACTGGCAACCACCAGCATTTACACCGGCCTGTGCCTTACCATTACAGGCGGCGGCAATGTGGCGATCTTCAACCGTTTTGAAGCCCTTGCCGGCACCTATCTGTTTGGGTTCATCCCCTTGCTTTTTATCCTCAGCCTGCTAGGCTATTTCTTGATCGGCTCCATGTTAAAGTACACCCAATTCGGCCGCCGGGTCTTCGCCATAGGCAACAATCCGCAAGCCGCATACCTGGCCGGTATCAGCGTGAACAAGAATAAAATCCTGTTCTTTTTCACAAGCGGCCTGATGATCAGCGTGGCGTCCATTATGCTGGTATCCAGGCTTGGCGCTTTTCAGGCTTCCACAGGCGCGGGAATGGAGCTGCAGGCCATTGGGGCGGTCATCATTGGCGGCGCGCCCATCAATGGCGGAAGCGGCAAAATGTCAGGGACCTTCTGCGGCGTGCTGTTAACAGGCGTGATCTTCAACTCCCTCAATTTGTTGCGCGTCAGCCCCTATCTGCAGAACATTTCCTTTGGCGTGCTGATCCTGTTATCCATCGCTATCAGTTCCATGCGTCACAGAATGTCCAATTAAAAAGATGTCAAGGAGGGAAAAAGAATGAACCTACAACATGTGGACCATGTTCGGGAGACCATCAAAGAGCGTTTTGAAGCCAAAAAGAAAGAGCATCCCGAAAAATTTCAAAGAAGGCTGGAGCTCTCTTTCAGCAATTGGGTATTTGGGCTCGAATCCCTTGAGGAAGCCGTAAAAAGGCTGGCGAAATACAAGCTTCGTTATATCGAGCTGGGCGGCGATTACGGGGGTGGCGACGTCGGCTACCAGGCAGACCTCGACGCCACCAAGGCAACCCTTGATAAATATGGCGTGAAATGCTCCGGTATCTGCGGCTTTTTTGGAGACAGCAACGCTTTGTCAACCAACAACAATTTCGCCAGGCAAACCGCCATGGATTACATCCGTAAGGAGGTTGCTTTCTGTAAGGCCATCGGGGGCACGTATATGCTTGTGGTGCCGGGCACGGTAGGAAACAGCGCCCCCTACGACAGCTCTGATTATGCGCGCAGTGTGCTGACGCTTCGGTCGGTGGCGGATGTATTTACTGAACAGGGAATCCTGTGCGCGGTTGAGCCTATCAACTCTGCCGAAGTTCCCATTTGTTCCACCATTGAAAGTGTGCGGCAGTACATCAAAGATGTGGACCATCCCGGGGTCCAGCATATCAATGGAGACATTTTTCACATGCTCTGCGGTGAGCGGAACATTCCTGAGGCGATTTTACAGGCGGGGCAGCAGCTGGTGAACCTTCATGTGGAGGATACGAACCGCCTGCCCCTGGGCAATGGCATGATGGACATTGATACCATTATCCGCGCGCTGTACCTCATTGACTACAACCGCGAAGGATGCTTTGTCACCGGCGAGCCTTTAGGGCCGGGGCGGAACTCCTACGCGATTATGTTTGGCCAGCATAGCGAGGATTATAAGGAACGGCTGGTGGCCGAAACGGTTCAGACGTTCCGGGAGCGGGAAGAGGCCGTGCTTGGCTGAAAAATCCCGCCCCAGCCGCTTTGAGCGCACCCTGAGCCGCCCAGGCTTTCAAAGCAAAAAGGAGGCGCGCTCCTCCTACGGGGGACAGGCCGGGGTAGGGAGCTGCTTCTAACAACCAAAGGGGTTCGGCTTGCGCCGAACCCCTTTTCAATGAACACCCGCCTTTGACCCCGTTTCATGCGGGCAACGGTGGGCCCAGGGCCTGGTCCTGGTTACTCCTGGAAGCACCGCAGGCGGATCACGCCGCCGATGGCCTTGATCTGGTCCAGCAGCGCCCCTTCCGGCATCTGGTCCAGCTCCAGCACGGTGACGGCCATGTTCTTACGGCTCTTGTTGAGCATGTTGTTGATGTTGATCTTCTTCTCGGCGATGGCGGCAGAGATGGCCCCCACCATGCCCGGCTCGTTTTCGTGGATGATCAGCAGCCGGGTACCCTCGCTGTGGCCCAGCAGAATCTCCGGCAAATTGACGCTGTTTTTGATCTGCCCGAACTCCAGGTAATCCCGCAGCTGCGCCGCCGCCATGGAGGCGCAGTTCTCCTCGCTCTCCGGGGTGCTGGCGCCCAGGTGGGGAATGGTCACGGTGTTTTTCATGCCCAGCAAAGCTTCTGTGGGGAAGTCGGTCACATAGCTGGCCAGCTTGCCGCTTTCCAGGGCGGCCCCCAGGGCCTCCACGTCCACCAGCTCCGCCCGGCTGAAGTTCAGCAGGTGCACGCCGTCCTTCATTTTGGCAATGGCCGGGGCGTCGATCATGCTGCGGGTCTTGTCGGAGAGGGGGATGTGCAAGGTGATGTAATCCGCCTGGGCCAGCACCTCCTCTATGGTGTTGCTGCGCTTTACCGCCCGGCTCAGGGACCAGGCGCTGTCCACGCTGATGAAGGGGTCAAAGCCGATGACCTCCATCCCCAGGCCGTTGCTGGCGGCATTGGCTACCATGGCGCCGATGGCCCCCAGGCCAATGACCCCCAGCGTCTTGCCCCGTACCTCGGGCCCCGCGAACTGGCCCTTGCCCTTTTCCACCAAAGCGGGCACCTCCGCGCCCTTGCCCCGCAGGGATTGGGCCCACTGGATGCCCCCCGCCACGTTGCGGCTGCCCAGCATCAAGCCGCAGATCACCAGCTCCGCCACGGCGTTGGCGTTGGCCCCGGGGGTGTTGAACACCACGACGCCCCGCTTGTTGCACTCCTCAATGGGGATGTTGTTGGTGCCCGCCCCGGCCCGGCCAATAGCCAGAAGGCTGTCCGGCAAGGTCATGGAATGCATGTCCGCGGAGCGCACCAAAATCGCGTCGGGCACGGGCTCCTCCTTGGCGATCAGGTAGCTTTCCGCGCTTAAATGCTGGTGAATAATATCCGAAATTGCGTTCAACGTTTGAATCTTAAACATGGATCATCCGCTCCTTTCTTGGTGGCGCGCCGGGACGGGGCGTCAGCGCTTTGCCTCGAAGGCCTTCATCACGTCCACCAGCTTCTGTACGCCTTCCACGGGCATGGCGTTGTAAATGCTGGCCCGCATGCCGCCCACGTTGCGGTGCCCCTTGAGGTTCACCAGGCCGTTGGCGGCGGCGAACTTCACAAACTCACTGTCCAGCTCCTTGTCCCCGGTGACAAAGGTGACGTTCATGAAGGAGCGGTATTCCTTTTGAGCCGTGGCTTGAAAGAGCTTGGATTCGTCCAGGAAATCATAGAGAAGGCCCGCCTTGCCCACGTTTTGCTTGTAAATGGCCGCCACGCCCCCCAGGCCTTTGAGCCACTCAAAGCCCAGCTTTGCCATGTAGATGCCGTAGGTGTTGGGGGTATTGAGCATGCTGTCGTTCTTTTGCTGGTCGGCCCAGTTCAGCAGCTTGGGGCAGAGGGGGTTGGCCTTGCCCAGCAAATCGCTGCGCACCACCACCACGCACAGGCCCGCGGGGCCGATGTTCTTCTGGGCCCCCGCATAGATCACGCCGAACTTGCTCACATCGTAGGGCTCGGAGAGGATGTTGCTGCTCATGTCCGCCACCAGGGGCACCTTGCCCGTATCCGGGAGCTTTACATACCGGGTGCCGTAAATGGTGTTGTTGGTGGTGATGTGGGCATAGTCCGCGTCCGCGTTCCAAGGGATGGTATCCACATCGGGCACATAGGTGTAGTTGTCCGCCTTGCTGGAGGCCACGATGTTCACGGCGCCATAGCGCTTGGCTTCCTCCGCCGCCAGGTGGGCGAAGTTGCCGCTGTCCACATAATCGGCCTTTTGGGTGCCGGTCATCAAATTCAGGGGCACAGCGGAAAACTGCTGGGTGGCGCCGCCCTGGAGGAAAAGCACATCGTACCCCTGGGGCACGCCCATCAGCTCCTTGAACAGAGCCGAGGTCTCCGCCAGAATTTCCTCAAACATGGGGGAGCGATGGCTCATCTCCATCACGCTCATGCCTTTGTCCCTGTAACAGACCAGCTCGCTTTGGGCTTTCTCCAGCACGCTTTGGGCAATGGCAGCCGGGCCTGCGGAAAAGTTAAATACGCGTTCCATGGGGGTTCCTCCTTCATGCCGGGTGAGACGGGTCACCGCTGTGTTTTGTAGGTGGCGTGCCCCGGAGTCCTTGCTTTGACCTATCCGGGACAATTTTCGCCCTATGGGCAATTTTTCGACCACTTGACCTATTATGCATCCTTTAGAGAAAAAATGCAAGTCCTTTCCAGAAAAAAACAATCCGCAAACAGGGGGAGGAGGCGTTTCCCTTGCCCCGCAAGGCTTTTACGGGGTTTGGCCTCCTCCCCCGCCCACTGTGCCTATACGATCCGCAAAAACTCCCGCATCATATAGCCGGTGACGCCTTCATAGCGCACCCGCCACCAGACGCCGTCCACATCCCCCAGCACGGTTACCTGCTGCCCCAAGGGCACCCGGCGCAGCACTACGCTCTCCTTGGTGGCGGAGCGGCGCAGATTCACGGTGCTGCCCGAGGGGGCGGTGGTGACGGCCACCTGGGGCGCGGGATCGGGACCGGGGTCCGGATCGGGCTCCGGATCAGGGCCGGGAACCGGCTCTTCCTCATACAGCACCGCCTTCAAATAACCCGCATGGCTCCAGGCGGACAACTTCGTATCCACCCGGGCCACCGGCGGCGTGGCGTTGATGATCTGCAAGGGGTTCACGCTGGCCACCAGGCCGATGTGGTAAAAATCCTCCGGCAGGCTGGGGTTATAATATTTGCCGCCGGGCTTGTACTCCGGCTTCAGGTTCTCGCCGGCAGCGCGGGTTTTGAAAATCGCCATGCCCGGGGTAAGCTGCGCCGTGCCGCTTACCCGCCTCACATCATGGCAATAGACCCGGGCAATCCGGTTGGAGCCATGGTAGATGGTGTGCTTATACTTCTGGTAAGCGAATACGAACGCGCCGGAGCAATCGATCCCCCTGGGGCCGTTGCTTCCCGGAGAGGCATAGGGCCAGCCGATGATTTCGCGAAAGGCGGACACGATCTGCTGGACGGTGATCATCGCGCTTCCTCCCTTCTGTGCAAGCTATGCACCTTCCAGCCTATGCCTGGGAAAGGGAAAGGGTGAGCGCCACAGCGGGACCGGGCCGGTATGCTCATGCCTCCGGGGCGGTGAAAAAACAGCGCGGGCGCTTTGACGCATCCGCGCTGTTTTCCACGCCGGGGAGAGCGTATCTATGAAAGCCTTAACAAATAGTAGGCGAGGGCGGCCAGGAAGAACGTGGTAAGCCCGACGTTGAAGCCCGCGCCGTTCAAATAGGGCCGCCCCACCTTCAGCCTTGCGCTCAGCAGCCCCGCCAAAGGGCTGATGACCAACGGCGTGAGAAGGCAAAACAGAGGGGGAAAGGCGGTTTTTCCCAGCAGGATCAGCACGGTATACGCCACCCAGCCCAAGGCCGTGATGCCAATGGCGGCCCACCACGTGATATCCATCAGCAGCACATATTCGTTGACCAGCGCCTCCCCCGGCTTGCTGGGCGGGTTCCCCTGGCGGCGGTGCTCCAAAAGGCTCTTGCACAGCGTTCCCACGTAATAAAAGGCCACATGCGCAACCGGCGAGAGGCTAAAGCCTATCCCCAGCAAAACGGCGGCAACAGTGGCCCAAAGGGAAGGCTCCGCCAGGGAGTAAAGCGAAAACACGGAAAACAGCATCAAGGGAATGGAAAAATGGGCGATCAACGCGCCAAAGCGCAGGCGGGAAACCGGCCCCGAAAGCATCAGGACGGCCATTCTTTTGTTCCTGATCCCCGTGCCTTGAAGAAAGTCCCGGTACTTTTCCTCCTCCACCTCAAAGCCCACCAGAAAAATATCCCCCGTCAGCCAGCATAGTCCGCTGGCAAGGCCCGCGGCTAAGGACGCCAGTGTCCAGTCCATTGCCCATCCCATCCCTTCATTTTTGAACCCACCCGGCCACAAGGCGGACATCCTCCCGGGTTCCTTCCCCCTGGATGTTTCGGATTACAGCAAGCCCGTAGCGGCTTTGGATTTTGGGCCCGGCTGCGCAATAAAACCGGCCAAAGCGTTTGCTGCCGTTGATTACAACCCCTGTGACCAGCTTGCCGTATTGCCGCAAAACGCTCTCCGTGGACTTGGGAATCTGCCCCAGCCCCGTATTTCTGGTCACCAGAATGCAGGATTCCCAAACGGGCTCCGATACGGGCTGGGACGGGTAGGGCAGCTTTTCCGCGAATGCTTTGCCTAGCCCGGTCCGGCTGTCATACACGATGCGCATCATACACCTTCTTCCAAGCGTCTTTGATCCAGAGAAATCATAGTTAGCACAAGCTAACAAAAGTTTATCACAAATCCTAAAGAAAGCAAGAGCGTTGCGAATGGTTTGTACCGGGGCATTCCCCTCATCATAGCCGAAAGAAAATCTCATGGGTTTGACTCCGGCAAAAGCACGCGCCATTCTGAGGGGCGTCTTCGCTTCCTCCATTTTCATTTACCGTGTTATTAGCATGACTATAGTAATGCTATTAACGTGTTTTTGTCAATACTACCATCCCCTACACTCATGCTGATAGGTGGTGTTAAGTTGAAAACCAAAAAAGAAATCAATGTTGAAATAGGCGGCAGGATCAAAAAAGCCAGGGAAGCAGTCGGGCTGACCCAGGACCGTTTTGCGGAATTGGTGGGAATGGGAAGCAAGAATATATCTTCCATAGAACGGGGTATGGTGGGTATCTCCCTATCTTCCATGCAAAAAATCTGTCAGGTGCTTTCCGTTTCCAGCGACAGCCTCCTGTTCGGCTACCAAGTGAAAAACGACGCCCAGGCTTTGGCCTCGCGCCTGGGGCGGCTTTCCCCAGAGCAATTCCATATTGTCAGCAACATTGTGAACAATCTCCTGGAGGCCTTCGCCCTCCCCGGCAAGTAGAGCCCCGCACAAAAACCCCCGGCCGTGGCAAAAGCCGGGCCGGGGGTTCCTTTGGATACCGGTATGGGGCAACGGGACCGAAGGTGTGGCAAAAGCGGGCTACAGATCGTCCGCGTCCTGCTCCGGCTCTTCGCCGTCCGCGGCGGTGCCGGTGTAGCTGCCCAGGATGTCGCTGTGCTCCTCGTCCGCCATGCGGGCCAAATCGCACAGCCTCTGCGGATCGGGATGCAGGAGCCGTCTCCTGCGCCCTTTTCCCTGGTTCATTGGCTTTCCCTCCTTCAGGACCTAGTGTGGTCCTGGGAGGGGCGGGCTATGCGCGGCCTGGATCGCTTATGGATTGCTTTTCGTGGCGGCTTGATCCTCCACATACCCAGACCCATTGGCAGGCTGCAATGAGCCTGTGGAAACCATCACCAGATCAATAATCCACCAAATACCCAATCCGCCAGCAGTGAGAAGCTTTACAATACCTAGCCCAATATAACCCAAATAGAAGCGGTCAATGCCTAAGGGGCCTAAGAACGCAGAAAACAAAATAGCGATGAGCTTATATTTCACCCTTCCCGGTGCTTCTCCTTGGCCCGGCGGGCCACGTCGTTGGTGTCTATGCTCTTGCGGTACACCACAAAGCGCTGGTACAAAAATTCCGTGACGAAGTTCACCAGCATGGTGCAGATCAACACCAGATCCTCATTGGCCCCGCCTTGGGTGAGCACATGGCCGATCCAGGTGGACAGCGGGGTAAAGACCAGGTAAAACAGGAACACCAGCGTCATGGCCCTGGGGATGTTCATGTCGCTGCGGAAGGTGTAGCGGCGGTTGAAGGTGAAGTTCCACAGCACGCTCAGCACCAAGGCCACCCCGTAGGCCAGCCAGTAGGGCCAGTGCAGCGCCTTGGAGAACAGCTCGAAGCTCCCCAGCTGGATGATCCCCGCCGAGGCGGAAAACAGCGTGAATTTCAGGGCCTGCCAGCCGGAGCCCGAGCCCTTCTCTTGAGCGTTTTGAGCCGCTTCCTCTTGGTTTTTCCCGTTCATTGGCTTGTCCTTCTTTCATGATGGCAATCAATTTTTTGGAAGGCCGGGGAAACCCCGATGCCCTTACTATAATCAATGCATAGTTAGAGTTTCTCTTCCCTTTTCCTTCTCCGCTGAAAACTTCCCCGGCGTCCCCCTTCGGGATGCGTCTCTATAATTATCACATTTCAGTAAATTTTTATCGAATTACAATAAAAATAGATTGACAATCCTCTTAAAATCCCTGATACTATGAATAAAAGATCAAGGGAGGGTTCTGTATGTCGTCTAAAATGGTCTGCTGGTGTGTCCGCGCGGCCGTCATCATGATGGCCCTGTGCGGCCTTCTTCTCTGCGGGTTTTTACTGCCCCTGAACGGCTATACGACCCTTAGGGATCACCCCCAGGACGCCCACTTTGTCTGGTCGTGGCTGGGGTTGCTTTGGGGCGTTTCGCTTCCCTGTTTTGCCGTCCTCGTGTACGCCTGGAAGGTATCCACCGCCATCAAGGCAGATCAGGTGTTTACCACGCAAACGGCAAAATGGATCAAGTCCGCCGCGTTGATGTTGTTTGCCGCCGTTGGCCTGCTGGCGGTAGGGAACGTGGTGCTGGCGCTTTTGGGGTTAAGCGGGCCGCCGGCCATCGTGCCGTCCTTTTTTATCATTATATTCGGGTCCGCCCTGGCGGCCTTTGCGGCGGTGCTGTCGCGCTATGTAGCCAAGGCGGCGGTTCTGCGCGAGGATAGCGAGGGAACCGTATGATTGTGATCAATGTGGATGTGATGCTGGCCAAGCGAAAGATGAGCGTGACCGAGCTCAGCGAGCGCGTGGGCCTCACCATGGCCAACGTATCCTTGCTGAAAAACGGAAGGGTGAAGGCCATCCGGCTCTCCACCCTGGATAAGCTGTGCGAAGTGCTGGGATGCCAGCCGGGGGACCTTTTGGAATACAGGGCCGAAGAACCGGGCATAACCCCTGGAAAGAACAAGGAAAGCCTCCCGGGTCCGGCTTAGCCCGCCTGGACATCCGCCCCGCCGCAAAACCGCTCCGCCAGCCGCACCGCGGACATGGCGTCCTTGCCGTAGCCGTCCGCGCCGATCCGGGCGGCATACTCCTGGGTCAGCACCGCGCCACCCACCATCACCTTCACCTGGGGGGCCTCCTTTTTCAGCAGCGCAATGGTTTCCTCCATGGCGGGCACAGTGGTGGTCATCAAAGCGGATAGGCCCACAAGCCCCGCCCCGCTCTCCCGCACGGCCTGAAGCACCCGCTGGGGGGATACGTCCCGGCCTAGGTCCAGCACGGCATAGCCGTAGTTTTGCAGCAGTACCTTCACAATGTTCTTCCCAATATCGTGCACATCCCCCTGGACCGTCGCCAGAACGATCTTTTTGCCCTCCTGGGCGGGACCTTGGGGAAGCCGTGCCCGGATCTCCTCAAAGGCGGCCTGGGCCGCCTGGGCGCTTTGCAAAAGCTGGGGCAGAAACAGCTTGCCCTCCTCATAGCGCTGCCCCGCCTGGGAAAGGGCGGGCATCACGCAGCGCTCCACCAATTCCAGGGGGGACGCGCCCCCCTCCAGTTCAGCCTTTACCAGCCGGGCCGCTTCCGATACAAGCCCCCGCAAAATGGCCTGGGCAGCGGGGTCCAGGGCCTGGCCCTCCCCTTGGGAGGCAGCGCCTCCCTCTCCGGGGGGGCTTTGGGCCGGGGCGGCGCTTGGGGCCTGCCCCTTGGACAAAAGCGCCGGGGCGCTCTCCCCGCCATAGGCCGCCAGGTAGCGGGCAAAGCCCTCGTCCCGCCCGCTAAGGGCCGCCGCCGCGTCCAACAGCGTCCGCACCACAGGCTCCAGGGGGTTCAAGATGGCGGCGGTAAGGCCCTGGCCCACGGCCATGGCGGTGAAGGCGGCGGTGAGCAAGGGCCGCTGGGGCAAGCCAAAGCTCACGTTGCTGATCCCCAGCACCGTCTTCGCCCCCAGCTCCTCCCGAAGCCGCCGCAGGGTTTCCAAGGTGACGCCGGGAGCCCGGGGATCGCTGGAGGCGGTCAAGGTCAGGGCGTCAAAGAGGATTTCCCTTGGAGGGATGCCATAGCGCTCCGCCTGGCGGATGATCCTCCGGGCCACGTCCAGCCGCCCTTCCACGGTTTCCGGGATTCCGTCATCGTCCAGCAGCAACGCCACCAGCGCCCCGCCGTATTTTTGCGCCAAGGGCAGTATCTCATCCAGGATCTTTTGCTTCCCGCTGACGCTGTTGATCAGCGGCTTGCCCCCGTACACCCGCAAAGCGGTTTCCATGGCGGCGGGATTGGCGGTATCGATCTGCAAGGGCAGCTCACACACGGTCTGAATGGCCGTTACCGCTTCCCGGAGGACCTGGGCCTCGTCCAGCTCCGGCAGGCCCACGTTCACATCCAGCACATCCGCCCCGGCCTCGGCCTGGGCCACGGCCTCCCGCAGGAGAAAGTCCATGTCCCCCTCCCGCAGGGCTTGCTTCATCCGGGGCTTGCCGGTGGGGTTGATCCGCTCCCCGATGAGCACGGGCTTCCCCTCCCCCAAAGCCAAGGAGGCGGAACGCCCTGAAATCACGCAGGCATCCTGCGCTTGCCGGGGCAAGGGGGCAAACTCCCTCACCCGCCCGGTCATGGCGGACAGATGGGCGGGGGTGGTGCCGCAGCAGCCCCCCAGGCCCCAGGCTCCCAGCTTTGCGATCTCCAGCATCTCCAGGCCAAAGTCCTCCGCCGTGGTGGGATAGGTGGTTACCCCCTCCACCACCACCGGCAAGCTGGCGTTGGGGCTGATGAACACGGGCTTTTCGCACCAGGCCAGCAGCTCCCGGGCGTTGTCCATCAGCGCCCGGGGCCCCAGGCCGCAGTTCAGCCCCACCGCGTCCACCCTCAGGCCGCAGAGCATGGCGGCGGTTCCCCGGATGTCCGCCCCGGTGAGCAGCCGCCCGTTCTGGTCAAAGGTCAGGCTGCAAAAAAGCGGGACCTGGGTATGGGCGGCCTCCATGGCCTCCTTGGCCCCCAGCACCGCGGCCTTGACCTCCAAAAGATCCGTCATGGTTTCGATGAGGATCAGATCGGCCCCGGCCTCCAGGGCGGCCAAAGCGGCCTCCCGGAACTGGCTTGCCGCCTCCTCAAAGGGCATGTCCCCATAGGGTTGCAAAAGCCGCCCCAGGCTGCCCATATCCGCCGCAGCCCAGCCATGCCCCGCCTCCCGGACAGCCTCCCGGGCAAGCCTCACCCCGGCGGCCATCAGGGCCGGGGCCTCCTCCCCCAGGTGCTCCCGGCTGGCCCCGAAGGTGTTGGCGGTGACGATGTCGCATCCCGCCGCCAGATACGCCCTGTGGACCTCCCGGATGGCCTCCGGCCGGGAAAGGTTCCACCGTTCCGGCGGCTCCCCGCCCGCAAGGCCCCTGGCCTGGAGCATGGTCCCCATGGCTCCGTCAAAAAACACCAGCCGCTTTCCCCATAGCTCACAAAGGGCTTTTCCCCGCTCGTTCATGCTTCTTCCTCCCGAAAGGGACAGTCGTATTTTTCGCACCCGCCGCAGCCCAGAGGGCAGGCGGCGGCCCCTTGCCTGGTGATTCCCATCACCG
The DNA here is from genome assembly GCA_034927815.1 of Candidatus Limiplasma sp. GTDB lineage: Bacteria > Bacillota > Clostridia > Christensenellales > Aristaeellaceae > Limiplasma. Next base: position 43,862 of record JAYFPK010000027.1, read on the forward strand.
CGCTGACGCTTTTCTCCGGCACCATAAGATTTCCCTGGGTCAGGCGCACCCCCAGGGCCCCCGCGCCGCACAGGGCCAGCAGGCCAGGCTGCAGGGTCAGAGGAACGTCCCCGTAGCCGGGGCTGAACCGGGGCGTCAAAAACTCCCCCTTTGCCCCCAGCCGCTCCCCCTCCCGGCGGAGCATGCGGTCCATGGACACCTCGATCAGGGCGGAGCCGCAGGCCCCCAAGGCCGCAGCCAGAGCCGGGTCCGTTACCATCAGCCGCCGGATGGCAAGGTCCAGCCCCATGCCCAAAGTCGCCAAGAGGGCATAGCCCTCGACGCAGCCCTTCAGCAGGCAGGCCAGGTGGCGGCTGGCGAGCTTGGGCAGGGGACCAAAGGCCACCATAGCCTCATGACCCTCCCCGCCCGGCTCCACCTGTACCGGGCAGCGGACCAGGCGGTACTTGAACGCCGCTGTTTCCAGGGCCAGGGCATAGGCCCTCTCCAGCAGGGCCTCCATGCCGGTGTCCGGCTCCCGCCATTTTTGGCCTTTCAGGCCCAGGTACCGGGCGGCCATTTTCAGGGCCCTGGCCTTTTCCTCCCCGCCGCTCATGCCGGGTGCCTGAGGATGGACCCCAGGTTTCCAAAGATGGCCCTGGCGATTTCCGGCCTGTTCATGGTGTACAGGTGGATGTTCGGCACCCCGTTGGCGATGAGGTCGATGATCTGCTCCGTGGCATAGGCGATGCCCGCCTGCCGCATGCATTCCGTATTGCCGCCGAAGCGGTCCACGATGGCGGCGAAGCGGGGGGGCAGCCCCGCCCCGGACAGGGCGGTGATCCGCTTGATCTGCCTGGCGTTCACCACCGGCATGATCCCGGCCACGATGGGAATGCCGATGCCCTTTTGCAAGGCCCGGTATAAAAACTGGTACAGGATGGCGTTATCAAAAAACATCTGGGTGGTGAGGAACTCCGCCCCGGCGTCCACCTTGCGGCGCAGGAAGTCCAAATCCGCGTCCCTGGAGGGAGCCTCGGGATGCCCCTCCGGGTAACAGGCCCCGCCCACGCAAAAGCCGCCCTGATCCCGGATGGCCTGGGTCAGCTCCGAGGCGTAATGAAAGTGGTCCTCTCCGGGAAAATCCACCCCCGGGGGAATATCCCCCCGCAGGGCCAGCACATTGGTGATGCCCTCCCGCCGCAAAGCCTCCAGCACGGCGCCCACCTTGCTCTTGGTATCGTTGATGCAGGTGAGGTGGCTCAGGGCCGGAATCCCCGAAGCTTGCACGCTCTTGCTCAGCTCCCGGGTGAACTGGGGGGTGCTGCCCCCGGCCCCGTAGGTCACGGAAATATAGGCCGGGCCCAAGGCGGCGATGTCCCCTGCGATCTCCTTGGCCTCCTCGATGCGGCTGAACTCCTTGGGCGGGAAGATTTCACAGCTGAGGTGCACGCCCTTGGATTTCAGCAGCGCGGCAATGGAGGGGGCGGTATAGGAGGCTTCTCCCCGAGGGGATGGCGCTGCGTTCATGCCTTTTGCTCCTTTCTGTGGCCGCTGAGGCTGGAGAGCTCATAGGGGGTCTCCTGGTAAACGAAATAGTTGAGCCAGTTAGAGAACAGCAGATTGGCATGGGCATGCCAGCGGAGCTTGGGAAGCCGGCTGGGATCATCCCCAGGAAAATAATTCTCCGGCACCTGGATGGATTCCCCCTTTTGCACATCCCGAACATATTCCCGCAGCAGGGTATCCCGGTCATATTCGCTGTGGCCTGTGGCGAACACCCGCCGCCCGTCGTGGCTGCGGGCCAGGGCCAGCCCCACCTGGGGGCTGGAAGCCAGCACCACCAATTCCTCGCAGGCCGCCACCGCCTTTTCATCCACGGTGGTGTGGCGGCTCATGGGCACGCAGAAGGTGTCGTCAAAGCCCCGCAGCAGCTTATCCCGCCTGTCGGTGAGGGAGGTTTCGTAGACCCCGAAGAGCTTGCGGGGAAGCTCGTGCTTGCCGATGCGGTAGTGATGGTACAGCCCCGCCTGGGCCGCCCAGCAGATGTACAGGGTGCTGAAGGCGTGGCTGTCCGCCCAGTCCATGACGCTTTTGAGCTCCTCCCAATAGGCCACGTCGGAAAACTCCAGCTTTTCCACCGGCGCGCCGGTGATGATCACCCCGTCGAAGTATTCCTCCCTCACGTCCGGGAGGGTGCGGTAGAAGGCGTCCAGGTAGCTTTCCTCGGTGTGCTGGCTCTGGTAGGTGCCCGTGCGCAGCAGCGTGATCTCCACCTGCAAGGGGGTATTGCCGATGAGGCGCAGCAGCTGGGTCTCCGTCTTTTCCTTGGTGGGCATGAGGTTGAGGATGATGATTTTCAGCGGGCGGATGTCCTGGGACGCGCTGCGCTTTTCCGTCATCACAAAGATATTCTCCTCAGTGAGAACCCGGGTGGCGGGCAGCGCGTCGGGAATCTTTACAGGCATGGCGCTTCCTCCTTCTCCTGGCTGGCGGCCAGGGCCGTTTCCAAATCGGCGATCAAATCCACGGGGTCCTCCAGGCCGATGCTCAGGCGGATCAGCTCCGGGGCCACGCCGCAGGCCTTTAGCTCCGCTTCGTTCATCTGGCCGTGGGTGGTGCTGGCGGGGTGGATCACCAGGCTTTTGGCGTCCGCCACATTGGCCAGGAGGCTGAAGAGATTCAAGTGGTCGATGAACTTGCGCCCGGCCTCAAACCCGCCCTTGACCCCAAAGCTGAGGATGGCCCCGGCCCCCAGGGGCAGGTACTTCCTGGCCCGCTGATGGTAGGGATCCCCCGGCAGCATGGGATAATACACGTACTCCACAGCGGGATGGCCGCTGAGCCACCGGGCAATGGTCAGGGCGTTTTCGCAGTGACGCTTCACCCTGAGGCTCAGGGTCTCCAGCCCTTGCAGAATCAAAAACGCGCCAAAGGGGCTCAGGCAGCCGCCCATCTCCCGCAGCATCTGCATCCGCAGCCGGGTGGCCACCGGGGCCTCCTCCCGGGCATACACCAGGCCCCCGTGCAGGGGGTCCGGCTCGGTGTAGGCCGGATAGCGCCCGTTGGCAAAGTCAAAGCCCCCCAGGTCCACCACCGCGCCGCCGATGGTGGTGCCATGGCCCCCGGCGTACTTGCTCAGGGAGTGGATCACCACATCCACGCCCCAGGCCTTGGCGTCAAACATCGGCGGGATGCCGAAGGTGTTGTCCAGCGCCATCACCACCCCATGCCTTTGGGCAATGGCCTTGATCCCCTCAAAATCCGGGATGTTGATTCTGGGATTGCAAAGGGTCTCCAGGTAAATGATGCGGGTATTGGGCCGGATGGCGGCCTCCAAGGCATCCAGGTCGTCCGGGGGCACAAAGGTGGTGTGGATGTTGCTGATTTGGGGCAGGCGGCTATTCAGCAAGGTGTGGGTGCCCCCGTAGAGCGTGGAAATGGACACGATGTGGTCCGAATGCCCGCACAGGGCATAGACCAGCGCCGTCACCGCCGCCATGCCGCTGGCAAAGGCCACCGAGCCCTTTCCCTGCTCCAGGGCGGTGACGCGCTCCTCCAGGGCGGCCACTGTGGGGTTGTCAATCCGGGTATAGGTAAACCCTTCCGCCTGGCCGTGAAACACCTGGGCCGCGTTTTCAGCCGAGGGGTAGCAGTAGCTGGTGGTTTGGTAGATGGGCATGGCCCGGGAATGGGTCTGGCTGTCGGGCCGCTGCCCGGCGTGAAGCTGGAGGGTATCAAAGGCGTAGCGGGGGTTTTGGCTCATGGCGAAGTCCTTCTTTCTGTCTCTAAATTGGTATAAAAAAAGCCCTTCCCTTTGCGGGAAGGGCTTTGCAAAGCACGGCGCTAGCCACGTCCGCCAAGGGTACGCAAAATTGGCATGCCGCGCATCATCATGGGGCTCCTCATTGCCCATCCCTCGCTTTCCTTGGCTGTTTTCTCTCCTGGGGCGGCCCTGTTTCCTGGCCCTGCCCCCAGGTTCCACACATCGTACCAGAGGCCGGAGGATGTGTCAAGACGGCGCCGGTATTTTTATTGTACGCCGCCGGGAACCTTTTCACTCCTATTGTTCCTACTCCACCAAAAAGGGATCCTCCCGCACGCCGGCGGGGTTCAGCAGCTCCCGGTAGCACAGGTACATCACCGCCCGGCCCAGCATGCCCACCTCATGGTAGACCTTTCGGTTGTTGCAGCCGTTGGTGAGCATCACCACGCCGGTGCGGTCCGCGGGGTCAAAGTAGGCGGCGCAAAGCATGCCGTAGGCCTTGCCTCCGTGGCCGTACAGGGTGCGCCCCTGTACCTGGTCGTCGGTGATGATGTTCATGTACAGCCCCCGCCCGCTTTCACAATGGACGCTGAAGCGGAAATTTTGGGGCGTCCTCATTTCCGCCACGGTGCTTTCCTTCAAAAGGCGGGTGTTTTGGTAGATTCCGCCGTCGCAAAGCACGATCAGCAGCTTGGCCAGGTCCGGCGCGGAGATGATCAGCTTTCCGGCGGTGAAATAGTAATCCACCTGGGGCGTGGGGGTGAGCACATGGGTAGGGTCCTCCCTCAGGACCTTGGTACACCTTTGGCCGGGCATGGCGTACAAATCCGCCAGGGGCAGGTCCTTGGGCAGAAGGGAGGCCTGGTATCCGGCGGTGATGCCCAGGGGCTCAAACAGCCGCTCCTTGAGGGACGCGTCCAGGGTCTGGCCGGTGAGGATTTCTATCAGCACTCCGGCCAGGCCGCCCCCGAAATTGCTGTACTGCTGCCGGGCACCCGGCTCAAAGTCCGCCAAAAAGACATGGCCCAGCCGCTTCCCGGAAAAAAGCTCGGGCAGGGGAAGCCCCTGGCCGGACAGCGCGTCCCGGTAGAAGCCGCTGTCCCTCAGGCCCGCGGTATGACTCATCACCTGGCGCAGCGTAATGGGGACATGGGGATACTGGGGATTGCGGAGGGGAAAGCCCAGGATATCCCCCAGGTCCTGGTCCAGGCTGATGCGGCCCTCTTCCACCAGCTGCATCAGCCCCATGCCCGCCACCATCTTGCTGATGCTTCCCACCTGAAAGGCGGTATCCTGGGTCACGGGCTCCCCGTCCTTTTGGCGCAGCCCGTACACATGGGTGAAGGCGATCTCCCCATTGTGAATCACGGCGATGCTGGCCCCCATGGTGGCATAGCTCTCCAGCACCCTATCCAGCTTCTGGCCCAGGTCCAGCCGGGCGTCCCCGGCGATGCGCTGCACCTGGGCGTCCCCCGCGGCCAGCTCCTCCCTGGAAATGCTCTGCTCCTCCTCCGGGGGAGGGGCGGTAGGCTCCTGGGCAAATGCCGGGGGGAAGTATCCTTTGAAAAGAAGCGCAAACAGAAGGCCCAGCGCCATGGCCAGGCTTACCCTCCGCAGCCGTCCTTTTTCTTGTCCCATCCCCGCTGTTTGCAACTTTATCCGTCCTTACCAGCGCGGTGCGCGGTATTTATCCGTGGCGCTTGCGCTGCTTTATGGCGGAATCTTTGATACGTCCGCCCGTTTGTTATCTTTTGGTCAGTATACGGGGGGAGGGGGGATGTGTCAAGGAGGGGGCGCCATGGGATGGGAAGTGTTACAGATGGTTTTGATTCGTCTTTAGGCATAGAAGCTTTTTTAGTTTGGAAGGGCTTTGGAGAATTCTATCCTGGCGATTAGGATATTTTCTTTCTCGTTACAGGAAACGGGTACGGTAGGGGGGCCGGGGGCTCAGATAATAAAATCAAATACTCCCATCCTGCCGCAAGTCCCCCTGTGCATTGACTTCCCACAGGAGCAATGGTAAGATAAGCGCAAGGCCGTTGCAAAGGGCCTGTAAGGAGTGAGTTTCATGGCTGTTTCCAAGGATATGTCCATTGGTCAGGTGTTGGCGTTGGACCGCGGCACCGCCAGCATTTTCATGGCGTTTGGCATGCATTGCCTGGGTTGCCCCCATGCCACCGCCGAGTCTCTGGAGGACGCCTCCGCCGCCCATGGGGCGGATGTGAACGCCCTTGTGGAAAAACTGAACGCTTTTTTGGACAGCAAGGCGTAATTTTACAGATGTTACCTCAAAAAACGATCTGAGGAAAAGGTTTTGCACAGGCTTCACGGAAGCATGGAAAACACGGGAGGCATATGGAAAACCTATGGATAATGCCGATGATGCAGATTCAATCAGCGCAGGAGGCCCTTTTTATCGCCATTGAAATGGAGCGCCGGGCGGTTCAGCTCTACGGAAGGGCCCTGTCCCTTCTGCGGGAACAGGGCCGGGAGGCGGAGCCGCTTTTTGCCATGCTCTTGAAGACCCGGGCAGATGAACTGGGCCACTTGGAGCAGTTCAAGTCCCTTTACGTCGGCATGGAAGAAGCCCTGGAGCGGCAACTGATCCTTGGCGCTGTTTCCAATGGCCTTCTCTTTGAGGGCGGGCTGATGGAAGCCGTTCGCAAGGGCATCCTCCAGGACATTCCCAGCATGCTCCGCTATGCTGTCCAGGAGGAAGAGCATGCCGCGGCGGCCTACCGTTCCTTTGCCCTTCAGTGTCAGGACGAGAAGGCCAAGGAGGCCCTTTTATCCATCGCCTCCGAGGAGGACCAGCATCTGCACTCCCTCAAGGAAAATTACGAATCGTAAGGGGGGGCGGCATGCCCTCCCTTTGATTAATGTGAAAAGGCTGATGATACGATGGACTCATCCTCAAATACCCCCCGTCATCCAGACCGGAAGGTTACCCCCTCCGGGAACCGGTTCCGCCCGCTGACGCTGGCCATGGGCGGCCTTTTGGCCGCTGTGGTTTTTGTCTCCACCGCCTTTTTGAAGCTGCCGATTCCGATGGCCCAGGGCTATGTGCATCTGGGAGACGGATTCATTTTGCTGGGCGCGGCCCTGATGGGCTATGTAGCCGTGCCCGCGGCGGCTTTGGGCAGCCTGCTGGCGGACCTGCTGCTGGGCTTTGTTCCCTATGCCCTTCCTACCTTTGTGATCAAGGGCGCCATGGCCGCGGTGGCGGTGTTGGCGGTAAGGCAAAAAAACATCGCCCTTCGGATTTTGCTGCTGATCCTTGCCGAAGCGGTAATGGTTTTCGGATACTTTGTGGCGGAGGGCTGGCTGCTGGGCCTGGGCGCGGCGGGCGCTTGGGCCAGTGTGCCGGGGAACGCCGTGCAAGGGGGCAGCGGCGTGGTGATCGCCCTGGCCCTCATGCCCATGCTCCGCAGGATCAAGCTCAAATAACAGCTTCAAAGCGCCAAAGGCCAACTACAGCAAGAAGCAGGAAGGATTATCCTTCCTGCTTCTTTAAAAACTCGTATACCTCTTTCAAGACGGGAATGGAGGGCCCGGCCCCGGGCCGGGATACGGCAATGGCGGCGGCGGCGCTGGCCAAGCGCAAGGCCTCCTCCAGGGGCATGCCGGAGGTGTAGGCGGCCAGGAAGAACCCGCAGAAGGTATCCCCCGCGGCGGTGGTGTCCACAGCCTTTACCGGGAAAATCCCCTGGTGCAGCCTTTCGCCCTTGGCGGCGCACAGCGCCCCCTTGCTCCCCAGGGTCAGCGCAAAAGCCGCCTCCGGATAGCGGGCCCGCAGCTTTTCCAGAATCAGCTCCGGGTCGGCGTCTTCCGCAAGCCCCGCCAGGTGAGCCCCCTCGCCCTCGTTGAGCACAAACAGGTCCACCAGGTCCAAGGGATACTCCAGCAGGGCCTGGTCAATGGGCGAGGGGTTGAAGGCCACCTTCAGGCCCGCCGCCCTGGCTTGCTCAAAGCCGTAGGCCACGCAGGAGGTTTCGTTCTGGGCGAGGAACCAATCCCCCGGCTGGCTCTGGAGGATGCTGGCGTCGATCATGGTGGGGGTGATCTGGGCATTGGCCCCGGCTGTGACGATGATGCAGTTATGGCCGGAGGGATTCACCTGGATCACCGCGTGGCCGCTGGGCCCCGGGGAAGTCAGCACGGCGGTGGTGTCCACCCCCGCCTGGGCGAGCATGGCCAGCAATTCGCCGCCATCCTGGCCCACGGCCCCCACGTGGGATACCTGCGCCCCCGCCCGTGCCAGGGCCAGGCTTTGGTTAAGGCCCTTGCCGCCGCAAAAATTCTCCAGCTTTTGGGAGGAGATGGTTTCCCCCTCCTGTACGAAATGGGGTACGGAATAAACCTTGTCGATATTCAGGGAGCCCAGGTTGATAATCTTCATCGCGTTCGCCCTTCCACAAAAGATTGAAGCTACACCCGCGCCAAAAAACAGTGGCCGGGGGGAAATTAACCTCTTACATTCGACGCGCCTCCGCCCCATTCCTTTCCGCTCTCCCATCCCCTCCGCCGCAAACAGGCCGCTCCGGGAAAATCCTTTGATCTCTCAAAGGAAGAATTTGTCAGCGGAGGCCGCGCATGACCCTTGCAGAAGCGGAAAGGATGGAGGAAGGGGGATTGTGATGAAAAGACGCAAGCTGTTTCTGGGAAGCCTTTCTTTGCTTTTGGCGGCGCTGTGCGCCGTCAACCTGGTTCGGGCGGGAACGGAAAAGCCCCGGCCTTCCCCTTCCGTACCCATGCCCGCCCAGCAGGCCTCCATAGGGATAGCCTCAGCCCGGCAGCCCATTACCCTGGAACTGATGGCGATCCTGGAGCAGCAACCGGAGCTGAAGGCCTTGCTTCAAAAATCCCTGGTCCTGGCCAAGGAAAAGAACCCGGACCCCAAAACCAACCCGGCCCAAAGCCTGGAGGAATATTTTGATTTCCTGGACCGAAGCGTTCAGGCCATGCCCTGGGAGGGCCTGGAAAAAGCGGAGGCCGCCAGCCTTTTTCACCAAATCGACCAAAGCCTCAACTATTTCTATTTTCTGCTGGACCAGCCCATGCCGGAGCTTAGCAGCCGCGGCTACTGGAACCCTTCCTTACAATACGTGGAGGAGCTGCGGCCCTGGATCCTCCGGTACGTCCAGGCCTGGGGCGCGTTTTTGTCCTCCCCACAGAGCTGGAGCGGCGAATACCTGGAAATGGTCCGCCGGGAGGAGCGCTTTGGCCTGGACAAGGACTGGTATGAATCCCCGGACCATTGGCGGTCCTGGAACGACTTCTTTACCCGGCGTCTGCGTTCCCCCCAGGCGCGGCCCATTGCCGGACCCCGGGACGACGTCCTCCTGTGCTCCCCCGCCGATTCCGTTCCCCAGGGGCTATGGGCCATTGACGCAAATTCGGCCATCGTGCCCCAGGTGCTGCTCAAATCCAAGGAGTTCCAATCCGCGCCTCAGCTGCTGGGAGAGGGGAGCGCCTATAGACACGCCTTTGCGGGCGGGAGCCTGACCCACACCTTTCTGGATGTCCATGATTACCACCGCTTCCATTTTCCGCTGTCCGGAACCATCCGGGAGGTGCGGCTGATTCCCGCCCAAGCCGCGGCAGGGGGCGTGGTGCTTTGGAATGCGGAAAGGAAGCTCTATGAGCTCCTGACCCAGGAGCCCGGCTGGCAGAGCGTTGAAACCCGGGCCAGCGTCATCCTGGAAACTCCCTCCTTTGGCCTGGTAGCCCTTCTGCCCATTGGGATGTCCCAGGTAGCCTCGGTGGTGTTGGAGGCGTCCGTGGAGGCGGGCGCCCAGGTCCAAAAAGGCGACCCCCTGGGCTGCTTCTATTTCGGCGGATCGGACTTTGTGATGCTCTTCCAAAAGGGCGTAAAGCTGGAACTGTCGGTTCCCAAGGAAAACGGGGGATATGCCCATGTGCTGATGGGCGAGCCCTATGGACGGCTGACCAAGGGTCCCTAGAAATCCTTGATTAGGAGGAAACGCCGCAGGGCGCGCCGGATCCGGCGCGCCCTGCGGGAGTATGTCAATACGGGAAGGGATGCTTTTAGCGGTCCCTTGTACCGGGTTCAGTTCGCTACCCCAACCTCGTCGCTTTGCGCGGGTTGGACCTCCGGCTTGGTGTAGGAGGCATACAGCACCGCCGCCCCAAGCCCGTTGCCCCCATTTTCCACAAAGCCGTAGATGGTGGACGCGCTTACGTCAACTTCCACGGTGCAGTAGATGGGCACGGTGGGCATGACCTCATGCCAGCGGTCTTGAAACGCGTACCACTTCTCCAGGTAGGCCGCCGTATTGCCGCTTTCCACCCGGCGCATGGCCTGCGCCGCTTCCATCAGCTCATCATCCCGCAGGCCCGAGGTATTGAAGGCCCCTTGCCATTCCTCCCCTACGTGGTAGCTCTTATATGGATCGAATTCGTAGGAGAACATCTCCGAGAGGAAGAACAGGTTATTCTTCCGGCTTCCATTGGTCCGGTAATACTCCTCCAGCATATCGCTGAAGCTCATTTCGTAAACCGCCAGCTTTACGCCCAACCGGTCAAAGCTGTTTTCAAGCTGCTCCTGCAGAAGGTCCGCGGCCGCGCTCTTGGTTTTGGCCCACCGCAGTTCCAGGGGAGTCAGCACGCCGCCGGCGAGCTTGTGGCGAATCTCATCCTTGCCTTCCTCAAAGGGTTTCCCTTCCTTGTTGTATACATATCCGGCCTGCTCCAGCAGCGCCCGGGCGGAGTCCACATCATACCCCAGGTCGTACTCCATCAGAGCGTCGGGGTTTTGCTGGGGCATCCACTGGCCATAGCCATAATAGCCATACACCGGCAGCGCGTTATCTTGATACAGGGCGGAGATCAGGCTGTTTCGGTTGACGAGCATGGCGATGGCCTTGCGCACGTTTACATCGTCCGTGGGGGCCTGCTCGGAGGCGAAGCTCAGGGAAGCATACCCGGAGTTGAGGTGGCTGCTTACATTGGCCTTGCCGTCCGCAAGAAGCTGGTTGGCCAGCACCGCCGCCCCGGGATCGGAAACGTTGTGGATCATCTGCACCTGGCCCTTGGCAAAGGCCTCCAGCGCCTTGTCGTTGTTCATTGGAACGATCTTAATGGATTCCACCTCGGGCTTGCGTCCTTCCGCATTCCCCTTGTAATGGGGATTGAGAGCCAGAGTGGCTGTGCGGCTGGCGGCATTGTACTCCACCAGCCGGTAGGGGCCGCTGGTAACCTTGGGCTGGTGAAGGTAGCCCATTTCCCCGGTGAGGGTCTGGCGCAAAAGCCCGCTGGTCAAGGATACACCCTGGCCGTTTTGGGCCGCTTCCTGGGACAGGTACGCCCCCAGGCCATCGTCCCGCACGGTAAAGCCCGGCGCGATCACGTCGATGGGATAGGGCTCCACCCGGGCGTAGGCCAGCTCATAGTAGTAAGGCAGCTCGCTGGCGGGCACCGTAACGGAAAACTGGTTCTCCTCCAACAGGCGCACGCCTGAGAACACGTCCGTGTCTCCCCCGGCGTACTCCCGGTACCCCTTGAGAGCGGAGAAGGTCGTGTTCTGCCCGCCAAGCTCCCGAATGGCCGGGTTGCTTTGCAAGAGCACGGAAAACACATAATCCGCCGCGGTGATGGGCGTACCGTCGTTATAGGTCAAATCCGGAGCTAAGGTAAAGATATAGGTGCGGTCTCCGCGGTCGTCATCGGAGGTGGCAAAATCCGTAACCACGGTGCTGTTCACACCATATTGGCCGGTATACTCCTCCACCACGACGCCATAGCCGTGCAGCAGGCTGCGGAGGCCCACATCCACGGAATTGCTGCCCCACATATCGGTAAACAAGTAGCCGCTCATTTGCGTGGAAACGGCCACCACCGCAGGACCGCTTGGGTCAGCCGCGGCCTCCTGCGCCAATGCGCCCATGCCCGGCAGCGCCATGGCCAGCGTCAAGATCAGCGCAAACAGCTTTTTCATTTGAACTCTCCTCCTATGCAATGATGGATGCGCGCTGCGCGCCGGACAGTCCGGGCGCGCAGCGCGTTTTGTGAGCGCCGGCTTAGTCGATGGCGGTGCCGCGCTCGTAGCTGGTGGAACCAGACCACGGAGCCAGCAGCTCACTCAGCGTTTTCACAGACGCCGTGCGGTAGTAAACGCTGATGATATTGTTTGCGGGATCCCGGGTCAGCTTCAGCGGCAGGTTTTCCGTGCGGTCAAGCACGTAGCCGGGAAGCAGGCGCGGCGGGTAGTTGGTAACAAGGGTTCCGCGGGTGCCTGTGAGTATGGTTTCTCCATCCTGCACGCCGTCGTAGTAGTAGCGCACCGTGTAGGTGGTGGACGGGGCGATGATGGTGAGGGAGCCGGGCATGTACCTGATCCTGTAGTTGGCGGTTACGTTTTCGCCCTTGGTGTTGAGGATCACGGTCTTGGACCTGTCAAAGGTGACATTCCTCCAGCGGCCGATCTCCGTCTTGGGCATGTTGTCCAGCTTATAATTCGCCAAGGTGTCTCCGTTTTTCAGAACGCCCTGTACGATCACGTCAGGCTCGTGGCTCAATCCGTCGTACACCACGGTCAGGTCGTCTGCGAACAGCGCCAGGGTCACCTGCTTGATGGTAAGGGTACCCGGCACAGGGGTGATGAGGTAGTTGCCTGTCACGTCCTTGCCTGTGGCGCTTGTGGTCACCTTGATGTTGCTGATTCCCACCGGAATCGGAGCTCCGGCGTTCAAGGCTTCGTTGGCGGCGATGGTGGCCGTTACCTTGTCGCCATCGACGAGGTTTCCGGTGACGGTGAATTCCGTCAGGGAGTGGGGATTTCCATCATAGGTGCGGACCTCGCTCTTTACCGCTACCGTCAGCGGGATCGGCTTGATCTCCAGGGAGCCTGGGACGATCTGGACGGTGTAGTTCCCGCTGCGGTCGATAGCCTTATCCACAGCGTCGGTGAGGGCCCATCTGATGGCCGTGGTGGTCAGGGCGCCCAAGGTGCCGTCAGCACGGCGGGTGACGTTGGTGCTGGAGCGGTTGCGCTCCGTAAGCTGGAGGGCATCGCGGCTGACCAGCCCTGTCACCGTAACGGGAACGCTCTGCTCACGCCCGTTGTAGAGCGCGCTCAACTGGCCGTAGGTGACGGTGAGGGGCCTCTTGGTAATCCTCACCCTGGCGGGTACTTCCTCGGGAGCGTAGTTGCCGCTTTTGGAGGTGAGGATCACGGTGACGGGATACTCGCCCACGTCGGTGTAGGCCGGGGGCGTGGAGGTGATGTTGCCGTCCTTATCCCGGTAGGTAACGATGAATTCTTCCTGCACATCCACCGGCCCGGCATCTGTCTGGATGGTCTTGGGCACGGTGATGGTGTGGTCCTTGCCGTCGTACTGGGTATTCACGTCCTCTACGGGGATCTTCGCGGCGGGGATCTTCAGCGGCTTGATCACCAACCGGCCGGGATTGTAGAGGATTGTGTAGTTGGCGGTCACGTCCACGCTGCCGTTCATCACGGTGACGCCGCTGAGCAGCACCTCACGGTCGCTGACATTGACACTGGTGTTGTGCTTGCCAGGCGCATAGGTCAGATTCCTCAGGGTATGGCCGCTTATCAGGCCGTCCACAACGGCGTCGCCCTTCACGGACTGCGTCTTGCCGTTGTAGGTGTAGGGCGCTGCGCTGTTGTTTCCGCTGGTGATGGTAAGGGGCTTGGGGGTGATGACCAGATCCACGGTGACGCTGGCCGGGTCTGCGTGCATTTCGCTTGTGGCGTTGACGGTGATGTGGTACGTGCCCACATTCACCAGCTTGATATCCGAGAGCTTGGTATAGCGCTGGGTCTCGCTGGAGCCAGCAAGCCTCACATCGTAGGTCAGCGTGAAGTCGCCGGTCCTGTCGATCCAGACGCTGCCATCCTCGCTCTGCACGGATACGATGGGCGCGGGGATGGTATGGCCCTTGCCGTCGTATTCCACGGTGTCTCCCAGGGCGGTGATCTGGCTGGGGAACGTTCCCTTGTTCACCTTGATGCTCCCCGGCTTCGTGGAGATGCTGTAGTTGTGGGTAAGGTCCTGCGTACCGAACATGACCTTGACCGTATCCACGAACACGGCATTCTCGCCCACGATGGCGCGGGTGTTGTTCCTGAGGGTAGCGCTCAGCGCCGCTCCCTTGTACAGGGTCCCGCCGGTCAAGTTGTAGGTGCTCACCGTCCAGGTCTTGGGGTTGCCGCTGGCATCCAGGGTGTAAACGAAGTCGCCGCTTCCCGCCGTAACCTCGATGGCTGCGGGGAGAATGGTCAGGGTGGAGGTGGTGGTCTGGGTGCCGTAGTTGGGATGGCTCACGCGCACGTAGATCACATACTTGTCTACAGAGCCGCCCGCGGTCCGCTTGACCTCCTCCTGGGTGGGGAAGGCGGCGATGTCAATCCAGTCGGCGCTGCCGGCGTCCAGAGGCACGAGGCTGTAGGCATAGCTTACGCCTGTTACCGTCTGGCCCGAGGCATCCTTGAGCTGCGGCGCGTTGAACGCATAGGGCGTACCCGCATAGGTTTCTTCACGGACGCCGGGGGTCACGGAGGAGCCGGCCTTGTTGATCACGATCCGTCCGGGGAGGAAGGTCACGGAGTAGTTGGCCGTTACATCCTCGTTGGCGGCGTTGCGGATCACCGCGCCGTTCAGCCTCACCGGCCGGTCTACCGCCTCGATGTTGGTGTTGCCAAAGCCGGGCTCGAAGGTGTTGCCGGCGGGATCGATGCTGTCGCCGTTCGCCAGCGGGGTGCTGGCCAGCACCAGAGCCGGTTCCACGGATTTCTCCGTGCCGTCATAGGTGTAGGGGGCCAGATGGTTGTCGCCGCTGTAGAGGGTGACCGGACGCCGGCGAATGGTGAGCGTCTTGGTATCTTCCGCCTCGTCCGAATAGTAGGGGCTGGTAATCCGCACGGTCAGCGGATAGTCGCCCGCGTTCACGTGAGAGGGCAGGGGATGGTTTTCATCCACGGTCACCCAGTCCCCGGTGATGGGGTCCTTGTATTGGAAGGTGACGGGGGTTCCCGGAGGTACGTTGGGGCCGGGGCTCACGGTGTAGCCGTGGGGCAAGCCGTCATAGGGGACATCCTGCGCGGTGAGGACCAAATCCAGGCCCGTAGCCTTGGTGATGGTCAGCTTGCCTGTGTCATGGAGGAAGTTGTAGTTCCCGGCTTTGCCGTGGAGCATCGTCACAGGATCGGTCCAGGAGATGGTGTACTCGCCCGGCACGATGTGCGGCCCGTTGTTCACCAGGGTCACGGTCACATCGTCGTCCCCCACCAGGCCGGTGGTTCCTACGGCAACACCGCCTACCATCACAGCTTTGGGATGGCTGTGGGTGGTGATGGTGTGGCCCTGGCCGTCATAGGGGAAGGTTCCGCTGTCGGGGGTGATGGTCACGTCCCGCCTGGTCACAATTACGTCGGCGCTGACCGGATCGATGATCATGTTGCCGGTCACGTCCACCACGGTGGCGGTAACCGTCTGGGAGGTTACATCCACAAAGCTGGGATTCGCGGGGGTGGTTCCGCCCGCCTGGGTGCTGTAGAGCACGGCGAAGCGCTTGTCTGTGCCGCCGGGAATCGTGGCGTTTTCGATGCTGAAGGTACCGATGCTGGTCAGAAGCTGGTCGCTCAGGGTGGCGGAATGGGGGCCTCCATCATATACATGGGTTTCGCCCAGCAGAATCAGCCTGCCCTCGCCCGTCACATGCAGCGGCTTGATGACGATATGGCCGGGAACCAGCGTAATTTCGTAGTTCCCTGTGACGTCCTTGCTGCCAGCGTTGAGAATGGTCACGGAGGAAAGCTTCACGTCCCGGTCGCAGACGTCGGTGTTGGCGTTGCTCAGGCCCGCCTCAAAGGCGTAGGCGCTGATCCCGTCCTGGCCCGCCAGAGGCGTGCCGGGGTCCACCACATGGGGCGCTACGGATTGCTCCTGGCCGTTGTAGGTGTAGGGCGCGGCGCTGTTGTCTCCGCTGGCGATGGTGATGGGCCGCTTGGTGATGGTCATGGTGGTGGACCCGGTCACCGGAGAGGTCAGCTGGGAGCTGGTGGCGGTGATGGCGATTTCGTACACGCCCACGTCGGTGAAGTGGGGCAGCGTGCCGGTGAAGGTCCCTACGGGATTGCCATCCTTGGTAACCACGTACTCGAAGTCGTACTCGGCGGTTTTGTCCACATATTCCCCTGTGGCAGCCTGCACGGAAACCGTGGGCTGGGTCAGGGTGTAGTCCTCGGATTTGTAAACGCCGGTCAGGGGTATGGCGGTCATGTACGCGTCCGCGGTGCCCTGGGACACCTTGATGTGCCCGTTTTGCAGCTGGATTCTGTAGTTGTCGCTGACATCCTTGCCGCCCAGCATCACCTGGGCGCTTTCCAGGATTACAGCGTGCTCGCCCACCTGGCTCTGGGTGTTGTCCCGGAGGGTGAAGTCCACGGTTTCGCCCTTGTACAGGGTACCGGCGGTGACGCTCACCGTATCCACGGACCATACCACGGGGTTGCCGCCCGCATCCAGGGTATAGATGAAGTCGTCTTTGGTATCCGCGGTGATGGTGAGGGGAGCCGGGGTGATGATCAGCTTGGCGGTGGTTACCACGGGCTCGTAGTTCGGGCTCTGTGCTTTGACATAGATGGTGTAGCCGCCCGCGACCACGTCCTCATAGGTGATGGGGGTATCGCTCCAGTTCACCCCGTCCACGCTGTAGGAGTAGGTGACAGGTTCGGTGACTTCGTTGCCATCGGCGTCCTTCATGGTGGGAAGGGTGAAGTCATGGGGCTGGCCGTTGTACTGCACCGTCTTTTCCGTGGCTTGCGCACTGGAACCCTGGGGGGTTACCTGGATGCTTCCCGCCTCGGTGGTGATGATGTAGTTCCTGGTGACGTCGTTGGCGTCCTGATCCACGATCTTCACGGTGGCGGCGTTCACCAGCACGTCATGGCCGCCCACCTCGGTCTGGGCGTTGTCCTTGCCCTGCGCGTAGGAGTAGGAGCCGATGCTGTGCAGGATGCCGTGGGCCGCGTTCTCCACCAATCCGGCGGAGGCGGTGCTGGGGGTCAGCTGCCAGAGGCCCTCAACGGTATGCCTCGTCTTGTCATACACGTAGGTTCCGGTCTCGCTCTTGATGGTGAGCAGCCGTTGGTTCAGCGTCAAGGTCGCCTCGTCGGAGCTCACATACCCGTCCTCAAAGTACGGGCTGGTGACGCGCACCTTCACGGGATAGGAGCCCGCGTCGGTGTTGCCGGGAAGCGGTCCGTCGGAACCCACGGAGATCCAGCTCTGGCCGTTGTCAATGGAATACTCCACGGTGTACAGGGCGCCTGGAGGCGCGGTGACGTTGTAAGTCAGCCTGTGCTCCAATGCGTCATAGGGGAGGGTATCGTCGTTTACGGAGATGGTCAGCCCGCTGGCGGCCTTTGCAATGGTCAGCGTGCCGGTGGCTTGGATCAATTCGTAGTTATCCAGCAGCCCCGTTGTCATGACCGGGTCCTTCCAGGTGATGGTATAGGCCCCCGGCAGGATCTGGCTGTTGTTCTCCAGGGTTACGGTGACGCTGTCCGCATCCACCAGGCCGCGGCCGGGATTGCCGGCCGTCGCCCTTTCGGCGTCATAGCCGCTCACCGTATGGGTGGTTCCGTCATAGGTAAAGGCGCCGTCATCCGGGGTTACCAGCACGGGCCTGGGCCTGATCTTCAGGAGGGCCGAGCCGGTCACGGTGGGATAGTTGCCGTCCTTGCTGACGCCCTTCACGTATACGGTGAGCTCGTCCGCGTTGGTACGGGTCAGGCTGGGGCTGGTGGCGGTGGCCTCCGTCTCCCCAAAGGTCCAGGTGAAGTTGGACAGGTCTACCGGGCGGCTGCCGTCCATCACGGAGACTACGCTCACGCCATGGGGCTGGCCGTCGTACACCCCGTCATACTCGGCCAGGGTCAGCACCAGGCCTTGGGGAGGCGTGATGGTGATCTTGCCGTTCACATAGTGCACATCGTAGTTCGCCAGCACGCTTTGTCCGGCTTCCAGGATGTACGTGTCCGCCGTCAGGAAGGTCACGGGCGCCTCTGTGCACACCTCGGTACGGGTGGCGTCCACCAGCGTCGCCACGGTGGTATGGTTCCTCAGCAGGCCTGTGGCGTTGGTCACAGCGCCGCCCGCGTCATATTGGGCCGCATCGGTGGTGTAGTCCACGGTTACCGGCAGCTCGTCGTACACCTTGGTGGCGCTTCCCGCGGTAAAGGTAACCATCCGCTTGGCGATCTGCGCCGTGGTGTTCACAGGGGTGATGATGTAGTTGGGCCATGTGCTGGAAACGGTCACATGGGTGGCGCCCGCGTTGATGAACGCGTTGGGGATCGCCGCGCTGTTCGCGGAGAACACAAGGCTGCCGAGGATTCCCTCCTCGTCGGCCTGGGTCGCGGCCGCTCCCTGGGGCAAGGTCACCGTCAGGGCGCTGTACGTTCCGTCATAGGTCTTGTTGATGCTGTCCACCAGCAAGGTGATACTCTTGGGGTTGATCTTCACCTTTCCGTCCTTGGAGAAGGTGGGCAGGCCAGAGTCAGGATCCTTGGGGGTGAGCGTCACGGTAACGGTATTGTCCCCGGTGTCGGTATACTCGGGATTATCCGGGGAGGGAGTACCGCCGTTGGGGGTGTAGGTGACGATGTACTCATCCTCGAACTCCGGCGGGATGATGACCCCGACGCTATGGGGATCGCCGTCATAGTCGCCCTCATAGTCCTCCACGTCAAAGTCCACGATGGTGAGGACGCCGGGGGTGAAGGTCACGTTGTAATTGCCGATCTGGTTGCCCGCGCGGTGGGGGCTTGCGATCACGGTATCCCCTTGCACCGCTTCCACGGGGTAGATTCCGGCGTCGGTCCTGGAGGCGGGGTTCAGGGTGTACACGTCCAGGGCATCGTCCCCTACCAGGCCCGAAACAACTTTCAAAACCAAGCTGTGGGGATTGCCGTCGTAGACGAAGCTCTTGCTCTCCACAGCCAGCACCAGGTCCACGGGGGTAATGTCTAGGGTGGCGCTGGCGGTGGCGGCGGGGGTTTCATAGTTGGGGTTGCTCACCCGCACCGTCAGGGGATAGGAGCCTACGTCCGCATGGGAAGGCAAGTCCGCCGCGGTGGTGAATTCCGTCCAGGTCACTCCGCCGTCCAGGCTGTACTCCAGCGTGTATTCGCCTACGGCGTTGGTGCTGAAGGTGTAGCCATGGAACAGGCTGTCGTAGGCGGAGGAATCCGCGTTCAGGGTAATCTGGAGGCCCTTGGCCTTGAGAATAGTCAAGGTTCCGGTAGTGTACTCAAAGGCGT
Source organism: Candidatus Limiplasma sp. (assembly GCA_034927815.1). Lineage (GTDB taxonomy): Bacteria > Bacillota > Clostridia > Christensenellales > Aristaeellaceae > Limiplasma. The sequence continues at coordinate 62,917 of JAYFPK010000027.1, forward strand.
AGTTGGACAGGCGCGTGCTGGGGGTGGCGGCCGCCGCGTCCCTGCTGCCCACGGTGTACTGCCCCGCATTGGTGTGGGCGTTGTTGGTAAGGGTAGCGGTGACGCTGTCCCAGCCAAGCAAGCCGCGGTTGCCCACGGGCAGCCCGCCGGCGTCCACGTCAGCCTTCTCCACGGTGTAGTCCGTCAGGGTCTTGAGGGTGCCGTCGTAGTCAAAGGTGGCGTCCTCGGGGGTGATGGCCACGGGGCGCGGGGTGATGACCAGCGTGGCGGAGCCTTCCCCATCCTTAGCGAAGTTGGGGCTGCTGGCGTGGATGAGCAGCGGGTAGCTGTCCGCGTCGGTATAGGCCGGCAACTCGCTGGCGGAGGTGAACGGAGTCCAAGTGGCGCCGCCATCCGTGCTGTACCTCAGCGTCAGCTTGGAGGCGTCCGTCTCGTTGGTGGTAAAGGTGTAGCCGTGGCTCCTGCCGTCGTACACATGGCTGTCGGCCGTTACGGTGACGATGAGCTGATCCGCCGCGTTCACGGTGATCTTGCCCTTTTCCATGAGGAAGTTGTAGTTGTTGGCGTCCCCGGCCGACATCGTGGGGTTGATCCAGGTGATGTCGTTGGAGCCTTCCTCGGTGCGGGTGTTGCCCACCAAGGTCACGGTCACGTCGTCCGCGCCCACCAGGCCGGTGGAACCGCCCGCTGCCGCCCGCTCGGCGGTATAGCCGTTCACCGTCTTGGGAAGGCCGTCGTAGGTGAATACGCCGCTGTCGGGGGTGATGGTCACATCCCGCTTGGTGACGGTAACCTTGGCGCTGGCGGCTTCAAAGATCAGGCTGCCCGCAAGGTCCGTGATCTGCACCGTTACCCGGTGCTGGGACGCGGAGATGTAGGAGGGGTTGGTGGGGGAATCCATTTCCACCGCGCTGGGATCCAGCAGGTCCAGCTCCTTGTAGGAGAAGGTGAAGCGGCTGGTATCGGTGAGGTCGATGACTTCCCCGCTGGCCAAAGTAATGCTGGCAGGCATGGCCAGGCTGTGGCCCTGGGCGTCGTACACCACGGTCACATCCGTCAGGCCCAGTTGGGCCGCCGTGACCTGGGTGGGGGTGATGGTGAGGCTGCCGGGCACGATCTGGATCGCGTAGTTGGCGCTCACATCCCGCGCTCCGCTGAATACCTTCACGCTTGCCAGGTCAATTTCCACCGGATAGGTTCCGGCCAGGGTGGCCGCGTTCACCTGCCCGGCCTTCATGGCCAGGGCCGCCGCGTCCACGGCATGGTTGGTATTGGGCACATAGCCCGCGGCGGATTCCAGAATCGCCACGCTGTGCTCCAGGGCGTCGTAGGGATAGCTGGCCGTTTCGGAGGTAAGGATCAGGGGCCTGGGGTTGATCACCACGGTGACGGTCTTGCCCTCGGGCTCCTTGTACACGTCGCTGGTGGCCTTGATCTCAACCTTGTACTCGCCCGCTTCCGTGAACTCCGGCAAGGTGGTATAGGTCTGGGGCTCGCCGCCGTCCTTGGTTACCACGTAGGTAAAGGCAAAGTCGGAGGTGCGGTCCTGGGGATTGCCTTGCTCGTCCTCCACGGTGACCACAGGGTGCGGGAGGGGATGGGGCTGGGCGTCATAGACGGTGTTCAGTCCCTGAGCGGTCATCTCGGTGTCGGCGGCGCCGCGTACAACGTCAATGCGGCCGTTCACCGTAGTAATGATGTAGTTTTTGGCGTGAGCGGGATCGGTGATGCCAAAGCTCAGGAAGGTCACCGCATGGCCGCCCACTTCGCTGCGGGTATTGTTCTGAAGGGTGTAGGTGATGGTGTCCCCCGCGTAGAGGGTATCCTGGGGCAGCCCGGCGATCTGCCAATGGGCGTTGTTAATGGACCACACCTTGGCGTCTCCGCTGGGCAGCAGAGTGTAGGGGAAGCTGCCGCTGTCCGCGGTGAGGGTCACGGGGGCCGGGGTAATGGTCAGGCTGGCCATGACGATCTTGGTTTCATAGTTGGGGTGGGTCAGGCGGACGTAGATTTGATACGCGTCCACCGCCGCGGATTTCACTTCGGTTTCCGTGGGGAAGGCCCCGGGGTTCCAGCCGGGGGCGTCCTCGTCCCACAGGGGTGTGGCGCTCCAGGCGGAGGTGAAGCCGGTCAGCGCGTTGCCTTGCCCGTCCGTGAGCACGGGGGCGGTGTAGCCATGGGCTATGCCATTGTACACATAGGCGGCGCTGGTGCCGGAGGCCTGGCTGGAGGCTTTGAGGATCTCAATCAAGCCGTCTTCATAGGAAATCTGGTAGTTGTCCGTTACCACGGCGGAGCCGCGCCGGATCACCGTCTGGCCCCCCTCAAAGGTGACCGCGTGGGCGCCCGCCTCGGTCTGGGACGCGCCGTTGAGAACGGCTGTGACGTCGTCCCCCGCCAGCAATCCGCTGTTCCCCGCTTCGGGGCTGGCGGAATAGGTGACGGTGTAGGGATTGCCGGTGTAGACATTGCCCAGGCTGGTTCCCGCAGTGAGGGTCACGGCCCTGCGCTGGATGGTCAGCTTGGCTTTGGCGAAGCCCTCGTCGGCGTAGTTGGGGCTGGTGATTTTCAGGTCGAACTCATAGGTCCCCGCGTCCTCCCGGCCGGGAAGGGGCTCGCCCTCACGAAGGGCCGTCCAGGTGGATCCGCCGTCCGTGGAGTACCATACGGTATAGGGGGTGCCCTCCGGAACGCCTACCGGCTGGTAGGTGAGGCGGTGCTCGTTCCCATCGTAGGTCACGACGGAATCGTCGGCATGCACGCCCAGGCTTCCGGCGCTTTGCAGGATCTCAATGGAGCCTTGCACGGTGCTTACGGCATAGTTGCCGGGGTTCACGCCCGCGCTCCAGCTCTTTACGGCGATGCCGATGGGGTTGCTGCCCATGGCGCTGCGGGAGTTGTCCGTCAGGGTGACTTCGGTGATGGTGTCCGCGCCCACCAGGCCGGTATCGGCGGTGGCGGGATCCACGCTCCAGTCATTCACGGTGTGCACAGCGCCGTCATAGGGGAAGCTGCCGCTGCCCGCCCGCAGGGTCACGGGCCGGGGGGTGATGACCAAGGTCGCGGTAGCGGTGGGTACGTTGGAATAGTTGGGGTTGCTGGCCCGCACCGTCAGGGGGTAGGAACCCGCCTCGGTGTAGGAGGGCAAGGGGTTGGCGGCGGTTACAGTCTGCCATTCCCCGCTGCCGATCCGGTATTCCAAGGTCACGGGCACGCCCTGGGTGTCCGCGGTAAAGCCGTGAGGCTGGCCGTCGTACACATAGGAGCCCGCTCCCGCGGAAAGGGCCAGGGTCAATTCGCCGCTTTGGACAACCTCCAAAACGCCGTCCACATAGTGGAAGTCATAGTTCTGGGCCTTGCCAGCGCTCAGGACCGCGCCCGAGGGATGGGGATAGCTGGTGCCCACCTCGGTGCGGGTGTTGTCGGTGAGCACCACGGTGGCGATGGCGTCGCCGTCCACCAGTCCGGTATCCTGGGTGGGAGGGGTCACCGTCCAGGTGCTGACGGTATAGGGCTGGCCGTTGTAGACCTGGCCCAGGAGGCTGTCGGCGGTGATGGTCACCACCCGCCGGGCAATGGTCACGGTGGGGGTGGCGGCATGGATAATATAGTTGGGATGGGTGGCGCTGACGGTGACCGTGGTGGTGGGCATGGCATCGGTAAAGCTGTTGGCCACCGGGCTGCCGCCCAGGGTATAGGTCAGCGCGCCCAGGATGGCGGCTTCGTCCGCGGGCTTCGCCGCGCCCTCCAGGGTGACCGCCAGGGAACGGGTCTGGCCGTCATAGATGACGTTGATGTTGTCCGCGCGGAGCGTGACGGTTCTGGGGGTGATGGTCACGGTGTTGGTGCCCGTCCAGATGACCTCGCCGTCCCGCTTCACGGTGACGGTGACCTCCACGGGGCCGCCGGTGACGTCGGTGTACTTGTTGGGAGTGCTGTACTCCACCACGTCCCCGGGAATCAGCTGGCCTTTTTCGTCCACAAAGGTCACGCCGTGGGAATCGCCGTCATACACGCCGGTATAGCCGTCCACCCGGAGGCCGTCCAAGGAGGATACCTGGAACTTGGCGTAATAGGTACGGTCCCCGGTGCTGCCCTGAGGCAGGGCGGGGGAGGGAGCCAGGGTCTGGTAGGTATCGTCCGTATACCAGCCCAGGAAGTCGTAGCCTTCACTGCTGGGATCCGCCAGGGTATAATCGCTGCTTTCCACGGTGTAGCTGGTCCGGGGGTTGGGATTCGTCCAACGGGCCTGGGCCGCCGCGGGCAGGTTGCTTTCATACCGGATGGCGTACTGGATCGGGGTCCAGGTGGTATACAGCGTGGTATTTTTGTTGATGGAAATGGTCTCATGGCCGGTGCCGGGGCCATAGGTGGGGCCCACCAGCTGGCCGCTGCCGTCCTTCTCCCTCCAGCCCGCGAAGGTATAGCCTTCCCGGGAGATGGTGTCGCCGCCGGCCACGGGGACGGGGGTATTGATGGGCACTTCTCCGCCGGCGGGCAGGGTTCCCTCATAAGGGGTGTCGCTGGCGTAGGACAGGGTGGAGGTCAAATGGCTCCATACCGCGTAAAGGACCACATTGCGCCTGGGCATGGTGAAGGGATTGCTTACCAGAGGCACAGCGTCCAGCTCCGCCTGGGTATCGTAGACCCGGCCCTCCACGGAGGAGCTCATGCTCCAGCCCACAAACTGGTTTTCCCCGTAAGCGGGCGTGCCGGCCTTGACGGCCACCTGGCTGTTGACCCGGTAGCGCCCGTCGTCTGTGGGCGCGCCGGAACCGCCGTTGGCGTCATAGGTCACGGTATAGGTTTCGGGAGCGTAGTGGAAATCCAGGTAGTTGTCCCCCTCCACGATGGTGAGGGACTTGGTGCTGGGATCAGCGGGCGCGTGGTGGTAAATCTCACCGTTGAACTCGATGGTGTTCTCACCGGCGGCCAGCGTATAGGCATAGGTCGCGCCCAGCTTGATATTGCGGTCGTCGCCGCTGGTATACACATGGGACTGGGCGATGGCATCGCCGTTCTCATCCAGGAAGCGCACCGTCACGGCGAGATCGTCCCGGAGCTTGTAGAAGAAATCCACATGGTTTGCCGCGGGATCCACGCCGATGGTGATGGTCTGGGGGCTGGGGCTCCTGTCGGCGTCCAGCAAATAGCTGGGGGGATATCCTTGGCAATCAGGGTAATCTGCTTGCCATAGCGGGCAAGGCCGGTGGTATCCGGCGCCAGCTTTTGGGAATCATACTCATCCAGGTAGCTGGCGGAGTAGGCCACGATGCTGCGGTTGTAATACAGGCTCAGCACCAGGGGGTTATCCTGGTTGGAGGAAACCACGCCGTTGTCCACGGACAGGACGCTCATATAGTGGAAGCCCGTATAGGTTTTGGGGTCCGCGTGAACCCTGGAGCCTACCGCCGCGTTGGTGAAGGTCAGCTCCTCGTCCAGGGTGTATTGGTTGTTATCCACGTTTTGCAGATAGTGCCGGACGATGTAGCGGGTCTGGCTGTTGGGGTTATATACAAAGGTAATGATGTTCTGCTGAACGTTGTTCGGGTTGGTTTCATGGGCCAGGGTGATGGTCTGCTGGTAAACGGTGGGAGAGTATCCCGGAATGCTGCGGTAGCGCTCCGTCACCGTAGTGGGCGTGGTGGAGACGGGACCCTTGGTGTCGGCGATCTCGTTCCCCTGGTTATCCACATAGCGGACCAGGTAATACACCACATTTGCCCGCCTATAGGTGAAGGTGATGACGTTGACGTTTTCGTTGGCCTGCAGCGCAAGGGAGGAGGTGCGCCTGTCGGGGTACACCGGCTCTCCCTGGGCGTTGTAGCTTGGAACGGCGTTCTCGGTGACGGTGGCGCTGACCAAGTCCTCCCCGATCTTGTCGCCGATCACATTGCCGCTTTGGTCATACACGGGGCCGCCAACGTCGCCGTCCACATAGCGCACGGTATACCGCACCGCCGTAGGCGTCCAGCTGGCGAACAGGTCGTAGTTCCGGGTAATGGGCATGCTGAAAGTAAACAGCTTCTGCACGCCGTTTTCGATATAGTACCAATAGTTGAAATGGTAGCCGGGCCGGGTGGGATTTGTCACCGGTTCGGTGGTATCCCCCTTGACGGTGTGGTTGACGGCGTGGACGCCGCCCCCTTCGAAGTTGAGGTCAAACACCACGTCATAGATAGGCTTTTGCCAGCTGGCATAGACGATCAGGCCGTTGGCGGGCATTTTGGCCCCGGCCCAGTTAACCTTGGAATTCTCATAAAAATTCGGGTTGGTGTACCATCCCCTGAACTCATAATCCTGCGGGATGCCGCTGGGCCGGGGGGGATTGGCAATATTATAAGAAGAAATATCCGCGTCAAAGAAGATGGGATCGGTGCTGTGCACGCTGTCGCCGTTGTGGTAGGTGATGGTATTTTTGTTGCGGGTGTAGTACAGGGTGATGTTGCGGGCCGTGGGCCTTTGGGTGCTTCCGGCGGTAATCACGGTCACCACGTTTTGACCCACAAAGCCGGTGATCTCCTTCAATCCCCAGCTTCCGCGTTCGGAATACACCGTCTGGGCAAGTTCCGGGGCCGCATTGTAATAGCGGGTGGTTCCTTGGTAGGTATAGGCTGTGCCCGTGCCGTCCGGGGTTTCCAGCATGTAGGTGAGGGTGTCTCTGCAGCTGCCGTCATAAAGAGCGGTAAAGGTCCGGTCCAGGAGCTCGGGCGTAAAGGTCAGCCGCGCGGAGGTATACGTGCTACTCGCGCCAGGGGCGGACCATCCCCGGAAATTTTTGCTGTCCGGCCCTACGTAGGAAGGCCACAGGTGGGTGATGGCGGCGCCGTATTTCGCGGTAAACTCATAGTCCACATGGGTAGAGCCCCCGGATTTGTTATATGTGGTGCCGCCCGCGATCAGATGAGTGCCGCTGTCCGCCAGCACAAATTTGGCGTTATAGCTGTTACGGCTATAGTATACGTTTTGCACGCTGGAGCCGTCGCCCTTGATGATGACGGGATCCGCATGACTAAAGGTGAAATACCCCTTCTCCGAATCGGTGATAGAGGAGTCCCTGGTAAAGTTGGTTACGGTGCTGCCGGCCAGAGCCGTGGAGCCGGTGAGGGTGGTGGCATAGCTAAAATTGGTATCGTTCGCGTTTTCCCGCCACACCACGATGGTGTACCCCACGGTTTGGGGCGTCCACTGGGCGGTGATGGTCACATCGGAACTGCCGATGGTGGCGGGGATCGGCTTATCCCAACGGTTGAAGGTATAGCCCGCCCGGGTGGGGTTGGCGGGGGTGACCACCGGGGTGCCGAAAGGAGCCACCTGGGGCTCGATATAGGTGCCGTCCGCGGTATCAAACAGCACATAGTGGATGCTCCGGTCATATTGAAGCTCAATCACCGTGGTTTCGTCCGCGGCGATTTCATTGTTGACCAGGTTCAGGTTGGTATAGAGGAAAAAGCCCTCATAGCTCTTTACGTCCGCAAGGGTCACGTTGGTGAGGCTGCCGGTTTCGCCGTAGCGCTCCTCCCGCTCCACCTCGGTATAGGAGCCGTCCAATTCCTGCTGGAGGTGGGCGACCCAGTAGCGGGTCGTTCCATTGGGATGGTAAATGACGTCAATGGTGACGTCCTCCGTGATGGGGTCGGTGATTTGCACCTCGGCCGGATCCGGGGTATAGCCCAGGATGGCGGGGGAGGGCACGGTTTGGGTAAACTGATACCCGTGGCTGACCACCGCTATGAAGGGGGGTGCAGCCTGCTTCTGGTTCTGGAATACATAGTTGATGGTAATGGTGTGCTGGCTCAGGTGCGAAAAGACCGCCGTTACCGTGGTATCGGCGTCAAGGCTGGGAATGTCCGAAGGCTCCCAGTGGTCAAAGACAAAGCTCTCCCGCTCCGGGATGACGCCGCCGTAATAGTCGGCGGGGACAATGTGGGTGCCGGCGCGGATGCCGTCCAGCACCGCAAGCTCCGTACCATCCCAGTTTTCAAAGGTGATGGTAAAGAGCTGTGCATACTGGGCGGTAAGGGTTACGTCCGCCTGGAGGTTCTCCAGGCTGGTCACAATGGCGCTGCCATCGCTCCAGCCCACAAAGTCATACCCCTCCCGCTGGGGCGCGGCCGGCCATTGGCCGGGGTCATAGGAGCCTCCCGCTTCCACGGAAGCGGTTTTAAGCAGTGTGCCGTCATGCCCGTAAAAGCTGACTTGCACTAAAACGGCCTGGATCTGGCCGCCCTCCCCTGAGGGGGAGTCTACCACCTCGGGGGCGGTAATGGTATTGCTGGTGACCGCTGCCAACGCAGACCCGAAGGTCTGGGTCATCAGCATGATCACAAGAAGAACCGCCGATAATTTGTGAATTGCGCGCTTCATATGCGTCTCCTCCTCTATATGAGGTAGCCAGAAGCGCTTTGACGCGCTCCTGGAAGAATGATCCCCAGCCTGCCGGGGGGAGTAAGGTACAGGATGGGGTTATCCCTCCACCTCAGGGTCCAAGGCGGTGACGTTCACCCGCCAACGATAGCCCGCGTTATCCAAATCCATTTTCACAGTCAGGGTGCCGTTGTTCCCGCCGGAGACATCGCTCCAGCTGGACCCGTCCGGGGAGCACTGCCACTGGAACTGGGGTACCGCGCCCTCAAAGCCGCTGAGCACCGCGGTGAGCACCATACGGGTGCCCTCCGCCACCTCCCGCTGCCCGGAAAGGCTGGAGCGGATGGATACCTTGCGATCAGGGGTGGGCAGAGATTCTTCGGGCTGCTGGGTCTCTTCAGGAGCCAGGGTCTCTTCAGGGGCCAGGGTCTCTTCAGGAGCCAGGGTCTCCTCGGGCTCCAGGGTCTCCTCGGGCTGCTCGGTCTCTTCAGGGGCCAAGGTCTCCTCGGGGGCCAAGGTCTCTTCGGGGGCCAAGGTCTCTTCGGGAACCAGGGTCTCCTCGGGCTCTAGGGTCTCTTCCGGCTGTTCGGTCTCCTCAGGAGCCAAAGTCTCCTCAGGCTCTAAGGTCTCTTCCGGCTGCTCCTGATCGGGCGTTTCAGCCAGCTTCGCATAGCGGGCCGTAAAGGTAACCTGGGCCGCGCTGACAATGTATCCGCTGCTATAAGAAATCCAGTTGCCACCCTGGTCCCGGGTGGCCCATTTCTGGAATTTGTATCCTTCCCGCTGGGGGGTGGACTTGGGGGCGGGGACGGTGTCTCCCACAGTGGTTTCAAAAGTTGCAAAAACCGCGCCGTTCCAATCCACGAAGGAAACGGTCGCTTTTACAGGAGCCTCCGGGGCGGGAGTCGGTTCCTGCTCGCCGGGGGTGGGCTCTTCAGAGGCGGGGGCCTGTGTGGGCTCTTGAGAGGGAGCCGGGGCTTGGGTGGGCTCCGCAGAAGGAGGAACCTGCGTGGGTTCCTGGGAAGGAGACGGGACCTGCGTGGGCTCCGCGGAGGGATTCTGGGTGGGCTGCTCCGTCGCTACCGCAGGGGGCGTCGCAGCATCGCTATGACCGGTCTCCTCCTGGGGGGCGGGAACCGCCGTGGGGGCCGGAGCCGGTTCCTGCGTAGGAGCAGGCGTGGGAGCCGGATCAGTAACGGGCGCCTGCTCCACCGCCGGGGCGGCCACAGTGGCGGAGGCAACCGGAGCAGCCGTACCCTCTCCGGCGGGCTGGGAAGGACTTCCCTCCTGGGCCAGCGCCCCGGATCCCAACATCATGGATAGCGCCAACATCATGGACAGCGCTTTCCTTATCACGTTCGTCATTTTCCCTGTTTTTTCCTGTTGCCTTTTCATCGTCTTTACCTCCATGATCGTGTCTTGGTGTCCTTTCCTTCTTCCAAAAACGAACCTTGCGGTCCGAAGGAAGAGGGGGCGCAGGCAAGTTTTTCTGCGCTATCATAGGGTATGTTTTCCTTATGCATGGGAGCGTCGTCAGGTTACACCCCTCTGCCGGGAAAAAACCCCTGGGATTTTCTTCCACGGTTCGATTATGCATTTTTGAAATTACATACCGGTTACATGTTTTGGCTTTTTTTCCAGGCGATGGCAAAAAAATCTGAAACCTACAAAAACCTAAATTTTTGTTACGTATTTAATTTTTAATTTTAACATTTTTATCATAATTTATTATATATATTTAACATTTCAAAAAACATGTCGAAAATCTGTTGATTTGCGCAAAAAAAGTATTAAGAAAAATTCTTAATACCCAAACCCGTGAGGAGATACGGCTTTTTGCCTCCCCTCCAAAAATTATTGTGGTTTTTTTATCATGGCATATATTGTGGTTGAAAAATGCCCTTCATCAATCCGTTGATTTACATTGTTTTACGGCTCCCGGAAATTTTTGGGCCTCTCCGGCGTCTCGGATATTTTTATTAAATTTTTGTCACAATTTATTTTTGAGGCCTTTTTTCGTCTTCTGACGTAACGCAATTTTTTTACATTCTAATCTTTTTTCCGCACCCGGGGCGTAACCGCCAGCAGGCAATTCCGTTGTTTTCAAAGCGCTTATCAGCGGGCTTGCGCCAGGGTCTCGAAGCAAGCCAGCCATTCCCTTACGGCCTTTTCCCGAAGGCTGTCCTCGCGGTAGATCATGTAATACCTCACGGGGGGGATGTGGCCGTCTGTAACGGGAACCTCCCTCAGCGTCCCCGCCTCCATCTCCTTTTCCACCAGCCTTCGGCCCAACAGGGTATACCAGCTCCCCTGGGTAAGAAAGGGAACCGCATGGGACGCGATTTCGATATCCAGCTGGAATTGCTGGCTTCTGGGAAAGAGCCAGCTATGGGTGGTGGCGTACAAAAAGTTGGAGGATATCAGCGGAAGGTCCTTGATTTGCTCATGGGAGACGCCTCCGCCATGGGCGGTGTTTTGCGCCCCGGTTACCAGGACCACGTCGTCCTGGGCCACGAGCCGGCAAGCGTATTCCGGGTGTTGGAAGGGATGGTGCGCAAAGGCGATATCCAAAAGCGCTTGTTTAAGCTCCGCCACGACGCGGCCCGTATGCCCGAAACGGACGCTTACCGCGATTTCAGGGCGTCTCTCCAGAAAGCTTTGGAGCACCTCCGCCAGATAGAGGTCAAAGTACGCGTATACCGTCCCCAAAGTCAGGTACCCCTCGTACCGGTTGGTCTGGTGGATCCTGGCTTTTGCCTTTTCCTCCATATGGACGATCTGCTCCGCGTATCCCAGCAACGCCATGCCCGCCCTGGTCAAAACCGCCGGGGAGGACCCCCGGAGGAAGAGGGTTTCCCCCACCTCCTTTTCCAGCTCGTTGATTCTTTTGCTGACGGTGGATTGGGCCACCATCAGCCCTTGGGCGGTACGGGAAAAGTTCCTGGTCTGCGCCAGGGAAAGAAAGGTTTTTAATTGATCCGTATTCAAAAGGCCGCCCCCTCTAATCGATATTTGGAATCAAAACTATTCGAATGATTCGTTTTACAAATATACCATCCTGCCCTATCCTTGTAAAGGCAACCCCCATGGGAATTGGGAAGGGAGGGGCGGAAAATGGCGGCGGCACAAAAGCATGTGGATTTCACCCAAGGGATCATCTGGAAAAAGCTGTTGCTTTTCTGCCTCCCCATTGTGGCGGGCAACCTGTTTCAGCAGCTCTATACCGTCATGGACGCGGTGATCCTGGGCCGGTTTGTAGGCAAGGCGGGACTGGCCGCCGTTGACTCGGTATACAACCTTCTCAAGCTGCCGGTGAATCTTTTTTCGGGGCTCTCGGCCGGAGCCGCCATCGCGGCGGCCCAGCACTTTGGCGGAAAAAACCGGGAGCAGCTCTCCAGAACCGTGGATACGGCGGTGGCCTTCGCCCTGGCCGGAGGTTTGCTTTTCTCCGCCATCAGCTTTCTTCTGGCTCCCGCCCTTTTGCGCCTTTTGGAGATTCCCCCGGAGCTCCAGGCCATGACGCTGGCCTATGTGCGGATTTATTTTGGCGGCCTGGCTCCCTCTTTGCTTTATAACGTCTGCGGGGGCATCCTGCGGGCGGTGGGGGATTCCAAGACCCCCTTCCAATACCTGGCGGCTGCCAACACCCTGAACGTGCTGCTGGACCTTTTGCTTGTGGGGACCCTGGGATGGGGCGTCGCCGGGGCCGCCCTCTCCACCGTCCTGGCCCAGGGGGTCAGCGCCGCCCTGGCGCTTCGGGCGCTGCGGCATGCCAGGCTGGAAGGGAAGCCGCTGCTTGCAAGCCCCCGGTTTCATCCCGGCGCCCTGAAAGCCGTCTTCCAGATGGGCTTACCCATTGGCCTCCAATCCTCTTTGTACCCCGTGGCCAACATGATGATCCAATCCAGCATCAACCGCTTGGGCACAGATTCCATCGCCGCCTGGGCCCTGTGCGGAAAGCTGGACCTGGCGGTGTGGCTGGTGATTGATTCCCTTGGGGCCGCCGTCTCCACCTTTGCGGCCCAGAACTATGGCGCGGGGCGTTATGCCCGCCTGCGCCGGGGCGTGGGCGCGGGGATGGGGACCGCCCTGGGGAGCGTCCTGTTCCTCAGCGCCGCTTTGTTGCTATTCTCCCAGCCCTTGGGCAGGCTGTTTCTCAAGGCGGCGGATGAGGGCATCCTTCCCCTGGTGGGACAGTCCATGGGGATTTTAGCGCCCTTTTACTTCCTTTGCGCCGTAAGCGAGGTGCTGGGCGGGGCCATCCGGGGCACGGGCCATACGGTGAAGCCCATGCTTCTCACTTTGCTGGGAACTTGCCTGTGCCGGGCCGCATGGGTTTTGCTGGCGGTGCCCCAGCGCCACACCCTCGGCGCCATCCTGCTGGGCTATCCCCTCTCCTGGCTCCTTACCTCCCTTTCCATGGCGGCGTACTATGCCCGGTTTCAAAAAAAACACCTGCCGGGTTCTCCGGCAGGTGCAAAAGGAGCCTCGGCTCCGGCGGCTTGACAAGGCCCCGGCGCTTGGGGCGCGGGCTAGGGCGTTGGGATCAGGTCCTGGCGCAGGCGGTACAAGGTCGCACCGTAGCTTTTGCGGCAGAAGGCATCCACAAACCAGTCGACCTCCTTCACCGCGTCGAACTGCACATAGCCGTAGCGCTCCTCCCCCACCTTCTTGCCCTTCATGTTGCTGTCCGTCCAGCGGAGGGTATCGGTGGCGGGGTCATAGTCCGCGGTAAAGACCAGGCTGTGGGCCCCCACTCCATAGTAATACTTGGCGGCCATCTGAAAGTAATCGCCCCGCTTGGTCTGCATGAGGAACTCCCGGGCTTTTTGCCGGTTTTCCTCCTTGGTGAGGGTTTCGTCATAGCGGAAGGAAGCGGCCGCCTCAAAGGGGTTGCCAGCGGAGGCGGGCACGTCCTTCCACTCCACCCCGTAGACATAGGGCTTGCAATCCTCTTTTTTCTGGTTGTCCGGAATCACCAAAGGCACGTCGGGATATTCCGCCATGCGGAAACCGCCGCTGTTCTCCCGGAACAGGTATACCGTGAAGTTTTTGCATACGTAGATATCCTCGCTGTACTGGGCCCTTTGGGCCCGGCCCTTCGCCTCGTCAAACTTCTGCTGGGCCAGGGCGATGATCCGGTCAATGAACTCCTCCCGGGCCTGGGACAGTTGCTCCGGGCCGGCGGCGGCTTCCCCGGAGGAATCCGCGCCCCAGTCCTCCCCCAGAATATCCAGGGAACTGGGGGCTTGCTCCTGCTGGGTCCCGTCCGGGGAGATAATGGTAATGGTGGGGGCGTTCTCCCCCAGGCTCCCGGCCAGGGCCAGCGCGGAAAAGAGCGCCGCCAAAAGCAAAGCCGTCATCCTTCTGTTCCTATCCACAGCAATCCCCCTCATCGGATGAAATTGGTCCTCACCCGTTCCTCCTGGCGGGGCGGCGCGATCCCGGCATCCCGCCCCGCCTGCATGCAGGCCAGGAGCCAGGCCATGTTCCGCCCCAAGGTGCGCATGGTCTGCATGCCCTCCAGGTCCTGCCGGACTTCCTCCGGCGTGTTGCCATGAACCTGGTTCCAGTATTGGGAGGATACGATGGGCATGCTGCTGATGCTAAAGAAACGGTTGATATCGTCAAAAGCCGTCACATGGCCGCCCCTGCGGGCGCTGACCACCGCCGCCCCTGGCTTTCCGGCAAAAGCGCCGCTTTTGGCGTAGAACAGGCGGTCCAAAAAGGCCTTCAGGCTTCCGGCGATTCCCGCGTAGTACACCGGAGAGCCGATTACCAGGCCGTCGGCAAGGATCAGCTTTTCCCCCAGCTCATTGGCCATGTCCTTGAAAATGCACTCGCCGGTTTTGCGGCAGCTGCCACAGGCGGTACAGCCCTGCACCGGGCCCTTCCCCAGCTGCAGGAGCTCGGTCTTTACGCCGTTTTCCTCCAGGGTTTTCGCCACCTCGGACAGGGCGGTGTACGTACAGCCCTTCTCACGGGGGCTTCCATTGAGCAAAAGGACCTTCATGGAACCGCCTCCTTATTTCTGGTCACACCCACAGGTCCCATTATACATCCAAGGGCAAGCCCCAGCAAGGGGCCCGGCGCGTGCGCGCCGGGCCCCTT
>JAYFPK010000010.1:0-30899 GCA_034927815.1 Candidatus Limiplasma sp.
TTATTCGCCCGCCTTGAGCACGCTGCCGCCGGTTTCGGTGACAGCGCCGCCCCGGCTCTCGCCGCCAACGGCGGCCACGGCGGCCTTCACGCCTTCATAGCCCATGAGGTCGGGGTTCTGGGCCATGGTGGCCAGCAGGTAGCCGTCCTCGATGAGGCCCAGGATGGCGTCGGACTTGTCAAAGCCCACGCCGATGACCTTCGCGCCGGAAGCCTTGATGGCGTTGCCCGCGCCGGTGGTGGAGCCTTCGTTGGCGCCGAAGATGCCCACCACGCCCTGGGTGATGTAGTTCTCAGCAATGCTCTGGGACTTGGCCGCGTCGCCCTCGCCGTACTGGGTCTCCAAAATGGTGTAGGCGCTGTCTTCAAAGGCGGCCCGGAAGCCCTTCTCCCGCTGCACGCAGGAATCGGTGGCGGCGTTCACGTTGATGATGCCGATGGAGCCCTCGGTGACGCCGGCATCGGCCAGGGCCTTGAGCAGTTCCTCACCGGCGGTCTTGCCGGCGGCCTCGTTGTTGGTGGAGAAGGTGGCTTCCGCTTCCACCACGGCGGGGGAGTCCACGTAGACGATCTTCACGCCCGCGGCCTTGGCTTCCTCCAAGGAGGCGGAGATGGCGTCGGGGCCGTTGGCGGCCACCACGATGGCCTTGGCGCCCTTGGAAACGGCGTTGTTCACGCACTCGATCTGCTGGGCGTCATCCTTCACGTTGGGGGACATGAAGTCCACCGTCACGCCAAGCTCGGCGGCGGCCTTTTGGGCGCCTTCGTTCAGGGTGATCCAGTGCTGGTCGATGGAGTCCATGGTGATCAGGGCGATGAGCGTATCCTCCGCCATAGCGGTACCGATCAGGCTCAGCGCAAGGCACAGGGCACAGGCAATCGCGAATACCTTTTTCATGGGGGTCCCTCCTGAGTGATTTATTTTATAAGCGTATGGCTACGCTTATAATGCAACGTCCTGATCCCGCTTGCGGGGGGAGATGCGGCGCTTCTCCAGCGCGCCCCGGCGCACCACCACGTCCAGCAGCACAGAGAACACCACGATCACGCCGATGGCGATGCGCTGGATGCCCACCTGGGCCCCGCTCATGTTCAGCCCATTCTCCAGGGCCTGCCACACCGCGGCCCCCATGAACGTGCCCAGCAGCAGGCCCGTGCCCCCCAAGGGGGAAATGCCGCCGATGACCCCCGCGGCCACGCCGTACATCTCGTAGGTGTTGCCAGCCTCCATGTTGCCCATGCCCGCCTGGGCGCAGAGGATCAGCCCTACCATAAAGGCGCAGAAGGCGGACACCAAATAGGCCTTGGTGGTGGTCACAAACACGTTCACCCCGGAGAGCTTGGCCGCCTCCACATTGGACCCAATGGCGTAGATATGGCGGCCCGTGCGGGTCTTGGAGAGAAGGAAGAAGAAGAGGGCAAACAGAAGCAGGGCGATCCAGAAGGTGTTATAGGGCCACCAGGGATGGTCGATGACCTTGCCGTAGTAAAACAGGTTTTCAAAGGCCTTGCTCACGGGCTTGCCGATTCCCGAGGAAATGGCGTCTGTGTTGCGGTTGTTGTTCACCATATAGGCGATGCCCCGGGCGCAGAACATGGTGCCCAGCGTGGCGATGAAGGGGGGCAGCTTGCACTTGCCCACCAAAAAGCCGTTCACCAGGCCGATGACCAAACAGCAGGCCAAGGTCACCAGCGCGGCCCAGACGGGATGCACCGCGTGGATCATCAGCGTGGCGGAGATCATGGCGCTCATGCCCACCATGGCGCCGATGGACAGGTCGATGTTGCCGGTGATGAGCAAGTAGCTCTGGCCGATGCCAATGAGCAGGTACTTGGACATGGACCGGAGCAAGTTCATGTTGTTGGTGGCGGAAAACACCGTGGGCTCCTTCAGGCCAAAGCCCACATAGATCACAAAGAGCGCCGCCAGGGCGATCATGGCGGAGGCCATGCCCCGAATGGCAAAGAAGCGGCGAAGGGCGGTCTGTCTGTTTTGCTCCATCTCGGTTCCTCCTTACGCGTTGGCGGCGGCGAGCTTCTGTTCAAACCGGGTGGCCAGGGTCAGGATCTTCTCCTGGGTGGCTTCCTGCCGGGACAGTTCCCCTGTGACCCGCCCGTCGCACATGACGATGATCCGGTCCGCAATGCCCATGATCTCCGACATTTCCGAGGAAACGAACATCACGGCGATTCCCTGTTGCTTCAGCTGGTTCATAAGGTGGTAAATCTCCACCTTGGCGGCCACGTCGATGCCACGGGTGGGCTCGTCAAACATCACCACACGGGATTTGCGGGCCAGCCACTTGCCCACCACGACCTTTTGCTGGTTGCCCCCGGAGAGGGTGGCCGCGTCCACGTCTACCCCCGGGGTTTTGATCCTCAAATTCCGCACCGCCTCGTCGCACAGGGCGGTTTCCCTGCGGCTGCGCACCACGCCCAATTCGTCGCAGATGATGTCCAGGTTGGGCAGCGCGATGTTTTGCCGCACGGAGAGCTTGGTGCACAGCCCGTCCTTTTTCCGGTCCTCGGGGGCCAGCACGATCCCCGCCTTGATGGCGTCCTTCACGCTGCGCAGGCGAATCCTTTCCCCGTCCAGGAAAATCTCGCCGCATTCCTTGGGGTCCGCCCCAAAAATGGCCCGGGTGGTTTCCGTGCGCCCGGCCCCCATGAGCCCGGCAAAGCCTACAATCTCGCCCTCGTACAGCTCGAAGTTGATGTCTTGCACCATCCGGCCCGCCTGCAGGCCCTTGACCTCAAATACCTTTTTGCCCCGCTCGCATTCCACCCGGGGGTATTTCTCCTTGATCTCCCGGCCCACCATGTGGGTGATGATGGCGTCCAGCGTGGTATCCCGAAAGTTCATGCAGGTGATGAATCGGCCGTCCCGCATGATGGTGACCCGGTCCACGATGTGCACCAGCTCCTCCAGCCGGTGGGAGATATATACCACGCCGCAGCCCCTGGCCCGGAGCTCCTGGATGATGCGGAACAAATCCTCGATCTCCCGGGAGGTGAGGGAGGAGGTGGGCTCATCCATGATCAAAATCCGGGCGTTGGTGGACAGCGCCTTGGCGATTTCCACCATCTGCTGCTTGGACACCGGCAATTCCCCCACCACCTGGTGGGGATCGATGTCCACCTTCATTTCCTCCAAAATCCGCTTGGCCTCCGCCACCATGCGCCTGCTTTGCAGCACCGAGCCCACGGTCTGCTCCCGGCCCAGAAACATGTTTTCCGCCACGGACAGGTGGGCGCACATGTTCAGCTCCTGGTGGATGATGGCGACGCCCAACTCCTGGGCCTGCTTGGGGGATAGGTCCCCATGCTCCTGCCCGAAGATGGACATCACGCCCGCATCCCTGGTATATACGCCGCTGAGGATCTTTACCAGCGTGCTCTTGCCCGCGCCGTTTTCCCCCAACAGGGCCATGACCTCCCCGGATCGCAGCTCAAAATGCACGTCGTCCAGGGCCAAAACCCCCGGAAAGCTCTTGGAAATATGCTCCATGGAGACAATGACTTCATTCATGGAGGGGATTCACTCCTCTTGCGCGTCACGGGCGATCATTCACTACCCAGTAGTATACCAGGGCCCGGCGGGGTGTAAAGGGGACGGCTCTTGCGATCCATGGGGGGATTCTTCTCTTTTTTAAGGGGCCTGTCCACCGCGGGGGCCTTTTCAGAGGATATGCCGGGAAATGAGAAAAAAGAAGCCCCCTTGGCACGCCTCACGGCCCCCTTGCCCAGTGTCATGGCAAAGCCGCCCAGCGCCCGAAGGGGCGGTGGGCGGTCGGACCTTGGTACTTTTATTTCAATCCCTTGAAGTAATAAACCGTATCGTCCTGGGGCCGGATATTCGTCAACTCTCCCGTGTAGTGGCGCAAATTCCGCGGCGTATAGGGGCTCTTAAGCACCTCCTCCACATTCACGTCAATCCCCAACCCCGGTTTGGAGGGAATGAGAATCTCCCCATTCTCATAGACAACCTCTTCATCAGTGATGCCAAAGCGGAAAGAGCTGTCCGTAAGCATAATTTCGTGGATCAGAAAGTTGGGTACGCATGCGGCCAGCTGTAAAATGGCGGCGTTGGAAATGGGGCCGGAGGGGTTGTGGAAGGAAACGGGAATATGATCCGCCTCGCACATGGCTGCGATTTTCTTACTCTCCAGGATGCCTCCGGTATGGAAGATATCGGGCTGGGCGATATCCAGCGCGTTTTTGGAAAGGGCGTCCCTGAACATATATTTGCTATAGATCCGCTCCCCCGCGGCGATAGGCACCAAGGAGCGCCGGTGTACCCGGGCCAAGGAATCCAGGTTGTCCGGCTGGACAGGTTCTTCCATCAGCATTGGACGAAAGGGCGCCAGCTGCCGGCTGATTTCAATAGCGGTATAGGGATTGAAGCGCCCATGGCATTCAATCAACAGCTCCACATGGGGGCCCACGGCGTCCCGAACCGCTCCCACACAGGCCACAGCCTGGTCCATCTCCTGCAAGGTCATTGTCATATGGGCCTTTCCAAAAGGGTCCCATTTCAATGCCTTGATTCCCAGCGCCACCGTTTCCTTCGCCTTTCTGGCAAAATCCTCCGGCGTGCGCGCCCCGGTGAACCATGCGTTGGCGTACATGGTGACCCGCTCCCGGATCCGGCCTCCCAGCAGGTTACACACGGGGGTGTGGTAATGCTTGCCCACAATGTCCCACATCGCGATTTCGATGCCGCTGAGCGCAGAAAGGAACACCGATCCATCCTTCCAATAGGAATCGCGGTAGACCTCAAAAAGCATCTTTTCGATATCAATGGGGTTACGCCCTACCACATGGCGCTTCAGATCTTCCACACATCCCTCCAGCGCCTTCTCCCGGGTGCCCAGGCTGGCCTCGCCCCACCCATATAGCCCCTCGTCCGTCTCCACTTTGATAAAGGTCCAATTGGTACGGAAGGCATCCATGGTGTAGGCCTTCACATCGGTAATTTTCATACCGCCGCTCCTCCTTTCATCCGTGTAAGCGGATTGCGTCCAAATGCATTTTTGCCAGCACTGCAATCCCCTCATAATCCCGCTTGTCCAGCAAATCACGGCGAAGCACCGTCACGCCGGTACCCACGGCTGCCGCCCCATGCCCCAGAATCTGCGGAATCGTAACAGGGTTCACGCCGCCGGTAGCCATCAGCGGGATATGCGGCAACGGTCCCCGCAGGTTCTGCATAAACCGGAGCCCCAGGTCATCCGCCGGAAAGAGCTTCACCATATCCGCCCCCAGGTTCCAGGCGGCGCAAATCTCCGTAGGCGTCATTGCGCCCGGAATGACGGCCATGCCCAGCTTCTTTCCCCTCTCGATCACCTGGGCATCCGTGTTAGGGGCGAGGATATATTCAGCGCCCGCGTCAAATGCCGCCTGCGCCTCGTCCGCCGTGAGCACCGTGCCCGCGCCTATGCGCAGCTCCTGGCCGAAGGTCCGGCGCAAAGCGGCGATTCTTTCCACATTATCCGCGATGGGGTCCTTCAATCGGTGATCAAAGGTGGATTCCAGCAAGCGGACCCCTACCTGGGCCATGGCCCGGGCGGCATCGGTCAGTATACCCACAGGTATGCCCCGGGCAATGATGACGAGCTTTTCCCTGAAAAGGGCTTCCTTGATATCAGTCATGACGGTTCCACTCCTTATCATAGGGGAGCAGACAAATGCTGATGCCTGAATCCACCCTTAGCTCTGTCCCGGTGATGGTGGCGCTGCTCCCGCCGCACAGGAAGGCCACGGCGGCGGCAATCTCGTCTGTGCCGGATTCCCGCCCTGCCGGATACTGTAAGCGGCGCTGCGCGGTTTCCTCCGGCGTTTGCCGTTCCCAACGATCTGACCAAATGGCCCCCGCAATGATGGAATTGACGCGTATGCCCCGGTTGGCTAATTCCAGCGCCAGTGAGCGCATCATGCCCCCCAGAGCCGCCTTGGAGGTGGAATAAGCCACGCGGCCCACGATGGAGGCATTGGCATGCACGCTGCTGATGAACACGATGGAGCCGCCGTCCTCCATCAGCTTGGCGGCGCGCTGGCAGCATAAAAAGGTTCCGCGCACGTTCACATCCATCACTTCGTCCCAACGCTGGGGCGTAAGATTGTACACGTCACACCCCACGGCCAGGTCCGCGGCATTGGCGGCATAGGCGTCCAAGCGCCCAAAGGTCTCCTGGATCCGGGCAAATACCGCGTCGATCTGCCCTACGTCCGCCTGTTCCATGGCAAGCCCCAGAATCTTCGCCTCTGGGAATTCCTGGGCTATGCGCGCCTCCGCCTCCTTTGCACTTTGAAGGTCCCGGCTGGTGAGGCAGACGTCATAGCCGTCCGCGGCGAAGCGCCTGGCGATAGCATAGCCCGTGTTGCGGGCCGCCCCTGTTATGAAAGCCACTTTTCTCATGCATATACGCTCCCTTTAAGCAAGGATTTGCCTGTATCATAGCTGATTGTAGCGGTTTTGCAAGGGATTTGACGCAAGTCGAAATTATGGTATATGATTTTAAGAAACCGCTATATGTCCCTTTTGGGAGATTATCCGTATAATGACGGCACAGAGCGAAAAGCGCTCGGCGTTCGACAAAATAAATAGGAGGATGTATTCATGAGAAAAACCGTTGCTCTACTATTGACGCTGTGCCTGTTGAGCGGCATCACGTCCATCGCCCTTGGGGAAGAACCCGTTACCATCACAATTCTCAACTATATGGGCAATGAGGTAAAGCTCAACGCGTTCAAGGAGATTCTGGACGGCTATACCGCCTTGCATCCCAACGTCACCTTTGACTCCCAGGGCCTGAGCCAAAATGAGTACATTACGCAGATCCGCACCCGGGTCGGCGCCGGTGACCCGCCGGACATCATGATGGGGCAGCCCTCGCAGTATTCCGATATCATCGAAGCCGGCTTTGTAATGGACTTGACTGATAACCCGCTGATCCAAAAGCTGGGCATGACGGGGGCGGACATCAACGACTGCTCCTGGAACGGCAAGGTCTATGCGCTGCCGCTAGACTTCAAAACCTACGGCGTCATCTACAACAAGGCGATCTTCGCCCAATACGGCCTCAGCGAACCGACCTCTCAAGACGAGCTGGACGCCATTTGCAAAACCCTTTCCGACAATGGGATTACCCCTTGGGCCCGGAATTACTCCAACATCACCTACCCCGATATTGAAGTACGGGGCATTCTCTGGCCGCTGCTGATGGAAAACGGCCATTATGACGCCTTTGAAAAGTTGATGAACGCAGAGGCCCAGTTTACGGATTATCCCGAGTTCGCCAAGGCCCTTGAGCTATGGGGCCACCGGATGGAGTATGCCAGCATGGACGATATGAGCAACGATACCACCATGGGGCGTCAAAAAATTGCCTCCGGCAAAGCCGCGATGATCTATGACGGCACCTGGGCCTATGCGCAGATTCAGGAATTCAATCCCGACCAGAGCTATGGCATGTTCGCGCTTCCCAGGGACGACGGCAAGCCCAATACCTACTGCATCCAGAGCGATCAAATCTTTATGGTGAACGGCCAAAGCAAGCATGTGGAGGAAACCCTCAAATTCATGGAATACCTGCTTTCACCAGAAATCGCCGGCCTGTGGAGTGCAGCCACGGCCAACCCCTCTGTGGTGCCCGGCGTAACGGTGGAGATGCCCGAAGTGATCCAGGTTGCCATGCGTGCCAAGGAGAACAACGCCGTCGCTCACGCGGGCGACTTCACGGCGCAGCTCAGCGGCGAATACCTGACCAACTGGCGTACAGTGCTGCAATCCTTCGCGGCAGAGCGTTCCCTGTCGGTGGACGACATTCTGGCGGAGCTGCAAGCGTCTTTTGATGAGGTCAACGCCAGTAGGTAACAGCGGCAATATCACGGGACGGGTTCGTTTCCAAGCGGCCAATCGGACCCGTCCCTACCTTATTTGACGAAAGGGGCCTCCCCATGCAAGCCCGAAGCCTGTCACAAGCCAGCTATGGCCGCAGCCGCAGGATCACCTATGCGTGCTTTGTCTTTCCCGCTTTTGCTCTATACCTGGTCACTGTCATACTGCCTTTTTTTCAGGGCATTCCCTATTCCATGACCAACTGGAACCTTGTCTCCTCGGAGTCGGAGTTCGTAGGGTTCAAAAACTATATTAATCTGCTCAATTCCTCCGTTTTTTGGACCTCCATCGGCAACACCTTCCAATATGCCTTCTCTTATATCGTCTTTTCCAACCTTCTGGGCCTGGGGATCGCAATGATGATCCACAAGCCCTCCAGGATCAACAATGCCAGCCGCGCCCTGATCTTTATGCCCTATGTCATCAGCATGCTGACGGCGGCCTTTGCCTGGAAATACATCTTCAATACCGTTTATTCCCCGCTGTTTCAACTACCCAGTCCATTGGGCGTGAAGAGCCAGGCTATGTTTGGCATCGTGGTGATCTCCGTCTGGCGTACCAGCGGTTATTGCATGCTCATCTATATCGCCGCACTGCAAGGCGTCCCCCAGGAATACTATGAGGCCGCCAGCGTAGAGGGCGCAAACGGATGGCAAAGGTTCGTCTCCATCACCGTGCCCATGATTCTCCCGGCGTTTTCCGTGAACGTATCCTTGTTGCTGGCCTGGGGATTAAAGGTGTTCGATACGGTGATGGCCACCACCAACGGAGGGCCGGGGCGCAATACCACGCTGACCATGGCCATGTTCATCTACAACAACGTCTTTGGCAACAGCAAGGCAGGCTATGGCCAGGCAGCCGCCGTGCTGATGACGATCATCCTGCTGACGCTTTCCTTCCTTGTCTCCAAATTCTTCCGTTCAAAGGGGGTGGATGCGTGATGATAGACCTCCGTGAGCATCCCGCCCAGATGCTGTCCATGCGCCAGCGCCGCAGGCTAGCGGCGGGGGTACGCATTGTGGCGACGCTATGTATTACGCTGCTCTTTGTTTCCCCTCTTTACATCAGCTTTGTGTATGCCCTCAAGACCCCCGCTGAAATGGGCGCAAGCAATCCCCTGGCTTTGCCCGCGACCTTCTACCTGGGCAACTTCCGGGACGTCATTACCAAAAACAGCGATTTTCAGACGGGCTTTATGAACAGCCTTATCACCACCGTATTCATCGTGGGAGCGCTGACGGTCATCACGCCCATGGCCGCTTATGTGCTTGCGCGCAGCCGCAAAAAGATATACAATTTGATCTACTACATTTTCCTGATGGGGATTTTGATTCCATTCCAGTGCATCATGTTTCCCACCTACGTCAATCTCAAGGCGGTGGGGCTCATGAATTCCCTGGCCGGGTTCATCATTGTGCGCACGGGGTTCCAGATTGGCATGTGCATCCTGATTATCACGGACTTTGTGAGCACGGTGCCCATGGAATTGGAAGAAGCCGCCAACATCGACGGCGCCTCCATCTTTTCCACCTTCTGGAAGATTGTGTATCCGCTGATGAAGCCCATCAACGTAACGATGCTGGTGTTGAACACGCTGTTCAGCTGGAATGACTTTTACGTGTCCGTGACAATTCTGCAATCAGCCCAGAACCGGACGCTTCCGCTGGCGCAGTTCGTCTACCGCAGTGAATCGGGTGTGGATGTGAACCTGGCGTTTGCCTTCTTCACGCTATGTATGCTCCCTGTGCTGGTCCTGTATTTGTTCGCGCAGCGTTACATCGTCAGCGGCATCATGTCGGGGGCGGTCAAGGGATAACGCAAAGGAGGGGCGGCTTTGTACTCTGTCGTGGTCATGGACGACAACCGGGCGACCGCGGATATGCTCGCCTTTGCCATAGATTGGAACGCCGTCGGCTGCGAAGTCGCTGGCGTTGCCTATGATGGCATCCATGGCCGCCTACTGATTGCGCAAAAAAAGCCGGATATCATCATCACCGACATTCGCATGCCTGGGATGAACGGCCTGGAAATGATCGAAACGGCCCGGGACCTCTCCCCTCACAGCAAGGTAATTTACATCAGCTCCTACGACGAGTTCGCCTATGCGAAAAAGGCGCTGGATTTGCGCGCTTTTGATTATTTGCTCAAGCCTTTTGAGAACGATAAGCTGGTGCGCATTGTTCAGCGCATCATCGAGGAAAAAGAAACCCCCACAAAGCCGGAGCCCGACACTGCCGCCGGATATTCACTGATTGTTTCAAGAATTCTCCGCTATATCCAGGAAAACCCCAGCAGGCAGCTTTCCTTACAAGCCCTTTCCCGGCACTTTGATCTGACCCCCTCCTACATCTCCACCCTGATCAAAAAGGAAACGGGCCGCAACTACCTGGACTGGGTTACCCAAGCCCGCATGAAGCTGGCCAAGCGCCTGCTGCTGGATCCCACCTACCGCATTGAGGAAATTGCGTCCGTGGTAGGCTATAAAAACTATGTTTCTTTCTACAATGTATTCGTAAGATACATGGGCCTATCGCCCAGCGATTACCGCAACGGTGGGGGTGGTCAGGTATAAAGCTGCGCGCCAAAATTCTGCTGACCTACCTGTTGGCGTCTGGATTTATGCTGGTGATGATCGGCGTATACGGCAACACCGCCCTAAGCCGAAACGTGCTGCAAGACAAGGCCAGCGGCTATGATACCTATGCCCGGCAGTTGTGCACCAGCGTAAGGCTGGTGACTGCGGATTTGGAACAGAATTTTTTTCATTTGTATCAGAACGCGTCTCTGGCGGAATCGTTGGAATCCGGCCAGGCGCAGTCCTCCAAGACGCTGGAGGTGGAACAAAGGCTGCGCTCCATATGCCACAACAACAGCTATTTTACCAGTATGGTGGCTATGGACATAGTGGGGAATGCGTACTTTGGCACCATCAGCGTCACGGAGCGTCCCGAACCTATGCTGGCTCTGGTGCGCAGCGCCATGGAAGAAATGAACGAGTTCTTCACCCTATGGCAATTGGGGAGGGATGGGGACGTCTATCTGAAAAAGAACGTATACAAACTTAGCCCGCTGCAGGTTACAGGCCTGCTGGTGGGACGTTTGGATAGCAACCAACTGCTTTCTACCCTGGGGTTGGACAGCTCCATAGACGGCAAGGCAGGCATACTGACCCCGCAAGGAAAACGACTGCTTGACGTAGGCGGCTTTACCGACCAGGAGGTGCGGCTGATTCAGGAGGCCGTGGGCCCCGGCAGCCAACCCGTCAGCCAAAAACTTTCCATCGGCGGCATTGAATACTGGCTCACTGTGTACACCGATAGCCGTTTCGGCTGGCGCGTGCTCCACCTTGTACCGCTCTCTCAGATGCTGCGGGTTTCCATGGCGGTGGCGCAGGCCGGGGTTATCGGAGGCCTGATTTCCGCCATAGCCGCTTTGCTGTTGGGCATCCTCATGACCCACTCGGTCACCCGCAACGTCAAAAAACTGTTGGGTGCCATGACCGATGTGAGCGACGGGAACTTTGACGTGGCCATTCACGTGCGCAGCCGGGATGAAATCGGCCAGCTATCGGACCGCTTCCGCTGGATGCTGGGCAGGCTGCGGGAAAGCACCGCGCAGATGGTCCAACGGGCCACTGAAAAACAGCAGGCGGAATATGCGCTGTTGGAGCTGAAATACCGCTCGCTCCAATCACAGATCAGCCCGCATTTCATCTGCAACATCCTATCCTCCATCAACTCCCTTGCCCTGATGGGAAAAACCAAGGAGGTCAGCAAGCTCTCCATCAGTGCCAGCCAATACCTACGGGACAACATGGGCGGCGCCGAGATGAAATTCACCAGCCTTCGCACAGAGATCCGGTATCTGGAGGAATATGTCTCCATCTACCGCGCCGTCTACGGAGATGGGAACTTGCTGGAGCTGGATGTGCCCGAGGAACTTCTGGAAAGCCGTGTACCCAACATGCTCTTGCAACCCTTGGGC
Organism: Candidatus Limiplasma sp.; assembly: GCA_034927815.1. Taxonomy (GTDB): domain Bacteria; phylum Bacillota; class Clostridia; order Christensenellales; family Aristaeellaceae; genus Limiplasma. Next base: position 11,884 of record JAYFPK010000010.1, read on the forward strand.
GAGAACGCCCTAGTCCATGGTGGCGGTGTGGAAAAACACCTCATTCGGGTAGCCGCCCGGCGGCAGGGAACGCGGCTGAGGCTTGCGGTGATGGATAACGGCGGCTCCATCAGCCCCGATGTGATCGAGGACATCCGCAAGGCTAACGCAGACCACCAGCATCCCACCAAAAAGATGAAGGGATTTGGCCTGCGGAGCGTATTGCAGCGCTTGCGCTACTTGTATGGCGACGACCAATCCCTGGAGATACAATGCGAGCCAGGCAAGGAAAGCCGCATTCTGATCGATATTCCCTGGCAGAGCTATGCCTTGGAGGAGGAATAGCATGGATTTTCTCATTGGAAGCCTCACCCGGCTAGGGGGCCCCGGCATCGCCCGTGTCCGTCTCCAGGATGAAACCCTTACCTGCCTTTGGACAGATCCCCAGCTCACCGATCCTAACTGGCTCAGCCTGGGGCCCCAGGGACATGTTTTCGCCGCCAGCAGCGACATGCCCTCTCCCTTGCGGGGCTGCGTAAACGAAATGGCGGTGGAGGCCACAGGATTGCGGGTGCTTCGCCGGCGCTCCACAGCAGGCCAGGCCCCGTGCCATCTTGCTTTTGGCCGGAGCACTTTGCTGGCGGCCAACTATGGCACAGGCTCCCTGGCCGTGTTCCCCTTGGGGGAAGACGGGCTGGAAGAGCGCATACAGCTTATTGAGCATCAGGGCAGAGGCCCTGATCCCCAGCGCCAGCTTTCTCCCCATGTCCATCAGATAACGGCCATCCCGCTGCTGCCCCATTGCTTTTGCGCCACGGACCTGGGCACAGACTCCTTGGTCGTCTACCGGGAAGAAGACCGCCTGCTCCAGGAGCTCTACCGCTTCACCACGCCTGCCGGCGAAGGTCCCCGGCATATCGTACACGGCGCTCACGGGCGGTCCTGGTTGCTTACGGAGATGGGCAGCCGCCTTTTTCCCGTTTTCTTCGATGGGGACCGGGGCGCATTGGGGAAGGGCGTTTCCACTCTGGACGCGCCCCTGGAGAATACAGCGGCGGCTATCCGCCTTTCCCCGGATGAGGAGCATCTGTACGTATCCAACCGCGGCGCGGGGAATATTGTGCGTTTTGATGCACACACCCTCCGCAGAGTGGAAGCCATGCCTGTGGCGGGGCGGCTTCCCCGGGATTTCGTCTTGCTGCCGAGGAATAGGATCCTTGCCGCTTGCCAGGACCAAGGGTTGACGCTGCTGAAAAATGGGCGAATTATGGATACGCTTCCCATGCCCGGTGCGGTTTGCGTGTTGCCTTATGACGTAGATCGTGCCCCGCTACCTAGCCTGTGAAAGCCTATCAAACGGGCTCCATTTTCCCCCCTTATTCCAAACGCCCCTGCTCCCTAGGTGTCCCCCTTTCCCCTTTGCGCTTCTTCCAAAGCGCGGCGGAACTGGGTTTCGTACAGCTCGGTATAGACGCCGTTTTGCGCCACCAGCTCCCCATGCTTGCCCCGCTCCACAATCTCGCCCTTTTGAAGCACCAGAATCTCGTCCGCGGCCATGACGGTGGAAAGCCGGTGGGCGATGAGGATGCTGGTTCTGCTTTGGATCAGGGGTTGGATGGCGTCTTGGATCAGGTCCTCGGAAATGGAGTCCAAAGAGGAGGTGGCCTCGTCAAAAATCAAAATGGCGGGGTCCTTGAGAATGACCCGGGCAATGGAAAGCCGCTGCTTCTCGCCCCCGGAGAGCTTCAGCCCCCGGTTGCCCACCACGGTGTCATAGCCCATGGGCTGGGCGGCGATAAAATCATGGATGTTGGCCTTTTTGCAAGCTTCCTCCATCTCCTCCTGGGTGGCCTGGGGTTTGGCGTAGAGCAGATTGTCCCGGATGGCGCCATTGAAGAGGTAGGTATCCTGGGTCACCATGCCCACGCTTTGGCGCAGGGCCCGCAGATCCAGCTTGCGCACGTCCATCCCGTCCAGGAGCACCTGCCCGGCGGTGACGTCGTAGAGCCTCGGGATCAGGCCCACCAAGGAGCTTTTCCCCGCCCCGGAAGGGCCTACGATGGCGACGCTGCGGCCCTGCTCCAGGGTGAAGCTGATGTCCTTGAGAATCGGCTGCTGGGGATCATAGGCGAAGGCCACGCGCTTGAATTCCAGCCTGCCCTGGAGCTTCTGGGGCGCGAGGGCGTCCGGGGCGTTCTCAATCTCCGGCTTCATGTCAAAGTAGGCGAAGATCCGGGTGAACAGGGCCATGGAGCGCACCACGTCCACCTGGATGGTGAGAAGGGCGTTCACGGGGCGGTACATCTGGCCCAGCAGCGCCACCATCACAGTGATATCCCCCACGGTCAGCGCCGTATCCCGCCGGATCAGCAAATAGCCGCCCGCCAGGTAGATCAGCATCGGCCCCACGGTGGTGACGGTGCTGATGGTCATGCGGAACCAGCGCCCCGCCATGCTCTCCCGCACGTTTAGCTTCGTCATGGTTTCATTGGCCTGGCGGTAGTTTTCATACTCCCTTTCCTCATTGGTAAAAAGCTTCACCAGCTGCTGCCCGCTGACGCTGAGGGTTTCGTTGAGAATGCCGTTGATGCGGTCGTTGGACTTTTGCGCTTCCAGGGTCAGGGACCAGCGGGTTTTGCCCACCCGCTGGGTGGGGATGGCGAAAAGGGGCACGATGACCACCCCCAGCAGCGCCAGCATCCAGTTCTTCTGGAACATCGCCACCAAGGCCACCACCAGGGTAATGGCGTTGGACAGGATGCTGGTGAGGGTGCCGGAGATCACCGACTGCACACCGGAGATGTCGCTGGTCATGCGGGTGATGACATCTCCCTGGTTGTTGTTGGTGTAAAACCGGTGGGACAGCGTCAGCAGCTTTTGAAACATGGTGTTTCGCATATCGTAGGTGATGTGCTGGGCCACCCAGGTGTTGATGTAGCTCTCCAGAACGCCGATGCCGTTGGCCAGCAGCGTCACACCAAAGGAAAGGCCGATGAGCAGCATGAGAAGGGTGAAATCCTGGCCGATCAGCCCCTGGTCGATGATTCTTCCGGTGAGGATGGAGGGCAGTACCCCCAGCATGGAGGAGGCCGTAATGGTCAGCAGCACCAAGGCCATCTGCCACCGGTAGGGCCTCAGATAGCCGCCGATCCGCCGCACCAAGGCCCAGCTCAGCTTCGGGGCGTTTCGCTTTTCTTCCTCGGAGAGGAATTGCGTGCCCGCCCGGCCGAATCCGCCGCGGGGCCCGTTCATGGCCGTTCCTCCCGGCAGCCGTGCCCGCCGTGCCGTCCATGCCCCCGACCGCACCGGCTCCCGGCTTTTCCAAAGCGGTCATGCCAGCCCCCGTTCAGCTTTTCCAAAAGATTTGCCAAGCTCTCCTTTTCCTCCTGGGACAGGGCCTGAAACAGCTCCTCCCGGTCCTGCCGCCTTTGGGCCTCCCTTTCCTTGGCTTCCTCCAGGCCCTCCTGGGTCAGCGCCAGCTCCATGCCGCGCCGGTCCGCCTCATTGGGGGTGCGGGAAATGAGCCCCGCCGCCTCCAACTTTGCCAGGACCTCGCTGAGGGACCCAGCCTGAATGCCCAAAAGCTCTTGCAGCTCCCGCTGGGTCATCCGCTCCCGGCGGAGCAAAATGCCCAGAATCCGCCCCTGTCCGCCCCTGGCGTCGGCATGGTGCTGCATCTGGTGGGCGATGCCCCGCAGATTGCGGAACAGCCTGTCTTCCAGGGACATATTCTGGCCTTGTTTTCCCCCGTGCTCCCGGCACTCCCGGGATTCCATCTCTTTTTTTTCCATCAATTCTTGTTCCTCCATCGCGTTCATGATTCCATCGCACTTTTTGTTAGGTACCTTTGTATAATACTATATCTCTCTCAGGTTGTCAAGGTACCTTTTTAAAAAATCAGCGCTTCATACTGCATCAAAACCGGCATCCGCGAGGGATGCCGGTTTTCTATATACTCCTTTCAATTTTGGGCAACAAAGAAAGAGCCGCTGTTAGCGGCTCAGACTCTTGGGCTCCTTATTTTTCAGCGCCGTCCTACTTTTTTGCTACCAGTTCCCCAACGATAAATCCCGTGCCAGCAATGGCAAAGGAAGCGATCCTTGTTCATAGCCCGTTAGTACGCCTTCGCACAATCCGCATCAATGCTCAGACACATCCGACTTCCCTTTTATTGCCGATGATACCGCACTTGCCATTGATGGACTGATCACACCCCCGCAAGCCAAACAGATCAAGCAAATGACCGCCGAGCTCGCTGCCGGGCACCGTTTATTTCCACGTCGCGCCGAAGCCCTTCACGCACCAGGCGGAGTTGCGGGGCGCGATGATCAGCCGCTCGTCCGCGCCCTCCGGCGAGCTTTCTAAAAAGCTCATGTTGCCCTGCTGGAAGGGCGCGTGCGGATCGTACAGGAAGAGGTAATGCCGGATGGTGTTTCCCTGGTTCCCCTCGATGGTTTCGATCAGGTAGCGCCCGTCCGCCTGCAGCTCGGCGCTGTACACGATCCCCACATGCATCTCCCACAGGCCCGATCTGGTGGCGTATATGACCGTATATCCCGGACGGGGCACCGCGCTGACCCGCCCGGCAGTCTCAAACGCGTTGAACAGCGGCGGGATCAGCCGCACCTTGAAATTGAATATCTCCTCTGCGGGCCTTGGGGAGGTATCCTTGGAGATATCCTTAAGGAGGTACAACGTAATATCCTGCTGCGCCGAGCACCAGGCGACGAATATGCTGCACCAGGCAACCTCCCCGACACCGTACCAGCGCGTGTACGCGTTGGCGCGCTTCAGGCGTTTCCCGCCCACCTCCGTATACTCGTCATACGCCGTATCCAGCATCCGCTGGATTACCTCCGGCGTTTCCTTGTCCTTCAGCTGCTCCTCCTGGCCGTATACTTCCCAGGCGCTGTATATGCTCATCCGTCTGTCACCCGCCTGGGCGGACGGCGCGAGGCACAGCAGCAGGGCGCAGAGGATGCTTCCTATCTTTTTTCCCATCGTTATAACCATTCCTTTCGCTCCGTTCAGGCACAAAGAGTGATGAAATTGAGAGACCCAAGCGGTATGCTGTCGTTGAGTGTGCGGACAAACAGCAGAGCACGAGGAGATACGTGCGTCACCGAGAACGGGAGAGCGCATCTTTTTATGTGCCGCCACATCCAATTCAAACACAAACAAGTGTGACACCGATCACGAAGACATATCTTTGAGCGTAACTCCGTTGGCCTTAGGGGCGGGCAGTCACCGTCTGCGCACCGCAAAACAATCAGGCGGGATGGCATACTCAAAATCGCCCATCCAAATCTGTTGCGGGATGGATGCCCACAAGACCTTCATCATCGCAAACATAGCGTCGACCAACGAGCGAAACGTCACCACATAGCAAATCAAACGCTTCTCTACCTTACCCTTTAACCATATTTCCCACCCCTATCATTTGCATCCACCGGTTTCATATTAGGTTAGAAGCGATGCGTACCCACATCCTCTTGTCGATCTCATTATGCTCTGGTTTTCGCTGCCCTTGGCGAGCAAAATGCACAATCGGAAAAGCTTCAGTTTCCATGTCGATATCTCAGCAAGCAGTGTATCACAAACGAAAAGCGTGGGCAATATGAATCCGCTCATACAAAAAAGAATCCGTCAATACAGACTTCGCGCCGAAAAACATCTGAAAACTTTTGATATATGGCGAGCCAGATACAGGTCGTACTCAACACTCATTATTTCTCACCATCCAAACAACCAAACTCCCCACGGATTTCCTCAATCGCGGTTTCTCACCATCGCAAACAATGGCCGAGGATGTAATTTTCATTGTGCAGCTTTTCGATTCTGTCGAGGGGTTTGTTGGCCCAGATTTAAATACTTCGCGTTTGCGTAAGCGCTAGCGCTTTGAATCTCCTGAAGAGCGGCTTTTTCTTTTGCTGTCATGTCCATGTATTTTTTGCGGGCAGGAAAATATCCCCTATACTAATTGCAATGCACAGATCCTTCTGCCCCCTGAATGTGAATCCTCGATCCCAGCTTTTTTTCATTGATTTTTCATTGTTAGGCTCGGAGCCCTGGGTAAAGCGGTATATCTCAGCTAGGAAGCTGTTTTGCTGGATGCTACGCTAATTGGAGAATAATGAGTCCGGTATCACTGGAACACTGGGTGAATAAAAAGAATACCGGATGGCTGCCGCCTTCCCCGCCTTGACATCCCCGGCATTTTCCCCTATCCTCTCATGCAGAAGGGGGAATGGGATCATGCCGCGTCCCACCATCAAAACCATTGCCGCCGCCATCGGTGTCGCGCCCAATACGGTATCCCTGTCCCTGCGGGACTCTCCCCTGGTGGCGCCGGATACCAAGCGCCGCGTTCTGGAGGAGGCGGCCCGGCAGGGCTACCAGCGGGACGCCTTGGCCCAATCCCTCCGCTATGGCCGCAGCCACACCATTGCGTTGGCTTTTGGCGACGTGGGCAATCCCCTGTTCGCCATCCGCATCAAGCTGCTGGCCCAGGTGTTCCGGGGGCACGGGTACCAGACCTTTATCCTCAACACCGACGAGGACCCCGCCACCGAACAGGCGGCCCTGCGCACCGCCGTGGAGCGCAAGGTGGACGGCGTTGTGCTGTGCCCCTGCCAGGAAAACCGGGAGGCGCTTGCGCTGCTGCACCGCTGCGGCGTGCCCTGTGTGCTGCTGGGGCGGCAATTTGACCCGCCGTTGGAGGACGCGGTGGTATGGGACGACCGGGAGGGGGGACGGCTGGCCACCCAATGGCTCCTGGAGCGCGGCTGCCGGCGCATCGCCCACCTGACCGCCTCCCAGGATATCTCCAGCGCCCGCCTGCGGCTGCTGGGCTATGAGGAAGCCCTGCGCCAAGGCGGGCTGACCGCCGATCCCGCGCTGATAAAGCAGGTGTCCCCTTTGGGAAACGTAAAGGAAGCCCTAAAGGGATTGCCCGCCGATTGTGACGGGATTTTTGCTTTCAATGACCTGCTGGCCTGGGAAGCCATGGCCTTGCGGCCCGATTTGCTCTTTGCGGGCTTTGACGATATCCAGGCCCGGCTGCGCGCTCCGGTGAAGCTCACCTCCATCGGGGCGGACCTGGAGGCCGAGGCCCGGGAGGCGGCCCAGGCGCTGCTGCGCAGAATCCGGGAGCCCGAAACCCCGGTGAACACTGCCGTCCTGCCGGTCTCTCTCGTACAGCGCAGCCCCGGCCCGGCGTCTTGACATCCCGGAAATTTGGATGTACTGTAAGATATCCCTAAATAGTAACGTTACTATACGCCAGCGCTCGCCTCCACTTCCACCAAAGGAGGACCAAAAATATGCGTGGCTCCCTCTTTGATATTGAAGAATTCGCCGTGTACGATGGCCCCGGCATCCGCAGCGTGGTGTTCCTGAAAGGATGCCCCCTGCGCTGCCCCTGGTGCCATAACCCCGAGGGGCTTTGCCCGGGTCCCCAGCGGGTGACCTCTGTGGGCCTTTGCGCCCACTGCGGCGCTTGCGACGCTGTTTGCCCCTCCCCCCAGCGCTGCCTGGGCTGCGGAAGGTGTGAGGCCGCCTGCCCCAAGGGCTGCGTCCATGTGGCGGGCAGGCCGGTGGAGGCCCAGGCCGTGGCCCGGCGCGTTCTGGCCAATGGGGAGCTGCTCCGGCTCAACGGCGGCGGCGTGACCTTTTCCGGAGGGGAACCGCTGCTGCAGCCGGATTTCCTATTGGAGCTCCGCCAGGAGATGGCCTCCCTTCACGCCTGCGTCGAAACCAGCGGCTACGCCAAGGAGGAGGATTTCCGGCGGGTTGCCCAGGCCATGGACCTGGTCATCCTGGATGTAAAGCTGGCGGATCCCCTGGGGCACCGGCGCTATACCGGCGTGGACAACGGTCCCATCCTTGCCAATTTGCGCTGGCTCAAGGAAAGCGGCAAGCCCTTCCGCATCCGAGTGCCGCTGATCCCCACCCTTACCGACAGCCTGGAAAACCTGCAGGCCACAGCGCGGTTGCTGGCGGGGGCCAAAGCGCTGGAGAAGGTGGAGCTGCTGCCCTACCACAAAGCCGCGGGGGCCAAGTACGCCAGCGTCGGCCTGGCCTACCGGCCCCCCTTCCCCGTGGACCATCCCCCTCAAATCCATACCCAGCCCTTCACCGACCTTGGAATGGAGGTAACCGTGCTATGACCTGCTTGGAAGAGGAACGGGCCTACCTGGAATCCGGCGCGCACCGCGCCGCGCGCCGGGAGCTGTCTCCCCGACGGTGGGACGCCCTCAGCGTCCAGATCCAAAATCCCGCTTTGCCCCTGGAGCAGCGGGCCGCGCTGCGCCTGAAACTCTTTTTGGAGGAGGAAGCCATTTTGCAGCGGCCCGGGGAAAGCATCCCCGCCTGGCGCACCCTGAAAGCGTTCCCGGACCTTTACGCGCCGGGGGAAAGGGAACGCCTCACAGCCGGGCGCTTTATCCACGAGCAGGGCCGCGTGTGCAACCTCTCCAGCGACTGGGCCGGGGTGCTGTCCGGCGGCCTGTTGCGCCGCAAAACCGGGGATATTGCCCGAGACATGGTCATCGACGCGGTGCTGGCCTATGGGGACCGCTACCGGGACGAGGCCCTTTCCCGCTCCCTCCGGCATGGCGCCCAGGGCTACCGGGAGGCCCTGCGGGCCTTCCGCATCCTCCATTTCTGCCTGTGGGCCAGCAACGTCTACCACAACACCCTGGGGCGCTTTGACCAGTACATGTGGCCGTTTTTGGAGGCGGACTTGGCTTCGGGAATGCTGACCCAGGAGGAAGCCCTGGCGTTGACCCAGGAGCTGTTTCTGGCCTTGAACCGGGACAGCGACCTCTATACCGGCATGCAGCAGGGGGACAACGGCCAGAGCCTGATGCTGGGGGGCTGCGACCGCCATGGGGCGGACGCAACCAATCCCCTGACCACCCTGTGCCTCCAGGCCAGCCTGGGCAACCGCTGCATCGATCCCAAGATCAACCTCCGGGTGAACAAAAACACCCCCCTGGAGCTCTATGAGCTGGGTACCCAGCTCACCAAGCAAGGCCTGGGCTTTCCCCAATACGCCAACGACGATGTGGTGATTCCGGCTCTGATTGCCTGGGGCTACGCGCCGGAGGACGCCCGGGATTACACCGTGGCCGCCTGCTGGGAATTCATCATCCCCGGCGTGGGCATGGACATCCCCAACATCGCCGCCATGCCCCTGGCAACGGTGGTCAGCGATTGCGTGCGGGCGCACCTGGCGGACTGCGCGGAATATGACGCGTTTTTCGCCCGGGTGCGGGAGGAGCTAGGCCGCCGGGCCGCCGATATCGCCCGGTCTGTGGAAAATCTGTGGATCGAGCCCGCTCCCTACCAAAGCGTGCTGATGAGCGATTTTACCAGGGAGATCAGCCAGGGGGCCAAGTATAACAACTACGGGGTGCACGGCACCGGCTTCGCCAACGCGGTGGACCAGCTTGCGGTAATGCAAAAGCTGGTTTTCCAGGAGGGAACCTTGGCAAAGGACCGCCTGCTGGCCGGGCTGCAAACCGATTTTGCCGGGGACCCGGCCCTCAAGTGCATGCTTCGCTCCCAAGCGCCCAAGCTGGGCCGGGACGGGGAATGCGAGCCCATCGCCGACAGCCTGCTCGCAGCCTTTGCCGACGCGCTGCAGCCCTTGCGCAATGAGCGGGGGGGCATCTTCCGGGGGGGCACGGGCAGCGCCATGTACTATCTATGGCATGCAGAGGACCTGCCGGCCCTGTGCGACGGGCATATGCCCGGTGAAAAGCTGCCCGCCAACTTCTCCCCCTCGCTGCTGCTGGCCGACGCGGGCCCCCTGTCCGTAATCCGGGCCATGGCGAGGCCCGCCCTGGGCCGGGCCATGAACGGCGGGCCCCTGACCCTGGAGATGGACGGCACGGTTTTCCGGGCCCCGGAGGGCGTACAGAAGGTGGCGCAGCTGGTGCGCAGCTATATCCTCCTGGGCGGGCACCAGCTGCAGCTCAACTCCGTGAGCCGGGAGACGCTGCTGGACGCCCGGGAGCACCCGGAAAACCATCCGGGGCTCATCGTCCGGGTATGGGGCTGGAGCGGGCATTTCGTCCAGCTGGACCGGACCTATCAGGATCAAATTCTGGAGCGGGTCAGCTACCAGAGGCTTTGAAACCCCGCCCAAAACAAAGGCCCACAAGGAGCGGCCCGCTTGTCCGGGCCGCTCTTCGTTGACGTTCCACTCCATATGCGCTATAATAAAGCCCTTGTCTTGCCTTTTGTAAGGAAGTTTCCTGGGCTGTGACAACAGGCCTATTTTTTGATTTTGGAATTTTTGGGAGGAAATGTTCATGGGTATCAGGGTCCTGAGTGTGTTTGGCACGCGCCCCGAGGCGATCAAAATGCTTCCCCTGGTTCTCGCCATCGGGCAGGACCGCCGCCTGGAAAATCTGGTCTGCGTGACGGCCCAGCACCGGGAGATGCTGGATCAGGTGCTGGACACCTTTCAAGTGAAGCCCGACTATGACCTGAACCTGATGATGCCCAGGCAGACCCTCACGGACATCACCGCCAATGTCCTGCGGGGCATGGAGGGCGTGCTGCGGGAGGCCCGGCCGGACATCGTTCTGGTCCACGGGGATACCACCACCAGCTTCGCCGCCGCCCTGGCCGCGTTCTATCAAAAAATCCCCGTAGGCCATGTGGAGGCCGGGCTGCGCACCTATGACCGGTATTCCCCCTTTCCCGAGGAAATCAACCGCAACCTCACCAGCAAACTGGCCACCCTCCATTTTGCCCCCACCCAGCTGAATGTGGACAATCTGGCGAAGGAAAACATCACCCAGAACATCTTCATCACCGGGAACACCGTCATTGACGCGCTCTTTTCCATTGTGCACCCTGACTACGCGTTCCGGGAGCCCGCGCTGCGGCAGCTCTCCTATGAGGGCATGCGCACGGTGCTGATGACCGTCCACCGCCGGGAAAACCTGGGCGGTCCCATGCGCAACATCTTTGAGGCCACCTTGGAGCTGGTCCGGCGGTATCCTGACGTTCAGGTGATCTATCCCATGCACAAAAACCCCGCGGTGCGCGAGCCCGCCCTCCAACTCCTTGGAGGGCATCCCCGCATCCATCTCATCGAGCCCATTGGCGTGGACGACATGCACAACCTGTTCCTCAAATGCTACCTCATCATGACGGACTCCGGCGGCCTTCAGGAGGAAGCTCCCGCCCTGGGCAAGCCGGTATTGGTGCTGCGCACTGAAACCGAGCGCCCGGAGGCCGTGGCTGCGGGCACCGTGAAGGTGGTGGGGGTGCGCAAGGAGAATATCCTCCGGGAGGCGGAGCGCCTGCTGGAGGACCCGGCGGAATACCAGCGCATGTCCCAGGCCCAGAACCCCTATGGCGACGGTCATGCCTCCAAGCGCATCTGCGACGCCATTGCGGCGTATTTTGCGCCTTGATCCCCGCCCAAGGTTCCCCAGAGGGCTGAAGCCCACACAAAAGCGCCGGGAGGAAACGGCATGAAGGACCGCTTTTCAGACCAGGTCTATGAGATCGTGCGCCGCATTCCCCAGGGGAAGGTGACCACCTATGGGGCCATCGCCCGGATGCTGGGCCGCCCCCAATCGGGCCGGTATGTGGGTTTCGCCATGCGCAACGCCCCCCAGGGCCTGCCCTGCCACCGGGTGGTGAACCAAAAGGGGGAAATGGCCTCCCAGGACATCTTCGGCTCCCAGGATTTTCAGCGGGAGCTGCTGCGCGCGGAGGGAATCACCTTTTTGCCCCATGGCCGGATCGATATGAAAGAGCATCTCTGGATGGGCTAACCCCCAGAGATGCTCTTTCTTTTATGCTTTTCAGGTCCCCGCCTCCCGGGCGGCTAGCAGGTCCAAAATCCGCTGGCAAACGGCCTCGGCGTCCTCCTCCCCGCTTTTTACCCGCAGGTCGTGGGGCTCCCGGTCAAATTGCCCATGCTTCTTCTCCAGCATCATGGACACGGCGGGGGGAAGATGCCCGCCCATGCGGGCTGCAAAGCGCCGCCGTATGGTGTCCAGCCCGGCGGTAACCAGCACGCGCACCGCCTTTGGGGGCAAAAGCGCCAGCTGATCCTGTTCGCCGAGCACATAGAGGATCAGCTCCCCGCCGTCCTCATGGGCCTTTAGAAGCTCCCCAAAGCGCCGCCTGCCCTCCTCCCCGCTTTTGGCCATGCGCAAGTAGTCCTTCCCGCTGTACAAGGTCCCAGGCCTTTTTTCAAGCAGCGCCTTTGCCAGCGTCGTCTTTCCCGTGCAGCTTTCCCCTATCAGCGCGATCACCATCTACAGGGCGTCTCCTTTTCCCGCATTCTTCTTTTTGGCCCCGGCATAGGCCCTCAGGGCGGGCTTGCACACCGAGAAAATCTCCCCCGGCAGCTGGTCCAGAGGGAAAAAGCCCAGCCTTTCCACCTCCCCCGCCTCGCAGCGAAGCGTGCCGTGATACTTGCGGCACACATAGACCACGTCCACATTGGAGGTCTCATCCCCATTAGGGTAGGTATAGCGCAGCTCCTCGCCGGAGAAGACGCCCAGCAGCTCCAACTCCTCCGCAACCAGCCCCGTTTCCTCATACAGCTCCCGGGCCGCCGCGTCCTGGGTGCGCTCAAACAGCTCCACAGAGCCCCCCGCATAGGCCCAATGTCCATTGTCCGAGCGCAGCTGCAGCAAAATCTCGCCCTTTTCATTTTCCACAATAACGGACGCTCCGCACTGCATCAGCGGGATATGCCCCACCCGCTTGCGCATGTCCATGATGTATTCCCCCACACCGGTTCCCCCTTTTGTATTTCCTTGTTTCAACAGGGATTCCATAACATCATATGGCATTGACCTGTGATATCTCCTCATGATATACTTCGCTGGCATCCATGGGATTTCCTTGTGAAAAAACCATGACATCACACCGGGATCCAAGCCCGCCGCAAAGGAGACGAGCATTTATGTCCGTACAGCACTTTTCCAACTCCCCCAGGAGGAAACGCCTTGGTTTCTCTTGGCAAAGCCTGACCCTCGCCTCCATGTTGCTGGTTTCAGCTTTTGGCGGGGCCGTGGCCGGGAAGGAGCGCAAGACCGAAGAGCCCGCCGCTGTGGAAGAGCGTTCCCAGCAGCCGATCACCTCCGCCTATGTGTATGATAGGGGCCGCCTGACCTTTTCCCAGCGGGACGCGGCCTATTTGGACCAGATGAACTTCTCCTTCGCCTTGATTCAAGACGGGAGGGTCTCCGGGGACCATTGGAAGAGCATCAAACGCTTCCAAGCCTTTATCAGAGCCAATCCCCACATTCTGCCGGTGCTCTCCGTGGGCGGCTGGGGCGCGGACGGGTTCTCCCAGGCCGCCTCCACCGAGGAAGGGCGCAAGCTCTTCGTGGAAAGCTCCCTGGAGCTGATGGAGCGCTACGGCTTCCTGGGCATCGATATAGACTGGGAATATCCCTGTTCCTCAGCGGCGGGGATTGCCAGCAGCCCCGCGGACAAGGAGAATTTCACCTTGCTGCTGATCGCCCTGAGGGAGGGCCTGGACGGGCTTGCCCAAAAGGACGGCAAGGCGCGCAAGCTCTGCATCGCTGTGGGCGGCTCCGCCTCCGCCACAGAGCTGATTCAATGCGCCGAGGTAGGCCAGCTTGTGGACCAGGTAAACCTGATGACCTACGACCTGCAATCCAGCTCCTCTTTGTCCACCCACCACACCAACCTCTACCCCAGCGGCGACGCCTACGACGCCAGCGCGGATACGGCGGTGCAGGCCTATGTTCAGGCGGGTATTCCAAAGGAAAAGATTATCGTGGGCTGCGCCTTTTATGGCTTGGAGTTTGTCCTGACCTCCGCCCAGGCAGAGGACGAGGGGCTGTATCAGCCCAGCAAGGGACCCGCTATCAAAGGCTACGAATATCACAAGATCCAAAAGATCATCGCAAAGGGCGGCTACACCCGCCGGATGGACGAGGAAGCCCAAGCCCCCTATCTCTTCAAGCGCGGCGCTTTCATCACCTATGACGACCCGGATTCTCTGAAGGCCAAGGGGGCTTATGTGCGGGAAAATGGCCTGATGGGCCTGATGTGCTGGGAGTATGGCGGCGACCCCAGCGGCGAGCTGCTCCAGGCCATGAAGGAAGGGCTGTCCCAGCCCTGATCCCAAAGGGCAAAAGCGAATCCAACAGCCGGCGGACAGGCGCGACGGGCTCCCCTTGGAGCGGATGGCAAAAGAGCCGCTCGAAAGGGGAGCCTTTGCAACCCTTCAGCCCCCGCCCCTGCGCCATTCCACATCCAATATGGCATATTCATAGGTGTCTTGCCATATGGGGCGCCCACCGGCATCCTTCTTGAAGAAGATATTTTGGCGCAAATGCCCCTCGCGGCGCATGCCCAAGCGTTCCAGCAGCTTCCAGGAGGGTATGTTGAGGGGATTGCACAGGGCGACCACCCGGCGGGCATGGCGGTTTTGAAAAGCATCGTCCACAACAGCCCTTGCCGCTTCCGTGGCGTACCCTTTGCCATGGTAGTTCGCGTTGAACACATACCCCATTTCCCAGGTGTCAACTTCCCCCTTGTACAGATAGATGTTGCCGATGAGCTTCCCGCAGCCCTTCAGGCATACCGCCCAAAAGCGGCGATCTTCCCGCCGCCTGACGGCTTCCCGCTTGCTGGCTTCCTGTGTAAAGGCTTCATAGGGCTCGTACCGGATCACTTCTTCCTGGGACAAATACTCATGCAGGTCTTCCCAGTCCTCCGGCGCAAACCGCCTGATCCATAAGCGTTCTGTTTCCATATCCCATTCCCCGATGCAAAAAACGGACGGACGCGCCGCGACTCATCCATCCGTTTTTGGCTTTGTCCTTTTCCGCTTGAGGGGAGCGGATTGGCTGGCGCCGTTCCACTCATTCTCCCCCGGCTTTGCGCGGTTCCTATGCCAGCGCCTTTTCAAGGGGCGTTACATCGATGTCCTCCAGCTCCTTCAGGGCCTGGTACAGCTCTCCTAAAATAGCTTTGACGCCGCCCTTCACATCGCTTTCCACATTCAGCGGCATCACCGGGTCGTGAACGGACAGCCGGAGCAGGAACCACCCGTTGTTCAGCTCGTTCTCCAGGTCAAAGGAGATGCGCACCCCTTCCCGGTTGTCCGGGGCCACGTGCCATTGCGGCCTCTGGCTGGCGTATTCCAGCACATGCTCGATGACCTGCTTGCCAGCGGTGGCAAAATCCTTTGCCACAATGGGCAGCCGAATCTCGGTGCTTTCCCTGGGCTCCTTGAGGCCGTCCAGCAAAGAGCCCAGGTTTTCGCCCTGCTGCTTGAGCTGCATGGCCTTGATCAGCAGCAGCGTCACCAGGTACATGCCGTCATCCAGGAAATGATTTTTCCGCAAAGCCGCGTGCCCGCTGGTCTCAATGGCCAGGGGACAATCGATGCCCATCTCGTTGAGGCGTACGGCCTCGTCGATCACGTTCCGGTAGCCCCGCTTGAAGCGGTAATGGACGCCGCCCCATTCCTGGATGAACTCCGCCAGCCCCGAGGAGGTGACGGAATCCGTCACGATGGTGGCTCCGGGGCTTTCCTCCAGCAAGATCGCGCTGATCATGGCGATCAGGCGGTTCCGGTTGATCTCCTTCCCCGTGTGGTCCACGATGGCCGCCCGGTCGCAGTCGGCGTCAAAAATGACCCCCAGGTCCGCCTGAACCCGTTTCACAGCCTTGGAGAGGGAAGCCATGGCCTCTTCGTTTTCCGGGTTGGGCACATGGTTGGGGAAATGGCCGTCCGGCTCCAGGAACTGGCTGCCTTCCACCCACGCCCCAAGGTCTTGGAGCATCTGAGCATAAAAACCGCCCGCGCCGTTTCCGGCGTCCACCACCACATGGAGCCCCAGCAGCGGCATGGTCACCTCGGGGTTGACCCCGTCGATGATCATCTGCTTCAAATGCTCCTGATACGTGGGCAAAAAGGGCTCCTCCCGAATGTTCCCCGGGGCGGCGCCCCCGGGCTGGGCCATCCCCTCGGCCAGGGCCAGCAAATCGTGCAGCTCGCTAAAGCGCAAGCCGCCCTCCCGGGTGAAGAACTTCATGCCATTGAGCTGCCAGGGATGGTGGCTGGCCGTGAGCATAATGGAGCCGTCCGGGGCGAAGCCCTCGGTCAAAATCGCCATATACATGGCCGGGGTGGTGCACATGCCATAATCCACGGCCTGGGCCCCAAGGGCGGCAATGCCCTGGGCCGCGGCCTTCAGCAGCGCCGGGCCGGAAACCCGGCTATCCCGCCCCAGCGCAATGGAAACCTCCCCAACGCCCTTGCCTTCCTTTTGCGCAATGAACTGCGCGAAAGCCATGCCCAGGGTTTTGGCTACCTCCTCGGTGAGGACGGCATTTTCCCCCACCGCCACTCCCCGCACATCGGAACCGCTTTTAAGCTGTTGATAATCCATACAATCTCCTTTTTACCCGTCCAGGCGCGCCATGCCTTCGTCCGCCGCGGCGCGCAACAAGTGGTACATGGGTTTCAGCCGCAGAAAATCCTCCGCCGCCAGATGGGCGATTTCCGGGGTGTACGCCTTGGAAAGGGGTACGTCCGTCCTTTTGATATAGATGGCTTTTCGTGGATAGTAGGGCTTGAGTGGCTCGGGAACCTCCGGGGGAATCTTCATCCTGGCATAGCAGTCCCCATACAGCAGCATGCCGTCCTGGGGCAGGCGGCTTTCCTGAAGGGCCGACAGAAATTGACTGGGCTTTTGCACCATATTCCTGCGCAGCGCATCCATGGCCGGGCGGTTATCATTCCAAAAGCCAACGCCCCATCCCACCTCCTCCGGGGAGAGTTCAAACCAGTACATCACCGAAGCATCCCGGCTTTCCCCCGTCCGGCGGAACAACAGCCACAGATGGTCCCGGTAGGGGCTTTTGTCCTTGGAGAAGCGGGTGTCCCGGTGAATGCGGGCCAGGCATTTGCCGGGCCTGGTCTCTATGTCATCCGAGATTTGAAGCATGGTGGGAGCCAAGGCGTTGATAAAAGAAAAAAACGGGCCCTTGACATACTGTCGGTACACGTCCTCATGGGCCTTAAAATAAGATGTTTCATTGTGAAATCGGATATCCAAAAAGAAACGGATCGTTTCTTCCGGAAAACCCCTAAACATGATCTCAATCCCCTCTCTGGTGCTATTATACAAGTTTTCTTTTCTTAATTCAAGCCCGAAGTGAGGGAAACCGGCGGGAAAGTGCGCCCTCCTCCTTTGCTGGACAGGAGGCCGAATCCCTTGGGGCAAACGGAAAACACGGGGATTCCCACGGGTTCCCCCGTAGAAATCCCCGTGCCAAGAACCCTTTTAATTCCCCAGCTCGACGCTGATCTCCGTGAAGATCTTCAAAAGATCCTCCACGGACCGCTTTTGCTTCTCGTCATCCGCCGCGTCCAGCACCACCCCGCCCTGATGCATCATCACAATGCGGTTGCCGTACTGAATGGCATATTTCAGGTTGTGGGTCACCATCAGCGTGGTCAGCTTCCGCTCCCGGACGATCCGGTCCGTGAGCCACATCACCATCTCGCTGGACTTGGGGTCCAGGGCGGCGGTGTGCTCGTCCAGAATCAAAAGCTCAATGGGCGTCATGGTGGCGATGAGCAGCGCCAACGCTTGGCGCTGGCCGCCGCTGAGGCTGCCCACCCGCTGGTCCAGGGAGTTTTCCAGGCCCAGGCCCAGTTCCATCAGCATCTGTCGGTAGGCTTCGGCCCGGCTGCGGTTCACGCCCCGGGTCAGGCCGTAGCATTTGCCCTTGTTGTCCGCCAAGGCCATGTTCTCCAGAATTGTCAGCTCCGCACAGGTGCCCTTGGCCGGGTCCTGAAATACCCGGCCAATGAACCGGCTGCGCTGAAACTCCGGAAGGCTGTCGATCCTGCGCTCTCCCAGGCGGATGCTTCCCGCATCCAGAGGCAGCGACCCGCACAGGAGGTTCAGCAGCGTGGTCTTGCCCGAGCCGTTGCTGCCCACCACGGACACGAAATCGCCCTTTCTGATTTCAAGGCCAAAATCCTGAAACATGGCCTTCTCATGCACGGAACCCGGGTTATAGGTCTTGTGCATATGCTCCATGCGCACCAGTATCTCCTCAGGCATGGCGCTTCTTCCCCCTTCCCCCCATGAAGCCGCCCGACACCAGCGCCACCACGAACAGCGCGCTCATCAGCAGCTTCAGATAGTTCGCCGGAAGGCCCAGCAGCATCGCCACCGCCAGGCAGGCCTTGTAGAGGATCGCGCCCAGCACCGCCCTGGTGGTGTCCTTCAAAAACCTCAGCCGTTTGAACAGGTTCAGGCCGATGATTACCGAGGCAAGACCCATTACCACCATGCCGGTGCCGCTGGCCACGTTGGCGCTGCCCGCCTGCTGGGCCAGCACGCCCCCGGAGAGGGCCGTCAGGCCGTTGCCCAGCATCAATCCCAGAATCTTCATGCGCCCGGGGTTCACCGCCAGGGAGCTGGAGAACTGGGGGTTATCCCCCGCCGCCCGCAGCAGCAGGCCCGTTTTCGTGCGCATGAACCAGTCCATCACCAGCTTCACCGCTAGCGCGATAAGCGCCAGCACGATGAGCACCCGGCGCGGGTACAGCCCGGCGGGAAGCAGCGCCGCCAGCCCGGCATTGAAAATGGTGGGCTCGTTGTAAAAAGGCACTACGGCCTTTCCCCCCGCCACCACCAAATTGATGGACCACAACGCCGTCATGGTCAGGATTCCGCTGAGCAGATCGGTAATCCCCAATTTGACATGCAAAAGCCCGGTCACCAGGCCCGCCAGGCATCCGCACAGGAAGACAGCCAGCAGCGTGACCAGGGGATCGGCTCCGGCCAGCAGCAGGGCCGCGGTAACGCAGCCGCCCAAGGGAAAGCTGCCGTCCACCGTCAAATCCGGGAACGACAGCACGCGGTAGGTGATGTACACCCCCATGGCCATGAGGCCGTAAATCAGGCCTTCCTCCAGAATGTTGACCAGCACCAGCCAAAACGCGTTCATCGCCATCTCTCCACATCAGGCCCGCCCCGCCCGGCCGCCCG
>JAYFPK010000056.1:0-26413 GCA_034927815.1 Candidatus Limiplasma sp.
TGATTGGTTGGGCTTTTCTTGCCCGGGCGCGGCCCGGGCAAAAGCGGGTCCAGGGCATCGCCCTGGCGGGGTGCGGGGCGGAGCCCCGCCGTACCTCCCCTAGGCGTTTTTCTCCCCGGCTTTGCGCTTCTCCCACATTGCCAGCAAGGGCCCGGCGATACAGACGGTGGAGTAGCAGCCGCTGATGGTGCCGATGGTCATGGGGAGGGCGAAGGAACGGATGGAATCCAGGCCGTAGCCGGTGGCGAAGAGGAATACCATCATGACGCTGGCGAAGACGGCCAGGTTGGTGTTCAGGGAGCGGGTGAAGCTCTGGGAAATGCTCTTGTTGATGAGCTGATGGATGGGGAGCTTCTGGTCCAGACGGCGGTTTTCCCGGATGCGGTCATAGATGACGATGGTGTCGTTGATGGAATAGCCTAAAATGGTGAGGGCCACGGCGATGAAAGAATCGCCGATGGGAATCTGGAAGATCACAAAGACGAAGAAGACTACCAGAAGGTCGTGAAGCAAGGCCAGAAGGGCCATGGACCCGGCGGCCAGGCCGTGGATTTTGCGGAAGCTGAACCAGACGTAAAGCATGATGAGGATGGCGGAGAGGAGCAACGCCAAAATGCCGTTTTGGAGAAAGTGCTTTCCAAAGAAGGGAGCCACGTTGTTGGTCTCCGAGAGGGTGAAGCTTTGGTCCGGGTAGGCCGCGGACAGGGCCTGGGTAACAGAGGCAAGCTCCTCGTTGCTGATGCCCTCGTTGCCCGCCATGCTGAGGATCAGCTTTTTGTTCTGGGTTACGTAGTCGGTGGTGACCTGGGCGGAGAGGGGTTCATCCAGCACGGCGGAGACGACATTTCCGGCATCCTCGGGATCCAGGGGCACGGCGTCGGCGATGTCGTACTTGACGATGGAGCC
This sequence comes from Candidatus Limiplasma sp., assembly GCA_034927815.1. GTDB lineage: Bacteria > Bacillota > Clostridia > Christensenellales > Aristaeellaceae > Limiplasma. Next base: position 907 of record JAYFPK010000056.1, read on the forward strand.
GCCGGTGAATTGGATGTCAAAATGCACGCCGTTTACCAGAAGCATTACAATGCCCAATACGGCCACGGCGCCGGAGATCAGGTAGTAGACCCGGCGCTTCTCGTAGAAGGGGAAGATCCTGACTTCCTTTTTGGCCAGGGCCTTGGCGCTCATGAACTGGGTGGGGGAATGGGCCACCCCCATGGCTACCAAGGACTTGGTGAGAGCCCGGGTGACGTAGACCCCGGCCACGAAGTTCATGATGATACCGAACAGCAGGGTATAGGCGAAGGAGAGGATGGCGCCGGAGCCCAGGGCCATCATGATCACCGCCACGATGAGCACGGTGATATTGCCGTCAAAAATAGAGGAAAAGGACTGCTTGAAGCCCGTATTCACCGCCTGGCGGCTGGGCTTGCCCGTGCGCAGCTCCTCCCGGATGCGCTCGGCGGAGATGATGTTGGCGTCCACCGCCATGCCGATGGACAGGATGATACCCGCGATGCCGGGCAAAGTCACGGTGAACTGGGGCCAGCACAGCAAAATCAGCTGGCCCGCCACCTGGAGAAAAAGGGAGCATACCGCTACGAGGCCCGAGAGCCGGTAGTAGGCCACCAGCCCGATGCAGATGAGGACAAAGGCCGCGATGCCCGCCATGAGCATCAGCTCCAGGGCGTTGGAGCCCAAGCTGGGGCTGATGGCGCTGTAGTTCTCCGTATGGAGGGAGAAGGGCAGCGCGCCGGAGTTGATCTGATTGGACAGCAGCCGGGCCTCCTCCTCGGTGGCGATGTCGGAAATATAACACTTGTTTCCGGTGATGACGGTGGCCACACGAGGGGAAGAAATCACGGTATCGTCCATATAAATAGTGATACGCTGGCCCACCAGCCGGGCCGTGGCCTCATTGAAGCTCTTGGCTCCCGCGGCGTCCAGTTCCAGGTTTACCAAGTAGGAGGTGGGCCTTTGGGGATCCCTCTCCCAGGTGGTGCTGCGGGCTACGTTCTTGCCCTCCAGCACAATGGCTCCATCCGGGTCCTTGAATGTCAAATGGGCCATGCTGCCCAGTTCCGCGATGGCCGCCGCCGGGTCAAAGTCCGTCTCCCCGGTCTTCCAGGGAAAGCGGACGAAGATGTAGCCGTTCTGCTTGTCCAGGGTCACATCCCGGTCCAGGATGTTGTTCTGGTCCAGCCGGGTCTCGATGACGACCCGGGCCGCCTCCAACTCGTCCCCGGTGGGGAGCCGGTCCAGATCCTTGGGGGAAAAGGCGACGTCCACCCCGCCCCGAATGTCGATGCCAAAGCGCATGTCCCCCGCACCCCTCAAAGTGAAGGACGGGGTATGGATGCCAAAAAAGGCGATATAGGAAATCAGCAGCGTAAAGACCAGGATCAGCAAGAACGTGGTCTTGCCCTTGGTATGCCGTTTGGAAGTATTCATGTATGATTTCAGCTCCTTGTGTTGATGGACAGGGCCCTTGGGTCAGGCGCTAGGCCTCAAGGGCCGGGGGAGCGTGAGTGCCCACCCGCACAAGGACATGGCGTTGAAACACAGGCAGATATAAAGGAAGCCGGATTCCTTGAGAACTGTGCGAACATAGGGGGGGCAGGCCCAGGGGTAATGTCCAGGCTATGGGGCCCCAGGCCAACCGGACCTTTCCGGTGCTGAAAGGTCCGGGAAGGGGAAGCATCAGGGCGTCTTCCTCCAAAGGGACGAGATCGCAATCCAGGTTTTGCACCTGGCGTGGACGATGGACGGGAAAGGCCCCGGAGCCCCCCTCTCCCAAAGGAGCGGCAAAAACAAGCCCCAGGGGCAGCGCCACCGCGACCACAAGGCACAGGGCCTTGACCAGGGTCCTTCGGGCGTACTTCACAAAGGGCCTCCTCAACATAGAGATACGAATCAGATGGAATCGGAGGTATTATACCATTGAGAATGGGAAAGGGATAGAGGAAATTGAGGGGAGGACGGGCTTCTTGCGCTGAGAATCTATGCATGGACAGGCATTCCTTGCGGGAGGGCGGGCATTGGGGTTGATGGGCAAGCCTTATGGCAAGGCGGCTGCCTTTGGATAGCCACGCTCAACAAAAGCATTCGCCTGCGTTCAAAAGAACGGGAGCGCAGAAAAAGGAATGGCAGGAAAAACCACTTGTGGCGCTCTTGGAGGAGTTGGCCCCGGTGCTGGGCGTCAGGTTTGGCGGAATCCATGGGGCCGCGCTTTCCGTGGGCTGTGAGGGAGTTACAGGAGGATGAACCGGTAGGGGGGATGTCCCCGGCTGCCCTCAAAGCTATGCCTGTACTGATATGCGGGAATGTCCTCACGGGCATTCCCGCATTTTTGATGCGCTTATCTTTCTCGTGGCGGGCCGGTAAAGCAGGAAGGGGCTGGGGGGCAGCCTTGTGGGAAAAGCCGAAAACAGTAGTTGAACGCCGTTTTCCAATCAGGTATAATGGGGACAACGCAAATTGAAAATGATGGGCCGGTCCCCCAATAAGAGCCTGACCGCAGGATAGGAGCTTGAGGCGCAATGGTACGTTCTTTCCAGCATATCGCTTCCTCCCTTGTTCGGCTGTGGAATACCCGGGACGAACTGAATTTGAGCCACATCCGCGCCAGCCATCTGCCCTATACCCTTGCCATGCCCATGTGCCTTGGCATCGCCAATATGATGAGCAGCCTGTTCCGGGCCAACGCGCCGCTCCTGGGCCTGGACCCCAAAGTCACTTTATACTGCGCCTACCTGTTCGGCGCGTTTTTGCTTTTCTTCGTGCCGGCCAAGGGGTTCCTCCGGTTTTCCCGCGCCGCCTCCCTGGCCTCCGGAGCCGCGATCCAGGCCTGGCTCTTCCTGCCCAAAGGGGAGGCCCAATCCCTGGCGGCGACCCTTTGCTGGTTTGCCCTGGGGGGAAGCGTCTTTTGCGCCACCTATGTGTACATGCTGGTGATCAACAACGCCGAGCGGTTTTTTGGCGCGGTGGTCATCACCGTGAACTACGGGGTGTGCCTGCTGCTGGATGGAAGCGGGGCCACGGGGGGCCAGCTATGGAAGGCGCTGCCGCTGCTTTTCCTGTTTGGGGCCATCCTGTGCATCCTGCGGTTTCAGCCCCAGGACCTGGCTGAAAGCTTTGAAAAGCCCGCCCGCAAGGCGGATAAAGCCATGTACCCCGCTTTTGCGCTGTTTTTCCTCTTCTTTCTCATGGACGCGTTCATTTCCTTCCTCTACGTGCGGGGAGGGCGCGCCTCCATTTTGTGCTTTGGGATAGGGGCCACTTTGGGCGGCGCGGTATGCACGCTGATCCAGCTTGCGTGCAAGCGCAGCATTTGGCATGTGTGGAATTTATACTTTGTGCTGCTGGTAACATCCTTTGGGCTGATGCAAACCGGCCCGGATTCGGCGGCGTATCTGGCGGGAGCTTTCCTGTGCGGCCTGTGCACGGTGGGATACGGGGCCTCCTTTTACACCTTTGGCGGAGTGATGAAGAAATTCGGCAGCTTTGTCCTTTTCAAAAAGTTCATGTGCGGGGGATGCCTCCCAACGCTGATCGCCGCCTTCCTCACCATGGGGCTGTTGCAGACCTATTGGCCCCATAGGATTCCGGGGATTTCCATGGCGGCGGCGTCCCTTTGCCTGATGCTGTACGTGCTGTTCTCCCCGGTGTTTCAGCAGCGCCTGTACGCGGCGGACTGGTTTGAGGACTACCACAAGCCCGACATGACCTGCCTTTCGGCGCAGCCTGGGGAAGCCGATCCCCTGGAGGGCTACGGCCTTACCCCCCGGGAGAGGGAGGTCTGCATGCTGTTGCTGGGCGGGCGCTCCCGCAAGCAGATCGGCGCGCAGCTGCACATCAGCTACGCGACGGTGGGATTTCACTGCACCTCCCTGTATAAAAAGCTGAACATCAACAGCCTGAGCGAGCTGTTTGCCTTATTCAGGCACAAATCCCCCGACCTATGCGATCGCATAGCTATCCAAACGCCCCGGTCTCATGCAGAATAATGAGGAGGAGGGGATTTTGATGATAAACAGACACAGGACCATTTCCGTGACCTTGGCCGCGCTGGCGCTGGCGGTCCTGGCGGCCGCCGTGCCGCCCGCGCCCGCCCGGGCGGGCCAGCAGCCTGGCTTCACCGGACTGCTGGATTATTCCCAGGCTTGGTACGACCTGTACACCCGCCACAACGACCCCATTGACGAGTATAATGACGCCAACTACATGGAGCTGTACGCCCTGACCGATGTGAACATCCCCTTCATTGCCTCCCATGAATACGAAGAGCTCAACCCCAAACACGCGGACGGGCGTTTTGAAGGGAGTCTGCCCTATTCGGGGTATGCCGCCTTTGTGGATCAGGCCGGTACTGTGATCGACTTTGGATTCCAGTTTGAAAAGACCTGGGACGGTAACTCCATCGCGGAACAAAAAGGCGATGCGGTTCAGGAGCGTGGCCGGCTGGACCTGGCGGCAGGGCACATGACGGATGAGCGGGCCATCCTGCGGGGCGATGTGACAATTGAGCGGGATACCTACGAATACAAGCTGACGGCGGAGGGAGCAGCGGTGGCCCTGGCGGTTTGGGGGGATGTGTACACCTACCAGGGGGACGAAATGAACCGCACCCAGGCCGTATATATGCGCCTGACGGAGAGCGGGATGGAATTTGTGATGGCGTCGGCATCTTTAGGGGTTGCCTTTGAGCCCGTTTCCCTGGGTGGGGGAGAGATGACCCCGGAGGAGGCCGTCCAGGCCTTAGAAGCGGCGGGGTTCACAATCCAGGTCCGGGGCGGCGTCCGGGACGGCGCGCTTACCCTCCAGTAGCCTAGGGCAGAGCAAAGAAAAAGGAGAAAATGCTGTGAAAATCAGAAAACGGCTTGGGATTTTGCTGCTGGCGCTGTTGTTGTGCCCGTTTGCGGGAGGGACGGCGCAGCCGGTGGAAGGGGGCGGCTCCCCCACTGATCCAGGCATCCATTTGTATCCCGGCCATGTGGAGCTGGCCCAGGGCGCGTCCCTTAAACTCTATGCTTATACGCTGCCGGAGGACCCCAACGCCGCCTTCCTGTGGGAATCCTCTGACCCCGCGGTGGCCGGGGTGGACCAGGGCGGGGGAATCACCGCCCTGGCTCCAGGGGAGGCGGCCATTACCGTCAGCCTGGGGCAAGCGCCGGGACAAAAGGCCGTTTGCACCGTCAGCGTAAGGGAGGAAGGGATGACCCTTTTGTACAACACCACCCCAGCCGAGCCGCCGCCCCTTCCGCCGGAGGGCCCCGGAGGCCCGGTGGGGGATGGCGATTCCCAGGAGGAGGGCGGCGCAGAGGAAGGCCCTTCAGAGGAGGCCCAGGGGCAGGAGGGCTCCCAGGAGGAGGGCGGCGATATTCCCGTGGAGTATGGCGAGCCCATTCCTGTGGAGATCATTCCCTCCATCGACGAATTCATCTGGACCATCAAGATCGACGATACCTATGACTGGCAATCCACCCAGGGCGGAATGGTGATGCATGTACTGAACCGGTTGCAGTTTACGGGCGTCAAGCATGGCGGGAAAACCCCCTTTGGCGAATACCAGTGCAAAGGGGGCGTCCAGGCGGATTATCCGGAAGCGGAGATTGACGCGTACATCGCTCCCTCCGGAGGCAGCGCGAAATCCCAGTTCAACCCCACCAGCGTGATTGAGGATTTTGTCTGCGTGGTGAAGCCCATCAAGCCGGAGGCGATTTATCCAAAGCCCGAGGACGCGGAGCTACGCGCCATCCTCCGGGATAACTACACGGGCACGGCCGACGGCGAGGTGGTGCTTAAGACAGCGGGCGGCGGCACCGTTACCATCACCGGCCAGGACATCACAGTCACCGGGAACCACCAGATGAACCTGGCCCCGGCCTTCCCCTACCGGCTGCGAATCGGGAAAAGCGGCAGAGTGTTCTTCTCCTATGTGACAAAGGCCACGCAAAACAATATCTTTTTCTTCACAGGCAAGCTGTACAAAACGCCTATCATTCCCAAATAAAGGGGAAGGGACGGTTCCTGTATGAACCCATTTGATTGCGCCGCCCGGGCTAAGGGGCGGCGCCGCTTCCCCAGGCGCTGGGCGGGAGGGTTGGCGCTGCTGGTGCTTTGGGTCCTGGCGCTTTCCACGCCCGTTCTTGCGCCGGTAGAAGCAAAGGCCTCCGCCCAAGGGGGAGATGCATATGCCACGCCCGGATTTGCCACGCCGGAGGAGGCCATCGGGCATTTCTGCCAGGGGCTGGCCGCGCAGGATTTCCAGGGGGCGTTGGAGGCATGCGCCATCAGCGAACAGGCGGAGGGCTTTGATTTTCCCGGTTGGGTAGACCGAATGAAAGCCCACGTGCCCCTGGCAAACCCCGCGCCCGCCACCAGCGGCCTGTATAAGGAGCTGAATGAGGCGGCTATCGCGGGCAGCTTTGCGGGGCAGATCAAAATGCTGCTGTACAGCTTTTTCGTCACCGCAGGCCTGGAGGGAAGCTCCGTGGCCCCGGCGGACAGGGCCTATGCCCTGGAGTTTCAGGAGGCTGTGGCTGCGGAGCAACTGGCGGGCCTGAGGCTTCTGCGGGTGGACCCGCCCAAAAAGGCGGTGCTGGAAAGCGAAAAGAACAGGGAGAATTTCGCCAGGATGGCCGAAATCTATGGCGCTCAGGAGATGACGGAGCGGATCGTTCTGTACGAGCTGGGCGGACGGACCTTTTTGGGAGGCTTTGGGCTGTACCGGTACGGGTCCGGATGGAAGATCTGCCGCCTTCATTCCAGCCTTGCGGGATTGTCCCCCACGGGGGCGGCGGTGGAGGCCAGCCCGGAGGAATACGCGGGAATGCTGTGAGGAAACCGCCTTGGGGAAAAGAAAGAAGGCCCGCCGCGTTGACGCGGCGGGCCTTTTGCGGTAGACATGTTCATTGGGGGCGATTGAAACGCGGGCCAAAGCAGAGAGCCAAAGACGCGCAGTTACTTTGGCGGGAGGCCAGGACTCCACCCCGCCATTCCCTACAGCTTGCCTTCCTCTTTCCGTTTGCTGACCCAGCCCTCCTTGACCACGCCCCGGGAGCGGGCCACATAGAGGGAATCGGCGGGGACGTCCTCCACCACGGTGGAGCCGGCGGCCAGATAGGCGTTTTCCCCGATGGTAACGGGGGCCACCAGGTTGCAGTTACACCCGATAAAGGCGTGGTCCTCCACGGTACAGCGGTTTTTGGCCTTGCCGTCATAGTTGACAAAGACCACGCCGCAGCCCAGGTTGATGTGCTGGCCCAGGTCGCTGTCCCCCACGTAGGTGAGGTGGCTGACCTTGGTGTGGTCGCCGATGGCGCTGTTCTTGACCTCCACGAAGTCTCCGATGCGGCAGTGGTCCCCCACCCGGGTGCCGGGCCGCAGGTAGGCGAAGGGGCCCACGGTGGTGTGGCTGCCCACGGTGCAGTCCAGCAGCACGGAGTTTTCCAGGGTGCTGTCCTGGCCGATGACGGCGTTTTGGAGACGGCTGCCCGGATAGAGGGTGCAGCCGGAGCCGATGGAGGTGTTCCCCAAAAGCAGGTTATCCGGGTAAAGGAGGACCTGGGGGGCGATGGATACCCCGGCCTCGATGATGGTGCGGGCGGGCTCCAGGATCAGGACCCCGGCCTGGAGATGCCGCCGCACGATGGCCTCCCGCAGCAGGCCGTAGGCGGCGGAAAAGCTGGCGGCATCGTTGACGGCGAAGCACGCCTGGGGGGTGTTGGCCTTGTGGCCCTGGCTCTGGGGGGCGGGCTTGCCGTCCCGGCTGCTTAAAAGCCCCTTGGCGATCTCCCGGTTGGACAGGGCCTGGGCCTGAACCGCCGCGAACCATTTGTCCCGGGGGATGGCCAAAGCCAGGGTTTCCCGCTTGGGAGAGAGCAAAGAGGCGCTGCTGGCGGAGCCGCCGCTTACGGCCTGGATCAAAGAGGTGAGCAGTTCCGGAGTCAGGCAGGGGGCATCCTCCCGGACCAGCAGCACCAAGTCATAGGAGGAGGAGAACTCCGCCTCCTCCTGGATTACGGTGACGCCGCTGTCCTCCAGGGCCCGGCGCACGTGCTCCCGGCAAGTCAGGCCCAGCAAGGGGCGGTCCAGCAGGGGATTGGGGGCGGCTTCCACGATCCAGCCCAGGGTTTTTTTCATGGCATTTCAGCTCCTTGCATGGGGGATTCCAATGAGACAGGGGACGGGTCCAGCAGGTTTCCGGGCCTTACCCAGAAAGAGCCCTCTTCCCCCAGGCCTGAGACCATCAGGGACATTTCCCCGGTGATCCGCTTCACCCGGGGCTGGTCGGTGGCCATCACAAAGGCGGTGCCCACCACCTGGGCGTTAAACTCGCCCATGAGCTCCACCATGCCCTGGGCCGTGCCCCCGGCCTTGAGGAAGTCGTCCACGATCAGGGCCCGCTGGCCCTCCTGGATGGCGCGGCGGCTCAGGCTCATGGTTTCGATGGCGGAGGAGCCTGTGACATAGTTGATATTCACCGCCGAGCCCTCGTAGACCTTGCTGGAGCGCCGGGCGATTATCAAGGGCACCCCCAGGGCGTCGGCAGTCGTCAGGGCCACGGGAATGCCCTTGGTCTCCATGGTCAGGACAAAGTCCGGGGCGGCGTCGTAGAAGCGCTGGGCGATGATGATGCCCATCCGCTTCACAGCCTGGGGGAGGCTGAGGATATCCGAGAGGTAGAGAAAGCCCCCCGCAAGCAGCCGGGAGGGGGCGCTGAGCTCCTGGCACAGGCCCCGGATAAAATCCGCCGCGTCCTTTGGGCACAGGAAGGGGCGGTAACGAACGCCCCCGGCTGCCCCGGCCACGGTATCCAGCTTGCCCAATCCATACGCGGTGAATACCTCCCGCAACGCCTTGATATCCTCGCTGAGGGTGGACTTGGCTGCGCCAAAAAGCTCGCAAAATTGCGAGAGGGTGAAGATTTGGTTGGGGGAGGCGGTGAGAAGCTTTGTCAGAGCGGCCATGCGCTCATTTCTGCGGGTTCTTTCCAAGGCCAATCCTCCTTTGGGCGGCGGGGGCCGGGCTTTGACCCGGCGCCGGGGCGGCCTGGAAAGCAGTATAGCACAACGATACGAATGATGCCATGCTTTTTTATCCGAACGTTCGGATTTTTTTGGAACCCCGCTGTGGTATAATGGGGGAAAGGGGGTGGGCCTATGCCCTCGGAAACCTTGCGGGCCATTGTGCTGCGCCACGCCAACTACCGGGATCATGACCGGATGCTGACTCTTTTTTCCCCCCAGCAGGGCCGGGTGGATGCGCTCTCCCGGGGATGCCGCCGCCCCAAGAGCCCCCTGCTGGCTGCCAGCGAGGTCTTCGTTCAGGGGGAGTTCGTGCTCTTCCGCTCCGGGGAGCGCTATACCCTTAGCTCCTGCGCCATTGACGACACCTACTATCCCCTGCGCCTGGAGCCCTACCGCCTCACCTGCGCCAGCTACCTTTTGGGGCTATGCCAGGCGGCGGTCCAGCCTGGGGAGGCTGCCCCGGGGCTTTTCGCGCTGCTGCTTACAGGGCTGTGCCACTTGGCCTACCAGGAGAGGGAGCTGCCCCTGAGCGTCACCACCGCCTTTTTGCTGCTGTACGCCGATGTGATCGGCTACAGGCCCCGGCTGAACCACTGCGCCCACTGCCGCGCGCCCGTGGATTCCACCCAGGGCGGGCTGCTGGACGTGGAGGCCGGGGGATTGGTGTGCCCCGCCTGCGCCGACAAAACCGCCTACCGCCTCACCGCGGCCCAGGTGGCCTGGATACGGGCCGTGCTGGCCCGGGGGCTGGAGGAGGAAGAATCCCTGTCGACGGATGTGGTCGATCTCTTTGTCATCCTCCGCCGCTATGTGGAAAGCCGACTGGAGGCCAGCATCAAGGTCAGCGGGCTGCTGCCCTAGGAAGCTGGCGGAAACGGGGCGGGAGGGTTAGAGTTCTGCTTTAAAACCCCGCCAAAGAGGCGGGGTCCCTTTGGGATCCCGCCTTTACCCGCGCTGCCCACGCGCAAGGGGAAAACCTGGATCGCCCCAGGGACGCTATTGATTGTCAGACTGTTTTACAGGGGCAAGCTTGCGCACGGGAATCCAGATTTCGCTCCGATACGCGGGGAGTGAAGTGTCCGGGCTTTCATTCCACAGCATTTCAGGCCCGCCGGTAAGCTCGTATCCGGAGGAGGGGAACCATTCGGCATAGATTTTGCCCCAGGTTTCCTGGAGAGCGGCGGGAAAGGCGCCGGCCACGCTGAAAACAGCCCAGGAGGACGCCTCCACCGGCAAAACGTCATACCCCTTGGGAGCGGGCCGGGTTGTTGCCACGCCCATATACTGGTCCAGCCCGCTTCCCTCCAGCATACGCTCCGAAAAGTTTGCGGAAACGCTGAGTATGCCCCTTGGCTCGACGCCGCACAGGCTTTTCAGCTCCGAAACGATTGCCGGGGTGAGCCTTTGGGTCAGCGCGTCCATTTGGGGATTCACCCCTTTGAACTGCAGCGTAATCCTCTTTTTGAAGCCAACGATTTGAAAAGCCTCTTTTGCCACGATCCGGTACTCCATGTCCATGCCTCCTTTGAGGGTCAGCTGAAAGGTCATAGGAGGGAATGCCTTGAGAGGGGCGTTTGCTTTTTTCGCTTCGGAGGGACTGATTCCGTGCATTGCCCGAAACGCCTTGCTGAACGCTTCGGGGGTTTCATACCCCAAGGCCAGGGCAACGTCGATTACCTTTTCTCCCTTTGTTTGCAAAAGGACTGCCGCCAGGGACAGCTTTCTGCGGCGGATGTACTCCCCCAGCGGCATGCCGGAAAGGAAGGAAAACATCCGGCGGAAATGGTATTCGGAGCAGCCCGCAATGCGGGAGAGCCGGGCGGCATCGATCCCGGGGAGCAGGTTGGCCTCAAGATAGGCCATGGCGTCATTCAACGGTGCTAGCGCATTCACTTTGGAAATTCCCCCTTCCCCTTGACCATAACAAAAAGACAGCATCCATGCCTGTGAAGCAGGGTGCGGATGAAAACAGGCGGATGCCGGTTGCCCCCGGGCGCGAGGAAAACCTAATACACCCAAAGGGCCGGCGCTGGCCGGCCCTTTGGGTTCTCTATGTATCTAAGCCCTGGATTCCCTTGGCCGCCAATGAGGCGGCCGTAAGCAAGATGCGAAAGGGATTTCATCCCTTTGGTGGGGCCCAGGGACAACCCCCAGCGGTGATTAGTCCACCTTGGCGGATACCTTGACGTCCACATTGCCCCGGGTGGCGTTGGAATAGGGGCAGACCTGATGGGCTTCGGCCACGATGGAATCGGCCTGGGCCTGGTCCACACCCCGGAAGGTGGCTTGAATCTCCACAGCCAGGGCATAGCCGCCGGCGTCATTTTTGCCAATGCCTACGGTGGTTTGGACGTCGGGATCGGGGAGGGAAAGGCGGCGCACCTTATACACATGCTGGATGGCGCTGCCAAAGCAGGCGGCGTAGCCTGCCGCGAAGAGCTGTTCAGGGTTAAAGCCGCTGGATTTGGAACCGCCCATCTCCGAGGGGGAGGCCATCTCAAAGCGGATGGGGGTATTGTGGACATGAACCTGGCCGTTGCGGCCGCCTGTGGATAGGGCTTTGGTTTCATACATGATCTTCATGGGGCGTTCTCCTTTCGTGTCCTGGAAAACCCAGGAGTCAAGCGCCGCAGCGCGTGGTAGCTTTACCAGGGGGAACGGGGTTTTCCGGTCCCCTTCTGGAAAAGAGGATACCCTGGGAGAGGGGAAGTGAAACATGGTGGAAAACAAACTGAATATGCAAAAGAGTGGAGCGCATCCACTCTTTTGCATACCGGAGGGGGAGATTACCAGCTGGGGAAGGAAAGACGGCGGTTGGTGCCGTCGTAATAGGGCGCCCTAACCAGGCTGTTCTTGTAGGAGTTGAGGATCGTATACTGATAATACCTTTCGAAATGGCCGTTGAGCAGGAGGACGCGCTTTTTGCGGAAGGCGTAGCGGTGGCTGTCCGTGACCCGGGGGAGAAATTCCTCCAGGAGGATGAGGAGCGCTTCCTGCCTTTCCTCGGTGAGGTACCCAAAGCCCTTTTCCCTGAGGGAGAAGCGGACTTCGGAGCCCACGGGATGCATGAAGCGGATGTATACGCCGGTCTTGTCCACGGTGAGCTGCTCAATGGGGCGGTTTTGGGCGTTTTTCAACAAGGGAGCCAGCTCGGCGAACAGGGGGGAGGCATGCATCTTTTTGACCCGAAGGCGGAGCAACCGGCTTTTTTTACGGTCCAGCCATAGAAAACAGACCACCACCGCGATGCCCAAGACCGCGATGAAAAGGAAGAAGACATTCATTTTCATACAATCGCCTCTTTGCTGCGTGATGGATGGAATAATGACCAGTACACCACTACCATTCATGGGCATGATACCACATTTTGTATGTAGTTACAAGAATTTACACAAGAAAAGCATATGTTGTAGTCCTAAGTTTTTGTTACACCACCTATGGAATGCGTAATAGTTCTGGGGAACCATGTAACATTTTAGCAGAGGAAGGGGAGAGCCGCCAAAGCCTTGCTACAAAGGGGATAGAGAGGAAACCGTTGAAACATAAGGGTTTTGGGTCGAATCGGATGAAATCCTTGCCAGGAAAGGATTTGAGGACAGCCTCACTAAAAATATGAAGAAATTATTACGAACCATAAATGTTTCCAACGAAACTTTTTCGAAATTTGGAAGATCAGACAGCCCCGGTTTCGGAGATCATGACGTGGAGTGGCGAAAAAGAAGCGGTCCCGCAATGGTTTCATAAGACCTTGACAAGGGGTTCGCAAGCCCCCCACATGATGTATCCCATGGATGGGACACCACAAAAACCGGGGCTTTCGCTTTAAACGGAAATGTGCTATCCTGAAACTGTGCCAAACAAGAACAAACGTTCCGGTGAAATCCGGACAGGAGGCGGTGGGCATGACACGGCGGGAGAAGCTGATCCAGTGGATAGGGGAGCTGGCGGGGCAAATGCCCTCTGATGCCCTCCTGGAGAGAAGCTGCGCCTATATGGAGCATCTCCTGTTGGACTGGACCGCTTCGGGAAGGAGCGCTAGTCCTTCTTCTCCAGCATCCCCAGCAACTGACCCACCACCGTCCACTGCTCCGGGGTCATCCGGGCGATCAGGGCAATGAGCCGCTTGGCGGTTTCGTTGTCGCTCATCAGCAGGTTGTCAATGGCCGCCAGATGGGACATATCCGGCTTTTGAAACATATCCCCCAGGCCCTCCCAAAGCCATGTGTAGCGCACTCCGAATGCGCCGCAGATGGCTTTTGCCATTTGTTGGGTCAGGGGCCGCCTGTCGTTTTCAATCCGGGAGATGGCGGTGGCGGTGACGCCCAGCCTTTGAGCGAACTGGGCCAGGGTCAGCCCCAGCTCCTTGCGCAGCAGGGCCACCCGTTGAGCCTGAGACATGGGGCCACCTCCTTTACCGTTTGCGCCGCAGTGCTTCCTCTACCAAACAAAGCGGCCTGTTACGGACCGTTGTAAGAGCCGTTGAGGCGTTCACAGGGCGCAGGCTTTCCACCCAGCTCTGTTCTTTTAGAGCTTACCATATCCGTTGACCGGAGGCAACATTTTTTCCGAAAAGCCCTTGACATTATTGCCAAAGGAAAGTATTATGTAACCACAGGAAATAAGAACGAATGTTCCTATATGGGAATCCGTTTCTTTGCCGGAAAGGGGAGCCCTATGGCCAGGGAAGAGGTGGAAAACCCAATGGTAAACGGAGCGGGCTTCCCCGGGGAGAAGGCAGAGGAGATCCTCTGCCCCCGCTGCGGAACCCAATGGCTGGCTGATGGAGATGGGGGCTTTTGGGAGGGCTCCCTCTGGGTCCCCGCGCCGCTGACTTTCTCTGGCCGCTATTGCCTGGACTGCGCGACCCGGGAGGCGGGAACCCGGGAACGGCTCCTGGGGTGGTTTGACCAGGAGGGAGAGGAGGGGGACTTGCTGCGCTTCTTGTTGGGAGATCCGCCGCTGAACGCCAAGCCCCTGGGGGAGCAGGCACGGCTGTTGCTGGGTTTGATGCGGCGGCACGAGCCGGAGCTCTTTGCCCAGCTTCTGGAGGAATACGCCCAAAGCCCTCTGGGGCGGCGGCGTACTTCCTGGCTGGCCTACCTGTGGGGCACCTGCTAATCCACCCTTTGATTTTCCCGCAGTTGTTTTCGCGTTGGCTTTGGATGCGGGGGCCAGCGTGATTGGGGCTAATCCCCGTTTTCTCAAAGGGGGGAAGGACAAGCCCGGAAGAAACAGCCCCTCTCCGCTTGGGAGCACTTCCCCTAAAAGTCAGCCGGAGCCAGCCCGCAGGGTCTGCGCCCGCCTCTGATTCAAAAGCGCTACAGCCCTCACACGGAGCCCGGAGCAGAGGCAACCCCAGGGGAGAACCCGCCGGGAGGCATGCCGTCAGGGTGGAAATCACCCGAAAAACCATGATGGAGAAGAAGGAGGATCACCATGAAAACCTCAGAACTGCTGGAGGAAATCATCCGGCTGACCCGAGAGGCCCGCCGGGCCCAGGAACGGGAGGAGCATTGGCGGCAGAGCGCCTACCGGGTGTCCTCCGGGCTATCCCTGTCCTTGCGGCAGGCCCGCAACGGCGACTGCCGCCACGAACGGGCCCTGTTGGAAAGCGACGCCGCCCACGGCGAGGCGGCCCAATTGAGCAACGCCCTGGAGGAGCTGCGGGGCCGGCTGGCCCCCACCTTGCTGGCGCTGCCCCCCAGCCAGGAGCGCGCAGCCTTGCGCTATTGCTACCTGGAGGGCCTTACCTGCGCCCAGATTGGGGAGCGGATGCACTATAGCCGCGCCCACGTCTACCGCCTTTTGGACGCGGGCCGGGCCGCCCTCACCGCTTCCCCTCAACAGGAGAACCCGTGAGACACCATACAACATCCTCCTGTGCTATTCTGATATCGGGTCGGGGTGGCGCAAGGCCGCCGCCGGGAAACCGGTAATGCAACCGCACCCCATAGCGCATCGAAAGTGATGCGCTATTTTTACATCCATGTTTGGGAGGCGGGGGTGGAGCGCCGCGTAAACCCCGCCGGGGACTTCACCCTTGGAGGCGCATTTGGGCGCGGTTTACGCAGCCGGGGGGCGATAGAGCCTTGGAACGGTCCATCCAAAGCGTTGGCGCAAAGCGGTGGGGAAAGCAAAGGAGAAAGGGAGGCGATCTCATGGAGGCAGAAAACCCGGCGAGTGCCGGACCTGACTTGCGGGACCAGGACCTGGCCTCCCCCCAGGAGGTATTGCGGTATTTAAGCGCCATCATGCGCGGGGAATGCCCTCCCGTCCAAGGGGAGGGCCTGGTACCGGACGCGCTCCCGCCCAGAGCCGTTCCCTCCACTGCGGAGCGGATGAAGGCTGCCGAGCTCTTAGGCAAGCGCTACCGCTTATTCTCTGAAAACGCCCCCGCCCAGGAGACCCTTCCCGTGTTTGTGGACGACATTCCCCATGCGGGGCGGGGGAGTGAAGCCCCGGCCCGCCGGAGGACCCCGTGAGCCCGCCCTTGCTGCGCCTGAGCAGCCTGATCGCCCCGGCCTTCTTCCCCCTTCACCGGGCCCTGCGCCGGGGGAGCGCCCCGGAGCTTTGGATGGGAGGGGGCCGGGGCAGCGGCAAGAGCAGCTTCGTCAGCCTGGAGATCCTCCTGGGCATGATGGCCGACCCCTCCGCCAACGCCGTGATCTACCGCAAGGTGGCGGGAACCCTGCGGGACACCGTCTATGCCCAGATGCTTTGGGCTGTGGACAAGCTCCGGGTGGGAAGCCTCTGGCAGCCCCGGCTCACGCCCCTGGAAATGGCCTACAAGCCCACGGGCCAGCGCATTCTCTTCCGGGGGGCCGATGATCCCGGCAAGTCCAAGGGCCTCAAGCTCACCCAAGGGTACTTCAAGTACCTTTGGTTTGAGGAGCTCACGGAGTTTCAGGGCATGGAGGATGTGCGCACCATCAAGGCCAGCGCGCTCAGGGGCGGAAAGGCTGTCACCTTCTGCACCTATAACCCGCCCATGAGCGCCCGGAGCTGGGTGAACGCCGAGGCTTTGGTATCCCGGACCGGCCGCCTGACCCACCACAGCACCTACCTGGACATGCCGCCCCGCTGGCTGGGGCGGCCCTTTCTGGCCGAGGCCCGGGCCTTGCGCCAGACCAACGAGCGGGCCTACCGCCACATGTACCTGGGAGAGGTTACCGGCACCGGGGGCCAGGTGTTTGACAACCTGGAGCTGCGGGCCATTGAGCCTGCCCAGTGGCAGGGCCTTCCCCTCTACTGCGGCCATGACTTCGGCTTTGCCGTGGACCCGGACGCCTTTGTCCGCTGCGCTTTTGACCGGCGGCGGCGCATCCTCTACATCCTGGACGAGTTCGTGGCCGCCGGCCTGGGGCTGGACGCCCTGGCCCGGGAGATGAAAAAGCGCTGCCAGGGCGAGCTCATTACCGCAGACAGCGCCGAGCCCCGGAGCATCGCCGAGCTGCGGGGAAGGGGACTGCGCCTCATTCCCGCCAAAAAGGGGCCGGACAGCGTGACCCATGGCATGCGCTGGCTTCAGACCTTGGGAAAAATCGTCATCGACCCCGGGGCTTGCCCCAACGCCGCCCGGGAGTTCAGCGCCTATGAGTATGGCCGGGACCGGGAGGGGCGCTTTTTGAGCCGCTACCCGGACGAGAGCAACCACACCATCGACGCCGTCCGCTACGCCATGGAGTGCGTCAGCACCCGGAGAACGGCCATCGCGGTATCCTGAGGCGGCGGGAGGCGCGTGCCCAATGGACGCCCAGGCAAAGCCCAAAGCGGCGGGAGGCCAGGGGATTTGCCGGCAGGGGGCCGCCACAAGGAGAACGCTGAACCAACGAAGCTGCGGGGCGCGGGAAAAATAGGAGGGCATCATCATGATCACCATTGACAAAAACTTGCTTCTGCCCAGCGGGGAGCCGGATGCCATGCTGCTGCTGGAACTGCTCAGGACCTATGGCAAGCGGCGCAGGCACCTCCAGGCCCTGGGCCGGGTCTATGACCGGGACCACAAAATCGCGGCCAGGAGGCGGTTGAAGGGATTGCCTAACAACCGGCTGGTGCACGACCTGCCCGGCTACATCGTCACCACCGCTGCAGGATACCTGCTGGGCAGCCCTGTGACCTACGCGCCGCCCCAGGGGCAGGAGGCTGCCTTTGAAACCGTGCGCACCGCCTACGCCGCCGCGGACAGCGAAAGCCTGGATGCGGAGCTGGCCGTGGATGCCGCGGTCTACGGGGTGGCGGTGGAGCTGGCCTATGGGGATGAGGAGGCCAGGCCCCGTTCGGCCCGCCTGGACCCGGACAGCGCCTTTGTGGTTTACGACGACACCGTGAACCATACGCCCCTGCTGGGAATCGTGACGCGGCCCAAGCTGGGCCGGGATTTGAAGCCCAAGGGACAGTGGATCACCGTCTACACCCCGTCGGAAGCCATCGGCTATGAGAGGACCGGACAGGAGCAGCCGCGCCCTACCGGAGAGCGGACAGCCCACTTTTTCGGGGCCGTTCCCCTGGTGGAATATTGGAACAACAGCCGGGAGCAGGGGGATTTTGAGCCGGTGTTGAGCCTGCTGGACGCCTATGACGCCCTCCAGTCCGACCGGGTCAACGACAAGCAGCAGTTCACCGACAGCATTTTGGCCCTGTACGGGGTGGGCGCTTTGGGGGTGGAGGACGCCCCTGTGGAAATGCCGGAGGGAGCGGGAGGGGAGCCGGAGCCCCAAGAGGGAGCCAGCGGGACCGTACCCCAGGGATGGAGCGGGGTTCAGCCCCTTAGCCCGGCCCAGCGCCTGCGCCAGACCAGGACCCTTTTCATGCCCGGGGACGGCGCCCGGGCCGAATGGCTGGTGAAGCCCCCCAGCGAAACGGACACCGAGGTGCTGCGGCTGAGCATCAAGGAGGACATCCACAAGCTTTCTTTGGTGCCGGACATGAGCGACCAGCAGTTCGCCGGGAACACCTCCGGGGTGGCCATGCGCTTCAAGCTGCTGGGCCTGGAGCAGCTCACGAAGATCAAGGAGCGCTGGTTCCGGGAAGGGCTCCGCCAGCGGCTGCGGCTTTTCGCCCATTTTCTGGCCTTGCGGGGGGCCGCGCCCCTGGAGGCAGATAAGGTGCGGATTCTGTTCAAGCGCTCCTTGCCCGTGAACGAGCTGGAGATGGCCCAGATGGTATCCACCCTGGCCGGACACGTGCCCGCGCCCATCCTGCTGGGGCAGGTACCCTTTGTGGACGACCCGGAGGCGGCGGTCAAGGAGTTGGAGGGGGAAAGGGCGGCGGCTGTGAAGCGGCAGCAGAAGATCCTTGCGCACCAGAACGTCCAAAGAAAAAGCCGCGGCCAGGACGGGGATGGGGATGAAGGCCCGTGAAAGACCGTTGGGCCGAACAGGCCGAGAGAAATATGGATGCTGTCCAGCGGCAGGCACAACGGCGCTTGAAGGTCATTGGCGCAACCATATATGATGCGCAGACCTACCTGACCGAAGAGGCCCAAAGACTTGTGCGCACTCCGGCCAAGCCCTTTGGCTTGGCTGGGGAAGAGGCCAGGGCGGAGCTGGCAAAGCCCATTTCCGCAGCGGAATACGAGCGGCTGCTATGGCGGCTGGCAGCCATGCCCCAGGGCGAAGAGAGGCGGAGGCTGACGGACAGGGCCAACGGCAGGGATTATCCCTTCCGGATCAGCCGGGGGGATGCCCTGAGGGAGAGCATCGCCATCGAGACCGAGACAACCGTCCAGGTGATAGAGAACGAGCTCACCAAACAGAGGCGCTTCACCGCCAAGGAGGCTTATGCCCGGCGGCTCTTCTCCATCCAGCGGCACAGGGGCGATCTATGAGCTGCGCCGGATATCCAGACGTTCAGTTTATCCGCGGAATCCCCCTGGTTTGGGGGCGATTACAGCGAAAATATCTAGAGAAACCGGAAGGTTCTGGCCCAGACCCTGGAGGAGATCATCATCTAGGCCTGATGCGTTGACAAATAGTGGTCAGCGGAATACAATCCAACCTAAGAGAAAGGAGGATTGATTGCCATGCGGACTATTGGACAGGTATTTGAAATCTATGGGCAAGGATTTCCTCCTATTTCAGAAATGATTTCCGATATACAGATTCAGCATAAGGAAGAAGTGTTGCGGTTCCTGCGAAACGGAAGGGTCATTGCCGCATCTCCAAGCATTCTCCGAGATGTCATAACGGGTGAGCAGATCCTTGAGGAGCTTACAACGCAGGTAAGTGGTGAATATCATTGGCGAAGTGATGTTGCGTATTACTTTGGGAAATATAATCTCAAGCTCCCCGAAGATTTCATCGATTATGCATTAACAGCAACGTACTGATCGCCACGGTAAACGCTGGGTGGTTTTCGTATGAGAAAAAGCTCAATTCCTGGTAAGATGGATTTCCGCATAAGGGAAAAAGGAAATGCTATGATGGCGCAGGAAGTGCAGAGGTAGTTACCGCTGTGGTGAGGAAATTTACAAAGCATCAGGTTAGCATAGAGAACCCAGGACAACGCTTTAGTTGGAAGGAGATGCAGGAGTGATGTGGTTAAATGAAATTTACGAGGTTGAACTGCGAGAGTATTGCGTCAACAATGGATTGGATTATTGAAAGGGAAGGTCAATGGCGCGAGGTGGGAATGACACGTTTTGCTATTTCAGGCCGCTGAAGAAGATTCTAGCGGACTTGGGCTTCTTGATGAAACTCCTGCGCCAATTGTACTGAATATGGGAATTGGAGATGGTGTTTTAACCTTCTCGCAAACGGAGCACACAAAGGAATATTTGGCAGTGACTTAATTGCCCGCGCTCTTAGAGTAAGAGCATTTGTAAAGAAGGTGCTGAAATGGTTGGCTACACATCGCTAGAGGAATTTTTGGAGTATTATTATGATAACATTGTCAATGAGATTTTGATGTATTACAAAGAACAGCCGATCTTCATCACGTATGACCGTGACGAGCAAGGGCGCTTGGTCAGGGCTATTCGTAAGAGCCTGGAGGACAGCACCATCATTTTTCGAGGTATCCCTGACGATGACGATTGGCTGCTGGATCATTACAAAGTGGACGGCCTGAACATCCGGGAATTGGTACCCCTGTCCGACGTGACGGATATGTGGTAGGGAGAGAAGGTGTTGAAATGGTTGGCTACACATCGCTGGAGGAATTCCTGGAGCATTATGAGTACAGCATTGTGACGGAGATTTTGATGTACTATCAAGGACAGCCGATTTTTATCACCTATGATTATGATGAGCAAGATCGTCCGATCAGGGCCATTCGCAAAAGCCTGGAGGACAGCACCATTATTTTCCGAGGCATCCATGGCGACGATGCTTGGCTGCTGGACAACTACAAGGTGGACGGCCTGAGCATCCGGGAATTGGTACCCCTGTCCGACGTGACGGATATGTGGTAGAGGAAGGAAGGTGCCGAGATGGTTGGCTACACATCGCTGGAGGAATTTTTGGAGCACTATTACGCCAGCAGGAACGCTGAGATTTTAATGTACTACAAAGGGCAGCCGATTTTTATTACCTGTGACCAAGATGAGCAAGGGCGTCTAGTCAGGGCGATTCAGAAGGATGCGGATGACAGCACTATTCTTTTCCGCGGTATCCCTGACGATGATGACTGGCTGCTGGACAATTACAAGGTGGACGGCTTGAGCATCCGGGAATTGGTGCCCCTGTCCGACGTGACGGATATGTGGTAGAGGAACAGGAACTTGCGCCTCTTTGGCATGGGGCGCACTGACGGATAAAAAGCTCAACCCTTCGGGGTTGGGCTTTTTACATACAAAACGAACGCGCCGGGCGGGAGAAGCCGAACGGCGTGGGCAAGGAGGAGCATTTTTATGAAGGAACCCAAGACCGGGCGGCTGCCTTTGAACTTGCAGTTTTTTGCGGAGGGTGAAGGAGGGGCTGGGACGGCCCCAGAGAGTACAGGGGGCAGCGGCAAAGCAGCGCCCCAAGAAGCCCCGGGGGCTGAACCCGCGCAAAACCAGCCCGCCAGGACGGCTGACCTGAACGCTTTGCTGGCGGGGGACAAGGCTTTGCAGAGCCAGTTTGACAAGCTGGTGTCCAAGGCCCTGGACACCGCCAAAAGCAGGTGGGAGGCAGAGAAGAACATGACCGCCGAGGAGCTGGCCCGGCAACGGGCCGGGGAGCGGGAAGCGGAGTTGGCCGCCCGGGAGGAGGCGTTGATCCGCCGGGAACTGCGGGCTTCGGCCCTGGGGTTGCTGGGGGAACGGGGCCTTCCGGTGGAGTTGATCGACTGCGTGAGCGTGGCCGATGAGGACGCCATGCTGAATAGCCTGGAGAAGGCGGAAAAGGCGTTCCGGGGGGCGGTGAACCAGGCGGTGGCCCAGCGTATGCGGGGAAGCGCACCCCAGGCGGCCCAGGGGAACGCCCAGGCGGAACGGCTGGCGGCTGTCAGGGCTGCCGCCGGGCTGAAAAACTAAGGGGGCAGCTAAGGTAATCCATAACGCAAGATTCGATTTGAAAAGCGGGGGCGACATCCTCCAGCCCCATCCTGAGTGCGATCGGCGCTGTCCATGGGCGGACACCTTGCGGGCACTGCCGGTGCGGCAAGGGAGCGAGGGAGGGATGAGGCAAGCAGCCAGGGAAGGCTGCGCCGGCTGAAAGGCGGGGTCAACGCCCCCGGCATCCCAACGTGAGAAAGGAGCAACACAATGGCGAACAATATTGCGCTGTTTCAGGCGTATGTACCCATTTTGGACGAGGTATACAAGGAGGCCAGCAAAACGGCGGTGCTGGACGGGAACCCGGAATTGGCCCAGGAAGGAGCCAATGCGGGGGAACTGGTGATCCCTATGATGGACATGGAGGGCCTGGGGGATTACAGCCGCAACGACGGCTATGTAAATGGAGACGTGACGCTGACCCATCAGACGGTACCGGTGAACTTTGACCGGGGCCGGATGTTCAGCGTGGATTCCCTGGACGACGCCGAGAGCGCCGGGGTGGCCTTCGGGCTGCTGGCGGGAGAGTTTGTGCGGGTGAAAGTGGTGCCGGAGCTGGACGCCTTCCGCTTTGCCACCTATGCGGCCAAGGAGGGAATCAGCAAGGCGGGGGTGACGGCGGCTCTGACGGACGGGGCGGCGGTGGTCAGCGCCTTGCGGAGCGCCACCAACAAGTTGGACGAGGACGAGGTGCCCATGGAGGACCGCTGCCTGTTCATCACCCCCAGCCTGTTCGCCCTGATCCAGGACATGGACGCAAACAAAAGCCGCGAGGTGCTTTCTCGGTTCGACCAGGGGGGGCTGGTGCCCCAAAGCCGGTGCTATACCGCCATCGAGCAGCTTTCGGGCAAGGAAGGGGAGAAGGCCGGGGGCTACCGGAAGGCCCCGGGCGGACAGGCCATCAACTTCATGGTGATCCACAAGGCCGCGGTGATCCAGTTTCCCAAGCATATCGCCCCCAAGGTGATCGACCCGGAAACCAACCCCAGCGCCGACGCCTGGAAGTTCGGCTACCGCCAGGTAGGGGTGGTGGATGTGTACAAGAACAAGGTGGCGGGCATCTATCTGCATTACCTGGACGGTTCCCAGGGCTAAAGGAGGACGCGCCATGGGAAAGATCACGGGATGGAGGCTGGGGGAAGCCATGAGTCCCAAAGGGAAAGAGGCCAGGCCGCCCAAGGAAGCGGTAGGGCGGCTCCCCCCAAAAAGGGACGAGGCCCCTCCCGGAGAGGAGGCAAGGGATGAACCTGTTGCAAAGGCTAAAGCGCCGGCTGGCCCTGGAAGGGGAAAGCCGGGACGACCTGCTAAGCGATCTGCTCCTTGAGGCCGCGAGCTACGCCGAGGCCTATACTGGGCGGGACTTCCTGCCCAAGGGCCTGCTGGACGGGGTGGTGGTGGAGCTGGCCGCCGGGGCTTATAACCGCCTGGGCATCGAAGGGGAAAGCAGCCACGCAGAGGGCGGCGTCAGCGCGGCCATCCAGGGATTGCCGGAACACCTGCGGCTGGTTTTAGATTTGTACCGGATGGCAAAGGTGGGATCCGGATGAGCTTGACGCAAAAATACCGCCAGACGGTGGCCCTGAAGCGACCCCTGGAAACCGGGGAGGGCTTTGATCCGGAGCCTCAACTGGTTCAGGCTGTGGTTCAGCCCCTGGCCGGAGCCCTGGCGGCCCAGATGTACGGGCCCGTTTTGGGGGAGACCCGGCTGCTGCTGGCTCCGGCGGGGGTGGAGCTTCAGGTGGGCATGGGGGTGTGCCTCCAGGCGGCCCCTGGGGACTGGCCGGATTACCGGGTGGTGTACGTGGCTCCATGGCCCCGGCACACCGCCGCCCACATCCGGTTCATTCCCCCTTGGGAGCGGGTGAAGCGGCATGAGGATTGACATCAAGGTATCAGGGACCGAGGCCCTGGAGGCGGCCTTGGAGGAGGTGGCCGAAAGGCTGCTCCCCCTGGCGGCCCAGGGAGTGGCCCAGGGTACACAGGCGCTGGCCCAGGAGGCCCGGGAGTTAGCCCCGGTGAACACCGGGGCGCTGAGGGAAAGCATCCAGGCGGGGCCTGTGAGCCAGGAGGGCAGCAGCGTCCAGGGAAGCGTGGCCGCAAAGGCCGAGCACGCCGCGTACGTGGAAATGGGCACAAGGCAGCAAGCTCCCAAGCCCTTTTTGTACCCCGCGTACCAGGCTCAAAGGGACGCTTTGGTCCAGGCCGTGGCCGCCGCCATTAAGGAGGGATTGGGATGAGCGTTACCGCCCAGCGCAAGGAGATCATCCAGGCCCTCAAGAGCATCCCTGGCGTAAGGAACATATCCGCAGCCTGGCCCGAAGGGAAGGATCCCATCCCCTGCATCACCGTGGACCTGGCTTCCAAGCGGGCTACGGACCGCCGGGACGATAAGCCTTACCTGACCCAGACGGAATTCTATGTGCGCCTGTTCGCCGTGGCTGATGGAGACTTTGAGAGCATCGGTGGGGAGATCGAGGCCCGCATGGAGGAGTTGGGATACGAACAGACCTTTGGATGGGAAGAGCCGGGGCCGGGGGTCCGGCAGCTGGCCTTCCGGTATCAAAAAACAAACTAGGAGGAAAAACACATGGCAAAAAAGAGAGCCGCAACGGGCTTCAAGGGCCTTGCCCTTGCCCCCGTGGTCCAGAACACCCTGACCGCCTATGAGACGGACGAGGCGGAGCCCTTGCAGTTTGCGGGGCAGATGTCCCGCACCGCCAAGGAAAGCAGCACAGACCTGTACTACGATGACACCCTCTACGCCCAGATCAAGGACGTTACCGGGGAAGAGGTGGAGATCCGCGTGGCCGAGGTGCCTTTGAAGCAGATGGCGGCTTTTGGCCTGGGCGACTATGACGAAACCACCGAAACCCTGGAGGGTGAGTTCTCCATCCCCAACAAGGAGTACGCCCTGCGCTTCGTGGTGGACACCGTGGACGGCCTGCCCTTCTACTTCAACTACCGCCTCTTTGAGATGAGCGGCATCAAGTTCGACAACTTCACCACCCGCAAGGACAGCGTTACGGTGTGCGAGGTGATCATCACCGGCGTGTTCAAGCGGCCCGCGCTGCCCGCTTTGGCCCCCTGGGCGGTGATGCAGCTCAAGGAGGACAAGAGCAACCTGGCCGCGTGCAACGCCTTCCTGGCCGAGGCGGAAGCGAAGCCGTAAGGGGGAACACAAAGGGAGAGGGCCTGATCCGCCCTCTCCCTGTTTTGCCGGGCCGCTTCGCGATTACCGCAGCGGCGCAAAGGCCATCTTTCCCCCTGAGGTGATCTTGACGACATCGCCGGCCTTAAGGACCAGCCGCCCGATCTCATCCCCGTCATCCGGATCAAGAAACTCCACGATCTCCACAGAGCCGCCCCGCTCTACGGTCAGGATGCCGCTCTTCTGAGGCGTCACCTTGTATTCCCCGACTGCGATGTGGGCGGGGCAGTCGTATTCGCCGCTGGAGAGGATGGTGCTGGACCCTCTTTGCTGTTCAGCAGTACTCTGGGTATAGAGCGAGTTTGAAATGAGCTTTTCTTCGGCCATTTCTCTTAATTCTTCTATACTATAACCGGCTTGCTGATGCACTTGCATGTAGACGGATTGTTCTCCGAAGCCTAATAGGTAGGTGTGATACTGCTCGTTTTTTGCACCGGCATACACGTTGCCGTTTTTATCGAGAGATACTGATGCAGAAAGGCCGCCAAGTATCTTCCCGGCATTTTTTTCTCGTTTTACGGCGTCTTTATTGTCCACAACGGTAAATAGAAATGCCATTTGATATGTGGATGCCGCGTCATCATCATCAACTGGCAAATAGATGCCGGCCCATTCCATAATGGCGCTGCCCTTAAAAGTCTGCGCAAGAAAGTTTGCAGAAGCGATACGGCCTGTAAGTTGTGCTACATCTTCCATCGTTTCGGTGTTATATTCGGCTTCTACCATGGGGACATTTTTATAGTCAAAATATTTTTTGGCGCTTTGCGTCAAATGGGTTTGGAATTTTTCTAAAGTGATTCCTTTGATTTTTGTCGCCGCAAGACACGT
>JAYFPK010000031.1:0-22346 GCA_034927815.1 Candidatus Limiplasma sp.
TTTGTCACGGTGCCCTTTGTGGCGTTCTGTGTGCTGGCCGGCCTGCAATCCATCGACGACGCATATTATGAAGCCGCCACCGTGGATGGGGCGGGCTTTTGGAAAAAGCTTTCCATGGTCACGCTGCCGCTGGTGCGGCCCTCGCTTACGGTAAGCACGGTGCTGAACATTATTTACGTGTTCAACTCATTCCCGATCATCTACACCATCACCAAGGGCGCGCCCGCCAACAAGACGGATACCATGGTCACCTACCTGTACATGCTGGCCTTCTACGACCAGCGCAAGGGCCCGGCCACAGCCCTGTCCGTGATCGGCTTTATTATTTTGTGCATTGTGGCGGGCATCTACATGATGATTTCAATGCGGAAGGATGAGGAACTGTGAAAAAGCTGCCTTCCGAAGCCATTCAAAGGAACAACCGCCGGGCGCTGGGCCTGTGCCTTGCCGCCGCCGCGCTCATCGCCGTTCTGTTTTCCCTTCCGGCCTACCAGTTTGATACCGCCCTGTTGACCAAAAAATCCGGCAACACCTTTGTGGGAGACGAGCGCTATGTGGCCGCCCGGGCCGAGGTGGACGAGGCGGCGGCCCGGCATCAATCGGAGGGCCGCCTGGGGGAGGTGACGGTTTCCCAGGAGGTGACGGAGCGGGTCAACTCCAAGGGCGAAACCACCTCCATGGTCACCTTCCGGGTCAACGTCTCCGCTGTGCGCAATGGCTGGAGCTTTATGGCCTCGGGGCTGCCCTCGGGAAAAACGCTGCTGGCCTGCGCCCTGGCCGCGGGCCTCGCCCTGCTGCTGACGCTTCTCACCCTGGCCGCCGCCAGGGACACCGCCCCCGCGGAGCTTTCCAGGCTCCACCGGGGAATGCGCCAAACCGCCTGCTGGCTGACGCTGCTGGCGGTCCTTCTGGTAATCCTGTTCCATTTCCACACGGTGCAGACCTTCCAGCGGCAGCTACTCCTCCCCGGCGCGTCCCCCTCCCGGCAGGCGGCGCTGCTGAACGCTGCGGACGCATTCCTCTACGGCGGCCACGGGGGGGATACCACCGCCTCGCTGGTCTCCCAAATCAGCTATCATTCCACCTGGACGCTGTGGATGCTGCTTCCGGCGCTCTTCCTGATGCTGACCCAGATGATTCTGCTCTCCCAGGGGGCGCTGAAGCGCGCTTTGACCCGGGGGCTGTTGTACCTGTTTGTGATCGTGCTGTGCGTGGTAATCCTCTACCCCTACTATGTGATGCTGATCACCGCCTTCCGCAACAACGCGGAGACCACGGACATGTACTTCACCAACCTGCTCCCCACCAAATGGGTCTGGTCCAACCTCACGGACATCGTGAACCGGGGCGTTCCCCGCTATCTGCTCAACTCCTTGCTGCTGTCCACCGGAGCGACGCTGATCGCCCTGGGCTGCGGCATTCCCGCCGCCTATGCCATGGCCCGCATGTCCTTCCGGGGCAAGAAGCCCTTTTTGGGCTTTGTGATCATGAGCCAGATGTTCGCTCCCATCGTGCTGCTGGTGGGCATCTCCCAGCTCATGAACTTCCTGGGCCTCAACGATTCGGTGGCGGGCCTGATGCTCATCAACGCGGCCTTTAACCAGGCCTTCGCCATCTGGCTGCTCCGGGGCACCTTTGTGTCCATCTCCCCGGAAATGGAGCAAGCGGCCTGTATCGACGGCTGCAATACGGTGAGCGCGCTTCTTCGGGTGCTGCTGCCCATGGCCGCCCCCGGCATCGTCACCACCCTGATCTTTGTGTTCATCAACGCCTGGAACGAGTACACCATCTCCACGGTGCTGATCTCCACCCCGGTGAAAAAGCCCATCACCGTGGGCATCACCCAGTTCAGCTCCTTCAACATGATCGAGTGGCAATACCTCTTCGCCTCGGCGCTGCTGGCCACCATCCCCGTGGTGATCATGTTCATGTTCATTGAAAGGCATCTGGTGGCGGGGCTCACCGCAGGCGGCGTAAAAGGCTGAGGCCCTTCTCCCATACTCCTTCCTCAAAAGGGAAGGAGTTTTTTGCGCCCGGGAGCTTTCATTGCATTTTACAGGGCGAACCGCTATAATGATTGGGTTCAACAGGGAAAGAAAGCCAAGGATGTGGAGCCATGAAGCTGGGAATCGTCGGGTTGCCCAACGTGGGCAAAAGCACGCTGTTTAACGCCATCACCAAGGCCGGGGCCCAGGCCGCCAACTACCCCTTTTGCACCATCGAGCCCAACACGGGCATTGTGCCCGTGCCGGACCCCCGCCTGGATGTGCTGGCGGAGATGTTCCATCCCAAGAAGGTGACCCCCGCCGCCGTGGAGTTTGTGGACATCGCGGGGCTGGTGAAAGGGGCCAGCAAGGGCGAGGGCCTGGGGAACAAGTTCCTCTCCCACATCCGGGAGGTGGACGCCATCGTCCATGTGGTGCGCTGCTTTGAGGATGAAAATATCATCCATGTGGACGGCGCCGTGGACCCCAAGCGGGATATTGAGGTCATCGGCCTGGAGTTGATCTTTGCCGACCTGGAGACCGTGGCCCGCCGGGTGGACAAGGCCCAGAAGATGGTGAAGTCCGGGGAGAAGAAATTTCAGACGGAAACCGAGGTAGGACAGCGGCTTACGGCCCATCTGGAGGGGGGCAAGCCCGCCCGTACCTTCCCCATGAGCCCGGAGGAACGGGAGATCGTGGAGGGCTGGTTTTTGCTCACGGACAAGCCCGTGCTCTACGCCGCCAACATAGCCGAGGACGATGTGGGAAAGGATAGCGGTGAGTCGCCCTTTGTGCGGGCCGTAGAGGCCATCGCCAAGGAGGAAGGCTCCCAGGTGTTCACCATCTCCGCCCGGGTGGAGGAGGAAATCTCCGCCTTGCCCCCGGAGGAGAAGCTGGAGTTCCTCCAGGCCCTGGGCATTGGGGAAAGCGGGCTGGACCGCCTGATCCACGCCAGCTACTCCCTGTTGGGCCTGATCTCCTTCCTCACGGCGGGCGCGGACGAATGCCGGGCCTGGACCATCGTCAGCGGCACCAAGGCCCCCCAGGCCGCCGGGAAGATCCATACGGATTTTGAGCGGGGCTTCATCCGGGCCGAGGTGGTGGCCTACGACCAGCTGGTGGCCCTGGGTAGCATGAACGCTTGCAAGGAAAGCGGCCTGGTGCGCAGCGAGGGCAAGGATTATGTGATGAAGGACGGGGACATTGTGCTCTTCCGGTTCAACGTCTAAGGCGGGAGGACTGCCCATGGGAAAGCTCAGCTTCTTCTTCAAGCGCTTGGTGCGCATGGACTGGAGGGCCATGTGGAAAACCACGGCCCTCCTTCGGGAGCGCAGCGGCAAAAGCCGCCTTTGGCTGCTCCTGGACATGCTGCGCTGCGCCGTGAAATACAACGCCGGGTATATGGACTACAAAATCGCCCAGATGTACCGCCTCACCGACGCCCAGAAAAAAACCCAGATCACCCGGGGGCTGTCCAATACCATTGTGCGCCGGATGAACGACAAGGCCTACTGGTACCTCTTTGACGACAAGGCCACCTTCAACGCGCTTTTCAAGGACGAGGTGCGCCGCCATTGGATGAAGATCGCCCCGGATACCGATCCGGCGGCCTTCCGGGACTTTTTGGCCCAAAACCCGGACATCATCGCCAAGCCCCTGGAGGGCAGCAGCGGCGTGGGAATAGCGCGGTATCAGCGGGAGGCCTGGGAAGGCCGGGAGGAGGCCTTCCTGGAGGAGCTTGTACAGAGGCAGACCGGCATCATCGAGGAGCGGGTGATTCAGCACCCCCGGATGATGGAGCTCTGCCCCACCTCCGTGAACACCATCCGCATCGCCACGCTGCTGGGGGACAAGAAACAGGGCATCGTCTACGCCTTCCTGCGCATCGGCAACGGCAAGGTTATGGACAATGTGGACTGCGGCGGCATGGCCGCCCGGGTGGACCTGGCCAGCGGCAAGCTCCTCACCGTGGGGGCGGACAAGCAAGGCAACACCTTCACCCATCATCCCATGACGGGCACGCCCATTGTGGGCTTTGAGGTGCCCTTCTTTGAGGAGGTCAAGGCCATGTGCCTGGCCGCCGCCCAGAAGGTGCCCCAGATGCGCTTTGTGGCCTGGGACGTAGCCATCACAAAGGACGGCCCTTGCTTCATCGAGGGCAACAGCTTTCCCAGCCATGCGGTGCCCCAGTTCGCCGCCCATTACCCGGACGGCGTCGGCATCATGCGGGAGTTCCGGGAGTTCATCGACATCTAGCCCTATGGGAGGGCTTGCGCCGCGTTTCCCATTTCTTCTTTGATACAAAGGAGGCGCCATGAAAAAACTGATTTCCGCGCTGCTGGCCGCCATGCTCCTGTGGTCGTTTGTCCCCCTGAGCGCTTTGGCAGCCCAAGACACCTTCACCTTGATGATCTACATGTGCGGCACCGATCTGGAAAGCGACGGGGGCCTGGCTACCATGGACCTTTCGGAGATGGTGAAAAGCGGCCTGCCCAGAGGGGGCAACGTCACGGTGTACGTGCAAACCGGCGGCACCAAAAGCTGGCATGCCCGGGGCCTGACCGACCGGCAGACGGAGCGGTGGCTGGTGAGCAAGGACGGCTTGCAGCTGGTGCAAAGCCTGGGGCAGGCCAACATGGGCTCCCAGGCCGTCCTGGAGGATTTCCTCCGGTTTGGCATCCAGAATTATCCCGCCGACCGCTACGGCCTGGTCTTCTGGGATCATGGGGCGGGCCCCGCCCTGGGCATCTGCCATGATGAAATCACCGGCGACTCCCTGGACATGCGGGAAGTGTATGGCGCTTTGGAAAGCGCCTCCAAGACCCGGGGGTACCGCAAGTTCGCCTTTGTGGGCTTTGACGCTTGCCTGATGGCCTCCTATGAGGTGGCGTGCCATTTAGCGCCCTTCGCGGACTATATGATCGCCAGCGAGGAGCTGGAGCCCGGCACAGGCTGGAATTACAGCGACTGGCTGCCCAAGCTGTCCGCCAACCCGGGCATCGATATCCGGGAATTGGGCCCCGTCATTGTGGATGGGTTTATCCGGGCCTCCGTGGCCCAAAACCCTTCGGAGTACGCCACGCTGTCCCTGACGGACCTAAGCAAGCTGGGCCCCCTTCAAAAGGCCATGGAGGGCCTGGCGGCCTCCTTGCAAGGGCAGATCCTCGGCGGCAACCTGATGGGCGTCTCCCGCATCCGCCAAAACGTGCGCTCCATGGGGGAGATTTTCGATTCCGCCTCCGACCTGTTGGACGTGACCTACTACGCCAAAATCTACCAGCAGTTCGACCCCGCCAATGCCAAGGCCGCCGCCTCGGCCTTGAAGGACGCCGTGGTGTACAGCCGCCACACCAACAACCTGGCCAACATCTCCGGCCTTACGGTGCTAGTTCCTTACAGCACCCGGGCCTCCATTGGCCGCAGCCTCCCCCAGTATGACGCATACGGCCTGTTTCCCCAGCATACCGCCTTTGTGAAGGGCATGGCACAAAGCATGAACGCCGGTTCCTACACCTTCTCCTCCACCTCTGTGCAGCAGGAGAGCCTTTCCAGCGCCCAGTCCGACTGGCTCTCCAGCTCCGGGGGCTCCACCGGAGGGCTGCTGGACTGGCTGCTGGGCGGGTGGGAGGATTCCGCTCCCAGCCAAAGCTACGGGCAATACGACGATGATGATTTCGAGTCCTGGTTCAGCCAGGGCGGCGCTCCTGCCCAAGGGGATGCGGGTGGCGCTGCTTCCGATTTTTCCCTGGACAGCTTCCTGAGCGGCATCTTTGGGGGCGACGTGACCTCCGCGGATTTTGACGAGGAAGCCTTTGACCCGGAGGATGGCGGCGCGTCCGGAGCGTGGGAGGACAACTCCGGCAAACCTGAGGATGAGGAGGACCGGGAGGAGCCCCTTGACTCTGACGTAGGGCCCAGCCAGGACCCCTTCTCCCAAGCCCAGGGCGATTACGCCTATGTGGTGACCTTGTCCCAGGAGGAGCTCCAGTACCTGGCCAAGGCCGAAGCCACTTTGATGATGGACGTCAGCGACCCGGACTTCGAGTGCTATGTGGACCTGGGCTATGTTCAGGACGTGCTGGTGGACTGGACCGGCGGCAAGATCTACGGCCTCTTTGACGGAACCTGGCCCTCCTTGGACGGGCAAATGGTGTGCATGTACGACCAAATCGTCAACGAGAACTACACCCGCTCCCTGATTCCCGTCACCGTGAACAGGGAGGAGCAATATCTGCTGGTGGTCTTTGACCAGTCCCACCCCGAAGGCTTTGTGATGGGCTATACCCAGGGCTATACGGAGGCCGGGATGCCCGTGCGGGGCTATACCGAGCTCCAGTCCGGGGATGTGGTGATCCCCCAATACGAGCTCCTGTACTGGGATGAAAACAATGAGCAGCAATTTGAGCCCTTTGAGGGCGACCCCATCACCGTGGGGAGCGGCGGCGCCATCCCCTTTGCATACGCCCAGGTGGAAGGGGATGCCGATTATGTCTACGGCTTCTGCCTCAACGACATCTTCGGCGAGTACCAGTTCACGGATTTCGTAACCTTGTCCTACTAAGGGAACACCCGCAATCACGACCACGGGCTGAGCCGGTGGCTTGAGTAAGCCCTAGAAGGGCCTAGTACTAGCGAAGCGTTTTAAGACGCATCGAAATCCTGTCAACCGCTTACTCCTGCCCCACTATCCATAAATGGACGGAGTTCCTAGCTGGTGTTATCCCCTAGGGCCTCCTCATAAACCGGGAGAGTTTTGCCAAAGCTTACGCTTTTCCTCCCCCGGCTTCGCCGGGGGTTTACTCTACTCAATCACACCGGGGCCTGCGCGTAACGCGCAGGCCCCGGTGTGATTGGTTTTCCTTTTGGCTTATAGGTCCAGCGCCCAGAGCATAACGAAAAACACAGTAGCGGCCTAGGCTACGTCAACGCCGGAAACCCGCAAGGCCGCTTGGCGCCGCGCGGGAATCGGGAGCGGCGCGGGCTTTGCGGGGCGGCTCCCACGCTTGAGATGCTTTATGCCGCTTCCCCAAAAGCCTCCCGGAGCTCTTCCTTGGTAAACCGGCTGCCCTTGGTGAGCCAGCTCACCAGGGGTACGATGGCAAAGCCGGAAAGCATGGCCGCCGCGCCGCTGATGGGAGCCAAGGACATCTGCCCGCTCACCAAGGGCGGCAGCAGGGAAATCAGCGCCCCGCCGATGATCCCCGCAAAGGCCCCGGCCTTGGTCACGCCCTTCCACAAAAGGCCGTAGAGGAAGGGCGCCAGAAACGCTCCCCCGATGGTGCCCCAGGACAGGGACATCAGGGAGACGATGGGCGTATCCTGGAGCAGGAAATTGACCGCCAAAGACAGCGCCACAAAGACCAGGCACAGGACGCGCATGAGCCGGGTGGCGCTCTGGGGCTTCATATTGGGGGCCATAGAGCCAATCAGGTCCAGGGAAATCACCGAGGAGGAGGACAGCACCAGCGCGGTGAGGGTGGAGATGCTGGCCGAGAGCAGCAGCACCACAAACAGCCCCAGCATGGCGTCGGGAATGCCCACCACCGTGGCATCCGTGAGCATGGTGGGAATGATCTGATCCTTGGTGATGGCCCCGGCGTTCACCAGGTCCGCCATGGTGCCCGCGCCGCCCGGGGCGGCGATTTTGCTGAGCACCACCCGGCCGAAGCTCCCCGCGAAATAGGCTCCCCCGGCAATAACCAGCGCGAAAAGGGTGGAGATTACCGTAGCCCGCTTGACGCTCCGGGAATCCTTGATGGCGAAAAACTTGTGAATCATATGAGGCATGCCCAACACGCCCATGGAGGTTAGCAGCACATTGCTCCACAGCCACAGCGCCTTTCCCTTGACGGGCATCAGGGAGTTCATCCCCGGGCCTCCAACGCCTTCCTGGCCCAAAAGCTGCAAGCCCCCGGCAACGCCGCCCGCCGCCTTGATGATATAAAACACAATGGACACGATGCCCACCAGCATGATGATGCCCTGGATGAAGTCCGTGATGGCCGTGGCCTTATACCCGCCCGCGAAGAGATAGACCGCGGACAGCATGGCAATTCCGATGATGCACCAGGTATAGTCGAAATCAAAGGCGATCTGGAACATATTGCCAAGGCCCTTGTATACGCTGGCCGAGTAGGGAAGCAAAAACACGAAAATGATCAGGCTTGTCAAAATCTTCAGGGTTTTGCTGTGGTAGCGCTTTTCAAAGAAGCCGGGCATGGTGCTGACCTTCAGGCGCTCCCCCATGGCGCGGGTGGGCTTGGCCAGCACCGCCCAGGCCACCAGGCTGCCCACCAAAGCGTTGCCAATGCCGCACCATACGGCGGCCAGGCCCGCGTCCCAGCCTGTGGAACCCGCGTACCCCACGATAATGACGGCAGAAAAATAGGCGGTCCCGTAGCCCAGCGCGCTCATCCACGCGCCAACCCTACGGCCACCCAACAAGAATTCGTTCAAGGACAAGTTTTTCCGGGCTGTGAGGATAATCACCACTACCATCATCAGCACATAGGCAACCAAAATCAATACCTTCAAAAGAATCCCGCCTTCCATCCTACTTTGTCTTTGCTCACAAAGACGCTACCAGTCCATTATACGGAGATTCGGCAAAAATACAAGGGGTTTTTGGGGCCCAAGGCTCCGGGACGGCGGCCATCCGCCTTTCTTTTGCGTTTTATCCTTGTTTCAGAACGGACCAGCAGCCGCCTAGATGCGGTAATCCTGGTTGTTGGCGGGAACCTGGAAAACCAGGGGCATTTCCATCAGCACGCAGGTGCCGCAGCCCAGGGCGCTTTCAATGGTCAGCGAGGCGTCGCTGCCGAAGATCAGCCGCAACCGGCCCACCACATTCCACAATCCAATCCCCACGGGGTTTTCCTGCTGAATGTGGTCGGCGGATTCCGCGCTGAGAATTTTGTCGATCAGCGCCTGCTCCATGCCAACCCCATGGTCCCTTACCGTCACGCCCAGCCGTCCCTTGCCGTGCCGGGACGCGTTGATCTCGATGAGGCTGTTGTCCTGATGATCGCCAATGCCGTGCATGATGGCGTTTTCCAACACCGGCTGCAAAATCATGGTGGGGAGCAAGGCCTGCTCCACCCCCGGATCGCAGGTAAAGGCGATGTGCAACGCCTCGCCGTGGATGGTGGTGTAGATGGCGGCGTAATCCTTCAGGTTTGCCAGCTCGCTGGACACCATGATGAAGCGCTTGTGCATGCTGGCCGCGTTCTGCCGGAAGTAACGGCCAATCAGCTTCACCACCCGGCTGATATCGGGGGTTCCATTCAGCTTGGCCAGCGCGTTGACCGTCTCCAGCGCATTGTAGATGAAATGGGGGTTGATCTGGGTCTGAAGCGCCCGGTAGCGGTACTCCAGCAGCTGGAACTCCACCTCGTTGCGCTTTTTTTCCTCCTCCACTTGATGGGCCATCAACGCCTTGAACTGATCCGTCATTTCGTTAAAGTGGACGGCCAGCTGCCCCACATCGTCATGGCTCACCAGCGGGACCTTTTGATCCATATCGCCCCCGGCCACCGCGTCCATGGAGCGGATCACAGCCGTAAGCTGGGCGGACAGCGTTTTGGTCATCATGAGCACGGCCAGGCCGCCCAGCAGCACAAAGGCCGCGCAGATGGTGACCCCCATGGAGACGCTTTCCTGCCGGATGTTTTGCAAAACGCTATCCGGGATCAGCCCCACCGCCGTCCAGGATTTGGAATATAGCTTGCGGACGGTATAGAAGCGCTCCTCCCCATCCAATACCACATCCCCTTCCTGAAGGGTCCCCTGGGAGAGCGCGCCGGCGACGCTCCGGGTAAGCTGCGCGCTGCTCTCCCCCACCCCCACGATCTTTTGATGGTCTTGAAAAAAGAGCATCTGGCAGTTCAAGGGAACCGAGGGCAGCCCTCCGTCAAACAGAGCGTCGGCGCGAACCCGGGCGGCAACCTTCCCCACATGCTCCAGGGGGTTGGACGCATACACATCCGCAATCACATAGATGGCTTCCACACCCCCTTCCTCCAAAGCGACCCATTGCGCGCGCCCGTAGCTGTTTTCCGCGTACCGCTCTTGCGCGAATAAGCCTTCGATCTGCTCCACGATCTGGGCGCTGCCCTTGATAATGGGCTGCTTGTTGCCGGAATGGGCGGCAAAGCCCCCATGCATCAAAAAATAGATAAAATCAAAGGGCATATCGGAGGTCAGCGTCCGGTTCAGGGCATATTGCAAATTCTGGACCTCTTGGTAGGAAAAGGTCCCGCCGCGCTGAAGCGCCCGGATCTGCTCCGGTACGCCCACGAGGGTGTAGGCGTTGTAGAGCTTGTTTTCCACCATGGAGGTATTGTTAAGGATATTGGAGAGCATCTGGCCGTTGAGCAGCTCCAAATAAGTGATGCTGTCCTGCCGGGAACGGCTGATGAAGCGGTCCGTCAGCAGAAAAACCGCTGAAGCCATCATCAGCGTCAGCGTCAGCACAAATACAAAAATCAGCTTTCCTTGAAAGGTACCCAGCAACCGTTTGCGAGGCAAGCACATCCTCCCCCTTTCCTTTGGCTACACGGACAGCCTGTTGCGGTATTCCCGTGGGGTCATGCCCGTGTTTTTCTTAAAGACGTTGTAAAAGCTCACATAATTTTCATACCCCACCGCCCGGGCGATATCGTCGATGCGGATTCGGATATCCGCCAGCATTTCCTTTGCCACGCGCATGCGGGCATTTTGTACATGCTGCTGATAGGTCAGGCCGGTTTCCCTGCGAATCAACTGGCTCAGGTAAGAGGGGTTGATTACGAACCGTTCCGCCATGGCCTCCAGGCGCAGGCCTTCCGTAGCGTGCAGGGCAATGTATTGCAGCGCGCGCCGGGCCAAAAGGGAGGTCTGGTTTTGCTTGCCGGCGCATTGCCCGGCGGTGGAGAGAAATGCCTCCAGGCTGGCTTTCGCCTCCTGGGTGGAGCGGACGCATCCCAGCGCATGGACCCGGTCCTCCAACTCCGCAGGCCAAGGCTTATCCGGCATTTGGCCGCTCACGTGCCGGGTGGCGTACAGCATCAAAAGGGACCGAAGCAGCCCGGCTCTGCCTCCGGCCAAGGGCAACAGCTTTTCCAGCACCTGATCCGCCGTCATATCGCCGGTAAAGCGCTCCAGCGTGGCGGGAAGCTGCGCCAGCGTAACGGGCCTTTCCCCTCCCCGGTCCTCCCAGAACACCACGGGCCCGTTGCTGATATCCACATCCGTATCCAGCATCGCTTTGCGGGCTTCCCGGTACGCGGTTCGAACGTCCTCCTGGGCCGTATGGAACCCGCTGCAGGAGACGGCCAAATCTGGAGAGATGTCCAGCAGCCGCTTTGCCAACTGCCGGGCTTGTGGATGGTAGGGAGCCTCACAGCCGGCCAAAAGCACCAGCTCGTTATCCAGCATCAGGGCAATCACCGCGTCCTCGCCCTCCATGCGGTTGAGCAAGGCCTGGGGAATGCCGTCCACCGCATGGGCCAGGAGGATGCAGTAGCCGCGCTGGTCCAATCCACACTTTGCCAATAACGCCTTGGACTCCAGGGAGCCCGGCCCATCGTTTGCCAAAAGCGAGAGCAGTTGGGCCTTACAAATGGCTTGCTCCCTTTGGCGTTCGCTCTGCATAGCGCTTTTCTCTTTTTCAAGGGCCGCTGTGACCCGGCGTATACTCTCGGCGATTTCATCCTCGTCAAGGGGCTTGAGGATATAGTCGAACACAGCCAGCTTGATAGCGCGGCTTGCATATTGAAACTGGTCATAGCCCGTAATCACGATCACCTTCATGGCGGGGTGGGCCTCCCGCGCATCGGCGATCATGCTCAAGCCGTCCATGAGCGGCATCTTGATGTCCGTCAGCACAACATCCGGTTTCTGGGTGAGGATCAGCGCTCTTCCATCCACGCCGTTGGTGGCGGTTCCAGCCAAAAAACAGCCAAAAGCCCCCCAATCGACGGTGTGAACCAACGATTGGAGGGTCATATGGTTATCCTCGATAATCACAAGTGAATACATCGCTTATCCTTTGACTGCCCCCGCCATAATGCCGCTGACGATATACCGTTGCATGCACAGGTACAATATCAGGATGGGCAGCATCGCCATGGTGAAAAAGGCGAAGGCCAGGTTCAATTCGCTGGTGTTCTCGTTGAAATACAGGATCTGGGCCAAGGGCAGCGTCTGGGATTCGCTCTTGCGAAGAAGCACCACGGCCACGTTATAGTCGTTCCATACAAAGAGGGTGTTAAGCACCATCTGGGTCACATTCACAGGCGTCATCAGCGGGAAGACCACCCGCCAGAAGGTCTGAAACATATTGCACCCGTCGATGCCGGCCGCCTCCTCCAACTCCAGCGGCACGGTTTTGACAAAGCCGGTGACAACGAGGATGCTGATGGAAATCTGCAGTCCCGCCCTGGCTATGATAAAGCCTGTGGCTGTGCTGGTCAAGTTCATTTTACTCAAATTGAGGTATATGGGCAGCATGATGCATTGAAAGGGGATCAGAATCCCCGCCAGGAATACATTGTAGACTACCTGGTATCCCTTCCCGGTTCCCCGTGCCAGGGCAAAGGCCGCCATGGAGGTGGTGAACAGCAGGATCAGCACCGTGGGAATGGTGGTGATAACGGTATTTCGAAACCCGATGCCGAACTGCTTATTCTGGGTGAGGACCTTTGTATAGTTCTCCAGCGTGGGATTGCCGGGGGGCGTCAGCCGGTTGACGGTAATCTCATGGGAATGCTTCAGGGAATAGTTGGTGCTGATGTAAAAGGGAAAGACCACCATCAGCGCCACCAGCGCGGCCAGGAAATAGCGGCTGATTTTGCCGATGCGCTCTTTGGCGCGCCGCCTGGAAAAGGCGGGCTGGGAAAGGCTCATGCCTCCACCTCCCGCTTGCGCAATATGGAGGTGATCACCGCCGTCAAAATCACCAGCAGCAGCGTCACCAGGATTGCCGCGGCCTGGCCAAGCCCCGCCTTGGAATATCCAAAAATGTTGTTATATACATACATGGCCGTGGTCTCCGCCGCTTGCATGTTCCGGGCCACCGTCATGGGATAGTCAAAGCATTTGAGCCCCCAGGCCAGCAGCAGCGTGATATTGGACGTAAACGCCGGGACAATCAGGGGCAGCGTAATGCTCCAAAGCCGTCTCCAGTAGCCCGCGCCTTCCACGCAGGCCGCTTCCTCGTATTCCACAGGGATGGACTGCAGGGCGGCGATATAAATCAGCATGCAATAGCCCATATCCCTCCAGGTGGCGATGGTCACCAAGCCGGGGATCACCTGGGCGGAATTTCCCAGGGGGCTTACCAATCCGGTAAGGGGGGTATATACATCCGTAAAAACATAGCTCCACACCAACGCGCCGCTGGTCAGCGCCACGGTGAAGGGCATGAACACCACCGTGCGCACGAAGTTGTTGAACCGCGAGGCCCGCCACAGCAGCAGCGCCAGCGCGAGGCCCAGGGCATTGGCGCAGACAATGTAAAGGCCGGTAAACTCCAGCGTGTTCACAAAGTCGGCCAAAAAATACTTATTGGTCAGTAAAATCTGAAAATTTTTGAAGCCCACGAAGGCATAGTCGTCACTGATGATGGACTTCCAGTTGGTGAAGGAATAGGGAATCCCCTGAAAGAAGGGAATCAGAACGATATACGCAAACAGGACAAAGGCGGGGAGCATGAACAGGATTCGCCCGCCATGCTTGCGCAGCGCGTAGCGGTTGATCCCCGGCCTGTATGCGGAAGAAACGGCCTTGGCATTCATGGCGAACGCTCCTTGCGGTAAAGTCAGGGCCTTGGCGCGGCGCGGGGGCCCGCGCGCCCGGACCGCGCCGGGCGTCCTCAATAGTTGGTGGCGATGATGTCATCGAAATAGGCTTGCATGTTCTCCAGGCATTGCTCCACAGTCATGCCGGTTCCAGTGGCTACGCTCTCCCCGAACTCATTGAGGGCCTTGCGGAAGGCCGCCGTGAATTCGGTATTGAAGGGCTTGCTGAAATCGCCGTAGCCGACGGTGTTTCCACTCTGCTTGATTTCGGCCAGCGTGCGCACCATGGGCAAAAGCTTGTCGGAGGTTTTGCCGGTAATCAGAGGCATTTGGGTTGCCTCCGACCAGATCATGGCTCCGTCGGTGACCCAGAACTCCATGAACTGCAAGGCTATGTCCGCATGATCTCCCTTGGGATTGACCATGTACGCCTGATCCACTTGCACGTTCATCTTCGTGCTGGCGGGATCCTCATCCACGGGAGCGACAAAGAAGTCCAGCTGGAAGTCCGAATCCCCGATCTTGGACACGATGTCCCCCACAGACCAGGTGCCGCCATAATACATGGCCCCTTCTCCCGCCACAAACAGCTCGATGGCCTTATCCTGTCCGTTGGAGATATCATCCGCGCGGTGCCATTGGAGGCGGTCCGCCCAATTTTGCACCGCTTCCTGGAAATAGGGCAACTCCGTCACCTTGAGCTTGCCGCTCATCAAGTCTTCATAAAGCGTGACATCCCCGGCCGCCACCGCGCGGGGCCATATGGTGTTGCGCGCCTCAATATCGCCGTATACGCCATCCCCGATGGCGCGAATCCACGGGTCAACGCCGCTGGCGGCCAGCTTTTCACACACTGCCAGCATTTCGGATTTCGTCGTGGGTACTTCGATCCCCAACTCCTCAAACAGCTTGACGTTGTAGAACACGCCCCAGGTCTTAAAGTCGATGGGGAACGCGTATACCACGCCGTTGGCGGATACGTCGCCCAAGTCGCCCTTGGTGAGGTTCATGGATTGAATGGTCCCGTTGCCGGTGAGATCCATGGCATAGCCTTCGTTGATGAGGTCCGGGTACAGCCCCGGATTGCCCATGATGACGTCAGGGGCGTTGCCGGAAGCAATGGCGGTCTGCAACTGGGGAAAGTAATCGGTTCCCTGGTTGTAGACGATGTTCTCAAAGCGCACATTGGGATGCGTTGCGGTGAACGCCTCCTGGAGCTGGGCAAGCGCCGTCTGCTTCGTGGATTGGGTCATGCTGTGAAATACCTGGAGCACGATTTCCCCTTCCGACGCGCCCGCCACACCGGCGACGCCCGTGAGCGCCATGGCAAGTGCAAGAGTGATGGATAGGATCCGTTTCATCTGATAGACCTCCCTCATATTCAATTGGATCACGCAGCGCCCGCGCAACCATCCTGATGATGCATTATAGCCAGTGTTCATAAGGCAAGTAAATATAGTTTTGTTTACTTTTTATCAAGTTATCGTGAAAAATACGCCCCTTGCACATGGCCGCGCCCCGCGCCGTCCAAAAGGCGGGCCGCCGAAAAACCGGCCATCCCCCTGGAGAAACCGGTCAAATCCGCCCGGAGCCCTCCCAGTCCGCGCTCTTCTTATCCCCAACGGTTCAGCTCCCATGTAACATCAGTCCTGGCCAGCGGTTTCAGGGCGCTTTCCCACAAAGCCCTGGAACGTCTCCTCCCCCTCCCCGCATGAATCCCAGGGCCGGGGAATATCCTTTCCAAAGCCAGGATGCAAAAGGAGGTCAACCTATGCTGCTCCAGCGTCTCAAGCGAGCGGATATCCCACAGGAGTTGGTGCTGGGTTGGCCCCGCTCCGTCCTGCTGGGGGATGAAAAGCTGATTGTGGAGCAGCACCAGGGCATCTTCGCCTGCACCCAGGAGGAGGTGGTGGTGAAAACCCTGTGCGGCCTGCTGGTGGTCAATGGGGAAAACCTGTCCATCTCCCGTTACAGCCGGGATGACCTGGTGGTCTTTGGCAAGATTTCCAAGCTCTCCTACCGCTCCACGTAAAAGAGGGATTTCCATGAAACCGATGCGCATTCCGCACCTCACCCACCGCTTCACCTTGGAAGGGCTGAACCTGGAGCGGTTCGTCAACATGGCCTCCAAGGAGGACATCCCCCTGCTGGCCCTGCGCCGGAGCGGGCAGCGGCAGATGGTTTGCGAAGCCTATCAGGCGGACATGCCCGCCATTCATGCCCTGGTGGAGGAAAAGGGCTGGAAGATCACGCGGCAGCAGCCCCTGGAACTGGCGGCAACCCTGGCTTTTTTGCGCCGCCGTTGGGGCATCCCCCTGGGGGCGCTGCTGGCCCTGATCCTGACGGTGACGCTCTACCAGTTCATCTGGCAGGTGGAGATTCAGGGCGCGGGGCCCTA
Organism: Candidatus Limiplasma sp.; assembly: GCA_034927815.1. Lineage (GTDB taxonomy): Bacteria > Bacillota > Clostridia > Christensenellales > Aristaeellaceae > Limiplasma. Next base: position 16,161 of record JAYFPK010000031.1, read on the forward strand.
CCGGGGGGACATCGCCGCCTATCTGCTTCAGGAGGGCTATGTCCCCGGGATGCCGAAAAGCCGCATGGACGCCGCCGACCTTACCCGCAAGCTGAACTACCGCTACCCCAAGGTGGCCTGGTTCAACGCCTATGTCCATGACATGACCCTGGTGGTGGACGCCGCCCAGGGCGTGCCTCTGCCGGAAACAAAGGCCGCCGCCCCGGGGGACCTCATGGCCGCCCGGGACGGCCTGGTAACCTCCCTCCAGGTTCACGCGGGCACCGCCGCCGTGAAGGTGGGGGATCTGGTGCGCAAAGGCCAGGTCCTGATCCACGGCCGGGAGCGGGGGGCGGATGAAAGCTTCCATCCCATTCAGGCCCGGGGCATCGTCACCGCCCGGTGCTGGACCTCCCGGTCCGTCAAAATATCCCTGTACGAGGTCAAAAGCGCCCCCACAGGCCGGAGCAGCCAGGCGCAGCAGCTCTGCTCCCCCTGGCTGTGCTATCCCGCCTCCCTGGAAGGGCCGCCTTATCTGGCCTATGATACCCAATTATCTTTGTCCCCGCTGGTGGGATGCTTCTTTCCGGTGTGGGTCAAGCAAATCGACTACCAGGAGGTAGCCCAGGAGTACGCGCCCAGAAGCGAGGAGCAGGTGCGCCAGGAGGCTGCCGCCGCGGCCACAGGCCGGCTTTTGGATGCGCTGAGGGGCAATGAAATTGTTGACAAATGGGTAGATTATTGTATGATAGAAGGTGGCTTCTTGCAAGCAACCGCTACGGCGGAGTGGATCGCGGATATCGGTGCGTCCCCGCAGCCATGATCGGAGGAAAACCTTTTTGACAGTACTGCCCCAAGCGCGCATTGCGCTGGAAAGCCTTGACACGTATCTGACCCTCTTTGGGGTCAACGAAAAAAACCTTCCCCTCATTGAAGAGGAGCTCCAGGTGACCCTTTCCCTGCGGGGCTGTGAACTGGTGATTACAGGGGAGGAGGAAAACGCCGCCCTGGCCCTGGCCGTAGTGGAAAAGCTCCTGTCCCTGGCCAAGCGCCATGCCCATGTGGACCGCACCACGCTGCGCTACGCCATCTCCCTGGCAAAGGCGGGCCAGCTGGACAGGCTGGAGGAGATCGCCTTTGAGGTGGTGGCCAGCAATCACCGGGGCCGTCCGATCCGCTGTAAAACCCTGGGACAATACCAGTATGTGCGGGCCATCCAGTCCCATGAGCTGACCTTTGCCGTGGGCCCCGCGGGCACCGGCAAAACGTACCTGGCCATGGCCCTGGCGGTGGTGGCCTTGCGGAGCAAGGAGATCGAGCGCATCGTCCTGACCCGCCCCGCGGTGGAGGCCGGGGAAAAGCTTGGCTTTCTTCCCGGGGATTTGAGCCAGAAGGTGGACCCCTATCTGCGGCCCCTGTTTGACGCCCTGTACGATATGATGGGGGGAGAGGCCGCCGCGAAGCTCCAGGAGCGGGGCCTGCTGGAAATCGCCCCTTTGGCCTACATGCGCGGGCGTACCCTCTCGGATAGCTTCATCATTCTGGATGAAGCGCAAAACACCACCACCGAGCAAATGAAAATGTTTCTCACCCGCCTTGGGGCAGGCTCCCGGGCCGTGGTCACGGGGGACGTCACCCAGACGGACCTGCCCTTTGGCAAGCAAAGCGGCTTGCTCCAAGCCCTGGATGTGCTGGGCGGCATTCCGGAGATCGCCATCGTGCACCTGACCCACTCCGACGTGGTGCGCCACGATCTGGTGCAGACCGTTGTAAAAGCTTACGAAGCCTACGAAAGGAACCGTTTGGGGAGGAACTAAGGTCATGATGCCCAAAAAACATCCCAATGGGCGAAAAAAGAACCGCCGCTCCTGGAGCGACCTTGTCGCGGCTCTTGGGTCCACCAGCGCCAAATGCGTCTATGTGATCGCCGTGGGCGCGCTGGTGCTGTTGGTGCTGTTTCTGGTAGCCATCACGCCCCAGCGCTATGACCTGAAGGCAGGGGATATTTCCCACGCCACCATCACCGCCAGCAAGGACGTGGTGGACGAAATCAGCACCTCCCGCCAGCGGGAGGAGGCGGCCCGGCATGTGGAGCCCAGCTATGTGTTCAAGGAGAGCGTGGCCTCGGAGGTGCTCCAAAACCTCCAAAACGTCCTGACCCAGGCCGCCGCGGTGCAGCAATACGGGGCCAAGCGCCTTGCCCAGTACACGGAGCAAAGCGCGGCGGAGGCCCCGCCCTATGCCTTTACCCCGGCGGAAATGCAGTACGCCCACGCTTTGCTCACCCATGTCACCCTGGCGGACTACCAGCTCAACACCCTTTTGCGGGCCACGGACGAGCAGATGCTGGATCTGGTGGACAACATTACCTCCGCGGTGAGCAACACCCTCAACACCACCATCCGGGAAGGCTATGTCAACGAGTCCATCCAATACCTCCAGCAGACCATCGGCATCAAAACCGAAATGGACCTGCTGCAAAACGTGGTCACTCCCATTTTGCGCAAGGTGATGCAGCCCAACATGCTCATCGACCAGGAGGCCACCGCCAAGCTCCAGGAGGAGGCCCGGGCCTCGGTGGAGCCCGTGATCTACAAGCAGGGCCAGAACATCGTGCTGGCCCGGGAGAGGGTGACGGCCAACCAGCTGGAAATGCTGCGCAGCCTGGGCCTGTTGGATGACGAGGATATCGACCTGGTGATGTATCTGGGCGGCGCGTTGATCGTATTTGCGTCCATGCTGGTGCTGCTGTTGACGCTGGCCCTTTTTGACCCGGCTTTGCTGAAAAGCCCGAAAAAGCTGTCCATCATCATGCTGACGCTGTGCATCTCCCTGGCCGTGTGCATGCTGGGCCAGCTGGTGCACCTGTACATGGCCCCTGTGCTGTTGGGGGCGATGATGCTCTCCGGGCTCCTGGGCGCCCCCGCGGGGGCTGGCGCGGCCTGTTCCCTGGCGGTGCTGGTCAGCGCGCTTATCGCCGGGGGAGACAACACCTATGGCACCGAAATGGTGAATTTGCTGCTCACCTCCTTGATCAGCGGCCTGATCGCCGTCAAGCTGATCGTGCAAAAGCCCTACCGCCAGCAGGTGCTATTCTGCGGCATCGTCACGGCCTTCTCCAACCTTGCCATCATCCATACCATCGGCTTCATGACCAACAACTCCGTTCAGAACGTCTTTCCCAACGCCCTGTGGAGCGCGGGCAGCGCCCTTACCGCCTCCATCCTCTGCGTGGGGCTGGACCCCCTGATGGAGTCCTTCTTCAACCTTGCCACCCCCAGCAAGCTGCTGGAGCTCAGCAACCCCAACCATCCCCTGCTGCGCCGGCTGCTTTTGGAAGCGCCGGGCACCTATCACCACAGCATCATCGTAGCCAACCTGGCCGAGGCCGCGGCGGAGGCCATTGGGGCCAACCCTTTGCTGGCCCGGGCCAGCGCCTATTTCCACGACATCGGCAAGCTCAAGCGGCCGTTGTATTTCAAGGAAAACCAGCTGGGGGAAAATCCCCACGAGCACGCCAATCCCTATGTATCCGCCGCCATCGTCACCGCCCACACCCGGGACGGGCTGGTCATGGCCCAGCAAAGCCGCCTGCCCCAGGAGATTCAGGACGTAATCATCGAGCACCATGGGGGAACCCCCGTGATGTTCTTCTACCACAAGGCCTTGCAGCAGGCGGGGGGACAGCCTGTGGACATCGCCGACTTCCGCTACGACGGCAAGCGCCCCCACACCAAGGAAAGCGCCATCATCATGCTGGCGGACACCATCGAGGCCGCCGTGCGCAGCATGCCCGACCCCACCCCCGACGCCATCGAGGAGTTCATCGAGCGGCTGGTGCGGGGCAAGCTGGAGGACGGCCAACTGGGCGACGCCCCCATTACCCTTTCGGACATCGACAAGATTTGCGACGCCTTTACCACGGTGCTCAACGGCGTGTTCCACGAGCGCATTGAGTACCCCATGATCGCCCCGGAGGCTACCGCCCAGCCGCCGGCCCACCTGCCGGAGCCCGCCCATGGGGAGAGCGCCGTGGAGAAACAGGAGCTGCAGCCCAAGGAGGCGGAGGCTTCCCCTTCCTCCATCCCCGAGGACGCCCCGGTCCAGGAACCGCCCTCCGGTTTCCGGGAAGAGGCGGAGGAAGGCCGGGACCTGCCCAAGCAGGAGGCTGCCCCCGCCCAGGAAGCGGATAAGGCAAAGGAGCCCGCCGATGATCGTTGAGTGGAGCCAGGAGCTTTTCCAGCGTTCCTTGGAAGAAGACCAGGGTTCGTGGCTGTCTTTGGTGGCGGACTGCTGCCAGGCGGCGGAGGGCATCCCCTTCCCCTGCGCCGTGCATGTGAAGCTCACGGACGATGAGAGGATACGCCAGGTCAACGCCGCCTGCCGGGGCATAGACAGCCCCACCGACGTGTTGAGCTTTCCCAGCGTCCGCTATCCCCAGGGCCAAAGTGCCAAGGATGTGCCCGCCCTGCTGCGCAAGGAGTTTGACCCGGACGCGGGGGGGGCGATGCTGGGGGATATCCTGATCTCCTGGGAGCATGTTCTCTCCCAGGCCGAAGCATACGGCCACAGTCCCCGCCGGGAGCTGGCGTATCTATTGGCCCACGGGCTGTTTCACCTGATGGGCTACGATCATATGAATCCCGCGGAACAAAAGGAGATGAGGCGAATGGAAGAAAAAGCCATGCAGATGGCGGGCCTCCCCAGGGAGGGCGCCCCGGTTCCCCCCACCGACGACGAGCTGCTGGCCCTTGCGCGGCTTGCCATGCAGCGCTCCTACAGCCCTTACAGCCGCTACCCGGTGGGGGCTTGCCTCCTGTGCGCCGATGGGCGGGTCTTCCAAGGATGCAACATTGAAAACGCCTCCTTTGGCCTCTCCAACTGCGCGGAGCGCACCGCCCTTTTCAAGGCGGTGAGCGAAGGGGTCAAGGAGTTCTCCGCCATCGCCATCGCGGGTCGAAACTCGGCCCCCTACCCCTGCGGCGCTTGCCGGCAGGTGCTCAACGAATTTGCCCCGGACATCCGGGTTTTGATTACCTGGGGGGACGGCCAGGTGGAAAAGACCACGCTGCCCCAGCTTCTCCCCCATGGCTTTGGCCCCAAGTCCTTGCCCTAATCCTTCAGAAACGAGGCGCTTCCCTTGACCCATACGCAGGATACACCCTTTCATTCCGGCTTTGTAGCCATCATAGGCCGCCCCAACGTAGGCAAAAGTACCCTCATGAACGCCATGGTAGGCGAAAAGGTAGCCATCGTCAGCAACCGGCCCCAAACCACCCGCAACCGCATCATGGGCATCTGCACCCAGCCGGGCAGCCAGATCGTTTTCCTGGACACCCCCGGCATGCATACCCCCCGCACCCGCCTGGGGGAATACATGATGCAAGCCGCCAAGGAGGCCTTGCAAGGCATTGACGCGTTGGTGGTGATGGTGGACGCCACCGCCGTAGGCAAGCAGGACCGGGCCTTGGTCCAGGAGATGGGCTCCCGGAAGGGGCGCAAGCTGCTGGTGCTCAACAAGATCGACCTGCTGAAAAAGGAAAGCCTGTTGGAGCTCATCGGCTCCTTTGCCCAAGACGGCTATGACGAGATCGTGCCCATCAGCGCCCAGGCCGGGGACGGGGTTGAGCGGCTCAAAGAGCTGCTGATCTCCGCGCTGCCCGAGGGCCCCCGCTACTTCCCGGAGGACGCCATCACCGACCAGCCCGAGCGCGTGATCTGCGCGGAGCTGATCCGGGAAAAAGCGCTGCTCCACCTCAAGGAGGAGGTCCCCCATGGCATCGGCGTGGAAATGATGAGCATGGAAAAGCTCCACGGCGACCTGATGGAAATCCACGCCACCCTCTACTGCGAGCGCGCCGCCCACAAGGGCATCATCATCGGCAAGCAGGGGGCCATGCTCAAGCGCATCGGCCAGGAGGCCCGCCAGGACATTGAGGTTCTGCTGGGCATGCGGGTGAATCTGCAGCTCTGGGTGAAGGTGCGGGAGGACTGGCGCAACCGCCGGGAGGATTTGCGCACCCTGGGGTACGACAACAGCCGCCAGTGAGCCGGGGCCTGAAACGCCTCTCCTTGCCACCAAGCTGTTTTTATCAACAATCAGGCTGGCCGCGCTTTGCGCGGCCGGCGTTTTCTGTGTAGGAGAGGATTTTCAAGGGACGCGCCGCTGGGCAAGGGGGGTGGGGGGCGGTGGTCCCCCCCCCCCCC
>JAYFPK010000043.1:0-50012 GCA_034927815.1 Candidatus Limiplasma sp.
GGGCCGGGGGCCAGGCTCCCGTTGGGGAGCCTGGCCCGGACCCCAGGGCGAGGGCCTCCAAGGCGAGGGCTCCCAGGAGCAAGAGCCCCGGGAAGCACCCTCCTGGGATTCCCCCGCCGGAGAGGAACCCTCCCAGGAAGGGGATGCCTCTCAGGAAGGGGAACCCTCCCAGGAGAAGTCCCCTTCGCAAGACCCTGGGGAAGAATAAGCCGGTCCTTGGAAAGGAGATTCCCCCATGCCTCCCTTGAAGCCCTATGACGCCTCTTTGCCCTATAGCTATGCCTTGGGGATCTTTCCCTCCTTGGCGCTGATGGAGGCCGCCCCCCAGCGCGCCTCCCGGCTGCTGTTGAGCCAGCGGGCCCAGGGCGAAGGGGTGGAAAAGCTTCGGGCCCTGTGCGCCGCCCGCCATGTGCGGGAGGAGGTGGCGGACAAGGTTCTCGCCCGGATCAGCGGCAAGGAAAACTGCTTTGCCGCCTTGGTCTTTGAGAAATGGGACGCTCCGCTGGATGCATCCGCGCCCCATGTGGCGCTGCACCATCCCATGGACCAGGGAAACCTGGGCACCATCCAGCGTACCCTTCTGGGCCTGGGCATCCTGGACATCGCCGTGATCCGCCCAGCCGCAGACGTGTTTGATCCCCATGTGGTGCGCTCCTCCATGGGCGCGGTCTTTTCATTGCGGGTAAAGGGTTATGACCGTTTTGAGGACTACCGGGCGGAGTTCCCCGGCCATGCCCTGTACCCCTTCATGCTGGACGGCGCGGTGTTGCTGGAAGACGCCGCCGCCCGGGCCAGGCGCCCCTATTCCCTGGTGTTTGGCAACGAGGGCAGCGGCCTTCCCCCGGAGTTTGCCGCCTGGGGGCAGGCGGTGCGCATCCCCCACAGCCCGGCCATTGACTCCCTCAACCTGGCCATCGCGGTGGCTATTGGCGCTTACGGCTTTGTACACGGCAGCAAGGAGGCTTGAATATGGCGTATGAACAGGAAATGAAGGAGCTTACCGCCTGCGTGGATTTTCTGGCGGAGAGGGCCGGGCTGAAACCCGGCGCCGTGGTGGTGCTGGGCTGCAGCACCAGCGAGGTGGCGGGGGGCGTTATCGGCAAGGCCAGCGTTCCCGCATTGGGCCAGGCCTTGGCCCAGGCCATGCTTCAGGCTTGCCGGCGGCTGGGCCTTCGCCCCGCGTTCCAGTGCTGCGAGCACCTGAACCGAGCCTTGCTCCTGGAGCAATCCACCTTAACCGGCATGGGCCTGCTCCAGGTCAACGCCCGGCCCATGCCCAAGGCCGGGGGCAGCGTGCCCGCCGCCGCCTACGACCTGCTGGAGCGCCCGGCCCTGGCCGCCGCCATCCAGGCGGACGCGGCCATCGACGTAGGCCTGACTCTGGTGGGCATGCACATCCGCCCCGTGGCTGTGCCTGTGCGCATGCCTGGAGCCAAGGTGGGCCAGGCCCCCGTGGTCATGGCCTTTGCCCGGCTGCCCTACATTGGCGGCGAGCGGGCGCACTATCCGGGGTGACGGGAGGACGGGGACGGGACGTTGGGGCTCCGCCCCAAACCCCGCCAGGAACTTCGTCCCTGGACCCGCTTTTGACCGCGTTTCACGCGGTCAAGGGGTAATAACATAATGACAGAAACAGGAGCCCGCTTTGAAAGCGGGCTCCCACTTGTTGTATTGCTCCATTATGCTGGTCAACTCTATCTCACAAACTCCACCACATCCTGGGGCGTGTGGGCAAAGTGCGCCGCGCCCTTTTCCCGCAGCTCCTCCTCGCCCCGAAAACCCCAGGTCACGCTCAGGCAGGGCAGCCCCGCGTTGCGGGCGGTTTCAATGTCCACGTCCGAGTCCCCCACATACAGCGTGCGCCGGGGATCGGCCCCCAGGGCCTCCATGAGCATTCGAACCCCGTCCGGCGCGGGCTTCCTGGGCACGCCGGGCACTTCCCCCAAGGCCGCCTCAATGCCAAACTGCTCCAAAGAGAGCTTCTTCACGTTTTCATCGTTTTTATTGGACACGATGCCCAGCTTGCACCCTAGCTTGCGCAACTCCTCCAGCATTTCTGGAATGCCATCGTAGGGCCGGGTCAAATCCGCGTTATGCTGGGCGTAATATAGCTTGAAGGCCTCCAGGGTCCTGGCGCATTGCTCCGGGTCCGTTCCCATGGGCACGGCCCGCCGGATCAAATTCCCGACGCCGTTGCCCACAAACCGGCAGACCTCCTCCCGGCTTCTTTCCGGCATATCGCAGCTCCGCAAGGCGAAGTTGCAGCTCCCCCACAGGTCGTCCAGGGTATCCAGCAACGTTCCGTCCAGGTCAAAGAGGATGGTGGTGTATCGTGGCATGAGCGGCTCCTTTGTGCATGATGGAGTCCAAGGGACCCCATCTATTATACCCAGCCTTCCCTAGGGAAGCAAGCCGGGAGGCCCTATGCCAGGGCAGCGTCACATCAGAAAAACAGAGGGGAGGGGTGTTTCCCCCATCCCCTCCGTCCTTTGTTCTCCCATCCTGGCTATATCACTATGCCGTGCGTACCAACGCGCGTATCAAGAAAAGGATTCCCTTACACATGGACAGGTTTCAAAACAGGATCATTGTCTTTTCTAAGTCGCGGCAACAATCTTTGGTGGTACTTCTTTGCCCACAGGGGGTTCCAGGGGCTGTGCCCCTGGCCGTTGAGGGGGGGAAGGGGTTGTTAGGGGGCCATGGGGGGAGAAATCGGAAATCCCCCCGGCCCCCTAACGCTTTCGTTTCCTCCAACAAGGAAAAAAGTATGGTTGGGTACTATGGAATAATCTCCAGCCTCCCCCCAAACAAGGGAACGCTCTTCGTCCAAACCTAAACCTAAAGCAAATCACGCCGCCCCGGTACAGCCCGTCCCCAGCCTTGACGGGCCGTTTCAATGGTGTATAATGCATGGGTCACTAAAAACAGGAGGGACACCATGGCTGAGAACAAGGGACGGCAAAGCATCGAGGAAATGGTGGAAAGTTCGGGCAAGGAGAAGATCCAGCGTGACCGCAAGGATTGGGTCGGCTTTGTGGAGAGCGACGCGGCCAATTTTATGCAGCTCAACGACATCGGGAAGATGACCCTGGACGACGGCGCGGGCAACAAGGCCAAGCTGACCCGGCGCAAGGACGGCAGTATTTTTGTGGAGTCCACCTCCTCCAACGTGCTGTAAGCAAGCTGCCACGCTTCGGAAAACCAAGCCGCTCCAACAGGTCTTTGGACCTTAGGGGCGGTTTTTGATAGGATGCGCCTACCCATCGGAGAGATTTCCGCCGCAGGGCTTCTTGCCCCGGGTTCAGCTCGGCCTTATTCCGCCTCCCCCAGCAGGCAGCAGGTCATGGACAGGGAGCCCAGCACATAGCCGTTGTTAAAGAAGGAAACGGGATCGTCCTCGCCGGCAGCCCCCAGCACGTACAAAAGCGGCGCGAAGTGGTCCATGAGGGGCACCGCCAGGGCGGCGGAGGCTCCCGCCCTTTCAAAATGGGCCACGTCCTCATGGCGGCCCTCCAAAATCCGCTGGCGGATGTAGCCGTCAAAATCCTCCGCCCAAGCGTAGCCCCCGTTCAGGGTCCAATCCACCAGGGCCAGGTTGTGGACGATGTTGCCGCTGCCCAGAAGCAATACGCCCTGGTCCCGCAAAGAGCGAAGCTCTCTGCCGATTTGGTAATGGACTTCGGCGGGGGCGGACCGGTCCACGCTGAGCTGGAATACGGGGATATCCGCCTGGGGATAGATGCGCCGCAGCACGGACCAAGTGCCGTGGTCCAGGCCCCAGGTATTGTCGACGGCCACGCTCCGCCGGATGAGGCGCTCCGCCTCCCGGGCCAGGCGGGGCGCGCCGGGGGCGTTGTACTGGATCTGGTACAGCGCCTTCGGGAAGCCGTACATGTCATAGATTGTCTCGGGGGCGTCAGTGTCGGCGATTTTGGTGCCCCGGGTGAACCAGTGGGCGGAAACGGACAGGATGGCCTCCGGGCGCGGAAGCCTCGTCCCCAGCGCTTCCCACTGGGCCGTGTATCGGTTGTTTTCAATGGCGTTCATAGGCGAGCCGTGGCCCACAAACAAGACCGGCATCCTTGCCATGGCGAATCCCCCCGTTTCCTGCGTATCAAGATTTTCTCTGGGAGCATGATAGCAAAACCGGAGCAAAAGCTCAATAGCGCGGGAGAAATGAAAGCGGGAGGAAAAACTTTTTTTCACCGAACCGGATTTGCTTTCGCGGCGTCGTAAGGGTGTAGCTACACAAGGAGGCCGAACACATGACAAAGGACGACTTTGAGGGGCAGGTCATGGAGCTGGCGGATACCATGTACCGCGTAAGCTCCATGCTGCTTCGCAGACCGGAGGACAGGAAGGATGCCATGCAAAGCTGCCTGCTGCGGGCCTGGAGGAACCGCCGCCAGCTCAGGCAAAGGGAGCGCTTCAAGCCTTGGCTCATGCGGATTTTGGTCAACGAATGCCATACGCTGCTGCGGAAAAGCCGCAAAATGGTGCTGATGGAGGTTCCCCAGCAGGGGATCGATTCTCCTGATTTTGCCCTGAGGCAGACCGTGGAGGCATTGCCCTTGAAGCTCCGGGAGGCGGTAGCGCTGCACTACATGGAGGGCTGGCCTGTGGCCGAGGTGTCAAAGGCCCTTGGCGTTCCGCCGGGCACCGTGAAATCCCGGCTGAGCCGCGCCCGGGAATTGCTCAGGGACGAATGGAAAGAGGAGGAGTAGGGCGATGAAGGAGATGGGGGATATGCAAAGGAGACTGCGGCGGGCCTATGGCGGCGCGCCGGAGGAATACCGCCGGGAGATGGGCAGAGCCTGTGCTCTGCTGGAGGAAGCGCCCAAAACGAGGAGGGTTTCCGGTTTGGTGGTGGCCTTTGGGCTGCTGGTGGTGCTGGCGGGAGCCGCCTTGGCGGCGCACCGTCTAGGCACGTTTGATTTTCTTTTTCCCGGCAAGGAGGCGCCCCAGGAGGTTCAGGACCGGCTTCAAAGCGGGTTTGTCCAGCAGGGCGGGGAACTGGAGACGGTCTCCATCACCGTGCGGGACGCGGTAACGGACGGTATTTCCGCCTTTGTGGCGGTGGAATACCAGGCCAAGGACCCCCAGGATATGCTGCTGAGCGAATTTGATCCCCAGGGGGAGAAAGCGCCTAAGGACGGGCGGAGGCGGTTGGTGCTCTGGCAGAATACAGCTGTGGGGGAGAACCTGTATTTGGCGGGGCAGGACTGGAAGAGCCTTGACGAACAAACGCTGCTGATGCATTACGTGATCGACGTTGGGGACAGGCCCGCCTCGGGCGGCCCTTTGGAAATCGCCTTCTCCCCCGGGGTACGCGTCCTGGGTGAGAAGGGCCGGCAACAGGACCTGGAACAAGCGCAAATCAACATATCCATCCAAACCGGGGAAATGGTCCAGGTACAAAGAAAAGCCTCCGCGCCCATAAGGATCCAGGAGCTGGGGATTACGCTGACCCAGGCGGAGGTGACCTTCACCCCCCTGGCTACCTATGTGAGCGCCGCCTATCAGGCGGACGCTTCGGAGGAAGGGCTGGAAGGCTGGATGGAGCGGTACGGCAACCTCTGGTTCAAACTCCGGGATGGGGAAGGGAACACCTACGGCCTCCTTACCGGCGGGCGCAAATATAGCGACGACGCTGCCTGGCCCTATCAGGAGAGGGTGGAGCAGATGTATGAGCGCATGGAAGCAACGCCGGACCATCTGGCGCTGGTGCCCTACCTGAGCGGTACCGGAGAGGAATTTGAGCCCATTGTCCTTTCGCTGCAATGATCCCCTTCCGCCGGGATAACGCCCGGCAGGGAAAAGCTTTTGAAATGGGCCCCGCCAGCGGCGGGGCCCATTTTCGCAACCGGAAAACACCTCGCCCCTACGTCCTCGCGGGCTTATGGGGCAAGGCTTCTGATTCGCAGCCTACTTCTCTTCCTCCAGGGCCAGCCCGGCGCAGCTTTCCACAGGCAAAGAGAAGACGATGCCCCTGGCTTCCGACTTCAGGCCGCAGGCCTTGCTGATGGCTTGCATCAGCTCCTTCTTGGCATTTTTGGGCATGAGGATCGCCACGATTTCCTTTTCCTCCTGCACGGAGATGCCAAAGAACTTGCTGGCCTCCGCCGCTCCCGCCCGGCGGGCGTGGATGATGGTGCCGCCCCGGGCCCCGGAGGCGTGGGCCACGTCGATCACCTCTTCGCTATACCCCTGGTTGACCACGGCGATGACCAGTTCATATTTAATATCATGGCTGATATGCTCCATCTCTCGATCCATGGTTTCGATCCACCTTTCCCTGTGCTCCTCAAAGTCCTGGGTGAACATGCCGGACAGCGCCGTGCTGACCCCTGAAATGGGGATGATGAAGGCGATGCCGTTTCCGGGACGGGTCAATTCCATGCGTTCCACCAGCGCCGTCATCAAGGGCTTTACTTGAAAGGCGGGTTCAATGCAGACGCATACCGTTTTCTCGCTGCCGGAGAGCCCAAAGGCCTTGAGCATTTCGGAATTGGCCGTTCCCATTCCGTGGAACATGTAATGAAAAAATACGCGCTTCTCCCGCAAAAGTTCCTCCAGGCGCTTGGTTTGATCTCGATCGATCACCATGGCCAGCAGCTTGGGGTTGAAGGTGAGCGCCAGCTCGTGGTCGGTCATGGCAAGGCCTCCTCGTATTCGATAATTTCCTCGTCCGCCCCGTCCGCCTGCTCCAGGGGCGGGACGCTGTTTTTCAGCTTGCGGCCATGGATCAGCCCCATGAGTTGAATCGCCAGCAGCGGCGTCATGGCCACCATGGCTACCAACCCGAAGGCGTCGGTCATCAGCCGTTCCGGGTTCAGGCACGCCCCAATGGTAAAGGGCAGCAGGAAGGTAGAGGTCATGGGACCGCTGACCACGCCGCCGGAGTCAAAGGCGATGCCGATGAAGATCTTGGGCACAAAGAAGGTCATGGCGATGGCGATGATATACCCCGGCACCAGGAACCAGTAGATGGAGATCCCCAGCAGCACCCGCAGCATGGCGATAGCCAGGGAGGCGGCCACGCCGACGGAGAGATACCGCTGTACGATTTTACCCGGAATGGTGCCAACAGAAACCTCCTCCACCTGTTTTTTCAGGACGTGCACCGCGGGCTCCGCGGCCACGATGAAGTAGCCTATCAGCGCCCCCAGGGGAACCAGCAGCCATTTCATTTCCGAGGAGGCGATGCTGGCTCCCATGGATTGGCCCACCGGGATGAAGCCCACGTTCACGCCGGTCAAAAACAGCACCAGGCCGATGAAGGTATACGCGTAGCCGATGACCAGCCGCAAAAGCTGGCGCTTGTGGTAGCGCCGGGTCAGCAGCTGGAAGATCACCAGCACGGCGATGATGGGCCATACTGCCGCCATGACCTCCATAAAGTAGGTGGGAATGTGGTGGACGAACTCCAGCGTCACGTCCCGGGAGGTCACCACCTGGGGGATCACAGGGGGGACATAGGCGGTGTCCTGGGGTTGGTAGCCGATGCCCAGAATCAACACCGCCAAAATAGGCCCGATGCTGCACAGGGCTACCAGGCCAAAGCTGTCCTCCAAGGAGTCCCGGTCGCCGCGCACCGAGGCAAGGCCCAGGCCCAGGGCCAGGATAAAGGGCACCGTGATGGGCCCCGTGGTGACCCCGCCTGAGTCAAAGGCGACGGGCACAAAGTTGTCCGGGGTGAAAATAGACACCACCAGTACGATGCCATAGCACACCACCAGCATCATGGACAGGCTGACCCGGAACAGAATCCGCAGCACCGCCAGCACCAAAAAGACGCCCACGCCGAAAGCCACCGCCAGAATCAGCGTCATGTTGGGAATGCTGGGGATCAGGTTTGCCAGCACTTGCAAATCAGGCTCGGCGATGGTGATGATAACGCCCATCACAAAGCATACCACCGTCACCAGAACGATGCGCCGGGGCTTGGTCATGGTGGCGCCGATGTCCTCGCCCATTTGCATCATGGACATGTCGGCGCCCATGGTGAACAGCCCCATGCCGAAAATCAGCAGTACCGCCCCAAAGAGGAACAGCATCAGCGTACCCACCGGCATGGGGGAAATCACCACGCTGAGGATGAATACAATGACGGTAATGGGCAACACGGATGAAAGGGCTTCGTAGGTCGTTTCTTTTAACTTCTTGCGCATTCTCTACCTCCAGTTTGCAGATTGACCTTATTTTACCTTAAAAGAATAGTATACGAAAAAACAAAAATGCGCAAGGGGGGGCTACGCATCTCTCCGCCCTCCCAGGATTTTCAAAAACGATGCCCGGTGGTAGGTGTAGCTGGACAAAGGCCGCAGGTACGCGTCCAAAGTATGGGTGGCGATAAAAAATTCATCCCCCGCCACCCGCATTACAAACAGGCTGTGGTAAAAGGTCCCTTCGGGGTTCATGAGCTGGATCACATCCCCCGGAACCAAAGCCGAAGGGGCCTCCTCCCGGGCATAGGGGCCCGGGCCGGCGTTCCCCAGCAAAAACCGGTGCAGATACCGGGCGGCTGTCCAGGCGGGGGCCTTCCGGTTCCCGTCGATATAATACCAGCCTGTGTCCGGGGTGTAGTTCATGACCCCAATGCCCGCGAACAGGCATTGGGAGATAAAGTTGGTACAGTCTCCGCCCAGGTTGGAAAAATCAAGATAGGCGGGATTGCGCCCCAGGGCCCATTGGTCTGCGTAGGCCAGGGCGGCCTCCCGGTCATAGGGGATTTCCAGCATGAAAACATCTCCCTTCCAAACACTCTATGCGGGAGGGCTTTGGGAGGTTTTTCCATGAAAAAAGCGCTTCGGGTTGCTTCCGAAGCGCCGGGAGGGTGAAGAAGGGATCAGCCCATTTGTTCAAAGGTACGGGCGATGGCATCCAAAAAGGCGTTGCTGCTCAAGGCCGTGGCCTGTCCTTCAAACAGGGGCACCAGGTCCTTGGTCATCAGGCCATTTTCAATGGTAAGCAAGGTGGCTCTCTCCAGCTTCTGCCCAAAGGCGGTCAGTTCGGGCAGTCCGTCTAGCTCGCCCCGCTTGCCCAGGGCCCCTGTCCAGGCAAAGATGGTGGCTACCGGGTTGGTGCTGGTTTCCTCCCCGGCCAGGTGCTTGTAGTAGTGCCGGGTCACGGTGCCGTGGGCGGCCTCGTATTCGTACTGCCCCCCCGGGGACACCAGCACGCTGGTCATCATGGCCAGGCTGCCGAAGGCCGTGGCGACCATATCGCTCATCACGTCGCCGTCGTAGTTTTTCAGCGCCCAGATGAAGCCGCCCTCGCTGCGGATCACCCGCGCCACCGCGTCGTCGATGAGGGTGTAGAAATATTCGATTCCCGCTTGGGCAAAGGCTTCCTGGTATTCTTTTTCATACAGCTCGGCAAAGATATCCTTGAAGCGGTGGTCGTAGGTTTTGGAAATGGTATCCTTGGTGGAAAACCACAAATCCTGCTTCTGATCCAGGGCAAAGGAAAAGCAAGCCCTGGCAAAGGAGGAGATGCTCTCGTCCGTGTTGTGAATCCCTTGCAAAATGCCGCTACCCCGGAATTGGGCGATGGGCAGCCGGGTAATCTCTCCCGCCTCGCCGGTGAAGCAAAGCTCCGCCAGGCCCTTGCCCGGCACGGCGAACTCCGTGTTCTTATAGATGTCCCCATAGGCGTGGCGTGCGATGGTGATGGGCTTTTGCCAGCTCCGCACGCAGGGGGCAATTCCCTTGACCACAATGGGAGCGCGGAACACCGTGCCGTCCAGCATGGCCCGGATGGTGCCGTTGGGGCTTTTCCACATCTGCTTCAGGTTGTATTCCTTCACCCGTTGGGCATTGGGGGTGATGGTGGCGCATTTCACCGCCACGCCGTAGCGCAGGGCGGCCTCGGCGCTCTGAACGGTCACTTGGTCGTCGGTTTCGTCCCGGCGGGCCAGGCCCAGGTCATAGTATTCGGTTTTCAGCTCCACATAGGGCAGAATCAGCGTTTCCTTGATCCTTTGCCACAGGATCCGCGTCATTTCATCGCCGTCCATTTCCACCAGCGGCGTTGTCATGAGAATTTTGGACATGAAGACAGATCATCCTTTTCTTTGCTGTGGTCCGGGCGTCAAAACCCATATGAGTGTACCGGGTATTGGAGGGGGGCGCAAGGCTGTATACAGAAAAAGAACAGCCTGGGCCGCCCAGAAATGATGCTTTGCATGAGTTGGGGAAAATGGTATACTGTGCGGGGCGGCTTGTCCGCCGGGAGGAGGAATGGGGTTGGAGAAGACGCTGTCCTGGGAATATCCCAAGGAGAAGGGAGCCCTGTACGGGCTTGTCGCCCTTCAGGCCCAAGGGCTCCTGGAAGGCGAGCGGGACCCCGTCGCCAACATGGCTAACGTGTCGGCCCTGCTGTCTTTGGCGCTGGATCAGATCAACTGGGCGGGGTTTTACCTCCTGCGGGGGAAGGAGCTTGTGCTGGGGCCCTTTCAGGGCAAGCCCGCCTGTGTGCGCATCCCTGTGGGCAAGGGGGTCTGCGGCACGGCCGCCGCCCAGGGGCGGACCCAGCTGGTGCCCGACGTGCATGCCTTTGCGGGGCATATCGCCTGTGACGAGGCCTCCCGCTCGGAGATCGTGGTGCCGGTTTTTGCCGGGGGGGAATTGAAGGCGGTCATGGATATCGACAGCCCCATCCTTGCGCGGTTTGACGAGCAGGACGGCCAGGGCCTCCGGGAGCTGGCAAGGCTCTTGGGAGAGGGCTGCGATTGGTAGAGCTTCTTGGGCTTGCCGCCCAGGGGCGGATACAACGGGGAAGAAGGAAGAAACCGATGATGATGAAACAAACCGGGCGTCCCGCCAGCGAGCGGATCGCCTATGGGGCCTTGCTGGTGGCGATGCAAATCGTGCTGGGGAACCTGTTGCAAATCCCCTTGCCCACCAAGCAGTTTAACCTGGGCTTCTTGCCCATAGCCCTGGCGGGGGCGTATTTCGGAGCCCCCACGGCTGTGGTGGTGGGCGCTTTGGGGGATTTTTTCGGAGCCCACCTGTTTCCGGCGGGCCCGTATTTCCCAGGCTTTACCCTCACCGCCGCGTTGGTGGGCCTGCTCTACGGCCTGATCCTGTACGGCAGGAAGGCAAGCCTGTGGCGCTTGGCCGCGGCCTGCGCCGCCGTGGCCCTGTGCAACCTGTTCCTTAATTCCTACTGGCTCACTTACTTTGTCCCCAAGGGCTATTGGGTGCTGGTAGGCTCCCGGGCCCTGACCTATCTCATTGATATCCCCCTTTCCATTCTTGTGATTTATCTTGTGCTTCGCGGCCTTGGCAAGCTGAACCGGCCCCCGGCGGCCCCGGAGGTGGAGGAGGCCAAAGCGGACGGCGAAGAAGGAGACAGCCTATGACTGCCAAGCGCGCCCAGATCCTGGCGGAGCTCAAGCGGCTCTACCCCCAGGCGGGACCGGAACTGCATTTTTCAAACCCCTATGAGACGCTGGTGGCGACCATTCTCTCCGCCCAGTGTACGGACAAGCAGGTGAACAAGGTCACCCCGGAGCTGTTCGCCCGGTATCCCTCGGTGCAGGCCATGGCGGAGGCCAGCGTGGACGAGGTGTATCCCATGGTCAAAAGCTGCGGGTTCAAGAGCAAGGCCAGCAACATTGTGGAATCCTGCCGCCAGATCGCCCTGCGGCACGGGGGCCAGGTGCCCCAGAGCATGAAGGAGCTCACCGCCTTGCCGGGGGTGGGGCAAAAGACCGCCAACGTAGTGCTGGCCAACGCCTTTGGGGTGCCCACCATCGCCGTGGATACCCATGTGTTCCGGGTCAGCAACCGCCTGGGGCTGGCCAAGGCCAAGAATGTGGAGCTGACGGAAAAGCAGCTCCAAAAGGCCATTCCCCGCCAGGATTGGATATCCGCTCACCATTGGCTGATCTACCATGGCCGCAGAGTGTGCCATGCCCGCAACCCCCAGTGCGAAAGCTGCAGCCTCAGGCCCCTTTGCGCCTATGGGTCCGGGGAAAAGGCGGGGGAGAAGGCCGCCGCCAAGGCGGAGGCGGGGCCCAAGAGGAGCCGCAGGAGCGGCAAGGGCGAAACCAACAAAACAATCGCGGCGGAATAAGCCCGCCGCTCATGGAGGGACATCGTGGCATCTTTTGTGGATCGAGTCAAAATCAGCGCCAAGGCAGGGGACGGTGGAAACGGCTGTGTGGCCTTTCACCGGGAGAAATACGTGCCCAACGGCGGCCCGGACGGAGGCGACGGGGGAAACGGCGGCAGCGTCATCGCTGTGGCGGACCCCAACATGCATACCTTGCTGGATTTCCGTTTTCATAGCAAATACTTCGCGGAAAACGGCGTGGATGGCAAGGGCAACCGGTGCCATGGCAAAAACGGCCAGGACCTGATCATCAAGGTGCCTGTGGGCACGGTGTTCCTGCGGGAGGACGACCATGCCGTGGTGGCGGACATGAGCGAGCCCGGGGCCCAAAAGGTGCTGCTGCGGGGCGGCCAGGGCGGCTTTGGCAACCAGCATTTCGCCACCCCCACCCGCCAGGCCCCCAACTTTGCCAAGCCCGGCATCAAAACCGAGGCCCGGGTGTTCTGGCTGGAGCTGAAAACCATTGCGGACGTGGGGTTGGTGGGCTTTCCCAATGTGGGCAAAAGCACCATTTTGGCCGCGCTAACCTCCGCCAAGCCCAAAATCGCCAACTACCACTTCACCACGTTAACCCCGAATTTGGGCATTGTCCGCTGGAAGAACAACGACTTTGTGCTGGCGGATATCCCCGGCCTGGTGGAGGGGGCCAGCGAGGGCGTGGGCCTGGGGCACCACTTCCTGCGCCACGTGGAGCGCACCCGGCTTTTGCTGCATGTGGTGGACGCCTCCGGCAGCGAGGAGCGGGACCCCCTGGAGGACTTTACGGTCATCAACCAGGAGCTGGAGAAGTACGGGGAACCGGAGGGCAGGCCCCAGTTAGTGATCCTGAACAAATGCGATTTGATCCCCCAGCAGGAGCGGGTCCAGGAGCTGGTGGACGCCTTTGGGAAGCTGGGCTATCAGGCGTTCCCGGTGAGCGCCGCCATGAACCAGGGCTTTGACGCGCTTTTGAATACCGTGGTGACCATGCTGCCGGAATTGCCCCCTCCCCGGATATTCGAGGAAGAGGAGCAGGAGCGGCGGGTGATGCCCCAGGAGGGCTTTACCATCCGCCGGGAGGGCAACGCCTACGTGGTGGAGGGCGGCGCGATGCAGCGCTTCATCGACAGCGTGAACTTCGATGACGAGGAAAGCCTGAACTGGTTCCACCGTACCCTCAGGGACAAGGGCATCATCGACGCCCTGCGGGAAAAGGGCGCGGGGGAAGGGGACACCATCCGCATCGGGGATATGGAGTTTGACTTTGTGGAATAAGGAGCGGCCATGATGGAGTTGACAAGCAAGCAACGGGCCCTGCTGCGGAGCATGGCCAACACCCTGGATACCATTCTTTACATCGGCAAGGAAGGCGTCACCGAGCATACGGTGAAGGAAGCCTACGACGCCCTGGAGGCCCGGGAGCTGATCAAATGCGCGGTGCAAAACGGCTGCGAGCTCACCGCCAAGGAAGCCAGCGAGATCCTCTGCCGGGAAACCCATGCCCAAAGCGTGCAGTGCATCGGCAGGCGCTTTGTGCTGTACAAGGAAAGCCGGGAAAACAAGCGGATTATGCTCTGATCCGGCACGAAGGGACGAAAGGAGGCTCATGGATGCGGGATGCGGTGTGGGAAGCCTTGCAAGCCATGCGGCCTCCCTTTGTTCCCTATGAAATCGACATTCATAAGCTGGTGGAGGAGCGGCTGGCGGAGGCCGGGCTTCCCTTTGCCCACGAGGCCAGAATCGGCAAGGGCTGCCGCATCGATTATTTGGTGGGGGACGTGGGCATTGAGATCAAGAAGGGCAAGCCGTCCGTCGATATCCTCCAGCGCCAGCTTCTGCGCTACGCGGCCTGCGAGGGGATCTCCGCTCTGATTTTGGTGTCCCAGCGCTCCGTGAAGCTGCCCAAGATTTTGGGGGGCAAGCCCCTGGAGGTTCTGGCCCTGCCGCAGTTATGGGGGGTGGCGTTGCCGTGAACAGCGAAGGGGAGGTTTTTCTGCCGCCCTACCTGGCGGATGGCAGCGGCGCGCAAAGCGAACACGACCCCGCTTGCCGCGTCTATGGGACCCTGTCCTACCAGCCCAAGCGCAAATGCTGGATCGTCCGGGCCGATCCTGAGGTCACCGAGCTTTGCAAGCGCCTGTTCCCCGGCACGGAAACCAACCGCCGGGGGGAGGCGCGCTTTAGCGCCCACCGGCGCATCATCGGGGATCTGAACTGGCTGATGCTCCGCTATCCCCTGGCGGTGAAGGAAAAGGACATGGAGCGCTGGCGGGAGGCGCTCTTTGAGGCCCGGGAGTATGTGGTGAAGCGGGAGGCCGCCCTGCGGGCCCCCACGCGGATCACGCCCCCGTCCCATGTGTTTGAAGGAAAGCTCACCGGCTTCCAGGAGGAGGGGCTGGCCTTTTTGCTGCGCAGCGAGCGCTGCCTGCTGGCGGATGAAATGGGCCTGGGCAAGACGGTGCAAGCCCTGGCGCTGCTCTCCCACACCCAGAGCTACCCGGTGGTCGTCATCGCCCCCGCCCATCTGATGCGCAACTGGGAGAACGAGATCGCCCGGTTTTTGCGCAAGCCCCAGGGCGGGCCCGTGAGCGTTCATATCATCAAGGGCCTCAAGCCCTACGGCCTCCCCCCGGCGGATATCTACCTCATGCATTACCTGCTGCTGCGGGGCTGGAAGGAAGCCTTGCCCGGATATGGCTTTGAAACCGTGATCTTTGACGAAATCCAGGAGCTGCGCCACAGCGGCACGGAAAAGTACTCCGCCGCCAGCCTCCTGGCCCGGGATGCCCAACGCATCGTGGGCCTCAGCGGAACCCCTATTTACAACCGGGGCGCGGAGATCTGGAATGTGGTGAATATTCTGGATTTTCATTTCCTGGGGGACTATGACAGCTTCACCAGGGAGTGGTGCTACGGCTATGGCAACCAGATCGTGGCCAAGCCGGAGCTGCTGGGGGAGTACCTGCGCCGGGAGGGGATCATGTTCCGCCGCACCAAGCAGGACGTGCTCAGCGATTTGCCCCCCAAGCGCCGCCTGGTCATGCCCATCGACAGCGACGATCTGGCCTACCGAAGGTTGATGCAGCCCGTGGCGGAGAAGCTGCGCCAGCTCAAGGGGGAGCCGGAGATGAGCGCTTCCCGGCGGGCGCTGATGGAAATGGAAGTGGAGCAGGGGGAGCGGCAGGCCACGGGCATTGCCAAGGCCCCGTATGTGGCGCAGTTTGTCCGGGCTTTGCTGGAGGCCGGGGAGCGGGTGCTGCTCTTCGCCCACCATCACCAGGTGATGGACCTGTATAAAAAGGAGCTGCACGGCTTTTCTCCAGCCTTTATCACGGGCCGGGAAACCACCGCGCAGAAGGAGCGCTCCATTCAGCGCTTTATGGAGGGCCGCACCGGGCTGTGCTGTATTTCCCTGCGGGCGGCGGCGGGGCTCAACTTACAGCGGGCCACCTGCGTGGTCTTTGGGGAATTGGACTGGTCTCCCGCCGTGCACAGCCAGGCGGAGGACAGGGCCCACCGGATGGGCCAGCAGGATTCCATCCTATGCTATTATTTGGTGTCTCAAGGCGGCAGCGATCAGGACATGCAAGATGCCCTGGGGTTGAAGGTAAGCCAGTTTGTGGCGCTTATGGGGGACGAGCCCAAGAGCCCGGAGAGCGTCTTCTCCGACGCCCAGTATGTACGGGAGTATACCCAGCGCCTGGTGCGCCGGCTGCTGGATCAGGTGGGTTGATCAGGAGGGCAGAATCACGGTCACGCCGCATTCAAAGTCCTGGGGAGCCAGGCAAGGATTGGCCCGCAGCAGGGAAGCCACCGGCAGATTGAAGCGGATCGCCACGGTCTCCAGGGTGTCGTTTTCCCCCAGGGTATAGGTGGAGGGCAGCGCGCAGGGGATGTTTTGCGTGGGAATGCACAGCACCTGCCCCGGAGTGAGCTGCTCCAGGTTCACATTGGGGTTGGCGGTGACCAAAGTGTTGCGGCTTACCAGGTTGCGGAGTTGGAGATCGGCCACGGTTTGCCCCGCTTGCACGGTATGCCGCTCCTCCGCGGGACAGCTGGGCCCGGTGGCTCCCGTGGTTCCTGTCGTTCCGGTTGTGCCCGTGGCGCCGGTGGTACCCGTGGTCCCGGTGGTACCCGTTGTTCCAGTGGTACCCGTTGTTCCAGTGGTGCCGGTGGTTCCGGTTGTGCCAGTAGTACCCGTAGTCCCGGTAGCCCCCGTAGTTCCGGTGGTTCCTGTCGTCCCGGTAGTGCCCGTTGTACCGGTGGCCTCGGTTGCCCCCGTGGCCCCTGTGGTTCCGGTGGCACCCGTTGGCCCGGTGGTGCCGTTGATGGGGGTATCGCTCTCCTCCCTGGGGATGCACAGCACATCCCCCACCATCAGGCGGGCGGGGTGGATGTCCCGGTTGGCGGCCAGCAGGTCCCGGAGCGGGACGCCCAGCTTGTGGCTGATCAGGTAGAAGCTATCGCCTTTTTTCACTACGTACTCCTCAGCGCAGATTCTTTCGGAGGGGCCGGTGCCGGAGAAGGTGGGTCGTATCATTACAATATGCTCCTTTCCAGGTGTTCTCTCCCCATCCTATGACGGGAAGAAGGAGAAAGTGCTCATTGTGGGAAGGGGGACTAGGAAATCAGAGTCCGTTTTTTCGGCCGGCGCGCCCGGAAAAACGGAAGGGCGGAGGAAACGGAATGATGATGAATTATTGCCGCAAATGCAAGCGGGAGGTGCCTTTGGGGGACGCTTGCCCCTTTTGCTCCGGGAAGCTGAGCAAAACCAACGAACGGCTTTCCTTCTGGATGGGAAGGGTCCCGGTTCGGGACTGGTTTGCCTGGAACCAGGCGCTGCGGGTGGCGCTTCCGGTGCTGGGGATCGTGGCGGGGCTGGTTTTGCTGCTGGAGGGAGCCCTCAGCGGCGGAAGGGGCATTGAGGCGCTGTTTTTGCAGGGCTTTTTCTGGACGCTGGTCACGGCCCTGGGGGCCATGCTGCTGGTGATGCTGCTGGTGTTTTGGGCCCAGGGCCCGGAAAGCGTCCACTTCACCCTGGACAAGGAAGGCGTGCATGCCGATACCCATCTGGAGCGCCCCACGGCCCTCAGGCTCTATGCCCGCTTCCTCTCCTCCCAGGCCGTGGAAAAGCTGGCTGGGGAAGAGGGAACGGTGGCGGGGGCCGCCTTGGTCCGCAGGGCGGAGATTCGCTGGCAGGATGTGCGCCGGGTACGCTGCTGGCGGGAGACCCGGCAGCTCCTCTTCTTCCGGCCCAGCTTCTGGCAGGTGATGGTCGTCACCTGTCCCCCCGCCCTCTACCCGGAGGCGGAGGCCTATGTGCGCAAGAAGCTCGGCCGGAACAAAAAGGCCAGGATGATCCCCGGAAAGCCATAAATTTTGGTTCTTTTTTGAAAATATTACATATCTGTAACACAATCGCCTTGACACCTTTATCCACTTGACATAAAATGGTGATGATATGTTTTTTCGGCCTTCTGGCCCCCAAGGGGGCAAAGCGCCGGAAGGGCCAGTTCTTTGGGGCAACGGAGGGTATATTGATGAGGCAAGGCGCGAGGACAAGCCGCTGGGTGGCCGGACTGCTGTGCGTTTGTTGGCTGGCGTCCCTGATGTGGACCGCGTCAGCCGCTACCTATCCCTATGAAGTCGTTTGCGGGGAGAATGTGAATTTGCGCAAAGCCGCAAGCTCCTCCGCGGTGGTGCTCAAGCGTTTGCAAGCCGGGGACAGCGTCACGATTCTGGAGGTTTCCGGCTCCTATTACAAAATCAAGGCGGGAACCGTCACCGGCTTTGCCTTGAAGGAATATGTGGACGGCGTTTCCAACACGGCGGAAACCGGGCCCACGGTGGCGTCCTCCCAGCCCGCTCCCGTGGCTGTGGACAAATACCCCTACGACACCAATACCATCCAGCGGGTAAAGCTCCGTAAAACGGACAACGCCACCGCGGATGTGCTGCTCTCCATCCCCGGGGACGAGGTGGTGACGGTGCTCAGCCTCACCTCCACGGGCTTTGCCAGGGTGAAATATAAGGGAAAAACCGGGTTTGTGGTAAGCTCCTATGTGAACCTGGCCAACATTCCCGCCCCCACGCCCAAGCCGGGAGCCACCGCCAGCCCCGATGCGGAGAAGTATACGGTTTTGCAAAAGGGAAGCGCCGGGGCCATGGTGAAGGCCTTGCAGGAGGCCCTCACAGAGCTGACCTATTACAAGGGAGAGATCGACTCCAAGTACGGCGCCCAGACGGAAGCCGCCGTGAACGCGTGCAAAAAGAGAAACGGCTTGCCCCAGGACGGAATCGCGGACGCCGGCTTCCAGCTCCTGCTGTATGAGGGCACCCCGAAAAACCCCCAGGGCTACCGGAAAATTTTGAAGATCATCCCCCCTGTGGCGGGCTTCACCATCAGATCCGGCAACGTAGGGGAGCCTGTGAAAAGGATTCAGGAAAGGCTCAAGGAGCTGAACTACTATATCGGCGACATCAGCGGCAATTGCGACAAGGCCACGGTGCAGGCCATCAAGGATTTCCAGCAGATGCACGACATGCGGGTCACGGGCGAGGCTGACGCCGGGACCCAGGAGCGGCTTTTCGGCGCCATGGCGCTGTCCGCCGGCACCATCGTCACCCCCACGCCCCCGCCCGTGCTGAACCCGCCCAAGGGAACCGTCCGGCCGGGGGATACGGGGGAGGACGTAAAAATCGTACAGCAGCGGCTAAAGGATTTGGGCTACTATACCGGGCAGGTGGACGGCAAGTTCGGGGACGCCAGCGTAAAGTCCCTCAAGGCATTCCAAAAGAAGAGCGCCTTGAAGGAGGACGGAGTCTGCGGCATTCAGACCCGGGCCGTGCTGTTTGCCCAAAACGCCCAAAGCGCCATCGCCACCGCCGTACCCCCGCCCTTGGCTACGCCGGCCCCCCTCACCCCGGAGACCACCGTGGTGATCAAGGCGGGCTCCCGGGGCGATATCGTCAGGCAGCTCCAGCAGCGCTTGATGGACCTGGGCTACTATTCCTCCCGGCTGGACGGCGTATACCTGGAGGATGACATCACCGCCGTGCGGGCCTTCCAGAAGGCCAACAACCTGGCGGTGGACGGCAAGGCGGGCTACAACACCCAAAGCGTGCTGTACAGCGATAACGCGATCCGGGGCAGCGCCCTCACCACCCCGGGGGTGAGCATGCGCTATGGCAGCACCGGCGCGGATGTGACCGCCTTGCAAAACCGCCTGATCGAGCTGGGGTATTTGACCGGCGTTGCCGACGGCAAGTTCGGGGTGGCCACCAAGAGCTCGGTGATCGCCTTCCAGCGGGCTAACAACCTGGTTGCGGACGGCGTGGCCGGGGGAAAGACCCAGGCCGCCCTGTACGCCACCGCCGTGGTGAAAAAGACGGTGGAGGCCGCCACCTCCCTGAAGGAGGGCATGAGCGGCACCTCCGTCAAGGATTTGCAAACCCGCCTGATCTCCCTGGGCTACCTATCCGGTACGGCGGACGGCAAGTTTGGCTCCAAGACCAGCATGGCTTTGATGGAGTTCCAAAAGCGCAACAACCTCACCGCGGACGGCATCGCCGGAAACATGACCCTGGCGAAGCTGAACAGCACCTCCGCCAAGCAGGCGGCCTCCGCCGCGCCCAACACCCCCGCGGCCCCGCTGAACCTGACCGGCGCGCCCAGCCCGGGAAACGTGCGCTATGCCAACTGGTATACCGAGGTCAGGTCCCGCATCAGGCTCTATCCCAACGTGACCATTTATGACTTTGTAACCGGCCTTAGCTGGCAGGTGAATGTCTTCAGCGTCGGGGCCCATGCCGACGGCGAGCCTATGACCGCCAATGATACCGCCAATATGAACCGGGCCTTTGGGGGCATCACCACATGGAATCCCAAGGCGGTGTGGGTGGTGTTCAGCGATGGCAGCGTGTACATGGCCTCCACCCATAACACGCCCCACGGAACCCATCATAGGAAGGGCACGAACTTTAACGGGCATCTGTGCATCCACTTCCCCCGCACCGAGGAGCAGGTGAAGTCCATCGGGCCCTATGCCACCTCCCATCAAAAAGCCATCGATTTGGGCTGGCAGGCCACCTTGAAGCGGGCCGCCCAGTAACCAAAGGCGCATAGCAAAGGCCCCCGGGAACCGCAAGGTTCCCGGGGGCCTTTGCCTAGCATAAAATAACCGGTTTATCAGGCGCGTTTCGGAAGGGCTTTTTTCAGCAGCGGAAGGATCACCAGGGCCACCGCGCCGCCAATGAGGGCGGTCACCAGCTGGGGAAGGGAGAAGATGGTGGAGATGGTCTTGGCGGGGTTCAGCAGCAGGGGAACAGCGATGAGCACAAT
The DNA here is from genome assembly GCA_034927815.1 of Candidatus Limiplasma sp. Classification (GTDB taxonomy): domain Bacteria; phylum Bacillota; class Clostridia; order Christensenellales; family Aristaeellaceae; genus Limiplasma. Next base: position 20,441 of record JAYFPK010000043.1, read on the forward strand.
GGTCACGTACAGGGTCAGAAACTTGGCCACGGCGGCGATGACCGCCGCGGTAACGGCGGGAATCGGCTCTTTGGCAAAGGTGCGCTTGGCAATGAGGTGCCACAGCAGCACCAGCACCATGTTACCCAGCATGATGAAGGGAATGAGCTCCCAAAGGGGGCCAATGCCCAGCAGCTTGGCAAAGATGGGGGACAGGGCGCTGACGGCCAGCCCTGAGGCCAGGCCGAAGATCATGACGGAAACAATGAGAATCAGATTCACGATGGAGCCTGTGACCAGCTGCCCCATGGAGGCGGTAACGGCCTGCATGACGATGAGCAAGGCGATGGCAATGGCCGTCTGGGTGATCCACAATACGTTTTTCTTCATAGCAAAATCAATCTCCTTAGTCATGTTGGGAAGGGTCCGGGGGCGCGGCCTCCGGGGCCTTCCCCTGGACGAGGGCGCTTTTCACCTGAACGCCCTTGATGTTGCCCAGCTTGGCGGTGAGGCTGCCGATGGCCCGGTTGTCCCCCTGCACGATCAGCCCGATGACCGACGCGCCGGAGGCGGCGTCCGGCACGCCCATGCGGGCCCGTACCAAAGAGGCGTGCTGGGAGATCACGGCGTTCACCAAAGAGGCGTGCTTCTCCCGCTCCAGCACAATGCCGATAAAGCCCAGGCGTTCCGGTTCCATTGCGGTTCCTCCTTAATAATAAACCATCAAAAAAGCAGCCTAACGGGCGTTAGCTGCCATCACAACAAAACCTCATGGTCATCCTCCTCTCTCCAGCCTTGAAAAATTCTCGGCTGTCAAACGGAATCGTCGGAAGGGAGCTTGTTGGCGGGAATGGGCGTGAACCCACGAACGCTTACAGTCTTCCCCTCTGCTGGCAGTATAACACGAAGGGAAGGGGAATGGAACCACTTTGTGAAAAAAACGCAAATATATGGGGGCGGGATGGAGCGGCCCCGTTCCGGTCCAAGCCCTTGCAACAGCACCCGCTTTGCTGTATACTGATGCTGTTTTATTTATTTACTTTTTTTACCGCACTTATTGCAGGAGGACGAAGTGAACAGAAAAGGGACCGCTTGGATCCTTGGCGCATCCAGCGGCCTGGGCTTGGCGACTGCATTGGCATTCGCCAGGGCCGGGTGGCTGGTGGTGGCGGGAGCGCGCTCCTTTGCCGCGCCGCAAAAGGAGGAGGACGGGCTGCACCGCCTGCCCTTGGACGTAACCAACGAGGAAAGCTGCGAGGCCTTCGCCAGGGAGGCGCTGGCGTTGAGCAGCCGGGTGGATGTGCTCTGCTATGCCGCCGGGCTGTTGTCTCTGGGGCCTTGCGAAGAAACGGAAACGGACCGCTATGAGCGGGTGATGCAGACCAACTTTCTGGGCATGACCCGCATGGTGGGCAAGGTGTTGCCTGTCATGCGCCGTCAGGGCTTTGGAAAGCTGGTTTTGTTTTCATCCCTCAACGGGGTGATCGGCGTTCCCTTCCAAAGCGCCTACACCGCCAGCAAGCACGCCATCGAGGGCTATGCCCAATGCCTGGCCATGGAGACGAAGCCCTTCGGGATTTCGGTCTGCGTGGTGCAGCCTGGGGACCACCAGGGGGGAAGCCAGGCGTACCGGCTTGCCCTGGACGGCCTCCAAGGAGCCTATGCCACGGAATACGCCAGCGCATGCGAAACCATCCACCGGGACGAGGCGGGGGGGCTTTCTCCCCAGGCCCTGGGCCGCAAGGTGGTCCGCCAGGTCAGCCGCCCCAGGCCGCGCTTTCATCTGCGGGTGGCCCGGCTGGATCAGCGGGCCGCGTGCTGGCTTCATGGGCTGCTGCCTCCCCGCTGGTTTTTTGCCGTGCTGCGCGCCTATTATGTCAAGAAGGGATGAGGAAAACCATGGCGATCTATGATATCATGAAAAAGAGCCAGGCTCTGCGCCAGGATATGAGTTTGCGCAACCTGTTTGAATTGACCTGTTCTTATGAGGACGCCGCCGCCGCCATGGAGCTGGTGGAGGATCAGGAGCGCATCGTCACCTTTGCCCAATACCGGGAATGGACGCGGAACTACGCCGCGTATTTGCAAAACGCCATCGGGCCCGAAAAGCGCAGAAGCTTTGTGGGGATTTCCCTGGACACCTGCAAGGAGTGGTTCCCCACCTTTTGGGGGCTCATCCAGGCCGGGTACAACGCGATACTCCTGGACGCGGCGCTGCCGGACGAGATGATCGCCTACCTCCTGAAGCAGGCGGGCAGCGATGTGCTCATCACCCAGAAGCCCCGCAAGCTGGAGGGCGTACGGATCATTGAGACTTCGGCGCTGTTCGCCGCTCCCCAGGTTCAGGACTTCATCCCGGATTACGCGGACAACGTCGCCCTTTGCACCAGCGGAACCACCAGCACCAGCCGCGTTTTTGTGTATGAGGGCAGGGCCATCGCCGAGCAGGTGCTCAGCTCCCAGCTGATCTACCAGGAAAACAAGCGCCTCATCGACAACCGGAGCATGCGGGTCCTGGCGTTTTTGCCCTACCACCATGTGCTGGGCTTCATCGCCAACTTGCTGTGGGTGGGCTTTTTGGGCTATACCAACATATACCTGAAGGACCGCGCTCCCACCACCATCGTGGAGACCGCCCGCCGCTGCCGGGTGGAGATGATGATCACCGTGCCCTTGCTGGCCAACAACCTGTGCATCACCCTCCGCAAGAAGCTGGCCAAGGAAAGCGGGCTCAAGCGCGGGCTGTTCGCCGCCATGAAGGGAATCAGCCTGGGGGTGCAGAGCGTGGCCCCCACCGCCGGCCTGTGGCTGGCGGAGAAGGTGCTTTTCAAAAGCGTGGTGGAGAAGGCCCTGGGCAGCCAGCTCCGGGTGATCATTTTGGGGGGCAGCCATACCCCCACCGAGCATTTGAGGCTGCTGAACGCCCTGGGTTATTACACCGTGTGCGGCTTTGGCATGACCGAAACCGCCGTCACCAGCGTGGAGATGACCATGAACCTGCGCAAGCGGATATCCGGCTGCGTGGGCAAGCCCCTGAGCAATGTGCAGTACCGCCTGCGCCAGACCGACGCCACGGGCCGCCGGGGGGAGATGCTGATCCGGGGCGCGTCCATTCATACGGGCCGCCTGGTGGACGGGCAGCTTCTGCCGCCGGACGTGCTGGAGGGCGGCTGGTATCCCACCGGGGACATCGTGCGCCTGGTAAAGGACGGGCGGGTGTTCATCGAGGGCCGCTGCAAGGATGTGATTATCAACGAATCCGGGGAGAACGTGTACCCGGACGAGCTGGAGGATGTGTTCTCCGCCCTGGAGGGCGTGGACCAGATGACGGTGCTGGGGGTGAAAAAGCCCGGCAAGAACCAGAAATACGAGGATATCACCTTGGTGCTCAACGTAGGGGAGCATTACAAGGACGACGCCTTCCTGGAGGCCCTGCTGAAAAAAGTGATGGCCCTCAACAGCAAGCTTCCCACCATGAAGCGCCTCTCCCGGGTGCTGGTCACCCCGGAGCGGCTGCCGCTGGTGAACGGCATCAAGGTCAAGCGGATCGAGCTGAAGCAGGGAATCGAGGGCAAGAAGCTGGCCTATCGGGACCTGAGCCTTGCCGGGGGCGGCGCCGCGCCCGTGGCCGCCCCGGTTGCGGAGCTCCAGGTCAAGGAAGTGCGGCCTACGGATCTGCAAATGGAGGAGATCAAGCAAAAGGTGCGCCTCCTCTACGCCCAGGCTCTGGAACTCTCCCAGGAGGAGCTGCGGGACGACGCCCATTTTGTGGATGAGTTGGGGGGAGACAGCCTTCAGGTGCTCTCCATCTCCCTGAAGGGGGAGGAGCTCTTCAACGTGGTGATCCCCGTGGAGGAGTACGGCCGCTGCACCACCGTGAACGACCTGAGCGCCTTGCTCTATGACAAGATCAATGGCAACGTGGCCTATGAGAAGGAGGCGGCCCGCTCCGGGGAGGAAGAGGTGATTCCCGTTGTCCGCTTTGAGGACGCGCCGGAGTTTCAAGCCTTCCAAAAGCGCATGGAAGGCCTCATGGAAAGCGGCATGGAGAATCCCTACTTCGTCTGCCACGACTCCGCCCTGAAGGACAAGAGCCTGATGGCGGGCCAGGAAGTGCTTAATTTCGGCAGCTACAACTACGTGGGCATGAGCGGGCGGCCCGAGGTGATGGAGGCCGCCAAGCAGGCCATCGACCAGTACGGCACCAGCGCCAGCGGCAGCCGCCTGCTGGCGGGGGAAAAGTCCCTGTATCAGGAGCTGGAGCGGGAAGTGGCCCAGTGGAAGCACGCTGAAAGCGCGTTGGTGCTGGTGGGCGGGCATTCCACCAACGTAACCGCGGTGGGCAACTTCTGCGGAAAGAACGATTTGATCGTGTTCGACGCCCTGGCCCACAACTCCGTGGAGCAGGGCTGCCGGTTGAGCTTGGCTACGGCCAAGCCCTTCCCCCCTAACGATTACGAGGCCCTGGAGGGCATTTTGCGGGCCCAGCGCAACCGCTATGAAAAGGTGCTGATCATCATTGAGGGCGCCTACAGCATGGACGGGGATATCGCGCCGGTGCCCAAGTTTGTGGAGTTGAAAAAGAAATACGGGTGCTTCCTGATGGTGGACGAGGCCCATAGCGCCTGCGTGATTGGGGAAACCGGGGGCGGCGTGGACGAGTACTTCCACCTTGAGCCCGACGATATCGATATCAAAATGGGCACCCTCTCCAAGGGCCTGGGGGCTTGCGGAGGCTACCTGGCCGGGCCCAAAGCCATCATCGAGTACCTGCGCTACAACCTGCCCGGCTTTGTGTTCAGCGTGGGCATCTCGCCGCCCCTGGCCGCCGCCGCGCTGTGCTCCATCCGCCTGCTCAGGAACAACCCCGCCATCAGGGCGGATATGAAGCGCAACATCGATACCTTTGTCCAGGAGGCCTACAAGCGTAAGCTCAACATCTGCCTGGCCGGGCATACCGCCATCGTGCCGGTGATGGTGGGCAAGGATGAGGACGCCTTCCTGCTGAGCAACAAGCTGCGGGAAAGAGGGGTTTTCGTGCCCCCCGCCGTGTACCCCGCCGTTCCCAAGAACAAGGCGAGGCTGCGCTTTTGCGTCATCAGCGAGCATAAGCCGGAGCAGATCGCCCAGGCCTTGGATATTCTGGTGGAGGTGGCTGGGGAGCTGCATATCGACCTGCCCGCCGGTGCCGCTTAAGGAGGTGTTCGTCCACGGATTGTGTGTTTCCGACACAATTCATACACAAATTCTGTATATCATTGAAATTTCTATATTTTATGAGTATAATGGAGGTCGGACCCATTTCACAGGGCATGGAGGGTTGTATGTGTACAGACTGCTGATCGTCACCAAAGAGCCACAAGTTGAGGAGATGTTTGCCTCCATGGAGGGCTGGGAAGCCATGGGGTACAAGCCCCCCCGTTTGCGCAATACGGTGAACGGCGCGCAAGAGTGCATGCAAGAGCGCCATATTGACGCGATTGCCGTAGACAAGGACCCGGAGTTCGCCCCCTTGGAGGCCTATTTGGACGAACGCTATCCCCTGATGCCGATTTTTGAAATTGCGGATAATGCCGAGGAACAATGGGGGATTTTGCGGGAGGTGTACCAGGTACTCAACCAGCTTCACGCGGATGATTCCGATGACGAGTATGACGAGGAATACCGCCTCAAGCTCATCCAGGAGCGCTGGATGAAAAGGCTGCTCAGCGGCATGGCCCCCACCCGGACGCATATCCTCTCCCATCACCGTATGCTCCGCTGCACCGACAGGATGGAGGGACCTTTCCTGTGCGCCCGGCTGTCCATAGCCCCGGGGGATCACTTTATCACCGAGCGCTGGCATTACGGAAGCGAGCGGCTGGAGGTGGCCCTTCGGAACTTCTTCGGCGGGGAGCATGACCACATGAAGCTCCACGTGGCGGTGATCTCCCCCCAGGAGGTGCGGGTGATGGTTTCCGCCAGGCCCGGAAAGCGGGAAAAAGCGGAGTTGACAGCCCAGGGAGCTCTGGAGTATATTGAAGAAACCACGCAGCAAATTGAGCATTATCTTGGTTTATCAATGACTTTGATAGATATCAAAACCCTGGCCTCATTGACCGCCTTTGCGGCGGAAGAGCACCAGCTCTGACCCTATCATTCCAGGCGATGTTTTCAAAACGAAAGGAGCTTTCATCATGGGTTTGATCAAGAACATCATCAACAGCCAATTCATCGACGTAATCGAATGGACGGACGACAGCCAGGATACCATGGTATACCGTTACGACATGAACGGGAAAGAGATCATGATGGGGGCTCAACTCACCGTGCGGGAGAGCCAGGTGGCGGTCTTCGTGAACGAAGGCCAGCTGGCCGACGTGTTCCAGCCCGGCCGCTACGAGCTCACCACCCAAAACATGCCGATTCTCACCGCGCTGAAAAGCTGGAAATTCGGCTTTAAGTCCCCCTTCAAAAGCGATTTGTACTTCGTGAACACCAAGCAGTTCCTGGACATCAAGTGGGGTACCAGCAATCCCGTGATGATGCGGGATTCGGAGTTCGGCATGATCCGCATCCGGGCCTTCGGCATCTACTCCTTCAAGGTGAAGGACCCCACCACCTTCCTCAAAGAGGTGTTCGGTACCAGCGGCCTGTTCACCGTGGAGGGCGTGGAAGGCCAGATCACCCGCACCCTGGTGTCGGGCCTCAGCGACGCCATTGCCCAGAGCAAGATTCCCGCCTTGGACCTGGCGGCCAACTATGACGAGCTCAGCCAGTACGCCCTGGGAGCCCTGAACCCCAAGGTGGAGGCCCTGGGCCTGACCCTGACCAGCTTCGTGATCGAGAACATCAGCCTGCCGGAGGAAGTGGAGAAGTCCATTGACAAGCGCACCTCCATGGGCGTGGTGGGTGATTTGAACAAATACACCCAATACCAGGCCGCGGAAGCCCTGCGGGAAGCCGCCAACAACCCCTCCGGCGGCATGGCGGGCATGGGCGTCGGCATGGGAGCCGGGGCCGCCATGGGCCAGCTCTTTACCCAGAGCATGGGCGCGGGCATGGCCCCCGCCGCGCAACCCGCTCCGGCCCAGGCCACCACGCCTTGCGTGTCCTGCGGGCACGCCATCCCCACCGGCAGCCGGTTCTGCCCGGAGTGCGGGGCCACCCAGGCTGTGGCGGCTCCCACGTCCTGTGCCGCCTGCGGCGCGTCTCTGGCTCCCGGCTCGAAGTTCTGCGGCTCCTGCGGACAAAAGGTACAGTAAAAAGTCCCTGGATATGCCAATCTAGGAAAATGCCACAAGCTGACGCCGCCGGAAAGCGGCGTCAGCTTGTGGCTTGAGAAAGAAAATCACCGCCGTCCCCGGCCGTGGCCGCCGAAGGAGGGCATAGGGTCCGATGCTTTTGGGGGATGGGCTTCGCTCCAGCGCCCCTTCCATGGGACCGGAGGAATGCAAATGAGAATCGACAGCAGCTTTTTTGATTTGGAGAAAATCGCCGCCAGCGGGCAATGCTTCCGCTGGGAATGCCTGGGCGGGAACCAATACCGGATTCCCGCCTTTGGCAAGGTGTTGGACATTGCCCAGACCGCCCCGGACGCCCTGGAGGCCCGCTGCACCGCCGAGGAATGGGAACAGCTCTGGGTGCCTTATTTTGACATGGATACGGATTATGAGGCCATCGTCCGAAGCATCGATCCCCAGGACGGCTATTTGATGGCGGCGGGCCAGGCTGCCCAGGGAATCCGCATCCTGCGCCAGGAACCCTGGGAGACCCTGGTCAGCTTCCTCATCAGCCAGAACAACAACATTCCCAGGATCAAAACGACCATCCGGCGGCTTTGCGATGCCTTCGGGGATTTTCCCACGGCGGAGCAGATCGCCTCCGGCTCCCCGAAGACCTTGTCGGACTGCGGCCTTGGCTACCGCGCCCAGTATCTTTGGGAAGCGGCGGTCCGCTTTCTCCGGGATGGAGGCTCCGGGCCCCGGGGCCATGGGGACTATGCCCAGGCGAGGATGTATTTTCAGAGCTACAACGGCATCGGGGAAAAGGTGGCGGATTGCATCTGCCTGTTCGGCCTTGGCCATAAGGAGGCATTTCCCGTTGACACGTGGATCAAGCGGATTCTCCGGGAGCAATACGCAGGCAGCTTTCCCATCCAGCAATACCAGCCTTATGCAGGCGTCCTGCAGCAGTATATGTTTTATTATGAGAGAGCCAGAAACAAAGCCCCCGGTGGCCAGATGGCCTGATCCCAAGGAGAAGCTGCCCGGCGCGGCCAGGGCCTGCGCTGAAAGCGGCGGTCTTTTCCTGGCATGCCGTATTTCTGCCCAGGCCTGCCATGGGCCCTGGGCTTCGGTTATCGTAGGGAAATGCGTACAAGCCTTGATGGAAAGGCCGAAAATCAAACATGCGCCATCCCATGACATAGCATACCGCCTTGAAGTTCAGGGGCGGTATTTTCTGTTTTGAGAATCACAGCCCGCACTGTACCGCCCCAATGAAAACCAACAGTACCCCGCATAGAATCCTGCGGAATCTTCCAACAGATGTTGCGGTATCTGCCATGCCGTTATTCCCTCATCCTACCCGAAAATTCCCCGAAGCGAGATGAGCGCAAAAGAGCGCCCTGCGGGGGCGAAGGATACCGCCAAGGAATCTGTTTGTTCCCGCTGGCAGCCTGCCGGAGCAAGCACCCATAAGGCACAAACGGGCAGCGGGAATGTACGGTTCCATGGGTAAGTTTCCAAAAGCGCCAACCAATCCCTCTTGTTGAGCGTTTATAGTATGATGGGATTGCAATACCAGTCAAGGGTGGGTTGTGAATTGATAGACGAGAGGACCTTTGTGGAACAGGTACAGGCCCATGAGCGCACGCTGTACCGCACCGCCTTCAGCATCATGGGGAAAGACCAGGATAGCCTGGACGCTGTTCAAAATGCGCTGACAAAGGCCTGGGCCCACCGGCACAGGGTAAATCCGGAAGCTTTTCGCCCGTGGCTTTTGCGCATTGTAATCAACGAATGCTATAGCATGCGGCGAAAAGCAAAAAGGGAGACCCTTGTGGAGGAGGTTGATCCGGTCTCGTTTCAACCGCCGCCCGATCCTTTCTTGAGAAACGCGCTGGATAGATTGCCGGATAGTCTTCGGCTGCCGGTTTTGCTCCATTACATGGAAGGATTCTCAGTGAAGGAAATCGCGGGGATGCTGAAAATCCCCGCGGGAACTGTCAAGTGGCGTATGTCCAAGGCGAGAGGGTTGCTGAGGGTGGCCTTATCCGGGAAAGGAGTGACCTTGCATGATGGATTTTGACAAAGCCTTCAGGAAAACCCCGGACTCCTTTTCGCAAGGCATTTCAGCCCACTTGAGGACATTGCAAAGCAAGGGGGAAGTTGTGGTGAAAAAGAAACTATCCGTTGGATTGATAGTGGCTGTGGTGCTGATATTGGCCGCCGTAACCGCGCTGGCCATCGTCCATTTCAACGAATACGCCGTCAAGATTGCCGACATGGAGGCCGAGAAAGGGCGCTATGATATCTGGATTGCGGAAGACCGCATCGCGCTGGTGAGGATGCTGGTGGAAAGCGGGGCGATGCCTGAGGATGACAGAGTGAAAACCTTGCTCTCTGGGACGCTTGAGGACGCGGCGGCTTCGGCCTTGGCAACGGAAATTATCCTTGCTTGGGGCCCTGTGCGGGAAGATGTTGTTTCGCTCACTTCCATCCTGGAAACAGTCAAGGGTCCCATGGGGCATTGGTCGCCCGAGGATAAGGCATGGTATACCGACCTGCTCCGTGAAAAAGGAACGCTGGGGGCAGAGGCGGATCATGTGGCAAACCCAATCATGCCAACGGGGGATGGATTATCCCAAGGGGAGGCGGAGAAAATCGCGTTTGACGCCATTGCGGAGGCCTATGAGTTTGATCCGGCAGAGCTTGCGGCCTATAAAGCGGGAGCGGAGTTCTATGCGATCCCAAGCCTGAATACCAAAGGCAAATGGCTCATAACCTTCTATCCCCCGCACCCGGATGGCGGGCATAAGGGGGAGTCCGGATATTCTGCCGTGGTTGACCCCCAAACCGGAGAGGTGGTTGCCGATCCTGAAGCGGGGTATGAAACGCCCGCTCAGCGTGTGGCGGGCATGGAAATCACGCCGGAGCAGCAGCGGGAACGGGCTGCCCTGTACGACACAAAGGGCCATCATTTCTATTGGAGCCATGAGGAGCGCGCCTTATATCTGCCAGACCGGTTCAGCCTGCCGGATCCAGATGCCATTCCGGAGGATGAGGCCATTCGGATTGCATGGGAAACGGCCAGGAACCATGGGCAAATCATCCCGGAGAAGCTCGCCGGCTACGATACCATCCCCATGTATTGCCCCGCGATTCCAGACCATAGCGCGTTGACCACAGAGCCTTACTGGCTGATCGTGCTGATCGATAATGATCCACAGGCGGGCCCTTACGGCACTACCTATGGAGAAATCAACTTTATGCTGAACGCTACATCAGGGGAGGTATTCCACATCTTTGGCTTTGGCGAGGCCTATGTTCCCAAGGAAAGCGCGCCATAAAGGAGGGGACGGCCCTGCGAAACGGTACGGGAAAAGAGAAGGGCTGTCATGCTCCGTGCGCGGCGGCAAACCCCGGAGGACAGCGCGCAAGCCCGCGGCAGCCCCTGGAAAATCTCGTTACCGGCTTGGCGGAAAGTACCGGAGTATAGGGCACAGGCCTCCTGGAGGCGGACGGCGGAGGCCCGCGTCGGGATTCTTCCTCTCCCTGGGGCGGCTGGCACGATGGTGGGCGCATGCCAGTTCCCCGTTCCCCGCATGCCTGCCCCGCCCTAGTCTTTTCCAGAGGCGGAGCCGCCATCATCCATGCGCCATAGCCGAAGGCGCCGCCCCGGTCTGCGGGCGGCGCTTCTTTGACGCTGCCCCGGAGGCTGCGCGGAAGATCCATTGAGAGGGGTTTGCTTCCCATGAAAAGGGGATTGCAATTCTTCCAACAATAACATATAATACATATCTGAATAATATATTTATCTGCCGGGAGGGTGAGCCAATGGCAGCATCTGCAAAGGGCGGTTCTCTTTCTCAAAACCGGGTTCCCTCACTCCGTACCCTGTGCGTCCACGGAGCGCGGGATGGTCACAATACCACGGGGGCCGTGACGGTCCCCGTCTACCAGTCGGCCACCTTTGCCCATCCGGACGTGGAGCAGAGCACAGGGTATGATTATTCCCGGCTGCAAAATCCCACCCGGGAGGCCTTGGAAAAGACCGTGGCGGCCCTGGAGGGCGGTGTGGACGCGCTGGCCTTCTCCACCGGCATGGCGGCGCTGGCGACTTTGATGGAGCTCTTCGCCCCGGGGGATCATCTGGTGGCCTCCGAGGACCTCTACGGCGGCTCCGTGCGGCTCTTCACCCATGTGCTGGGCAAAAACGGCATAACCGTGGACTTTGTGAACACCGGGGACCTCCCGGCGGTGCGGGCCTCCCTGGGGGAGAACACCCGGGCCATTTTTGTGGAGACTCCCACCAATCCCATGATGCAGGTGACAGACATCCGCGCCATGGCGGAGGTAGCCCGGCGGAAGGATTTGCTCTTGGTGGTGGATAATACCTTTCTTACGCCGTATTTCCAGCGCCCGCTGGAAATGGGGGCGGACGTGGCGCTTCACAGCGGCACCAAGTACCTGGGAGGCCATAACGATACCCTGGCGGGCTTTTTGGTGTCCGCCCGGCAGGACGTGGCGGAGCGCCTTCGCTTTTTGTACAAGACCACCGGGTCCTGCCTGGCCCCCTGGGACTCCTTTTTGATCCAGCGGGGGCTGAAAACCCTGGCCCTGCGCATGGACCGGATTCAGGAGAATGCGCTGCGCATCGCCCGGTGGCTTCGGACCCAGCCCAAGGTGCGCAAGGTATACTACCCCGGCCTGGAGGATCATCCCGGCTACGCCGTGTCCCTGAAGCAGACCGGAGGCTTTGGCGGCATGATCTCCTTTGAGGTGGACAGCGCCGAAACCGCCCGGCGGATGCTGCGGGGCGTGAACCTCATCCTTTTCGCGGAAAGCCTGGGCGGGGTGGAAACCTTGCTCACCTATCCGGCTTTGCAGACCCATGGGGACGTACCCATAGAGGTGCGGGAGCGCTTGGGCATTACGGACCGCTTGCTGCGCCTGTCCGTAGGGGTGGAGGATGTGGCGGACTTGATTGCGGATTTGGAGGAGGCCATGGTATGACATATGATTTTGACGCCCCTGTGGACCGCTATGGCACCAACTCTCTGAAATACGATTTTGCCGAGGAAAGGGGCATGCCACAGGGGCTGCTTCCGCTGTGGGTGGCGGATATGGACTTTCCCGCCCCGCCCCAGGTGCTGGCGGACCTGCAAAAGGCCGCCGCCCATGGCATTTTCGGGTACACCGCCCCCAAGGAGCCTTACTATGAGGCGCTCATCGGCTGGTTCTCCAGCCGCTACGGCCTCTCCTTCACCCGCCGGGACGTGGTCAAGACCCCCGGGGTGGTGTTCGCCTTGGCCCAGGCGGTACGGGCCTTTACCCGGCCCGGGGACGGGGTGCTGATCCAGCCCCCGGTATACTACCCCTTCTACCAGGTGATCCGGGACAATGGCCGCCGGGTGGTGGAAAATCCCCTGGCATACCGGGATCAGGCCTATGGGCTGAATTTGGAGGACTTTGAAAGGAAGGTCCGGGAGCAGCATGTGAAGCTCTTTTTGCTGTGCAGTCCCCATAACCCGGTGGGCCGGGTGTGGACGCGCAGCGAGCTGGAAGCCATGAACGCCATCTGCCGGCGCCATGGCGTAGATGTGCTCTCCGACGAAATCCATTGCGACTTCATCTATCCCGGCCATGTCCATACCAGCTTCGCCTTGGTGAATGAAAACGCCGTGATAGCCACCGCCCCCAGCAAGACCTTCAACCTGGCGGGGCTGCAGGTAGCCAACCTCATTGTGAAAAACGCCGGGCTGCGCCGCCTTCTCCAGGAGGAGATCGCCCGCTCCGGCTACAGCCAGCTGAACACGCTGGGCCTGGCCGCCTGCCAAAGCGCGTACCAAAAGGGAGGCCCCTGGCTGGAGGGGCTGCTGGCCTACCTGGGGGAGAACCTGCGCCTCATCCGGAGCTTTCTGGCGGAGAAGCTGCCCAAGGTGCGCCTGGTGGAGCCCCAGGGCACCTATTTGCTCTGGCTGGATTTCTCCGCCTACGGCCTGCCCCAGGAGGAGCTGGACCGGCGGATCGTTCAGGGGGCGGGGCTCTGGCTGGATAGCGGCACGATGTTCGGCCCCCAGGGGGAGGGCTTTCAGCGGCTCAACATGGCCTGTCCCAAGGCCACGCTCTCCACCGCCCTTGGGAGGCTGGCGGAGGAGTTCCGCCGGTAGCCTATCTATCCAGAGAAAAGAGGATACCATGGATTGGAGCTTTATGGCGCGCTTCGCGCCCCTGTACGTCCAGGCTGCGGGGCTGACCTTGCGCATCGCCTGCCAGGGCATCGCCCTGTCTTTGGGGGTGGGGCTTATGTGCAGTTTGGCGCAATACTTCCGGCTTCCGGTCCTGCGAAGGATCGCGGGGGCGTACATTCAGCTGGCCCGCAATACGCCGCTGCTGGTGCAGCTCTTCTTTTTATACTTTGGCTTGCCCAAGGCCGGGGTGAAGCTCACCGCGGAAACCTGCGCCGTGGTGGGCCTTACCTTTTTGGGCGGCGCGTACATGGCGGAGGCCTTGCGCAGCGGCCTGGAGGCGGTGGAGCCCGCCCAGAAGGAGGCCGGAGCCTGCATCGGCCTTACCCCGCTGCAAAACATCCGCTACGTGGTGCTGCCCCAGGCCCTTAGCGCCGCCGTCCCGGCCCTGTGCGCCAACGTGATCTTTCTGGTCAAGGAGACCAGCGTTCTGAGCGCTGTGGCCCTGGCGGATCTGATGTATGTTGCCAAGGACCTCATCGGCATGTATTACAAGACGGACGAGGCGCTATGGATGCTGGTGGCGGCCTATTTGGCGCTGCTGCTGCCCATCTCGGCGGCCTTCTCCTGGCTGGAAAGGAGGCTGCGCTATGCCGGGCATGGAGCTGGGGCTGCTCTTTAAGGGGAGAAATCTGCTGCGGCTGGCCCAGGGGCTGGGGGTCACCCTTCAGCTTTCGCTCACCTCCATCGCCCTGTCCGTGGCGCTGGGGGTGCTGGTGGGCATGGTGATGACGCTGAAAAACCCGTTGGTGCGAGCCGTCTGCCGGGCCTATCTGGAAATCATCCGCATCGTGCCTCAATTGGTGCTGCTGTTCCTGTGCTACTTCGGGCTGGCTAAGGCCTTTGCCATTCAGCTTTCCGGAGAGGCCGCCGCCGTGATCGTGTTCACCTTCTGGGGGGCCGGGGAGATGGGGGATTTGGTGCGGGGGGCCCTTACCTCGTTGCCCAGGCAGCAGTATGAAAGCGGCGCGGCCCTGGGGCTCACCAAAGGGCAGATCTACCGCTACGTTCTCATCCCCCAAACCTTGCGCCGCCTGCTGCCCCAGGCCATCAACCTGGCGACCCGGATGATCAAGACCACCTCCTTGGTGACCCTCATCGGCGTGATCGAGGTGCTCAAGGTGGGGCAGCAGATCATCGAGGCCGCCCGCTACGATGTGCCAACCGCCGCCCTGTGGATGTACGGGGTGATCTTTGGCCTGTACTTCTTGGTGTGCTGGCCCGTTTCCCTGCTGGCGGGCAGGCTGGAGCGCAAATGGCAATGAGAGGAAGAGATGCCCATGAGCGATAAGGTTCTGGAAATTCGCAGCCTGGTGAAGGCCTTTGAGGGTACGCGGGTGTTGGATGGCGTGTCCCTCAGTGTGAAGCAGGGGGAGGTGGTGGTCATCATCGGCCCCTCCGGCTGCGGCAAAAGCACGCTGCTGCGCTGCGTCAACGGTTTGGAACCCATCGATTCCGGGGAGATTCTTCTGCGGGGGGAGCTGATCAGCGGCACAAGCAAGGAGCTGCACCAGATCCGCAGGCGCGTGGGCATGGTGTTTCAAAGCTATGACCTCTTTCCCCACATGAAAGTGATGGAAAACCTGCTCCTGGGCCCGGTAAAGGCCCTGGGGCTCCCCCGGGCAGAGGTGCTTCCCCGGGCACGGGCCGCCCTGGAGCGGGTGGGCCTGCTGGAGAAGGAGAAGGCGTTGCCCCGTCAGCTTTCCGGAGGGCAGAAGCAACGGGTGGCCATTGTGCGGGCCATGCTCATGCAGCCGGAGATTCTGCTGCTGGACGAAATCACCGCCGCCCTGGATCCGGAGATGGTGCGGGAGGTGCTGGGGGTGGTGCTGGACCTGGCCCGCCAGGGCATGACCATGGCCATCGTCACCCATGAGATGGGCTTTGCCCAGGCTGTGGGGGACAGGGTGATATTCCTGGAAGGGGGAGGGATCCGGGAGGAGGGGCCGCCCAAGGCCTTCTTCCAGTCGCCCCAAACCCAGCGGGCCCAGCAGTTTCTAAACACCTTTGCTTATGAGGAGAAATAAGGGGCCCGCCTTTCCCGTGTTCAGCCGCCGCCCAAGCCCTGCTTGGCCCTGCCGCCCGGCTTCTGCCGGGCGTTTTTGCGCTCCTGCGGGCTTTTGAGAAAATTTTACCCTTCCGCTTCAAACCTGTTGACAGGGACCTCCATCGGGTATATACTCTCTTTATCGGAAACATACTAAACAGATATGTAATATAAAAGGAGGATGGAACCATGACGGCCCTCAGAAAACCGATGCGTATGTGCAGTTGTTGTACCGGGCGATGTCCATCCCACCTTTGCCTGCTTGGATAGGGCTCTATCCATGGCTGGAAGCGTTCATTTTTGGGTGGGATGAGGCATGGGCGCTTATCCCTTTTGTTTTGCCGCCGCCCCGGCGCTATCAACAAAATATGGAAATGAGGAAATGGTTTTATGAAGAAGCTCCTGAGCATCCTGGCATTGGTTTTGATCCTGTCCCTGGCAGTGCTGCCCACGGCTTTGGCAGCCTCCGCCGCCCGTTCCCTGGAGGACATTCAGGCAAGCGGAGAAATTGTCATCGGCGTGTTCTCCGATAAGAAACCCTTTGGCTACGTGGATGAAAACGGCGAATACCAAGGCTATGACGTGTATTTTGCCAAGCGCCTTGCGGCGGATTTGGGCGTAAGCCTCAAGCTGGTGTCCGTGGACGCGCCCAACCGGGTGGAATACCTGCAATCCGCCAAGGTGGATGTGATCCTGGCCAACTTCACCGTCACGGCGGAGCGGGCGGAGGTGGTGGATTTCGCCTTGCCTTATATGAAGGTGGCGTTGGGCGTGGTGTCCCCGGATGGCGCGCTGGTTACGGACGTGGCCCAGCTGGACGGCAAAACCCTGATCGTCAGCAAGGGCACCACCGCGGAAACCTACTTCACCGCCAACCATCCCGCTGTGACCTTGCTAAAGTTTGATACTTACACGGAGGCCTTCAACGCGCTGCTGGATGGCCGTGGGGACGCGCTTTCCACCGACAATACGGAGGTGCTGGCCTGGGCCCTGGAGAACCCCGGCTTTACCGTAGGGATCGAGTCTTTGGGCAGCCTGGATACCATCGCCCCCGCCGTACACAAGGGCAACGCCACGCTGCTGGACTGGCTCAACCAGGAGATCGTGGCCTTGGGGCAGGAGCGCTTCTTCCACGCGGACTATGAGGCCACCCTCCAGGAGGTGTATGGCGAGGCCGTAGACCCGGACAATCTGGTGGTGGAGAGCGGTATCGTGGAGTAAGGCTGCGCAATGGGAGGCGGCGCATCGGCGCCGCCTCCCATTTTTGCTTGGGTAAAGTAAACCCCCGGCGAAGCCGGGGAAAAAAAGCGTAAGCTTTGCCCAAAACTCTCCCGGTTTACGAGGAGGCCCTTGGGGATAGCACCAGCTAGGAACTTCGTCCATTGATGGATAGTGGGGCAGGAGTAAGCAGTTGACAGGATTTCGATGCCTCTTAAGGCGCTTCTCTAGTACTGGGCCCTTCTAGGGCCTAATCAAGCCGCCGGATCAGCCGGTAGCCATGACTTCTTCCTTGTGGAGGATGGATTTCAGGATCAGCCGTCCCCCCCGTTTTCTTCCGCCCCAGCCCAGGCCTCCAGTTCCACCTCAAAGCAGCTGCCCTCTCCCAAGGTGCTGTACGCCGTCACCGTCCCGCCGTGGGCCTGGACGATGGTTTTCACAATGGCAAGGCCGATGCCGGAGCCGCCGGTATCCCGGTTGCGGGAGGGATCGGCCCGGTAGAAGCGCTCAAAGATCAGGGGCAGGTCCTTGGGGGCGATGCCCACCCCGGTGTCTTTGACCCGGAGCAACGCCCTGTCCTTTTCCCGGGCCAGCTCTACGGAGACGCTTCCGCCTTCGGGGGTGTATTTCACCGCGTTGGAGAGCAAATTCACCAAAGCCTGGGTCATCCGGTCCGGGTCAACCCAGGCCGTGACGTCGGGCCCGGTGACCTGTACCCTCAGCCCCTTGCGCTGGATTTCAGCCTCGAAGCTGCCCGCCGCGTCCCGCGCCAGCTCCTTGAGGGGAGTGGGGACGCGGCGCAGCTTCATGGCGCCGCTGTCCGCGCTGGCCAGATTCTCCAGGTCGGAGACGATTTTGCCCACCCGGGCCACCTCGTCCAGGTTGCTTTGCAAGCGCTCCGGGGTGGGCTCCCAAAGGCCCATGAGCATGGCCTCCAAGTGGGTCTGCAAGGTGGTCAGGGGCGTTCGCAGCTCGTGGGCCACGTCGGCGGTCAACTGCTTGCGCAGGTTTTCCTGCTGAAGGATGGAGGCCGCCAGCCGGTTGACCGCCTGGGTCAGCGCGTCCAGCTCCAGGGTGCCAGTTTTTTCATGCATCAGGGAGGCATACTGCCCCCCGGCGATTTGCTCCACGGCCAGCACCGCGCTATGGATGGGCCGGGAGAGCCGCCGGGCCCACACCACGCCCGCCACGGCGGACAGCAGCAACGCCAGTCCGCCGATGGAATACAGGACCACGTTCAGGAGGTTCAGAAAGTAGGCGTCCTCCTCGCTGAGGAAGTAAGGCCCGTAATAATTGACGCTTACATAGCCGACCTGGGTTCCCTCCCAGGTCATGGGGATGTTCTGGGATGTAAACTGCCCCTGGGGGGATTGGCTTTTCATCCTGGCGGTAATCTGGCCCATCACGTTCATGCAGGAATGCAGGTCGCAGGCCTCCGCATCCCAAAGGGCGCGGTTTTCAGCGTCGTATACCTTGATGATATAGCCCTCGGAAAGGGCGTACATGCCGATGCCGTGCATGTAGTTCATGTCCCATTGAACGCCGTCGTATTGCAGACTCAGGTTGGTAGCGATGCTCTGGGCTTGGGCCCTCTGCTGCCGGGCCAGATAGGCCTTGAATTGCCGCCCGATTACCACGTTGGCGGTGAGGCTGATCAGCGCCACCGTCAGCAGCACGATGGCGATCATGGACCCGGTGAGCTTGGTTTTCAGGCTCCAGGGGCGTTTCATCCGCTCTCGCCTCCAAACTTGTAGCCCACACCGTGCACGGTGCGGATGTAGACCGGGTTCTTGGGGTCGGTTTCCAGCTTTTGGCGGATATTTTTTACATGTCCGTCCACGGCCCGCTCGTACCCGTCAAAATCGTCCCCCAGGGCCAGGGAGATCAGCTCCTCCCGGGTGAACACCTTGTTGGGGTATTTCATCAGCGTCGCCAGGATTTTGAACTCGTTGGGGGTCAGGCTGACGGCCTGGCCTCCCTTGGTAATCTCCCAGCTGGCGAGGTCGATTACCAGATCGCCGCTTTGGAAGGAGCGCTTCTGGCCCGGAGAGGCCAAAGCGTCCCCGGCCCTTCGCAGCACCGCTTCCACCCGCGCCCCCAACAGCGCCAGGCTAAAGGGCTTGACGATGTAGTCGTCCGCGCCCAGCTGGAGGCCCCGGAGCTGGTCGGCCTCCAGGGTCTTGGCGGTGAGCATGATGATGGGGGTGGAGGAGTTCTGGCGGATCCGGGCGCACACTTCCTCACCGGAGAGGCCGGGGAGCATCAGGTCCAGCAGCACCAAGGAAAGCTCCTCCTGCCGGAAAATGCGCAGCGCCTCCTCCCCGGAGGCCGCCGTATGCACCAGGAATCCCCGGCTTTCCAAAAAGCGGCTGATGACCTCCACAATCTTGGGCTCATCGTCCACCACCAAAACGCTCTTTTTCTTTTCGTTCATCCGGTTCCTCCTGGAAATGGGGGTGATCCGTCCAAGGGAAAGGACCGCCCCGGCATGCCTTCTCCCTGATTGTATCCCCTCAGGGCCTATCTTTCAAGAGAAAAGGGCTTGAGCAGTTTTTCCCCCGCCATCCTCCCTATACCCTCCGTGAGGTTCCTGCCTCCCGGTAAGCGGTTTCCCACCTGGGCCGGGCCCGCTTCCGCGCCCCGGAAGGGCCAGGGAGTCAGCATCAATGCCAGGCGCTTGGGGCCGGGGTCTGTTTGGATGATCCGGTTTACGGACATGCCCGCTTTCCCGGCGATGGATTCGTCCCCCCGGCCCTGCGGCGGGACGGCGGGAGGCGGTCTTTTGCGCCTGAAGCGCGGCCCGGCCTCCACGTCAGGATACAGGAACGATGTGTAGATTTTATGCGGACGGCGAACCGGCCTTTTGGAATGTGTCATTATGATTAAAGAGGAGATAGAAAAGACACCTTCCTCCTGGAGACGGGAGAAAGGTGCCCTTTTCTTCATATCCAATAGTTTTTCTTTGTTTTTGCATGCGGACGGTGAGGAAAAGCCGCCGGGCCACAGCCTGCGGCGCAGGGACCTTGAGTGCCCTGGCTGCCATACTTCACAGCTGCACCCCCGCCGCTTTGTTACGCAATAGGCTGCTTGAAATCCGCGAACACCGGAAGCCCACCGCCGATTAGCGGCTTGCACCAGCGCACAAAGGCGTCGGTCACGTCATGGCCGTTTGGATGGAGGAACTCCCCGGGCATGACGTGCTCCTGAAGCATGACCTCCTGCACGGGAACCAGTATCTCCTGGCAGCGGTAGGGATCGTCCGAGATGCGCCTGAGCCCCGCCATCATGCTCCCCTGGCCCGCCAACACCGTTTTGGCGGCCAGCGCGCCCATGCGCACGGCTTCTTCCCGGTCTACGGGGGACTGCATTTCCAGGCAGCAGCGCCCTAAAATGCCGGGCTTTTCGTTTCGGGCCTTGATGCCAAGCTCGGAGATCACCAGCTTGGCCAGGTAGGCGGACACATCGCCGTCGTAGCGGGCGCGGCCGCTTCGGAAAACAGGGGGGGCCACCGTCTCGCCATCCGGGCGCTTGAGCCCCTCGCTCACGGCCACCACCACACCCGGCTGCCTGTCCCATTGCCTTTTTACGTCCGTGAGGAATTGCTTCTCGTCAAAGGGACGCTCGGGCAGGTAGATCAGGTGGGGCGCGGTTCCTTCCCCGGTTCTGGCCAAAGCTGTGGCGGCGGCGATCCACCCCGCGTTGCGCCCCATCATTTCCACAATGCACACATGGATGGGCATGGCCTTTACGTCCTGGGCGATTTCCCTCAAGGCTTGCGCCGCAAACCGCGCCGCGCTGCCATAGCCGGGGGCGTGGTCGATAACGCCGATGTCGTTGTCAATGGTCTTGGGGATTCCGCCCACCACAATGCCCAGGCCCTGGCAAGCCCGGGCCAGCTTGCCGCAGGTATCCATGGAGCCGTTGCCCCCGGCAAAGAGAACGTAGCCGATCTTATGCTTTTGCAGCGCCTGGGCCATGCGGGCATACTCCGGCGCCTCCAGGGGGGTGCGGGAGGTGCCGATGGCGGAGGCGGGGGAGGTGAGCAACAGCGCCAGCTTCTCCGGCGGCAGCGCCCCCAGGTCGGTGAAACGCTCCTCCAGGATTCCCGCGGAGCCGTGGATCGCACCCCATATGCCGTCGATGTGGGCATGCTTTTGGGCCTCCGTCACCGCGCCGTACAAGGAGGCGTTGAGGACAGCCGTGGGCGCGCCGCCGTGGGCGATGAGCAGTTTGGACATAGGCCGCTCCCTCCCGCTCACAGCTCGACGGCGTCGATGTTCATCAGCCGGGCGGTTTGTTTCAGCGCCTGGAGGCAGTCGCTCCAAACGATACAGAAATGGTGGGGGAATTGGTTTTCAATCAGCTTGTCCGCGATCTCCCGCACGGGGGTTTGCACCTTCACCCGCACCATGCTGCCCCGGGTGTTGCGGTCCTCGTCCGTGGCCTCGCCCTGGAGCAGCGCAAGGCGGTATTGCCCGTGGAAGTTGTGCAATCGCGCGATGGTGACCACTCCCGGCCGCAGGGACGTCCAAAATGCCGTGCCCTGGCCCGCCAGGGGATGGTTGCGGATTTCGGGGGCGTATTTTTCGTTGTGCAAGGACGGGGCGGCATTGCCGCAGTGCCAAAAGGTAACGGTATTGCGCTCCTCGTCCATGTCGATCATGTCCGTGATAAAGGTGGGAAGCCCCGTGAGCATCGTTTGCATCATTTGGGTCAGCTCCGCGTCCACATCCCCCTCGCAGCCGATGTTGATGCCCTCATCCGTCAGGCGGCCCAGCACCGCGCAGGGGGTGGTGTGCAAATGGCCCATCTCAGGCCAGCATTTGATGCATCCGTAGTCATAGCCCTGGGCCTTCATCTGCTTTTTCAGCGCCAGGTACAGGCGGCTGTGGTTTTCCAGGTGGCCCTGGGGCAGCTGGGAGGGATCGTACCCGGCGGCCACTTTCTCCATATCCGCTTTGACCTCGTCCTCGGGCAATGCCGCCATCTCGTCAAAGACCACCTTAAGGTCCGTTTCGTTCATGGATACGCCGAAGGTACGGCGGATCAGCGCCTCGTCAAAAGTGCTGACATAGTAATTGGTGGGGCGGTAGCCGAACAGCCCCAACGTGGCGTGGGCCATGGCTTTTTTCACGCCGTAGCCCCCCAGCAAAGACAGCACCTTGCCTACGGCGCGGGCGTCCTCGTGGCCGCCGTATACCCCGTGGCAAGGATACCCCAGGCGGCCCAACGAGGCGGCGTTCATGGTCAGGGAGCACAGGGCGTTGGCAAAGAGTCGCTCCTCCCGCTCATAGGGCGGCTCATAGGGAGCCCACAGGATGATGGGAACCCCAAGCTTCTGGGCCAAGGCGGCGGGGATATCGTCCCCTGTGAACGCGCCGTATATCATCAGCACCACGTCCACGGTCCTTCGCTTCATTTCCTCAATGGCGTCCGCCACCTCCTGAGGGGTGGACAGCACATGGTCAAACAGGACCCAATCCACCTGGGGCAGGTTTTCCTGGGCCCAGGCGGTATATTCCGCCAGGCGCTTTTCAGGCAGCTCCCGAGGCCAGCGGCCGGACAGGGTGACGGCCAACCCCACAGTTAATTGCTTCATAACGATTCCTCCTTGGTGATTAATGAAAGGTATCCCTGGGGAAAAGGGTGGTGTTCAGGCCGGGAAACAGAGGCTCCTGCCCGTGGCGGGGCGCTTCGCCCCGGGGCGTGAGCGCGCCGTTTCGGGCGCAGGAATCGCCGTGGGCCTCCATGGAGGAGGCCAGCTTTCGGGCCAGCTTTTCCCGGATGCCGGCGCAAGCGGGATCAGCCGCCAGATCATGCTGCTCATAGGGGTCTTTAGACAGGTCAAAAAGCAGCTCCTTGCCGCCCAGCGCCGCCCAGGTGTACTTCCACGGACCCTCCAGGATCATATAGTACCGGTCCTGACAGGTTCCGTAAAGCGTGCGCTCCTCCCCGGTTTCCAGAATCTCCAGCAGGTCCCGCCCGTCCACAGGGCCGTGCTCCACTGCGCAGCGCGCCAGCAGCGTCGGGAATACATCCGCCAGCGTAACGGGCAGATCGCACCGGCCCGGCCGCATCACAGGGGAATGCTCCCCAAAGGCCGCCGGGGGCTTGAGGATCATGGGCACATGGGCCGAGCCCTCGAAAAACACGGATTTGGCGATCATCCCATGGTCCCCCAGCATGTCGCCATGGTCGCTGGTGAACAGGATCCATGTGTTTTCCAGCAGGTTCATCTCCCGCATGCGGGCCAGCAGCAACCCCAGGTTATAGTCAATTTGGGTGATGGAGGCGTAGTAGGCGCGCTTCATGGCCTGCTGTTGCCGCGGGCTGAGGGTGAAGGCCGTGTGGGGCTGCATGAACGTCGGCGGGAAGAAGCCGCCCGCGCCCTCCCCTTGCGTCCAGTCCCCCAGGGCTGGGGCGTCCATGGGGATGTCCCGGTACAATTCCCAGTAGGAAAGCAAGGGGTCAAAGGGAGGGTGCGGCTTGGCAAAGCTGGTCCACAGGAAGAAAGGCCGGGTGGGGTCGCGGGTCTCCAGGAAGTTGAGGGAGCGGTCCACAGTCCAGTGGATCAGCGTATCCCGCTCCTCAAGGCTGCTGAGGACGGGGGTCACCTCGTTTTCCCCAACGCCGTGCATGCGGCTGTGGGGCTTGCCCAGGCGGCGCATTTCAGTGAAGTAATCCATGGGCAGCTCGGCGCTTTCAATGCCGTAGTTGGCCCGCATGGGATGGAAATGCAGTTTTCCGCAGGATTTGGTCTGGTAGCCGCTACGGGTGAGCAAGCCCGGCAAGGTGTCGTGCTCCGCCAGGGGCGTCTTGGTGTTCTCGTTGCCGGTCAGGCCATGGCGGCAGGCCGCCAGCCCCGTCATCAGCGTGACCCGGGCGGGCATGCAAATGGGGCAGTCCGAATAGCACCGGGTGAAGGCGACGCCGGTTTGCGCCAGCCAGTCCAGATGGGGGGTGTAAATGCTGCGGTTCCCCAGGGCCGCGATGGTATCAAAGCGCTGCTGGTCGGTGGTGATCAGCAGGATATTGGGTCGTTCAGCCGCCATACCCGTCCCTCCTCAGGCCTTTCCGGCGGAGCCGGAAAGAGCGATGATCCGCTTCACGTCCTCGGATAGCGCGCCGCAGGCAAACTGGGAAAGCTTCCAGCTATGCCCCTGGTGGTCCAAGGTGCGAAGCGCCTCCTCATAATGTTCCACATACTTATACCGGATCTCGGTGCCGAAGTTGATCTTCGCCACCCCCATTTTCACCGCGTCCCGAATGATCTGCTCCTCCATGCCCGTACACCCGTGGAGCACCAGGGGAATATCGGTGAATTTGCGCACCGCTTCCAGCACCTCCAGCTTGATATCGGGCTTTCCCCGGTAATAGCCGTGGGCGTTGCCGATGCCGATGGCCAGGGTGTCCGGGGAGCAGAGGGAGAGAAACTCCCGTACCTGGGCGGGGTCGGCCACGTTTTTGTTTTCCAGCGCCACGCCGTTCTCCAGCCGTTGCAACTCGCCGATTTCCGCCTCCACAGGCACGCCGAAGCAATGGGCCGCCTCCACCACCCGTTGGGTCAGCGCGGCGTTTTCCTGAATGGGTTGGGTGGAAGCGTCGATCATCAGGGACGTAAAGCCCAGCTTCAGCGCCTCCATGCACAGGGGGAAATCCTCCCCGTGGTCCAGGTGGATGGATACGGGTACAGAAACCTTCTGGGCGCACCATTTCGCCACTTGCACAAACCAGTCGTTTCCGCTGTATGCGCCTGTGGAAACATAGTGGGCCAGGATGACGGGGGATTTCATCTCCTCCGCCGCCTGGCAGATAGCCATGATGATATCGTAATTCCCGCCCTGGGTATTGATGGCCGGGATGGCATAGCCCTCGCGGCTTGCCCTGCGGAGCTGATCCAGGTTGGTGCAAAGCATACCATTGCCTCCTCGTTGTAGTGATCCGGAAACAGGGGTCTTGCGCCCTAGCCCTTGACAGCGCCCGCCACCAACCCGCTGATCATGTATTTCTGAAAGAAGAAAAACAACACGATCATGGGAAGCATGCTGATGATGGAGATGGAGTTGATAAGGGACCAGTCATAGCTCAATTCCCCCAAATAGCGCAGCGCAACCCCGGCGGACAAAGTGCGCAGCGCGTCCGTCTGAATCAGCGTGACGGCGTGCAGATAATCGTCCCAGGTCATGAGGAACGCGTACAGGCCGCTGGCCAAAATGCCGGGCTTCACCAGGGGAATCACGATGGAGAAAAGGATTCCCCACCGTCCGGAGCCATCGATGCGGGCGGCCTCCTCAATGGCGGTGGGCACGCCGTCAAAAAAGCTGCCCATCAGCGTGACGGTAAAGGGAAGCATGGCGGCGATCAGGGCGAGGATGAGGCCCGTGTGGGTGTTGATGAGGTGAACCTTGCCCAGCATGCCATACAGGGAAATCATCCGGCTGACCACCGGAAACATCTGGGAGGACAGCAGCAGCGCCACAACCCAGCCGTTCCACCGGAAATGGAAGCGGGAGAGGCCGTAGCCCCCCAGCATAGCCAAAAAGCAGGTGACCAGCGCGGTGATCCCCGAAACAAAAACGTTGTTTTTGTAGTAAACAAAGAAGTCGTTGCTTTGGGTAAACAGCTTCACATACCCGTCCACGCTGAAAAGCCGGGGCAGGAAGGTGGGGGGAAAGCGGTAGGCCTCCATGTTGGTTTTGAAGGAGGTCAAAAGCACCCATGCGATGGGGAAGAGCAAAAACAACAGGATCAGCGCCAGCAGCACGCAGCGCAGCGCCTTACCCGCCATGGAATCCTTCATCTTGCATGGCCTCCTTTCTTACTCGGCGCTGCTTGCGCCCATGAAGCGGTTGTAAAAGAAGATCACCAAAATCATCAGCAGCATCCAGATGGTGGTCACCGCCGCGCCGGAGCCCAGGTTGTTGCTCACAAAGGCCTCCCGGTAGCTGAGCACCGCCAAGGTGGTGGTGGCGTTGTTGGGGCCGCCGCCGGTCATGTTCCACACCAGGGGGAACTGCTTGAAGTTCTCAATGATGGACATGGACATGGATATTTTGATGACGCTTTTCATGCTGGGCAAAATGATGGAGAAGAACTTGCGGGCGCTTCCCGCCCCGTCCACCACCGCCGCCTCCAGCATGTCGGAGGGCACGTTTTGCAGCCCGGCCAGCAGCAAAAGCGCCGTCATGGGCACTTGCTTCCACAGGGCCGCGATCATGATGCCCGACAGGGCGGAGGAGGGGTTGTTCAAAATGGCGAACTCGGGCGCTCCGAACAGCGAAGCGATATATTTCAGCAGGCCGTATTGGGGCTGGAAAATCCATAACCAGATCAGCGCGGAGATCACCGTGGGCACCACCCAGGGGATCATCATCACGCTGCGCAGCAGCCGTCCGCCGCGCTTTGCGGCGTTGAGCAGCAGCGCCAGGGCCATGCCCAGCAGGAACTGCATGGCTACCACCCACAGGACGAAGGTAAAGGTCGTAAGGATGGCGGGAACCAGCTTGGCGTTGGAAAAGAGCTTGAGATAGTTGGCAAAGTCGTTCCATTCCCCCGGCGCGCCCGAAATCACGTTTTTGGTTCGGTAGGCCAGAAAGCTTTTCAGAACGGAGTCGATCACAGGGAACAGGATAAAAACCGCTGTAATGAGCAAAACCGGAAGAATTAGCGCCGCGGAAAACAGCATGTCGCCATAGCGGCTGTTCAGGGAGCGGCGGTTGGAAACGGTGGATTTGAACATATCCATCACTCCATTTCTGGGGAGCGCGCTAGAAAAAAACAGCCCCGCCCGGCCGCCCCGTCAAGAGGGCGACCGGGCCTTGCGTGGGACTGCTTAGGTGCGCCGCGGGGGAAGGCTAGTCAATGATCCCCTTGGCCGCGTCCACAAACGCGGCGTAAGCGGTATCAAAGCTCTCGTGGTTCAAGGTCACATTCTGCGCCAGGGTGCAAAGCTCCAGACAGAAATCATTCAGCGCGGGGATGAAGGGGCAGGCCTGGGCGCTTTCCAGGCTGCTGGCGGCGCCGCCCAGCAAGGTGCTCTCCTGGATGGACTTCATCTCGGCCATGGCTTTCTTGGCGGGGTAGGCGGGGTTGCTCTCGCTCATGAACTCGCTCAGGGTCTCCTCGGTGATGAGCTCTTCCACCAGCAGGCGGATGGCGGCCTTATGCTCCTCGCCATTATCCACCATCAGCAGGCAGTGGGAGGATACGATGCTGTCGCCGTTGCCGTTGCCGCCCTTCAGGGGAGCCGCGGTGGCCGCAAAGGAAAGCGCGTCGGGGTTGATGGCCCGCACGCCGCCAAAGCCCCAAGCCTGGTCATAGTACATCGCCAGCTGGCCCAAGGCAAAGAGGTTGCGCAGGTCCTTCAGCTTGGCGTTCTGGGGGTTGTATCCCTTTTCTTCCAGAAGCGCGAGCATTTCATAGGCCTGGCGGAAGCCCTCGTTGTCGGTATCCAGTTGGCCGTCCTCGGTGAGGACCCGGCCGCCGAAGTTGTAGACCATGGCGATCAGGGACATGCCGGAAACGGGAACGGAAGCGGTGGTCTGCCCAAAGGCGTACACCTTGTTGCCGTCGGCGGTGGTGAGCTGGGAAAGCTTTTCCGCGTAGGACAGCATTTCGTCATAGGTGGTAGGGGGCGCGTCGGGGTCCAGGCCCGCCTGCTCAAACAGGGCGCGGTTGTAGAATAGCACATAGGGGGTCATGTACATGGGCAAGGCGTACTGCACGCCGTTGACCTGGGCGGCCTCCAGGGTGCCGGTGAAGAAGTCGTCCAGGTATTCCTGGGGCATCACGTCGGTCACGGGGCACAGCAGGCCGGAATCCTCCAGCACGGGGGTCCAGCCGATCTCGCCCACCATCAGGTCGATGCGGTCTCCGCCGCCGGCCATGTTGATGACGGTGTTGAGCATTTCCCCGTAGGGCGCGGTAACATATTGAAGGTCGATTTCGGGGTGGCGGCCTTCAAAGTCCTTTTCAAACTGCGTCCAGAAGGGTTCGGTACCGGCTTCCAACACCATGTGATTGGCAAACTTGAGCACCAGTTTGTCCTCGGCCAGGGCGGGGACGGTTGCCAGGGTCAGCAGGAGGAGAGCGCAGAGCAAAAGGGAAAGCAACCTCTTCATAGATTTGATACCTCCAGACCTATTGTTTGTACACACTTTGCCTTCTGTGTGCAAAAGAACTTTGCACGTGTGTACTTTTGTCTGAGTATAGCATGGGGAACATGTGCTGTCAACCTTGTTTTTTTCCGTATTGTACATGGAAGAAAAGGTTTTGGATTGGAAGAAAGAAACCAAATTCAGCCAGCGTCCGCGTTTTGACGGAATGGAAGCGGTGTGGTATAATAGAACACATATACGCTATACACTATGTGTATATTGGCGGAGGTGCAAGCAGATGACCGGGGGACGGCGCAGCGTGACGCGCAAGGATGTGGCGCAACTGGCTGGCGTTTCGGAGACGATCGTATCCTATGTATTGAATAATAACCGCTATGTATCCGCGGAGAAGCGCGGCCGCGTGCTGGAGGCGGTGGAGCGGCTGCATTACCGCCCCAATTCCATCGCCCGGGCCTTGAAGGGAAAGGGCAGCAGCTATATTCTCTTCATTGCGGATAACATCGAAAATGAATACTTTGGCCGCTTGGTGCACGAAATGGACTCCTTTGCCTACGACAAGGGCTATGTGGTGTCGCTTTTGTCGGTGAGGAACAACGCCGATTTTGTGTCGCGGATTTTGGCGCGGCAGGTGGACGCCGTGATTATTTCTTCTTCCAGCTTTGAGGAGCGCTATATCCTGGAGCTTTTGGAGGCGGGCCTCCCTGTGGTGCTGCTGATGACCCGGGATTACCCCAACATTGACGGGCGCGCCGCACGGATTTACACGGGCATCGAATCCGGCATCATGGTGGGCGTGCGCTACCTGTACGAGCATGGCTGCCGGCACTTGGTGCATGTGGACCGCGTAAGCGAACGCGGCCATTTCAGCGACCGCCAGGACCTGCGCTACCGGGGGTTTTGCAATCAGATGGAGGCCTTTGGCCTTGCCCTGACCCCCGGCTCGTTCCTCACCGGCCTGGCTACCCACGAGGCGCTGTATGAGGCGGTGTGCCGCCGCATCCATAGCGGCGAGGCCGTGGACGGCTTCGTTTGCCGCAACGATCAACTGGCCTGTACGGTGCTTTCCGCCGTTCAGGCATGCGGGAAAGCCGTACCCGGTGAAATCTCCGTGATCGGCTTTGATAATGCCAGCGTCAGCACCATCATCCGGCCTGCGCTCACCACCCTGGAGCTCAACCGGACGGAGATCGCCAAGGCCACCATTGGGCAGATCGAAAACATGATCCATGGGCAGGAAGCCCAGGCCTGCCATTTTACCACGCGCCTGCTGGTGAGGGATACAACCCGCTAAGCCCCGCCGTGGGGTTTGGATTGACAGCCTACATCCGGCATGGTATAATCCCCATAATTACATACGAGTGTATATCATGATGCCTTTGGATGGGGGAGGAGCGGGCATGAAGCACGTTTACTTGAATTTGAAACGCTTTGATATCCCGGCCGCGCTGGGGGGCGTGAACCGGCTTGCGGATGTGGGGGACTGGGGCGGGGAGATCATCCGCCGCACCCAGGACCGGCTGGCGGCCTATTCCCCGGACCAGGTGGAGTTCGTGATGTACTTTCCGGAGGCTCACTTGCTCAACGCCGCCAGGGCCAGGGGAGAAAACAGCCCTATCCAGCTGGGGTGCCAGGGGGTATACCGGGAGGATACGGCCATAGGCGGCAACTTTGGGGCCTTTACCACCCAGCGCACGGCCCATGCGGCCCTGGAGCTGGGATGCGAAAGCGTCCTCATCGGCCATTGCGAGGAGAGAAACG
>JAYFPK010000015.1:0-250079 GCA_034927815.1 Candidatus Limiplasma sp.
CTCCAGCCCAGCGAAATCATCACCCAGACCTATCTGCCCAACCTCTACCATTCCTTCCCCATCGTCAGCCTGGTCACGGACCCGGACGAGCTGTGGAACGCGGACAGGGGTATGCTCACCGTGGGGGAAAATGTGGACAAGGCCAAGCTGCCCTTTACAAACACCATCTACCGGGAATTTGGCAAGATTGCCCGGCCCGGCTACGTGGAGCTCTACGACAAGGAGGGCAACCAGGTCATCAGCCAGGGGGTCGAGTTCGGCCTCCAGGGCCAGTACAGCCTGGACATGCCCCAGAAAACCTTCAAGGTGAGGGCCAAGGCCAAATACGGCGCCAAGTATTTTGCGGCCAAGCTCTTTGAAGACCGCCCCTTTACGGAGTATAAGAGCTTTGTGCTTCGCAACAGCGGCAACGACTGCGCCTGGACCCGGATGAACGACGGCTTCCAGGACCGTCTCATCGATTTGTTCAACGAGGTTTCCGATCACCCCACCGATTTGATCTACCAGGCCTGGAAGCCCGTGGTGGTGTACTTAAACGGCGTGTACTGGGGCCATTACAACATGCGCGAGCGGGTGGACCGCTTCTTTGTGGCCCAGCACGAGGGGCTGGACCTGTCCCTGGCGGACAACATGGATATCCTGGAAGCCAGCGGCAAGATCAATTACGGCAGCAACAAAGAATACAACGAGATGATCAAGCATATCAAGAAATCTTCCCCCGGAAAAAATCCCGAGGACCTGAAATACATCACCGACCGCATCGATGTGGACAATTACTTCGACTACATGGCCGTTGAAATGTTCTTTGGCAACTCCGACCCCGGCAACATCCGCTTCTACAAGCTCAAAACCCCCGGCAGCAAGTGGAAGTGGATCGTGTACGACCTGGACTACGGCCTGTTCCGCAGCGGATTTGACAGCCCCACCAGCTACCTGAAGGAGAAGGGCGCGGGCCAGCAACTCATCGACAACACCTTGATCCGTAAGCTGCTGGAGAACGATGAAATGCGGGATAAGTTCCTCACCCGCCTTGGGGAGTTCTACCAGGTGTTCACCACGGAGTTTATGACCACGGCCTTTAACGAGATGGCCAAGACCCTGGAGCCGGAAATGATGATGCACTTCAGCCGCTGGGCGGAGGAGACCGACAAGGCCATCACCTTTGACAACCCCACCAATCCCGAAGGGGCGCTGCGCTATTGGTATAACCGCCTGGATTACACCCGCAACGTGCTCAAAAAGCGGCCCACCTATTTCTACGAGATGGTGCAGGAACGCTTCAAGCTCTCCGACGAGCAGATGCTGGGCTACTTCGGCGAAAAGCCGCCCCTGCCCGCGGACGCCGTATACACCGAGGGCAAGAAGTGGAGCTGATCCCTTTCCCCCGGCTGCCGGGAAAGGCCTCCCTTTCCCTTGACAAATGACCGCCACGCATTTACTATAATGCCATTGACACCAAGGAGGCAGCTTCACGATGAACATTTTCGCCCTTTCGCAAGCCATGAGCGCCAGCAACCTGGTGCAGGCCACGGGCCTGGCCGCTGAATTCAAATCCATCGTTCCCGCGGATCTATTCATCGCCCTGGGCCTGGGCTTTGTGGTAGGGCTTATCATCGCCTTGGTGTACCGCAAGACCTACCGGGGGGTGCTCTACAGCCCCTCCTTCACCCTGACCCTGGTCATGCTCACGCTGATCACCACCCCGGTGGTCATGTGCATCAAAAGCGACATCGCGCTGTCCATGGGTATGGTGGGCGCCTTGTCCATCGTGCGCTTCCGTACCGCCGTCAAGGATCCCATGGACACCGCCTATATGTTCTGGTCCCTGACCATGGGCATTCTGCTGGGGGCCGGACTGCATCTGGTGGCGCTGATCGTGGTGCTGTGCATCTCCGTGCTGATGTTCGTGCTGACCTTCATGAAGTTTACCGCCCCCAACGCCTATCTGCTGGTGATGCACTATGACGAATACTGCGAGCCCGCCATCACCAAGGAGTTGGACCGCTCGGTGAAGAGCTACAAGCTGCGCTCCAAGACCCTGACCCGGGCGGGGGCGGAAATGACCTACGAGGTGCGCCTCAGCGAGCGCCACGAGGTGGTGACCCGGATGCTGGACATCGAGGGCGTCCACGACGCCACGCTGGTGGCTTGCCAAAGCGAGGTTGGCGCCTAAGCCGGATTCAAGGCATTTGAGGGGAGGGAGAACTCCACATGGATTTTGCCGTGCCCCTTCGGCACGAGTTGAAATACTTCATCAAGCCGGTTGAATACGAGGTTTTGCGCCGGGTGCTGGACCGTACCCTCCGCCGCGATCCCAACGGGGATGAAAACAACGAGTATCATATCCGCTCCTTATATTTTGACAGCTTTTTCAACCACGCCGTGCTGGACAAGCTCAACGGCGTGAAGGACCGGGATAAATACCGCATCCGCATCTATAACTTTTCGGACAAGATCATCCGCCTGGAGTGCAAAACCAAGGTCGGCTCCTTGATATCCAAGCGTTCCATTGCCATCCCCAGGCTTTTGGCGGAACAGCTCATGGCCGGGGACCCCACAGGCCTGGAGCAGACCCGCAGCGGGCTGCTCCGGGACGTATACCGGGAAATGAAGCTGAACCTCATGCGCCCTGTGGTGCTGGTGGACTATGTGCGGGAGGCCTATTTGCACCGCGCCGAGGAGGTCCGCATCACCTTTGACAAGCAGCTTCGCTCCGGGCTGTACTCCAAGGAGCTGTTTGATCCCTATGTGCCCACAGTCCCCCCCTTTGACCATGAGGAAATGATCATGGAGGTCAAGTTCAACCGTATGCTTCCCCCCTACATCCGGGACCTGCTCTGTACCCATGTGCACAGCGCCCAAAACAGCGCCATTTCCAAATATGTCTGGTGCAGGCGCTTTGAGCAATTCGAATAAGGGACCTTCATAGCGAAAAAACGGCCTGCCGCGCAAGCAACGCGCCGCAGGCCGTTTTCATGAATTCGTAAGGAAATCCCACGCCCCAAGAACCCCCCAGGCTACATGGCCCCCCGGAAGCCCTTGCCGATGATCTCCCCGGTGTTGGTGATCAGGATGAAGCAGCTGGGGTCCACTTCCTTGGCGAAACGGCGCAGGCGAATGGCCTGGGCCCTGTTGACCACGGTCAGGATGACCACCTTGTTCTCATGGGTGAAGGCCCCCTCCCCCTTGAGCTCCGTAGCCCCGCGGCCAAGCTCCCGCACGATAAAGCTGATAATGGGCTCCGGGGCGGTGGTGATGATCTGAAAGCACTTGTGAATTTTGATGTTTTCCAGCACCATGTCCACCAAGACCGCCTTGATGATGAGGCCCAGCATGCTGAACAGCCCGGTCTCCATACCAAAGGCGAAGCAGGCCGCCACGGTAATCAGGAAATCCACGCAAAGCAGGCTGTTGCCGATGTTCACGGAGGTCAGCTTCCTGAGGATCATGGCCACGATATCCGTTCCGCCGCTGGTGGCGTCTATGTTAAAGAGGATGGCGCTGCCCACCGCCGGAAGCATCACCGAGAAGATCAACTCCAGCAGCGGCTGGCTGGTCATGGGCTTGTCCATGGGAATGAGGGCCTCCAGGGCCCAGATCAACCCCGACATCAGCAAGCTGCAATAGGCTGTGCGCAAGCCAAAGGAGCGCCCAAAAAACAGGAAGCCCACCAGCAGCAGCGCTTGGTTGATGATGAACACCAAAGAGCCCGGGGTTTGGGGCAAGTAATGCCCCAGCACCACGGAAATACCGGTGACTCCCCCTGTGGAAAAATGGTTGGGGAACTTGAAGAAGTATACCCCAACGGAAATCAACGCCGTGCCCAGCGTCATCAAGCCCAGATCCCTCCAGGAAAAGCCCTTGCCCAGCTTCAGCACGCTCATCGCCTTGCCCTCCATGGGAGCCTGATTTCTCCCATTTTTCAAATTCCCTTGTTGCGCGTCCCCTATTTTATGCTAAACTAGACGTGGTTGCAATCCTTTTCACAGGGTTTGGCGCGCTTGTTTCTTCCCATGAAAAACGGTACAAAGGAGGACCCCCCCATGTCTCCCCTGCTGCTGGCGCTCATCGGCACAACCTTCACATTTTTGGCCACCGCCTTAGGCGCTGCCACGGTATTTTTCTTCCGCAAGGACATGCCCCCGGGAATCCAGCGGGCTTTTTTGGGTTTTGCCGCCGGGGTGATGATCGCGGCCTCGGTCTGGTCCTTGCTGATTCCCTCTTTGGAGATGGCCCAGGAGCAAGGCCATAGCCTCCCCTGGCTCCCCGCCGCGGGCGGCTTTGCGATCGGCGCGGCGTTCTTGCTGCTGCTGGACCGCCTGCTCCCCCACATGCATCCGGGAAGCGACGAGGCGGAAGGCCTCCCCAGCCATCTGCGCAAGACCACCATGCTGGTGCTGGCGGTAACGCTCCACAACATTCCCGAGGGGCTGGCCGTGGGCCTGGCCTTCGGCCTGGCGGCGGAAGGGACCAGCGTGGTATCCCTGTCCGGGGCTCTGGCCTTAGCCCTGGGCATGGCCTTGCAGAACTTTCCCGAAGGCGCGGCCATTTCCCTCCCGCTGAAAAAAGAGGGCCTCTCCAACACCAGAAGCTTCGTCTGGGGCGCTCTCAGCGGCATTGTGGAGCCCATTGCGGGGGTCATCGGCGTGCTGCTGGTCAGCGGGGTATCGGTGATCATGCCCTGGTTTTTGTCCTTTGCCGCCGGCGCCATGATCTACGTGGTGGTGGAAGAACTGATTCCCGAGGCGCACCTTGGAGAACACAGCCATACGGGAACCTTGAGCGTGATGTTTGGTTTCCTGGTGATGATGGTATTGGATGTAGCCCTGGGATAATCCCTTCCAAAAAGCGGCGCTGCCGCTTTTTGGAATTTATGGACAAAGTTTGGGCGGCGCTCAAACGCCCCGCCTGCCCGGCGGCACCGGGGGATGCGGCTTCATCTGGAGAAACCTGGGCCGGTTTGGCCCCCGGGCGGGCGAGGCCGCTTCGCCCCTCGTAAAGCTACCGCCCCGGGCCTCTTTCGGCATCGCCCAGGAGCCCTCGGGGTTCACGCTTCCCTCCGCGCCCATGGGGCCCTTCTCCAGGCAAGCATATCCTTCCCTTACAGCGAGAACTCCACCCGGACCACCTGCCCCACAAAGGAGATATCCGGCAAGGCATAATTCTCGGCGCTGTATTCCCTATCATAGCTTTGCAGCAGCACATGGAGCCCATCCAGCTTTTTTACCTTGCGCAAAGCCCGCCTCTGCTTGATTTCCACCAGCATCACCGCCTCGTCGATGGGGCTGGCGGCGGGGACGACCAGGCAAAGGTCGTCCCTGAGGATTCGGAAGCCCCGCATGCTGTCGTCCGGGGCGGAAAGATAAAACACCTTGTCCGGGGACGCTCCCTCGATACGGCCGTCCAAAATGGGCAGCAGCTTGTGGTCGATTTCCTTCATCACGGCGTTGTAGACGGGCACCCGCTTCAGCACGCTGGCCAGGGCGTCCAGCCAGATGCCGCCCTGGGCCTGGGGGGCCTTTTCCTCCCGGCTCTGGTAGACGGCCTCCGCTTCCCTGTCCGGCTGCTTGGGGGCGGGCTTGGGCGCTATTTTGCCGGGCTTCACCGTCTCCAAATCCACGGTGGCGGCAATGTCGTCCAAGGTAAAGCCCGCCTCCGTCTGCTCGCTCAGCCCCATCTTCTTCAAAATCCTGCGGGCCTGGTCATCGGCGATGATCCGGGTGCCCGCTTCCACTTCCCGTAAATATCCCTCGCTCACCCCGCCCAGCTTGGCCACCTGCTTGAAGGTCAGGTTGCGGCGCAGGCGCTCGGTATGCAGCAAATCTCCCAGTCTGCTCATGAAAAAGCCTCCCCGTTTATCGGTATCCTCCAGTATAGCATACTTTCCCTGGGCTTGACAGCGGGTCTTTGCGGAAAAGCAATGGAATTTGGAAGCAAGAAGCGCCCCGCTTTTCAAGAGGAAAAGCGGGGCGCTTCTTGCTCAAAAGGGGCCTGCCCAGGGAATGCGCGGCACACGTTTCTGGAAAACCGCGTCAGCCCTGTTCCAACTCCCGGACCATTTTCCACAGGGTGGACTCCTCCCCTACATTCCCAGGAAAAATGATATAGGGCAACCCGGGGTATTTGCTCTGGCGCCCGGCCTCCCAGACCGGGATTCCCGGTTGGAGCTGCCCCAAAACCCAAGCCCTCTTTATGCCCAGCGCTTGGGTGGCGATGTCGCTGGAGGTGATGCCTCCCTTGGCGATGAGATAGCGGGGGCGTTGCCGCAGCATCCTCACCGCCTGGGTCAGGGCTTGGGAAATTGCCACGGAGCAGGCCAGCAACGCCTCCCCGTCCGCTTGCGCCACCGCGATGGGCTGGCGCTGGGTATAGACAATGGACACTTTTCCCTGGGCGATGTTACGGTCTATCTCCTCCGCCACCCGCACGCTTTCCGCCGCCAGGCCATCCTTTTCCAGGACGCGCTGGGAGTGAAAGGGGATGGCAACCCCTCCCGGCATGCGGGACAGCAGGTATTCCAACTGCCCGGTGGTGCGCTGCGTGTAGGAGCCCACCACGATCAAGCCGCCCCTGGTATCTCCCCCCTGGGTCAACTGTGCCCCGGTGAGCAGCGGAGCCTCCGGGATGCGGCCCAGCACCTTGGGAAAGCTGGCCGCCGTGCGGTAAAGATACCGCTTCCCCTGGGCCAGCGCCTTTTCCAGCGCATCCACCACCCGCCGCAGCTCCTCATAGGTGGAGGCATTGACGATGATCTTCACAAAGTTCTCGGCCTCCGACAGCTTTTGGTAAAGCTGCCGGGCATCATCCTCAGGGCGCAAATAAATGCAGCTTTCCCGTGTAAACCGCCCGCCCGTCTTTTCCTCCACCCAGTCCCCCAAATGGGAGGAGCGGTAGCCAAAGGTAGGGTCCTTGGCAAATTCCGTTTTCCCCGTCGGAATCAGCTCCTGGTTCTGCCGTACATAATGGATATCGTTCCGGGTCAGCCGTCCGCCCTCTGGAAAAAACGGAACGATGAGCTCCCCGTGAAAGCCTCCCCCCAGCGCGTCATACAGCGTTTGGGTTTCCAGGGGAAAATGCCCCCGCAGGGTGGAATCCCCCCGGCTGATTACCAGCAGGCGCTTGCCGCCGAGGGCCGCCGCCTCCTTCAAGTGGGCGGCGATTTCGGTGTGTACGCGCACGGTCTCCTTCTGGGAAAAGCTGCGGGAGTTGGTCAGGATATAAAACAGGTTTCCAGGCTCCTTCATGGCCTCAAGGACCGTCTGCCTGTCCCAAAGGGTATACACGGGCACATCATGCATCGTCTGCGTGCCTGTGGGATCATCATCCAATACAACGATCTTGGTATCGTCCGGTAGCATCTTTTATCCTTTCACCGCGCCCGCGGTCATGCCCTTCATAAAGTTCTCCGAGAAGATGCAATAGATCAGAATCACCGGCGCAATGGCAATCACCACGCTGGCCGCAATCCGGCCCAGATCCTCGTTCACATCCCCCACAAACTTGATGATGCCCAGGGGAAGGGTTTTCATGGCGTCCTTTTGAATGAGCACCGAAGCGAACAAAAATTCATTCCACAGATTGATAAAGTTAATGATCAAAATCGTGCTGAGCGCGGGCTTGGCAATGGGCAGCATGATCCGAAAGAAGGTTTTCAGCTCCGAGCAGCCGTCGATTTTGGCCGCCTCCCGCAACTCGTTGGGGATGGTGGCGAAAAAGCTTCTAAGAATATACGTGGAAATCGGCATCTGAACGGCGACGTACACCAGGCTCAGCCCCATGCGGGAATTGATCAGCCGCAAGGCCGCCAGGTCCTGGTACAATGGGATGATCAAAATCTGGGCGGGCAGCATAATCGCCGAAAAAACCGCCGTAAACAAGAGCTCAGACCCCTTGAAGGGCAGCTTGGAGAAGCAATACGCGCTCATGGAGGTGATGAGGAGGATCATCAGGATCGCGGCCCCCACCACCAAAATGCTGTTGCCAAAGTAGGCATTGTAACCGGAGTTGTTCCATACGTCTCCATACAGGTCAAAGCGCCAGTTCTTGGGCAAGGCATAGGGCGAGAGGCGGATTTCGTCCGTGGTTTTCACGCTCATGCTCAGCACCCACACCAGGGGCCCGATGGTCAGCGCCGTATACAGGGCGGCCAGCAGGTACTTCCCCGCCTCCGCCGCCGGGCGCTTCCAGGCCTTGGCATTCTCCCGCATTCTCCGCTTCCTCCTATTCCAAATAAGATTTGCGCACCGCGCGGTTGGCCAGGGCGCTGACGATCAGAATCAGCAAAAACCAAAGGGTTGCCATTGCGCTTGGATATCCCCGCTCGATCACGTCCCAGTTGAAGGCGCGGCGCACCGTATACGTGGCGACGGTTTCCGTGGCCCAGGCCGGGCCGCCCTTGGTGGTCACATAAATCAGGTCGTATACCTTCATTTTGCCGATAAAGCAGAGGATCATGGCGTTGAGAATCACGGGCCTGATGATGGGGATGATCACATGAAACACGCTGCGCCAATAGGAGGCCCCGTCAATACGGGCCGCTTCCAGCACATCCTCGGAGACGGTGGAAACCGCGGAAAGCAGCAGGATCATGTTAAAGCCGGTCCAAATCCAGGTGGTCACAAAAATCAGCGCAGGCAAGGCCGTATCGGGCTTCCCCAGCCAGGCGCGGGTCAGGCTGTGCAGCCCCGCGTTGGACAGGATCTGGTTCAGCAGCCCCCATTCGGAGTTAAAAATCCATGCCCAAATGATACCCACCACCACCTGGGGCAGCAAGACCGGGGCAAACCAGGCGGCGCGGAAAAACCCGCTTCCCCGCAGCCTGGACTTCAAAGCCAGCGCCAGCATCAGCCCCATGGGAATCTCCAGACACGGGGAGACAATGGCCCAGATGACGGTGTTGCCCGCGGCCTTGAGAAAAACCTGGTCCCGCAGGATCTCCCTGAAATTCGCCAGCCCCAGAAACTGCGTGGCAACGCCGCCGCGCACTACATCCACCTTCATCAGGGAGTAGACAATGCTGGTGCATACCGGCTTGATGATGAACAGAATGTAGAAAAGCAGCATGGGAAAGATCAGAACGCAGGTCGCAACCACGCGGTCCCGGTCCCAGCGGCGGTGATGAAGCCTCTCCATCTCATATCCTCCTCACAGCGATTGCGGGCTTGCGCGGCGGCAAGCGAAGTGTGTCCCGGCCTGCCGCCGCGCGCGTTGCGCGATGCCACGATGGGGCTGGCATCCGGCCTGCGCCCTTATGGGGCGACCTTGGCCCGGGCCTCCTCAAGGTTGGCAATCAAATCGTCCACGGAGATTTCACCGATGACCAGGAGTGTAGTCATGTTTTCATAGGCGTTGAGGTATTCGCGGTCCATGCCCAGCGTCAGGGGGCCGGGCACCAGGGTCAAGGTATCCAGCACCTGGTTGAGGTCCTTCAGATATTGGTTGTCCGCGGGGGCGGAGCCGCCCTTGATGCCGGTTTGCCCCATGACCTTGCTCATCCACAGGCTGGCCATCTCCGGAGTACCCATCTCCGCCAGCAATTCCGCCGCCTTTTCGGGGTATGCGCTGTCCACGTTCACCCCGTAGCTGCCGCCCACCTGGAGGTAGTTCACCTGGTTTGCCGGTCCCCCTTCAAAGGTGGGCATGTCCATGATGCCCAGGGGGAAATCCTCCGCCATGCCGCCGCTTTCCACAGGCACAAAGGCCCGGCCCGCAAAGAAGGTCTTCATGGGGAACATGCCGTACTCGCCGCTGAAGAAGATGCCATGGCTCTCCCCCAGCTTGATGGAGCCTACCCCCTCGGGGTAATAGCCCGCCTTGACCAGGCCGTCCACAAACTCCAAGGCTTTTCGCACATCCGGGTCCGTCCAGGCGGTTTCGCCCGTGCGCAGCTTGTCCCATTTTTCAACGCCCAGGGTCCGGAGCAAGGCGACGTCAATGACGATAGAGGCGCACCAGGTACGGTCCATGGTGCCTGCCGCCAGGCCGCCAAAGCCCGCTTCCTTGATTTTCCCCAGGGCACCCGCAAAG
Organism: Candidatus Limiplasma sp.; assembly: GCA_034927815.1. Lineage (GTDB taxonomy): Bacteria > Bacillota > Clostridia > Christensenellales > Aristaeellaceae > Limiplasma. The sequence continues at coordinate 10,027 of JAYFPK010000015.1, forward strand.
GCGGCGGTGTCAAAAGCCGTCTGGTCCGTGGGCAGCCCCGCTTTTTCAAAGACGCCCTTGTTGATGTACATCAGCGGCGTATAGGCTTCCACCGGGAGCAGGTAGATCTGCCCGTCCCGCTGCGCGAAGCCCATGGCGCCATCGGCAATGGAATCTCCCAGGTAAGGGGTCAAATCGAGCATATAGCCCGCGTCAAAAAAGTTGGGAAACGCCCCGGTGATCACAGGCTCCAGATAGAAGATATCCGGGCCTTCTCCGGCAGGCATTGCCGCGTTCAGCGCCGTGATCAGGGCATCCTTTTGCTGCCAGTTGATCTCCACCTTGAAATCGGGGTTCTTAGCCAGGAAATGGTCTACCGCCGTCTGGACAAATTCCTTCTTGTTGGTCTCGTCCGCCCAGTGGCTCCAGATCACCAGGGTTTTATCCTCCGCCTGCGCCAACGGTACCATCAGCAAGAGGATCAGTAATGCGGCGATGCATAGCGACAGCTTCCTTTTCATGGGTGTCCCTCCTTAGCTATTTATTTTTTGCCTATCAAGGCAATAGCTCGTTGTTGTACGCCCCGGGGCGTCAACTGGTAATGGGTGAGCAGCGTGCCTAAATCGCAGGACTTGGCGGGCTCGTCCGGCACGCCCATAAAATCCAGCGCCACCGGATAGGAGCGGCAGACGCTCTCCGCCACCGCGCCTCCGAACCCGCCGATGGTCCTGCCGTTTTCCAGCGTCAGGATGCACCCGGTCCGCTTGGCGGCCTGGCAGAGCAACCCATCATCAATAGGCTTGATGGAAGGCAGGTGGAGCACCGTGGCCTCATAGCCTTCCTGGCGCAGCAGCTCCGCGGCCTTTAGCGCAATGCCCGTCATCATGCCCGTGGAGGCAAGGGTCACGTCCTTGCCCGCCCTCATTTCGTAGCCCTTGCCCCAGGCAAATTGGTACTGGTCATCAAACAGCACGGGCAACTCCGCCTTGGGCACACGAAAATAGGCAGGTCCCGCTTCTTCCGCCATGGTGAACATCATGCTGGCCAATTCCCGGTTGTCCCCCGCGTCCGCCACCTTGATATGGGGCAGCGCGCGGATGGCCGCCACATCGTCGCACACGTTATGGGAAGGGCCGCACTCGGTGGCCGTGAGCCCGGGATAGGCTCCCGGTATTTTCACCGTAAGCCGCTGGCAGCAGATGTTCATAAACAGGGGGTCCAGCGCCTTGCGCGTGGCAAACGCGGCAAAGGTGGAGGGAAAGGTGACATAGCCCAGGTAGGCCATGCCCGCGGCGATGGAAAACATGTTGGCCTCGGCGATGCCGCATTGGATAAAGCGCTCCGGAAAGCGGGCCTTGAACAGGTGGGTGCAGGTGGATGTATTCAAATCCGCGTCCAGCACCACCACCCGGGGGTTGCGCTCTCCCAGGGCCACCAAAGTTTCCCCATAGACCTCCCGAAGGTTTTTCCGGTCAAATTTCATGTGCATTCACTCCCCCTCCACAACGTCCTGCAGCGAAAGCGTCTTTCGCACGGGCTTGTCAATGGGCCGGTATGGGCGGCCCCAGCGCTGCGCCAATTCCGCCAGGAACTCGTTTGCCTTTTCCACGCCGGGCGCATGGGTGTGCCATTTGTAATTGAACTCGCACTGGGCGATGCCCCGGCCCTTCACCGTATGGGCGATGAGGCAGACGGGCCTTCCCGTGACGCAGATATACTTGCTCTGGTGCAGCGCCTGGTAAAGCTCGCCCACGTCATGGCCGTCGGCTTCCAGCACGGTCCAGCCAAAGCTGCGAAAGCGCTCCGCCAGCGGTTCCACCGTCATTTCATTGTATACGAAGCCCTTGGCCATCACCTTGTTGTAATCCACAATGGCAATCAGGTTGTCCAGCCGGTATTGGGACGCGCTCATGGCGGCTTCCCAAATCCCGCCCTCGGAGAGCTCCCCGTCCCCCAGGATGCAATAAACCCGCTGGCTGAAACGCTCCTGCTTTTTCAGCGCCAAGGCCACCCCTACGCTGTAGGACAGGCCGATGCCCAAGGATCCGCCGCTGGCCTCGATCCCCGGCGTATGAACCTGGTCCAGATGCCCCTCCAGCCCCTGGATGGAGCAATAGCCGTCCAGCTCCTCCCGGGTCAATATCCCCTTTACCGCAAGGGCCGCATACAGCGCCGGGGAGGAATGGGCCTTGGAGAGGATGATATAATCCCGCAGGGGGTCTTTGGGGTTCTTGGGGTCCAGCGTGGCAAAGCCGCCGTATAGCACCGCCAAAATCTCCGCCAGGGAGAGCGAGCCGCCCAGGTGCCCCCACTTTCCGATACAGATCATCCGAATAGCCAAATCCCGAATGTGATAGGCGTTTTCCTCCATGTCCGCAATCTGCGACGGCAAAAGTCGTACCATATCCGCCTTCTCCTTTCACTGCTCCTGCGCCTTGAATATCTCCCGGATCCGCCTAAAGCCCTCCACCCCGCTGCAGAGCACGGGTATGCCAAATTCCGCCTGGGGGTCGGTATGCTCCATGCAAAACAGGCTCATGGAAAGCTGGGCCAGCACCACGCAATCGATGCGTTCCTCCTGCCGGGCCTTGGCAATCTCATGGGCGATCAAAGCGTTGTGCGCCTCCAGCTCCCCGCGGCTCAACCGCTCAAAAGCCTCTTCCACCAGCGCCCCCCGGTAGGTGAGGCCCTGGGCCTTGCCAAGCCGCCGGGCGGTTTCCTCCAGCAAGAGGCGGGTGCTCTTTACGGTGGGCCCGTGGGTTGCCACAATCAGAATGTTTCCGCCAATGTCCACGGCCTTTTCCATCATGGGCATATCAATCTGGATGACCGGTACCCCGTACTCCGCAACAGCCGCTTGTACCTGGGGCAAAGCCCGGTTCATGGTGGAGCAGGTCAACAAAATGGCGTCCGGCTTGTACAGCTGGCACAGGTCCCGGGCGTAGGCGCAGGTCTTGGTAATGTTCTCCTGGGGCGGGCACGGAAGGCCCTGGTGGTAGGCCCGCATGAAGTTAAGCTGCTGGGCCTCGTTGCCTATGTTGACCAGCTTCACCCCTGGGAGGATTTCATTGCCAAAATAGGTGCTCCACAGCGTAATCCAGCTGGAGCCGTTCACCAGACCCAGCTTCTTGCCCCGCAGGCCGTCCTCCCGGGCTTCCTCAAAATCCAAAGAGCTTACGCCGGTAAGGGTAATATAACTACGGAATAATGCCATCACTTGTTCCCTTGGTATACGCATGCCAGCCGACACTCCTTTGCATTCCGCCGCCCCGGGCAATTCAATATGTTCACGTTAACACAACGCCGAAAATACGCCCTTCCCTTTGAACCGCAAGGGTTCAGGCACCTTCCTCCAGCCGCCTTACGGATTGCCTCAGCACCAGGTCGGGCTGCATGACCAATTTCTGGGGGTCCGCCCGGTTCTCCACCGCGTCCACGATCAACCTGGCCGCGTGCTCCCCCATGGAGCGGCGGTGCTTGCGCACCGTGGTCAGGGGCGGTTGGATAAACTGGCAATACTCCTGGTTATCATACCCGATCACGGAAAGATCCCGGGGGATGGAGAGGCCCAATTCGTTCACCGCCCGGTACGCTCCCAGGGCCATGGCGTCATTGGCGGCAAAGATGGCGGTGATTTCCGGGCGCTGCGCGAGCAGCAGCTTCGTTTGCTCATAGCTGGTCTCATTATCGAAGTTGGCCACCCGGCAGTACTCCGGCCGCAAGGGAAGGCCGTAGCGGCTCAGCGCCTTTTCATAGCCGCATTGGCGCTCCATGCTGGTAGAAAAGCGGGGGGTCCCTTGCAAGAAGCCGATATTGCGGTGGCCGTTTTGAATCAGGTGCTCCACCGCGCAGTAAGCGCCGTTGCAGTCATCCGTCACCACGTACCCCACGCCCGGAATATCGATGCGCTGGTTCACCAGCACAATGGGCACGTTCAGGCGCTGTATGCGCTTGCGAATGGCGCTATCCCTTTCCACGGACACAATCAGCAGCCCATCCACCTGTCCTTTTGCCAGCATGCTTTCCGGCGCCACGTTCTTCTTTCCGTTGACCTGGTCAAAAAACAGCGCAGTGCCATATCCATTTTGATTGAGCACAAAAGACATGCCCTCCAGAATGGGCGGCAAAAAATCATGGGGAAACTGGCTGAGGTCATACATCACCAGCATGCCGATGACGTTGGTTCTTCCCGAAATCAAGGCCCGGGCGGAAGCGGAGGGCACGAAGTTGTTCTCTTCAATGACCCGGAGCACCCTCTCCCGCGTCTCCGGGCTCACATAGCCTGTCCCGTTGATCACGCGGGACACCGTCATGTGGGATACCTCCGCCAACCTGGCGATATCCTTTAGCGTCACCGCTCTCTCCCCCGCCCCTATACAAGTTAACGTTAACACTTGACGGCAGTATACCACGCCTGCCGGGGTTTGTAAAGTGCCCCGTCAAATTTTTCTATTTTTCAGGAAGTCGCTTTTCCCCCTTTGCACCGTCCGTCTTTTTTTTAACGAAACCGGAAGATGGCCTTTGAACCGGGGACGAAATGTGCTATACTACCACCGTATGTCTCCACATGACAGAGAGAGTTGGAACAGGAGGAACCAATCTCTGCATTACTCCAGAGAAGTGGAAGAAAGGGTATGTGACAAAAATGTCCCTAACCACGGCCCCGCGCCGATCCCCGAAGAGGGCCGGTGGGTGCAAAGCCGCGAGGTGAAGGACATCAGCGGCCTGACTCACGGGGTGGGCTGGTGCGCTCCCCAGCAGGGCGCTTGCAAGCTGACCCTGAACGTGAAGGAAGGCATCATTCAGGAGGCGTTGGTGGAGACCATCGGCTGCAGCGGCATGACCCATTCCGCCGCCATGGCCGCCGAGATTTTGCCCGGCAAGACCGTGCTGGAAGCCCTCAACACCGACCTGGTTTGTGATGCCATCAACACCGCCATGCGGGAATTGTTCCTTCAAATCGCCTATGGCCGTACTCAGAGCGCCTTTTCCGAGGGCGGCCTGCCCATCGGCGGCGGCCTGGAGGACCTGGGCAAGGGCCTGCGGAGCCAGACCGGCACCATGTACGGCACCCTGAAAAAGGGCGTTCGCTATCTGGAGATGGCGGAGGGCTACGTCACCAAGCTGGCCCTGGACGCGGACAGCGAGGTCATCGGCTACCAGTTTGTCCACCTGGGCAAGATGATGGAAGCCATCAAAAAGGGCGTGGACCCCAAGGAAGCCTATGAGAAGAACCTGGGCACCTACGGCCGTTTTGCCGAGGCTGCCTCCTACATTGATCCCCGCCATCAGTAAGAGCAATTGGATAAGAGGTGAGAAGCAATGGCTACTTTTGAAGGGTACGAGAGAAGAATTCAGAAAATCGAAAAGACGCTGGCGGAGTACGGCTTCCAGGACCTGGACTCCATGGCCCAGTTTGTGAAGGACAAGGGCGTGGACGTGGAGGGAATCGTCCGGGGCGTTCAGCCCATCGCTTTTGACAACGCCGTTTGGGCCTATATGCTGGGCGCGGCCATCGCGCTGAAAAAGGGCGTCAAGACCGCCGCCGAGGCTGCCGAGGCCATCGGAATCGGCCTTCAGGCCTTCTGCATCCCCGGCTCCGTGGCGGAGCAGCGGGAAGTGGGCCTGGGCCACGGCAACCTGGGCGCGATGCTCCTGCGGGAGGAGACCCAGTGCTTTGCCTTCCTGGCGGGCCACGAGAGCTTTGCCGCCGCGGAGGGCGCCATCGGCCTGGCCCGTACCGCCAACAAGGCGCGCAAGCAGCCCCTGCGGGTCATTTTGAACGGCCTGGGCAAGGACGCCGCCTACATCATCAGCCGGATCAACGGCTTCACCTATGTGCAGACCCAGATGGACTACGCCGCGGGCGAGGTGAAGGTAGTGAAGGAAACCCCCTTCTCCAACGGCGAAAAGGCCAAGGTCCGCTGCTATGGCTGCGACGACGTCACCGAGGGCGTGGCTGTGCTGCGCCTGGAGAACGTGGACGTGTCCATCACCGGCAACAGCACCAACCCCACCCGCTTCCAGCACCCCGTGGCGGGCACCTACAAAAAGTGGGCCATGGAGCACGGCAAGAAGTACTTCTCCGTGGCTTCCGGCGGCGGCACGGGCCGCACCCTGCACCCGGACAACATGGCGGCGGGCCCGGCCAGCTACGGCATGACCGACACCATGGGCCGCATGCACTCCGACGCCCAGTTCGCGGGCTCCTCCTCCGTGCCCGCCCACGTGGAAATGATGGGGCTCATCGGCATGGGCAACAACCCCATGGTAGGCGCGACCGTGGCCGTGGCTGTGGCGGTTGAGGAAGCAAGCAAGTAAGGTATTCAGCCATTTTGGAGCTTTCGCTTCGGCGGAGGCTCCTTTTTTCTTGCCCTCCTTTCCCCCGTTTTCAACCGTTTTGTCCACGCCTTGTCCACGGGAGGGAATTTCTTCCTATATAGGCTGTCCGCGAGAAATTCCATTTTTGCAGGATTAGGAGAATAGTCCTGCAAGAAGCGTTGTGGTTTGCTCTCGAATGGCGGGGGTATTATGCGCGTACCGCCACGTCATGGACACTTTGGCATGGCCTAGCCGTTCCTGAATGTCGATTGGATTCACCCCTGCTTCCAACAGCATGGTTGCATGGGTGTGCCGTAAGGTGTGGAAATCGAATTGCGGCATGTTTAACTGCGTGTGTATCATGCGGTTCAGATGTTGCGTTACCCTTGGCTGGATGTACGTACCATCTTCTCGCGTATTAACCAGCCAAATGGGTGTACCTTTGCTGCCAAGCTGTCGCTTCTCATTCACGCATACCTGACGGTACCGCTCCCCATAGTATTCCCTCCCCCGCTGCTGCCGCCCATGCTCCTTCTTCAATAGAATCAAGAGCGCCGGGTCAACGCTAATCGTGCGGAAGGAATCATACTTTGGGTCAGAAAACATCCAACAGCCTTCCTCTTGGCTCCATTGCACCTGCTTGCGAACGGATATGGTTTGCCTCTCAAAATCAACATCTTCCCAAGAGAGCGCAAAGGCTTCTCCCAGCCGCAAGCCCAGATGATATCCCAAATGCAATGGAACATGGTAAGAGTGTTCAAACGGAAAGCGTTGTAGGACAGCCTCCCTCTGTTCAGTAACGAGTACAGAACGCATCTTCCTTCTTGTAGGGATGGTCGCTTGCGCCCTCCAAATTTGGCAAGCGCACCATAATCATCGGATTTACCGCCAGGAAATCCGCTGACGTGACCGCATAGCTGAACACCCCTGACAGAATACCCTTGAGAACGCTTAAGCTATTGCGGCTATACCCATCGTTGAAACACTTGATTTTCTTTAACATAAGCTGTACAGGTCGTTTCTTTGAGGTTCACCGCGCAGTAATGCTTCATCCAGTAATCCAGGAAGTCCGCAAAGGACACATGAACAGGCGTACGTAATGGTGACCCCGCCCTAAGTGTATCCCGTATAAGCCTCGGTACCCGCCAGTTCCGCTTCCTTCTTTGTGAGATAACCGCTCTTGGTGTGTTGCTTACGTTTTCCGTCAATGGATGCCGTTTCAAATCGATATTCCCAACCGTTACTTCGTTTTCTCAAGCTGATTGTAGGCATTGTTGTACCTCTTTCCTAATCAGCCACGAAAATATTGCCTCCAATCCTGATTTTCAACCCCATTATACCTATGGGTAACAAGTAGGGCAAGAAGGTGTAAAATATAGATGAAGGCAGCCAAGCATTAGTCATTGTATCACTTGGGCGAAAACCAGCATCCCATCCCATCCAAACATCGACTCATTCCGCTCTTGAATATACGTTTCAGATAAATTTAGGCCTCACTCTTGACATTTTTTTAAATTTGTCCCATAATGTACTTGTAATTATCATGTAAAGGAGCACCATCATGGATGTTTTCAAACTCGCTCTCGTGGATAACACCCCTTTTCAGTTTATAGCCTCCTGTATACAAAGGGCTTGTGGCGACCTGATTTTAGAAGATGTAAGGGTTCATGACCTTATAACAAAAAACAGTATCCCAACACGTATTTGGGATTTCATCTATTCCAGGCTCCATTTGAAAGCCACGCAAAGCAATGGACGATTTGAGGCTGTTATTGTAAAGCGTGGCCCCTGGGAGATGATTTTATTGTTGGATACCGTTACTGGCCTTCTCTTTTCAATTATGCGCGAGGAACGGTACAAACAACTCTGTATGGAATCACCAGAAAGTAGACGTTTTCATTACGCAAGATGTTTAGCGGGAGAATTCAACTCTGAATTGCCACCATTGGCGAAACAAATTAAACTACCTGGCATAGACGATTCATATGAGCAAGCTGTAATTGAAAAAATTGTGACATCTATGCTTGATAGTTCCGGCTTTCCCACAGATTTAATAAAGCACCATGCCCTCGTGTTATTTAGTGCGCGTGACTTTGAAGTCCAATCTATTAGATGCGTCATGGTTGACAGGGACTTTGATATCATCGAACAAGTTTCGTGGAACAATCTTCTTTTGTTGACTGAAAGTGTTGTATCTGATACAGTCAACGAGCAGGATTCGCCACATGACAATCCAACCAGGGGTTTGAAACTCACACCGAAAGCCATGAAGAAGCAAGAGCAGCAGTTGCTAAAATATCAGAAAGACAACCAAAATACAATAACCATAGGGCAGCAAGGGGAATAACTCCATTAAACAAAGGGGATATATATGTCAAAGCAGAAGCATTTCAATGGTGGGAGGCTTAAAGCAGCTCGCACCTATAGAGGTATGACTATAGCCGAATTAGCTGAAAAAATCGGTTTGCAACGGCAGACCATTTCTTTATATGAAAGCAGTCAAATCAAATCTCCCGAGTTTAGTGTGATAAAAAGCATTTCGGATGAGCTTGATTTCCCAACCGATTTTTTCCTTGAAGAAAATAGACTTCACGTGGAGACTGGCTCCACATACTTTAGAGCATTGCTTACCACAAATAAAAAATACCGCAATGAGCAAATTCAAAAAATGGAGTTGCTCACCCAAATATATCAATTTCTAAAAGAATATATTGACTTTCCCGCCTTGCAGCTTCCTCAAATCCCCGACAAAGTCACAGCCGAAGAAGCTGCCCATTTACTCCGATTGGAATGGAACCTTGCAGACCGTCCGATTGATAATATAGTCTATCACGTTGAAAAGCACGGTATTTTGGTCACATCTTTTGAAACCTCTACAAATGATGTTGATGCCTTTAGTCAAATGTTGACGATTGGCGATAATTCAGAATATTTGATTGCTTATTCGAAAAACAAGACTTCTACTCCACGAATTCATTTTGATATCGCCCATGAACTTGGGCATATACTTTTGCACGAGTGGACTGAAGACATTGAGGCTCTTGATAAAGAAGATTTTCGGGAGAGAGAACAACAAGCTCATTCTTTTGCTGCGGCTTTTTTACTTCCCAAAAAAGCTTTTGAGCGTGATCTAGGAGCTTATGCATCGAATCTCCAATACTATGTGGAATTAAAGAAAAAGTGGAAAGTCTCAATTTCTGCGATGATTCGTCGTGCTTATAATTTAGGAAAAGTCGATTACAATACATATCAGCGCCTAATGCGTATGATGCAAAAACAGGGAATAAAAAAACAGGAACCATTAGACGATGTTCTCATTACCGCCGCTCCCTCCCTATTTAGTACATCTGTGAGGATGCTGCTTGATGACGGCATCTTCTCAACCCCGGAGTTTTTAGACGAATTGTCACGCTTCACAGGCCTTTCGCTATACGGAAAAGAGATCGAGTTTTTGCTGGGCTTGCCCAAGGGCACCTTGGAGATCAACAACATCATAGAATTTCCTTTAAAACTCAAAACTCACGTTGGTGAGGCTATTTTCTAAAAGTAATATCCAGAAGCATTTAGGCGATGTTTTCTGCATATTCTTTGACCAGCTTATAAAAGTTAGTTTTTGGAGACCTAGAAGGTTCATTGAATCTTTGGCGACCATCTTGTCTCCCTTCCATTGTTCATAATCATTGGCAAAGCCTACCGGGTACGTTACAGCGGGCCGCCCGATGTGCTTGCCTTGCTCCAACGCTCTGTCAATCCCTTGCCGCTGGCGGGCCTTTGTATTGACCCTTTCCTTTTCAGCCACATAGGAAAGAATCTCCAACACCAAACGGGCAATGAACTGTCCGTCAAGGTTATCGGCTGCCGTTTTTGTGGTGTCCAGTAACGGCATATCCAAAACCTTAATGTTCACATGCTTCTCTTGGGTTATATGCTTCCACTCATTCAAAATGGTGGCATGGTTGCGGCCCGGCCTATCAATGCTTATATGATGAGCGTATCACCCGAACACAAATGGGATGACAAGGTCTAGTACTTTATAACCAAACGGAGGTACATGACTGGGCGGATATTGTGACCATCGCCCCAAGGAGTCGCACCGTTGGCCTTCAATCAGGCGGCTCGGTGGTTGTGGCAAGCTTACATGGCGATGGGGAGGGCACTGTAAAGAGAGGGAAGGTCGGCGCCATCCTAAGGCTTTCCATCGGGTAGGCGGAAAAAGCCGCGGCCCGAAGACGAGTACATCTCCTTGTTGGAATCCCCGGGGCGGGTGAACCCGCCCCGGGGATTTTCGGGCCTATCTCCTATCTCCCATGCCCACTCATGCCCCCCCAAGGCGCGGGTACGCCGCCCTCCTCCCCTTTCCGCTCCGGGCAAAAAAATGGCCGGAAAAAAATCAAATTGGCAAAACTCCGTACCTCCGGCGGTTCAGCCGCACAAACCGGGCGGCTCTCCCCCATCCCCTCCGTCTTCAAAGGCCTCAAGGCTTCCCGCTGTCCGATCCCCAGGCCTTTTCCCGAAACGCTTCATACCGCCTTTTTGCCTCCCCGTCCTGCGTGAAAAAGGCCAGCAGGATTTGCAGCTGAAAAACGGTGTCCCTCTCCAGGGAATGCTCCACAAGCTCCGCTTCCTCCAGGGGATTCGGGTTCCCGATGAACCCCAGGAACCGCTCCACAATATCATGGCGCTTGAGGAGGTACGCGCCTTTTTCCTTGCCCTTCCCGGTGAGGAGGATGCTGTCATAACGGTCATATTCCAGGTAGCCCAGATCCACAAGCCGGAAAATCATCTTGGAGGCGGAGGAAGGCTTGACGTGCAGCGCCCCGGAGAGCTTGCCGACCCTGGCATAACCGCTCTCAAGGCTCAACCTGTACACCATCTCCAGATAATCCTCCAGCGCCGGCGTCATCCGGCCCTCGCTCCGGTTGGCAAGCTGATAGCCGCGGACGGTCCGAAAGCCCGCACCCGTTGTCTTGTCCATAGGCATCGGCCCCCTCCCACATTTTTAGCAGTATATTCGGAACGCTTTTCCTTTAGCCTCATAGGATTAGCCATGGGAAACGCTGTTTCTCATGGCTATTGTTTTGAAAAGTGGGAGGCAACCACAGTGGAGGCAAACGAAATTCCGCTGAACCAACTGCCTGTTGGCAAAGCGGCCAAAGTCATCGCACTGATATCAAAAGGCCCCGGACGGCGGCGTATTTTAGACCTTGGGATCACGGAGGGCGCCCGGGTGGAACCGCTCTTTCCCAGCCCCTCTGGAAACCCGGTGGCTTACCTGATCCGGGGGGCCGTTATCGCCCTGCGGGCGGAGGACGCTTCCAGGGTGATGGTTGTAGCGATCAAAAAGGAAGGCAAATAGGAGGGGTATTTCCATGGATTTGGCAAGCCAACCGGCGCGGTCCGGCGCGCGAAGCGTTGAAGGGCTCCGCGTTGCAAAGAAATCCTCGGAGGATAAGGTGGTGGCCCTGGGGGGAAATCCCAACGTGGGAAAGAGCACGGTATTCAACAGCTTGACGGGGCTGAACCAGCATACGGGCAACTGGCCGGGCAAAACGGTTGTGAACGCCCAGGGGCGTTACCGGTTTGAAAATCAAAACTTTATCATGGTGGATATCCCCGGTACGTATTCATTGATGGCGAACTCCGCGGAGGAAGAAATCGCGCGGGATTTCATCTGCTTCGGGGACCCCGACGTCACGGTGATCGTGGCGGACGCCACCTGCCTGGAGCGAAACCTGAACCTGGTGCTCCAAGTGATGGAAATCACCCACAGGGTGGTATTGTGCGTCAACCTGATGGACGAGGCGCGCAAGAAGCGCATTCATATTGATCTGCAAAAGCTATCCGGGGAGCTTGGCATCCCGGTGGTCGGGGCCACTGCCCGCAGCGGCAAAGGGCTCCGGGACCTGATGGCCTGCGTAAGCCAAACCGCCCAGGACCCCCAGGCGCTTCATCCCCTGGCCGTGCCTTATGGCGATGCGATTGAGCAGGCCGTAGCCATGGTGGAACCGGCTGTGAGGCGCGCGGTACAGGGGCACCTCAATAGCCGCTGGGCCGCCTTGCGGCTGCTGGAGGAAGACCAAAGCCTCATGGCCTCCATCAAGAAATACCTGGGGTATGACATTCTGGAGGACCCGGAGGTCGCGGCAGCGCGGCGGGAGGCTGTGGAGTTTTTGGCGCAAGAGGGTATTTCTCCCGAGAATGTGAGAGATCAGGTGGTGACTGCCATCGTCCGGAGCTGCGAGCGCATCGCGGGGAGCGTAGTCACCCTGGAAGACGAGCGCTACCATGCCCGGGACCGGAGGGTGGATAGAATCCTGACCTCAAAGAGCACCGGCATCCCCATCATGATCCTGATGCTGTTCGGGATCTTCTGGATCACGATCACAGGCGCCAACGTGCCCTCTTCCTTGCTGGCGGAGGGGCTATTCTCCCTCATGGACCCGCTGCACCGCTTCTTCCAGGCGGTGGCCGCGCCCGCCTGGCTCTCGGGCCTGCTGGTGGACGGCGTCTACAAAACCCTGGCGTGGGTGATATCCGTAATGCTGCCGCCCATGGCCATCTTCTTCCCGCTGTTTACGCTGCTGGAGGACCTGGGGTATTTGCCCCGGGTGGCCTTCAACCTTGATAATTATTTCCGAAAGGCATGCGCCCACGGAAAGCAGGCGCTGACCATGTGCATGGGCTTCGGCTGCAACGCCTGCGGCGTGATCGGCTGCCGGATCATCGATTCCCCCCGGGAGCGCCTCATCGCCATCCTCACCAACAACTTCGTCCCATGCAACGGCAGATTCCCCACCCTGATCGCCATCATCACCATGTTCTTCGCCGGGGCTTTGGGCGGGGCGCTTGGCTCCGTCACCTCCACGCTTCTGCTCACCGGGGTGATCGTGCTGGGGGTGGCGGCGACGCTGCTGATCTCCAAGCTGCTGTCCAAAACCATCCTCAAGGGCGTACCCTCTTCGTTCCAGCTGGAATTGCCGCCTTACCGCCGTCCCCAGATCGGCAAGGTCATTTTGCGCTCCATTTTGGACAGGACGCTCTTTGTCCTGGGGCGGGCGGTGGCCGTGGCCGCGCCGGCGGGGCTGGTGATCTGGCTGCTGGCGAATCTGCACATTGGGGAGATGAGCCTGCTGGCCGCATGCGCGGGCTTCCTGGACCCCTTTGCCCGTTTGATGGGGCTGGACGGCTACATCCTGATGGCGTTCATCCTCGGCTTTCCCGCCAACGAGGTCGTCATCCCCATTTTGATTATGAGTTACACCGCAACGGGATCGCTGGTGGAGCTGGATAGCCTGGCGGAGCTGCACGCGCTTTTCCTAAGCCACGGATGGACATGGGTCACCGCCGTGTGCGCCATGCTGTTCTCCCTGATGCACTGGCCCTGCGGTACGGCTCTGCTGACCATCAAAAAGGAAACCCAGAGCGCAAAATGGACCCTGGCCGCCTTTGCCATCCCCACTCTTGCCGGCGTCGCGCTGTGCATGATCGTGGCGGGCGTGGCCCGCCTGTTGGGCCTTGCCTAAGGGGTTCTTCCCAGCGCCGTGTTCCGGGAGGGCTTTTCCCCTTTGGGTGAAAAGCCCTTTGCCTCATGCGACTGGGAATCTTTGCAAATCCCATAGTAGAAATTTCAAGATTTAGCATGCAAAATTTCTAATTATCAGGTATAATGAAGACCTTGATGCCGCGGAAAGCGACAAAAAAATGCTTTATCCGCAGCCGGCCATGGATGGCAGCGCGAGGCCTCCACCTTCTTTTCCCCCGCATACACGCAGGCCGAACCAGTCATGGGAAATTCCTCCACAGCCAGGTTTATTCAAGGCTGGCTGTGACGCAACGGAGCGTGAATCATTCACACATGAGAGAACAAGACATGCAAAATGTGACGGACAGCTTGCCTTTTGGCGTTGGGTATTTCCAACTGGTTGTCAATGCCGGGGATGAAGCTAAGGATTATGTGTTTCTTGACATCAGCCCCGCTTTTGAAAAACTGACGGGACTTGCCAGGGCAGCCGTCTTGGGAAAGCGGGCGTCGGAGATTTTTGCCACGGCAAAGCCCGGGGAGTTCCACTGGCTGTCCTATTATGACCGTGTCGTCCGTTCGGGAAAGCCCCAGGAGACGACGCAATGGTTTGAATCCTTCAAGCGGCATTTCAAAATTTCGGTGATCCCCTTGGATCAGCGCTCCTTCACTGTCATCCTCCGTGACCCCGGCAATCCCTTTGCGGAGCCGGAGTTTACCGATCCAAAAGACGAAACCGATCCGCTGCTGGAGGAACTGAACATCCTTTTCAACAAAACCCATGACGCCATCAGCATTGTGGAATACAGGGACAGGGCGTTCCACTATATCCGCAACAACGCCATGCATCAGGCGCTAACCGGCTTTCACGACATCAAGGGGATGACCCCCACGCAGCTTGTGGGAGAGGAGGTGGGCCTGAGGCTCCAGGGCTACTATGAACAATGCATGCGCACCGGCAGGCCGGTGAGCTATGAGCAAAAATTCAGCTTTGCGCCTGGAAAGCGCATCTGGCAAACCGTCGTTACGCCGGTGTTCGGCCAGGACGAAATCCGCTACCTTCTGTGCTCCAGCCAGGATGTGTCCGAGCTCAAAAAAGTGGAGGGTGAAAACGAAGTCCTGGTTCAGCGGCTCCAGGCGATGTTCAGCCGCCACAGCGCGGTGATGCTGATCGTGGATCCGGTCTCCGGGGCCATTGTGGACGCCAACCCCGCCGCCTGCGAGTTTTACGGGTATACCAAGGAGGAGCTGCAAAGCCTCCTGATTCGGGATATCAATATGCTGCCCCCCGGTGAGGTGGAGCGGGATCTTTTGCTGACATACGGTGAAAAGCAGCGCTTCTATATCTTCCCCCACCGCCTGAAAAGCGGCGCGATCCGCCTGGTGGATGTGTACTCCTGCCCCATTTCGGACGGGAAGAACACGCTGCTCTACTCCATCATTTTTGACGTAACGGACCGGGAAGCCTACCGCGAAGAGCTTTTCAGGGAGAAGGAAATGCTCCTGACAACGCTGCGCTCCATTGGCGACGGCGTGGTCACCACCGACAACGCCGGGTTCATCACCAGCCTTAACATTGCGGCCCAGGAGATCACGGGCTGGA
Organism: Candidatus Limiplasma sp.; assembly: GCA_034927815.1. Lineage (GTDB taxonomy): Bacteria > Bacillota > Clostridia > Christensenellales > Aristaeellaceae > Limiplasma. The sequence goes on from JAYFPK010000015.1 coordinate 25,449, forward strand.
CAGAGGAAGAGGCCGGCGGCAGGCCGTTTACCGATGTATTCCGCCTGCACCATGAGGAAACCGGGGAGCAGGTGGAAAACCCCATCCAAAAGGTGCTGGATACAGGCCGGATTATCGGCCTTGCCAATCACACGGAGCTGATCAGCCGCGGCGGGGGGCGCATCCCCATCGCGGACAGCGCCGCCCCCATCAAAACCGAGGACGGGCAAATCGTCGGCGTCGTGATGGTGTTCCGGGATGTGACCCACGAAAGGGAGCACAGCAAGCAAATTGAGTTTTTAAGCTACCACGACCCCTTGACCGGCCTGTATAACAGGCGTTATATCGAGGAAACGATCCCCTGTTTGGACCTGGGGGAAAACTTGCCCATCTCGGTCATCATGGGGGACGTCAACGGCTTGAAGCTCACCAACGACGTGTTCGGACACAAGGCCGGGGATAGGCTGCTGCAGAATACAGCCAGATTGCTTGAAAAGAATTGTATGAAAGAGGCACTGATCGCCCGCTGGGGCGGCGATGAATTTGCCATTTTCATGCCCCGCACAAACCTGAAAACAGCGGAGGACGCTATTCATCATATCAAAAACGCCCACATTTGCTTTGATGAGAGCGGCCTTTGCCTCAGCCTGTCTTTGGGATGCGCATGCAAGGATTCCATGGACCGAAGCATTGAAGCCATCATGCGGCAGGCGGAGGAGTACATGTACCACCAAAAGCTCCTGGATGGCAAAAGCTACCGTAACTCCATTATCCACACGCTGCTTGCCATGTTATATGAAAAGAGCAATGAAACCGAGGAGCATTCCAAAAGAATGGAAAGCCATTGCCATTGCATCGGCCGAAGGCTCAACCTCTCCTCCAAGGAGATGGACGAGCTTTCTCTGCTCGCGCTGCTGCACGACATTGGAAAGGTGAGCGTTGACCCGAACATCTTGCGAAAGCCGGGAGCCCTCACCCCTGAGGAATGGAAGGAAATGAAGCGGCATCCGGAAATTGGTTACCGGATCGCCCAGGCGACTCCCGAGCTCTCCATTGTGGCCGAACTGATTCTGGCACATCATGAGCGCTGGGATGGGAAAGGCTATCCCCGGGGGTTGGTGGCGGAAGAAATCCCCTTCCCCTGCCGCATCCTTGCGGTGGCCGACGCTTTCGACGCCATGACCAATGACCGCGTTTACAGGCGGGCCATGAGCGTGGAAGAAGCGATCCTTGAGCTGGAAGGGAACGCCGGCAGCCAATTCGACCCCTTGATCACGCGCATTTTTATTGAGGAGAGAAAATTCCTTATGGCTCATCCCCAGGAACACAAATGCAGCAACGGAGGGTAACGATATGACAGGCCACTCGATCCCGGAGAAGGACTACCGCGGGTTTACCTGGAGCAGCTTGGGCGACATTCAAAAGGGCCGCGGCCACCTGGGCGAGGATATGCCCGTGTTAGTCTACCGCCTGATGCAGTATACCATGCTGGATGCGCTGAGCCAGTCCGTGGGGGCCGAGCAGGCCCACCGGTATTTCCGTGACGCGGGGTTCCTGGCGGGCGTGGAGTTTGCCCGCAACGTCCTGGACTTACAGGTGGACTTCAACACTTTTTTGGCAAACCTCCAAAAAACTTTGCGGGATTTGAAGATTGGCATCCTGCGCATGGAATCCTTTGATGAGCTTACGGGGGATATTGTGCTGACCGTGGGCGAGGATTTGGATTGCAGCGGGCTTCCCGTCACCAATGAAACCGTATGTCACTATGACGAAGGGTTTCTGGCGGGCATCCTTGAGGTTTACACCGGAAAGCGGTATAATGTTCGGGAAATTGACTGTTGGGCAAACGGCGACAGGGTGTGCCGCTTCCACGGAGTCATCCAGTCCTGACCGGCCGTGGAGCAGAGGGCGAGGGTTGAAATACGATGGATTCTGCTATAAAGCTTCTGCGTGATTATCTCAAAGACGCGCTCGGTCATCTCGAGCCCGCCGTTTTGGATATGGACGCTTTGCCCCAGGGCTTTCAAGCGTTGGGGCAGGAGCTGTCTTCCCTGTCCAGAAGCATTCAAGAGGCCTGTGATTTGGCAAAGGCCCTGTCAAAGGGCGACTTGCATGTAAAGCTGCCTCCAGTGGAAAATGAAATTGCCGCCCCGCTGAAAGCGCTTCACGCTGCGTTAAAGCATCTGACCTGGCAAACGCAGCAGATCGCAAAGGGGGACTACCAGCAGCGCGTCGATTTTATGGGGGATTTCTCCGATGCCTTCAATTCCATGACCGAACAGCTTGAGCGCCAGCGTAAGATGCTCCTGAAGGAGTTGGAGGATGGACGCCAAAAGGCAAAGGCTTTAGAGCAGAGCAAAAGCATGTTTGAAGCCATTACCAGCAATATCTCCCAATGGATCATCGTCATGGACGGGTCCACCTATGAATGGTTGTTTTCCAACCACTCCGCCGCCGACGTCTTGCGCGATATGGGGCGCGAGCCGGAGCTTTGGCTTTGGCTCAACCGCCAGGCCGCCGCCTTTTGCCGGCATCACCCGCGCTGCTCCATGGACCTGGAGTTAACGGGAGAATCCGGCACCCAGTATTTTGCGGTGGAGGGACACCGGATCAGCTGGTATCAACACGATGCCATCGCCTTCGTGCTCACGGACGTCAGCGTGGAAAAAGAACATCTCAATGACCTGCAGGACGCCGCCTACACCGATAAGCTGACCCAGCTTTACAGCCGCCACTACGGCATGAAGACGCTCACTGAGTGGCTCGCCGGCCAGCAGGACTTCATCCTCTGCTTTGTGGATATTGACAACCTGAAGTATGTGAATGACAGGTTCGGCCATATCGAGGGGGACCGGTACATCATCACGGTGGCGGATATGCTCCGGGGTTTTTCCTCTGAGGCCATCCTTTGCCGTTTGGGCGGGGACGAATTCATGCTGCTGGCCCAAGGCTGGAGCAGCCATCAGGCCATAGAGCGGATGGAGGAGCTCAGAGCCAGGCTGATCAGCCAACGGGGCACGAAAAGCGCGCTTTATGAGGAAAGCATCAGCTACGGCGTGATCGAAATCGGCACGAACAACACGCTGTCCGTAAACGACCTGCTGGGAATTGTGGATGAAAAGATGTATGAATATAAACGGGCGTATAAGCTGAAACAGCGCAAAGCGGAATAAGGCCGCATCGGCCGCAAGGCACGCCCGCTATTTGGCGGGCATGCAGGAAGGGAGCTGTGCGCAGCGCGGATTTTGCGCTGAGGACGGCTTTTTTATGCTCCGTTTTCTTGCCGTCATCCGGGCACAGCAGTCTCGGGTTCACCAGCCCTTTGGGCTTTATCCCCTATACAAATCCCCAAAGCACTCCGGACGGTGAAAATCCGGCTGGGGCGCGGCGACGCCGCTCCAGCACTGGTAATGGGGGCGCGGCGTACAGTCGCCGCATTTGTAAAAATTGCCCCGCATATGCCTTGCCAGCGCGTTATACTCCGGCAGGAAGCGGCCTATGAAGGCCGTGGGAATGAAAAACGCAACGCCCCACTCCCCCGCGCTTTGAAACGGCTGGACCCGGAACAGCTCCCGGTACTCCTCCTGGGGGAACAGCTTCGTGTTGCTTTGCCTGTCCTTCCCGATGCCCAAATACAGCGTGCCCTCACAGTTGAACTCGAAGTTGAAGTATTCGGGGCGGGCGGGCACGGGCTGGAAGAAAAACTCCAGGCAGCTGTCCCGGCAAACAAAATCGTTCAACTGATGGTGACGGGCCACAGGCTCGGGCTCCTGGGAGGACAGGCGTACATGGAGCCCTTCCTCCGCGGCGGCCAGTTGGGCAAAGGAGGGGTAAAGCGTAGGATACTCCGGCCAGGGGCAGCGGTTGATGGGGGCCTTTTCCCTCTGCGCCCAATCGGGGAATCCCGCCTCGGATACAGCCTGGATGGTATATGCCGCCATTTTCATCGTTCTCCTTTTTCTCCAGCATGGGAGCGGGCCCTAACCAGCCCTTCTTCCCGGGCTCTTTCCGGCTTCTTCCCGGTTCTTTCCAGCTTTTTCCCAGGTTCTTTCCACGTCCCCGCATTCTTTTTCTTCATCCACCCGGACGCTGCCAAGAGGCCAGGAAAGGCGCTGGGCCACCAGCGCAAAGCAGGCCGCGCCAGGGAAGGCGCTCCCGGCTTTGCTTTGGGCCCCGCGGTCATTCCAGCCAAACATGGATTGCGCCGATGGCTCCCTCCCGCAGGGCCTCCCCCTCGGGCAGCGTATCCCCCTCCAGGACCCGCTCCGCCCCCGCCAGGGCATAGGCGATCCTTGTCACCCGCACGCCGTCCTCCCCGTAGGTGTTTTTGCCCGAGGGGTTGTGGTACGTAACCCGGCAGCGGGAGAGCAGGCGAAAGCCCGCCTCTCCCCGCCCGTCAAAGAGCCAGCCCGCCAGCCTGGGGGCAAAGCGGAAGCGCAAAGCGCCCTCCCGCACCGCAAAGCCGCCCTCCCCCACAAACATGCGCGTCCAGATGGACAGCATCTCCGCCGTGGAGCCGCTCAGGCGTGAAACGAAGCCGCGGCCCCGCACCTGGGGATCGGGGTTGCGGGAGGAGGCGAGAAAGGAGCTGTTTTCCAGGGTACTGCGCCCATAGGCATCCGGGGACAGGAAGGGGATCAGCGCCCGGCGGGCCGCCTGGTAGAAGTCCTCATACCGCCCGGCCTTGAGCATCCCCAGCAAATACTTGTACTCCATATGCAAAAACACGCTTTCCCGCTCCAGCCAGCCGGGGGTAAAGGCGCGGATGCGCCCGTATTCCATGCTCATGCCGTCCAGGGGCACGGAGGTAAGGTACATGCCCAGCTCCCGGTCATATAGCGGGCTGCGGGCCACCGCCTCCACCGTGCGCCGCGCCTCCTCCCCGTCTTGTAGGGGGTCAAGCCCGGCCAGGTAGCGGGCGGGTCCCTCCAAAAACGCCGGGGCCGGTTCGGCCTCAAAGGCCGTCACCCTCACCAACGGCAATCCCGAGGGGGACAGCCTCTGGCGGCCCTGTGCGTCCAGCAGCGGCTCATAGGCCCTGGCATGGTGGCGCAGGTACGTGGGCATAAGGCCCTTCCCCAGCCCAAGGGCCCGCTGAATGCCCTCCTGAACCCGCTGCCGGTAGGTTTCCAGGAAAGGATGGATATCCGCCATGTCCAGGCGCTCCTCCTGGCCCGATGTCTCCGCCGCCACAGCCGCCCGGTATTTCTCCAAGAGGGCGTTGGCCCTGTCCCAGCGCTCAAAGGCGGCTTCAGCGCCCAACGCCTCCCCAAGCCCTTTCATCAGGCGGCTCAACTCGGCGGGCACCCTGGCGCTTCCCCCGGAAAGGTCCAGCAAAAAGTCCAGGATGCGCTTTAGCTCCATGGTTTCGGCCATGCCGCTGCCAAACAGGCCGGGGAGGCCGTTCATGGCGTCGTTCCAGCCGGGCCGCCCCCCGTCCATGGAAAGGCCCATCCCCTCCGGGTCCAGCAGCGCTGTTTTGGTCACCGCCAAAGTCAGCAGCTTCCCCAGCAAGTTGGTGGTAACCTCCCGCCCGGCCTTATCCGTGAGCCACCGGGTCCCTTCCGCCGCCTGGGAGAGGTCCAGCGCGTCGTAGCGGCGTACCCCGTTGTCCGTCAACTGGGCCGTTTCGCTGCGGGGGCGCACCACGGCCCCGCTGTGGAAGAAGCGGTAATCCTCCCGGCCGCACAGCAGCTGCTCCTTCCGCTCCGGATAGACGGCCAGGTACTCCTCCACCAAGTCCAGCAAATAGCCGAAATGATCGCTCCAATAGCCCTCCCCAAAGGACGCCTGAATCCGCTGCTCGCTGATAGCCAGCAGCTCCTCCATCAGCGCCTCCTCGCCGCCTGCCGCCTCAAGGCCATGGGCGGCGATGGCCCCGGATACCATGCCCGGGGTGAAGTCCTTTTCCAGGACGGCGGCCACCCTTTCAGCGCCGTGCCTGATATACCCCTGGAGCAGCGCCCTCGCCTCCCCCATGTCCTTCACCCGGAAGGTGGCGGGGCGGATTTCCAGGGGATTGTAGCCGTCGGCCTGTACCAAGGAAAAGAAAAGCCAAACGTTATAATCCTTCACCTGGGGATGCATGCGTACATCCAGGCGGCGGTTTTGGCATACGTCCCGAAAGTTGCCGTTCCCCTGGGAGTAATACTCCCCCGCGATGGCAAACCAATTATAATCCCGCTCCGGGTCCCCATGCTTGCGGCTGAACAGGTGCACCACCTTGTCCCCGCCCATTATATAAGGGTAGCCGCCCCGCAGGAAGTTGTCCAGGTAGCATTGGCCGATATAGCGGTCCAGCATGGGCTTGGCGGTTTGGGTCGCCACGTCGGCGAGCATCCCTTCCACCAAGGCGTCCGCCTCCTTGCGCTTGCCCTGGGCAAAGCCAGGGGAGGCGAACAGGGGCAGCTGCTCCCGCAAAAGCCCGGCGGTGGGGGTAAAACCCACGTAGGTATCGAGGGTCTTTCCTTCACCGGGGGCCAGGCGCAGCTCCGCCGCGGCAAAGCCGCAGGCAATGCGGTTCAGCCCGCAAGGCTCCTGGGAGAGCACGCCCTCCAGGCCGCTTTCCACAAAGGGCAGAGGCAACAGCAGGGCACTCTCCTCCCCAAACACGGTGGCGGGGTCGTAGACCACCTTGAGGGGCCGCCCCTCCAAAACGCTGTGGAAGAAATAGGCCCCGGAGGCCTCCCGCACCCTGGCGGAATCCTCCGTGGAGGAGCGCAGGCAATACAGGGCCGCGCCCTCCCGGAGGGCCTGCACCTCCGCCCAGCTCTTGAACAGGTTGCCCATCTCCTGAAATTGCTTGAGCCCCAGCCCGTAGGGGATGATCCGGGGCAGTCCGTCCAGCACCTGGAGGCGGCGTTCCTGACCCGAAAGGTTCTGGATGGACACGCTGCGCATCAAGGCCCCGATGGGGGCGTTGGGCAGCGTCCGGTACTCCACCCGCACCCGGATGCCCAGGGCCTCCTGGGTTTCCTCCAGGGCCATGCCGTTAGGGAGGAGGATCATGAAACGCCTGGCCTCCCGCTCCAAGGGGCTGAAGGGCTCAAAAAACTGGCCTTCCACCCGCAGGAAGGTGCGGAATCCCTCCAGCGCCGTCTTTTCATAGGCGATGTTGGCGGGATGGAACTCCATCAGGGCATTGCCCTTGTGGTGCACCCCCATGCTGCTGACGCCCTGGCCCCTGTTGCAGTAAAACACCCACAAGGGAATGCCCCGCACGCCGGAAAGGCCGGGGAGAAAGCTGGTAAAGGGCGGCGCCTTGTCATAGTCGGCGATGGTCACCGCCCCGTCCCGCAAGGTAAAGCGGGACGCGCCCTGTCGCTTGGGCGCGGCGCTCCCGGCAAGCTCTTTTGTACGCACACGCAATCCTCCTATGCATTTGGAACTCTGTTGGCTTCAACATATCATGGAGCCTGCGGAAAATCAATCTAAAAATGTTTTACCGCCTCACCCCCTCAAAAGGAGGTTCGGTTCTGCAAAGGAAGACCTCTCCTTTTTCAATCCCTCCCCCGCAATCCGGCATTCCTCTGCCATGGTAAAAAGCGGCGGCGTGGACGAAAAGAGGCTTCGCCCTGCGTAAAGGGCCTGGGATGTGGTATACTCGGAAGCTAGAGGGGCTGCGAGGCCCAAGGCATGGAAACGGAGGCGGATGGGATGTATAAGCTGATGATCGTGGATGACGAACGCTTGATCCGTCAAGGGTTGATGACCGTGATTCCATGGAGCGATATGGGCTTCCAGGTGGTGGGCGAGGCCAGCGGCGTCAAAGCGGCCAAGGCGCTGGCGTTGGAGTGCAAGCCGGACGTTCTGCTGACGGATATCCGCATGGCCGACGGCACGGGGCTGGAGCTGATTGAGGCGCTGCAGCGGGATATGCCGGCGCTCAAAACGGTGACCATCAGCGGATACAACGATTTTAACTACGCGGTGAAGGCCCTGAAGCTGCGGGTGGAAGACTACATTTTGAAGCCCATCGACCCGGAGGAGATTCACCGGGTTTTTACCAAAATCGCCCGGGATCTGGATGAGGAGCGGCGTTCCCAGGTCAAGCGCAGCAGCACCCACTATGCCTACACCGAATATGAAATGATCCACCGCCTTTACAATGACCTGCTGGAGGAGGATTTCAGCGCCCGGTACCTCCACGGCCAAGGGCAGTATCACCTGCTCCTGCTCCGGGATATGGACTATCAATACGACTGGAGCGGCGGCAAGGACGAAAAGCCGTCCCTGGGCGATCCCATCCCCTTGGGGGAGGCCCTGCGGGGGTGCTACCACATCCGCACGGAGGGGTTGATGCTGGTGATTCTGCCTGCCAGGCGCGACGCGAAGGATTTTGCGGAGGGCTTGATGCGGGCGCTGGGCAAGGACGCGGCCCATTACCGGATTGCCGTGGGAGACACGGTGCCGGAACTGACCGGGGGCGTGGGGGCGTATATCTCCCTTTCCAGCCTCCTGTACGCCCAGGGGCAGGAGCAGATCGTTTGCCAGAATCACGGGCGGCAGCGCCTGCTGAACGAGAATCTGACCTCTTTGCGAAAGAAGCTCATCGAGCAACTGGAAAACGGAGCGCCCATCGAGGATACCTTGGCGCAGATCCGCCGGGATCTGCACCTGCGCAAGCGGGACCCCAGGGGGGCTTATCTGCACGTGCTGCAGGAGGTAACGAGATATTTTCAGATCGGGGGCTGGCAGCCCTCCGGGCTGCTTCGGGAGCCCGCCAGGGGGCAAATGGAGGAGGCGGAGCAACAGGCGCTGGAGGCCGCCTTTACCGGGGATATCCAGGAGCTGGCGCGCCGCGTCCGGGAACAGGGCGGCTCCATGGCCGAAATCCTGGCCCGCAAGGCCATCACGGAAATAGAGCTGTCCTACGGGGATTCCGATGTATCCCTGGCGCGGCTGGCTGAAAAGCTGCGGGTCAGCTACGGCTACCTGTCCACCGTTTTCTCCCGGCAGATTGGCAAGGGCTTTGCCGCCTACCTGGCGGAGGTGCGCATGGAGAAGGCCAAAAGCCTGCTGCTGCGCCGGGAGTTGAAGGTGTACGAGGTGGCGGGCATGGTAGGCTACCGCAACGCCCGGTATTTCTCCGACGCGTTCAAGAAAGTCACGGGCCTCTCTCCCGGAGAGTATGTCGCCCGGATGAAGGGGGAAGGGCTATGAGAAAGGGAGCCAAGCCCCAGCGAAGCGGTACGCTGAAAAGCTATTTCCTCAAATCCTCCTACATTTCCATCCTCTCCTCCATCGTGCTCATCAGCTTGCTCACCTCCTTGCTGATGAATGTCAGCGCGAGGCGGCACGCCAACACCACCAGCCGCCAGGAGCTGGATTCCATTGTGCAAAACACCGGGCATGTGGTGCAGAGCCTTGAAGCGTTTATCATCGATTTCGCCTTTCATTCGGAGGTGCAGCGCCAGCTGCGCCAGTACAACCAGGCGGAAGCCCCCAACCGGTTCCAAACGAAGCTGGCGGTGGACCAGTATTGGCGCATTTACGCCAACAGCCTGGGCACGGAGGTGAGCAACGCGGCGGTATTCGCCCTGAACGGGGATTTGGTGGGCAGCCTGGAATGGTTTGAGGAAAACGCCAACATGACGCAATACCCCTGGTATCCCCAGGCTTTGGCCTCCACAGGGGAAATGCTGTGGCTGCCGGGCGCCACGGACCCCAACAACCGCCAGGGGGAAAGGCAGCTGATTCCCGTGGTGAAGAAAATACGCTCCATCAACGTGAACATCGGCATGGATTTGGGGTATTTGCTGGTATATTTCAACGCTGAAACCCTGCTGGACAACGTGGTGGCGGACCACTACCCCGCCCCGGAGCGGAGCGTGTTCCTCTTGGACGGAGCGGGAAACATGCTGGCCCACACCATGCCGGACATCACCGGCGGCCACTCCTTTCAGCAGCCCGAGGACCAGGGCAGCGTGGTGCGCTATGACGGGCGGCAGTATCTTTACTACGGCGCTTCCCTCCCCCGCGCAGGCTGGCAGGTGCGCATTCTCACGGACATGGCGTTGCTGATGAAGGATTCCGATTTGGTGCTTTGGATTTGCCTTCTCTTTTCGCTGACGCTGATGGGCGTGTTCCTGCTGATCTCCATCCACAACGCCAAAAGCATCACCCGGCCCTTCTCTCAAATGCAAAAGAGCTTTGCCCAGGTGGAAAAAGGGCTTTTCAACGAGGCGGAGGTGGACAGCCGGGCGGGCATTGCGGAGCTGGACGACTTGGTGGGCCGCTATAACCTGATGGTGCAGCGGCTGGAAAGCTTGATCTACGAAAACTATGAAAGCAAGCTGCGGGAACAGGCGCTGGTCTCCCAGATGCAGGAGATCAAAATCGAGGCGCTGCAGCTGCAAGTCAATCCTCATTTTCTCTACAACACCTTGGATTCCATCAACTGGATGGCGCTGCAGGCCGGCAATCAGGGCATCTCCAAGATGGTGCTGGCCCTGGGCAGCTTCTTTCGCAGCAACATGAGCACAGAGGTTTTCACCACCGTGGAAAAGGAGATGAAAAGCGTAAGCCATTTTCTCTACATCCAAAAGGTGCGCTTTGACGAGAAGCTGGAATATGAGTTCCAGGTGGAGGAAAAATGCCTGCACCGCAAAACGCTGCGGATGCTCTTGCAGCCCTTGGTGGAAAACTCCATCAAGCACGGGGTGACCGCTAGCCCCACGCCCTGCCTTTTGAAAATTATGGTGCGGCGGGAGGGGGATTCCTTGGTGATGGAGGTGGCGGACGACGGCGTCGGCATGAAGCCGGATACGCTGGAGCACCTCCGCAGGCAATGGGAGGGGATCGCCTCCCTCAATCCCGGGGAATGCAAGGTAGGGCTGATCAACATCATGAAGCGGCTGCAGCTTTGCTACCAAGGCGCCGCGCGCTTTGGGGTGGACAGCGCCCAGGGCAAGGGCACCACGGTGCGGGTGGAGATTCCCTGCGAATAAGGAAAAGCGGGCGGCTTTGGACAAGGCGGGGCATCCCCGCCTTTTTTCCTGCTGCCAAATAGAAGAAGTGATGAAAAAAGCCGGATAAATATGAAAAACACAACATTGTGCAACACATGCGCTTTTGATACGATTCAAGTGCCAAATCTGTGGAATCATCCACAAAAGCGAATCAAAAGGGGGAGGCAACAACATGAAAAAGACTTGGGTGCGGTTGGTAACAATGGTTTTTGCGCTGGGCCTGGTCATCGGCAGTGTGGGCAGCGCTGTTGCGGCGGACGGAGACGTGGTCGTGCTGCAGTATGCCGACTGGGAGAAGTTTGACACCGCGTTTATCGACGAGTGGAACGCCAGCCATCCCAACATTCAGGTGGAGTTCACCCCCATCCCGGACAATGGGGAAAAGATGACCAAGGTGGACATCCTGGCTATGAGCGGGGATCTGGACATCATGCCCATGAGCGACGCCGAGCAGTTCATCCGCATGAAAAACGGCGTGCTGGCCCCGCTGACCGAGTATCTGGAGCGGGACGGCATTGACATGGCGGCTGATTTTGGCGCCTTCGAGCCTTGGAGCAGGCACGACGATGTGTACTATTGCCTGCCTCTGCGCACCAGCTTGCAGGTGGTGTACTACAACAAGACGATGTTTGACGCGGCCGGCATGGCCTACCCGGCGGATGACTGGACCTGGGACCAGTACCTGGAAACCGCCAAGGCGCTGACAAGCGGCGAAGGCCAAAGCAAGGTGTACGGCACCTATACCCACACCTTTGGCGGCGACTGGGCCACCGTGGCCACCCAGGGCGCGGGCTGGTACACCGAGGATGGCAAGTCCAACATCCGGGCGGAGGCCTTTGTGCGCGGCCTGGAAGTCCGCAAGGAAATGGACGATGGCGGCTTCCAGATGCCCTTCAGCCAGATCACCGCGGTCAAGACCATGCCCAACAGCGAGTTCTTCGGCGGCAAGGCCGCCATGGCCATGGCCGGCAGCTGGATGGTCCGGGATATGAAGAACAAGGAAAAGTTCCCCTTTGACTTTGAAGTGGGCATCGCCTACATCCCCCGCTATGACGAGACCCATCCCGGACAGCGGCTGTCCATGAGCTGCTCCGCTTTGGGCATTCCCGCCAACAGCAAGCACAAGGACGAGGCCTGGGAATTCCTGAAGTACTACATCCAACAGTGCAGCGGCACCACCGCCGGCGGCGGCAACATCCCCTGCTACCAGCCCGCCTGGAACGACGACCTGGTCAGCATCTTCATCGAGGGCTCCGGGCTGACGGTGGAACAGGGACGCGTGTTCTTCAACCCCGAGGCCACCATCACCACCAACAAGGTGCTGGGAGCCGCTTCGGCCATGTACAACCAGATCGTCAACGAGGAAACACCCCTGTACTTCAATGGCGAAAAGGATCTGGAAGCGGTGCTCACCAGCATTGAAAGCCGGGCCAACGAGGAAATCGCCAAAGAGCCCTGACCCCAGGGCGGCCGGTCCGGGGCGCTCCCGCTCCGTACCGGCCGGTTCACAAAGGGATGCCTGCGTTTTACAGTCCTCCCATCCATGAGGTTCATTTTCAAAATGGTGGGGCGATGCCCCACCATTCTTCTCTTCTGTGAGCAATAGCTTCTATTTTTTCTGGAAAGGCGGTTGATCTCATGGCGGATTTCTCCATGGCGAGAACCCGGAGCCAGCAACGGCTATCGGCCATGCGCCTGCGGGAGGAGCGCGCGGGATACCTGTTTATTCTGCCAAACCTGATCGGCATCTTTGTGTTTGTGGCCGCGCCTATCTTGCTGTCCATGATTCTGGGCTTTACCAAGTGGAACCCCATGCAAGGGCTGGCGGGCATCCGGTTCGTGGGGCTGGATAACTTCGCGCGCCTGTTTTCGGACGAGCGGGTGATGGCGAGCCTGGGGAACAACCTGCGCTACTCCTTCACCTACGTGCCCATTACCATCTGCCTGGCCCTTGTTTTGGCGGGGGTTTTGAACCAGTTTGTGTACGGGCGGGTTCCTCTGCGCATGATGTGCTTCATGCCCTACGTATCCTCCATGGTCAGCGTGGCCTTTGTCTGGATGATTCTGTTCTATCCGGATTACGGCCCCATCAACGGGATTCTGACCAGCGTGTTCGGCGTCGCCAATCCTCCCAAATGGTTCGTCAGCAGCCAATGGGCGCTGACGGCCATCACCATCATGTCCGTATGGCATGACGTGGGCTACTACACCATCATCTTGGTATCGGGCATGCAGAGCATCCCCGGGGAGCTGTATGAGGCCGCCCGCATCGACGGCGCTTCGGGAATCAGAAGCTTTTTCCGCATCACCATCCCCATGCTGATCCCCACGCTGTTCTTCTGCACGGTGCTGGCTACCATCAACTCCTTCAAGGTGTTTGACCAGGTGAACGTCATCACCGAGGGCGGCCCCGGCTACTCCACCTCTGTGCTGGTGTATTGCATGTATTTCTACGCCTTTAAGCAGCAGGACATGGGCTACGCCTCCTCCATCGCCTGGGTTTTATTCCTGATCATCTTCGTGCTGTCCATGTTGCAAATGCGGTTGCGCAGAAAACTGGAAGCGTAGGAGGAAAAAGAGATGAACACAAAACGCACCCTTTTTGCTCGCATCCTTGTAACGGCGCTGGTGGCTGTGTTTGCGCTGCTTTGCATCATGCCCTTTGTGTGGATGGTTTCCACCTCCTTCAAGTACGAAATCGACGTGATGAACTTCCCCTTCAAGCTGGTGGAGGACCGGGTGAACCTGAACAACTACCGCAGCGTGTGGTCCGAAAGCAACTTCCCCACCTACTACCTCAACAGCCTGAAGGTCACCTTTTTGTCCCTCATGGGAAATCTGGTGATTACCACCATGTGCGCCTACGGCTTTGCCCGCTTGCGCTTTCGGGGAAAGAACCTCATCTTTGCCCTGTACCTGGCCACGATGATGATCCCGGACCAGGTGACGCTGCTGCCCAAGTACCTGTATTTCAGCTCTTTGAGCCTGACCAACAACCACCTCTCGCTGATTCTGCCGGCCATGTTCAACGTGTTTGGCGTGTTTTTGATGCGGGGCTATTTTGAAAGCATCCCCTACGAGATCACCGAGGCCGCCCATGTGGACGGGGCGGGGCAGCTGCGCATCTTCGCCCAGGTGATTCTGCCCCTGGCCCGCCCGGGGGTGATGACGCTGCTGCTGCTCAGCTTTACCTGGAGCTGGAACGATTACCTGAACCCGCTGATCTATCTCTCCAGCGACCGCCTGCTGACCCTGACGGTGGGCTTGCAGCGCTTCCAGGAGTCCGCCTCCACCAACTACGCCCTCATCATGGCGGGGGCCACCGTGTCTCTGATTCCCATCTTGCTGCTGTTCCTGTTTACCCAAAAGTACTTTATTGAAAGCTTTGCTACGGCGGGCATCAAGGGCTAAGGGCGATGCGGCCCCGAAGGAGGAAACCATGAACAAGGATATCAAAGCGCTGGTGCAAAGCCTGACGCTGGAGGAAAAAGCCTCCCTGTGCTCGGGCATGGGCCTTTGGCAGACCAAGCCCATCCCGGAGAAGGGCATCCCGGAGATTTGGATGGCGGACGGCTCCAATGGCATCCGCATCCAAAAGCCCAAGGAGGGCCTGCGGGCGCAGGCGCCCTCGGATTTTTTGAAGATCACGGACCTTACCCAGAACTCCCCCACCATCACCGACCAGTGGGAGGCGGTATGCTATCCCTCCGGCGCGGCGCTGGCGGCCACCTGGAACATGGATTTGATTGAAAAGATGGCGCAAAGGCTGGGGGATGAATGCCGGTACCGGCACATCCACATCCTGCTGGCCCCGGGCATCAACATCAAGCGGAGCCCTCTGGGGGGGCGCGGCTATGAGTATTACTCCGAAGACCCGTACCTCACCGGGGCCACGGCCACGGCCTTCATCCGCGGGGTACAGCGCCAGGGCGTGGGCACCAGCATCAAGCACTATGCCGCCAACAACGCGGAGACGCTGCGCATCAACATGAGCAGCGATGTTCAGGAGCGGGCCCTGCGGGAAATCTACCTGGCCCCCTTTGAAAAGGCCGTGAAAGAGGCCGATCCCTGGACCGTGATGAGCAGCTACAACAAGGTAAACGGCGTGCAGATGGCCGAAAATCCCCTTTTGCTCAACGGCGTGCTCCGGGAGGAGTGGGGATGGGATGGCGTGGTGGTGTGCGATTGGGGCGGCATCAAGGACCGGGAGGCCGCCCTGCGGGCGGGAAACGATCTGCAAATGCCCGAAAACCGCAATGACGACGCGCTGCTTGTGGAAGCTGTGCGAAGCGGAGCGCTGGATGAAGATATTCTGGATACGGCCATAGAGCGGATTTTGAAGCTGGTGCTGCGATCCAAGGAGGCGGAGAGCTTCCTGCCCTCCGTGGATTGGGAAGCCCACCGGCAAGTGGCCCGGGAGGTAGCCGAGGAATCCTTGGTGCTGCTGAAAAACGAAGATCATCTGCTGCCCCTGGGGCCGGACAAATATAAGAAGGTGGCGGTGATCGGCGCTTTTGCCAAGGAACCCCGCTACCAGGGCGGAGGCTCCACGCTGGTAAACCCCGTGCGCATCTCCATCCCGTACGCGGAGATGGAAAAGCGCGCCCAGGCGGCGGGGATGGCGCTGACCTACGCCCCCGGCTATCTCCTGCGGGATGAAACCACCCCCGAGATGCTCCGGGAGGCCCAGCGGGCGGCGGAGCAGGCAGACGTGGCCGTGGTCTTTGCCGGGCTGTGGGTGGCCTATGACAGGGAAGGCTTTGACCGGAAAAAGCTGACCATTGACGAAAGCCACATCGCGCTGATCCAGGCGGTATGCCAGGCCCAGAAAAAGGTCGTGGTGGTGCTCAGCAACGGGGACGCCGTTACCATGCACCCCTGGATTGAGAACGTGGGCGCGGTATTGCAGCAGCTGCTGGTGGGCGAAGTGGTGGGCGAGGCCGTTGCGGCGGCGCTGTTTGGGGCGGTGAACCCCAGCGGCAAGCTGCCCGTTACCTACCCCAAGCGCCTGGAGGACACCCCGGGCTGGCCCTGGTTCCCCGGCGAAAACAACCACCATGTATATGGGGAGGGCGTGCTGGTAGGATACCGCTTTTATGACAAGCGCAAGGTGGACACCCTCTTCCCCTTTGGCTACGGCCTTTCCTATACGGAGTTCGCCTTTGAGAACCTGACGCTGGACAAGCGCTCCATGCCGGACACCGGTGCCCTCCGGGTCTCGGTGGAGGTGGTGAATACCGGCAAAGTGGCCGGTGCGGAAACCGTGCAGGTGTACGTGGCTCCCCCAGAGGACAGCCGGCTCTTGCGGCCCTTGAAGGAGCTGCGCGCCTTTGCCAAGGTAACGCTGGCGCCGGGGGAGCGCAGGCTCGTGGCCTTCGAGCTGGGCTTCCGGGATTTTGCCTGCTACGACCCGGAGCTCATGGACTGGTGCGCGGACAGCGGCGTCTACGGGGTGCTGGTGTGCAAGCATGCCGAAGACCCGGCGCCCTTGAAGGCGGAGGTGGAAATCCAAAGCACCACCACGGTATTCCGCCCGCTGTATTTGGACAGCCAGCACCGGCAGGTGTTCGCCCACCCTACGGCCAAGCGGATGTACCTTGACTTTTTGGTAGACAAGGGCGTTTTGAAGGCCGAAGAGCTGGAAACCATGGCTCCCCTCCTCATGGGGAACTACATGGGCATCTACAACGTGGTCACCAGCCTTTTGGGCGCAAAAATCCGCAAGGCTGAGCTCCAGGAGCTCCTGGACAACATCAACCGGACCCTGGGCAAGCCCGGGGGGCGGCGGGAAGAGGAGAAGAAATGAAGAACCCTTTGCTGCTGAACAACGGATGGCATTACAAGCCCTCCTTTGATCCCAAGGATATTTCATCCAAGCATCCGGAAGGCTTTGAGCGGGTCAACCTGCCCCATACGGTGAAGGAGTTGCCCTTCAACAATTTTTCCCACGATGAAACGGCGATGATCACCAGCTACTACCGGGACCTTTCCCTCCCCCAAAGCCTGGAGGGAAAGCGCGTTGTGCTGCGCTTTGACGGCGTCATGGCCTACTACGAGCTGTATGTGAACGGCCGCAAGGCGGCGGATCACCGGGGCGGCTATTCCCTCTCCTATGTGGACATTACGGATCACGTGGTCCCGGGGGAGGACAACCGGCTGTTTTTGATGGTGGATTCCACGGAGCGCAACGACATTCCGCCCTTTGGCTATATCGTGGACTATCTCACCTATGGGGGCATCTACCGGGATGTGTACCTGTATGAGCTCGGCCAGACCTATGTGCGCCATGTGCTGGCGCGGTATGCTTTGGATGGGGATTACCGGCTTTCCCTGTTTCCGGAGGCGGTGGTGGAAAACCACGGGCCCCCTGTGGAGGCGGAGCTGCTCTTTACGCTGCGGGACAAAGAAGGTCATGCGGTCAAGACCTATTCCCGGCCTGTTTCCCTGGCTTCGGGGCGCGGAAGCTATCCAACGGCTCCGGAGGACATCGGGGGCGTTGACCTGTGGAGCATCGGCCAGCCCACCCTGTACACCCTGGAAACGCGGCTTGTGATTGGGGGCCGGGAGGCGGATTCCCACGAAACCCGCACGGGCTTCAGGCGTACGGAATGCACGGCCAAGGGCTTTTTCCTGAACGGCCAAAAGGTCAAGCTGATCGGCCTGAACCGGCATCAGAGCTACCCCTACGTGGGCTACGCCATGGGCCGGAGGGTGCAGCGCAAGGACGCGGACCTCATCCGCACCTACTTGGGCTGCAACATGGTGCGCACCTCCCACTACATGCAAAGCCAGCACTTCCTGGACCGGTGCGACGAATTGGGCCTGCTGGTGTTTGAGGAGATCCCCGGATGGCACTACATCGGCGGGGAGGTATACCGCCAGGTGGTGATGAACGACGTGGAGATGATGATTACCACGGACTACAACCATCCCGGCATCGTCATTTGGGGCGTGCGCCTGAACGAGAGCGAGGACTGCCCGGAGCTTTACGACAAAACCAACGCCCTGGCCAAGCGCCTGGACCCGGACCGGGCCACCACAGGGGTGCGCTTCTTCAAGGGCAGCGACCTGAAAGAGGATATCTACGCCATCAACGACTTCTGCCACAAGGGGCCCAAGCGGGAGGACGTTTTGCAAAGCCAGCGCCAGGTGACAGGGCTTTCCCGGGACGTGCCCTATATGGTGTCCGAGTTTTGCGGGCACGTGTACCCGTGCAAAACCTGGGACAACGAAAATGTGCGGGAGGAGCACGCCCGCATGCACGCCCGGGTGCAAAGCCGCGCCGCAGTGACGGACAACATCATGGGGGCGCTGGGCTGGTGCGCCTTCGACTATGCCACCCACGGGGACTACGGCAGCGGGGACAAAATCTGCTACCACGGCGTAATGGACATGTTCCGCATGCCCAAGTACGCGGCCCAGGTGTACCGCAGCCAAAAAGACCCGGCGGAGGAAGTGGTGCTGGAGACCACCTCGGTATTCAGCCGGGGGGAAAAGGGCGACAACCATGTGGCTCCCGTGGTCATCATGACCAACTGCGACTATATCGAGTTTGAGGTCTATGGCAAAAGCATGGGCAAGTTCTGGCCCAGCAACAACTATGTGGGCCTCCCCCATCCGCCCATTGAGATTTGGGCCCACGACAGCTTCTGGATCGAAATCTGGCAAGGCGCGAAAATCACCGGATTCCTGAACGGGAAGGAAGTGGCCCGGCGCACCTTCGTCCGGGACGCCCGCCTGACCACCTTTGAAGTGCTGCCGGACGACACGGCGCTCACCAACGCCTATGCCGACGATACGCGCGTTACCTGCCGCTTCCTGGACCAGGAGGGGAACCTGCTGCCCTATTACCCCGGCGTCATTCACGTGGCGCTGGAGGGGGACCTGGAAATGCGCGGCCCCTCCACCTTCGCCACCATGGGCAGCATGGCGGCGTTCTGGGTGCGGACCACCGCCACCGGCAAGCCCGGCAAGGCGGCGGCGGTGGTAACGGCGCTGAATTCGGGCCTGCAACCGGTACGGGTGGAGCTGATCTTGGAATAACGGGCCATCAGGGGATGCCGGAGCGCTTGCGCAGGTCCGGCATCCCCTTTGCGTGCTTCCATTAAGGGAGTGAAGCAAAGCCAATGCCGCCCCCAAGGGGAGCGGCCTTGACTTTGCTTTTTCGGGCAATCCACCTGATGAAAATAGAGCGGACAAAAGAGACAGGGCCGCAGCCCTGAAGATCATATGCCTCGCCGGGAGAGCCCGCCAACGGCGGCCCGCAAAGGAGGCCGCGGGCGTACAATCCCCCGCGTCCCCAGGACCCGCTTACCACCAGTATTTAGGCAGCGTGAAAAACGCGTAATCCTGGGAGCCGCCCCGGCGCATGGCGTCAAGGGGCTCTTCCTCCAGCTCGGGCACGGCCTCCACCTCTCCCCCCACCCACTGGAGCAAGATTCTGCGGGTATCCTCCAGCCTGGCTACAATGCCGCCCAGGCGAATGCAAAGGGTCTCCCAGCCGTTGCGCTTGTTGGTCCCTTCCCATTGGGCCCTGTATAGCTCCAGGAACCGCTGGTACAGGTTCTTCAGCCTCTCCAGGGCATTTTGGGCCATATCCCTTACCTCCTGCTTGTCTCCCCGGAGATAGGCGGGGCGCAGACGCCGAATCCAGTCCAGCTTCTCCAGCGCAATGGTTTGCAGCAGATGCGCATAGGCGCACCGTTCATCCTGCAAGTGAGCCTCCAGCAAGGCCACGGCCTTTTCCATGCCCGCCCCCAGCTCGTCCAGCCTCCAGCGCCCGTCATGCATCAGGGGATAGAGCGGATCGCAATAAAACAATCCTTTGCCGGGCCGGTGGTCCGTATGGTCCTGGTAGAAGGCCCCAAACGCCTGGTACGCCTCCTGGGGAATGCCGGTAAGGGCGGCCCCCAGGGCATGGACCCGCGCCAGGTCGCAGGCTTCTCCCAGCCAGCAGTGCTCGGAAAACAAGGGAAGCTGGTTGAGGGCGAGGAAATAGTTGGTTTCGCAGCCGTCGTCCCCCCAATGCGTGGCAAGCACGGTCTGGACGCCCTGCTTCAGGCAGGCCCGCAAGGCGGGAACGCTGTTGGCCTCCGTGCAGCGCACCTGGGGCAAAAAGCCCGACCAGGTCCAATTTCCCCCCGCGAACACCGTCTCCCGGCCCATTTCCTGATGGCGGGCCAGCATATCCGCGTAAAACCCTTCCTCCGTATGGTAATAATCCCAATAGCACAGGGCCACCTCCGGGATGTCCGCCACAACCTCCGGGGGAATCACAGCCTGGGGGTCATAATAGTCGTTTGTTTGGGAACCAAGGCGAAAGTACATGTCGCTCCACATGATGGGCTCGTAGGCATGCCTTTTGCAAATCTCCACCACCTGCTTCAGGTGCCGGTTCAGCAGCGCGAAGCGGTCCGCAAGGCCGTGCTTGGCAAAGTAATGGCCCAGCCCCACGCCGTGGGCTTCGTCCATGCCGATGTGTATCCGGTTGGAACGGAAGCAGCCCCGCACCGCCTTGATTTCCGCCTCGATAAACCGGTAGGTGTCCGCCTCCCCGATCATCAGGCATTCGTTGGTATCCTTCATGTGCTCGTTTTCCCGCCACTGGAGGAACTGCTCCAGGTGCGCCAGCGTCTGGATACAGGGCACCAGCTCAATGCCCATTTCCAGGGCGTACTGGTCCAGCTCCCGAAGCTCCTGCCGGGTGTACCGGCCCCGGAGGTACCCCATGTGGGGATAGCCCTCCACGGGATAGGTGTCCTCCGTGTACAGCATCAAAAGGTTCAGCCCCAGGCAGGCCATGGCGTCCATATAGCGTTTGACGGCCTCCGCCTTCATCACGCCGCCCCTGGACATGTCCAGCATGGCGCCGCAGGAGGCAAAGTGACGCCTTTGCACGGCATGCAACTCCCGTTGCCCGCTCCTTTGGGCCTGGGCCGCCAGGAAAATCCCCCGGGCGACGGCGTTTGGGTCCGGCGCGGTGACGCGCAGCAGCCCCTGGGTCCAGTGAAGCTCCAGGGCCTCTCCCGGCGTATAGGCAACCTCCCCGATGTCCCCCACGCCCGCGTAGGCGAGCACCCTGTCCTTGAGCAGGTCCAAACGCTCCTTGGTCATACCCTTTCCCTCCCTTTGGATGGCTCCTGGTTCAGGTCAAAAACCAGAGGCGGCGCGTTCCTGGCGGCGATGCGCAAACAGCGGTTGCGCCCCTCCTCTTCCCCCAGGCAAATCCAGACCCTTTTCTCCGTATGGGCGTCCATGCAAAAGGCATTGTCGCTGGCGCGCAGGGCCACATCCAAAACGGAAATCCGCACGTCCTGAACGTATCCCTCGGCCCGCAAAACCAGCTCCAGGGTTTCCGGGTTCAGCCGGGTGAACTCCACGCAACGCAAAAGGGTTTGGGGCGGCTTCACGCCCACATATTCTCCGATGTCCCCCAAAAAGAAGCGGTTTTCCATGGTTTCCTCTCCATGATACACGGCCTTCAGGTACCCGCTCCGCCAGGAAGCCCTCTCCTGGGCGACCTGGATGGAAGCCCACTGTGTGGAGGCGTCCGCAGGAAGCGCCGCCTCCTGCTCCACCAGGGGCGTTTCCGTGCCGTCATACCCCATCCAGGAGACCTTCAGCCTCCCCCTGTCCTCCCTGAGCGTCTCGTTGCAACCAAACACCTTCACGCACCCCGCCTCCTCCCGGAAGGCGATGATTTTGTCCTCATAGGCCCGGCGGGTGTAATCAAAGGCCAGCTTGGGCAAGCCAAAGAAGTCCACGCAGGACATCAGGCCGGGAAAGAGCATGTTCTCCCGGTTGGGCGCGACGGGGTCGTTGAATTTCCAATACAGGCTTCCGCCGCAGATTCCCTTGTGGCTGCGCATGTACTCAATCCAATATTTCAGCCCCTGGGCGTGGGTGAACTGGGTTTCATAGATGATATCCTCCACGCTTCCGGCTTCGGACAGCCGCTGAAACGCGGGCAATTCCCCAAGCCATGGATTGGCTTGCAGATCCAGCGCCTTCCCGAAGAAGTTGAACCTGGCATAGCTATCCATCCCCGGCAGGCTGGAAAACCCGTATTCGCTCATGAACCGGGGGATGAACTCCAGCAGCTTTTTGTAATAAAAGGGGCTGTCCTTGGCAAAGCGGGTCAGGTACACGTGCATATCCCCTTGCAAGGGGGAGTTGGGATCCTCGTCCCCCGGCTCCCCCTCAAAGGGGCTGCACGGGGAGCTGACCAAAAAGGGCCTGTGGGGATCGGCGGCCCCGATGGCCTCCTTCACCGCCACCCGGTTGACCTTGTTGGTTTTGAAAATCGCTTGCAGATCGTACCACCAATAGGCCTGGTCCAGCTCGTTATCCGCGGACCACAGGGCAAGGCAGGTGCGGTTGCGGTAGGCCCGGGCGATGTGGCCCACCTCCCGGGAGACCTTTCCCAAAAAGGCGTCGTCCTGGGGAAGGACGCCGCAGGCCAGCATGAAGTCTTGCATGATGAGGATTCCCTTTTCATCGCACAGGTCAAAAAACAGCTCGCTTTCATAGATGCCGCCGCCCCAGATCCGGAGCATCGTCAGGTTCCCCTCCACCGCCTGCTCCAGCCTGCGGCGGTACTGGTCCCCGGTGATCTCGCCGTACACCGCGTGCAGCGGCACCCAGTTGGCCCCGCGGATAAAAAGCTCCCGTCCGTTCACACGCAGAAGGAAGCTTCTGCCTCCTTCAGGCAGCGGCTCCTGCAAAAGCTCCAGGGTGCGCACGCCAAAGCGGAAGGCCTGCTCATCCACCACCTTCCCCTCGTGGTACAGCGAAAGGACCGCCTCATACAAATGCGGCGTCCCGTAAGGCCGGGGCCACCACAGCGTGGGATTTGGCAAGCGAAGCCTGGCCTGGGCCAGCTCTACGGCGGCGAAGGTCTGCTCCAAAACCGTTTGGCCCTGGTCCCTGAGGCAAAGGCGCGCCTGATAGCCCCCGGGCCGCTCCGCCCCCAGCCACTCAACCGCCGCTTGCAAGGCCAGCTCGGCTTCCCCCTCCCCCAGGCGCACCGTTCGCAGGTATACGTCCCGGAGCTTGGCGTCCACCTGGTTTTCCAGGTACACGCCCTTCCAGAGCCCGGTGGTCAGGCAATGGCCGCAGAAATCCCAACCATAGTTCATCTGGGACTTGCGCAGCAGCAGCCGTCCCGTGTCCTCCTGGGGGAAAAGCCCCGTGCGGTCGATGTGGGCAATGGCCTTTACCGGAGAGAGGATGCGCACAGCCAGCACGTTGGTTTCCCCGGTCAACAGGCGGTGTGTGACGTCGAAGCGGTGCGGCAGGAACATGTTTTCACACTCCCCCAGCATTTCGCCGTTCAACCAGACCTGGGCCAGGGTATCGATCCCCTCAAAGCAAAGGGTTGTTTTGCCTTCCAGCGGCTCTTCCAGGAAAAAGCGGCGGTAATACAGCCAGTCCGCCTCTTCAATCCAGCGCTCCTGCTCCAGGTCCTTGCCCAAGTAAAAGCCGCTGAGGTAGCCCTGCCGGCGAAGCGCGGTGCGCACATCCTCCGGCACACAGGTGTCCAGCCAGCCTTCCGGCACAAAATCCTTGTGAAATACAAAGGCATGGCTTGCGCCATGGGGAAGCTTTTGAAGCTTGTACGCGCCATTCAATTCGATCTTCACTGCTCGCTCATCCATTCACGTTTTTCAGAAAATAACCGGAGGAAGGGAAGCCCTTCCTCCGGCAGCCTAAGATGGCTTACTTGCCAAGAAAAGCGTCCAATTGCCTTTGGTACTCGGCGATCACCTTGTCCAGGCCAGCCGCCTCCAGCTGCTGGAGCACGGCGTCGCCGCCGTCCGCGTACTTCACGATACCCAGCTTGATGGGATAGATGTCGCTGGTCACCAGCGCCATGCAGTTGGCGTACTCGGTGGATACGTTGGAGGGGTCGAAGGTGAAGTTGATGACAACGCTGTCCTCGGCCTCTTTCTTCTCCGTGTACATGATCTCAATAAAGGTGGGATAGGTGCCGACTTCCGTGCGCAGGAGCGTCAGGTTGCCCACCATCCAGTCGTCATTGAAATTATCCACGCCGGGGTTCAGCTTGGTATACTGCCGCTCGCCCTCGTTGGTCCAATCCACGCCTTCAATGCCGTACACCATCGCGTCATAGTTGTCCTGGCTGGCGTACATCCAGTTCACAAAGCGCACCGCGTCCTGGGGATGCTCGGAGGTGGCGGAAACCGCGATGGAATTCCGGAAGGCCGCGGGGCGGAAGCTGGCGGCTTCCGGGGCCAGGTATACGCTGTCCAGTTCGCAGCCGGGAATCAGGCTCTTGAAGTAGTCCTCGCTTCCCCACATCTGGCAGCCGTCGCACCACATGAAGTTTCCGGAAATCAGCTGGTTCCAGCTGGACCAGGAGGTGGACAGGATGTCGGGGGAAACGTAGCCCTTGTCGTAGAGGGTGGCGAAGAAGTCCGCGCAGGTCTTGAACTCCTCGGTGGCGATCCAGTTCTTCACTTCCCCCTCCTGGGTGACGTACAAAAGCTCGTCCACCACTGTGAATGGGTAGCTGTCCAAGGTGCGGAACAGCCAGGTGAAGGGCTCCTTATACATGGGGATCACATAGGGGGTGCTGTCCCCTTCCCAGCCCGCGGCATAAGCGTCGCAAAGGGCCAGCAGGTCCTCCCGGGTCTGGGGAACGTCCACGCCGTACCTTTTCAGGTTCGCCCGGTCGATGGTGATGCAGCTGGCCTGGTCCGCCAGGTCCGTCCAGAACGCGGGGATCGTATAGATTTTGCCGTCGATCTTCGCGCTGTTCCAGATAGTTTCCGGGATCACCGCGCTCAAGGCGTCCATGCCCTCCAAATAGTCATTCAGGGGCAGCAGGCTCTCCATGGCCACATAGGCGGTGAAGGACTTCTGGTCCTCCATCACGGCCACCAGGTCAAAGGCGTCCCCAGTGGCGGTCATCATGGTGAGCTTGTCCTGGAAAACGTCGCTGGCAATGTAGTTGATCTCCAGCTTCATGTTCATGCCGTCCTCGGCCAGCTTCGCGTTCACATTGGCAATCTGCGCGTCATAGTTGTCCGGCTTGTTGCCGGGGCGCACAAAGGTAATGGTTACCGGCTCTTCCGCCATGGCGGGGATCAAAGGCAGCGCCATGCACAGGCACAGAATCAGGGAAACGAGGCCCAAAAGTCTTTTCATCGGGGGTTCCTCCTTCATACTTTTGTTGGGTATAGGCATTCCAAAAGTCCGTTATCCTTTGACTGAGCCAATCACCAATCCTTTCACGATGTATTTCTGCAAAAAGGGGTAAAACAGCAGAATCGGGGCGATGGTAATCATCACCGTTGCCATTTGCAAGGATTCCGCGGGCTTCATGGCGCCGGCCCCCGCAAAGCCCGAGCTTTGAAGGTTCTTCATCATATTGATGTCGCTTTTGAGCTTCATCAGCAGGTATTGCACCGGGTAAAGCCGCACGTCCGACACCAGCATGATGGAATTCCACCAGTCATTCCAATACCCAATGGCCACGAACAGCGCCACCGTAGCCAGAATGGGCTTGCTGAGGGGAAAGTAAACCCGGAAGGCGATGGTCATGTCATTCGCACCGTCCAGTTTGGCCGATTCCACCAAGGAGATCGGAATCTCCCGCATATAGTTGCGCACCAGAAACAGGTTAAAGGGGCTGAAAATCAAGTTGGGGATCAGCAGCGCCCAAATGTTCTCCATAAGGCCGACCTGCTTGCAGATCATGTACCAGGGCACCATGCCCCCATTGAAAACCATGGTGATGAAGAAAAACATCGCCAGCTGGTTGCGGTACTTCACCGACGGGTTGGCCAGGGTGTAGCCCGCCGCCCCGGTGATGAGCAGCGCCCCCAGGGTGCCCGCCACGGTAACCAGCACGGAGATGCCATAGCTTCTGAACACCTGCCTGCCCCCGGCAAAAATCGTCCGGTAGGCCTCCAGGGACAACTCCGAGGGAACCAGGGAGTACCCATACTTCACGATGGCCGTTTCCGCCGTAAAGGAAATGGCGAGGATCAGCAAAATGGGCAGCACGCAAGTCAGGCTGACAAGGGTCAGAAACGAGCCGATGAGGCTTTGTGAAACCGCTCCTCTGCGCATGTGGCTTCCCTCCTAAAACAGCGCGCCATCGCTGAAGCGCTTGCGGGCCACCCAATTGGCGAAGTACACCGTCAAAAAGCCGAGCGCCGATTGGAACAGGCCCACCGCCATCGCCTGGGAGGGATTGCCGGTTGTGCGCAGCGTTCGGAACACATAGGTGTCGATGACGTCTGTGGTTTTTTGCAAAATTCCGTTATCCCCCACCAAAGCGTAAATCATGCCGAAGTCGCCGTAGAAAATCTTGCCCAGGGACATGATGGTCAGCATGGAGATTGTCGGCAGCATCAGCCTCAGGGTGATGCTCAGGCAGGCCCTGAAGCGCCCGGCCCCGTCGATCATGGCGGCCTCGTAAATCTGGGGGTCAAACCCGGTGATTACGGCCAGGTAGATGACCACGTTCATCCCCATGTCCTTCCAAACCTTCGCCAGGACCAAGATCCCGGGCCAGGCGGAGCCGTCGGCATAGAAGTTGATGGCGGCCATCCCAAGCCCTTCCCGCAGGGTATTCAGCACGCCATACTTGGTGGAAATCAGAACGAACACCACGTAGTTGATGACGATCCAGGACAGGAAGTAGGGAAACAAAAGCGTGGATTGAAGCGTCTTTTTCATCCTTTGCCAGCGCAGTTCGTTGAGCAAAACCGCAATGAGCACGGAGACGATCAGCGTACCGATGATGAAAAACAGGTTGAGCTTTACCGTATTGCCCACAATCCGGGGCGCGGCGTTGGACTTGAAGAAAAAATCAAAGTTCGCCAGCCCCACAAATTCGCTTCCCAACAGGCCCTTGCGGTAGTTGAACTTTTGAAAAGCGGAAAACATATAGGGAATCGTCAGATAGCCGAACACCAAAGTATAGGCCGCGGCGGGCAGCATCATCAAATAGGACAGGAAATTCTTGCGGATATCCGTAAAAAAGGTATACCTCCGCTTCCCCCTGCTTGGGCGCACATGCATTGAATCGCCTCCATAAACCCCTTGTCCGTCTCTAGCCATAATCTATATCATTTAGACTCACTTGTCAATATTTATGTATTTTATATACTATTTATATCTTTTCTACAATTTCAGCCAGCCGCTCTTGCTCATACAGCCGGTACACCATTTCCCCGAACATCGAATTGGCCCAGGCAAACCATTCCCTGGTAAATTCCCAGGGGCGGTCCTTATGGAAGCCCTCATGCATCCACCCCGTTCCGCCATGGGTTGTATGAAGCATACGCAGCAGCATGGCGATTTCATCTGCGTCCTGCGTGGTCATGGCCTGGATGCAAAGGCCGATGGGCCAAATGTAGTCCGCGGGGGTGTGGGGGCTGCCGATTCCCCGGCCGGCCTTCCCCACAAAGTACATGGGGTTGTCCCGGCTAAGGACAAAGGCCCTGGTGCGCAGGTACGTGGGGTCGTCCTGGGCCACGGCCCCAAGGTAGGGCAAGGACAGAAGGCTGGGGATGTTGGCATCGTCCATCAGCAGGCAATGCCCCAGCCCATCCGCCTCATAGGCATAGATGCGCCCAAACGCCGGATGCCGCACCGTGCCGTGGCGCTCCACCCCCTCGCGGATGTCCCGGGCCAGCTTTGCCGCCTTTTCCTCCAGCTGGAGCCTTTGCTTTCGCCGGGCAAAGAAGGCCACATGCTCCAGCATAGCCGCGGCAAAGAGGTTGGCCGGAACGAGGTACCCGTAGGCGCAGGCGTCGTCGCTGGGGCGAAACCCGCACCAGCTCATGCCCGTAAAGGCCGTGGGCGTGCCCTTGCCTTCCCGGGCCAGGGTATCGCTGGGGGGGCAATGAAACCGCTGAAACCGGTAGCCGCTCTTTGCCTCATGCTCCTGCTCCAGCGCGATGACCTGGACAGCCGCCTCCATGGCGGTGAAAAAAGCCCCGTCCAAAAAACCGTCCTTGCCGGTTGCCAGGAAGTACCTCCAGGCCAGCAGCACCGCGTGGCAGAGGGAGTCCAGCTCATATTTGCGCTCCCACACCCTTGGGTGGGGCGTGGGCCAATCCTCATACCCCCGGGCCCCGTTGGCGGTACGGTTAAAAGCGTTGGCATAGGGATCGGTGATGATGTCCTGCATTTGGCGGGCGATCTGGCTCTCCAAAAGCTCGGCCAGCTGGCCGTCCTCCTTGGCGAAGCGGACGTATTGCAGCACCTGCTGGGTGGAATCCCGCAACCACATGGCCGGGATATCCCCCGTGATCACAAAGGCGCCTCCCTCCTCGTCCATGGAGAAGGTCGTCTCCAAGGTATTCAAAAAGCAACGGACAAACAGGTCCCCCAGCCCATCCACTTTGCTCAAAATCCTCCTGGGCTCTTCCAGGCGTTGGCGCATCCGCGCCGCGCACTCCATCACTTTCCGCATTTCCGGCACCTCTGTATCCTATGTTTTCATTGAACCGCGCAAAAAACAAGCCCTTCTCATCCTAATGGGAGGGCTTTGGGGTTGATGGGTGAAAGCCCCTTTAGCGCTTGGCCGCGGCAACCGTGCCGCCATCCACCCATTCGCCCGGCAGCAGGCATTGGAGCTCCTCCTGCTGCGTTTGGCGCATGGTGGCGCATAACAGCTTTACAGCCTTGCGCCCCATTTCATGCTGGGGCTGCTTGATGTAGCTCATGGTGTGGGACCCCACATAGCTGGAGTCCATATCAAAGCTCACCAAAGAGAGCTCCTGGGGAACCCGCTTTTTGAGCCGCCGCGCCGCATCCCACGCCGCCTTGGAAACCCGGTACTCCGTGCCAAAAACAGCGGTTATCTCGGGGTGGTCCCTCAAATGCGCTTCAATCTGGGACACGTAGCTCTCATAGGTCACGGAAGGGTTCAAAAGCTCCGGGGGCTTGTCAAAGGCGCTGTTCATGTTAATCCGCCACAGTTCCTTATCCACGGGGAGATACGCGTCCACAAAGGCCTCCATGTAGCCTTCGATCCGCTCCCGGATGGTGCTGCTTCGCTCGTCCGCCAAGGCCAGCAGCGCAATGCTCTTGTGCCCCGCCTCCAACAGCTTCTGCACGGCGCAGCGGCTCAACACCCGGTTGTCAACCCCTACAAAAGGGGCCTCAATCCCTTGCATCCTGCGGTCCAGCATCACGATGGGAAACCCTGCGTACAGGGCGCTGATGATCTGCTTGCTGTAAACCTCCCCATGAACCGGCTGGACAATCATGCCCGTCACGCCGTCCCTCATGAGCTCGGCGATGATCTGCGCCTCGCACTCCTGGTCATTGTTGGTGGCTTTGACGATGAGGTGGCATTGCTGCGCCTGGGCTTCCTCCAGGGCTCCGTTGAGCACATCCAGGCCGAAAGAGGAGGTATATCCCCCCATGACCAGCGCAATGGTATGGGCCGTCCCCGCCTTGGGGCTCTGGAAGGGGCTCCTGTGGGGCGCCCGTTCCTGGTTGACGAAAGAGCCCTTCCCTTGGATCCGGGTGATGAGGCCCTCCTTGGCCAGGCGGCTCAGGGCGTTTTTGGAGGTGATCCGGCTCACATAAAACTGCTTTGCCAGCTCCATTTCCGTTGGGAGCCGCCCGTCCGCATAAACGCCCTTTTCGATATTGTCCTTCACATGCTCGTAAATCTGGGTGGACAGCGTTTCATTGGCTCTCATTCGCAATGCCTCTTCTTTGTAGCGCGCCCCGGAGGAAACCGCGCCAAGTAGGTGTATGTAGGATACCATACTCTCCCCCGCATGTCAATCCAATTTGTTTCATTTGATATAAATGTTTAAGTAAAGGTATGTTTGATATCTCTCTGGGTGTGAGAGGAATTTTGCTCCATGAGCCGGGCCCCATTCCGCAAGAAAGAACCGCCGTCAGGCCAGCATGGCAACGGCGGTTCGATTCTTCTCACTGGTTTGCTTCTCATTGACCCATATGAGCGCATTGGGCTGACCCGTCGAATTGACTCATGAAGGATAAACGGCAACCGGCCTGATGACCCGGCGCGGCACCTGGAAGAGAAAAGACCAGCGCCTTTTCTTCCGGGATGCCCCGGACGGCTAGATGCCCCTGGCCGCCTTGGACATCCTGGATATCCTATACATCCTTAATACTGCTCCCGATACCCTTGGCATTCTTAGCGTTCTTAGCATTCTTGGCGCTTCCAGCACTCTTAGCGCCCCTGGCTCCCTTCACGTCCCTGGCACAACAAGCGCCCCTGCCCGGCCTTGCCTTCCCTCTCCAGGGGCCCCTCCGGGTTATCGTTACAAAACGCCCTTTTTCAGAATCAGGTTGGCATACAGCGCTTTTTCCCCCGTGGAGACAATGGCATAGGCATTGCGCGCGGCCTCATAAAAGGCAAAGCGCTCATATTCAAAGAACGTCACCGTCCGTTCCTTGTCCGCAATCACACGGTCATACTCCACCCAAACCGGCGGGCGCGTTCCGTCCCCGGTAGCCATCACGCCTACGGGCTGGTTCGCGTCGCCGTCCAGGGGGAACAGATCCAGCACCGCCTCAAGGATTGCCACGCCGCTGTGCCCGTCGCAACGCACCAGCCTTTTGGCGCAGCTTGCCGCGGGGAAGTTGGCGTCGCCCAGGACCAAAGTATCCCCATGGCCCATTTCCATCATGATTTTCAAAAGCTCAGGGGGCAGCAGGGGAGAAATTCCTTTCAGCATTTGCTCACGCCTCCCCTTCCCTGATCTGGCCCAAAGCGCCGCCCGGATGGCGCAGCACGTATTCAGCAGGCGTGAGGTTGCGCTTTTCCTGCAGCACAACGGACAGCCCTTGCAAAACCAGAATTTCAGCCAGGATGGAAGTTCGCGGAGCGCGGTTGAGGGGCCCTCCCTCGTTGCTCACGCCGGCTGTGAGATGGGCGTCCGCAAAGGTGGCAAGCCAGGATTTCGGGTTCCCCGTGACGGCGATGATCTTGCAGCCGTTGTTGCGGATCGCCGCGGCGGTGGCCTTCATTTCCACGGTTTCACCGCTGTTGGAGATGCAGATCACCACATCCCCCGCCACCAGCTGGCCGCAGGAGCCGTGCACTGCCTCTGTTCCATGCAAAAAGTAGGAGGGAGTCCCTGTGGAGGACAGCAGCGAAGCCAGGTAATTGGCCACATGGCCCGGCTTTCCAATGCCCGTCACATGCACCCGGTTGCGGTTCGCCTCCGCCGCCCAAATCAACTCCGCCGCCTGCTTCAGCTCGGCTTCCTCCATTGCATCGATCGTGTGCCGCACTTCCTGGCGGGCAGCCTCCAAAAAGGTTTTGAGCGCATCCATTCCGGTGATCCTCCTTTAGCGAAGCGCCGCAAAGGCGTCCATCTTCACCTGCTTTTGTTCCATTTGCTCCCACACCTCAGCCAGCGTGGGAAGGCTGGGCTGGGCCCCCATCCGGGATACCGTGATGCACGCGGTGTGGCTGGCAAAGGTCAGGGCGTCCCCGGCGGGCAGCCCGGCGCAAATGGCGACGCAGAAGGCCGCCACAAAGCTGTCCCCCGCCGCCGTAGGGTCCGCCACATGGCCGCAGCGCACGCAAGGGCTAAAGAGGACCTGATCTGCGCCGCTGTAGGCCGAGCCTTCCTCCCCCCGGGTAATGAGCACGTTTTGCACCCCCCGGCCGCGCAATGCCTCCATGGCCTTTCGGCACGCCTCCTCCCGCTTCACCTCAAAGCCCACCAGATCCGCCGCCTCATGCTCGTTGGGAGAAAGGTAGGCGATCTGCTGGAGCAGTTGGGGTGAAAGCGGCGCGGAAGGCGCGGGGTTGAGCATCACCGGCACATGGGCGGCATGGGCGTAGCGCGCCACCGCCTCGTTCACGGCCATGGGGATTTCCAACTGCATCATCACCATGTCGTAGGCCTGGATTTCCTTCTCCAGGAAGGCCACTTCCTCCACCCGCAGGCTCATGTTGGCCCCGGGCACCACCACAATGCGGTTTTGCGTCCCGCTTTCATTTTCCTGGATCTGCACGTTGCCAACGGCGGAAGGGGCCTCCTTGGTGGCGATCACCTTGTCCACGTTCACCCCCGCTTCCCGCAGGGAGGCGATCATCTCCCGGCCAAAGGCGTCGTCCCCCACCTTGCCGAGCATCGTCACCTCCGCGCCAAGCCGCGCGGCCTGTACCGCCTGGTTGGCTCCCTTGCCGCCGGAAGCCGTCTGATAGTCCAGGCCCAGGATCGTTTCCCCCGCGCCCACGAAGCGTGAGGAGCGCACGATCAAATCCATCACAAAGCTGCCCACCACCAGAATCTTAGGCCTTCTCATTATGGCCGTCCTCCTCCAGGTCCACAATCACCGTGGTCCACTCTTCCAATTTCGGCAAAACCAGGCGGAATCCTTCCCCATTGTTTTCCGGGACCAGTTCCGTTTGCTCCCCATGCTCATAGGACCTTGCCTTGGCAGCCTTCATGCCCAGGACCTCCACGGCCACATTGGAAAGGGGCGTTACCTCCTCCACGAACTCAAAGGTGCGGGGATATTGTGCCGTAAAGGTATCCATGTTGCCCATGCAGACCGTCATGCCGGGGTGAAAGTTCACGAGGTGCAAGATCAGCTGGCGGCCCTTGCGCCACGCGGCGGTTTCCACGTTGGAGGGGCAGCAAAACCGCACGGATGGCAGCGCGCCGTGCCGGGCCAGAATGTTTTCAAACAGCTTCTTGAGCTCCAGTTGATGGTACCGGCCAAACTGGGCGAACACATCCTGGGCGAAGCAAAGGAAGGTCCCCTTGCCGTAGCCCTTTTCCCAGATGGCGGGGTAGCGGGTGGTTTCATAGGGAGCGGGAAGGTTGTTATGGAAAAACCGCTCCCCGGAGGTTTCGCAAATGGGGTTACGCACCTGGGCGATCACCTGAGCGCCGCCGCTTTCGTAGCAAACATAAGGGGAGCGCACGGTGATGGGCCGCGGCGCCAGGCCTTGGGCGTATGGGCTTGCCCCGCAGGAAATGAAGCTCACCGTCTGGGGAGACAGCCCCCGGGCCTGCACCCCCAAAGCGTCCAGCAGCGTTGTGCAGGGGACCTTCCGGTCCCCCTCCTGGGCATACCAGGCCGTTTCCCCCGCGGCGATCACCAGGCCGCCCTCCCGCAAATAGTCCAGAAGCATCTCCTGCTCCCCCTGGGAAAGCACCGCCACCCGGGGCAGCAGCACAAAGCGGTAGCGGCGCAGGGCTTCCGCCGTCACATTCTCATCAAAAACAAACTGGGCCGTGCTATGCAATTCATGCATCAGCCGGTAGGCCCCCACAATGGCCGCAATGAAGGGAGCGTCCCCATGAAAGTACAGGTCCTTGGTCTTCTGGGAATGCCAAATGGCCCCTTCCCCCAGCAGCTCGCCCCCCAAGAAGGGCTCCCGCTCCCGGATCTCCCCGAAGATCTTGCCGATGTCCTCATACAGCGCCCAATCCAAAGAGCCGTCGGCATAGGGCATATCGTCAATGGTGACGGCGCCCCCATTGGCGGCCACGGCATAGGCCTCCAGGGCCAGCTGGACGGGGGGCTTCACCGTATAATCCCAGGTTCCCACAAACCGGCTGATCAACGCCTCATAGGGCCGCCCCTGGGCGGCGCTGCGCAGCCATTTGGGAAAAAATCCGGGAGCGGACAGGCCCGTCCAGTCCGTATAGGCTTCCCCGGTGGTATAGTCCGCTTCCCGCAAGGAACCGATGGCCCGGCTTCCCATGGTGTGGCTGGAGTAGGGATAGCCCCAGTAGTTGTTGCCGATCTTCGCCTCGGGCAAAATGCCCCGGATCAGGGCGTAGATTTCATGATAAAAAGCCTCCACCCCATCATAGCGGAAGGTCACAAACCGCTGCCAATCCGGGGATTCCAGATCATCCCCCCGGGGCATGGGCCCGCCGTAGCGGCTTTCATACAGGCGCTGGCAATGCTCGCAGTGGCAGCAGTCCCGGCCGATGATGGTCATGTCGATCCAAAAGCCGTCCGGGCACAGCTCGCGGCTGATTTCCTCCAGGTGCCGCTTCACCACTTCCCTGTATGGGGATTGAATGCAAAGCGTGTGCCAGCGGTATTCATCCGTGCCGATGGCGCCGTCCGCCTGCCTTACGCGCCACTGGGGATGTTCTTGCGCCATGAGCTCATCCCAGGCCACGGAATAATAGGCGATTACCTTGATGCCCCGGCGGCGCAGGGCCTGGGCCGTCTCGCGGAAAAAGTCCTGCTTGCCAAGGCCCCGGTGCTTGTGCCCAACGCGCGTATCGTAATAGAAATTGCCGTACTGGCATTTGGCGTAGAGGATCACGCTGTCCACATGGGCATCCGCGAAGGTATCGGCAATCCGTTCCGGTTCAAAGTCCGTCCCGGTCTGGCGGTCCGGCCAGTCCGGAAAATGCATGTCCAGAAAAATCCGCCGCTTGCTCTCATCCAGCCACATTGCAGCGTCCTCCTTACTTAATGCCAACCGCGGCGATGTTTTCCACGATGTTCTTTTGGAAGAGCAGATAGACGATCAGCATCGGCACGATGGACAGCGCCACCCCCGCGTACAGCACGCCGTAATCCGTCATGTACAATCCCATGGACAGGCGGGTCAGCGCCACCTGGAGCACCATTTTGGATTCATCGTTGATCAGCGTCACCGGAACGATGAAGCTGTCCCACTGCTGCATAAACACCAGCAGCCCCAAGGTAAACAGCGGCGTTTTGGAAAGAGGGATAAAGATGCGGCTGAAAATTTGAAAATGCCCGCATCCATCCAGAATCGCTGCTTCGTCCAGGGCCCGGGGAATGCTGCTGAAAAACTGCCGCATGAAGAAGATGCCGAAGGGCGCGGCCAAAAAGGGCACAATCAGCGCCCAATAGGTATCCGAAAGGTTCATTTTTGCCACCGTAAGGTACAGGGGGATGATCAGGATCTCAATGGGCAGCACCAGCATGGAGATCAGCAGCAAAAACAGCGCGTTTTTGCCCACAAAGCGGATCCTGGCGAAGGCGTAGGCCGTCAGGGCGTTGATGAACAGGCTGCCGAACATCACCGCCAGGGCCACCAGCAGCGTATTGAGCAAAATTTGCACCATGTTGAGCTGCTGGAACATGCGCACGAAGTTGTTCATGGTAAAGTCCTTAGGCAGAAAGGTATATAGGGAAAAGTCCGTGAACTTTCCGATTTCGTCATTGGCGCGGAAGGCGTTGGAGAACACCCAGGCAAAGGGCAGAATCACCGTGAGCAGCACAAAGCCCAAAAACACATATGCCAGCGCATGGATGAGAACCTTCCTGCGGTATGCCGCCGCGTTCTGGAGAGAAGCGGAGGGTCGTACGGTTTGTTGCATGGTCATTCTCCTCTCACTGGTTGTCCTTGCTGCCAACCTTGAACTGGATGATGGTGATGAATACGATGATCAGAAACAGCACCGTGGACATGGCCGCCGCCGGGCCCACCTGCTGCAGGCGGAAGGCCTGCCGCCAAATGTAGTGTACCACCGTATCCGTGGTTCCCAGGGGTCCCCCGGCGGTCATGGTGAAGGAGGGAATGAACAGCTTGATGGCGTCCATGGTGGTAATAATCATCACAAACAGCGTGATTTTTTTCACCATGGGGATGGTGATGTAGAAAAACTCCTGGAGGGCGCTGGCCCCGTCAATTTTGGTGGCCTCCCGCACCTCCCCGGGAATCTCTTGCAAGCCGCTGAGGAAAATCACCATAAAATAGCCCCAGGATTTCCAAATGCAGGTGATGCCCACGCATAGGAGCGCCTCCACCTTGGAGGACAAAAAGCGCATGGGCGCAAAGCCCAAAAAGCCCAGGATGGTATTGGCAAGGCCGAAGGTGGGGTTGTAAATCTGCTTCCACATGATGGCCACCGCCACAAAGGAGGTGATGGCCGGAATGAAGTACACCGTGCGAAAAAAGGCGATTCCTTTCATCTTCTGGTTCACAAACACCGCCATGACCAGCGCGATGGCGGTTTGAACGGGCACGATGAAAATCGCCAGCTTGAACGTGACCCCCAAGGAGTTCAAAAAGTCGGAGTTCAGGAAGGCGTTCTTGAAATTGGCGATGCCAATGTAGCGTCCCGCGCCGGACATGATGTTATAATCCGTAAAGGCCAGCCCGAAGAGCTGAACGGCGGGATAGATGAAAAACAAGCCGATCACGCAAAGGGCGGGAAGAATAAAGGTATACCCTGCCGCATTTTCATGAAGCCGCTTCCGCTTCCTGGCATCCATGGATAGGATCATCAAGAACACCCCTCGTTTTCAAGTCACGGGCGCGAATGGAATGCCCTTTACAGGGATGCGGCATTCTCATTCGCGCCCTTTGGCCGCGTCAAGCCTTTTGCGGCAAGGTTACTTTAGGGGAAAGCTTATTGCACCGCGCTGAGGGCCTCGTTCATCTTCTGGGTGGCCTTCTCCACGGAGGCGTTCACGTCCTCGCCAAAGGCGACTTCGGCAAAGCAATCCATCAGGGCTTCGGAAATCTGGGGGTAGGCGGGGGTGGAGGGGCGCGCCATGGAGTTGCTGAGCATCTGGGCCCGGATGATGTTGAAGGGATACTCCGCATAGGTGGGGTCGGCGTCCATCACGGAGGCCCGGGCGGGGATGTTCTTGGTCATATTGCACCAGATGGCCTGGCCCTGCTTGCCGGTGATGGCCTCGATGACCTTCCAGGCCTCTTCCTTATGCTCGGAGGAAGCGGACATGCCGATGTTCCAACTGCCGGAACCGGACGCGGAGCGCGCGCCGCGGGGCATGGGGGTCACGCCCCACTGCACCTCGGGGAAGTCCCGCTCCCAGTTGCCGATGCACCAGGGGCCGTTTATCCACATGGCTACGCGGTCGGTTTCAAAAGCGTTGATGATATCCTCGGTGGTGGCGTATCCCTTGGCGAACAGGTCCGCATAGAACTGGATGCCCGCCTTGGACTCCGCGCTGTCAAAGTAGCCGGTGGCGGTGCTTCCGTCGGGAGCGATCACTTCGCCGCCGCCCATCCACAGCCACAGCATTTCCGTAAAGGTCTGGCCCTCGTTCTTGTTAGCCAGGGAGAACATCTGGGGCTGGATGGCGTAGCGCTGGCCGGGAATGGCCACCTTCTCGCAGACCTCCAGCAGCTCTTCAAAGG
Organism: Candidatus Limiplasma sp.; assembly: GCA_034927815.1. Lineage (GTDB taxonomy): Bacteria > Bacillota > Clostridia > Christensenellales > Aristaeellaceae > Limiplasma. The sequence goes on from JAYFPK010000015.1 coordinate 62,496, forward strand.
TCCAGGCTTCCTCCACCTCGGTGGGGGGAACGATGCCCAGCTCGTCAAAGATTTTCTTGTTGTAGAACAGCACGGTGTTGCTCTCGTTCAGGGGAGCGGCCCACACCTGTCCGTTCCAGGACACGGTGGACTTGGCGGAATCCACCAGGTCGTCATAATCCGCTTTGTCCCAGTAGGTATCCAGGGGCTCCAGCACGCCGGTCACCGCGTAGCTGGCGATGTTGGGGCCGTCCATGAGCACCAGGTCCGTGGCCTTCCCGGCGCCGTAGGCCATCTTGATCTTGTTCTCATACTCGTTTTGGGGGTATTCCACGATTTCCACGTTGAAGTCCAGGTTGGCCGCGTCAATGGCCGCCTGCAGCGCCGCCTTGGGCTGATCCGGGAAGGACGCCAGCGTGATGGTCAGTTTTTCCTCCGCCAGGGCGGGCACAGCCAGCATCACGGTCACCATCATGAGCACCGCTAGCATCAGGGAAGTAAGGCGTTTCATGTGTATCCTCCTTCGATGTTGGGAAAGGTCTCTCCCTTTCCTGATTTGGATGCTCTTAGTATAGAGGGTGGCCCTCGTTTTTGATTTTTGGAATGATTGGGGAACCTTTTCCTTTGATTTGGTGTTGCCGCCTCTTCTTGGGGCGGTCAGCCCCCGGCTGCCTTGCCGTTTTCCTCCCGGTATTTTTTCGGAGGCATGCCATAGGTCTTTTTGAACAGGGCGCTGAAATACGCCTGGTCGCCAAAGCCGGACTGATATGCCACCTCATAGAGCTTCAGGTTTGTGGTGCGCAGCATATCGCAGGCGTATTGGAGGCGCTTGCCCTGTACGTATTCGCTGAAGGTGTTGCCCACCTGCTTTTTGAAGATCTCGGACAGGTACCAGGGGTTCAGGAAGACCGCCTTCGCCACATCCTTGAGGGACAGCTCCCTTTGGAAATTCTCGTCGATATAGCGAAGCGCCATCTGCACCTGTTCGGAGCTGACGCCCAGGGCCGCGGGCTGCTCCATCCCGGCGAAAAGCGCCAGGGGAAGGTTCTGCTTTTGGGCCGCCTGCATCGCGTACTCCGCCTGATGGTAGCTGTCAAACAGCGCCTCCGCATTCGTGACTTCGTTGCCGCAGCCCACGCACACCCAATCCGGCGAGCCGAAGAAGCGCTGGGAAAAGTCCAGCACGCAGCTTCTGAGCCTTTCCGCCCCGGCCGCCCCGTTCTCCTGAAGCAGCAGCACGCAGCACACCTGCCAGGGGCGCTCCGCAAAGGCCATCAGCTTCCCCAAGGCAGAGAAGGCCTTCTCGCATTGCTCTTTGAACAGGGCGGCCTTCGCCCCCTCCCCCTGCGCAGCCTCCCCTTCGGCGTTTTTCCGCAGCCCGCAGCACAGCGCCTGATACCGCTCCGCTTGCATCCCATAGCGCAGAATCTCCCGCCGCATATCGCCGCCCAAAGGCAGAAGGCCGTGGGCGGCGTCCCGGAGAAACTTCTCCCGCAGGTGCGGCAGGTCCTGGGTCGCCTGCTCCCACAGGCGACGGGTCTGCTCCCGGGCCTGGCGGTCCTGGAGAATCCGCTGCTCCGCCCGTCCCAGGCATTCCAGGATGTCCTCCTTCTTGGCGGGCTTGAGCAGGTAATCAAACACATGGAGCTTTACCGCCTGCTGCGCGTAGCCAAAGTCCGCATACCCGGTCAGAAGAATGACCAAGGTTTGGGGATGGGTCTCGTGAATCCGCTCCGCAAGCTCAATGCCGGACATATCATACATCCGGATGTCCGAGATCACCACATCCGGCGCGTGCTCCTGAACCAGCGGCAGGGCCGCCTCCGCGCTTTCGCAGGCCCCCACCACCGTCCATTCCGGGCGGGCGCCGCGAATCATGGCTGCAATGCCCTTCAGCACGATGGCCTCGTCATCCACCAACAGCATCTTCATGCCCATCCTCCTTCCCATCCTCCTTGGACAGCGGCAAGCGCATCCTCACCGTGGTTCCCTCTCCCGGCTGGCTAAGCACCGTCAGGCCATAGGCCTCTCCGAAGCGGATCTGAATCTGCCTGTGGACGCCGGGCAGGCCGAACCCCGTATGATGCACGCTTTCCTTGTTTTCCTTTTCGTCCAGGATACCCGGGAGCTTCTCCCGCTCAATGCCCTTGCCATCGTCGGAAATGGACAAAACCAGCTCGTCCCCTACCCTCAGCGCGGCCACCGTAATCGTCAGGAGGGGCTGCCGCGTGTTCATGCCGTGCAAAATCGCGTTTTCCACAATGGGCTGCAGCGTCATCTTGCAGACGTCATGGCCCAGCAGTTCCTCGGGAATCTCATACACCCAGTTCAACTTCCCCTCGTAGCGGGCGTCCTGAATCGTCTGGTAGTGCTTGAGCATGGAAATCTCCCGCCGCAAGGTCACCAGGCGCTCGCTGCTGCCGGAGATGCTGTAACGCATCATTTCGCTCAGGGCAATGACCAGCTCGCTGGTTTTCTCCTCCCCTTGCAGCACCAGCATCCAATAGATCGTATCCAGGGTGTTGTACAGAAAATGCGGGTTGATCTGCGCCTGGATGGCCCGCAGGTGGGCCTCCTTGCGGTGGGTTTCGATTTCACAGTTCAGGCGGATGATGTTTTGCAGCTCATCGCTCATGGCGTTAAACTCGCTGCTGAGCTCCCCCAGCTCATCCGTGGACACAACGGGCACCCGTACCCCCAGAAGGTTGGAGCGGATTTGGCGCATGGACGTTACCAAGGAGCGCAAGGGTTTCACCAGCGCTCCGGCAAAGAGCATGGACACCGCAATGGCGATCACGATGCCGATGGCCCCCAGCAGCATATTGGTGTTTTGCAAGGACAGCAGCGGCCCGGTGACCTCCTGGATGGGAATCTCCGTCATGATCCCCCATTGGAGGGTATCCGAATAGCATTGGGCGATCAGAACGTCACCCTCCACATAGTAGCCGCCGCGGTTGTGATAGCGCCGCTGGGTGAGCAGCGCGCCGGGAAGCCGTTCCCCCACGCGCTCCTCCGCCGGAGAGGAGATCAAAACCCCGTCAGCGTCGTAGAGGTGAAGGAAGCCCGCGCTCCCAAAGCGCACCGCGTCGATGATGTTGCGCACCTTGCTTTCATGGATGTTGACAAACACATACCCAAGCTCCTGGTGGTTGATGAAGCGGTATATCTTCCGGGCAACGCTGAAAACCTGGGCGTCCTTCGCATAAAACTTATCCACAGGGGCCCTGCGGGTGGAAAACAGGAGCAGCTCCCCCTGGGAGCCCTCCAGCCTTTTTCTTTCGTTTTCAGACATCTCCCCCACATCGAACCAGGAGGCGCTGGCAAAGTTATAATGGAACATCTTCTGGGGCGTAATCAGCTGCACCGAGTTAATGCCGTCCCAGGCCACGGTCAGTTTGGAGATCTCCTCCTGGAGGATCTGGCTGTCCCGGTAGGAGAAGTTGGAGAGGGGTTCCGAGGCCTGGGCGTTGAAATTATCCTGCAGGACGTTGCAGATGGTTTCATTGGCCGCGATGGTGCTGGTCATCATGCGGAGGGAATCGATGTACACCTCCATTTTGGAAAGGGTTTGCTCCAGGGTCTGCAAAATATAGTCGTTGGCCTGCGTCTGCACCGTTTGGGACACAATGGAGCCGCTGGCCAAAAGCTGTCCGATCATCAAGATCACGAACAGCAAGGAATACATCAGGGACATTTTGTTCCGGATGCTCATGTCCTGGAATGCTTTTCTCATGCGCGTCATTCCTGTCCGTTGCGGTCAGCCTTGAGGGCCTGGTTGATTTTCCACTCCGTCTCGGCGATGATATGCTCCGGCTTGGTTCCGTAGGCAATGGAGTTGAAGCAGTTCACCAGGGCTTCGGAAATGGCGGGATAGGCGGGGGTCACCGGCCGCGCGCGGCTGGTGCTGTTGAGCTGCTCGATGGCCAGCGCATAGGCGGCTTGCATGTTTCCATAATGGATATCCTTCATGACGGAGGTTCTGGCGGGGATGTTCCCCGTGCCCTCGCACCACAGCTTCATCCCTTCCCGGCCCGTAAGCGCCTGGATGACCTGCCATGCCTCCTGCTTGTGCTTGCTCTGCTTGGTCATGGCCACATTCCAGCTCCCGCAGGGGCTTGCCCGCCAGCTGCCATGGGGAAGGGGCATCACGCCCCACCCGTTTTCATAAAAATCCGGGAAATTATCCTTCCATACCCCCAAAAGCCAAGGCCCGTTGATCCACATAGCGATCTTGCCGTCCGTAAAGCCGTTGGCGATTTCATACAGGGGCGCTACCTTATGGGTGGCATACAGGTCGTAGTAGTATTGCATGGCCTCCAGGGCCTGGGGGCTGCGCAGCCCGGCTTCCCCGGTGGACGGGTCTATCACATCCGCCCCGAACCACCACAGGTACAGCATCTGGGTATAGGCCATGCCCTCGTTTTTATTGTCCGGCGTGAACATCACGGGTTGCAGGCCATACTGCAGCACATTGCCGTATACGTCCCGCTTGGTCAGGCGAATGGCGTTCTCCATCAAGGTTTCCATGTCCCAGCTGTCTTCAATGGTCGCGGCGGCCTCAATGCCCGCCTCCTCAAACAGCTGCTTGTTGTAAAACAGCAGGCAGGTGGCGTCGTTTAGGGGAGCCGCCCAGGTTTTCCCCTTCCACTGCATGGACTGCTGCATGGAGGGCGTCAAATCCTCAAAATCGCTCTTTTCCCAGTACGTGTCCAGGGGTTCCAGGGTGCCCGAGGAGGCGTAGCCCGCCAAATTGGGGGCGTCCACCAAGATCAGGTCCGTGGCCTGCTGCCCCATCAGCATCATTTGCGCCTTGGATTCATATTGGTTTTGGGGCACCTCCATGATTTCCACATGAAAATCCAAGTTGGCGCTGCGGATGGCCGCTTCCAAATACTCCTTATCCTGGTCCGGAAAGGAGAGCAGCGTGATGGTGGGCGCTTCCTGCCGGGCGGAAGTCCGCTGGGCCTGCAAGGCCGTCTGGGGAGCGCAGCCCGAAACCAGGCAGCAAAGCAGCATAATCCCTATCACGATCATTCGTTTCAACGCCCTACCTCCCCTCCGCCAGATACAGGATCATCCCAACTCGTTTTTTATGGTTTTCCTTCACACATCCTCGTCTATTATACACCAGACTGCCCCCAGGTTCTATTTTTTTGATTGGGGGTTTTTTGTTTTGATTGGGAGTCGCCGGACCGCAGGGTGCCCCGCGCCTTTTCCACGATGCTCCTGGTGGTCCGCACTTTCATGCCACCGCATCACCTTGCAGCCGCGCGGCAAAAGAGGCCGCCAAGCCCTCGCTCCCTTTGGCGGCCTCTTTGTGCATGCTTTTTCAAATAGATGTCCCCCAGGTTGCCAAGCTCCGGAACCACCCTCAATCCCGAAACGCGTCCGGCACTCTGCGGGCCATAACCACCAGGCGGTCCGTGCCGGAGACGCGCCGGCAGGTGCTCAGGGTCAGAATATCGTCGCCCAGCTGGAACTTGCCCTCGCGAACGCTGGCAAAGCGATCCAGGTACTCGTTCAGTGCGTCCACAGCCTCCGGGTCCGTGGTGTCGATTTGCCGGTAGCAGCGCATGGAAGGCTCCTGCCGCCCGATGGCCAGCAGCCGCAGCACCGCCACCACCTCATACTCCCTGCGCCTGTGAAGGGTATCAAAGGTGATCGTGGGGTGCGCCTGCCGGAAGGCGGGGTCCAGGTACTGGTTCAACGGCGCGAACATCTGGCCCGAGCGCATGTTGTGGGCGTAGAGAATCATGTTGGCCGAAAACGCGCCCGGATCGCATTGCGCATCCAAAAAGGGCAGCCCGGCAAAGGAATACTCACCCTCAAAATCCAGGTGCAGGTACTTCTCCGGGTCCTGGGGCGTGTGCATCACCGGATAGTCCACCACCGTGCCTTCGATGTAAACCCATCCCACCATGTCCGGGTTCCACCGGGCAAGCTCGGCGTAGGCCGCCAGGACCTTGTCCTCCCCCTGAGCCCCCGTTTCTGTTGGGAGGGCCGCCCCTTGGAGGGCAGTTTCTTGGGGGGCCGCGCCTTGCGGGCCTGTGGTTTGGGAGGCTGTGTCCTGGGGAGCCGCATCCCGTTCCCCGGGGATTTCCGTTACCGCCTCCTGCATGGCGGCGGCAAGGCCTGCTTCCAGAGCCGCCGCGGGCACCAAAGCCGCCCGCTGCTCCTGAACCCGGCCGGAGACGTCTTGAAGGGACTTCACCCCAAAGTAGGCCTGATAGAGATACCAGCCAATCCACAGGGCGCTGAAAACGAACGCCGCCAGGGCCAACCACCAGGCAAACCGCCTCAACCGCATTGCGCATCCCCCAAGTCCCACGGAAAGTGACAATTCTTTGAAAGATTGTAGCATATTCTATTGCAAAAAAGCTACCGAAAAGTCGAAAGATGTAGTATGATAGCTATCATTCGGGATAATAGGCGTATTTTGGCGTACGCCAATATTGGAAGTGGGGTTTATCCTATGTTGCAGAAACGGTTGCTTGCCCTCGCACTCTCTTTTGTCATGCTCTTCTCTTTTGTGACCCCAAGCGTATTCGCTGCGGAAGTCACCGAAGCGGCATCAGGCAGGGAAAGCATTCGGGAGGCCGTGCAGCCTTCGGAATCCGGCCCGGCCGACAAGCAGAGTCCGGCGCCGTCCGCCTCGGAAAAGACCGCGGCCACCCCGGCTTCCTCCACGGATCCGGCCGTGACCGGAGAACCGGAGGAAACCCTGGAGCCGTCCCAGGCTCCGTCCGCGCCTCCTGAAGCGTCTGCTTCCCCCGAACCAACCGCCTCCCAGGCGCTCTCCGCGTCCCCTGAACCGGCTGCGTCTCCCGAGGCCACTGTTTCCCAAGCGCCCACGGCGTCCCCTGCGCCTACGGCGTCTCCAGAGCCCACTGTTTCCCGGGAGCCCTCCGCTTCCCCTGAAGGGGACGCTTCCGAAGCGCCCTCCCCCTCCCCCTATCCCCCCCTCTTTGGACAGGATGACAAATACGAAGTCCGCATCAGGGGCTTCTACAATGGAAATATGACCGTCCGGCTGGAAACCAGCCCCGATGACCGGGAGTGGACGCCCGTGCCCGATCCCGCCCAGCCGCTCCAGGATTATGAGCTGGAGCTGGCTTCCAGGGAAAGCGGCAAAGTCCGGGACTCCTTCCTGTTGGAAGGGCTGAACGCCAGCGTTCTCTACCGCGTGCGCGTCGTGCGCCTTGGGGGGGACACGCCCCAAGGCGGCGCAGCCGGGGGGTATTCCATCGGCTACGAGGACGAAGACAAGCAAACGCTGATCATCCTCACTTCGGCGGCTCCCACTCCTGAGGAACCCGCTCCCGAAGCCACCCCCTCCCAAGAGCCCCCTCCCCAGGAACCCCCTTCCGGCGGGGAGCCGCCCGTGTACGGCCCTCAGGCGGTATATGAGGTGGATGCCAGCTTCCCCAGCCCGCCGGAAGGCGGCTATGGCGCACTGAAGGTGGCGCTGCTGATGGACGGCGGCGAGGGGGAGCGCACGGTCTCCACGCTGGAAATCACCCCGGATGCACAGGGACAGGCCCGTGGAGCATTTTCGCTGGAGGGCTTGGCTCTGTTCGCCGCCTACCGCGCCACGGCTGTGGAATACGCGGGAGGGCCCCTTGCCTTTGACTACAGCAGCCACTGGGACGCGGTGGTTGCCCAGGCCCATGACCTCGCTTTCTTTGAAACCGCGTCGGAGTTCTCCCTTTCCATCCTCGCGGAGCCGGTTGCCCTCCCCATGATGTCGCCCATGGCCCTGCCGGCTCCCGGAAGAAGAGGGACGGCCGAGGCAAAGCACTATACGCTGTCTCTGGACCTGGCCCTCAACGGCGCGGCTGGGGTGGACTTCCCCTTGGACCTGTCCATCACCAAGGACGCCACCAGCGATGAGGTCACCTGCACGCTGGACGGCTATCCCCCGGGGATCGCCTCCGTCTCCGATCCTGTGGTGGACGCCGGCGGCAAGGTAAGGCTGACCGTAACGGTCCTGACGCCCGAGGGGGATCCCTCCCTTTCCTATGAGATCACCATCGATCCGGACGCGGATACCTACGCCATTGACCAAAACGCCGACGGATACGATGCTTCCGTATCCAGCGGCTCCGGCGCATTTTCCTCCGGAGCCGCTTCCTCCACCCTCACCGCCATGGCCCTGACGGACTACGTCTTCTCCGTCCACTGGAACGACAACAGGGCCGAATTCCGGCCTGACCCCCGCCTAACCCTCCAGGCGGACGGCGCAGCCGTCACCCCGGCCCCCACGCCCGAGGTTGATCCCGTCAGCTACAACCTGACCCAGTATTCCTATCAAGGCCTGCCCAAGTATGCGGGCGGCACACCCATCCACTATACCGCCGTTCAGGATGCCCTGGAGGGCTATGTTCCCAGCCCCAAGGAAAACGGCGTCCTCAACACCCTGGAAACCAGGCTGACCATCCACAAGCAGTGGTATGACGCCTCCACAGGGGAAATCACCAGGCCCAGCCCCGAAGACTGGGCTGGCTATCTCGCCCTCATGCAGCAGCTCCGCGGCTCCGGTTCCTCTTCTTCCCTGGACCTTTCGGACTATACCCTGGATTCTGAGGGAGACCTGTGGACGCTCACGGTGAAAGGCCTCCCCGCCTACGATGAGATCGGCCGCGTCCTGGATTACTTCATCAAAGAGAGCCCGGTTGACTCCGGGGATCCATCCCTGGGCGAATACGAGCAATCCGTCAAAAACGTCGGCGCCTATGGCGACAAGACTGATCCCGGCACCGTGTACGAGAACGGCACGCTGATCAACACCATTACCGATTCCATCGGCTTCACCTTTGACAAGCAATGGAAGGATGACGGCGTGGAGGCCGAGCGCCCCAGGGCCACCTTCTACCTGTACCGCTACCCGGTGAACAGCGGCCTGGATTTTAACGCGCTTTCCCCTGTAAAGGGCCACGACAACATGCCCCTGGACGACTATTCCACCCAGGTGGAGGTGGTGTATGCCGAGGAGGGCACGTTGCCCCGGTACGATCTCCTGGGGAACGAGTACGTCTATTACCTCCGGGAGATCATGACCAACCCCGGGGATTACAAGACCCAGATCGAAAACGCCGTCCCCCCAGACACCACGGACTTCATTTTGCCCGGCGCGACGGTGACCAACGTCCGGGAAGCCAACACCTCCGTGCCCTTCACCAAGGTGTGGCGCGCCAAGGCGGTACAGTCCATGAACGGCGGCATTTCCGTCATGCTGGAGCGCAAGCTGGCCTCCCAGGACGATTCCGCCTGGGAGGAGCTGGGAACCAAGACGCTGACCGGCTTCCGCACCGAGGCTATGACCCTTACCAGCGCCTTTGGCGACCTCCCCAAGTACGACGAGGACGGCCGCGCTTACCAGCACCGGATCCGGGAGATCGGCGCAACGCTGGACGCCGCGGCCGGGGTCCCCACGGATAACGTTACAGGCGACACCTTCTCTTCCGGCGGGTATGACTTTGAGGTAACGCAGCCCGCCCAGGGCGACGGCACCAACACCATCGAAAACCTGCTGGTGGGCGCCACCGAGCTGCGGGTGAAAAAAACCTGGTCCCCCTCCCTTGCGGAAGGCACGCCCTCGGCCATCCTGATCAAGATCCTTCAAGACGGCCGCTCCGACTGGGACGCCAGCGGCGTTGCGCTGCCTGATGGCGTCACATGGGATTCCGCGACAAAGGAATTCACCCTCTCCGGCTACGGCGATTTGGACGCGCTGTTTACAAACCTCCCAGGGTATGACTCCCAGGGCAGGGCGTACGATTACAGCGTGACAGAGGAAGCGATGATCCGGCCCGAAGGCTACGCGCTGCACGACGTCTCCTATTCCCTGGACGAAAACGAGGTCAAAACCGCCTCCATCCTCAACGTCCAGGGCGGCGGGGATGGGCTGTGGTTTGACGTGCGCAAGGTGTGGCTGGACGACGGCGACCTCATGCGCCGCGTTCCGGTCACGATGGGCCTGTTCTACAAGGACAAAACCGGTCCCGTGGAGACGGTTGTGCTAAACGCCGCGGGCTCCTGGGTCAAGCGGATCTACTACCAGCCCCCGGCGGATGAAAGCGGCGACTATGCCGATTACCATGTCCGGGAAATGCCCGGCGGCGGGCTGACCTTTGACGACTATGCCGCCTACCTGCCCTCAGGCGAGGGCTACGCCCGCACCTCCCACTACCGCTATGCTGTCACTACCCGGAAAACCGGTTCCTCCGGCTATGAGGTCACCAACCGGCGGATCGGCAAGCTCGTCATCACGGTGGACAAGCACTGGGCGGTGGCGGCGTTGAGCGACAAGCCGCTGGAGGCGCTGTTTGAACTTTATCAAGAGGGCATCCTCGTGGGTTCCAAACGCGCGCCCCTGTCCGGCGGAACCCCCGTATTTGAAGACCTGGAAAAATTCGATGAAAACGGCGTGTTCATCCGCTACACCGTCCGGGAGGCGGGCCTCTACGGAATCGTGGACGAAGGCACCCTCACCCCCTTCGAGAATGGCCGCATCCAGGTGGGCCCGGGGGAATACATCTTCTCCTCCAACTCCTCGGGGCTGTATACCTACGGCGATACGCTGGATGATCCCGATGAGAGCCATTACGCCTTCACCAACAGCCTGGGGGGCAGCGGCGAAATCTCCATCAACAAGATTTGGCGCGATCCGGGCAACGGCATTCCCCGGAGACCGGATATCCGGCTGTCCCTGTACCGTTACACCGACGACGAGGGCGGCGCGGGGGAATTGGTGTCCACGCTTCGCTTTTGGAACACCGCCATCTCCAACAACGATTGGTTCTGGACCTGCGGCTTTGGAACCTACCCGATGTTTGACCAGCGCGGCAACCGCTACCATTACTACGTAAAGGAAACCATCCTCCAGTCCTCGGACTATGTGGTATCCTACTTCAGCCAGAAGGACGGGACCGCCCTCCAGCCGAATCCCGGGGGGACGACCTCCAAGGAAACCTTTCTGAAGCAGCCCGGCGAGGTCGGCTCCAGCGGATTCGCCTATGCCAGCTTCAACGAGAACACCACCGGCACCATCATCAACACCCTGAAGGGCGCCCGCAACATACAGGCCAGGAAGCTGTGGCTGAACGTGCCGTCCTGGTTCCATCTCGCCGATCTGCCCGTGGTGAAGCTCCAGCTCTACCGCTCCATGGAGGAACCCGGCGAAGGCGTTGTGGGAGAGCCGGTTCTCAAGGACGGCGCGAATTGGATCGAAACCCTGGCCACGGGCAGAACCTCCGCCACCTTTGCCGGCGTGCCCACCTACGACGATTACGGCCTCCGCTACTACTACTATGTGGAAGAGCTGAACGAGCACGGCATGCCTTTCCTTCTGGACGCGTACCAGACGGTTAACGACAAGGTCCGCGGCACCGTCACAAACACCTATAACCCCAGTGCGCCCGCTGTCTCCATCCAGGTCACCAAGACCTGGGACTGGTCCTTGAACATCGACGGCCAGGAAGACTTTCCAGGGGCAACCTTTGAATTGTACCAGACCTGGAGCAAGGGGGGCCGCTCCCGGGACGCCATCGTCAATACCGCCGTCGTCCCCGGCGGCAAAATTGCCGATCTTGCGGGCAATACCCAGACGCACCTCTTCACCACGGATTCCAGCGGCGCGGCGCTTCTCAGGTACGCCCCCGACGGCCAGGAGTACGGCTATTACGTGAAGGAAAAGCCCATCACAGGGTATGCCGTCACGCCATCGGACGGCCAATCCCCCGTTACCTGGGACGCTGAGCATAACCTTGGACAGGCCGCCTTCACAAACGCCTATACCCCCGAGAGCCATACAACCCTCTCGGCCACCAAGGTCTGGGCCGACCAGAACAACGCCTTCGGCACCCGCCCGGCATTTGACGCCGCCGATATGCCCATCCGCTTTACCCTAAGGCGCAGGACCTCCTCCGGCGTGGACAACGCTTTCTCCGCAGCCCAGGCCTCCTGGACCCAGGGCAGCGGCGCGGACGCCAACAAGTGGTTCGCGGTGTTCCCCGGCCCCTTCGCCAAGTATTCCACCACGGGGCAGCCCTTCACCTACTATGTGGTGGAAAACCTGGATGAACCCTATAACGCCCATTACCGCCTCAGCGCGGGCAGCGGCACGCTGCAGCTGACCAATACCCTCAGAACCGTCAACGTAATGGCGGGGAAGTCCTGGGAAAGCACCGACGGCCTGATTCTTGACGAGGCGGAGCTCTCCCACCTCCAGGACCTGGGCGTGCTGCCCAGCGAGGTGACCTTTGCGGTTTCCTCTTCCGGGGATGGGGGCGCACCCTGGCAGCCCACAGGCAAAACCAGGACCGTTTCCTGGGCTGAACTGCTGGACGCCCATTTGCACAACCGCTACATCCCCATCGCCCAGGCATTGCCCCTGTATGAGCCCCACAGCCCGCAATTGCGCACGTACTGGGTGGAAGAAACGCTGATGAAGATCGGCGCTTCCACCATGACCCCCTCTGACGCGGGCTTCACCGTGGACAACCCCAAGCCTGCGCCTTTCTCCACCAACAGCGAAATCAGGAACCAGCTGGCCCTTCGCAAGCTCTACTTTGTGAAAAACTGGGTGGATGAAAACAACCGCGACGGCGTGCGGCCCGGCAGCATTGCCTATACCGTAACCCGGTCCGGCCAGGGAGGCTCATCCACCACCGTAACGCTGAACGCTTCCACGGCTTCCAGCGATCCCAGCGGTGACGGGGCGCATATCGCCGCGTCCAACCGCTGGCGGGCGGAGCTGCTCGTTCCCGTCACCGGGACCTACTCTGTTCAGGAGGGGGACCCCGGGGCGGACTACACAGAGGACACCGGCGCCAGGGCAAGCGCTGTGGACGAACAGGGCCGCGCCAATTGGTGGAGCTTCACCAACGGGCGGGGCAAGAAGCTGATCTCCGTCAGCGCCACCAAGGCCTGGGCCGCAGAGGGCCCCTGGGTGGACATCACCCGGCCCGGCAGCATTACCGTCCACCTGGAATACCGGGAGGGTTCCGCAGGCAGCTGGGTTGACCTCAGCACGCTTCCGGCGCGGCCTGACCCCCAAATTCCGGTGCAAGGCGAGGCCATCAAAACCATCACCCCCAACGGAAGCGGCTCCTGGACGTCATCCAGCGCCATCTGGACCGATCTCCCGGCGTATCTCGCCAAGGATTCCTCCTCTGAGGGCACAATCCCCCTCCAATACCGGATTGTGGAGACGGTGCCCAACGGGTACCTCGCCGCCTACAGCCCGGAGCAAATCTCCGGGGACAGCGCCAGCAACTCCGTGCCCAACGAAATGCAAATCACCAATACGCTCATCAGGGTATCCATCAGCGGGTCCAAGGCCTGGAACGACCAGAGCAACAGGTATTCGACGCGCCCCTCGGACCTGGCGCTGACAGTGCTGGCGGATGGGGATGTTATGTCCCCCCAGCCCAGCGTCCAATGGACGTCAAAGAGCGGAAACAACTGGTCATACACCTTTAGGGACCTGCCCCGGTACAAAAAGGGCACCGCCACGCCCGTGGTCTACACCGTGCGGGAAACCCCTGTGCAGGACTATACGCCCTCCACTGTAAACCCCGTGGCCGGCTCGGTGAACGGCAGCAACGGCAACATCACAGGCGTAAACTTCACCAACACTTTGGTGACGGTATCCATTTCGGGCTCCAAAACCTGGGTGGATCAGTCCAACAAATACGGCACGCGGCCCGATGCCATCACGCTGACGGTGCTGGCCGACGGCGCGGCCCTCTCCCCCCAACCCCAGATCCAATGGGACAAGCCCAATGGCAGCGATACCTGGACGTATACCATCGCCGGATTGCCCCGCTACCGCAAGGGCACTGCCACGGATATCAATTACTCCGTTGTGGAAACCGCCGTGGCGGGCTATGCCCCGGCAGCCGATACCACGGTGACGGGCGCGGTGGACGGCGCCACCCGCAACGTGACCGGGGCCGACTTCACCAACACGTTGGTCACCGTATCGATTTCAGGCTCCAAAACCTGGGCGGACCGGTCCGACGAGTACCGCATGCGTCCCGAGGACATCACCCTCACCGTGCTGGCGGACGGCACGGCCCTGTCTCCCCAGCCGGACATCCACTGGGATAAGCCCCAAGGCAGCGATACCTGGACCTACGCCATCTCCGGGCTGCCCCGCTACCGCAAGGGCACCGCCACCAACATCGCCTACTCCGTGCGGGAAACCGCCGTGGCGGGCTATACCCCGGCAACCGCCACCACGGTGACGGGCTCTGTAAACGGCACTACCCGGGACGTGACGGACGCCAACTTCACCAATACCCTGGCCACCATCGCCCTTTCGGGCTCCAAAATCTGGGACGACCAGGAAAACCGGTACGCAAGGCGGCCTGCGGACATTGCCCTTACCGTGCTGGCGGACGGCACGGCCCTATCCCCCCAGCCCCAGATCCACTGGACTAAGCCTAATGGCAGCGATACCTGGACCTATAGCGCCGCCGGATTGCCCCGCTACCGCAAGGGCACCTCCACCCCGATTCTCTATACGGTGCGGGAAACCAAGATCAGCAACTATGTCCTCCCCGCCGATGCCCCGGGCAGCGTGAATGCCACCACGGGGGAAATCACCGGGGCGGATTTCATCAACACCCTGGAATCCGTGTTCATTTCAGGAGCCAAAACCTGGAACGACGAGTCCGACAAGTACGGTACGCGGCCCGGGAACATCGCCCTCACGGTGCTGGCGGACGGCGCGGAAATGTCCCCCCAGCCGGAAATTCACTGGATGAAAACCGCCAATCCCTGGACCTATACCGTAAGCGGCCTTCCCAGGTACAGGCCCGACGGCACAACCCAGATCGCCTACACCGTGCGGGAAACCCCCGTCCAGGATTACACGCCTTCCACCGCGGGCCCCGTGTCCGGCTCGGTGAACGGCGAAACCGGCCATGTGACGGCCGCGGACTTCACCAACACTTTGGTGACGGTATCCATCTCGGGTTCCAAGACCTGGGTGGACGAGTCCGACAAATACGGCACCCGGCCCGATAATATCACGCTGACGGTGCTGGCGGACAGCGCGGCGCTGTCCCCCCAGCCGGACATCCACTGGGTGGAATCCGGCGATACCTGGACCTATACCATCACCGGACTGCCCCGCTACCACAAGGGCACCACCACGGATATCGATTACTCCGTTGTGGAAACCGCCGTGGCGGGCTATACCCCGGCAACCGACACCACGGTGACGGGCTCGGTGGACGGCCCCACCCGCAACGTGACCGGGGCCAACTTCACCAACACTTTGGTCACCCTATCGATTGCGGGCTCCAAGGTCTGGGACGACCAGGAGAACCGGTACGCAAGGCGGCCTGCGGACATTGCCCTTACCGTGCTGGCGGACGGCACGGCGCTGTCTCCCCAGCCGGAAATTCACTGGGACAAGCCCAATAGCAGCGATACCTGGACCTACACCATCTCCGGGCTGCCCCGCTACCGCAAGGGCACGTCGGCTCCCATTCTCTACACGGTGCGGGAAACCAAAATCAGCAACTATCTCCTCCCCGCCGACGCCCCGGGCAGCGTGAATCCCACCACGGGGGACGTCACCGGCGCGGATTTCACCAACACCCTGGAGGCCGTGTCCATTTCGGGCTCCAAGACCTGGAGAGACGAGTCCGACAAGTATGGTACGCGGCCCGGGGACATCACCCTCACGGTGCTGGCGGACGGCGCTGCCATGTCCCCCCAGCCGGACATCCACTGGAGCAAGCCCTGCGGCAGCGATACCTGGACCTACTCCGTCAACGGCCTCCCCAGGTACAGGCCGGACGGCACAACCCAGATCGCCTACACCCTGCGGGAAACCCCTGCCCAGGGCTACCTGCCCTCCCCCGCGGACCCCGTGGCGGGTTCGGTGGACGGTGAAACCGGCCATGTAAGGGCCGCGGACTTCACCAACACCCTGGTGAGCGTATCCATCTCCGGCTCCAAGGCCTGGGCGGATGAGTCCAATCAATACGGCACGCGGCCGGATGCCATCACGCTGACGGTGCTGGCGGACGGCACTGAGCTGTCCCCCCAGCCGGACATCCAGTGGGTGAAATCCGGCGATACCTGGACCTATACCATCACCGGGCTGCCCAGGCATCCAAAGGGCGCCGTCACCAACATCACCTACTCCGTGCGGGAAACTGCCGTGGCGGGCTATGCTCCGAAAGCCGACACCACCGTCACCGGCATAGTGGACGACAACACCCGCCATATGACCGAAGCCAACTTCACCAACACCCTGGAAACCGTCCATATCTCGGGCTCCAAGACCTGGGACGACCAGTCCAACAGGTATGGAATACGGCCCACGGGCATCACCCTGACGGTGCTGGCGAACGGCGTGGCAATGGCTCCCCAACCGCAAGTCCACTGGGATAAGCCCAGTGACAGCGATATCTGGACCTATACCATCACCGGATTGCCCCGCTACCGCAAGGGTACCTCCGAGAGGGTGGCCTACTCGGTACGGGAAACCGCCGTGCCCGGCTATACCCCGGAAACCGACACCGCCGTCACCGGCATAGTGGACGGCGACACCCATGACGTAAGCGGCGCGGACTTCACCAACAGCCTCGCGGCCGTGTCCATCTCCGGCTTCAAGACCTGGGTGGATGAGTCCGACAAATACGGCACGCGGCCTGCGGATATCGCCCTCGTCGTCCTAGCGGACAGCGTACCAATGACTCCCCAGCCGCAAATCCACTGGATCAAGACCACCGATCCCTGGGCCTATTCCATCACCGGCCTGCCCCGGTACAGGTCGGACAGTGCAGCACAGATCGTCTATACCGTGCAGGAAATACCCGCCGTGGGCTACTTGCCCTCCTCTACGGGCCCCGTGGCGGGAACGGTGGACGGCGGAACCGGCCATGTAACGGGCGCGGACTTCACCAACACCCTGGAGACGGTATCCCTCTCGGGCACCAAGACCTGGGAGGATGAGTCCAACAAGTACCATACGCGGCCACAGAACATCTCTCTGACGGTGCTGGCGGATGGCGTGGAAATGCCCTCCCAGCCCCAGGGTAACTGGAACAAATCCGCCAGCGCCAATACCTGGACCTATTCCATTGCGGGATTGCCCCGCTACCGCAAGGGCACCACCACGGATATCGCTTATTCCATTGTGGAAGATGCCATGGGGGGCTATGCTCTCACAACCGACGCCCCCGCAAGAGGCGAGGTGGATGAACTCACCGGGAACGTGACCGGCGCGGACTTCACCAACACCCTGGAAACCATCAGCCTCTCGGGCTCCAAGACCTGGGGGGATCACGCCAACCGCTATGGCGTAAGGCCGGGGGAGATCACGCTGACGGTGCTGGCAAACGGCGCGGCTCTGTCCCCCCAGCCCCAGATCCACTGGGCCGCCACCGGCGATACCTGGACGTATTCCGTTGCCGGGCTTCCCAGGTACGCCACAGGCACTGACAGCCCCATCACCTATTCCCTGCGGGAGACCCCCGTGGACTATTACCGCCTTCAGGCCCAAAGCGGCGGCACGGTGGACCCGGATACGGGGGACGTAACGGGAATGCTCCTGCACAACAAGCTGCTTGGCCGCCTGGAAATCCACAACACCACCCCCAACGCGGCGACAGGGGCAAGGAACGCCGGCGGCTTTGTGGCGGTTGACGCCACCCCGTCGAAGCGGGACATGGACCCCTATCAGGATGAAAAAATCCTGGTGCGCTGGAGGCCCGACGCGTATTGGCAGAACAATGCGACCCTCACCGTCCGCTATTTGGAACACGGCGCTTCGGAAGAAAGCGGATGGAAATCGGTCACCGTACCCCTGAACAACCTCAGCGCGCTGAAGGCCATTCCCTTCTTCGCCAACGCGGAGCTGAGAATGGATGGGGAGACCGTCACGCTGCGCCTGGCCTCGGATTCCGGAGATATGCCCTATCTGACCCAGGTGCTGGTGGGATTCCAGCCGTCCCTGGCGGTGGAAAACACCACCCAGCAAAACCTGGGCGGCCGCGTGGAAATCCGTACCCAGAGCGCGGTTTCCGACGGGCGCTACCCCAACGCCACAGCCTACGGCGAGGCGGACCCGGGCCATATCGTGGATATGGAAAACCTCCAAATCAGCATACCTACGGGCGTTGCGGGCAGCGTGCAGCAAAACACCCATGCGGTCAGGATCAAGCCGGATTCCAACGGGCGTTTCACCGTCACGCTTCCCTTGGAAATCGCGGGGGTTACGCAACAGGTTCCCGTCACCGGCCAGGTCAGGGTGCTCAAGCGGGACAGCGCCGGAAACCCCGTGAAGATCTCCATCACGCTGGACAGCTTGCCCGCGTCGCTGGACATTGGCATCCCCTTTATGCCCGCTCCCAAGGACAGCGGCGTGCCGCAAACGGGAGACCCGATCCTCTGGGCCGTTGCGCTGCTGCTCCTCAGCGGGGCCGCCATCGTGCTGCTGCGCAAGAAAAAGCGCTAACCGGCCCCGGCCGATCGAAAAACAAACAACAACACCCCCTGCTCCGGAATCCCGGAAGCAGGGGGTGCCTGTATAAAAGGCCTTTACTCGATGATGTTGGCCTGGCGCAGCTTTTCCAGCGCAAGGGCCTCTATTTCCGCCTCCACCCTGGAAAACCCCAGTACCAATTCCTGGGCAAAGAGGGTCAGCTGGGAGCCTCCCCCGTCCTTGCCCCCGATCGTCCGGGCCAGAAGGGGCTTGCCAAAGCACTTCTCCGCGCGCTGCACAATCTGGAGGGCTTTGCGGTAGCTCATCCCCAGCTCCTGGGCCGCCTTGTGCAGCGAATGGCACCGGGCGCACACCAGCAGCAGCTGGTTGACGCCCTTGCCATAGGCCAGGCAGTCCCCTTGAAACAAGCGGATTCGGACGCCCAGCTTCATCCCGGCCGCCTTATCCTCCGCCGCCTTGTCCATCATTGGCCACCGCCTGTTCATAGCATGGGGGCTTTGCCTCCGGCACCGGCCGGTATACGGCCTCCCAGTCCACACTAGCACTGTTCATGATCCCTGTCAACAGCTCCAGGGGGACGCCGGAAACATCCATGGCATACCCGCAGGAGGAGGACACGCTGCGGGGAACCGGGATCACCTCGCAGGGGGCGTGGGGGGAGGCCAGCCTTTTGGCGTACAGGGCGGCGCTGACCGAATAGAAGGTGACGAGCCAATGCGTCATTTCGATATCGAGATCAACCATTCGCCCCGGGCTTCTTCCACAACCGGCGAAAACCCCTTGCTCTCCAGCAAAGCGGCCACGTTATCCCTGGCCGTGGCGCTGGAAACCGCCACCTGGAAGTCCCCGGCGGCATTCTCGGCAAGCGCCTGTTTCGTAAGCAAAACCGGCTCCGGGCAGCTCAATCCCCGGGCGTCAATCAGTTTTTTCTCCATCGTTACCTTACCCCTTTCCCCAGTTTGCTGTTTGCCAACGCAATGGCCGTAAGGACGGCAAGCCCGATGCCAACGGCGATCTGCCCGTTCACCGGCACGTCCGCGGGGGATGCGGCAAGGCCAAAGTTATGGGCCGTGGCCGCGCCTACCAGCATGCCCAGCACGCTGACGCCCGCATCGGTATTCCCTTCCCCGGCCATGATGACCTGGCGCAGGGGGCAGCCGCCCAGCAGCGTGGAGCCATACCCCACCAGCGACATGCCCAGGAAATTCCAGACAAAGTCGGTATGGGCGATGGGCTGGCCCGCAAAGCCCAGGCGGAAATTGCCGATGACCAGGTTCCCAATCAAGGCCGTCACCAATACGGCCCCGTAGCCCAGCAGCAGGTTGAAATTCCGGATGAGCAGCGCATCGCGGATGCCCCCCGCCATGCACAAACGGCTGCGCTGGACCAGGCCCCCTACCACAAGCCCGGCGGCCAGGGCAATCCACACAGGCGCGTGGGCCGCGCCGGGGCCTTCCACGCTAAAGAGGATAAAGGCGGGGCGAACCAGCAGGAACACCAGCAGCGCCACCGCAATGGCGGGCATGACAAATCCGTTGGCCTTGGGCTGCTGGACGGCGCGGCCCAAGGAGAAGCCCTTGTTCAGGAACAGGCTCCCCAGGCCGATCCCGGCGGCAAAGCCGATCAGGCCCACCAAGGCGTTCAAGTCCCCCGCCGCCAAGCGGAGCACCATGCGCAGCGGGCAGCCCAGGAACACCAGCGCCCCGATCATGACGAAAAAGGCGATCACGAACCGCAGCAGGGGCGAGGAACCGCCGCTGGGCCGGAACTCCTTTGTCGCCAAGGACAGGGCAAAGGCTCCCAAAATGAATCCAATGATTTCCGGCCGGATGTACTGCACATTGGCCGCCCGGTCCAGCCCCAGCGCCCCCGCGGTGTCGCGGATGAAGCAAGCAACGCAAATCCCCATGTTCTGCGGGTTTCCCATGGCCATCAGCCCAATGGCCGCAATCCCAATTACGCCCCCGGCTACCAGCAGCAATACCAGCGCTTTTCTCTTCTCCATATTCCTTTTCTCCCATCGTGCGTTGTGCACAAGAAGTCATAACGGATGCATTGTATCATCCTTCATAGATTTTGTCACTCTCTTTCGGTTTTTGGCGTTTTACAGAAAGGCCAATCCATGCTACCATACTGCCATAGGCCGGAAGGAGGAGACACCATGCGGGTCAATATGAACCATGCGGCCACGTCCGGCGCCAAGTCCCAGGCGGTTACGGAGGCGCTCACCGCCTTTTTGCGGGGGAACAGCCATCAAAGCGCCGGACGCGGCGGAAATGAGCTGGCCGCAGTGCAAACCGCCCTGGAAAGCCGGATCGCCCTGGCCGAATTGTTTGGCGCGCGCAACCCCAGCCATGTGGTTTTCACCTCGAGCGCTACTGAAAGCCTGAACATGGCCATCAACGGCCTTGTAAGAAAGGGCTGCCATGTGCTGGCCACCAGCCTGGAGCACAACGCCGCAGCCCGTCCCCTCCACCTGCTTGAGCAGCGGGGGGATATTGAGCTGACATGGCTTCCCTGCGGGCCCGATGGCAGCTTTGATCCCCAATCGATCCACGGGGCCGTCCGCCCCAATACCCGGCTGTTGGTGATGACCCACGCCTCCAATGTGCTGGGCAACGTGCTGCCCGTGGCGCAAGCCTTTGCCATCGCCAAGGAATACGGCCTGTTTACGGTTTTGGACGCCGCGCAAACGGCCGGGCACATGGCCCTGGGCCTGGACGCCAACACAGATGTCATCGCCTTTACCGGGCACAAAGGGCTGCGGGGCGTGGCGGGAATCGGGGGCCTTGTGCTAGGCTCAAGCATCGCCAATCAAATGGAGGCGTGGAAATCAGGGGGTACAGGCAGCCAATCCCACTCCCTGGATATGCCGGGGTTTCTCCCCGACAAGCTTGAACCAGGCACGCCCAACATACTGGGCATCCTCAGCCTCCACGCGGCGGCGCAGGCCCTTCAGGCCGCGGGCCTGGAGGCCGTCCGCAGGCATGAAATGGAGATCACCTCCCGGTTTGTGGACGGGCTGGGGCAGCTGCCGGTTACTGTATATGGGCGCTATGAGAAGGAAAACTGGATGCCGGTCGTCTCCGTGAATATCCCCGGCATGGACGCGGGCCTGCTGGCGGGAAGGCTCTACGACGCCTTTGGCATCGAGACCCGCAGCGGGCTTCACTGCTCCCCCCTTGCCCACCAGACCATCGGCACCTTCCCCCAGGGAACGGTGCGCTTCAGCTTCGGGCCGGACACCACCGCCCAGGAGGTGGATTATGCTTTGGAGGCGCTGGCAAAGGTGGTGTAACGCGGGCCCCTATGCTCCCTCAGGGAGGCCCATGCTATCTGACCGCCATTTTGCCTGCATGCCGCCCCGAAAAACCGCTCCTTTTACGGTTTTCAACAGCTCCCCAGGACGCAAAAACACCGCCCCTTCAGGCGGTGTTTCGTTTTGGAGCGGGTGATGGGAATCGAACCCACGTAACCAGCTTGGAAGGCTGGGGCTCTACCATTGAGCTACACCCGCCCGGCAGCAAGCACGCTGGTTCTCTCTGGAAAAAGTGGAGCGGCAGACGAGATTCGAACTCGCGACATCCACCTTGGCAAGGTGGCACTCTACCACTGAGCTACTACCGCACGATCCACTGCTTTGGCTTCCATCAGAGACGCGATTGGTGCGGACGAAGAGACTTGAACTCTTACGCCGTGAAGGCACCAGATCCTAAGTCTGGCGCGTCTGCCATTCCGCCACGCCCGCAGGTCCGACCGTTCCGCAACGATCGAAAGTGGTGACCCATCGGAGATTCGAACTCCGGACACCTTGATTAAAAGTCAAGTGCTCTACCGACTGAGCTAATGGGTCATGTCGCTCAAGGGTTGGCGCTTGAATTTCATCAGACCCCTTGACCTCGGCGTTGCTTTGTGCAAACCACGAATGGGATCATATCACATCAACGGGCGGCTGTCAAGGCTTTGGAAAGAAAAATCACCCCCTTCCCTCCTCCGTTTTTCCCCTTGATTTTAGGGAAAGAACCGGGGAGAATCTGGCAAAAACGGCCTGGGCATGATATACTGACACAGGGTCAAGCCCTTTTTATTTCTTTCCCGAGAGGATGTAGTCCGTGAACATACCCGAGCTTTTGTGCCAGGAATTCCACCTGAAACCCGCCCAGTGCCAAAACGTGATCTCCCTGATTGACGATGGCAACACCATCCCCTTCATTGCCCGCTACCGCAAGGAGCAGACCGATTCCCTGGACGACCAGGTGCTGCGGGAAATCTACGAGCGCCTCCTGTATCTCCGGGGCCTGGATAAGCGTCGGGAGGAGATTCAAAACTCGCTGGCTGAACAAGGGAACCTGACGGAGGAATTGACCCAAAAGCTGGCCGCCGCCAACACCCTGGCGGAACTGGAGGACATATACCGCCCCTTCAAGCCTAAGCGCCGCACCCGCGCCACCATCGCCAAGGAAAAGGGCCTGGAGCCTTTGGCCCTTCAACTGCTGCTGCAAAACCTCCCCAAGGGCTCTGTGGAGGACCTGGCGGCGCCTTTCGTAAATGAGGAAAAAGGGGTCGCCAGCGCGGAGGAAGCCTTGCAAGGGGCCCGGGATATCCTCTCGGAGCAGATGAGCGACGACGCGGACGCCCGCAAGGCGTTGCGGGCATTGGCCTTTCGCACCGGCATCATCGAGAGCAAAAAAGCCAAGGACGAGGACAGCGTCTATTCCATGTATTATGAATTCTCCCAGGAGGTGCGTTCCATCCCCGGCCACCGGGTGCTGGCCATCAACCGGGGAGAACGGGAGGAATTCCTGAAGGTTTCCGTGAAGATGCAAGACGCGGCCTCGGTGCAAGTGCTGGAGAAGGCCTTTGTGCGGGAGGGCAGCATCACCACGGATCAGGTGCGGCTGTGCACCCAGGACGCCTGGGAGAGGCTGGTCAAGCCCAGCATCGAGCGGGAGGTGCGCTCCGAGCTCACGGACCGGGCCAGCACCGCCGCCATCCATGTCTTTGGCAAGAATCTGCACCAGCTTTTGATGGCGCCCCCTGTGAAAGGCCGCGTCACCTTGGGGGTGGATCCGGGCTTTCGCACCGGGTGCAAGCTGGCCGTGGTGGACGAAAACGGCAAGGTGCTGGATACCGGGGTAGGCCACTTTACGCTGCCGGGCATGGAGGCCGCCAAGGCCAGGGCCAAGCAGGACATCTTGCAGATGTGCCGCAAGCATGGCGTCACCGCCATCGCCATCGGCAACGGCACCGCCTCCCGGGAAGCGGAGCAGTTCATTGCCGCGCTGCTGCCGGAGCTGCCCAAGGGCACCGCCTATATGATCGTCAGCGAGGCGGGGGCCAGCGTGTACTCCGCCAGCAAGCTGGCTGCCGAGGAATTTCCGCAGTTTGACGTATCCCTCCGCAGCGCGGTGAGCATCGCCCGCCGCATGCAAGACCCTTTGGCGGAGCTGGTGAAGATCGACCCCAAGGCCATCGGCGTGGGGCAATACCAGCACGATTTGAAGGAAAGCCAGCTGGAGGAGGCCCTGGGGGGCGTGGTGGAGGGCTGCGTCAACAGCGTGGGGGTGGAGGTCAGCACGGCCTCCGCGGCGCTGTTGTCCCACGTGGCGGGCATTGGCCCCGCCCTGGCCAAGAACATCGTGGCCTTCCGGGATGAAAGCGGCCTCGCCAGCCGTGCCCAGCTGAAAAAGGTGCCCAAGCTGGGGCCCAAGGCCTTTGAGCAATGCGCGGGCTTTTTGCGGGTGCGGGACAGCAAGAACGTGCTGGATGCCACCGCCGTGCACCCGGAAAGCTACGACGCCGCCAAAGCCCTGCTGGATACCCTGGGCTACCAGCTGGAGGATGTGCGCCAGGGCAGGCTCCAGGATCTGCAAAAGCGGGCGGAGGAAAAGGGCATTCCCTCCTTGGCCGCCCAGCTGGGCATCGGCGAGCCTACCCTGAAGGACATCCTGCGGGAACTGCAAAAGCCGGGCAGAGATCCCCGGGACGACCTGCCCAAGCCCATTTTGCGCACCGACGTGCTGGACATCAAGGACATCCAGCCCGGCATGGAGCTGATGGGCACCGTGCGCAACGTCATTGATTTCGGCGCGTTTGTGGACATCGGCGTGCATCAGGACGGCCTGGTCCACATCAGCCGGATGGTGAACCGCTTCATCAAGCATCCCAGCGAGGTGGTGAAGGTGGGGGACGTGGTGAAGGTATGGGTGGTGGACGTGGATGTGAAGCGCATGCGCATCGCCCTGACCATGCTCCCGCCCAAAGCCCCGGCCTAACCCCGCCCCGGTGCCGCCAAGACCCTTCCGTGACTATGTTCCCCCGTTTGAGGCCTGCACCCACACTGAAAGGAGAATTCCGTATGAAGAAACATTCCCTCTTTCGCGTCCTGATCCTTGTGACGGCCCTTACGCTGCTGCTTCCCCTATGCGCCTCGGCCAAATCCAGAGGCCATGAGCCGCTGATTTCCATCGACCTGGACGAGGCCACGGCCCAGGGTGCGGCCTTCAGCCAAAGCGCCTATTACCAGTCCCGGTGGCTCCAAGTCACGGCCCAGGTGGAAGGCAGCCAAACCGTCACGCTGCGGGTATACCTCCAGGGCAGCGGCTCCGGCGCAAAGGAGAAGTCGGTGTACAAGCGGGTCACCCGCAACGTGAAGGAACGCTATCAGTCCCCCGAAATCTTTCTGGACTATCACGGCACGGACGTCACCTCCTACCGGGTGGAGCTGAGCTATGCCGACGGGACCGTCAAATCCGCCGTCTTCCACAGGCTGTTGCTGAACCTGAACAACAACACGGCCTGCCTGCGGGGCCTTCGCTTCCGGGACGTGGACCCCTCCATAACGGACCAGTGGTTCTCCTTCCGCCCCATCAACCTGAAAAATGTGGAGGACGGAACTTCCCTGGAGATCATCGGCAGCAACATGTATTCCCTGGGGCAGCTGGTGATCCGCCGCAGCGCGCAAAACGAGGTCCTCTTTGAGATCGTGGATTATGACCAGCTCTTTCCTTCCGTAGGGGCCAGCGCAGGGCAACCGGCCGCCCCCTCCCCCTTTCCCGCCGACCATGATATCAATTTTTCCAGCGTGCGCCTTGGGGTCTACCACAAGCTGGCGGACGTCACCGATCCCTCCCACTCCGGCGTTCCCAACACCCTGAAGCTGAACCAATGGTACAGCCTGTCCCACAAGGGGCTCAACGGGCCGGTGATCCTGTACCTGAACGCCCGGGTGAGCTACAACCCCAACGGCCTGCCCAGGGTGGACGCCCGCCAGGACCAAAGCGCGCTTTTGCGCCTTCTGGACCGCTTCGCCTATTGAGGTTCTCCGGCATCCCTTGTGTTTTTCCCGTGTTTTTTGTAACCACCTCTTGACACAGGCCGGAAAGCCTGTACAATGAAGGAGAAATCGGGTCGTTTTCGCATACCCGATAGAATAGAGGCGCGGCCCTCATCAGTCCCTCATGGGAGCTCTCAACAAGCGTTGATCATGAGCAAAAGGGATGGCCGCCGAAATAAAGGGTGCCGTTGAAGGCTCTTTATTGGGCAGCGGGAGAAGATTCCGTTGACTGTCACGGCTTGCCGTGGGGCGCTATTCGACCGTTTTTATCTACCTTCACGAAGATAGAAGCAGTGATAGCGTCCGCGCTATCACTTTTTGTTTGCAAGCACCACGAAGGAGGATGTCCCATGAAGAAGATGTTAGCCCTGGTCCTGGCTGTCCTGATGGTCCTTTCCGTATCCCTGTCCCTGGCGGAGGGCGCGTTCCGGGTCGGCATGGAATGCAACTATACCCCCTTTAACTGGACCCAGTCCGAGCCCAGCGAGTTCACCGTGCCCATCGAGGGGGGCGCTGGCTACGCCGACGGCTACGACGTGCAGATTGCCCGCAAGATCGCAGACGGCCTGGGCAAGGAGCTGGTGATCGTCAAAACCGAATGGGACGGCCTGCCTTTGGGCGTTACCAGCGGCATGTTTGACGCCATCATCGCGGGCATGAGCCCCACCCAGGAGCGCAAGGCCACCCTGGATTTCTCCGATCCCTACTACACCAGCGATTTGGTGGTGGTGGTGCGCAAGGACAGTCCCTTCGCCTCCGCCAAAACCCTGGACGAGCTCACCGGGGCGAATATCACCGGCCAGCTTAACACCTTCCACTACACCGTCATCGACCAGATTCCCGGCGTGAACCGCCTCAACGCCATGGACAACTTCCCCGCCATGGTTGTGGCGCTGCAAAGCGGGGTCATTGACGGCTATGTGGCCGAGCGCCCCGGCGCGGAGGCGGACACCAAGGCCAACCCCGACCTCGCCTATGTGCTCTTTGACGAGGGCAAGGGCTTTACGGCTTCCGAGGAAGACGTATCCATCGCGGTGGGCCTGGCAAAGGGCAGCCTCCTCACCGCCCAGATCAACGAGATTCTGGCGGGCATCGACGAAGAAAGCCGGGTGCAGCTGATGGTGGACGCCACCGGCCGCCAGCCCCTGAACCAGGAATAAGGAGCCTTTACACTTACCCGGGGGGATGGCCATGGAAGCCATGGCCATCCCCCATTCCCGTTTTTGGATGATCTCATGAAGGAGGAACCCTCATGCCCACGGATTTCTTTGGATGGGTGGGCCTCATTCTGGACAAGTATGGGGCGCTGTTTTTGCAAGGAACCGGCTATACGCTGCTGGTGGCCCTCACCGGCACCATCATCGGCTTTGTGCTGGGGCTGCTGGTGGCGATTCTGCGCACCATCCCCGTGCTGCCCAAGGATTCGCTGCTGAAAAAAATCCCCGTCAAGGCCCTCTCCTTCCTGATGGGGGTTTACATCGAGGTGTTCCGCGGCACCCCCATGATCGTGCAAGCCATGGTCATCTATTACGGCGCGGCCCAGTACCTGAAGGTGAACATGCCCGTGGTCTTCGCGGCCATCTTCATCGTGTCCATCAACACCGGGGCCTATATGGCGGAGATCATCCGGGGCGGCATCCTCAGCGTGGACAAGGGCCAGGGCGAGGCCGCCCACGCCATCGGCATGACCCATTGGCAGAGCATGGTGTACGTGCTGCTGCCCCAGGCCGTGCGCAACATCATGCCCTCCATCGGCAACGAGTTCGTGGTGAACATCAAGGATTCCAGCGTGCTGAACGTGATTTCCTTCGGGGAGCTCTTCTTCATGAGCAAATCCGCCGCGGGAACCTATCTGCGCTATTTTGAGGTTTTCTTTGTCACCGCGTGCATTTACCTGATCCTCACCTTCACCATCACCAGGCTTTTGCGCTTGGTGGAGCGCAAAATGGACGGCAACAGCAGCTATACCATCCTGGGCTCCCAGAGCCACAGCAAGAGCATGATCCGCATCGGAGGAGAGCAATCCCATGGACAATAAGACAGGCAACAGCGGCCCCATCCTGGCGGTGGAGCACCTCCAAAAGAGCTTTGGGGACCATCTGGTGCTCAAGGACATCTCCTTCTCCGTCAGCGAAGGGGACGTGGTGTGCATCATCGGGGCCTCCGGCTCCGGGAAAAGCACCTTGCTGCGCTGCGTCAACTTTCTGGAAGAGCCCACGGCCGGAAAGGTGCTCTTTCATGGCAAAAACGCGGATACCGAATGGAGCCGGGCCCAATACCACGCCAAGGTGGGCATGGTATTCCAGTCCTTCAACCTGTTTGGCAACATGACGGTGCTGGGAAACTGCATGGCGGGCCAGCAGCGGGTGCTCAAGCGCGGCAAAAAGGCCGCCGAGGAAAAGGCGCTGTTCTATCTGGAAAAGGTGGGCATGGCCCCCTACCGCAACGCCCGCCCAGCCCAGCTTTCCGGCGGGCAAAAGCAGCGGGTGGCCATCGCCCGGGCCCGGGCCATGGACCCGGAAGTGCTGCTCTTTGACGAGCCCACCAGCGCCCTGGACCCGGAACTGGTGGGCGAGGTGCTCACCGTCATGCGGGATTTGGCCCAGTCGGGGCTCACCATGCTGGTGGTCACCCATGAAATGGCCTTTGCCAGAGACGTAAGCAACCGGGTGGTCTTTATGGACGACGGCCTCATCGAGGAGGACGCGCCTCCCGCCGAAATCTTCACCAACCCCAAAAAGCCCCGAACCCGGGAGTTTTTGAGCCGTGTGCTGGAGCGGTAAAGAGAGAATCCCTCAAAAGCGCGCGCTTTCCAATGCAAGGCGTGCGCTTTTTTTGCTTCCGGGGTATGGCGCGTCATATTTTTTCACCGCACGGAGACCCTACTGGGGAGGTGATCGCTGTGTCCTATGTAAGCCCGGCGTTGCGGGAGAAGTTCGAGGCGCTTCCCATCGAGCTGAAAAACCACATTTTGGAACGTAACGTGCAGCTCAATACGGTTCATGACCTGATCGCGGTGCTGGAAAAAATCGTGGCCGAGGGGGAATAGCCCTCGGCTTCGCTGCCTGGGGGTACGAGGGCCAGCCTGGGCGGTATGACGGTCCGCTCCAGCGTATTTGGGTCCAAAAGGACAATCTCTTTGGCCCTGCTGCCAGCGTACTCCAGGGTACGGGCTGCGCCGCCTTTGGATGATCCATTGTATACGGCCAGTAAAACGTTGGCCTGATCCACCATATACCGGTTCTGCCGCTCGTAACAGTCCCGGGTATAGCGCCTGGAAATCAGCACTTCCTCCGAGGCCTGTTCCAGCAAGCGAAAATACCGCTCCCGCCCTCTTTCCGGCCACCTTCCGGCCCGGTTTTCATAGAGGATCACGCAGATCAGCCGAATAGACGGATATTCCCTGTTTTTGACCTGTAACACCTGCTCTGCAAACAGCATGCCGCCGCCCCGGTCAGCGCCGCAATAGAAGGCCTCGTATCCTTGCTTCACCCTGTGCATGATTTCAACGCGCAATACTTCCCCAAGCCTGGCACAGGCCGGGCTTTCTTCGTCTTCCCCGCATGGGGGGATTTCGGTTGATAAGTGATAAAGGCCAATCCCTTCTGCCGTTTCATACGCATCCTCACCGCATTTCTATATTCTATTATTAATGCATTTTTATTATACATTAAAAATTCATTCCCCGCAAGATATGAATCAGCCATAATACACTAAAAAGGTAGGTTCGATATCATGTCGGAGTTCTTGCTATATGACAAGGCTACTGTGGGGAAGAAAATCCAAGATAAGCGTTTGGCTCTGGGCTTCACGCAAGACATGCTGGCCGAGCGTCTTGGGAAGTCCCTTCGGTTTGTGGCGGAAATCGAGCGGGGCGCGGTTGGCGTTTCCATTGGCACGCTCCTGGCTCTTTGCGGCGTTTTGAAAACCACACCCAATGATTTGCTTCTGCCCCAGGCAAAGGAGCCCGATTCTCAACTGGAATGGCTGATCCAATCGCTGACCCATTGTCCCGATTCCGTCCGTTTGACGGCGATTGAGCTTGTGCGCACCTATCTGCGCTCTGTGTGACACCTGTCTGCATCCGTGAAAATGCTTAACGATCCGTGCGCTCTTTAGAGGCGAAATCCTGTATGGCGTGAGAGTGGAAATCGATGTGGCTGTGCGGTCCAATGTAGCCTATTGAATCGCTTTTGATATGAGGATGAATGTATGACCATTTCCGAAGCGGTTGTCAGGCGAATCTATGAATTATGCGATGAACGCCATATCACGATCAACAAGATCAGCAACATAGCGGGAATTACCCAATCCACCGTCAGCGATATCGTCAACGGCGCCACATCCAATACCGGGATTGCAACGATCAAAAAGCTCTGCGACGGGTTTGAGATCAGCGTCCGGGCGTTTTTCAATTCTCCTCTTTTTGAAGATTTAGAGCAGGAGATCAAGTAAAATCAAAGCCACGTACCTGTTTTCTTGATGCGTGGCTGCTATTTGCTTATCGTTCTCCCCAAAAGACGGGGTTTTGGCCGATGTTATCCCCTTTGGCCGTTGCACGGCATATCCCCGCCATGCCTTGAGGCACGGTCTCAAATGCCTCTCGACACACGGAAAAAGGCGTCCTCAGCAAGACATGCATCACCCAGCATATGCGAAAAGGCAGGTGGAGTTCTTGCTATATGACAAGGCTGCTGTGGGGAAGAAAATCCAAGATAAGCGGTTGGCTCTGGGCTTTACGCAAGACATGCTGGCCGAGCGTCTTGGGAAGTCCCTTCGGTTTGTGGCGGAAATCGAGCGGGGGGCGGTTGGCGTTTCCATTGGCACGCTCCTGGCTTTTTGCGGCGTTTTGAAAACCACGCCCAATGATTTGCTTTTGCCCCAGGCAAAGGAGCCCGATTCTCAACTGGAATGGCTGATCCCATCGCTGGCCCATTGCCCCGATTCCGTCCGCTTGACGGCGGTTGAGCTTGTGCGCACCTATCTGCGCTCTGTGTGACATCTCCAAAAAGCCGTCCCCATCCCCTTTCACGCAAAAGCAGCGCCCCCGTCAGTTTCCCATAACGGAAATTGACGGGGGCGCTGCCCTCTGGGCAAATACTGCCCTTCGCATCGCGCTTCCGGCAGCTTACAGCCTTACTGATCCTTATTCTTGTTCTTCCCCCGAATATACTGGTCCATGGCCTTGGCGGCATTCTTGCCCGCGCCCATGGCCAAAATTACCGTGGCCGCGCCCGTCACGGCGTCGCCTCCGGCGAAAACGCCCTCCCGGCTGGTTTGGCCGCCCTCCCCGTAGGTGATGAGGCAGCCCCGGCGGTCCACCTCCAGGCCGGGGGTGGTTTTGCGCAGAAGGGGATTGGGGCTGGTGCCAATGGCCATGATCAGGGTATCGATCTCCAGGGTGAACTCGCTGCCTTCCTTCACCACCGGGCTGCGGCGGCCGCTGGCGTCGGGCTCACCCAGGGTCATCTCCACGCAACGGACCCCTGTGACCCAGCCCTTGTCATCCCCCAGAATCTCCACGGGATTGCAAAGAGTTTTGAAAACAACGCCCTCCTCCTGGGCATGCTCCACTTCCTCATGCCGGGCGGGAATCTCCTCCAGGCTGCGGCGGTAGACGATGTACACCGTCTCCGCCCCAAGGCGCAGGGCGGAACGGGCCGCATCCATGGCTACATTGCCGCCGCCCACCACGGCCACCCGGCGTCCCCGTTGGATGGGGGTGGCGCTGTCGGGCTCGTAGGCCTTCATCAGGTTGACCCGGGTCAGGTATTCGTTGGCGCTGTATACGCCCTTGAGGCTTTCCCCGGGAATGCCCATGAAGTTGGGCAGCCCCGCGCCGCTGCCGATGAAAACCGCCTCATAGCCCATGTCAAAAAGCTCATCCACCGTAATGGTCTTGCCGGCCACCGCGTTGGTGATGATCTCCACGCCCAGGGCTTTCAGGCCTTCAATTTCATCCTGCACAATGCGCTTGGGCAACCGGAACTCCGGTATGCCGTAGACCAGCACCCCTCCCGCCATATGCAGCGCCTCAAACACCGTCACCTGGTAACCCATCTTCGCCAGCTCTCCCGCGCAGGTCAGCCCGCCGGGGCCCGCCCCGATCACCGCGGCCTTGTGGCCGTTGGGCGCGGGCCTTTGCGGCATCTCCTGGCTATGCTTGCGGTGATAGTCCGCCGCGTAGCGCTCCAGCCGCCCGATGCCTACGCTCTCCCCCTTCAAGCCCCGCACGCATTTGCCTTCGCACTGGCTTTCCTGGGGGCAGACCCGCCCGCACACCGCGGGCAAAGCGGTGGCCTCGCTAAGAACCTTATAGGCCCCTTCCGGGTCCCCTTCCGCAATGCGGCCGACAAAGCCGGGGATGTCAATGGCGACCGGGCAGGCCGCCACGCAGGGCTTATGCTTGCAGTTCAGGCAGCGGGACGCTTCCTCCACCGCCATCTCATCGGTATAGCCCAGCGCCACCTCCGCAAAATTCCGGTTGCGAACCATCGGGTCCTGGGTGGGCATTTCCGTTTTGCGGGGGCTCATATTCCTTTTGGGCAACTCAACCCAGCTCCTTTTTGAACAAATTGCACGCTTCCTCTCTGGCGTGGGTCTCTCCTTCCCGGTAGAAGGAGCTCCTGGCCAGGGCTTCGTCAAAGTCCACCAGATGCGCGTCAAACTCCGGGCCGTCCACGCAGGCGAACTTCGTTTCCCCGCCCACCGTGAGGCGGCAGCCGCCGCACATGCCTGTGCCGTCCACCATCACGGGGTTCATGCTCACCACGGTTTTTACGCCGTACTTCTCCGTGACCTTGGATACGAACTTCATCATGATCAATGGCCCGATGGCGAAGACCTGGTCATACTGGTTTCCCGCGGTGATCAGCTCCTCCAGGGCATTGGTCACCAGCCCCTTTTCCCCGTAGCTGCCGTCGTCCGTCATGATCTTCATCTCGTCGCTGATGGCCCGGAACTCCCGCTCCAAAATCACCAGCTCCTTGCTGCGGAAGCCCACCACACAGTGGACGGCGCAGCCCTGTTCATGAAGCTTCTTCGCCACCGGGTAGGCGATGGCGCAGCCCACGCCGCCTCCCACCACGCAAACCTTGCGAAGGCCATCGGTTTCACTGGGATTGCCCAGGGGGCCCACAAAATCCCGGATCGACTCCCCCTGTTGGAGGGTGTCCAGCTCCATGGTTCCCCCGCCCACGATCTGGTAGATCACGGTGATGCTGCCCCGCTCCCGGTCATAATCCGCGATGGTCAGGGGAAGGCGCTCGCTTTCCTCCTTGGCCCGCAGGATGATAAATTGCCCCGGCTCGGCCTTTCGGGCCACCAGGGGCGCGGAGACCACCATCTTCGCCACCGTGGGATTGAGATATTCCTTCTCTAAGATTTCATACATCAAGCTGTTTCCTTCCCGCCTGCCAGCGCTTACTCCAAGGCCGCAACGGCCTCAATCTCCACCAGTCCGCCCAGGGGCAGCGCCGCCACTTGCACGCAGCTCCGGGCGGGATAATCCCCCTGGAAGTAGCTGGCGTAGACCTGATTGACAGTGGCAAAATCCGCCAGATCCTGTACAAAAATAGTGGTTTTCAGAATATGTCCGTAGGAGAGGCCATGGGCGGCCAAAATCTCCCCCAGGTTTTTCATGGCGCAATGGGCTTGGGCCTGAACGCCCTCCGCCAGCTTCCCGGTCTCCATGTCAATGCCCAACTGGCCGGAAGTGTAAAGTAAATCCCGAATCGCCACAGCCTGAGAGTACGGGCCGATGGCCTGGGGCGCTTTTTGAGTGTGGACAACCTGCTTCATGTTTCGCTCCTCCTTGACGCATCCATGGTTTCATGGGCAGTTCAATCGACATGCATCGATACAGCATTGTATCATCCCTTCGAAAGCCTTGTAAAGCGTTTTTGCATCTTCCCACCCAGGATTTTCAATTTTCAGCCCGATGATTCCAAAAAGCCGGAGAAACGCGAAAATCATTGACGAAATTGGTTTCAGCATTGTATCATGATGGTAGAATATGCCATATGAAGGAGGTTTTTACATGCTTAGCAATGGAACCATCTGGGTTGGTACCGGCGAAAACAAGCCGATTAGTTTGTTGCCCCAAATGGCGAACCGCCATGGATTGATCGCGGGAGCCACGGGCACAGGTAAAACCGTTTCTCTGAAAGTAATGGCCGAGGGGTTCTCCGACATGGGCGTACCCGTGTTTCTGGGGGACATCAAGGGAGATCTCAGCGGCATGGTAAAGCCCGGGGAAAACACCGATTCCCTCAATAGCCGCCTGATGGCGGTGGGCGTAAACGGATTCCAGTTTCAAGCCTATCCCACGATGTTTTGGGATGTGTACGGCCAACAGGGGCATCCCATCCGCACCACGGTCAGCGAAATGGGCCCGCTGCTGCTCAGCCGCATGCTGAATTTGAACGAGATCCAGGCCGGCGTGCTGAACATCCTCTTCAGGGTGGCGGACGACGAGGGCATGCTGCTGCTGGATATCAAGGACCTCAGGGCCATGCTGGCCTATGTGGGGGAAAACGCCAGCAGGTATACCCTGAAATACGGCAACATCGGCATCACCACCGTGGGGGCGATCCAGCGGGCTCTGGCGGTGCTGGAGGACCAGGGAGGCGATGTGTTCTTCGGCGAGCCCGCCCTGAACATCCAGGACTGGATGAAGGTGGACGAAAGCGGCCGGGGGTACATCAACATCCTGGCTTGCGACAAGCTGTTCCTCAGCCCCCTGATGTATTCCACCTTCCTATTGTGGATGCTCAGCGACTTGTATGAGATTTTGCCGGAGGTGGGCGATGTCGCCAAGCCCCGGATGGTGTTCTTCTTTGACGAGGCCCATCTGCTCTTTAACAACTGCGGCAAGCAGCTCATGGACAAGATCGAGCAGGTGATCCGCCTGATCCGCAGCAAGGGCGTGGGCGTATACTTCATCACCCAGAACCCCACCGACGTTCCCATGAGCGTGCTGGGGCAGCTGGGAAACCGGGTGCAGCACGCGCTGCGGGCCTTCACCCCCCTGGATCAGAAGGCTGTCAAGGTGGCCGCCCAGACCTTCCGGGCCAACCCCTCTTTTGATACCGAGGAGGCCATCACCCAGCTTCAAACCGGAGAGGCTTTGCTTTCCTTCCTGGATGAAAAGGGCGCGCCCAGCGTGGTGACCCGGGCCTTGATTCTGCCTCCCCAAAGCTTCATGGGGCCCATTGACGCCGATTTGCGCAAGGCTTTCATCGAAACCAGCCCCTGCTACGGGCTGTATGAGGACATGGTGGACCGGGAAAGCGCCTATGAGTACCTGGCGGGCATCGTGGGCGGCGGCAAGTCCATGGCGGCTCCCATGGCGGCCCCCGCCCCCTTTGCCGCGGCGGCCCCCGCCCCTGTGACCGCGCCTGTCGCCCCCGTCGCGCCTTCCTCCACCTTCATGGTGCTGGATCCCGCCACAGGGCAATATGTGCAAAAACCCTTGACCGCCATGGGCACGGCTCCGGCCCCCGGCATGGCCGCTCCCGCCGCGCCTGCGGTTCCCGCCGCCCCCACGGCCCCGGCCGGGCCCACCATACAGCAGAACGTGCTGGTGCTGGACCCCACCACCGGGCAATACGTGCAAAAGCAGATGAACCTCCAACTGGACCCCGCCACAGGGCAATATGTTCCCGTGATGACCGAGGCGGAGCAAAAGGCCGCCGTCAAGGCCCAGAAGGAGGCGGAAGCCGCCGCCCTGAAGGCGCAAAAGGAAGCGGAGAGGGCGGAAAAGGAACGCATTGCCGAGGAGCGCCGCCAAAAGGCGGACGCGCTGCGGGATGAGCGGGCGGAGCGGGCCCGGGCCAACAACAGCGTGCTGGGCCGGGTGAAGAACACCGCCATCAACCAGGTGACACGCACCATCACCAACGAGCTGACCCGCGGGCTGATGGGCACGATCTTGGGCAAGAAGCGGTAAGCTTCCACGGAAAACCACCGCAAAGCCTCCCCGGCCCAGGCCGGGGAGGCTTTGCTTATGGCCGCTTGCGCTCCTTCACTTCTTTGCGCATCCGTTTCATCTCCCCCTTGCTGCCAAACATGGCGTTGATCTTTTCCCTTTCCAGCTGGCGGGCGTTGAGGCCTTGATAGGCCATCTCCCGCTTCAGCTTTTGATAGCTTTCAAGCCGCGCCCCAGGCAATTCCCCCTCCCGGATCGCCTTTTGCACCAGGCATCCCGGCTCACCGCCATGGGAGCAATCCCCATACTTGCATCCGGCGGCCAATTCCTCAATATCCTCAAAGGTTTTGGACAGGTCTGCGGCGTCCAGCTGCAACTCCCGCATGCCGGGGGTGTCTATCACGATCCCGCCGCCGGGCAGAAGCAGCATCTGACGGGATGTGGTGGTATGCCGCCCCCTGGCGTCATCCTCCCGGATTTCCCGGGTTGCCAGCACCTCCTTCCCCATCAGCCGGTTAATCAGCGTAGACTTGCCCACCCCGGAGGAACCCACCAGCGCGGCGGTTTCCCCGGGTCTGATCCGGGCGCGCAATTCCCGGTACCCCTCCTGGCTTTGGGCGGAGCACACCAGCACGTCCACGCCCCCGCTCACCATGGCGATATCCCTGAGCCTTTCTTGGAGAGTAAGGCACAGGTCCGCTTTGGTCAGCACAATCACCGGGGTGGCCCCGCTCTCCCAGGCCAGGGCCAGGTACCGCTCCATCCTTCGCAGGTTGAAGTCGGCATTCAGGGACATGCAAAGAAAGAGAGTGTCCATATTCGCCGCAATGGCCTGCCGGGCCTTGGTAGTGCCCGCCGCCTGCCGCGACAGCATGCTTTTCCGGGGCAAAATCCCCCGTATGACCCCCTGGCCGGAGCTTTCCTCCACCCGGTCCACCAACACCCAATCCCCCACCACCGGGTAGTCCATGGCCCCATCCGCCTGATGGGCCAGCCTGCCGGAGATACCGGCGGCCAGTTCTCCTTCCCCGCCGATCACCCTGTACAGCTCCCGG
Source organism: Candidatus Limiplasma sp. (assembly GCA_034927815.1). Lineage (GTDB taxonomy): Bacteria > Bacillota > Clostridia > Christensenellales > Aristaeellaceae > Limiplasma. Next base: position 99,263 of record JAYFPK010000015.1, read on the forward strand.
TGCTGCTCCAAAACCCTGGCGATGTGCCCGTGCCGGTATTGGCCCGCCTGCTGTTCCAGGGCCTCGGTAAGCCCATAATTTCGCAAATTCTGATTCAATTTTTTCAATCCTTTCCCACTATATCCGCAGAGGATGCGTCCGTTCCTTCCAACAAAAAAGGCGCAGCGACCCAGCTGCGTCACAAAACAAGCGAAAGGAGGCGCTTGCATGCGCGCCCTCCCCGGCCGTCCCGCAAGGCATATGGGTACGCAAAACAAGCGGGAAGATCCCCACGAGGAATGCGCCCTCATTTCCTTAGCCAGCGACCGTCATCCACACACCTCAACCTTGATGATATGCCTGTACTGTAGCATTTGGGGCGCTGCTTTGTCAAGGGAGGATTCTTTGAGTTTTCATCCTCTTGGGGAAGAAGGCCGCTTGTTCGTTGGGAGGGGTTTGAGGCTTTTATCCTGGTGATGCTGTATGACTTTTCCCTTGCTACGCAAGATAACACAACATAAGGGCAGGTGAAGCCTTCTGCCCTCCCCTTTGGAAACGGTCCCGCCGCTTTCCCTCCCCGGCCGCAAAACAACAGGCCCGGAAAGCCACCGCAAGGGGGCTTTCCCGGGCCTGCTCAGACATCAGGAAGGACCATGCCTTCCCGATTCCGCAAAATCTGAGATGATTTAGAAGATGTGGAAGTGGATGAAGATGGTCGCCATCAAAGAGGCCACCAAGGACACCACGGTGATCTGGGTGTTGATGGAGGGGCCGGCGGTATCCTTGAAGGGATCGCCCACGGTGTCGCCCACCACGGCGGCCTTATGGGCGCTGGAGCCCTTGCCGCCCTCGTTGCCTGCTTCCACGTACTTCTTGGCGTTGTCCCACAGGCCGCCCGCGTTGGACATGAACAGGGCCAGCAGCAGGCCGCTGATGATGTTGCCCATCAGGAAGCCGCCCACAGCCACTACGCCGCCGATGAAGCCCACCAGGAGGGTTGCGCCGATGGCCATGAGGCCCGCGGGGATCAGCTCCCGCAGCGCGCCCTCGGTAGCGATGTTGATGCAGGCGTTATAATCGGGGTGCACGCCTTCCTTGCCTTCCTTCAGGCCCACGATCTCCCGGAACTGGCGGCGGATTTCAGCCACCATCCGCTCCGCGTTGCGGTCCACGCCCAGAATCAGCATGGCGGAGAACACGGCGGGAACGGCCGCGCCAATGAGCATGCCAAAGAACACGGTGGGATCGGTAAGGTTGAGGTATTCGACCGTCTTCTGACCAATGGCCGCCAGCGCCTCGTTCACCTCGCTGAGATACGCGCCCAAAAGGCTGATGACGGTGAGGCCCGCAGCGCCGATGGCGAAGCCCTTGGTCACGGCCTTCACGGTGTTGCCCGCGCTGTCCAGCTCATCGGAAATGCGCACGGCCTCTTCGCCCAGATCGCCCATTTCAGCCAAGCCCCTGGCATTGTCCACGATGGGGCCATAGGCGTCGTTGCTGATAATCATGCCCACGATGGAGAGCATGCCCACCGCGGCCATGGAGATGCCGAACATAGCATACTGGGGACCGCCGACCTCGCAGAGCTTGTACGCCACCAGGGCGGAAACGGCGATACCCACCATGGCGGGCAGCACGGACAGGAAGCCGTAGGAAATACCGGAGAGAATCGTAAAGGCGGGGCCGGTGCTGGAGGCCTTGGCGACACGCCTGACAATGGGCTTGCTGTCATCGGTAAAGTAGTCGGTGGTGATGCCGATGATGACGCCCACCAGCAGGCCGACAGTGGAAGCGCCCCAGATGCGCCAGCTGAAATCCTTGAAAATCAGCGTGAACAGGGCGGTCAAAACGATGTAAATGCCGGTGGTAACGTAGGTAGAGGCGTTCAGGGCCTTGGTGGGGCTGCCATGCTTGCCGATCTTGGCAAGGCCCACGCCCAAAGCGGAGGCCAGCAGGCCCAGGGCCGCATAGCAGAACACCATCTGCGCGTTGATGCCCAGACCCTTGTCCAGGGAAGAAGCGATAACCAGCGCCGCGGACATGGCGGCCACGTTGCTGTCAAACAGGTCCGCGCCCATGCCGGCCACGTCGCCCACGTTGTCGCCCACGTTGTCGGCGATGACGGCGGGGTTGCGGGGGTCATCCTCGGGGATGTCCATCTCCACCTTGCCCACCAGGTCGGCGCTGACGTCCGCCGTCTTGGTGAAGATGCCGCCGCCCGCCTTGGCGAACAGCGCCAGGGAGCTTGCGCCAAAGGAGAAGCCCAGCAGCGCGGTGGTGTCGCCGATCAGCATCAGCACCAAAGCCACGCCCAGCAGGCTCATGCTCACCACGCCCAGGCCCATCACAGAGCCGCCCCGAAATCCGATCAGGAAAGCGGGCTTAATGCCCTCGGTGGATGCCTGGGCCGTCTTGGTGTTGGCGATGGTGGCCACATAGATGCCCAGCTTGCCGGTGATCGCGGAAATGACCGTACCGGCCAGATAGGCGATGACCATGGTCAGGTTCTTCATGATGTCGCCGTCCTGGCTCCAAATGGGCTTGGGCAGGAACACGAAAATCAGCACCGACACCCCGCCCGCAAAGGCGGCCAGCAAGGCGTATTCCTTGCGCATGAAGGTGTTGGCGCCATCATGGATCAGCTTGCCGATGGATTCGATTCTGTCGTTGGCGCGAGGCTGCCTCTTGACCCACAGGGCCAGATACACAGCGAAGGCAACGGCAATCGCCACGGCAAAGAAGGAAAGGAGATAAAAAAACGTAATTGAGGTAGACATTGGTTTTCCCCCCCACCTATAATAATAAGATACCGGAACGAGAACATACCGGGCTAGTATAGCACTTTTAGCATTCCATTGGGAATACCTGCCGCCAATCTTAATACTTTGTTAAAGTTTTCCGAGAAGAAGGGGCCTTGGCACCGCCGCTGCCCTCTTCTTTGCCATAGCCCTTTGCACGGCGGCGCAAACTGTGCTATGATCTCTGGGAAACACGAAAGCAGGGAGGAGAACGGGAAATGCAAAGCAATCTTTCGCGGCAGGAGGCCCTGGCGCTGCTGCGCCAGTATAACAAGGACAGCTTTCACCTGCGCCACGCGCTGACGGTGGAGGGCGTGATGCGCTGGTATGCCCAGGAGCTGGGCTTTGGCGGCGACGCGGACTTTTGGGCCACCGTGGGCCTTTTGCACGATATCGACTTTGAGCTCTTCCCCCAGGAGCATTGCCAAAAGGCCCCCGAGCTTTTGCGCGGCGCGGGGGTGGGCGAGGACATGATCCATGCCATATGCTCCCATGGATACGGCTTGTGCTGCGACGTAAAGCCGGAGCACCTGATGGAAAAGGTGCTCTTCGCCGCGGACGAGCTCACCGGCCTCATCGGCGCGGCGGCCTTGATGCGCCCCTCCAAAAGCGTGATGGACATGGAGGTCTCCAGCGTAAAGAAAAAATTCAAGGACAAGGCCTTTGCCGCCGGATGCTCCCGGGATGTGATCCGCACAGGGGCGGAAGCGCTGGGCTGGGATTTGAACGATCTGTTTGAAAAGACGATCCTGGCCATGCGCTCCTGCGAGGCCGGCGTAGCCGCCGAGGTAGAAGCCCTTGCCTGAAACCCTTCTGCGGCGAGCGGGGGCGGGTGGCAGCGCCGCCCGATCCTCCGCCCCACAGACGCCCCGGCTTCCCTACCCCCGCATCCGTAATTCTTTTTCACAAAATCATGGAAAAGCCCTTGACTTCAGGTGGTTTTTTGTTATAATACTCCATGATTCTTTGGAAACCTATGCCGAAGACAGCGGGTTTGAAGTGGTTCCCACTTCGATAATGAAGCCAAAAGCTTTCCCGCCGAGGTGTAAGGCGGGAGTATTCCCTATGCGAGCAATCGCCCTTGCGCCAGCAAGGGTTTTCTTTTTGGAATCGACAGCATTTCAAAAAGGAGGTGTACCCATGAGTAAGAATCTTGAGGTAAAAAAGCAAGTCGTCTCGGACATCGCCAAGAAGTTTCAGGACGCGCAAAGCGTTGTCATTGTGAAGTACAGCGGCTTGACCGTTGAAAACGCAACGGCGCTGCGGCAGCAATTCCGGGCCAACGGCGTGGACTACTGCGTGTTGAAAAACACGCTGGTTCGCCGCGCGCTGGGCGAATTGAACATCCAAGGGCTGGATGACGTGCTGACCGGGCCTTCGGCCTTTGCCTTCGGCATGGAGGATCCGGTTTCTCCCGCCAAAGTGGTGAACGACTTTGTGCAAAAGACCAAGTCCACGGCGCTGGAGTTCAAGGCGGGCTTGCTGGGCAAGGATCTGATGAACGTCCAGCAGGTAAAGGCCCTGGCCGAAACCCCCAGCCGCGAGGTGCTGTTGGCTCGCCTGGTTGGCAGCTTGCAGAGCAGCATTTCCGGTTTCGTCCGTGTTTTGGATGCCATTGCCAAAAAGAACGGCGAAGCCGCGCCCCAGGCCTAAGAAGCGGCCGCTCCCGGAAACAAGGGTTTTCGGGCATCCCCTATATTGATTGACGAATTGGAGGGTAAACTCATGACTCACGAGGAATTCATTTCTGCCATTGAGAAGATGTCCGTGCTTGAGCTCAACGAGCTGGTGAAGGCTCTGGAAGAGAAGTTTGGCGTTTCCGCCGCCGCCGCCGTGGTGGCCGTACCCGGCGCCGGCGCTGCCGCCGCTCCCGCGGAAGAGGAGAAGACCGAGTTCGACGTCGTCCTCAAGGATGCCGGTTCCGAAAAGATCAAGGTCATCAAGGTCGTCCGCGAGCTGATCTCCGGCCTGGGCCTGAAGGAAGCCAAGGACCTGGTGGAAGCCGCTCCCAAGACCTTGAAGGAAGGCGTCTCCAAGGAAGAGTGCCAGAAGATCAAGGAAAAGTTTGCCGAAGTCGGCGCTGTGGTGGAGTTCCAATAAACCTCTCCCCTATGGCAACAGCAAAGCCCGCCTCCGAAAGGAGCGGGCTTTTTGCGTGAAAGGAAATCCCCGGTGGCCTAGGCCCTTTGCCTTACCTTGCGGGCCAAGGACATCCCCAGGAATACCAGGATGTTCGCCACCACGATGCTGGCCCCCGAGGGAGTGGCCAGCAGATAGGAACAGACCATGCCCACCCCGAAGCACATCAAGGAGATCCCCACGGCGCACAGGCACACGCCCCGGAAGCTCTTGCAAAGGCGCATGGCGCTCAGCGCCGGGAAGATAATCAGGCTGGAAATCAGCATCGCGCCCATCAGCCGCATGCCCAGCACGATGGTCAGGGCGGTTAAAAACGCCAGAAGCCACTGGTATAGCCGGGTTCTCTCCCCAATGGCCTTGGCGAAGGTCTCGTCAAAGGTGATCAGAAAGATCTTGCGGTAAAACGCCAGGAAAAGGGCCAGCACCAAAACCGCCAGGACCACGCTGAGCCACACGTCCTCCCGGCGCATGGTGAGGATGCTGCCAAAGAGATAGTTGTTCACGTCCGTGGTCATCCCTGTGCTCAGGGAAAGCACCATCACCCCCACGGCCAGGGAGCCGGTGGAGATCATGGCAATGGCCGCGTCCCCCTTGATCTTGCCCCGCTCGCTGAGCTGGAGCAGCAAAAAGGCTGCCAGGAGCACCACGGGAATGGTCACCGCCAGGGGCGCCCAGCCCAGGGCCGTCGCCGTCGCCAGGGCCCCGAAGCCCACATGGCTCAGCCCGTCCCCGATCATGGAATAGCGCTTGAGCACCAGGCACACCCCCAGCAAGGAAGCGCAGATGGACACCAGCACCCCCACGGCGAAGGCCCGCTGCATAAAGGCAAAGGAGAGCATCTCCCGAAGCTGCTCAGCCATTCTCCATCCCTCCCACAAAGGTATCGCACAGCGGGGAAGCCTCGTACTGCGCTGTGGTTCCGTAAAAGTTCTCCTTATGGGACAGGTGCAAAATGTGGCGGGCATGCTGGAGGGCGGCTGGAATGTCATGGGTGATCATCACCACGGTCATCCCCTCCCGGTGCAGCTGGTCCACCACCCGGTACAATTCCTTGGTGACCAAGGGGTCCAGCCCCGCTGTGGGCTCGTCCAGGAGCAGGAGCTCCTCCGCGGCGCACAAAGCCCTGGCCAAAAGCACCCGCTGGCGCTGGCCCCCGGAAAGCTCGGTAAAGCTTCTCTTTTGAAGCTCCAACACAGACAGGCGCCGCATGTTGCGCTCCACCAGCGCCTTTTGCTTCTTGCCCAAAAAGGGGCCGCTGCCTCGGGCCCCGGCGCTGACCACCTCCCGGACGGAGGCGGGAAAATCCCGCTGGGTTTCGGTCTGCTGGGGCAGGTAGCCGATTTGGCTCCGTTTGGTTCCCTCTCCCAGGACAATCCTGCCCTTGGCCGGCAAAAGCAGCCCCAGCAAGCCCTTCACCAAAGTGGACTTCCCGGAGCCATTCTCCCCCACCACGCAAAGAAAGTCCCCTTTCTCCACGGGGAGGGTCAAATCCTCCAGCACGGGCTTGCCCTCATAGGAAAACGTCACATTTTCGCAGGCGATCAAGCTCACGGCGCCAGCGCCTCCCTCAGGGCGGCCACATTGCCCTCCATCAAGGACAGGTAGGTGGCCCCCGCGTCCATCTCCCGCTGGCTCACATTATGGCAGGAGTGCAGCAGCAGGGGCTTCGCGCCGGTTTCCTCCGCCAGCACCTCCACGGTCTTTTGGTTGGAAAACTCGATGTAGAATACCACGGGGATCTGTTCCTCCCTGACCTCTTTGATCAGGGACGCCAGGGTGCGGGCGCTGGGCTCGCTGTCCTCGCTGCAGCCGGGAAAGGCGGCGTCATAGGCCAGGTGATAGGCGTCTGCCAAATAGCGGAAGGGAAAGCGGTCCCCAAAGATCAGCTTCCTGGCCGCCCCTTGGGATGCCACCGCCTCAAAGGCCGCGTCCAGCTTGCCAAGCCGGGCCAGATACGCTTCTTCCCTTTGGGCGACGGCCTTTCGGTCCTCTTCCCCGGCCATCAGCCCTTGCAGCGCCCGGGATAAATCCTTTACCATCTGGATCGCGTTTTTGGGGGAGGTCCAGACATGCTCGTCCAGCACGGGCTCCTCATGGTCGTGGTCATGGTCACGGTCATAGCCTCCGTGGTCGTGGCCCTCATGGTCCCGTTCCATGCTGGCGGTATATTCCTCCTCCACCAGCTCCACATGGTCCATCATGGCAAAGGACAAGGGCGCGTCCTCCCCCAAGGAGGAGAGCAGCTCCCCCACCCAATGCTCGCTTTCCCCGCCCACGTACAAAAACAGGTCCGCCTTGCTGATAGCCAGGATATCCTGGGGGCTGGGCTCATAGGTGTGGCTTTCCGCGCCGGGGGGCAGCAGAAGGCTTGCGTCCCCTTGCTCCCCCAAAAGGGTCCTGGCGAAATCGTAGCCGGGAAAGATGGTGGAAATGACCCGCAAGGGCCTTTGTTGGGCGGCTTCCTGGGCCTTTGCCACAGGCTCCCGGGGATTTTGCTGCCAGGGAAGAAAAAACGCCAGGGAGAGGGCCAAAAAAGCCAGTACCAAGCCAATGATCGCCGTTTTTTTCATCGGGCTGCCTCCTCCTGTTGCTTTTCCTTGCGGCGCGCCTGGCCGCCTTCCAAAGAGGCGCAGCGCCCGCATAGCCCCACCAGCACCGTCTGTCCCTCGTCCAGCTGGAAGCCGTGGTGGCTGGCGATATGGCGGCAGAAGCCTTCCACGGCCTCGCAGTCCATATGGGCCAGCTCCCCGCAGACCCGGCAGCGAATATGCAGATGGTTGTCCTTGCATGAATTATATTGGTAAAAGGCGGCGTCCCCGCTTTCCGCGGGGGTGTAGCGCCGCAGCACCCCTTCCTCACACAGCCGGGTAATGGCCCGGTACACCGTGGTCTTGCCCACATCCATGCCGGATTCCCCCAGATGGGCATAGGCCTCCTCCGCGGTAAAGCACCGCTCCTGCCCAGCCTGGAAAAAGGCCAGCACCGCTTCCTGTTGTTTGGTTTTATACCGTTTGCGTTCCAACACCCAGCTTGTCTCCCTTGAAAATGAAATCGAAAACCATTTTCAATTATAGGGAGCATCCGCGCATCTGTCAAGCGGAAGATGGAAAAAGATGGAGAAACGCGCCTGTTGGGCGCGCAGCCTGTGGCGTTTCATAGGCCAATACAGAAAAAACAAAGCCCCGGAGGCTTTGGAAGCCTTCCGGAGCAAGGGTTTGCGCCAACGGTCCCTGGGATATTCCCTTACTTGAATACCTCCTCCATCATTCTCTTCTCTTCCCACACCTCCCGTATCTTCCCTGTTTCCGGCTCCACCCAAAAAAAGTAATAAAGCCTGCGGGGATGCCTGGAGAGCACGCACCTGAGCAGCTCCGCCCGGCTGATGCCCAAGGGCAAAGCGACGCCCTCCACCTTCCAGGCATGGCCTTTCCCCAGCTTGGCCCGGAGGTTCAGGCTTTCCTCCACCAGGCGCATCCGCTGGGTCATGTAGGCCTGCCGGGCGGCGTAGGCCAGATAAGGCCCCACCATCAGCAGCGTCAGGTTCAAATGGCCGTGCCATGCCCCGTAGAAGGCCAGCAAAACCAAGGCCAGCCCCAAGGTCACCCCCGAAAGCATCAGCGCCTTGCGCAGCGCCCGGTCCCAGGCCAGCCCATGGCCCAAGGCCGCCAGCGCCTGCCCCCCGTCCATGGGCAGCGCGGGCAGCGCGTTAAAAAGCCCCAGGGCGAGGCTCATGCGCCCCACCTCCGGGAGAAGGCCGCCTTCCCCGGGCAATTCCCGGCAAAGCACTCCTGTCAGCAGGCTCCCCAGCGTTCCCGCCGCCGCGATGCAAACCTGCCGGCCCCTGGGGAGGCTTTGGAAGCTTTCCACATCCATCACGCCCCCAAAGGGGGTCAGTTCCAACTGCCTCAAAGGCGCTTTCAGCCCCCACACCGCCAGCAGATGAAACCCCTCATGAATCAGCAAAGCCAGCAGAGCCGCCAGGGCGGCCCTCCCATGCCCGGTGGCCGCCACAATCCCCAGCAGCGCCAGGCCCGCCGGATGCAGCCGCAGGACAAAGCGTTTTGTTTTGATGATATTCACTTAGTATTCCGGGCTTTTCAGCTTTCCTTTCGGATCGATGGAGCGGCCGTTCCTGCGCAGCTCAAAGGCCAAGGGCTTCCCCTCCAGCACCGTGGCGACGATGTCCCCCTCGAACACATAATCCCCCACGTCCACATAGCAGGCGGCCAGGTTGCCGTAGAGGGTCTCGGTATGGTCGTCATGGCGGAGGCGCAGGATGACCTCCTCCTCCATCCCATGGGCAATGGACATCACCTCCCCGTTGGCGGCGGCCCGCACGTCCGTAACGGTGCCTTGAAGCTCGATGTAAGGCTCCTCCCGGCTCCAGGCGTGGACCACCTCTCCCCCCATGGGCGCCAGCACCGCCACGCTCTCCTGTTCGCTCCACACCCCCAGCACGCTCTCCGGCAGCAAATTGCTCACAAAGCTGAGCTTGCCCAGGCTCTCATCCCACTCCATTTCCATGCTGGATTGGAGCGCGGCAAAGACGCTTTGGGTAGGGGTACCCTCCAGGTTGCGGGCGGCGATGATCACCAGCACAATGGCCCCTACCACCGCCACGTTGCGCAGCAGGTTGTCAAGGCTGATCCAGCGGACCTGCCCCGGCTTTACGGAGCAGTCGGTGAGGATGGCGGTTTCGCTGGGGGTGAACCGGGGCGGCGCGTCCAGCTTTTCCTGGGGGAGCTCCGGGCCCAGGCCCATTTCCTCCAAGGCCGGGACTTTTTGGGCGTGAATGCCCGATTTGACCCGTAGGTTTCTCACATGGGTTTGTGTGGCTTCAGGCAAAGGAAATCCCTCCTTTTTGCCATTGTATGCAGTGGCGAAAGGCGGGATGAATCCTGCTTTGAAAGCCCCTTGTGACAGCCAAGCAATCAGCCCGGTTTACCGTGCGTTCCAGATGCCGCTGTTCAGCGCCTCAGGCTTTGGCTCTCCGGCCGCCACCCTATCCGCTGCCGCGTGATCATCACGATCTCTCCGTATTCCCCGCCTCTTCCCGGCGTGCCTGCCTGTCCGCTTGCCCGCTTCCACCAGCATCAGCAAGGCCATTGCTTCCCCTTGAGAAATCCCAAGCGCAGGATATTGCCAGATTCCACCCAGGCCGCCCGGAATCACAGAACGGCTTCTGGAAATAGTGGGTTGTCCGCATGGGCGGCGCATGGTATACTGACACAAGCGGCGGCGGTAAAAAGGAATAGCTAAAGGAGCGGATCCTATGCGATTCGGAACATTTCTTTACGTAGATTCCCAGGAGCATATTGACCATCTGGATGCCTCCATGGACTGGCTGCGCGAGGGCGGCTTTGAATGCTGCCAAGTCAACTGGCGCGTCAACGCCTGTATGAATGACCAGGCGGCCCGCAAGCTGCGGCAGACGGCCCAGCGTGCGGGAATACACCTGAGCGGCGTCTCCACCTTTTTTGACGGCGTCAGCCGCTGGAATGTGGTGGAAGGGCCCATGACCGTCGGCTTGCTTCCTGCCGACCAGCGTCCCATGCGGCTGGCCCATGTGCTGAAAACCGCCGCCTTCTGCGCGCAGGCCGGTGTGACCACCCTGTTCGGACATCTGGGCTATCTCCCCACGAACGCGTTTGATCTCAACTACCTGGGGCTTGTGGCATCGCTGCGGGAAATTGCGCCCCGGCTCAAGGCACTGGGCATGCGCTACCTGTTTGAAACAGGCCAGGAACCCGCGGTGATTTTTTTGCGGATTCTGGAGGATGTGGGCGCCGACAATCTGTTTATCAACTATGATCCCGCCAACATCACAATGTACGGCTTCGGCAATCCCTTGGACGCGCTTTCCCTCTACGGGCGGTACGTGCGCGGCGTGCACGTCAAGGACGGCCTGCTGCCCACCAGCGGGCGGGAGCTGGGCAAGGAGATGTTCCTGGGGACGGGACGCGTTGACTGGCCCGCGCTGCTGCGGATGCTGGTCAAGGAGTATGGCTTTGATGGCGACCTGATCATCGAGCGCCAGGTGGACGAAGCACAGCGGCAGGCCGATGTTTTGCTGGAACTGTCCATCCTCCGGCGGTTGGCAGCGCAAGCGGGCGTCTGAACCAATCAGCAACATCCAGTGATAATATTCCTAAATCCAGCGCATAGCAGGCTGCGGCGGCGTATGCTATATTTATTGTACAAACCGCTGCCGCACGGATTCCCGTAAAAATGAAAAGGAGGTCAACCATCCATGAGAAAACTATTTGCACTGCTGCTGATAACAATGCTTGCGCTGGGCCTCGTCCCCTCGCCGGCCCAGGGCGCGGAACAGGTCCGGCTGGTGATGTGGGTTCCCTCGCAAACGGATGCGGAAAATACCTACTACGAAGAGGCCATCGCGCGCTTTAACCAGCAGAACCCCGATATCGTCGTAGACGTGCAGCGCCAGGTGTACGGCAATGATTACGACACCAAGCTGAGCACCTCCCGCCTGAGCGGGGATTTCCCGGATGTCTTTGTGGCCTACCTGTACATGATCGCCACCCGGGGCGCCCGGGGCGAGTACTATCCGCTGGATGAATTCGCCCAAAGCTGGGATGACCGCAACGACATGTTTGAATCCGTCCTAAACAGCGGCCATTATGAGGGCCAGCTTGTGGCCCTGGGCTTTAAGCCGACCCCGCAGCTGCTGGTATACCGCAAGGACTTCTTTGCCGAGGCCGGCTATGCCGAGGGCGAAGTGCCCGCCAACTGGGATGATCTCAAGGCGTTTGCGGAAAAGCTCACCGTCCGTGATGACAGGGGGAACGTGACCCGCGCCGGCTTTGATATGCCCACCCTGGACTCCGGCTATAACTTCACCAACCTGATCTGCATGCAAAACGGCGCCTTTTATGCCAATGAGCAGACGGGCACGCCCCAGGTAAACACGCCTGAAATGGTGGAAGCCTACGAATTCATGCGCGAGTTGTACAACATGAACATCTCCATTCCCTTTGACCACAACAAGCTGGACAGCTATCCCTTCCTGGCGGGCAACAGCGCCATGAGCTATATCGTCAGCTCCACCGTCATGGCCTATCTTAAAAACAATCCGGACATGGCGGACAAAATCGGCTTTATCCCTCCCCTGGCGCAAAAACAGCCGGCCACCTTCTCCGCGCTGCATTTCCTGGCCATCAACTCCGGGTGTGAGCACCCCCAGGAGGCTTGGCGCGTGCTGGCCTTCCTGATGAGTGATGAGGAAATGTACCTGCGCTACCAAAGCGCCGGCGTCCCGGTGGTAAAATCCTCGCTGCAGGAAAAATTCATCGCTGATGATCCCGTGCTCAACCGTGCGATGTTCGACGCCATCGAGGTAGGCTATGGCAAGCCGCGCCTTACCTGGACGTCCATCGCGGAAAAAATCCTCGCTCCCGCCTGGGAATCTGTGATGAACAACCATGCCGGGGCCCAGGAGGCGCTGGACGAGGCGCAGGCGGCCATTGAGATGGAAATTCAAAACATGCAGTAACGGGGGTTAGGGGCGCAGGCATCCGGCCAGGCCGGGTGCCTGCGCGCCGCAAAGGAGGAATCGCCTTGTCTGTACGCCTTCAGCCCGGTGGATCGCTGCGCCCGCGGCGTGTAAACGAACGCAACGTGGGGTATCTGTTCATTCTGCCGTTTTTTGTTTTTCTATTTCTCTTTGTCCTGCTGCCCATCGTGTTTAACATTGCCATGAGCTTTACAAACTACAACCTCATGACCATGAAGGCCGTGGGCTTTCAGAATTATCTGTTCATTTTCGCCGATAAAACCTTCAAGCGCGCCTTTCTCAACACGCTGATTTTTACCGTGGCCGTGCTGGCGCTCAACCTGACCCTTGGGCTTGCCCTGTCCCTGGGGGTCAACCGCAAGCTGCGCGCCATGAAGCTGATCCGCACATGCCTGTTCGCGCCCTACGTGACATCCATGGTTTCCGTCAGCATGATCTGGCTGTGGATGTACCAGCCCATGGGGGCCTTCAACGCCATCCTTGGATGGCTGAATCTTCCCAGCCTCAAGTGGATTTACAGCCCAGACACCGCCATGCTGTGCATCATCGTCATGAGCGTATGGAAAACCGTGGGTTATTATATGCTGATCTTTCTGGCGGGGTTGCAAGGCATTCCGGAAAGCCTGGTGGAAGCAGCGCTCATTGACGGCGCATCGCCCTGGCAAACAACGCGCCACATCCGGTTGCCGCTGCTGCGCCCGGTGATATTCTTCATTACCGTCACGGGCACGATCCAGAACTTCAACGCCTTTGAGCAGATCAAGCTCATGACCGGCGGCGGGCCCATGCACGCTACCACCACCCTCGCCCACCAAATCTATACCCGCGCCTTTGAGCATTATCAATTCGGCATCTCGGCGGCTCAATCCGTCATTTTGATGCTTGTGGTATTTGTGTTTATTCTGCTGAATTACCGCTATGGCAACCAGGGAAATGATCTGGAGGTTGGTTGATGTGCGCAGGCAACGCCGTGTGAACCTGTTTATGAACATATCCTTTATCGTGCTGGCAGTCCTATTCGCCAGTCCTTTCTTCATCATGCTTACCACCTCGCTCAAAACGTTTGGCGAGATTCAGACGCGCTCCGGCTTCCTTCCCCAGACGCCCATGTTCGGCAATTATCTGGTGGCTATGCAAAGCGGCAACTGGGGCCGGTATTTCCTGAACTCCATCTATGTGACGGTGTTGGCGGTTCTCATCAGCCTGATCATCAACTCGCTGGCGGGGTATGCCTTTGCGCGCCTTACCTTCAAAGGCCGGGACTTCTTGTTCATGCTGTGCCTGCTGGGCCTGGTGGTGCCTCCCCAGACCATCATGATCCCGGTGTTCATCATTCTCAAGTCTTTTCCCCTTGCGGGGGGCAATAACCTGCTGGGGGTTGGCGGGCGCGGGCTGATCGACACCTATGCCGGCATGCTGGCCCCCTATATCGCCGGTGCGTTCGGCGTCTTTATTTTTAAGCAGTTCTTCATGAATTTTCCCCGGGCGCTGGACGATGCGGCGCGCATCGACGGGCTGAACCGGTTCCAGCTCTATTTGCGAATCTATGTGCCCCTGAGCAAGCCCGTCATCGCCACGATGATCGCCATCAAAAGCACCTCCACCTGGAACGAATACACCTGGCCCCTCATCATTACCACAAGCGAAAAAATGCGCACCGTACAGCTGGCGCTCACCACCTTCCGGGATGATTACAACGTGCAGTGGCATTTGCTCATGGCGGCGACGGCCATCGTCATCCTTCCCATCCTGGGGGTGTTCATCTTTTTGCAGAAGTATTTTGTAGCCAGTGTGGTAAACACCGGCATCAAGGGATGATCCGGCATTGTCCTTCCCTTTCTCCCCCCGCTCCTGTATAATGAAAGCAAAGGACAAAGATATGAGGGCGTGAGGTGCATGCAAAAGACGAAACAGGGGTTCTTCCGCACACTGCTGGGAAAGCTGTTCTGTTCCTTTGTGCTGACAACGCTGTTTCCCGTGCTGCTCATGGGCCTGTTCTCCTCCCGCGCTTCCGATCAAGCGCTGCAAAGCGCGCTGCGCGCCTCCCAGGAGCGCAGCATCCGCCAGCTTGAGCAGAGCATTAACATGTTTATCAGCCAGATACTGCACATCGTCAACCTGTACGATATGAATGAGCGCATCGAGGAGAAGCTGACCCGCTCCTATGACGACGCCTACACGCGCCTGAAAGAAATCAATGCCCTGGAAAGCGAAATGCGCGCCACCTTCACCACCTACAACCTCATGAATTTATCCTGCGTTCTGGTGGGGCGCAACGGCCTTTCCTATTCCAACCTGATGACAGGCACCCCGGACTATCTTTCCGGGGACGCCGCCGGCGCGTGGCGCCAGGCGGCCGACGCGCAGCCCAGCAAGCTGGTGTGGCTGGGCATTGGCAGCCCCGCCGCGGACAGCGGAGGACGTCGGGAGATTGTGGCGGTCAAACGCCTGCGCAGCGTAAAGGGCACTGCCTCCTACGGCTATCTGATGCTGGGGATCGACGAGCGGTATCTTTACCGCCTGTACCAGGAGCTCTCCCAGGGCGAAAACCATATTTTCCTGATGGACGGGGAAGGCCGCATCGTATCTCACCCTGACCAGGCGCGCCTGCTTGACCAGGCGGACCCCAGGATGCTTGAACGGGCCGCGGAAGGAAAGGAAGCCTCCGGCATCCTGGAGGCGGCGGCGGGGCGCGCGCTGTTGATTACCCGGAAGATCTCCTATGTGGATTGGTATGTGGTTAATACCGTGCCGCTGACCACCGTGTTCGCCGCCAGCGGAAACCTTCAGCGGAGCCTTTGGACCCTGTGCGCCGTGCTGTTGGCCCTTTGCTTGGTCCTGGCGTTGGTTTTCAACAAAATGCTTTTTACGCCCATCCATTCGCTGGTGAACCGCGCCTTGGGAAAGCACATGGCCCGGGATACCCTTTCCACCCGGGGCATATTGCGCATGATGTCCCCCTTCCGCTTTGAATACGGCAACATCGTCCATCAGCTGGAAGAGGTGATCGAACAGCTTTGGACGGAGCAGGAGAACAAGCGCAAGGCTGAACTGGACGCGCTGCAAATGCAGATCAATCCCCACTTTTTATACAACACCCTGGGCGCGGTCAAGTGCCTGGTCTGGTCCGGGCAGACGGAGCGGATCGAGCCGACGATCAACGCCCTCATGGCGTTGCTGGACCGCACCATGCGCTGGAAGGAGGATTTCATCACCATTGCGCAGGAGCTTGATTACCTGCGCCAATACATCTACATCCACGAAATCCGCATGCAGCGCAGCATCAGCCTCAGGGCCGACGTGCCTCCGGAGCTCCTGGGCTGCCTCCTGCCTAAAATGATCTTGCAGCCCATTGTGGAAAACGCGCTGTTCCACGGCATTGTGCCTGGGCGTGCGCCTGTGATCACCATCACGGTTTCATCCCAGGAGGCGGACATCCGCGTGGAAGTCCTGGACAACGGGCGTGGTATTCCATCCGACAGGCTTGAGGGCATCCGCCAGGAGCAGGCGCGCCATGAGAGCGGCTCCTTTTGCGGCATCGGCATCAGCAATGTGGCCCAGCGGCTGCGGCTGTACTTTGGCGAACGGTTCGCCTTTACCATCCGCAGCATCAAGGGGCAGGGCACGCTGGTGATCCTGCGCCTAACGCGCATGGAAGGCAAGGAGGTGGAAGCCGGTGTATAGGTTGCTGCTGGTGGACGATGAACCGCTCCTGCTGGAGGGCATTGCCCGCATGATGGACTGGGAGGCCGAAGGCTTCACCATCGTAGGCAGCGCCCGGAGCGCGGCCCAGGCCCTGGACATGCTCACCGCCGTATCTCCCGATATCGTGCTGACGGATATCCGCATGCCCGAAATGGACGGCGTGACGCTCACCCGGGAACTGCGCCGCAGGACGCCCGGCGTGGCCGTTGTGGTGCTGAGCGGGTACAACGATTTTGACTATGTGAAGGATGCTTTCAAGGCCGGGGCGCGGGATTACGTATACAAGGCGCAGATGAGCGGCGCGGGACTGCTGGATGCGCTGCGGGGCGCGCTAAAGAACGCCCCGCCCCCCGCCGGGCTGGGCGGCGACCCGCCTCCCCAGTATCAGGGCGTGCTGAAAGACATCACCGCCTATATCCGGCAAAACTATCAGCACCCCTTGTCGCTGGGCGCGCTGGCGCTGCGGTTCCACCTCAACAAAAGCTACCTGTGCCAGCTTTTGAAAAGCAAAACAGGCATGAGCTTTACGGAATATTTGAGCAACGTGCGCATGAACCGGGCCCGGGAGCTGCTGCGCACAGGGGACTATACCATCAGCGGAGTCAGCGAGGCGGTGGGGTTTCAAAGCTTCAGCTATTTTTGCAAAACCTTCAAGGAAAATACCGGCATGACGCCATCCGCCTACTGCCGCATCTATTTTCAGCGGCCTCCAGCCGCCCGGGAAGAGCGGGAAGACGCGCTTTGACGCCCCGGGGCATTGGCCGAGGAGCTCCCGGGCCGCCTCCCCCAGGAGAAGCAGACGCATATTGCAGCTTTGGGCATAAACCAAAAAGGAATCCCGCCTAGGGCAAGGATTCCCTTGGACCGGCAAATCAGTACAAGCGCATCCCCCAGAGCCGATGCCTGGGAATGTGGAAAACCTTTCGCATACCATAGCGGCCTTGCCATTGGGCCGCTTTCGCATGACTTGATGACAAAGAACGGGCGTGCAGCGCTCCCTGCGCCCCAGGGTGCCCACAGCGCTCTTACCCCTGTTTTCAAAAAACTGTCCCCCTAGGAAGCCATCGAAGGCCCCCTTACAGCATCCCCTTTTTTTCCATGGCTTCCAGGGTGCTGATGAGTGCCAGCTTGCCGTGGCTGTAGCTGAGCCCGCCTTGCAGATAGACCGCGTAGGGCTCCCGGATGGGCGCGTCCGCGCTGAGCTCGATGGAAGCCCCTGACACGAAGGTGCCCGCCGCCATGATCACCTGATGCTGGTATCCCGGCATATCCCAGGGCTCCGGCAGGGCCATGCTGTCGATGGGCGAAGCGGACTGGATTCCCTGGCAAAAGGCGATGACCCTCTGGGGCGTGCCCAACTCCAACGCCTGGATGATGTCCGAGCGGGGGTCCTCCACGCCGGGGGTGGTTTTCATCCCCATCTCCCCCAGGAGGGCGGCGGCCAGGGTGGCGGTTTTCAGGGCTTGGGCCACCACATGGGGGGCCAGGAACAGGCCTTGGTAAAAGGGCTGGTAGCTGCTCCCGTAGCTGCCCACCTCCCGGCCGATGCCGGGGGCGGTGAGGCGGTAGCTGATCCGCTCAATCAGCTCCTCCCGGCCCGCCAGGTAGCCCCCGGTAGGGGCCAGCCCGCCGCCGGGGTTTTTGATCAGGCTGCCCACGCACAGGTCCGCCCCATACTGGGTGGGCTCCTGGGGGCAGACGAACTCACCGTAGCAGTTGTCCACCATCAGCACGGCCTGGGGGAACTCCCCCTTGAGCATCCGGCTTAAGGGTTCCACCTCCTGGGGCAGCAAGGAGCGGCGGGTGGAATAGCCCCGGCTGCGCTGCAGCGCCACCAGGCGGGTATTGGGCCTGATGGCGGCCCGGATGGCGGGCAGGTCCAGCGTTCCCTGGGCCGTCAGCTCCACCTGGCTGTAGGAGACCCCCATCTCCCGGAGGGAGCCGGGCTGGGGGCCGGAAACGCCGATCACGCTCTCCAGGGTGTCATAGGGGGCTCCGGTGACGTAGAGCAGATGATCCCCGGGCCGCAGCAGCCCAAAGAGGCACAGGGCCAGGGCATGGGTCCCCGAGGTGATCTGGGGCCGCACCAAGGCCGCCTGGACGCCAAACACCTGGGCAAAGACCTTCTCCAAAGCGTCCCGCCCCACATCGTCATAGCCGTAGCCCGTGGTGGGGGCAAAGTGCCGGGCGGAAATCTGATGGCTTTGCAGCGCCTCCAGCACCCGCCGGGTGCCCTGGAGCTCAATGTCCTCGATCCGGGCGAAAGCCCCCTGGCACCGCTTTTCCGCTTGTATGACCGCTTGCTGTATCATGTTCCGTCATGTTCCTTTCCCTTGGGGTGGCGCGGCTTCACCCTGGGCCGCCACCCAAAATTCCCCGGCGAATTCCAGGGCCCGGGCCGCGGCCTGGGGTTGCTCCATGTCCAGCCAGTGAACGTCCTGCACGGCCTTAAACCAGGTAAGCTGCCGCTTGGCATAGTGGCGGGTGTTGCGCTTGATCCGCTCCAGGGCGTCAGCCCGTGCGGCCGCGCCTTCCAGCACCGGGATCCATTCCTTGTAGCCAATGCCTTGCATGGACTGGCAGTCCCGGGTCACCCCCCGGGCCAGCAACCCCCGCACTTCCTCCTCCAGGCCCTGGGCCGCCATCTCCTCCACCCGGCGGTTGATCCGCTCATACAGGACCTCCCGCCTCATGGCAGTTCCCAGCAGCCCAAAGCGAAACCCGCTTTCCCCGGCGGGCTCGTCCTGCCTGCTGATGGGCTTGCCGGTGGCCTCATACACCTCCAAAGCCCGGATCACCCGGCGAAGATCGTTGGGGTGGAGCTTTTGGGCCGAGGCCGGGTCCGCCTCCCGGAGCATGGCGTGAAGAATGAGGGGGCCTCCCTCCTGCCGGGCGATAGCATGGAGCCTGTCCCGGACCTCCTGGCTGCCCGCCACCCCTCCCAAAGGCAGGCCCTGGGTGAGGGCCTTCAAATACAGGCCCGTGCCGCCCACCAGCAGCGGGAGCTTGCCCCGGCTCCCAATATCCTCCAGGATTGGCCGGGCCATGTCCGCGTACTGGGAAACGGAGAAGCTTTCCTTGGGGCCCACCACGTCCAGCATGTGGTGCGCCACCTGAAGCCTCTCCTCAGGGCCGGGCTTGGCGGTGCCGATGTCCATGCCCTGATAAATCTGCATGGAATCCATGCAGACGATTTCCACAGGAAGGGCTTTTGCCAGGGCCATGGACAGGGCGGACTTCCCCGCCGCCGTGGGCCCCAGAACCGCCAAAACCGGGGTTTGCGTCATAGGCCGATCTCCCGTCATGGAATCCGTTTGAAGCGCTTTTCCAGCTCCCGGCGGCTGACCTCCACCACGATGGGGCGGCCATGGGGGCAGGTGGGCAAAACCCCCGTTTCCAGCATGGTTTTCAGCAGGCTTTGGATTTCCGCGTCGCTAAGCCGGTCCCCCGCCTTGATGGCCCGTTTGCACGCCATCTGGGCCACCTGCCTGCGCATGCGCTCCTGGGTGAGGGGCCCCCGGCCTGACTGGCAAGCGTCCAGGGCTTCCAGCAGCAGCTCCCCGGCGGGCTCGTTGACCCCGAACAGGGTAGGGATGGCGTGCACCGCCACCGCCGTATCGTCAAAGGGCTGTACCTCAAAGCCCGCCTCCGTCAGCAAAGGCTGCCACTCCTTGAGCAGCATCCGCTCCTGGGCGGGCAAGGGCACCAGCTGGGGAGACAGAAGGCGCTGGGAAATCCGTTCCCCTTCATACCGTTTCCAAAACTTATCAAATAAAATCCGCTCATGGGCCGCGTGCTGGTCCACCCAAAGCAGCCGCTCCCCCGCCTCAAACAGCAGGTAGGTTTGAAAGGCGATGCCCAGCAAGCGCAAGGGCGGCGTCTTCTCCTCCTGGAGGAGGGATTGCTGCCGGGCCTCCTCCTGGTTAGGGGCGGCGGGATCGTCGGGAGCAACGGGCTCCAGGGCTGGCGGCGCGGCAGGGGGAATCTCCCCGGAGGGCCGGACAGGGGCCGCCGGTACGGAGGAAATAGGAGGCCTCGGGGCGGCGGAGGGCGCAAAGCCCCCGGCGGGCCCGGAAGGCCAGGAGGAAGCGGGCATGGGTTGGGGGCGCAGCACTCCAAAATCCTCCCGCAGGGAACCGGCGCCGGCCCTGGGCGGCAAGATGGCGGGCTTGAGATGGGAGGTGTCCGGCTGGGCCGGAGCCCCGGAAGCCCCTTCCTGGGGGGCCGCAGAAGCCTCCCCGGCTGTTCCAGTCCCCTCCTGGGGCTGGGAAGCCTTCTCCCGGTCCGGCTGCCCTTCCTCCTCCTTCAGCGCCACCACCCGGATGGTCTCCTGTGGCGGTTCCGGGCGGACGCCAGTCTTGGCCCCCCACCCGGCCAGGAGCACGTCCCCCAGCCGCTGGCGGCTCACCGCCTGGCGGGCCAGCACCTCCACGGCCCCGGCCACAGCGCCGGGGTTTTGAAAGCGCACCTCCAGCTTATTGGGATGCACGTTCACATCCACCTTGTCATAGGGCAGCTGCAAATACAGGGCGCAGGAGGGGAAGCGCCCGATCATCACCAGCCCCAGGCACGCGTTTTCCACGGCCTTGCTGAGGCCCTCGTCCTTGAAATAGCGCCCGTTCACAAAAAAGGACTGCTGCTGGCGGTTTCCCCGGGCCAGCTCCCCCACGCCCACGTAGCCCTCCACCAAAATGCCGTTCTCATTCCCCTGCACCCGGTGCATGGCCTTGAGGCTGTCCTTGCCGTAGCAGCAAAGCAGCGCCGATTCCAGGCTGCCGTCCCCGGCGCTTTGGTAGATGGTCTTGCCCTCGTTCACGTACCGAAAGGAGATGTCCGGCCGGGAGAGGATCAGCCGGGTCATGTAATCCGTCACCATGGAGGCTTCCAGAACGGGCTTCTTCAAAAACCGAAGGCGCACCGGGGTGTTATAGAACAGGTCCTTGACCAAAATGGTGGTGCCCACGGGCATGGCGGCCTCCCGTACCTCCCCCATCACCCCGCCGTCCACCTGGGCCCGCACGCCAAAGTCCTCCTGGGCGGTGCGGGTGGTGCAGGTAACCTTGGAAACCGCCGCGATGGAGGCCAGGGCCTCCCCCCGGAAGCCCAAGGTATGCACGTCAAAGAGGTCCTCGGAGCGGAGGATCTTGCTGGTGGCGTGGCGCTCAAAGGCCATGCGGATCTGGGAGGCTGGAATGCCCCGTCCGTTGTCCGTGACCCGCAAATAGGCGATGCCCCCCTCCCGCAGCTCCACGGTAACGGCGGTGGCCCCCGCGTCTATGCTGTTTTCCACCAGCTCCTTCACCGCGGAAGCCGGGCGCTCCACCACCTCCCCCGCGGCGATCTGCCCGATCACCTGGGGGGACAGCTTCTGTATCGGCCTGATCTTCTCCATGGATATGTCCTTTCTTCTGTGTCCGGCTTTCTTAGAGCTTCCTGGCCTTCTCCCGCATGCGGAACAGCGCGTTCATGGCGTCCATGGGGGTAAGGGTGTACACGTCCAGGTTTTTCAGCTCCTCCAGCAGATCGTCCTGCTCCAGGTGGAAGAGGTCCGTCTGCCTGTCCTTCTTCTTTTTCTTCTCCAGGATGTGGTGGCTGATGGCCTCCTGGTTGATATCGCTGACCTCCAGCCTGGCCTGGATCTCGTGGGCCCGGGTCACCACCTGGGGAGGGATGCCCGCCAGGCGGGCCACGTGCACGCCGTAGCTCCTGTCCGCCCCTCCGGGGAGGATTTTCCGCAGGAAGATCACGTCCTCCCCATGCTCCTTCACGGAGATGCAATAGTTCTTCACGCCTTCAAAGCGCCCTTCCAGCTCGCTAAGCTCGTGGTAGTGGGTGGCGAAGAGGGTCTTGGCTCCGATCTTCTTCTTGTCCAGCAGGTATTCCACCACGGCCCAGGCGATGGCCAGGCCGTCAAAGGTGCTGGTGCCCCGGCCGATCTCGTCCAGCACGATGAGGGACTGGGCGGTGGCCCCCCGCAAAATGGAGGCGGTTTCGCTCATCTCCACCATGAAGGTGCTCTGGCCGCTGGCCAGATCATCGGAAGCGCCGATACGGGTAAAGACCCGGTCGCAGACGCTGATCCGGGCCTCCTGGGCGGGCACGAAGCTGCCCATGTGGGCCATCAGCGCCATCAGCGCCACCTGCCGCATATAGGTGCTCTTTCCCGCCATGTTGGGGCCGGTGATGATGAGCATCCGGTTTTCATCCCCGTCCAGCAGCACGTCGTTGGGCACAAAGGGGGTGTCGGTGAGGGTCTTTTCCACAATGGGATGCCGGCCCTCCAGGATATGGATCACGCCGTCCCGGGTCATTTGGGGCTTCACATAATGGTTGTCCCGGGCCACCTTGGCCAAGGACAGCAGCGCGTCCAAAGTTTTCAGGGCCAGGGCGTTTTGCTGGATCATGCCGATGTCCTTGGCAATGGCGTCCTTCACCTGGCTGAATATCTGGCTTTCCAGGGCCAGGGCCAGTTGCTGGGCGTTCACGATCTTCCGCTCGATCTCCTGGAGCTCCGCGGTAACAAAGCGCTCGCAGTTGGCCAGGGTCTGCCTGCGGGTGTAGCGCAAGGGCACCTGGTCCAGGTAGCTCTTGGTCACCTCGATCAGGTAGCCAAAGACCCGGTTGTATTGGATTTTCAGGTTCTTGATGCCCGTCTCCTGCCGTTCGGCGGCCTCCAAATCCAGCAGCCATTGCTTCCCGCTGGTGGAGGCGTTGCGGTATTCGTCCAGCTCCGGGCTGTATCCGTCGGCGATCACGCCTCCGTCCGACAGGGCCAAGGGCGCGTCCGGGCTGATGGCGGAGGCGATGAGCTCGCACAGGGTCGCCAGGGGCGAAAGGGTGTGGTGCAGCGCTGCGATGGAGGGCAGCGTAAACTTCTGCAACAGGGCCTTCACAGGTTCCACGCTGCGCAAGGAGCGCAGCAAAGCCAGGCAGTCCCGCCCGGTGAGGCTCCCATAGCTGATCTTGCCCAAAAGCCTCTCCAGGTCCGCCACCTCGCGCAAGGCGGCGGTAAGCTCCTCCGAGGTGAGCAAATCCCCCTTGAAGGCCTCCACCGCGTCCAGCCGGGCCGCGATCCTCTCCAGGTTCACCAGCGGGGCTTCCACCCAGCTTCGCAGCATCCGGGCCCCCATGGCGGTGGAGGTTTCGTCCAGCAGCCACAAAAGGGAACCCCGGCGCTCCCCGCTGCGCAGGCTTTCGGTGAGCTCCAGGTTCCGGCGGGTCATCCGGTCCAGGTACATGGTGTCCGCCCCCTGGTAGGGGGTAAGCTGGGTCATGTGGGAGAGGTCGTTCTTCTGGGTGTCGCTGAGGTAGCGCAGCAGCGCCCCCGCGGCGGGAACTTGCTTGTCCTGCTCCTGGAGGCCCAGGGCCGTAAGGGACCCTACCTGGAAATGATGCAGCAGCAATTCCTTGGCGTTTTTCCGGGCAAAGGCGCTCTCGGGCAGCTGGGTCACCATCAGGTGGTGGTCCAGGTAACTTTCCAGGGCCTCCTGGTCGTTGGTCACCGCCTCCTGGGGGGCCACCCGCACCAGCTCGTCCCGGAGGGCCCCCTGGGCATTGGGGAGAAAATGGGTCACAAACTCGCCGGTGCTCACGTCCGCGTAGGCCAGGGCCGCCCCCTTCCCCGCGAAGGCCACGCACATCACATAGCTGTTGCTTTTTTCATCCAGCATAGCCGGGTCCACCACAGTGCCCGGCGTGATGATGCGGATCACGTCCCGCTCCACCAGCCCCTTGGCCAGGGCCGGGTCGCCGAGCTGCTCGCAGATGGCCACCCGGTAGCCCTTTTCGATCAAGCGGGTGATATAGGTGGAGGCGGAATGGTAAGGAATGCCGCACATGGGCGCCCGCTCGCTGAGCCCGCAGTCCTTGCCGGTGAGGGTGAGCTCCAGCTCCTTGGACACCAGCACCGCGTCCTCATAGAACATCTCGTAAAAATCACCCAGGCGGAAGAACAGGATTGAGTCCTGGTGCTTCTGCTTGATATCCAGGTATTGCTGCATCATGGGCGTAATGCCGGCCATGGGGTTGCCTCCCTTTTGTACCTTCCAAACGCTTTTGCCTTAGTGCTTACCGCATCCGCCGCAGGAGCCGCAGCCGCCGCCGCAGCCGCCCGCCTCCTCCGGCTCCTCCCCGGTGATCACGTACTGGATGATGGCGTTCACCTTGTCCATCATCACGCTGAAATCGCTGCGGGCTTCCCGCATGGTTTTCAGCAGGGGATTGGCCTCCAGGGCTATCTCGGTGGCCTCCAGGGCCTCCCCGGCCCGGGCCAGGGCCCCGTGGTCCAGATCGTTGGAGGCCAGAAGCTCCTGGACCTTGCCCCGCCTTTCGGTGTAGTCCGCCACCAGCTGGGTGGCTTCCGGGTCCTTGGTGGCGGCCTGCTCCGCCAGCCGCATGCGGATGTACTCCTCGCTCTCCAAAATGGCCTCCGCCAACAGCTCGGCCTGATTCAACACCTTTTCCATCATGGTTCTCCTTTGATTCGCTCTCCCCGCAGCGTATTGGCCGCCGCGGAGGTAATGGTAACGGGCGCCACGCGCCCGATGTCCTCCTGGGTTCCGTCCAGGGTGACGGTGATGTTCCGGGTTCCCTTGCCGGACACCTGCCCCTGATTCCGCTTGGAAATGCTCTCCACCAGCACCTGCTCCCTCTTGCCGATCATCTCCCGGTGGACTTTGGCGGTGCTTTCGGCCAGGACCTCCTGGAGCCGTTCCAGCCGCCGGGAAGCCGCCTCCTTGCCGACTTGGCCGGGCATCGAGGCGGCCCGGGTGCCCTGCCTGGGGGAGAAGATGAAGCTAAAGGCCGCGTCATAGCCCACTTCCCGGATCAAGGAAACGGAATCCTCAAACTGGGCCTCCGTCTCCCCTGGAAAGCCCACGATGAAATCCGTGGTGAGGCCGATCTCCGGCATGGCCTCCCGCAGCCGCCGCACCCTGTCCAGATAGGCGTCGCGGGTATAGCCCCGGTTCATGGCCCGGAGCACCTCGTCGTTTCCGCTTTGCACCGGCAGGTGCAAATGGCTGCAGATATGCCGCCCCTGGGCCATGACCTGAACCAGCTCGTCGGACAGGTCCTTGGGATGGGAGGTCATGAAGCGGATCCGGGGAACGCCCAGGCCGTCCAGGGCTTTCAGCAGCGCGGGGAAGCTCTCCCCCGGGCCTCCCCCCTGGTAGCTGTTCACATTCTGCCCCAGGAGCATGATTTCTTGCACGCCGCTTTCCCTCAGCCCCTCCACCTCCCGCAGGATGTCCCCCATGCGGCGGGAGCGCTCCCGGCCCCGCACATAGGGCACCACGCAGTAGGAGCAGAAGTTGTCGCAGCCGTACATGATGGTCACGTAGGCGTGGTAGCCGCTTGCCCGCCGCAGGGGCACATCCTCGGCGATGAGGTTTTCCTGGTCCAGAATGCTGACCACCTGGCTGTTTTTCTCCACCCGCCGGTACAGCAGCGAGGGCAGCTCGTGCATGTTATGGGTGCCGAAAGCCAAATCGATAAACTTGTACTGCTTAAGGATCTTTTCCGCCATGTGGGATTGCTGCACCATGCAGCCGCACACGCCGATCAGCATGGAGGGCCGTTGCTTTTTGATCTCCTTCAGCCACGTGACGTTGCCCAGGGCCCGGCGCTCCGCGTTGTCCCGGATGCAGCAGGTATTAAACAGCACAAAGTCCGCTTCCTCCCGCCGGGGGGATTCCTCCAGGCCCATGCCTTGCAAAATGCCCGCCAGCTTCTCGCTGTCGTGGGCGTTCATCTGGCAGCCATAGGTGACGATATGATAGGTCCGGGGGCGGTCCGGCAAGGAGGAAAACGCCTGGGCGGTCTGCCT
This sequence comes from Candidatus Limiplasma sp., assembly GCA_034927815.1. Lineage (GTDB taxonomy): Bacteria > Bacillota > Clostridia > Christensenellales > Aristaeellaceae > Limiplasma. Next base: position 125,244 of record JAYFPK010000015.1, read on the forward strand.
TTGCCGCTCCGCCTCCTGGGGAGACACATAGATGGGGGTGGTCTTGCTCACGCCTGATGATCCTTTCCGCGGCCCCTGCGGGCCTGTCCTTTGCCCTTTTCCCGGGCAGCCAGCGCCTGGGAGAGGCTCTCCCGGGTACGCTTGCGGGTCATTTCCAGCAAACCCAGCCTGGTAAAGCCGTGAATCACCGTTTTGACCCTGTCGTCTTCCAATTCCCGTTCCAGGGCGGATTGCACCTGCTCCCGCTCCTGGTCGCTTTCCATGTCGATAAAGTCGATCAAAAGGATGCCGCTGAGGTTGCGCAGGCGGATCTGCCGGGCGATCTGGGGGCAGGCCGCCAGGTTTTGCGCCAGGGCCACGGAGGGAACCGCCGGGCCGCGCCCCTTCAGGGGAGCGCCTGTAAAATGGGCGGTGTTCACATCCACCGTGGTCAAGGCCTCCCGCTCGTCAATCACCAGCGTACCGCCGCCGGGCAAGGATACCTTGCGCTCCAGGGCTTCCCGCAATTGCCCCTCCACCCCCATGCCTTGCCACAGGGCTTCCATCTCCACCGGGCCCGCCAGCCGCATGTCCTCCTGGGGCAAGGGGAGCCCTTCCAGCATCCGCTCCTCCTGGGTTGTGAGGCGGAGCCGGTACCTGGCCCCATAGTCCCGGACCAGCCCCCGCAAGGCCGAATCCTCCCGAAAGAGCACCGCCGGGGGCTTGTGAAACCGGGCCTTCTCCAAAATAGCCCGCCAGGCCTCTTCCAAGGCCGCCCATTCGCTTTCAATGTCCTGGGCCCGGGCCGTCAGGGCCCCGTGGCGCACGATGACTCCCGCCTCGCCCCCGCCGAGGGCTTCCCCCAGGGCCAGGGCCCACTCCCGCTGCTCCCCCTGGGGGATGCGGGCGCTGACGCCGGTGTGCCGGTTGTGGGGCATGTACAGCGCGTACTGGCCCGGCAAGGCGATGTCCCGGGTGAGAAACGCGCCCTTTTCCCCCGCCGGGTCCTTTTTCACCTGTACCAGCACTTCCTGCCCGCTGAGCAGCGGCTGCTTCCCGCCGGCGTCAAAGCTCTCCTGCTCCGTCAAGGGCAAAAAGCCGTTCAGGGGCAGGCCGATCTTCACGAAGGCCGCGCCCAGCGCGGGCAGCACCCTTTCCACCGTGCCCAGCACCACCGCACCCACCCAGGAATCCGCGTCCCCTTCCTCCTGGATGAATTCCAGCAGCTTTCCCTGGCAAAGGGCCGCCACCTGCCTCCCCTGGCCTTGCTGCCGCACCAAAAGCTCCATTGTGTCAGCCATGGGGGTATTCCTCCATGGGCACCAGCCGCCCCTCCTGGTCCCGGCAGAGGATTTCCTCCCGGATCGCCAAAAAGGGGACTTCCTCCTGCCGGGCCATATCGCAAAGGGCCTTCATCAGCAGCGCGGGCTTCAAGGTGCTGACGGAGGACGCCGCCAGCACCGCGCACAGGCTCCCTCCATCGCCGTGGGCCTCCACCACCAAGGGCCGGATGTTGCACAGGGCCTCTCCGCTCTTGGTTTTGCGCATCGCCTCGTAGGCGTCCAGGGCCAAAAAGGCCGGAAGCTGCTCCAGGGCCGCGCGGGCCTGGGGACTGTCCCCCATTTCCAGGGTATAGCGGGAGGCCGCCGCCAGGGACATCAAGGAAGGGAAATCGTCCGGGATCAGCCGGGCTTTGCGCGCTTGCAAGCAGGCGGGCAGCGCTCCGTTAAGCTGCTCGGTAAAGGCCTCCTCCCCCATGGCCTCGGTCAAAGGCACGTCCATGGCCTCCCGCAGGCCTACGACGCCCACGCTCAGGGGCGCGGCAAAGCTGAGTTGCACATGGGGGCTGAAGCCCTTGCTGTAAGCAATGGGCAGGCGGCTTCTGCGCAGGGCCCTTTGCATGGAGCGCATCAAGTCCAGATGGCCGATATGCCGCAGGGCGGCCCCTTTTTCAAAAATCACCATCATTCGCATAGGTCGCATAGCCCCTTTGTCTTTTGCAGGCCGCAGCCCTGGCAGCCCTGGCGGCAATCCACCGTAGTCTGGGCGTTGAGCGCCTTGTGATACTCCCTTTTCAGGAAGCCTTTGGAAATCCCCGCGTCGATGTGGTCCCAGGGAAGCAGCTCCTCAAGGCCCCGCTGCCGGTGGGCGTAGAAGGCGGGGTCCAGGCCCGCGTCCGCAAAGGCATGAAGCCACAGGTCATAGCGGAAATGCTCGCTCCAGCCGTCCAGCAGGCAGCCCAGCTCCCAGGCCCGATAGAGCACGCCGGAAAGCCGCCTGTCCCCGGCGGCAAAGCAGGCCTCCATCTGGCTGACGGTGGAATCGTGCCAGTTGAAGGAGACCCCCCGGATGTTCAAAAACTTGCGCAAGGCCTGCTGCTTCTCCCGCACCGTGGGCACCGTATCCTGGGGGCACCACTGAAAGGGCGTGAAGGGCTTGGGCACAAAGACCGAGGCGCTGCAGGTGATGCGCAGCCCCTTCGCCCGCTTCTCCCTGGGCACGGCGTAGTAGGTGTTCACCGCGGCCTGGGCCAGCTTGGCAATGCCCTCCAGGTCCTGGAGGGTTTCCGTGGGAAGCCCCATCATAAAGTACAGTTTCACGCTGCTCCAGCCGTTTTCAAAGGCGTGTTTCAAGGTAGCCAGCAGGTTTTCCTCCGTAACCCCCTTGTTGATTACGTCCCGAAGCCGCTGGGTCCCCGCCTCCGGGGCAAAGGTCAGGCCGCTTTTTTTCACCCGCTGGGTTTGGGCCAGGGAGTCCTGGACAAAGCTGTCCACCCGCAAAGAGGGGAGGGAAAGGGCCACCCGCTTGCTCTCCAGCCTTTCCATCAGCTGCTGGGAAAGCTCCGACAGGCAGGAATAATCCCCGCTGGACAAAGAGGAAAGGGAAATTTCCTCATAGCCCGTGCTCTCCTCCAGGTTTTCCGCCAGCTCCAGCAGCTTTGCCACGCTGCGCTCCCGCACGGGCCGGTACAGCATCCCCGCCTGGCAAAAGCGGCAGCCCCGGGTGCAGCCCCGCATGATCTCCAGCATGATCCGGTCATGGACGATCTGGGTGTAGGGCACCGGAATCTCCCTGGGGTAGTAGGCGGCGTTCAGGTCCTTCACCACCCGCTTCGCGATCCGGGTGGGGGCCTCGGGAACCAAGGGCTTCATGCTTTTCAGCGTACCGTCCTCATGGTAGGCCGCCTCATAGAGGCTGGGCACGTACACCCCCGGAATGCAGGCGATGCGCCGCAGACGCTGGGCCCTGGGCAAGCCCAGCTTCTTGCTTTCCAGCAGGTCCCGGGTCACCTCCACGGTGACCTCCTCCCCATCGCCGATCATGAAGGCGTCGATGAAGGCGTGCAGCGGCTCCGGGGTGAAGGCGCAAGGCCCCCCCGCCACCACGATGGGGTCCCCATCCCCTCTTTGCTCCGCCTTCACGGGGATGCCGCCCAAATGGAGCATGTCCAAGATGTTGGTATAGCTCATTTCGTACTGCAAGGTAAAGCCCACGATGTCAAACCTGGAAAGGGGCGTGCGGGATTCCAGGGAAAACAGCGGGATCTTCTCCCGCATAAGCTCCGCGCGCATATCCACCCAGGGCATGCAGCAGCGCTCGCACAGGGCGTAGGGCAGGTCGTTGAGAATGCCATATAGGATTTTCATGCCCAGGTGGGACATGGCCACCTCGTAGGTATCCGGAAAGCAAAAGGCGAAGGTGATCTGAGCCTGGTCAAAGGGCTTCACCTGGGTGTTCATTTCATTGCCCGCATAGCGCGCCGGTTTTTCCACCTTTTCCAGCAGCGCCTCAATGGGGTCGCGCATTGATGTTCCTCCGATTCTCCCATGCATTGGGAAAGGGCTGCCAGGGAAAGCGCCCCGGAAGGGCAGTTGCCTTGAGGGCCACTTCCCCCAAATAACTGTACCATGAGAAGGGGGGTTTTTCAAGGAGGGAGTTTTGAGCGGGGCAAGGGGGCGTTCTTTCCTGTTGAGTTGTCTTTGGGAAACAGAGAGACTTTTCCTTTGAGTGGGACTTGGAGGATTTTGTCCCGGGGATTAGGATCATTTCTTTTTTGTTACAGAAAACGAATACGTCAGGGGCCAAGGGTTGCGATTTCTTTTTTGCCCGCCCCAGGGCTACGGTTCAGATCAATCGCCGCGGGTTCAGCTTTATCGTCACATCGCTCGCTGCCGCTTGCGCTGCCCGTAACGATTCCCACTTCGGGCTGTGATCCGGTCTTTCGGCCGCCGCTGCCTTCACGACCGTTCGGCTGCCCGCCTCAAGCCCCGCCTCCCTCTCCCTTTTGCCTTCAGCAAAGGGCCCACACTCCCTGGCGGCGCCATTGGGCACACGCCTCCCTTCGCCACCCCCGGATTCCGATTGATCCACGCAAGTCCCTTCTTACAAATTGCCGCGACTTATCAAAGAGACAATAGGCCTATTTTGAAACCTGTCTATCTGCAAGGAAACCTTTCTCCCGATGCCCAGGACAGCACGTCATCGCCATGGCAAAAGGACAGAAGGGTAAGGGAAACTCCCTTCTTTTCCCCTTTTTTTAGGCCAATGCCCCGGCATGGTCCTGCCATAGCACACCCCAGGGGTCACAGCAGGTAGTAATGGGGAATGATATCCTCATAGCTTCCGTTTTTCATCCGAAAGCCCCCGGGGATGACCCCCAGCTGCACGAAGCCCAGCTTTTGATACAGCCGGAGGGCCGCCACATTGGTGCGGACCACCGCGTTAAACTGCAATATTCCAAAGCCGAGCTCCTTTGCCTTTGCAATGCAATGCAAAACCAAGCTTTCGCCAATGCGCTTCCCGCGCTCCCCGCTTTTGACCGCGTAGCTTGCGTTGGAAATATGTCCGCATCTGCCGATATGATTGGGATGTAAAATATACAGCCCGACCCGCTTCCCAGTCTCCCGCTCTACCGCCACCCCGGTAAAGGACTGGCTGTGAAAAAAATCCAGGCCGCTTTGCCCGTCCAGCAGCTCCGTCTGGGGAAAGGCGATCCCTTCCTCAACCACCTCATTCCAAATGGCGATCATATCCGGAATATCCCCGGGCGAAAACGCCCTGACCTCAATAGCCATATAGTATCCTCCAAACCGGGTCCCGACGGGCATAAGCCCCGGGGAATCCTCCGCGCTTTTTTCTCCGCTTCCCTTGCCAAAGAAGCCCAAAGCCAAAGGCGTGCCATAACAGCACGCCTTTGGAGAAAAACCTTGAAAATACGCCTGTTACCGGGTCAGCAGCGTGAGCTCCGTCTCCTTGTCGAAGAAGTGGAGGTGGTTTACGTCGAAGGCCACCTGGATGGTCTGGCCGGCGCGGCTGGTGGTGCGGGGATTCACCCGGGCGATGATGTTCTCATCCTTGCCGCTGGTGGACAGGTACAGGTAGGTCTCGCTGCCCATGAGCTCCGTCACTTCCACGTTGCAGTTGATGACGGCGTTGGGAGCGGCCTGGAGGAACACGTCCTCGTCATGGATGTTCTCGGGGCGGATGCCCATGTAGACTTCCTTGCCGATGGCGCTCTCGTCCGCGAACTTGGCCAGCTTGCTGGGCGGAATGACGATCTTGTTATCGCCAAACACGGCCACTACGTCCTTGTCCTGCTTCTCCAGGGTCACGTTGAAGAAGTTCATCTGGGGGCTGCCGATGAAGCCCGCCACGAACAGGTTGTTGGGATAGTCGTACAGGTTCTGGGGGGTATCCACCTGCTGGATGAAGCCGTCCTTCATAACCACGATGCGGGAGCCCATGGTCATGGCCTCGGTCTGGTCGTGGGTCACGTAGATGAAGGTGGTCTGCAAGCGCTGGTGCAGCTTGGTGATCTCGGTACGCATGGCTACGCGCAGCTTGGCGTCCAGGTTGGAGAGCGGCTCGTCCATGAGGAAGACCTTGGGCTCCCGAACGATGGCGCGGCCCAGGGCGACGCGCTGGCGCTGGCCGCCGGAGAGGGCCTTGGGCTTACGGGTCAGCAGGTGGGCGATATCCAGGATCTTGGCGGCTTCCTCCACCCGGCGCTTGATTTCCGCCTTGGGGGTCTTGCGGAGCTTCAAGCCGAAGGCCATGTTATCATACACGGTCATATGGGGGTACAGCGCATAGTTCTGGAACACCATGGCGATGTCGCGATCCTTGGGGGCCACATCATTAACAAGGCGCTCGCCAATGTAAAGCTCGCCGCTGGAGATTTCCTCCAGGCCGGCCACCATGCGCAGCGTGGTGGACTTGCCGCAGCCGGACGGGCCAACCAGCACGATAAACTCCTTGTCCTCAATATCCAGGCTAAAGTCGCTAACAGCGGTAACGTTTCCGGCATAAACCTTAAAGATGTGACTCAGGGTTACGCTTGCCATGAACATTTCCTCCTTAGAAATAGCGCATTTTGACACGTTGGGGTGAAAGAATCTGCGCTGATTGCTTGTATATATTATATCGATTATAGGGTAAAAAAGTAATAGTGACATTCGCCAAAGATTTTTTCATCCATTTGTTCACGATGTACACGTTGGCATTTTGCGTGCCAAATTTGCAAAATGTTCTCATAAACGACGCAAAATGATGCTTTTCACTCCCGCAGCGCATCCACCGGGGCCATTCCCGAAGCCCGGGAAGCGGGGACAACACCAAAGAACAAGCCCACCGCCACCGCCGCCAGCACCACCACGCCAACGTCCTTTCCCTGGACCGCAGCCTGGAGCCCGATGGCGTTCCCGGCGATCTGCACCAGCCCAAGGCCCACCAAAATGCCCAGCACGCCGCCCACCACCGCATACAGCAGCGCCTCTAGCAAAAACAGCCGCCGGATCTGCCCCGAGGTGGCCCCCAGGGACTTCATGATGCCGATTTCCCTCCGCCTTTCCCGCACGGAAACCAGGAGGATGTTCATCACCCCGATGCCGCCCACCAAAATGCACACCACGGCCACCCATTTCAAAACGCCGATAAAGATATCCATCACGCCGTTGGCCGCCTCGATCTGAACCTGCATGGTGATGGCCTGGACCTCCTTGCCCTCCTTGCGCTGCATGGCGTCCACCGCCATGGCCGCCACGGCCTGGGGCATGGCGCCCGGGGGCACGCTCACCGTGAGCTCATGGACGGTGGAACCCATCCACTCGCAAAAGACCGCGATGGGCATAAAAACCGCCCGGGCGGGGTCCACCTGGGAAAGCTCGTTGCTCTGCCGCAGGACCCCTGCGGCCACAAACAGCGCCCCGCCAATGGAAAGCTTCGCCTTGGACAGGTCGGAGGGGGCGTACAGCCCCAACTCCCGGGCCAGGGCTTCCCCCAGGAGCACGCTTCGGCTGCCCCCCTTCCATTCCAGGGGCCACAGCGCCCGGCCCGCCACCACCCGGCTGTCCATCAGCTCCAGGTACTCCTTAGTACAGCCCACCAAAACCCCGGAGGCTTCCTGGCCCTCATAGTGAAACACCAAAGGATAATAGACCTGCTCCGTCACCGTGGTGCCCAGGGCCTGGGAGAGCATTTCCGCGTCCCCGTGGGAGAGGGGCCTGTCCCCCTGGGCGGTGAGCCATACCTTGTCGATCCCCAGGCGCATCATTTCGCTTTGCACCTGGACTTTCCCAGCGTCCCCCAAGGTCAAAACGGCCAAAATGGCGCCGATGCCAATCGCCATCCCCAGAACTGTGAGGAGCGAACGCATCGGCGTGGTCAGTACATTCAAAAAGCTCAGCTTCCACAAATCGTACCGTTTCATCACTTGCTCTCCTTCACCTGGCTGCCGGCGCGCAGGTCCGCTTCATCCGGCAGCAGCACCACCCTTTCCCCCAGCAGCTCCTGGGGCACCTGTACAAAATCGGCGTCCCGCTGCTTGGGGTCCACCTTCACGGGGGTCACCCGCCCGTCCCGGATCACCCAGAGGAAATTGCTGGCGGAAACGGCGGCGATGGGCGCCAGGGCCACGTCCGGCTGCACCTGGGAAAGCAGCTCCAAGGCCACGGTGCTGCCCACCCGCTCCTTAAGCCACTCCCGGCCCTCGTCCACCCAAAAGCGGAGGGTCTGCATGTACAGCCCCGTGGCCGTGTCCAGGGCCGGGGCGTCAAAACTGGAAAGGGTCACCACGGCCCGCTGCTCCCCCTGGGCATAGACCACCGCCCGCATGCCCACCTGAAGGGCCATGCTTTCCTGTGCCCTTTGCCGGGCCGAGAGCTCCAGCTGGCTTCCCCGCACGCTGAGCATGGGCGACAAGGCGGGCGCATAGTCCCCGGCTCCCACATACACCTGGCCCACCACTCCGTCCGCGGAGGCCCGCAGGGTCTTGGCCTCGATGGCCAGGGTGATTTCCCGCATCTGGGCTTGCAAAGAAAGCTGGTTCTGGAGCCACACCGCCTTCATGGCCTCCCCCGCCAGCTGCACGCTCTCCAGGGCCTGGTTTTGCCCATAAACGGCCTGCTCAAGCCCGGACAGGGCTTGCTCCTCCCAGGCGGTGTCCAGCCTGAGCAGCACATCCCCCTTGCGCACGGCCTGCCCCTGGCGGACGTTCACCTGGGCCACCTGGCCCGCCAAAGGCGCTACGCAGACCTGTTCGTCGCCGTAGCCCACCCGTCCCTCCAGGGACTGGGCGATCACCAGATTCCCCCGCTCAACCACCGCCGTGCTGACGGGAATCTTCGGGGTGACGGGCAGCACAAACATCACCACCACCGTGCAGAGGGTCACCGCGATCATGCCGAAGGAGGCCTTGGTTTTTGGCATGCAAATCTCCTTTCCAGGGCTATGGAAGCTGCCCAAAGGGGAGCAAAAAGCGCGTCGCGTCCTCGCCGCTTCTCCCGGTATCGTTATTTTGTCTGCTCCGGCGCTTGATACACATGCCAACTATTTGTAGCGAAGGAACCATCTTGCTATGGAACGAAAAAGCCCGCGGCTTGCGTGAAAGCCGCGGGGCGCTCCCCTTGGGGGATTGGTTCGGGCCAGCTTACGGCCTATCTGGAGGCGATGCTCTGGCCGATCTGCTGGCGGGTCATGCGGATGTCCGTCAGCTTTTCGCTGATGGAGCGGTCCAGCTGCGCCAGAACCTCGTCGATATGCTGGTACACGTCGTGGTAGAGCTTTTCAATCTCCGCCTGGGTATCCTGGCGGATCTCCTCCGCCTCCATCTGGGCCCGGGCCATAACCTCCTGCTCGCTGACCAGCTGCTGGGCGTGAAGCTCCGCGTCCTTGACCATTTTGGTGGCCTGCTCCTTGGCTTCCGCCATCATGCCCCGGGCCTGCTCCTGGCTTTTGCTCAGGAGCTCCTGGGCCTTCTGGTTCGCGTTTTGGATGGTGCTCTGGGCCTGATTGTTGGCCTCCGTCACCACATGGTTGGCCCGCATGTTGGCGTCCGCCTTGGTCTGCTCCGCAATCTCCCTGGCCTCTGAAATAATGCTGGCCTGGTTTTGGATGATCCCCTCGGCGGCGGTGATATCCGCGGGCATATCCGCCACAATCTCCCGCACGAGCTGTCTGCACTGGTCCCTGTCCACCATGCACAGGTTGCTCAAAGGCACCTTCTTTCCCATGGACAGGATGCTGTCCAGCTCGTCCAGCAAGGTATACGTGCGTTGCTGCATTGCCGTTTCCTCCTTCAATCTGACCAAAAGTTACCGGGCGCGCCCCAGGGCCGTAGAAACGTCCTCCAAAATAGAGGCAGGCACAAAGGAGGAAATTTCCCCTCCAAATCCGCCTATTTCCCGGACCACGCTGGAGCTGATATACGCGTATTGCGGGGAAGTCATCATAAACAGGGTCTCAATCTCCGGTGAAATCTGATGGTTGACCTGGGCCATCAAAAACTCGCTTTCAAAATCCGTCACGGCCCGCAGGCCCCGGATCACGATGCCCGCGCCCGCCTTCTTCATGTAGTCCACCAGCAACCCCTCAAAGGAATCGATCTCCACCTTGGGCAGGTGGCGGCAGGCCTTTTCCAGCAGCCGCACCCGCTCCTGGACGGAAAAAAAGCCCCGCTTGGACGGGTTGTTCAGCACCGCCACAATCACCCGGGGAAATACCTTCGCGGCCCTTTCAATCAGGTCCAGGTGGCCGCTGGTGACAGGGTCAAAGCTCCCCGGATACACGCACACGCCTTCCCGCACGCTTATTCCCCCTTTCCGTCCTGGTGGGACTGTCCATAGGTAAAAAATGAAATCTCCGTATCCCCGTAGCCCCGGGTGCTGCCCCAGGAAAAGGCGGAACCCAACGCGGGCCTCGCCCCCCGCCGGTGCTCCACCGCCAGCAGCGCTTCCTCTTGCAAAAGCCCCGCTTCCGCCAGGGCCCCGCAGACCCCTTCCGGGTTCATGGCATAGGGCGGATCCAAAAACACCAGGTCAAAGGCAAGGCCTCTGCCCCGCAGCTTTTGCACCCCTTGCCGCCAATCGCAGGCCAGGACCTCCATGCGGTCCCCAAAGCCTAGTTTGGCAATATTTCGCTGAATGCATACCACCGCGTCCTGGGCGTGATCCACGGCCACGGCCCGGCCGGCTCCCCGGCTGACAGCCTCCAGGGCCAAGCCCCCGCTTCCCGCGAAAAGGTCCAGCACCACAGCCCCGGGCACGTCCCCTTGCAAAATGTTGAAAAGCGACTCCCGCACCCTGTCCTGGGTGGGCCGGGTATCCCTTCCCTTGGGGGCGAAAATCTGGCTGCCCTTGGCGCTGCCGGAAATGATGCGCATGCGGGCCTCCCTAAATCAGCCGCTCGGGAGAATCGCTCCGGGCGCGGCGCTTGCGGTCCTTGCGCTCTTTGCGCTTCTTCTTCTCGTCCCCGATGGCAATGCCGGTGTTGATGCGGATCCGGGCGGCCAGGCCCTTTTGGTACCCCAGGCCGAAGCCCAGGGGAGGGATGCACACCAGCAGCGGGCTCAGCCTCTCCACCCACAGCAGCGCCTTGTCCCCCAGCAAAATCGCCACGTTCACAAAGGGCATCACCATGGCCCGGACCACGATGCGCAATACGTCCACCGCACTCATGCCCTGACCGGCGGCATAGTACCCCAGGGCGTTGCCAAACTCGCTTTGCCGGGTAAACTCCCGAATCCAGCCCGGCAGCACGCCCAGGGTGTGCAAAACCGGCTGGGCCAAAAAGGCAAACACCAGCGCCACCAGCAGGTAGGGAAGGACGCCCAGCAGCGCCGCGAAATATCCCTTGCCCGGATGATAGCAGCGGTCCCGGTCCGACGGGGGAACCTCCTTGCCCTCCTGCTGGCGGACGTACATGATCTCCGCGAAGGCGGCGCCCTGCTGCCCGGCGGTGAGGCCCTGGCTATACAGGATTCCGAAAGCGGCGGCCACCAGCATCCCGCAAAACAGCACCCGGAAAAAAAGGCTGTCAAAGCTCAGCAGCGTGCCCAGCAGCAGAAACAGCGCCACCACCATCAACTGGCTGGCCATGACCTTTCCGCCCAGCTTCCAGGTGTCCTTGCCATGCCAGGACCCTATGAGAATCGGCTTTTTGACCTCCTGTACCGGAGGTTTCTGTCCCGTGGAACGCTGCATGAAGGCCTTCCTTTCCGTCCCCCGAGGGGGTACTTCCAAATTGTACCAAAAAACCGCAGGTACTGCAATGCCCCCAAGCCACCCCAGGGGAGCCCGGTTCAAAGGGCTTGCTCATCCGCCGGTAAACTCCCTGGATACCCGGGGGGTGATGGCCAGCAGCACCTCGTAGGAGATGGTGCCCGCCCAGGCGGCCAGTTCCCCGGCGTCAATTTCCTCTTCCCCTTGCCGGCCCAGCAGCACCACCGGGTCCCCCGCCTGTACGCCCTCGATCCCGGTGACGTCGATCATGGTCTGGTCCATGCAGACCCGGCCTACCACCGGGGCCCGCCGCCCGCGTACCAGCATCCGGGCCCGGTTGCTGGCGGCCCGGTGGTATCCGTCCCCGTAGCCCACCGCCACGGTGGCGATGCGCATGACCTTTTGGGCGGTGAAGGTGCACCCGTAGCTGATGGTGGAGCCCGGCTGAACCTCCTTCACATGAACCACTTCGCTTTCCCAGCGCAAGGCGTGGCGAAAGGGCAGCTCCGTCTTGACCGGGGGATATCCGTACAGGGCGATCCCCTCCCGCACCATGCCAAAGCAGGCCTGGGGGGCCAAAAGGCTCATGGCGCTGTTAGCGGCGTGGGCCAGAAGGCCCGGGTCAAAGCAGCTCTTCATCTCCAAAAACCGCTCCAGCTGGGCTTTGGAAAACGCGTTCATGCCCCCTTCCCCGGAGGGGTTGTCCGCGTCGGCGAAATGGGTATAGATGCCCGTGGCCTTGACATGGGGGCAGCGCCCCAACGCCTCCTGGAGCGCCTTGGCCTCCCGGAGGGTCTGCAAGCCGATCCGGCCCATGCCCGTATCCAGCTTGATATGGACCTGGGCCGTCCTGCCCATGGCCCTGGCGGTTTCCTCCAGGCGCAGCACCGTATGGGGGTCAAAGACGGTTTGGATCAGCCCGTGCTCCAGGGCGGCTTCCATGGCCCGCTCCATGGCCGCTCCCATCACCAAAACCGGGACCGTAACGCCGGCTTCCCGGAGCCGGATGCCTTCCTCCACCAGCGCCACGGCAAAAAAAGCCGCTCCTTCCGCCAGAACGGCCTTTGCCACCTCCACGAGCCCATGCCCATAGGCGTCCGCTTTGATCACAGCGGCGACCCCCACCCCTTTGGGGACCGCGTCCGCTAAAATCCGATAGTTGTTCCGAATGGCTCCCAGGTCCACGATGGTTCGGTTTTGCCGCAGCATGAGCACAGACCTTTCCTTATTCCATGGCATGGACAGGGCCGCTTTCCGCCCCGGCCCCTTACAGGCCGCGCACTTCCTCCTGGGAAAGCAGCTTGACCCCCGCCTCCATGAGAATCCTTTCGGCTTCGGGCAGCCGGTCCACCCGGAAGATGATCAGCGCGTGGCCCCCGGCGTTGCGCACAAAGCTGTACAGGTACTCCACCACGATCTGGTTCTCCGCCAGCAGGGCCAGCACCGAGGCCAGCCCGCCGGGCTTGTCGGGCACGGACACCGCCAGCACATCGGTGAGCTTCACCGTGTACCCATTGTCGGAGAGGAGCTTCACGGCCTTTTCATAGTCCGCCACAATGCCCCGCAGGATGCCAAAGTGGGTGGTATCCGCCACGGACAGGGATACCAGGTCGATGTTGTGATCCCCCAGCAATTTGGTAAAGTGGGCCAGCTTGCCGGGCGTATTCTCAATGAAAACGGAAATCTGTTTCACGTACATCTTCGGCACCTCCGTTTGATTTCATTCTATGTTCCATTATATCACGGCTTTGGCATTTCCAGCCATGGGATTTGCCCGCGTCAAAATTTCCTGCGGTCCTCCACCCGCTTGGCCTTGCCTTCGCTGCGGGGCAAGGTGCCGGGCTGGCAGAGCTTCACCTGGGCGCTGATTAAGGCATGGCTGGCCAGGGAGTTGATGATGCGCCGCTCCAGGGCCTCGATGTCCTTGATGGTGTCGCTCATCATCGAGGGGGACAGCTCCACCTCCACCAAAATGGTATCCAGCGTTCCCGCCCGGTCCACCACGATGCGGTAATGGGGCTCGATGCCCTCCACCTGGAGCAGCGCGTGCTCGATCTGGGAGGGGAACACGTTCACCCCGCGGATGATGAGCATATCGTCGGTGCGGCCCATGACCCGGCCCATGCGCACATGGGTGCGCCCGCAGCCGCAGGGCTCGTCCGTCAGAATGCACAAATCGTGGGTGCGGTAGCGGAGCAAGGGCATGCCGTGCTTGGTCAGCGTGGTGAAGGTCAAATCCCCCTGCTGTCCGTAGGGCAGGCTCTCCCCGTTTTCTCCGATCACCTCCGGCAGGAAATGATCCTCCCAGATGTGCATGCCGCTCTTGCACAGGCACTCCATGGACACGCCCGGGCCCATGACCTCGCTGAGGCCGTACACGTTCAGCGCGTCAATGCCCAGCTTTTCCTCAATGCGCTCGCGCATGGTCTCGGTCCAGGGCTCCGCGCCGAAGATGCCGCTGCGCAGCTTGATCCTGTCCAGGGTAATCCCCGCCTGCTCCAGGGCCTCCGCCAGGTTCAGGGCATAGGAGGGCGTACAGCACAGGGCCGTGGAGCCAAAGTCCTCCATGAGCATCAGCTGCCGTGCGGTGTTGCCGCCGCTCATGGGAATGACCGAGGCCCCCACCCGCTCCGCGCCGTAGTGGGCCCCCAGGCCCCCGGTGAACAGGCCGTAGCCATAGGCCACCTGGACCACGTCCTCCTTGGCGACCCCGGCGCAGTACATGGCCCGGGCCATCAGCTCGGCCCAGCGGTCAATGTCCCCGCTGGTGTAGCCCGCCACGCTGGGCTTGCCGGTGGTGCCGCTGCTGGCATGAATGCGGATGATCTCGCTTTGGGGCACGGCGAACAGGCCGAAGGGATAGTTGTCCCGCAGGTCCTGCTTTTCCGTGAAGGGCAGCTTTTCAATGTCCTCCACCCCCCGGATGTCCATGGGGGTAATTCCCAGCTGCTGCATCTTGTGGCGGTAGAAGGGGACGTTTTCATACACCCGGCGCACCACGTCCCGCAGGCGCTCGTCCTGGAGGCTGCGCAGCTGCTCCCTGGGCATGGTTTCCATGGTGGGGTTCCAAATGATATGCTGACGGTCCATAACGGTCTCTCCCCTATTTCTAGTCATTGCTGAACAGCCCCGCCGCCTTGGGCCTGGGCAGCCCCCTTGGCAAAGGCGGCGATGTTCACCGGCAAGGTGGCCCTGGGCACGCTGACGGCGATGGCCTGCTTCCACGCCTCCTGGGAGAAGGGCAAAAAGCGGCTGAGCATCCCCAGCAGCACCAGGTTCACGGCCTTCTGGTTCCCGGCCTCCAAGGCCAGGGCCAAGGCGTCCACCTGCTCCACCCTATGGCCCGAAAGGCGGTCCAGGGGATCGGCGGGATATTCCGCGGCCCCGGAGATGACGGGCATGGGCAAAATCCGCTGGGTGCTGGTGACGGCGATTCCCCCGGGCTTCAGGTAGGCGGCGGCCCGGGCCGCCTCCAGGGCCTCAAAGCTCACCAGGAAGTCCGCCTGCCCCATGGACACCAGCGGCGCGTGAATCTCCTCCCCCACCCGCACATGGGTGATGACGCTGCCGCCCCGCTGGCTCATGCCGTGGACCTCGCTGACCTTCACCTGGCAGCCCTGGGACATGGCCAGCCGCCCCAGTATCTTGCTGGCCAGCAGCGTGCCCTGGCCGCCTACGCCCACGATGACCAAATCAAACTTCGGCTTGCTCATTTTGCTTCCTCCCCGCCGTGAATGGCCCCAAAGGGGCAAACCTCGGCGCACAGGCCGCAGCCGCTGCACTGGGCCGGATCGATGGCCGCCCGCTTTCCCTGCCGCCGGATGGCCGGGCAGGAGATTTTCATGCATTGGCCGCAGTTCTTGCAATCCTTCACGTAATACACGTCGTGGGGGCCCTTGTCCAAAAGGGCGCAGGCCCGGCGCAGGATGAGAACGCTCACCGCGTCCCGCTCCGTCTCTTCCCTCAGGGCCGCCTCGGTGCCCTTGAGGTCGAAGGGGTCCAGAATCCGCACATGCTTCACGCCGCAGCCCAGCACCAGCTTCTCCAAATCCACCTCCGGGGCGGGATCGCCGTGGATATCCTTGCCGGTGGCGGGGTTTTGCTGGTGGCCGGTCATGCCGGTGATGCGGTTGTCCAGAATGAGCACGGTAATGGCCTCCTGGCTGTACACCGCATCAATCAGGGGCGTGATGCCGCTGTGCAAAAAGGTGCTGTCCCCCAGCACGGCCACGGTGCCCTTGGAAAACGCCTTGCCTTGGGCCCTTTCCAAGCCGCTGGCCATGCCGATGCTGGCCCCCATGCACAGGCAGGCGTCCATGGCGCTCAGGGGCGGCAGCGCCGCCAGCGTGTAGCAGCCGATATCCCCCATCACCCGGAGCTTCAGCTTTTTCAGCGTATGGAAGATGCCCCTGTGGGGGCAGCCGGGGCAGAGCACCGGAGGCCGGGCGGGCAAATCCACATTGGGGTCCGCCGCCAGGGGTTCCCCCAGTACCACGGCGCGCACCTTTTCGCTGCTCAATTCCCCCTGGACGCCGGTGAGGGCCTTTCCCTCCACGGAAATGCCCGCGGCGGCCACGTCCTTTTCAATCAGCCCTTCCAATTCCTCGATGACGATGAGCCGCTTCACCCGGGAGGCGAAATCCGCAATCATCTTCATGGGCAAGGGATACACCATGCCCAGCTTTAACACGCTGGCTTTGGGCAGCGCTTCGCGCACATATTGGTAGCTGCATCCGCTGGTGATGACGCCGATGTCCTTCTCCCGCCACTCCACCTTGTTGATGGGCATCCGGTCCGCCGCCTCCGCCAGGAAGGCCTCCCGCTTTTCCACCGCCAGATGGCGCTTGCGGGCCATGCCGGGCATCATCACGTATTTCATGACGTCCTTTTGGTAGGCCTTTACCGCAACGTCCTCCCGCTCCCCCACCTGGGCCAGGCTTCTGGCGTGGGCGATGCGGGTGGTGAGGCGCACCATCACCGGGGTGTCCAATTCCTCGCTCATGCGGAAGGCCAGCTTGGTAAAGTCCAGGCATTCCTGGCTGTCCGCAGGCTCCAGCATGGGTACATGGGCGGCCCTGGCGTAATACCGGCTGTCTTGCTCGTTCTGGCTGCTGTGCATGGCGGGGTCGTCGGCGCAGACCCACACCAGCCCGGCGTTCACCCCGGTATAGGCGGCGGTGAACAGCGGGTCCGCCGCCACGTTCACGCCCACATGCTTCATGCAGGTCATCGCCCGGGCCCCGGCCATGGCGGCCCCGAAGGTCACCTCGGCGGCCACCTTCTCGTTGGTGGCCCACTGGCAATTGATTTCCTCATAATTGGCGGCGCATTCGGTGATCTCCGTGCTGGGCGTTCCCGGATAGCTGGACACCACCCGCACCCCCGCCTCCCAGGCGCCCCGGGCCACGGCCTCGTTGCCCAGCATCAGCCGGGTTTCGGGCTCCCTCTCCTGCCCTTGGACCCGGCCGAAAACCGCCTTTTCCAATGCCTCCGCCGAAACGATCCTCTCCAAGGCTTCTTCCTCCTTAGCGTAAATCCGTCACCCGCTTGGCCTTGCCCTCAAAGCGCTTGAGCGTGTAGGGCGAAACCAAGGTGACCTCCGCGTCCAGCTGCAAAACGGTGCGCAGCTCGCTGCGAATCTTGTTGTGAAGGGCTTCCAGCTCGCTGTACCGGTCCAGCAGACCCGCGTCCACCAGCTCCACCTTCACCTGGAGGTGGTCCACATAGTTCGAGCGGGAGACCACAATCTCATAGTGGGGTCCGATGCCCTTTTGCCCCACCAGCACGCTCTCGATCTGGGAGGGGAACACGTTCACCCCGCGAATGATGAGCATATCGTCGCTGCGGCCCTTGACCTTCTCCATGCGCAGCTGGGTACGTCCGCAGGCGCAGGGCTCCGGAATCAGCCGGGTGATGTCCCGGGTGCGGTAGCGCAGGGCAGGCTGGGCTTCCTTGGTGAGGGTGGTAAGCACCAATTCCCCCTGTTCCCCAAGGGGCAGCGGCTCCTGGGTGTCCGGGTCGATGATCTCCGGCAGGAAGTGGTCCACGTTGATGTGCATGCCGCACTTGCATTCGCACTCTCCCGCCACGCCGGGCCCCAGCACTTCGGTAAGGCCGTAGTTCTCCGTAGCCAAAATATGAAAGCGCCGCTCCAGCTCCGCCCGCATTTCCTCGGTGCTGGCCTCGGCCCCAAAAAGGCCCACCCGCAGGCGGATGTCCTTCAAAGCGTCCATCTTCTCCGCCACTTCCGCCAGATACAGGGCGTAGCTGGGGGTGGCGATGAGGGCGGTGGCCCCGAAATCCCGCATGATCTGAACCTGCCGCTCCGTGTTGCCGCTGGAAATGGGGATGATGGCCGCGCCGATCCTTTCCAGCCCCCCGTGGAGGCCGAAGGCCCCGGTAAAAAGCGTGTACCCAAAGGAAACCTGGGCGATATCATCCTGGGTCACCCCTCCGGCTGTGGCCAGCCGGGCGATGTTCTCCGCCCACATCTCCAAATCCCCCCGGGTGTACCCGGCGGTGATGGGCTGGCCCGTGGTGCCGCTGCTGGCATGGATGCGCACCACCTGCCGCATGGGCACCGCCAAAAGCTTGAAGGGATACTGCTCCCGAAGCTCTGCCTTCCCGGTGAGGGGAATTTTGCCAATGTCCTTCAAGGACTGAATATCCGAGGGTTTTACCCCCGCCTTGTCCATCTTCGCCCGATACATGGGCACATGATCGTACGCTGCCCGGACAGTATGCTTCAGCCTCTCCAACTGGATTTTTTCCATATCCCCCTGGGAGGCGCATTCCATGCCGGGGTTCCAAATCGCCATTTGGGATCGCTCCTTCCGTGCTACAAGGTCTACTGGCCCTGGGCCGCAGGCCGGGCCTCCGCTTTGTACTGCCATGCTGCTACTCTTCCACCAAAGCGGCCATTACCCGATAGTATAGCACAAGGAAAAAGGGGGAGCAAGGCGTTCTTGCTCTCCCTGGGGGGCGTATCATTTCAAAAAGCACAGGAAAAAAAAGGGTTTCATCCACTGTTCTGTACTTCTCCTACAGCTGTCCCCGTTCCACCTTATGTATCAATGAAGGAAGGTTTCATTTTCTATGGACAGATTTCAGAACAACATTCTCACCTTTTCTAAGTCGCTGCAACCATCTTCTATGGTGCTTCCATGCCCACAAGGGGTTCCAGGGGCTTGGCCCCTGGCCGTTGAGGGGGGACAGGGGTTGTTAGGGGGCCTGGGGGGGAGATATCGGAACTCCCCCCGGCCCCCTAACGTATTTGTTTCCTGCGACAAGGAAAGAAGCATCGTGGTCACCACGATCAGAATCCCCAATCCCTACTTCCCCAGCATCTCCTGGCGGAAGTACTCCGGCTCGTCGTCCACATTCTTGTAAGGCCAATCGGTAAGGGTTTCATACAGATGCCCCGTGCGGGCGTCCACCACATAGGTTTTATAATGTTTGCTGGCCCGCTGGATGGACTCCTCCGGGTAGTCCTCGTTGCCCTCCCGCTCCTTGGCGGTAATCTCCAGGGCCTTGTTGGGGTCTTTTACGGCGATGCAGTTCACCACCCACATAGGCACGGCGTATTGCGTGGAGGTCAGCCTGCCGTCTCCCGTGGACTCGGCCTTGTCCTGGTAGAGGCGGTAGCCCAGGCGCATGTCCAGCACGGCGCGAATGTGCCCGGCGGCGATCTGCTCTTCCAGAGGCTGCATCACCTGCTCCAAAGGAACCAAAGGCGTATCCTGGGCCAGGCGCTCCGTTTCCGCAAGGGGGTTGATGTAGCCGCACCACCAGTGATTATCCTGAGTCATGCTGAGGTTAAACTCCATATAGTGTTCCTGCAAAATGGGAACGCCGTGCAGCATCCCGGGGAAATCAACGTGAAAGGTGGTTCGCAATATCTCTCCGGTTTTTTTGTCCACGTAGGTCCAGGCCATAAGCTCGGAGGGGCTGGACAGGTCGTAGGCGCTTTCCTCCACCCCCACGGCTTCCAGCACCTGCCGAACCCGCCGCTTCATATCCCACAGGGTGAGCTCGCTGCCCAGGCCATAGGCTTTGCCGTCCTCAAAGTCCCGGTAGACGGCCGCGCTTAGGTAATAGTGGAGCTTGCCCCGCCGCACCAGCTTGTCCAGCTCCCGGCTTACCTCCTCGGGGTTGCTGGCATCAATGCGGAAGTTAAAATTTGTCCGGATGCCCAGTCCCTCGTCAAAGGAGTGGATCTCCCAGCCCCGCTCCCCGGCGTCCGCCGGAGGCTGGAGGGGTACAATCGCCACGGCGCTGACGGGCATGGCGTCCACCTGGGGCAGGTGAATCTGGGTGTCGATGGTCACATCCCGCCACTTGGTTTCGTAGGTTTTGTGCCAGCCACCGGCGGCCTGCTCCCTGAGCTGGGCCAAAGTGACGGTTCCGTTTTGGGGCGCGGCCGCGGCCAGGGCCGGAAGGGTGAGAATCAGCGCCAGCAGCGTTAGTACGGCTATCGTCCGTTTCATAGGCTTCATTGAGGAAGCACCTCCTTATTTCACTTTCAGGGCGCGGTTCATATCCACCGCCCATAAATCGTCGCTGTCCAGGTCCGGCGGGGCCAGCCAAACCTCCGCCGCGTCCGTGGGAAGGAAGGTATAGCTGTATTCCATGGATTCCCCCTCCACCATATGAGCGGGGATCAGCTCCTCCAGGTCCGCCAGCTCCTTGCCCTGGGCGTCCGCCAGCGCCGCGCCGCGCCAGCTGGCGCAAGCCGCCTCATATTGCTCCCGGGAGGCTCCCTCGTCCTTCTGGATGCGGAGGGTGATCATGCTTCGCACCGGGGAGAGGGACGCGGACAGCACCGTGACCGCAGCTCCGTCTCCACGAATACCGGGCAACGGAGCCGAGGGGGCGGCGGCCCGCACGGTGAAATCAACCGTCCGCTTCTCCCCTATCTTCCCCAGCAGCGGCAGCCCCAAGGTGAAATCCTCCCGGAGCACAATGCCCGCCGGGGAGAGTTGGATGTTCAGATAGCACAGCGCCTCTCCGTTTTCACCGCCTGGGATCTCGTCCCCGGCGGTCCCGTTGGTCATTTCATAGCGCACCCCGTCCAAAAGGAACCAGTCGCATTGGGTGCTCACCTCGTCCCCGGCCAAGGCCCGGCGGAAGGCGCTATCCTCATTCCACAGGTCATCCTGGGTCAGCGGCGCGGCGGCGTCCTTCTGCCGGACGCTGTACACCAGGCGCAGGCTACCGCCGTCGTAGAGGGCCTCCCGCACGGTGATCACGGTGTTGGGCAGCTCCACCTGGGCCAGGCCGCTTTGCACCAGCTTCTCCGCCTCCGGCAGCACGCCGCTTTGCCCGAACATCCGTCCCATAAAGTCAAACACGCCAAAATGAACGCCTGCCGCCACCCCCGCCGCCGCCAGCAGCAGCGCCAGGGTCAGGGCCATGGCAAAGGACAGCCGCTTGGCGTACCGCCGGGGCGGCTGCCGGACCGCCTCCCGGCGGATGTGGGCCAAGGTGGCTTCCACCCGCAAAACGGCCTTCTCGGGCATGGGGGGATAGGCCTTACGCATCCGTTCCCGATTCATCTCCATCCGGATTCCTCCTCTTTCAAAAGCACCGCCAGCCTGTGCCGGCCGCGCATCAAACGGTTCTTCACCGTGCCCCGGGGAATGCGCATCACCCCCGCGATGTCCGTCACGCTCATGCCCTCCATGTAGTACAGCGTAATGGGCAAGCGCAGCTCCTCCTTCAAGGCGGCCAACGCCTGGGCCAGGGGCACGTCCGGCCCAGGGGGCGGGAAGGGCGCGGGCATGTCCTCCGTGAGCTCCGCCGTGGGGGGCCTGCGGCGGCGCAGGAGATCCTTGCTGCAATTTACCACGATCCGCGTGATCCATGCCTGAAACGCCGCGGGTTCCCGCAGGGTATGCAGCTTTTTCCAGGCCCGCAGCAGCGCCTCCTGGAGCGCGTCCGCGCAGTCGTCCCCATTGCCCAGCAGCGTGTAGGCCACCCGGTAGAGCATCTGCTGATGCTCCTGTACTGCCGCGCAAAAGCTCTCTTCGTCCATGAGGGACCTCCTTTGTGGATGATAACCGGTTTCAGTAGATAAGACGGAGGGTGGGACAAAAGGGTATGAAACGGGAAAAATTTTGTGGCGGATATCCGCGCAAAAAGGGCAGGCAAAAGGGGAGCGAAGTCGCCTCGCTCCCCTTTTGCCTGCCCTTTCAGGGGCTTCTTCCGCCCTTACCCCAGCAGCTTGCGGAAGAGGTTCAGGTACTCCTCCGCGCTGTGGGCCCAGCTGTAATCCCCTTCCATGCCCCGAAGGCGCAAGGTATGGATCACGCCCTTTTCATTCTTGAAGTAATACAGGGCCCGGCGGATCACCGCCAGCATGTCGTGGGCGTTGTAGTTGAGGAAGGTAAAGCCGTTGCCCTTGCCCTCAAACTCGTTGTAGCTGAGCACCGTATCCCGCAGGCCGCCGGTTTCCCGCACAATGGGCACCGTGCCATAGCGCATGGAGATCATCTGGCTCAGGCCGCAGGGCTCAAACAGCGAGGGCATCAGGAAGAAGTCCGCGCCCGCGTACAGCTTGTGGGCCAGCTCGTGGTCCATGGCGAAGCGGGCGGCCATCTTGCCCTTGTATTGCTGCTCCGCCCAACTGAACAAATTGGTATAGCGGGCGTCCCCCATGCCCAGCACCGCCAGCTGGACGTTCTCCTCCATCATATCCCCCAGGACGCAATCCAGCAAATCCAGGCCCTTTTGATTGGTGAGGCGGCCCACCATGGCGATCAGGGGAATCTCCTCGTTGACCTCCAGGCCCAAATCCTGCTGGAGCCTGCGCTTGTTTTCCGCCTTGCCCGCGAGGTCCTCCTTGCTGAAGGTGGCGTAGATCATGGGGTCTGTTTCCGGGTTGTACTCCTGAACGTCAATGCCGTTGAGCACGCCGTAGAGGCTGTCCTTCCGGGCCCGGATGAGCCCGTCCAGCCGCTCCCCGTAATAGGCGGTGGTGATCTCCTCGGCGTAGCTGGGGCTGACGGTGGAAATGGCGTCGCTGTACACCAGGCCCGCCTTCATGAAGTTGGCGCAGCCGAAGCACTCCAGCTTGTCCGCGCTCCACAGCTCATCCCCCAGGCCCAGCACGTCCTGGACCTCCTTGATGCCGAAGATGCCCTGGTATTGGAGGTTGTGGATGGTAAAGAGGCTCTTGATCCCGCCGTAAAAGGGCAAATGAGCGTATTGGATTTTCAGCAGCGCGGGAATCATGCCGCTTTGCCAGTCGTGGGCATGGAGGATGTCCGGGTGGAAATCCAAAAGGGGCAGCGCGTTGAGCACGGCCCGGCAGAAAAAGCCGTAGCGCTCGTACTCGTCCCCGCCCAGGCCGTAGATGTATGGACGGCCGAAGTAATACTTATTGTCCAGGAAGTAGTAGGTAACCCCGTCCTTTTTCAGCATTTCCACGCCGCAGTACTGCCGCCGCCAGCCCAACTGCACGTCAAAATGGAGCTGGAACTGCATCTGGTCTTGCCATTCCCGGCCAATGGCCGTGTACATGGGCATCATCACCCGCACGTCATGGCCCTTTTGCGCCAGCACCGGGGCCAAAGAACCCACCACATCCGCCAAACCGCCGGTTTTCACAAAGGGCACGCACTCGCTTGAGGTAAAGAGAATATTCATAAAGCCCCTCCTTTGCCTTTTCCTTTGGGTGCCTTACACCACCATATTTTTGGAGATCACGATGGGATATCCCCGGGGGCCTACCAGCGTTCCGCCCTGCTTGATCACCGCTTGCTTGTCCAGGATGCAGTTCTCCAGCTTCACGCCTTCCTCCACGATGCTATCCTGCATGATGATGGAGTTTTTCACCACCGCGCCCTTGCCCACGCGCACGCCCCGGAACAGCACGCTGTGCTCCACCGTTCCATCGATGATGCAGCCGTCCGCCACGATGGATTCGGAAATCCTCGCGTTCTCCATATACCGGGCGGAGAGCTCGTCCCGGACCTTGGTGTACACAGGCCGGTCCTCCCGGAACATCTCATGGCGGACGTCCACGTCCAGCAGGTCCATGTTCAGCTCGAAATAGCTGCGGATGCTATCCAGGCGGAAGCACACGTTCTTGTACTCGTACCCGGCCACCTTCATGCCCGCGTCCCGCACCATCCTTTGAATGACGTTGCGGGTCAGGTCGTGGTAGCCGTGGGCCGCCCCCCGGTCCACCAAATCCATCAGCAGGTCCTTGCGCATGAAGGTCACCTCCATGCTGGTACTGGGATAGCGGGGCTTGGTGGGGTCAATCTCCAAATCCACAATCAGGCCGTCCTCGTCCACATCGCAGTAGACCCCGTGCTCGGGCCGCTGCATATCCTTGCGGTTGGTATACATGATGGTCACCTCCGCCCCGCTGCTGAAGTGGGTTTCAAACAGCTCGCGGAAGTTGGCGTTGAACAGGATCAGGCTGTTGCAAAGCAGCACGTACTCCTGGCGGCTGCGGCGCAGGTATCCCATGTTGGAATGGAGCGCGTCCAAGGACCCGTTGTATACCCCCACGTTCTCCCGGGTCAAAAAGGGCGGCAGGATGTACAGCCCGTCGTTTTTGCCGTGCAGGTCCCATTCCTTGCCGCTGCCCAGGTGGTCCATGAGGCTGTGGTAGTTCTTTTGCATGATGACGCCCACGTTCTTGATATTGCTGTTCACCATGCTGCTGACCAAAAAATCGATCATCCGGTACCGCCCGGCCACCGGCACGGCGGCCACGGCCCGGGACAGGGTGAGCTCCCTGAGCATGGAATCATTCTCCCCTGTATAAATCACGCCCATGACGTTTTTCATGGCTGTTGCCTCCCTTTTGCCAATATACTTCTTAGCGGTCCCGCTGCTCTCCGGCTTTTACCACGGTTCCGGCGGGAAGGACGACCTTTTCCCCCACCACGGCGATGTCCCCGGTATCCTCGCCCACCACGGAGCCCGCGCCGACCACCGCGCCTTCCGCCACGATGGCCCGTCTGACCTGGGCCCCCCGCTGGACCACCGCGCCGGGCATCACCACGCTGTCCACCACGCTGGCGCCCTCCTGGATGGTCACCCCCGCGAAGAGCACGCTGCGGTCCACCTTGCCGTAGACCTCGCAGCCCTCGGTGATGAGGCAGTTGTGCACCATGGCCCCCTCGGCGATGATGTGGGGCGCCATGCCCGGATTCCGGCCGTAAATGCGCCAGTTGCTATCGTACAGGTCGATGGGCATGGGCATCTGGAGCAAATCCATGTTGGCCTCCCAAAGGCTTTCGATGGTGCCCACGTCCTTCCAATAGCCCTGAAAGCTATAAGCGTACATCTTTTCCTTATCCGCCAGCATCTTGGGGATGATGTTCTTGCCAAAGTCATTGGCGCTGGACTTGTCCACCGCGTCGGCCACCAGGTAGCTGCGCAGCTTCTCCCAGGTGAAGATGTACACCCCCATGCTGGCCTTGTTGCTCTTGGGCTTTGAGGGCTTTTCCTCAAACTCCGAGACGGTCCCGTCTTCCTCGGTATTCATGATGCCGAAGCGGCTGGCCTCCTCCCAGGGCACCTCCCGCACCGCGATGGTTCCGTCGGCCCCCTTGGCGATATGGTATTGAAGCATGGCGTTATAGTCCATCTTATAAATGTGGTCGCCGCTTAAAATCAGCACATACTCCGCGCCGAACTGCTCGATGAAGGCCAGGTTTTGATAAATGGCGTTGGCCGTTCCGGAATACCATTCTCCCTTTTTCCCCTTCACATAGGGGGGCAGCACGTACACCCCGCCATGGGACAAGTCCAAGTCCCAGGGGGAGCCGCTGCCGATGTAGGCGTTCAGCTCCAGGGGCTGGTACTGGGTCAGCACCCCCACCACGTCGATGCCGCTGTTGGAGCAGTTGCTCAGGGGGAAGTCGATGATGCGGTACTTCCCCCCATAGGGAATGGCCGGTTTGGCTTTGTTGACGGTAAGAATCCCCAGGCGGCTGCCCTGACCTCCCGCCAATAGCATGGCAATGCACTTTTTCTTGTTCAACATGGGACGATCAGCTCCTTTGGTTTTTGATGAGACTGGTTGCCCCCTTAGCCGGCGGGCCGCAGGACCGGGAAAACCCCGGGGCCGTCTCCAGGCCCAAATGCTGGGAATTGCCCGATGCCATAGGGTTCGCCGCTTGGGAGGCGTTTTCCTCCGCCCTTGCGGCTTTCTCCCGGAGACGGGAGAAAGATCACCATTTTTTGGGCTTTTTGGGTATCTTCACCGAGAACCCCTTTGCCAAACGGGGGAAACGGAGCTTTGGCCTTTGGCGCGCAAGCCGCTTCTCATAGGTGAAATAGACGCAGCTCAGGGGCGGTATGCAAATCTCCACCCAGAAGGGGAAGCCGTTATACTCCCCCTTCACGGCGGTGAGCTCATAGGCGTTATACTGGTTGCTGCCCCCAAACTCCGCCCGGTCCGTGTTGAGGATTTCCTTCACCTTTCCGGCGCAGGGCAGGCCGATGCGGTAGATGGGATGGAACACCGGCGTGAAGTTCACGGCGCAAAGGACCGCCCGCCCTTCCCGGTCCGTGCGCAGGAACGCCAGCACGCTGTTGTCCGTATCGCTGGGGGTGATCCACTCAAAGCCGTTCCAGGAATTATCCACCTCGTAAAAAGCGGGGGTGGCGCGGTAGAAGCGGTTTAAGGCCTTGACGCAGGCCTGGACCTGGGGGTGCCGGTCATATAGCAGCAAAAACCAATCCAGCTGGTCGACGAACTTCCACTCGATGAAATGGGCGAACTCGCTTCCCATGAACAGGAGCTTCTTCCCCGGGTGGGCCATGGTATAGCCATACAAGGCCCGCAGCCCCGCAAACTTCTGCCACAAATCCCCGGGGTTCTTGTCCAGCATGCTGTGCTTGCCATGGACCACCTCGTCATGGGAAAAGGGCAATACGTAGTTCTCGCTGAAGGCATAGAAAAGGCTGAAGGTCACCTTGTTGTGGTGGTATTTCCGGTAGACGGGGTCCAGCTTGATATAGGAAAGGATATCGTTCATCCAGCCCATATTCCACTTGAAGCCAAAGCCCAGGCCGCCGATGTAGGTGGGGGCCGTCACCATGGGGAAGGCGGTGCTCTCCTCCGCGATCATCATGAGGCCGGGGAAATCATGGTACACCGTCTCATTGAGCCGGCGCAAAAAGCCGATGCCGTCCAGGTTCTCCCGGCCTCCAAAGGGATTGGGGAGAAACTTCCCGGGGTCCTTGCAAAAATCATAGAAGAGGATGCTGCTCACCGCGTCCACCCGCAGGCCGTCCGCGTGATACTGCTCCAGCCAGAAGCAGGCGCTGCTGAGCAGGAAGCTGTCCACCTCGCCCCGGGCGAAATCAAAGAGCTGGGTGCCCCATTGGGGGATTTCCCCCCGCAGGGGGTTGGGGTGGTTGAAGAGGTGGGTGCCGTCAAACTTGTACAGGCCCGCCTCATCCCGGGGAAAATGGCCGGGCACCCAGTCCAGGATCACGCCGATGTCCGCCTGGTGGCAAGCGTCGACGAAGCCCATGAGCTCCTTGGGGGTGCCGTAGCGGGATGTGGCGGCGTAAAAGCCCGTCACCTGATACCCCCAGGACATATCCAGGGGATGCTCCATCACAGGCAGCAGCTCGATATGGGTATAGCCCATCTCCTGTACATAGGGGATGAGCTGCTCCGCCAGTTCCCCGTAGGTGAGATGGCTCCCGTCCTCCTTGCGCCGCCAGGAGCCGATGTGCACCTCATAGATATTCACGGGGCTCACATAGGGGTTGAAGGCGGAACGCCTTTCCATCCACGCCCCGTCCTCCCATTGATAGCCCTCCAGGTCATACAAAAGGCTGGCGGTGTGAGGGCGAAGCTCGGTAAAAAACCCGAAGGGGTCCGCCTTCATGCGCCATACGTCGTCCTGGCCCCACACCGCGTATTTATAGGTGGGAAATCCGTCCGCCGGAAGGTTCTCCCAAAGGACCTCCTTGGGCAGGCGAAGCTCCCAAGTCCCGTCGTACTGCTTTTCCATAGGGGTCCGGCTTTTATCCCAGCGGTTAAAATCCCCCACCAGGGCCACATGCTTCGCGTGGGGCGCCCATAGGGAAAAATGCCATTTTTCCTCCCCGTTTTCCAAACAGGGGTGCGCCCCTAACATCTCATAGGCGCGGCGGTTGGTTCCTTGATGAAATGTATCACGAACCTCTGCCGATGGTGCAATATACCTCATCGGGCAAGTCCCCCTCGCAATATTCTTTGGTATGTTCTGAAATTCTTGGATTCCTATGGTATTATTGTATACGGAAAGCCGAGGGTTCGTCAAGACGGGAACGGGTGTTTTTTGCATCCTGAATGCTGCCGCGCCAAAGCCCGCATCCCCCAAGGGAAGGAGGAAACTGCCATGCACGTCCGGGCTCTGGCCTGCCTGGCGGCTCTTTTCCTGGCGCTTCCGTTAGGGGCCCAGGCCGCGCCTTTGTCCTCTCCCACGGAGGAAACGCCCCGGGGGGAAACCCCCGCTGAAAAAGCCGCCCTTGACGCCTTGCTGGCGGAGATGAGCCTGGAAGAAAAAATCTGCCAGCTCTTTTTCATCACCCCGGAGCCCCTCTGCCGGGAGGGCAGCGTCACCGCCGTCACCTATGGCGTGGAAAACGGACTGGCCCGTTATCCCGTGGGCGGCATTATCCTTTTTCCCAACAACATGAAAAGCGAGCGCCAGCTCACGGCCCTGATCTCCGGCATGCAGAAAGCCGCCCTGAAACGCCACGGCATCGGCCTGTTTGTGGGGGTGGACGAGGAGGGGGGCGGTATCTCCCGGGTGGCAACCAAGCTGAGGCTGGCGGAAAAGCAGCCTGTGGCCGGGGAAATCGGCAGGACCGGGGACCCGGAGCAAGCCTTCCAGGCCGGGGCCGTCATCGGCGGATACCTGTCCCGCTACGGCTTCAACGTGAACTTTGCCCCGGTGGCGGACGTGCGCACCGGCTTGGAGAATACGGAAATTGGGTCCCGGTCCTTTGGGGAGGACCCCCAGGCGGTATCGGAGATGGTGGCGAACTTCGTCCGGGGGGTGCAGAGCCAGGGGGTTTTCGCCGTGCTCAAGCACTTTCCCGGCCACGGCAGCGCCGTGGGCAACGCCCACGAGGGCCGCTCCATCTCCACCCGTAGCGCGGGGCAATGGCGGGAGGCGGAATGGCTTCCCTTTCAGGCGGGCCTGGAGGCCGGGGCGGGCATGGTGATGATGAGCCATCTCACCGCCGCCGTGGTGGACAACCGGCATCCCGCTTCCCTCTCCCCCCGGATCGTCTCGGAGCTTTTGCGCCAAGAGCTTGGCTTTCACGGCGTGGTGATCACCGACGCCCTGCGCATGGACGCCATCGCCGCCTCCTACGGCTCCGGGGAGGCCTGCGTCCTGGCCCTCAAGGCCGGGGTGGATATGCTTTTGCTGCCCAAAAACTTCTCCAACGCCCTGGAAGGGGTTCGGGCCGCCCTGGACAGCGGCGAGCTGCCCCCGGCGCGGGTCGAGGAGAGCGTCCGGCGCATTTTGCTGCTGAAAATGCGCGGCGGGCTGGTGGAAGGGGCGTAGAAAAGGGGCGGGATGGCCGCTATGGAAAGGCTCAATCTCCACGGGAAAGGGGAAATGGCATGATTACGATGCTGTTGGTTGAGGACGAGAGTTTTGAGCGCAGATCCCTGGCGAATTGTGTGGACTGGGAGCTGATTGGCGTAAGAATTGCCGGGGAAGCGGCCAACGGCTCCCAGGGGCTGGCCCTTGCCCTGGAAATACGCCCGGATATTGTGCTCACCGATGTGAAGATGCCGGTGATGAGCGGCATTGAGATGTCCCGGCGGATCCGCCAGGCCATGCCCGAGTTGAAAATACTGTTTCTGAGCAGCTATGACGACTTTGAATACGCCAAGCAGGCCATTGACCTCAGCATTTCCGCCTATTTGATGAAGCCTGTGAACGAGATCGAGCTTTTGCGGGCGGTGAAAAAAATCGCGGATGAGATCAACACCAAGCGCCTGGAGCAACAGCTGCTCAGCAAAAGACAGGAGAACTTTGCCGCCAGCCGCTCCCTTGCGCGCCAAGCCTTGGTGAGCCGCGCCTTGAGCGGCATGCACGTGGAGGAGACGGACGCGCGTACCCTGGGGTTGGAGTGGCTCTTTTTCGCGGAACAGGCCTTTGCGATCGCCCTGTGCGTGTACGAACCGGGCACGCTGGCTTCCATTGACGCCCTCCTGGAACGGCTGAACCTGCGCTGCCAGAAAATTTCGGCCCATGCGGTGAGCATTTGCATGAACGAGGGGCATTTGGTGACCCTTTGCGCCTTGAAGAAGGCCAAGGACCCGGAAACCCTGGACAGGCTCACCGCAACCCTCCATGATTTTATGAAGGAGCAGGGGGCCGCGAATGCCCGCGTTGAGCTGGCCACGGGGCGAAATGTGGCCCGGCTGTACGCGCACCTGCTGCGCCAGCGCCTGACCGGGGCTCTTCCCGCTCCCGGCGACAAAAAGAAAAAGAACAAAGAGCAGATTGTGCACGAAATTCAGCAGATCATCTCCCAACAATACCAAAATCCCATTACCCTGGAGTCCATTTCCCGGGAGCTTCATTTCACCCCCAACTATGTGGGCGCCATCTTCAAATCCGTGGCTAAAATCAGCGTGAACCGCTATCTGCTGCAAGTGCGGCTGGAAAAGGCCAAGGAAGAGCTGCTGCGCGGGAAGTCCTTGCCCCTGGGGGTGATCGCCGAGCGGTGCGGCTTTGGCAGCAACACCTATTTCCATACCTCCTTCAAAAAAGAAACGGGCATGACCCCCAGCGAATACCGCCACCGGGCGGCAAAGGGAGGCGGCGCAGAGGATGGGCCAGCTTAAGTTCCGTACCCAGATCATCCTGGGGTTCGCGACGATTCTCATCTTCATGGTCCTGGCCGTGCTGATGACCCTCCAGCTCATTTTGCGGGATAGCTACCGCCTGCAGGAAAGCTCCATCCTCACGGCCAACAGCAGGCAGGTTGCCATCAACATTGACAACCGCCTGGATTATTACATGTCCTATTTGCGCATTCTTTCCAGCGACAAGCAGCTTGTGCACGCCATGGCCACCCAGCCTTTTTCCAAGGTGCGGGAGGTGCTGGACGCCACAGCCGCCGAATACATGAACCTGAACTCGGCGCGGCTGAACGGCATCCGCGTATACCGCAACGGCGTTTATTTCCAGGTGGACGGCCTGCGGAACATCCGCAATATTTTTGCGGAGTTTGTACCCGGCAAGATGACCTACCGCAATAATTATTTGATTACCGGCGCCTATCTCAACAGCCGGAATGAAAAGGTGTTTTCCATTTTCCAAAAAGTGTACCAGACCAACAGCCAGCGTGAATACTTTTTGGAGATGTGCATTTACGAAAGCGAACTATTTGGCTTTTTCAATGAGGACGATAGCGGAAACCATATCGCCGTGTTCATGGGGGACCAGCTGCTGAGCTTTAATGACCGGGAGGCCTTCACCCGGCTTCTCTACCGCGCCCAGGCGGAAAAGCGGCCGGGCATACACCGGGGGGATATCTCCGCCATGTCCAAGCCCATTTCCATTCAATCCAGCGCCAAGAGCGGCGTGGATGTGGTGATTGAAACCGACGCCACCTATCTGGACCGGGTCTATTTGGTGATCGTACAGCGGATGGCATTGCTGATCGCCGGGGTGGCGGGGCTTGCCCTGGTCTTGGTTTGGCAGATTACCCGCAGGCTGAACCTCCGCATGAAAAACCTTTCGGAAAAGATACAGGACATCAGCAGCTGGAAGCTGGAGCATGCGCTGTCCATCAGCGGAAAGGACGAGTTCGCGTCCCTGGCCACGGAGCTGGACGAAACGCGCAAGCGCATTCTGGCCCTCATTGACCAGAACATCCAAACCAACGAGCTAAAGCGCAAAGCGGAAATCGGCGCGTTGCGCGCACAGATCAACTCTCATTTTCTGTTCAACTCCCTTTCCTCCATTAAATGGCTGGCCCGGCTGCGGTATCTGGACGAGCTCTCCCAGGCGGTGGACAAGCTGGCCGTCTTTTTGCGGTATTCCCTTTCTTTCAACGAAAATATGGTGCCCCTCAGGAGCGAGCTGGAGCATCTGGACGCGTACATCCATCTGCAAAAGCTCCGCTATGGAGACGAGCTGAACGTCCATGTGGATATCCAGGAGGAGCTGCTGGAGGCCAAAACCCTGAAACTATTGCTCCAGCCCTTTGTGGAAAACGCCATTTACCATGGCCGCCGGGAGGATGGAACGCCGCTGAATGTGGCCATTTATAGCGTTGTGAATGAGGATACCTATGATCTGGTGGTGGAGGACGACGGCAATGGCATGAGCCCGGAACGAATCCACCGCGTATTGGAGGAAGCTCCCCTGGAGGCGGGCGGCTATGGCCTGCGCAATGTAATCAGCCGCCTTCGGGCATGCCTCTTAGGCAAGGGGGAGCTTCACATCAAAAGCGAACCGGGGGTATCCACCAGGATCATCGTGCGCCAGCCCCTTTGCGCAAAGGAAGCGGAATAACCGCAAAAAAGGAGCGGCGCTGAAAATAGGAATTGAAAATTTCTAAACCGTTTGCGGCCAGCCCCCAAACGGCTGGGGAAACCTGTCAAAAACCGACTGGTTTTCAGAAGATTTGCTTATCTTTTCACATAACAATTGAAAAAAACAACGTTCTTCTTTCCCAGGGCGATTATACGCAAAAAACAGAATCTATTTGTTCATTGTGCACCAAAACGGATTAGCCTACAATATGCACAATGACATGCGGCACCGAATCTGAGATAGGAGGCGCGCGCAAGAATGATCATGAATACCCCCTCGCCGTCCAGACGGCGTCTTAGGCGGATTTGGAGAAACCGCTACCTGTACCTGTTGCTGATTCCCTGCGTGGCCTATTTCCTCCTGTTTCACTACGTACCCATGTACGGCCTGATTATCGCGTTCAAAAACTTCAAATTCTCCAAGGGTATTTTTGACAGCGCCTGGGTGGGGCTGGAAAACTTCCGGTACCTGTTTGGCCTGAAGGACTTCTACCGGGTGCTGGGCAATTCCGTGATTCTCAGCTTGATGAAGCTTCTTTTCTGCTTCCCCATCCCCATTCTCCTCTCCGTTGCCCTGAATGAAATTCCTTTCTTGCGCTACAAAAGGCTGGCCCAGACCACCATCTATCTGCCCTACTTCATTTCCTGGGTGGTGATTGGCGGCATTTTGGTCAACTTGCTCTCCCCCTCCTGGGGGATCATCAACATGCTCATCAAAGCCCTGGGGGGAGAGCCGGTCTTCTTCCTGGGCTCCAGCAAGTATTTTCGGGGCATTGCGGTAGTCTCTCACATTTGGAAGCAGGCCGGCTGGGATACCATCATCTATCTGGCGGCTATTACCTCCATCAGTCCGGATTTGTACGAGGCCGTCACCATTGACGGCGCTTCCCGCCTGAAGTCCATCTGGCACATCACGCTGCCGGGCATCCGCTCCACGATTATCATTTTGCTGCTCCTTTCCGTAGGCAACCTGATGAACAACGGCTTCGAGCAGATCAATGTGCTGCAAAACAGCAGCAACCTGGTGGCCTCTGAGGTGTTTGAAACCTATACCTACAAGCTGGGCCTGGTGAACGGGCGCTTCAGCTTTGCCACCACCGTGGGCATGTTCAGCTCCACCGTTGGCTTCGTGCTGCTAAGCGTTGCCAATGGCATCGCCAAGCTCTTCGGAGAGGAGGGGATCTTTTGAATCCTGCCGCTCCAGCGCCCAACACCCGCTTGAAGACCCGCATTTTGCGCTCTCCCGGCGACTATGTGTTGGAAACGGCCTGCATGCTGCTGGTCACCCTCTTCGCCCTGTGCTGCCTGTTCCCCTTTATCTACGTGTTCTTCGTTTCCTTTATGTCCTATGAAGAATACTTGCAAAACCCGCTGCAGATCATTCCCAAGTCCCTGGATTTGACCGCCTATAAACAAATCCTGGATTATGCGCTCATTCAGTCCAGCTATGGCGTTACGGTTACCGTAACGCTGGCGGGAACCATTCTCAGCGTCTTCCTGCTGGTCATCTCCGCCTATCCCCTCACCAAGAAGGACCTGGGCGGCCGCAAGGCGGTTATGAGCATGATCCTTTTCACCATGTTCTTCAACGGGGGTTTGATTCCCAACTATATCCTGATCAAATCCCTGGGGCTTTTCGACACTCTGGGGGCGCTCATCTTCCCCGGCTGCATCAGCGCCTTCAATCTCATTTTGATGAAGAACTTCATCATCACCTCCGTCCCCGATTCCTTGGAGGAGGCGGCCAAGGTGGACGGGGCCAACGAACTGCGGATTCTTTTTTCCGTCATTGTGCCGCTGCTCACCCCGGCCATTGCCACCATGACCATCTTTTCCGCCGTAGGATACTGGAATAACTATTTCTCAGCGATGATGTACGTCTCCTCCCGGAAGCTATGGCCGCTGACCTTGGTGCTGCGGGAGCTGGTGGTGGAGGATACCTCGGCGGTGTCCCCTGTCACCCAGATGCTCACCTCCCAAAGCCGCTCCCATCCCTTCACGTTGAAAATGGCTGCCATCGTAATCACCATTTTGCCCATTTTGGTGGTGTATCCCTTTATGCAGCGCTACTTTGTCAAGGGCATCTCCCTTGGCTCCATTAAGGAATGACCCATGCCAGGGGCATGGGATAAAAAATAAAGGAGGATTCATT
Source organism: Candidatus Limiplasma sp. (assembly GCA_034927815.1). GTDB lineage: Bacteria > Bacillota > Clostridia > Christensenellales > Aristaeellaceae > Limiplasma. Next base: position 159,403 of record JAYFPK010000015.1, read on the forward strand.
ATGACCCAAAGGATTCTGAGCCTGGCGCTTGCGGCGCTGATGCTGCTGGCACTTCCCGCCTTCGCGTCCGCGGAAGCCGCCGAGCCGGTGGAAGTCACCGCCGTGCTCCAAATCAACCCGGAAGTGGTGCTGGAGAACAACCCCGTGATTCAGTACATTGAGGAGCGCCTGGGCATTCGTTTGCTCATCGAAGCTCCACCCCTGAGCAGCTATGGGGACCGGGTCAAGATGCTGGTCTCCACCGGCGACATGCCCGATCTGGTGCACTATGGCGCGGACATCGCCGCCAAGGAATGGGCAGAGGACGGCCTGCTGCTGGACCTGACGGACCTGATTGACCAATACCCCAACATCGCCGCCAACCACACCAAGGAACAGCTGGGCGACTGTGAATTCCTGGCGGACGGCCGCATCTATGGCCTGCCCCGGGCCAATTCCTACGACAAATGGGGCTTCCTGATCAACAAGGCGTGGCTGACCAAGGTTGGCAAGGAAGCGCCCGCCACCGTGGAGGAATACATCGAGGTATGCCGCGCCTTCACCTTGGAAGACCCCGATGGCAACGGCAAGGACGATACCTTTGGCGCCAGCTTCGGCGCGAACCAAACCTCCATGGATTCCGGCATCTGGCATCTGCGCAACGATTACCTCTCCATGGCGTACTCCATTTCCAGCTGGCACCATGGCACCCCGGACGCGGACGGCAGCGCCAGGCTGCGGGCGCTAAAGTCCGGCTACGCGGAGTACATCAAGCTGCTGCGCAGCCTGTACGAAGAGGGGATCATCGACCGGGAGTTCGTCACCCACAAGGCGGACGAGGATGTGGAGAAGTTCGCCCAGGGCCGCGTGGGCATCGTGGGCGCGTCGGAATCCAACTTCACCAGCAACATCCTGGAGAAGTACAGCCTGAACCCCGACGATTACGTCTTCTGCAAGCCCTTGGTTCTCAAGGCTGAAGACAAACCCCTGTACGCCATGCCGCCCTCCGCCTGGATGGCCTACTACGTGAACGCCAATTCCAAGCATGTCGACGCGGTTCTTCGCCTGCTGGACTGGGCGGACTCCGAGGAAGGCTTTGTGATGATGCAGATGGGCATTGCCGGGCTGCATTACAACGAATATGACATCGAGACCCGCACCGTAGACCGCACTGAGGAGCAGGCGCAAGCCCGCACCAAGGTCACCAGCAACATGTTCGCCTTTGCCAACGCGTACAAGGGCATGCAGGCGCTGATGGGCGGCTCCACCCCGGAGATGATCGCCAAATGGCAGGCGGAGGCCGGTGCGGCGGACAAGGCTACCACCAAGGTATACATCCCCTTTACCAAGATGCTGGATAAGATCGGCGTGGAATTCCCCGATGAGGTCCAGACCCTGAACAGCCTGGAAGTGCGCTTTGTGACGGGGGAAGTGCCCTTTGAGGAATTGCAAGCCTATGCCTACGGCGATTACCAGGAAAAGACGGCGGCCATTGCCCAGGAGTTCGCCGATTTTATGGCTGAGCATCCCGCCCGGTACGAGGACTGACAACGCAAGAAGTAGGAGCGTGAAAATCATGAGCAAAGCGTTTCAAATTGGCATTGTGGTGGATGTGGTCCCCCTGAAGATCCTGGACAGGGGGTGGGAGTACTTCGAGGTTCCCGCCAGCATGCACTGCTCGGCAATCCTGTGCGAAAAAGAGTGGCAGGAATGGAAGAGCGCCTATCAGGCCGATGGGCGGCCCACGCCGGTGACCAGCCATTTGCTTGGCCCCGGAACCTCTTGGAAGGGAGCCAGCGGCGAGTTCTACAACCGCGACGTCATCCTCTGGTCCCTGGAGGCGCAGTTCAAGCGCATGAGCGAATTGGGGGTCAAATACGCCGGTTGCTGGGGCGGCCACTTCCGCTGCCAGGATGGATTCGACAGGAACAAGGCCATTGACCAGGGCATCAGCTCCATCAACATCATGGCCGACATGGCCGAAAAGTACGGCATGGAGATCGCCCTGGAGCCCCAGGCCGAGGCCGATACGCTGTTCCCCCGCTACCTGGAAGGAATTGAGTTTGCCAAAAGAACGGGCCGCAGAAGCGTGAAGGTCATGGCGGATCTCAACTACTTCCTGGAACTGGAACAGCCCCTGGAAGACATTCTCAAGGCTCCGGAATACTGCCTGAATGTGCATATTCAGGGCGACGGCGGGGCGCAGCCCAACGTGGGCAAGCGGGAAGAGATCCTTACCCACCTGTTCAGCGTGCTGCGGGATGCCGGATACGATAAGGGCGTATCCGCCGCCTGCCCATGGGTCCCCACCAACGGAGCCAAGGAAGTGGATTACAAGTTTGAAACGGATTTCACGCTCCGGTATCTGCAAGCTTTGAGGGAGCAGGTATACCGGTAACCACTCCCGCGGAAGCGCTCAGAGGGCGGGCAAATGCCCGCCCTCTCCCCTTGAAAGGAGGGAGGCATATGCGTAAAACCAAGGTGGCCGTATTGGTGGAAAATCACGAATACGACGTGATAGGCTTTCAAAAAATGCTGGATTCCTTTGAGGACTGTGAATGCTATGTGCAACCTGTGGACCTGTTTGTGAGGGACGCGCTGAACCAGCTTGTCTACGATACGGTGCTATGGTACAATATGAACATCCCCATTCCAGAGGAAGGTTCTCCTTTGCGCCACTATATGGAAAATGTCCTTGGCTCCACCGGTCAGGGCATTGTATTGATGCACCACGCACTGCTGTGTTTCAAGCATTGGGACCTGTATACCGACGTATCCGGCATCAGCATCCGTTTGGAGGACGGGCTGTTTTCCTACCACCAGAATACAGCGGTGAGGGTGCGTGTGGAGGATGCTTCCCACCCGGTCACCCAGGGGATACAGGATTTTACCCTGATTGATGAGACTTACACCATCGGAGAGCCCGACCAGCCAGGCAATCAGCTGTTGCTGTCCTGCGAATGCTCCGTTGGTATGAAAAACGTGGGTTGGGCGCGGCAATACCGTAACAGCAAAGTATTTGCAACGGCCTGCGGGCATGACAACCAGGTCTACGGCCACGAAGCCTTCCGCATGCTTCTTCACAATGCGTTGCGGTGGACCGGCGAAAAGCGCTAGAACCGGAAAGGGGTAGGGCCATGTGCCATCCCGCCCCACGGGCTGATTCTGCTTTTCCATTGCCGTTGTTAGCGGACCGTTCCTTGCCACAGCTGCGTTCTATGGCCGGGGCTGGCTGCCGTGGCTTGAACGCGGTAGGAAGGCGTGGGGCCTCGGGCCTTGGACGAAGGAAAGCGGATTCCCGCGTGGGAAGCTTTTCACCCCCCCTTGGCCCTTTGCACATGTACAATCTTGACAAAGGAGGAACAGAGCAATGGCAGTACGGAAGATGGAGCTGGGAACCAGCGGTTTGAAGGTGCCTGTGGTGGCGGTAGGCTGTATGCGGTTTCGGAACATGGACTTGGAGGATGTGAAAGGGTTTGTTGACGCCGCCCTGGCGTCCGGATTGAACTTTTTTGACCACGCGGATGTCTACGGAGGCGGCAGGTGCGAGGAACTCTTTGCCCAGGCCGTGGGCATGACCCCCTCTTTGCGCAAGGAGTTGATTTTGCAGTCCAAATGCGGCATCCGCAAGGGCCTCTTTGATTTCTCCAAGGAGCATATTCTCGCCTCCGTGGACGGGATTTTGAAGCGGTTGCGCACGGAATACCTGGATGTATTGCTGCTGCACCGCCCGGATGCGCTGATGGAGCCCCAGGAGGTGGCCGCTGCCTTTGATGAGCTGGAGCGCTCCGGCAAGGTGCGGCATTTTGGCGTATCCAATCAGAATCCTTACCAGATGGAGCTTTTGAAAAAGGCTGTGCGCCAGCCTCTGGTAGCCAACCAGCTGCAAATGAGCATTATGCACACGGGCATGATCGACCAGGGCATCCATGTGAATATGTCTGACAACGCCTCCCTGGGCCGGGATGGTGGCGTGCTGGACTATTGCCATCTCCATGACATTACCGTCCAGGCCTGGTCCCCGTTCCAGTATGGATTCTTTGAGGGGGTCTTTCTGGACAACCCGAAGTTCCCGGAGCTCAACGCTGTCATTGATGCCCTGGCGGAACAATACGGCGTGGCCAACACCACCATCGCGGTGGCGTGGCTTTTGCGGCACCCGGCGGGGATTCAGGTGGTGACGGGCACCACCAACAGCCAGCGGCTGGAGGACTGCCGCAAGGCGGGGGATATCCGGCTTACCCGGGAGGAGTGGTACCGTATTTACCTGGCCGCGGGCAATATCCTGCCGTGATATTGCCCTATCAGAATACCGGAGTGATCGACCGATGAAAGCCATGGCCATCCGTACCCATTTGCCAGAAGGCCGTTACTGGGAGGAGCTGGCCCTCCCCATGGAAAATGCCGGCCACAGGCACTTGATCTGCCTGTACCCGGAGATCCAATACCAGACGGTCTTGGGGTTTGGCGGCGCCTTCACCGAGGCCTCAGGCGCCACCTATGAGAATCTTGCGCCGGACCAAAAAGACGCGCTCATCCAGGCGTATTTTTCCAAGGAGGGCCTGGGTTATACCCTGGGCCGCGCCCACATGGGCAGCTGCGATTTCAGCCTGGGAAACTATGCCTGTGTCCAAGACCCCGGGGATGAAGACCTTTCCACTTTTTCCCTGGAACGGGATGAACGCTATCTGCTGCCCATGATCGAAAGAGCCCGCCAAGCGGTGGGAGAAAGCTTCCAGCTGCTGTTATCCCCCTGGAGCCCGCCGCCCTTTATGAAGACCAACGGAGAGATGAACCATGGCGGGCGGCTTTTGGAGCAGTATGCCGGCCGTTGGGCCCAGTGCATTGTGGAGTACGTCAAGCGCTACCGGAAGGCCAAGGTCCCTGTAACCATGGTGACGGTACAAAACGAGCCGGAAGCAACGCAGACTTGGGATAGCTGCCTTTACACCGCCCAGGAGGAGGGCGCGTTCATTGCCCGGCATCTGGGCCCGGCGCTGGCGGCGGCAGGCCTTGGGGATGTGCAGATTTTCATTTGGGACCACAACAAGGAACGTATGCTGTTGCGGACCATGGCAACCCTGTCCAATCCTGACGCTGCCCAGTACGTAAGGGGCGTGGCTTTCCATTGGTACACCGGGGACCATTTTGAAAACGTAGCCATGACGGCCCGGAAATATCCGGAGCTCACCATGCTCTTTTCCGAAGGATGCGTGGAGTTCAGCCGCTTTTCCCAGGCGGGAGAGACGGACAAGGCCGAGATGTACGCCCATGACATGCTGGGCAACCTGAATGCGGGCATGCAAGGCTTCCTCGACTGGAACCTGCTTTTAAACGCCCAGGGCGGGCCCAATCATGTGGGAAACTTCTGCCAAGCCCCCATCATGACCAACGGGCGGGGGGAGCTGGTAAAGCAGGCGTCATACTACTATATCGGGCAGTTCAGCCGCCACATTCAACCTGGCGCAAAGCGCATTGGATTGTCCCGTTACTGTGCGGAAATAGAGGCCACGGCGTTTCAGAACCCGGATGGCAGCCTTGTGGCCGTGCTTTTGAATCGCGGGGAAGAGGCAAAGCCGTTCTTTTTGCAACTGCCGGGCGGCGAAAGCTGGCGCGGAGAGGTACAGGGGCACGAGATCCTCACAGTCGTGTTGGGATAAAGGCCATGATTTTGCAAAGGATTCTTGCATTTCTTTCTCCAACCCCTTGCATACTGCTCCCCTTGCATGATATAATACCTGCTGTTATCAACGGGCGGTCCTCTGTCGAAGCGAATGGCTTTCAGGCACGAACGTCTATGAAGGAAGGAGGCCCATGAAATGAGTGAGATCATTCGTTCCATCGAGAAGGCTCAACTTCGCACCGATCTGCCCGCCTTTCATATCGGCGACACTGTTCGCGTTTTTGTAAAGGTTGTGGAAGGCAGCCGCGAGCGTCTTCAGGCTTTTGAGGGTACGGTTATCGCCCGCCGCAACGGCAGCATCCGGGAGACCTTTACGGTCCGCCGCGTGTCCTACGGCATCGGGGTAGAGCGTACGTTCCCCTTGCATTCCCCCCGGGTGGATCACATCGAGATCATTCGCCAGGGCAAGGTGCGCCGCGCCAAGCTGTACTACCTGCGCAATCTGCAAGGCAAGGCGGCGAAAATCAAGGAAGTTCGGCGCGTGTAACGCCCCTTCTCCTTGGGCCAAGGGACGTCCTTCGGGGCGTTGCGGGCCATCAGCAAAGAGCATGATTTCAGTAGAAATCATGCTCTTTGCTGTCATCAAGCCCATCCGGCATCCCCACCCTCCAAAGCGTTTCGCTTTGAAGGGAGAAGGCCGCCTAAGCGCCGCCCATACCGTCTCTTTTCCGCCTCAGCCATCACGGTTTCCGCTTTTTCTGAGAATACCGGCGGCATGAACCATCCACTCCTCCGGCGTGGGATATGTACCCTGGCGGGGAATACGGTCCCAATACGCTTTTATTCGGGGGTCAGCACTGCGCAGTCCGTTTAGCATAGCCATCTGCATTTGCTCTTTGATATATACAATAGTCTTACCCTCACGAGCCGCGATCTGTTTGATCGCGCTTTCGGCGGCCTTCCGTTCTTTGCGGTTCATGTTCCATCCCTCCTTCCGATGTTGTTTTGCAAACTATACTATTTATAGCGGTATCATTCAATATAAACAGCCGCTATAAACGTGTATTCTCACGCTGTCGCAAGGATAGAATAGAGATGCGATCGTGAGGTGAAAGAGGATGGACACCGAATTCATACGCAGGCGCATTGCCGAATTGCGTAGTAAAAAAGGCGTCTCCGAATATAAGATGAGCCTGGACCTTGGGCATAGCCGCAGCTATATTCAGAATATCGTATCGGGACGCTCGCTGCCCTCCCTGGAAGAATTTCTCTATATTTGCAATTATCTCAATGTGACGCCCAAGGCGTTCTTTGACGACAGCGCCGCGGAACCGATTTTAATCCAAAAGGCGTTGGATGGAATGCGCTCTCTTACGGATAAGGACCTTCTCACGCTCATTGGCCTGATTGACCGGTTTCAAGAGGGAAAGAGCCCGTAAAAACATCAAACTGCCCGGGATGTCATCACTTGTGCAAAGCCAGGCAAAGCATCGTCCATCAAAGCGCTGGCCCGTCCTTCGGGGCGTCTTTTTCATTGCCCACGGCCCTCATCTCTTCCCCACCCCTCTATTTCCGCTGTCCTCCCCTCCCGCTTGCATACGCCCCCCGGATCAGGTACAATGAGCTGTAAAACAATTCCCCAACGGAAGGACTGGAACGCGTGAACGGATATGACCGGGAAAAGGCCAGGGAGTACATCGCCTCCCATGTGGACCGGGGGATTGCCCGGCCCTTTGGGGCGGAGCTGCCCGCCATCCTGGACGCCTTTATCTCCCACGACCTGGGGTTTATGCGGCTCTCCCAGGTTTTGGATGAAGAGGGAAATTCCGGGGAAAATGAGTACGACGACGACGAGGCCTTTGAATATATTCTGGATGCCTACCTGTCGGACCACCCCGCCGGCGAGGAACGGGCCATGGAGCTGGCGGCGCTTTTGGACCAATACATGCACTGGCAATACCGGTTCTTGGAAGTATCAGGCTTGACGGATTCACAGGGATAGCCGGAGCGGTCCGCCCCTCCGCCCATCTGCGCCCTTGCAAAGGAGAAACCCAGGATGAAATGCCCAAACTGCGGAAAATGGAATCAGTCCTCCTTGCCGCATTGCTTCTATTGTGGACAGCCCCTGGAGGGGGCGGAGCCCTTTTTCTCCAGCCAGCCTCCCGCCTGGCAGAACGAGCTGAAGGACAAGGACAAATCCTCCGCCTATCTTCGGGTGGACGAGGCGGGAAACATCGACGCCACCCAGGACCCCCGGGACGCCCTGGCAAAGGAAATGGCGGAGCTGAAGGCCCGCAAGCTGCAAGGGGAAATCAAGCAGCGCCACCTGCGGGCGGCGGCGGCCCAAAGGGGCCTGGCCCCCTCGGGGCGCACGGTCCGCACCACCAGCAACCGGGGTACCTTTTTCTCCGCCTACGATAACCCGGAGGCCACCCTCAGGCCTGTGGACCCCTCCCTGATCGAGGAGGGGGAGGTAGAGGAGGACGCCCAGATTGTCTATACGCAAAAATACCGGGATGCAGCCCCCCGCCAGCGGGAGAATAACCCCTATGGCTACGGGGTAACCCAGCGCATCCAGAACATGAATGAATCCCCGGAGGATCAGCCCGTTTATGACGGGTATCACGATACCAGCGCCTATATCCCCTTCCAATCCCGCCAGGATGAGTACGAGCATTCCCTGCGGATGCATCCGACCGGCACTTGGGCTCCTCGGCGGATCGGAAGGCGCAGAGTTCTACGAACCCTTCTGATCGTGGCTTCCGTGCTTGTGGCCGCCTGGCTGGGCTGGACCGTGGTGCTGCCCATGGTGCAGGCCGGGCAGCAGCAGCAGGTGGAGCAGGTGACCGTCACCCCCACCATCCGGGACGACTTGGCCGCCCATACCATCACCATCCCCGGCAAGGAAGGCCAGCGCATCACCATCCGGGAGCTCCGCAGCTCCGCCATTGTCACCGGGGGCGTCGCCACCTTTGACATTCCGGACCACATCTGGTATGACGATTTTGAGGATTATCTGCAAGAGACCATGTCCGTCACCCTCACGCCCTACCTCATGACCCAGAGCGGGAAGCAGCAGCCCCTGGAGCCCATCCATTACGATATTGACATTCCCCTGTCCCCCATTGAGCTGGCTACGCCGGACAACCCCTACAAAATAGTCAGCACCGCCATGTACAACATCGTCTTTTATGTGCGGGAGGGCAGCCACGTCACCATCAACGGGGAGGACTACTCGGACCTGGTGAACACCGAGGGCGGAACCGTCAGCTACAACGCCACCGTGCAGCCCATTGGCGAGAACTACTTTGACATTGTGGTGCGCAGCCAGTACTGCCGGGAGAACTCCCTGCGGGTGACCCTGTTTCGGGAGAAGCAGGAAATCCCCCTGGACCTGGCTTCGGACATCACCTCCCGCAGCACGGACAAGACCGTGACCATCCGGGCCACTACGCTGCCCGGCGCGGTGGTGAAGGTGCTCTCCCCCCATACGGACCTGAACATCACCAACACCGATAAGGACGGCACCTTCTCCTTCAAGGCCGTCTTTGACAAAATCGGCGACAACGTCATCACCATCACCGCGGACTCCCCAGGCAAAAAAACCACCACGGTGGAGCATGTGATATACTACGTGCCCTCCATTGACGTATATTCCCGCAAGGCCTGGGACATCGTCAAGGACTATACGGATCTGATGAACAATTTGGAACTGCGCAAAAAGAACAGCCAGGTTTATATCTGCATAGGCGTGATCACCTCCATTGAGACCACCAAGCCCCAGCGGGCCTATATGGAATGCGGCACCCCGGAAAGCCCGGTGACCATCTTTGTGGAGAACTCCTCCCGCACCACCTGGGTGGAGGGGACGAGCTACCGCCTCTATGCGGACGTCTTTGGCATGTACAACAGCAAGCCCTGGCTGGTGACGCGCTATACCTACAGCCAAGGCGAATACTAAAAAGCGGGCCCGGCTGTCAGCCGAAGTCCGCGCCGGCGTCAAAAGCGTTTTTCACATACACGATGCCCTGGGGCGTGATCTCCAGGGCGTCAAAGCGCAAGGGGCACTCCGGCCTGTGCTGGGCGATATACGCCAACGCCGTTTGCACCAGCCGCCTCTGCTTGGCCTTGGTGATGGCGCAAAGCCCCGCGCCCCTGCGGCCCGCGCTTCGGGCCTTCACCTCCACAAAGGCGATGGCGTCTCCGTCCTGCATGATCAGGTCAATTTCGCCATAAGGGGAATGGTACCGCCTTTCCAGCGGCGCCATTCCCCTTTTCATCAAATATTCCAGCGCTTTCTCCTCCCCCGTCAGCCCTTTGGCATAGGAGGTCGCGCTCTTAGGCATTGGGAAAGCCTTCATACAGCGGGAAGCGCGCCATGAATTCATGGACCTCCCGCTTCACGGCGGGGCAGGCCTCCTCGCCGTCCACGATGATCCGCTTGATAAAGCCCGCAATGACCTCCATGTCCCCCTGGGTCATGCCCCGGGTGGTGACGGCGGGGGTGCCCACCCGCACGCCGCTGGTGACAAAGGGGCTGCGCTGTTCGCCGGGGATGGTGTTCTTGTTCACCGTAATGTTGCTAAGCCCCAGCAGCTGCTCCACTTCCTTGCCCGTGCGCTGGGTGTTGCTCAGGTCGATGAGCATCAAGTGGTTGTCCGTGCCCCCGGATACCAGATGGATATCCTTCTGCAACAACGCCTGGGCCAGGGCCTTCGCGTTCTCCACGATCCGGCCTTGGTAGTCCTTGAAGGCGGGTTGCAGCGCTTCCTGGAAGCAAACGGCTTTGGCGGCGATCACATGCATCAGGGGGCCGCCCTGGGTGCCGGGGAAAATCGCCTTGTCCACAGCCTTGGCATATTCCTCCTTGCAGAGGATCATGCCGCCTCGGGGCCCCCGGAGGGTTTTGTGGGTGGTGGTGGTGACAAAGTCCGCCACGGGCACCGGATTTTCATGGAACCCCGCGGCCACAAGGCCCGCGATATGGGCCATGTCCACCATCAGGTAAGCGCCCACCTCCTCCGCGATCTCCCGGAGCGTGGAAAAGGCGATGGCCCGGGGATAGGCGGAGGCTCCCGCCACGATCATCTTGGGCCGGTGCTCCTTGGCGATTTGGCGGACCTGATCGTAGTCGATATACCCTGTGCGCTCGTCCACCCCATAGGGCACGAATCGGAAGTATTTGCCGCTCATGTTCACGGGGCTGCCATGGGTCAGGTGCCCGCCATGGGAAAGGTTCATGCCCAAAACGGTGTCCCCGGGCTCCAGCATGGCAAAATAAACGGCCATGTTCGCCTGGGCTCCGCTGTGGGGCTGGACATTGGCGTGGTCCGCGCCAAAAATCCGCTTGGCCCTGTCCCTGGCCAGGTTCTCCACCACGTCCACGTATTGGCAGCCGCCATAATAGCGCTTGTCCGGGTAGCCTTCGGCGTATTTGTTGGTCAGGGGGGAGCCCATGGCTTCCAGCACGGCCGGGGAGACAAAGTTCTCCGAGGCGATCAGCTCGATATGCTCCCTTTGCCTGTCCACCTCGTTTTGCATGGCCTGAAACACTTCCGGATCACTTGCCATTACATGCCCGTAATTCAAAATCATTTCCCCCTGTATCTCTCCAAATTTTCAAAAACCGGTGTATTCAGGCCAAGCGACCCCGCAGCACATTTCAAACTACGCTTACTGCTGCTTCCTTCCGGACCTGACAGGGTTCACGTCTTGAAATCGCACAGGACTTAGCCGTCATCATACACACGGCTTCTCTATTCTACATGAGGCCCAGGGAAAGCGCAAGTCTTTTTGCTGTTCTTTCCCATTTCTTCAGGGCAGCATTTTTTAGGCTTTCAGGAGTTCCACGCCCGCTCCAGGGGCTTGCCGGCCAACAGCTCCCGGTAATCCTTGAGGTTCTCCTCCAGCAGCCGGGGGGTGTCCAACGAATACGGGCACTTGCTTTTGCAACGGCCGCAATGGGTGCACTGCTCAATGCGGTCCATCTTCTCCCGCCATGCCTGGGAGAGGTACTGCTCCGAGGGGGCGCGGCGGATCAACAGGGACATCCGGGCGCAGTCGGAAATTTCAATGCCCGCAGGACAGGGCAGGCAATAGCCGCACCCTCGGCAGAAGTTCCCCGCCAGCTCCTCCCGGTCCTTTTGGATCACCGCTTCCAGCTCCGGGGTCATCCGGGGCGGGTCCTTGAAAAAGCGGAGGAAATCCTCCAGCTCCCGCTCCCGCTGTATGCCCCAAATGGGGATCACATGTTCATAAGGGGCCAGGAAGGCGTAGGCGGCCTCGGGCCGGGTAATCAGGCCCCCGGACAGGGCCTTCATGGCGATAAAGCCCATCTTTGCTTCCGCGCAGGAGCGCACCAGTTCCTCTTCCTGGAGGGTAGCCAGATAATGAAAGGGATACTGGAGGGTGTCATACAGCCCGCTGGCAACGGCCTCCCGGGCCACAGGGAGGCGGTGGTTGGTAATGCCGAGGAAGCGCACCTTCCCCTGGGCCCGGGCCTGGAGCATGGCGTCATACAGCCCGTCCTCTCCCCCGGGCTTGGGGCAGAAGGAGGGGTTATGGAGCTGGTAGATGTCCACATATTCCGTGCGCAGCAGGCGCAGGCTGGTCTCCAGATGCGCCCGGAACTCCGCCGCGCTTTGGGCGTGGGTCTTGGTGGCAATGACGAGGTTCCGGCGCACGCCGGACAGGGCGCGGCCTATCTTCTCCTCGCTGTCGGTATAGGCCCGGGCGGTATCAAAAAAGGTGATGCCGCCTTCATAGGCCCTTTTCAGCAGTCCCTGGGCCTCCTCCTTGGAAATCCGCTGGATGGGCAAGGCGCCGAAGCCGTTTTTCTCCACGGTGAGGTTGGTTCTCCCCAGGGTTACGGTGGGCATGGCCGCGTCTCTCCCCTATCTTTTGTTCTCCGCCAGCTTTTCCTGGATGTATTCCAGGCTTTTCAGCTTTTCCATCACAGCCGCCACGTCCAGCCGGGCGGTGTTGTGGCTGGTATAATCGGAGGCGTCCTGGGTGATGACCTCGCCCTTTACAAAATACTTGTCGTAGTTCAAATCCCGGGTCTCCGCCGTGACGGAAAAATAATTTCCCCTATCCACGCTGCGCACCTTTTCCTCCCGGGTCAGCAGCGTTTCATAGAGCTTTTCTCCATGCCGGCTGCCGATCACATGGATCGGGTGGTCCTCCCGGCCAAAGAGCCGGACCACCGCCTGGGCCAAATCCCCCACGGTACAGGCCGGGCTCTTTTGCACAAACAACTCCCCGGGCCTTCCGTTGGCAAAGGCATAGGCCACCAAATCCACGGCCTCGTCCAGGCTCATCAGAAAGCGGGTCATGCCGGGATCGGTCAGGGTCAAGGGCTGCCCGGCCAAAAGCTGCTCCACAAACAGGGGAATGACGCTGCCCCGGCTGGCCATCACATTGCCGTAGCGGGTACAGCAGATGGTGGTTTGCTCCGCCTCCACGGTGCGGGCCCGGGCGGCGGCCACCTTCTCCATCATCGCCTTGCTGATGCCCATGGCGTTGATGGGGTAGGCCGCCTTGTCCGTGGACAGGCAGATCACCCGCCTGACCCCCGCGTCGATGGCTGCGGACAGCACGTTGTCCGTGCCTTGCACATTGGTGCGCACAGCCTCCATGGGGAAGAACTCACAGCTGGGCACCTGCTTGAGGGCCGCGGCGTGAAAGATGAAATCCGCGCCCTTGACCGCTTCCCGCACGCTGTCGATGTTGCGCACATCCCCCAGGTAAAACTTCACCTTGTCGCTTTTCAGGGCCTTGCGCAGGTCGTCCTGTTTCTTTTCATCCCGGCTGAAAATGCGAATCTCGCCGATTTCCGTATGAAGATAATGCTTGAGCACGGTTTGGCCGAAGCTGCCCGTTCCCCCGGTAATCAGCAAGGTCTTATTCCTGAACATGAGACGCCCTCCTCTGAAACTGCGTGGAAAGTGCTATTCCAATGCCTTGCGCCAGACCATCTTGTCCACGACGCCGGTATAGCTTTGAATCAGCTTCACAACCTTCACGCTGACGTTTTCGTCCCCATAATCCGGTACAGGGGAGCCCAGCAGCCCTTTTTCGTTCATGGCCACGGCGGTGTCCACCGCTTGCAGCACCTGCCGGGTGGTGATCCCCGCCAGGATGAAGTGCCCCTTTTCCATGGCCTCCGGCCTTTCGGTGGAGGTGCGGATGCACACGGCGGGAATGGGATGGCCCATGGAGAGGAAGAAGCTGCTTTCCTCCGGCAAGGTGCCGCTGTCCGATACCACCGCGAAGGCGTTCATCTGGAGGCAGTTATAATCGTGAAAGCCCAGGGGCTTGTGTTGGCGCACCCGCTTGTCAAAGACAAAGCCGCGCTTTTCAATCCACTTGGCCGACCGGGGATGGCAGGAGTACAAAATCGGCAGGCCGTACTTCTGGGCCAGAGCGTTCACGGCGTTCATCAGGCTGAAGAAATTTTCCTCTGTGTCGATGTTCTCCTCCCGGTGGGCGGAGAGCAGAATATACCGGCCCCTCTCCAGCCCCAGACGGCTGAGGGCGTCGGAGGCGAGGATGCTCTGCCAGTTGGCTTTCAGTACCTGGGCCATGGGCGAACCGGTCACAAAGGTCCGCTCCTTGGGCCTGCCCTCGGCAAGCAGGTAGCGGCGGGCATGCTCGCTGTAACACAAATTGACGTCCGCGATGTGGTCCACGATGCGGCGGTTGGTCTCCTCGGGCAGGCACTCGTCAAAGCAGCGGTTCCCCGCTTCCATATGGAAGATGGGGATATGCAGCCGCTTGGCGGCAATGGCCGACAGGCAGGAGTTGGTGTCCCCCAAAATCAGCAGCGCGTCCGGTTTTTGCTCTGCCAAGGCCTGATAGCTTTTGGCGATGATGCTGCCGATGGTCTCCCCCAGGTCCTTCCCTACCGCGTCCAGGTACAGGTCCGGCGCCCGCAGCCCCAAATCCTGAAAGAACACCTGGTTCAGCTCATAATCATAGTTCTGGCCGGTGTGCACCAAAACGTGCTCAAAGACCTCGTCGCACTGCTTGATCACCGCGGCCAGGCGGATAATCTCCGGGCGGGTTCCCAAAATGGTCATCAGCTTGAGTCGGCTTTCCATGGTGTCCCTCCTCAGGATCAATTCCCGGCAAGCGGTAGCCTTGTTATGCCGCCGCCATGGCCTCCAGCAGCGCCAGGATGCCGGGGTCCCCTCCCCTGTAATTGACGATGAAGCGAAGCCCGAAAGCTGCGGATGTTCCATAGGCCGCGTCGCCGCAGAACTGCTGGGCCAGCTGTTTGGCTCGGTTGCTGGTGTCAAAGTAAACCAGCAGCTCCTCCCCCTCCACCTGAAAGGGAATCCACAGGGACTGGTCCCCAATGGGCACGGGAATGTCCGCCGCCGCCCGGGCTTCCGTATCATAGGTACAGGCATAGCCCTGGCCGGTGATCCACTCCGCCAGGGCCGATAGCTTGTCCAGCTGGGAAGCCTCCTGGCAGCCGGAGAAGGCCAGCAGGCTCCCCGCCAGCAAGGCCGCCAGCCATCCGCGTTTGCGCTTCACGGGCATTTGCCTCCCCCGCCAAAAATCTTCAAAGAGTATAGCATATTGGCGGATGCTTGGCAATTGTGATAGAATCAGGGAGGCCGCCACCCCCATGACGAAAAGGAGGAACCCCCATGCGCTGCGGATGCCCCTGTTGTGACGCGTATATGATCCAGTCCGAAAGCGGGAAAAAGGACTGCGTTTGCCCGGATTGCGGCTACCGGTGCGATGCCTGCCAGGGCACCGGCACGGTGATGGACCTGGAGGAGATCAAGGCCAGGCAGGCGGAGCTTTTGCAAGCCATCCGGGAGGACGGCCAAAGGGAAGGGGAGTCCTGATCCGCCTGCGGCCCAGGGAGCCTGTTTCCTCCGGCGTTACGGCGTGATGACGCCCAAATGCTCCAGCAAAATCTTCAGGCCAATGGTGATAAGCACCGTGCCTCCCGCCACCTGGGCCTTTTTTTGATAGCGGATGCCAAAGCGGTGCCCCAGCAGCACCCCGCCAAAACAAAGCACAGCGGTGATCCCGCCGATGAGCAGCATGGCGGGGAAAATGGGGGTTTGCAAAAAGGCGAAGGTAATGCCCACGGCCAAAGCGTCAATGCTGGTAGCCACCGCCAGGATGAACAGCTCTTTGTAGTGGATGTTCTGGTCCACAGGGCAAAAGCCGCTCTCCTCCTGCTCGTGGGTGGCGTCCCAGATCATTTTCCAGCCGATGTACCCCAACAGCCCGAAGGCGATCCAATGATCCACAGAGGCGATATAGCGCTCAAACTGCTTGCCCAATAACCAGCCGATCAGCGGCATGACAGCCTGGAAAACCCCGAAAAACAGCGCAATCACAGCCCCATGGGCATAGCGCAGGGTTTTCATTCCCAGGCCCTTGCACATGGAAACCGCAAAGGCGTCCATGGAAAGGCTCACCGCGATCAGCACCAGCTCCATACCGATCCCTCCAAACAAAATCGGGCGTGGTACGCAACGCCCGAAATCGTTTTGCACGAGACCCGGGCGCGGCAAAAGCCGCCGCCGAGTCTCGTTTTTTCATGCAAGCCAGGCCCAGGGCCGGTATGTTGACTTGCAACGCATCGCCACGCTCACTACTCCCTCGCGAAGGAAACTATCATATCGTATTCAGGGAGCCCTGTCAACTTGTCATTCCCCGGCGATGGAAAGCTCGCCCACATCCACGCTGGGGCTTCCCATGCCCCCGCGGGGAAAGCGCAAGTCGCCGCCCATGGTCCGAATGGCTTTGAGCATGGCGAAAAAATTTCCCGCCACGGTGATCTGCTCCAGGGGCCTCACCTTGCGTCCCTTCTCCAGGAGGAAGCCCTTGGCCAGAAGGGAAAAATCGCCGCTCACCGCGTCCGTGCCCGCGTGCAGGCCGGATACGTCGGTGATCAGCACCCCGCTGCCCACATCCTGCATCATTTCCGCCAGGGTCTTGGAGCCGGGCTGGAAATAGAAGTTGGAGGGGGATACCCTCACCGAGGCCGCGTAACCGGCCTTGCTGGCGTTGCCGGTGGTGGCCACGCCGTCCTTGTGGGCGGTTTTCAGGTTGTGGAGGAACGTTTGGAAAACGCCCTTGTGGATCACGGTATGCTTGGCGGAAGGAACCCCCTCCGCGTCAAAGGGGCGGCTTGCCATGCCGCCGGGCAGCAGCGGGTCGTCCACCAGGGTCACGCAGTCCGCCGCGATGGCTTCTCCCAGCTTTCCCTTCAGCAAGGATAGGCCCTGTTGGGCATTTTCTGCGGAAAACACCTGGGAGAACACCCCCAGCAGGTCCGTCATCACCATGTTCTCCAGAATTACCCGGTAGGAGCCGGAGGCGATGGGCTTGGCGTGAAGGCGCTCCACCGCCATCTGGGCGGCGTAGGCGGCCAGCTCCTTGGCGCTGAGCTCCTCAAAGCTCCGGCGTAGGATCAGCTCCTCCCCGGAGGTGGTGCTGTCCCCCTCGTGGGCAATGGGCCCCACCAGCGCGCCGCAGTAGTTTTGGGTATAGCTTTGGTCTACCCCGTGGGTGTTTACAATGCGCACCGTCTGCTTGCTGGTGAAGACCATGGTATCGCCGACCTTCTCGATCCGGGGGTCATAGGCCTTGGCTTCCTTTTCCAGCCGGAGTACGAAGTCCAGCTTCTGCTCCGGGCTCACTTCCTCCAGGGCGGGGTTGTACAGCTCGATGGCCGGAATCTCCCCCTTGCCGTCATAGAGGAACTGGGCGTCGGTATCCTCGCACAGGCGCGCGCTGTCCAGGGCCCCCTTCACCAGCTGGCGCACGGCCTCCTGGTCAAAGGCCTCGGTGGAGGCGTAGCCCATCTTCCCCTCCGCCATGGCCCGAAAGCCCAGCCCCCGGGTGGCGTTGGAGCTGTATTTGGTAATTTCCCCCTCCATGGCCATGGCGTCGAAGCTTTCCTCTTGCAATACAAAGGCTTCGGCATTGGTGAGCCCGGCCTTCTTCGCTTCCTCAAAGAGCTGTTTCAAAAATTCGTTCATACCGCTTCCTCCTTACGCCCGGCCGCCGACGGTCATCGACTTGACCCGGATCATGGGCTGGCCCACGTTGGTGGGCACGCTGCCGCTGATGCTGCCGCACATGCCCTGGGCCATCTGCATATCCCGGCCCACCCGGTCGATCTGCATGAGAATCTCCGCGCCCTTGCCGATCAACGACGCGCCCCGCACCGGGGAGACGATCTTCCCGGCCTTCACCAGATACCCCTCGTTCACGCCGAAGTTGAACTCGCCCGTGGCGGGGTTCACGGAGCCGCCGCCCATGTTCTTGGCATACAGGCCGTCCCCCATGGTGGCGATTATCTCCCCCTCGTCGTCCGTCCCGGCGGCGATGTAGGTGTTGCGCATCCGGGAGGTGGGGGCGTAGGCGTAGCTCTCCCGCCGCCCGCTGCCGGTGGGCGGCATGTTCATGCGCTTGGCGTTGAGGGTGTCGATCATATAGTTTTTCAGGATTCCGTTTTCAATCAGCACCAGCTTGGTGGTGGGGCGGCCCTCGTCGTCCACGTTCTCGCTGCCCCATTCATTGGGCATGGTGCCGTCGTCCACGGCGGTTACGCAGGGCGCGGCGATCTGCTGGCCGTGCTTCCCGCAGAACTCGCTCAGGCCAAAGGCCACGCTGGTGGCCTCCAGGCTGTGGCCGCAGGCCTCATGGAAGATCACGCCCCCAAAGCCGCCGTCAATGACCACGGGCATGTTTCCCGCGGGGCAAACCGGGGCCTTGAGCATGGTCACCGCCATGTCCCCGGCCTTGCGGCCGGTCTTTTCCGGGTCCACCCGGCTGTCAAAGAGCTCGTGACCCATCATGGCGCCGGGGCCCGCGAAACCGCTCTGGTTTTCCGTCCCATTGCCGGCAATGGCCTCGCAGCCCAGCCGGGTGTAGACCCGGCGGTCCGTCACATACAGCCCGTCGGAGTTGCAGATCAGCACATCCTGCTCGCTATCCCGGTAGCTGCACGTCACCTGGACGATCTCCTCCCCGGCGGAGCGGGCGGCGGCGTTGCAAAGCCGCAGGACCTCGATCTTCCGGCGGGCCTCGGTGGCGCTGGGGGCCAGGGCGATGGGATGGATGCCCGGGACCTTCCGCTCCTCCAGGGAGGCCGAGGCCTTGCCCGCCTTGCGCTCCCGCACGGCGGAGGCGGCTTGCAAAGCGCAGCGCAGCAGCCCCTCCCGGTGGGTGTCGTTGGTATAGGTATAAATGGCGTTGAGCCCCACAAAGACGCGGATGCCCGCGCCGTGAAGCCTGCCGGAGGACACCGTTTCCACCCGGTCCGAGCGCATCATCAGCACATTGTTGCGCCGGTCCTCCAAGAAGATCTCCGCAAAATCGCCCCCAGTGGACAGGGCGGCGTCCAGGACCTCCTGGGCAATGGCTTTGTTCAGCATGGTTTCTCTCCTATTCCCCTTGGGCGGCCTTTGGAGCGCCCCTCTGGTTGTTGGTATGGCCCCGGCGGGATCAGCCCAGGATTTCGTTCCAATCCACCTGGGCCAGGCTCTGGGCCCGGTATGTGGCGGTGGGGTTGGCGGCGGCAAACCCTACCCCCAAGGAGCGCATGCCCGCCGCGGCGGCGGCTTCGATGCCCGCGTCCGCGTCCTCCACCACCAGGCATTGGGCCGGGGGAAGGCGCAGCAGCCGCGCCGCCAGCAAAAACACCTCGGGGTCCGGCTTGCTGCGGCTGATCTGGTTGCCGTCGGCCACCGCGTCAAACGCGCCCTCCAGGCCGATCTGCCGCAAAATCAGCGGGGTGTTTTTGCTGGAGGAGCCGATGGCCATCTTCACGCCCCGCTCCCCCAGGAACTTCAAGGTTTCCGCCGTGCCGGGGAGGATATCTTCCCGGCCTAGCTTCCCAATCAGTTCCACATAGTATGCGTTCTTGCGGGCGGCCATGGCCTCCTTCTCCTGCTGGGAATACGCCTTTTCGGCCTTTTCCAGAACGATGCTCAGGCTCTCCATGCGGCTCACGCCCCGCAGCCGCTCGTTGATGGCGCGGTCAAAGGGGATGCCCTCCTCGTCGGCCATCCGCTTCCAGCCCAGATAGTGACAGTGGTCCGTAGATACCAATACCCCATCCAGGTCAAAAATAACACCCAATATCGTATCCAATGCCACGTTGCTCCTCCTGTTTGGGCGGCTTTCTCCCGCCCAAGGATACCGGAGGATATTATACCACGAATTTCCATCCGGGGGTAGCGGCGATTTCCCCCGCTCCGCACGCCGCAAAAGCCCCCGCCTTTCCACCTTGGGTCCGGGCCGGTCCCGGCGCTTTCCGGCGCGCTTTGGCGTCCGGCAAAGGAAAAAACGGCGTCAAGGCCGTGATTTGGTTTTTGAAAAGCCCCGTTTCCCCGGATCAGCCCGGCGCGCCGCCTCCCTTTCCTCTATTCGTCCGCGAAGCGGTAGCCCACGCCGATTTCCGTCAGAATGAATCTCGGCTTGGTGATATTCTTTTCGATTTTGCGCCGCAGGTTGGCCATAAAAACCCGTATATTCTTTGTATCGCCCGTTTCCCCATAGCCCCACACCTCTTTCATGATGTAGTTATGGGTCAAAACTCTGCCCTTGTTGGCAATCATCAAAAGAAGCAACTTGTATTCCATCGGGGTCAGGTGGATTTCATTCCCGTCCACCAAAACTTTGCGCTTTTCATAGTCCACGGTCAAAGCGTCACAGTGAAAAACAGAGGAGGAGGGGGCCGGCTGCTGCTGCAGCTTTCGCTTCACCACCCGGATTCTTGCCAGCAGCTCGCCCATGTGGAAGGGCTTGGTCATGTAATCGTCCGCCCCTAAATCCAGCGCCTCGATTTTTTCCTTTTCCTGCCCCCTGGCCGACACCACCAGGATGGGCGTGTTGGAAAAGCCGCGGATTTCCCGGATCACTTCCAGCCCGTCCCTGTCCGGCAGCCCCAAGTCCAGCAGTACGACGTCGGGATGATTGGAGGAAAAGAGAAACAGCCCCTCGTCCGCGCTGGCGGCAAGCATGGCCTGGTAGCCCTCCTTTTTGAGGGAAACCGACAGGAAGTTTGAGATATACTTGTCGTCCTCAATGACCAATACGCTGAGCTCCTGGGTCATGTTCCATCCGCCTCCACCGGCAGGCTAAACACGAAACGCGCGCCTCCGGAGGGTGGATTCTCCGCCCGGATGCTTCCTCCATGCGCCTGGACAACGGCCTTGCAGATCGCAAGGCCCAGCCCGATTCCGCGTTTCCCGTCCACAATATCGTCCTTCCCGGTCGTAAACCCGTCAAACAGGCTGTCCATCAGCCCCGCGTCAACGCCGTTTCCATGATCCGTTATTTCAAATACCACGTCCGTCCCGCGAACGTATACCTTCAGGCTAAGGCTGCCGTCGGGGGGCGTATGCTTCACGGCATTGTCCAGCAAATTCACAAGGACCTGTACGATCAGCGTGCCGTCCATCGGCAGGGAAACCACCTCGTCAGGGAGCGAAACCTCCAGGCGCCTGTTTTGCAATATGCGGGACATATGGGATATCGCCTGGTTCACAACATCATCCACGACCTCATATTCCTTATGCAGCACAAGCTGTCCTTCCCCGATGCGCGTCATGTTCAGGATATTTTCCACAAGGTTGGCCAGCCAGATCATTTCCTCGCTGATGTCGCAGGCCAGCTCCTTTTGCTCCTCCACAGACAGCTTGTCAAATTCGTCCGCCAGCAGGGCGCTTGCTCCGGTGAGCGCGGTGAGGGGAGTGCGCAAATCATGCGCCACGGAGCGCAGCAACGTGCTCCGCAAGCGCTCCCGCTCCATCGCCACCCGGATCTCCTCCCGCTCATGGTAGCTGTATTCCCGGTCCAGCGCCGTGCCGAGCTGCGCCGCCACGGTTTTGATCACCAGCTCCTGCTGGAATGTCAACTCCTTCTCCACACAGTATACGGTGATCCGCCCCAAGGGCTTTGCGGCTCCGTGTATGGGGATCTCCACCCCCTGGGGAGCCGGCTGGGCCGGCCGCGGCTCTCCAAGATACTCCTGCGCGTCCCCTTCCAGGAGAATGCGGCTGGCAAAGCCGGTATTGTCAAAAATATACTGAATGCCCCGCAGCAGGATGTTGCGCTTGCCCGTGACATGCAAAAAGTCCTCCGTCACTTCATAAAGCAACCGCGCGGTCATTTCGCTCTGGTGGGAAGCGCTCATTTCCTTTTGCAGCCGGGAGGTGATCGTGCCGGACACGATGGCGGTCACAAGAAAAAACACCAGCAGCATCACGTCTACCCCTCTGTAAATCAGAAGGGTGTACCGTGGCTCCGTAAAGAAAAAATTAAACAGCATCACGCTGGCCACGGACGCGGCGACGCCGTAGAGGTATCCTTTGGTCAGCACCGTCACAAACAAGACGCCCAGCAGAAACACCATGATGACGCTTTCCTTGCCTACGCCCAAAGAGGCAATCCAAAGCGAGCTTGCCAGGGACAGCGCCAGCACAAGCAGCACCTTCCCGATGGAGCAAGCCGTTTCCCCGGCCTTCTTGTTTCCCCTCAAAAGGCGGCCACCTCCCCTGCCCAGAGTATATAACGAAGGCTATTTCATGTCCAGCATGCTGGAGCAGTCTTTCGTATTTCCCGCGATGATCAAATGCTGGTCCTTCGCAAAAATATGCTCGGCGTTGGTAACGGGGATGATCTCCCCGTTTTTCTTGACAGCGATGATGTTGATATGGTATCTGGAGCGGACATTCAGCTGCCTGATGCTCTTGTCCACCCAGCTATCCGGCACCCCGACTTCAAAGACCGAAAAGTGCTCGGTCAATTCGAAATATTCAAACACGTTGCGCACGCTGTACTTCCGCGCCGCCCGCAGCGCGACGTCCCGCTCGGGATGGATGACCTCGTCCGCCCCGTTGCGCAGCAGGAACTTTTCGTGAATCGTTCTGTCCGCCTTGGACACCACGTAGTTTGCCCCCATTTCCTTGAGCAGAGACGTAATCTCCAGCGACGCCTGAAAGTTGTCCCCGATGCATACAAAGCATATGTCGAAGTTTCCCACGCCCAGGGAGCGCAGCAGCTTTTCATCCATGCAGTCCCCGATCTGGGCCCGTGTGACATAGGGAAGCAGGTCGTTTACCTTCTCTTCCTCCTTGTCCACGATCATCACCTCGTTGCCAAGCTCCGCCATCCTTGTGGCCAGATGCTTTCCAAAACGCCCAATGCCAATCACCAATACCGTTTTCATGGTCTTCCTCCTACCCGATGATGATCTTCTCTTCCGGATTTCTAAAGCCCGCCGTCTTGCTTAGCCGTGCCATGATGGCCATTGCCAGCGTCAGGCTGCCTACACGCCCGCTGTACATGAGCAAAATGATAATGATCCGTGAAAATGTGTTCAGCTCCCGTGTAACGCCGGTGGACAGGCCCACCGTGCCGATCGCCGACAGCGCCTCAAAGGCCACGTCCTTCACGGGCAAGCCCTGCGTCGTAATGAGCAGAAAGATGCCCACGATGGACAGCATGACATAGATCGTTGCGCTGCAATAAGCCCGTTTGAGGATATTGCCCTCCAGCCTTCTGTGGAAGATGTTGATGTCCTCGGAATTCCTGATGTAGGACAGGGTCGCCAGCAAAATAACCATCACCGTGGTGGTTTTGATACCGCCGCCGGTGGACCCGGGGGACGCTCCGATCAGCATCAGCAGCATCGAAAGGGCGGTTCCGCCCTCGCTCAACGCGGCGATATCCACCGTGTTAAACCCGGCCGTTCTTGGCGTGACCGATTGAAACAGCGAGGCCAGCAGCTTTCCCTCCGGGTCCATCCCCGCCAGGGTGTTATCCTTTTCCATAAGATAGAATAAAACAGCGCCTCCCAGGATCAGCAGCGTGGTGGACAGCAGCACGATCTTGGTATGCAGCCTGTAATGGGCGTAGCGGAGCCTGTGCTCCATGATGTCGTCCCAGACCACAAACCCAAGCCCTCCAATGACAATGAGCGCCATGACGGTCAGGTTCACCAGCGCGTCGCTCTGGTAGGGAATCAAAGAGGTATACGGGGCAAAGCGCCCCATCAGGTCAAAGCCCGCGTTGCAAAAGGCGGACACCGCATGGAACACCGCATAGTAAGCGCCTGTGGCAAAGCCCATCTGCGGGCAAAAGCGGATGGCCAGCAGCACCGCGCCCGTGCCCTCAAAGACCGCTGTGCAGACCGTGATGCGCCGGATCAGCCGCACGATGCCGCCGATTTGCAAGGCGCTGACCGATTCCGTCAAAATGCTCCGCTCCATCAGCCCGATTTTTCTGCGGACGATCATCAAAAAGAGGGTGGCCACCGCCATGAATCCCAGGCCGCCGATTTGGATCAGGCACAAGATGACGATCTGTCCCAAGGGGGTGAATTGGGCATACGTGTCATACAAAACCAGGCCTGTGACGCAGGTGGCGGAAGTGGCTGTGAACAAAGCGTCGGTAAAGGGAAGGGAAGCCCCGTCCCGGCTGGCGGCGGGGAAGGACAACAGCAGCGCCCCCAGCAATATCATTGCGGCAAAACCCAGCGCAATCGTCTGTATGGAATTGACCCTGATTTTCCCCAAAAACACCATGGTCCTGTTTTCATCCTTTCAGGCAAGCGAGTATCTGGTCCACAGGAGCGTTCTTTGGCAAGATGGCCGTGATACCGGCTTGTTTGAATACATTTTCATACATCCTGTCATTACATTCTGCCAGGGTATGGATTCTCTCATTCTTCCTTTTTGCCAACAGGCAAAACAGCAGGTTGTCCGCGTCACTCTCCGAGAAAGCGCCGACCCAATCATAGGCGGCGCCGTTCCTGACGTCCATCTCGGCCGTGCGGTCATAGGTGATGGCGGCCTCGTCGAGCGCCCGGGCGATCCTGCCGACTGCATCCTTCCCGCCGTATAGCAGTATTTCCTTGCGGACCATAGCCGCCGGTTCCTGGACAATGCCGCCCCGCTGTATAAACCGGTCCAAACGGCGCACCAGGAGATAGCCGTACAGGACGACGCCTATGGACACCATCAGCAGCAGCACAGCCATATCGCTTCCTCCTTCGCCAGGATTATAGCGTTTATGGTATAAACGCGGTGCAAACATAACGCCGGTTCGTGTTAATTTTGTATAAGCGCGCTGGCGTCCCAAAGGGAACGGCGGCGCGCGGACACGGAGGACGGAAAACCCCGGGCGGGGGCGTATCCCGGCGAATGGATGGCCCGGCTTGCGCGCTAAGACAGAAAAAGCTGGTTTTGATTCCCCCTTTCCGACGGCACAGCGCCCCAACCTATACAAATCCATCCGTTTATGATACTCTTTTTCCATCCCACATTGTCAGGAGAGGAGAGCCTTCATGAACAAGAAGCTGAAACCGGGCCTGATGGTCCTGCTGGTGATCCTGGTCATAGCCGGCGTTCTGGCCGCTTCCAGCGTCTACCGGGTAGGCCAGGGCGAGGAAGCGCTGGTGCTGACCTTTGGCCGGGTCACCGGCCGCAACGGCCCGGGCCTTTATTGGAAGATTCCCTTTGTGCAAAGCGTGGTCAGCGAAAGCGTCACCACCATCCACACCAAGGAATACGGCTTTCGCACCACCACCTCCGGGTCCGCGGGCACCGCGGCCAAGTACCGGGATGAGGTGGACGAAAGCGTCATGCTCACCAGCGACGACTGCATCGTCTCCATCGAGGCCGTGTACCAGTACACCATCCGGGACGTGAAGCATTACCACTACGACATCGACGATCCGGAAGGAACCCTTCAACTCGCCTTTGAGGCGGTGATCCGCCGCAACATCCAAAACCGCCCCCTGGACGACGCGCTGCTGAACAAGGAGGAGATCGAGCTGCAGGTGCTGCCGGATTTCCAGGCCCTGGTGGACACCTATGACATCGGCGTGAAGATCAACGACGTGCGCATCCAGAACATCACCGTCCCCCAGGAGGTGACCGCCGCCTATGAGGACGTGAACAACGCCAAGAACGAAAAGACCAAGCGGCTGGACGAGGCGGAAAAGTACAAGAACGAGGTGCTGCCCCAGGCCCGCAGCGGCGCTTATGAAAAGGTGACCCAGGCGGAGGGGTACAAGGCGGAAACCGTGGCCGCCGCCGAAAGCGAAGTGGCGATTTTCAAAGCGGTGTACGAAAAGTACAAGGCGGCCCCCGAAGTGACCCGCACCCGCCTCCTCATTGAGACCATGGAGCGGATTTTGTCCCGCAGCGGGCGGATCGTCGTGGCGGAGCCGGGGAGCGACGTAGTCAAAATCCTCGATTTGGACGGGGAAAGCGGCAGCGCCAGCGTCGTTACCGGCGCCTTGGAAGGAGGTCTGTGACATGAACGCCCATCCTGAACGGCCTATTAACTACTGGGACACCCAGTTCAAATCCTTTCTGAACCGCAACTGGGGCAAGATCGTGATGGTTGCGCTCCTGGTGGCCGTGGCGGCCCTTTTGGCCAGCGAAGCCTTCTTTGTGCTGGGAGAGGCCGAACAAGGCGTTGTGAGCCGCTTTGGGGTCATCAAGCGCGTCATCCTCAACGACCGCAACGACTTTCACGCCCGCTTCGCCGATACGCTCCAGGGGGAAATCTCCACCCAGGAGGGAGTGCAATT
The DNA here is from genome assembly GCA_034927815.1 of Candidatus Limiplasma sp. GTDB lineage: Bacteria > Bacillota > Clostridia > Christensenellales > Aristaeellaceae > Limiplasma. The sequence continues at coordinate 185,592 of JAYFPK010000015.1, forward strand.
GGTGGTGGGCAGCGGCTTGCAGGTGAAGATCCCCTTCATTGACAGGGTGGAGACCTATTCCTCCCGGATGTATACCTACGTCAGCGACAGCGAGGTAGTGAACACCGCCGAGAAAAAGCAGTATTACGTGAAAACCTATGCCCAGTGGTACATCGCCGATCCCGCGCTGTTTACCCTCAAGCTGGGCAATATGACCCGGGCGGAAAACCAGCTGGACAACCTGATCCATCCCGTCATCGTCCAGGCCATCAACCGCATGAGCGCGGAAAACTTCGTCAGCAACAAGGACGCGCTGAACAAAGCCCTGTCCGCGGGCCTGGGCATCATCAATTTGGACATGGCCCCCAGGGGCATTGAGGTGAAGGACATTCAGGTGCACCGCACCATCTTGCCCACCGCCAACATCGAAAGCACCTACGCCCGCATGCAGGCGGACCGGGCCAAGGTGGCCCAGCAGCTTCGCAGCGAGGGTCAGGAGGCCTACCTGAAGGCCGTGGCCTCCGCCGATTTGGAGGCCCGCAAGCTCCAGGCGGACGCCATCAGCGAGGCCGGGGCCATCCGGGGCCAGGGGGACGCCTCCGCCTTGGAAATCTATGCCCAGGCCTATGGCGTGGACGCGGATTTCTTCGCCTACTGGCGCTCCTTGCAAGCCCTGGAAAAATCCCTGCATGAGAACACCACCTTGGTGCTGGATCAAAGCCATCCCCTGTGGAAGGACCTGCTGGCCTATGCCACCGGCAAGGGGCAAGGCCAGCCTTGACCCGGAGAAAAGGGAGCGCCGCATAGGCGCTCCCTTTTCTCATAGGCAAGGGCCGCGCTTTCCTTTGAAAGCGCGGCCCTTGCCATTGTCACCCCTCCTTGGCGGGGCCTGCCGCGGCGGATGGCGCCTGCTTGGCCGTTCCCTCCGGCTGGCGGTGCAGCAGCGCGTTGCACAAAAAGAGGTAAGCCGCCCCCTGGACCGCGCAGGACAGGGGCGAAGGGTAGGGCAGCGCCGCCCCCAAGGCTGAAAAAAACCGCTTTTCCATCTGGGAAAAATGTTCATAGTGGGCCTGGAGCGTCACGCCTTCGGGGGGCTTGAGCAGCAGCTTCATGCCGTCGGCGGAGGCGGCCTGTTTCAGCACGCAGATCATCAAAAGCTGCGCCAGTTGCTCACGCCCGTACTTTTTGTCCACAGGGCGGTCCACCAGCCCGAATTTGACGTAGTTATTCACCATGGCCGGGGTGAACACCCGCTCCCCTTCCCGGTAAAGGGGCCTGCACTGCCGCTCCACAAAGGTGATGACCTGGTCCATATACAGCCCAAAGTCAGGGATCAACTCCCACGGCACAGGGGAAAAATCCTCCAGGCGTTTGGCAAAAAGCGTTTGGCGGTCTTCCACGTTCTATCCTCCCGGTTCGGCAATTTACAATCAGTATAACACGACCCGAGGGATACGACAAGTATTTACAATTGCCACTTGACGCAAATACAACTTTGGTGTATTCTAGTAATAGATACTAGATATCAAAGGAGTGGCTGCCCGTGACATATCCTGAAATTCACATCTGGGGTGATTCTTTGGCTCGCGGCATCGTATACCGCGAGGAGAAGGAGCGCTACGCCATCTCCAAGGATCGCTGCACCTCGCGGCTGCAGGAGGTCCTGGGCTGCAAGGTGGAAAACCACTCCAACATGGGCGCTACCGTCCTTGACGGATTGAGCCTGTTTGAGCACTTCACGCCTGTGCCCGGCGCGCTGTGCGCCGTGGAGTTTGGCGGCAATGACTGCGACCTGGACTGGGCCTATGTGGCCGCCCATCCCGGGGAGCCCGTCCGTGCCAAGGTGGCGCTGCCGGAATTTGAAGAGGGCCTGCGCCGCTTTGTCCAGGAAATCCGCGGGCGCGGGATGCAGCCGCTGTTGGTAACGCCCCTGCCCTTGCACGCGGAGCGCTACTTCCGCTGGGTGACCCGGGGGCTGGACGCGGAGGCGGTGCTGCAAGCCCTGGGGGAGGTGCAAAGCATCTACCACTGGCAGGAGCGCTACACCATTGCGATGCGCAGAGCGGCCCATGCCACAAGCTGCCCCTTGCTGGACCTGCGGGACACCATGCTTGCCCGGCAGGACTATGCGCAGCTGATGTGTCTGGACGGCATTCATCCCAACGACGGAGGGCATAAGCTGCTGGCGGATGTGGTGGTGGAGCTGGCAAAGCGCTCGCTTCCCGAAGCGGGCGCACAGGCCCAGGCCGCGCCTGCCGCCATTTGGTCCACACCACAAGCCAACTGAAACGGCGGCGATGCTCCGCCGCCCTCCTTCCTTCGCGGAGGATAAACCCGCCCTGGCGCGAAACGCTATACCCAGGCGTATAGGAGCACGTTTTCCCGGCGCGGCCGCGAAGGCTATCCCTCAAAACCACCGGAAAACCGGTGGTTTTGATCTGCCCGAGGCCCTTTCTTCCCCTGGCCCAAAAGGGGGAAAGCCTTCCGGCCGCTCCAGGCAGGATTTTGGGCCTATTGCTTTTCTTTGGACCAAAAGGAATTGGAACCCGATTTCTTCTGGTGCAGCGCTTCGTCCCGGATCTCGTGGCGCATGCCCTCCAGCGCCTGGCGGCGCCGTTCGTTCTTGGCTTTTAGCTCCTCCCTGGCCTTGGGGTCGGAGGTTGTTTCGATGGCCTCCTCGGCCAGTTCCATGTTGCGGATCGTCATGTCAATGTTGTGCTGAATGCGGTCCACATTGTTCCTGCGGTCGTCCGGATGGGGATTCATAGCGTTCCTCCTTCATGCATAGTGTCTGTCCCTATCATTCCACGCGGGATGGGGCATATTCAAAGTATCCCGATGGCAAATCCTTCTTCATCCTTGCCAGCCCCGTTTGTTCCTCTCCTCCCGGAAAAACGGGGCCGCATCGGTACCTTCCCCCAAAAGGAGGAAAAAGGCAATGCCGTCCCCTTGGCCCGCCCTGTTTTCAGGGCATCCTCTCCCCCATTTTCCCCCTCCCCGTTCACAGCGAGGCAGCTGCCGCATACCCTCAGAAGGGAGCCCCAAAAACGAATTTGTTACCCATTGCAATTCCCATTTTGATATGCTATACTGCAATAGTCAAAGATGGTCAATTTTTGACAAAGGAGGATTTGCATGCGGCTTAGCGACGCTATTGAACAATTTATCAAAACCATGCTCACCCAAACCGAGCAGGAAATAGAATTAAAGCGCAACGAGCTGGCGGAATATTTTAACTGCGCTCCTTCCCAGATCAATTATGTGCTGGCTACGCGTTTTACGCCCGATCATGGCTATATTATAGAGAGCCGGCGCGGCGGCGGCGGATACATCCGTATCTTCCGAATGGAGCAGGATACCAGCGAGCAGCTTTTGTACCTGCTTCATGAACGGGTGGGCGACTCCATTTCCGCTTTGGAATCTTCCCATCTGATTTCGCAGCTTCAGGAGCGTTCGCTGCTGGATGTGGGCGAGGCCGCGATCATGCGGGCGGCGATTTCTCCCCAAGCGTTGGGCTGTCCCATCCCCGCGGACGTGAAGGACGCGATGCGGGCCCGGATCATGAAATGCATGCTGATGGAAGTCGCCCGAAGGAGCAAAGGGGAACAACTGTAAGGAGGGGCCATCATGCTCTGTGAAGACTGCAACCAAAACCAAGCGACTGTGATGATTACCGTGACCGCCGGAGGCGAGGTCACTACCCGGCACCTGTGCCATGACTGCATGAAAAAAATGGAGGCCAGCTTTACCCAAGGCGACGTGCAAAGCTTCCTCTCCTCATTATTGGGGCTTTTGTCCTCCCAGTCCAAGGCCTCCCAGATGACTTGCCCCTCCTGCGGCATGAGCTACGAGGAATTTCAGCGCACGGGAAAGCTGGGCTGCGCCCAGTGCTACCATGCCTTTGAGGAAGAGCTGAGGCCGCTGCTCGCCCGCATCCACGGCCGCAGCCAGCACGCGGGGCACTCCCCCGCCGGGCAGGAGGCGGAAACCCAGCTGCAAACCGCCATCGACGAGTTGCGGGCGCGCATGGACAAAGCGGTTTCCGTGGAAAACTTTGAGGAAGCGGCCAGGCTCCGGGACGAAATCCGCGCCCTGAGCGAAAGGCCGGAAGAGGAGAAGCAGCCGTGAGCGATCTGCAAAATGGGATCGTGGTCTCCAGCCGGGTACGGCTGGCGCGCAACTATCACGATCTGCCTTTTTCCAACCAGGACCGCCCGGAGAATGCTCAGGCATGCATCACCCGGGCCAAGCAGGCCTTTGAAAGCAGAATCTCCGAATCGGTGGACCCCCAGGCTTCCCAGGCTTCGGGCCAGGACCCGGACGCCTATACGCTGTACACGCTGCGGCTGATGAACGCCACCAACCGCATGGCTTTGGTGGAGCAGCACCTGATCTCCCGGGACCTGCTGCAAAACGCCCAGATCGGCGCGGCGCTGGTCAAGGGGGACGAAACCGTCAGTATCATGATCAACGAGGAGGATCACCTGCGCATCCAGGCCATGCGCTCCGGCATGCAGCTGGAGCAGGCCGCAACCCTGGCTTTCGAGGCCGAGGAAGCCCTCCAGAAGGAATGCGCCTTTTCCTTTGACCACCAATGGGGCTACCTTACCGCCTGCCCCACCAACACCGGCACCGGCATGCGGGCCTCTTTGATGCTTCACCTGCCCCTGCTGACCTTTTTCAAGCAGATGGGCAACGTCACCCAAAGCGTTGCCAAGCTGGGGCTGACCATTCGGGGCATCTACGGGGAGGGCAGCGAGGCCCTGGGGGACCTCTACCAGGTCAGCAACCAGGTGACCTTGGGCCGCACCGAGAAGGAGATCATCGACGCGGTGATGGCGGTAGGCTCCCAGCTTATCGATATGGAACAGGCCCTGCGGGAGCGGACCCTCAAGGAGGCCCAGCTGGCCGTCCAGGACCGCGTGTTCCGCAGCTACGGGCTGTTGCGCTATGCCCGGGAGATGAACGCCAAGGAGTTTATGGAGAATTGGAGCAAGCTGCGCCTGGGCTCGTCCCTGTCCGTGCTCCCGGTGCCCCTGGCCGTGGCGGACGAACTGCTCACCATTGCCCAGGACGCCCATGCCAAGCGCTACCGCCTCTCCCGCAACCCCGGCTTATCCACGGATCAGGCCAGATCGGAAATCATCCGTTTCCATCTCAATCCCACACCTCAGGAGGTTTAATATGGCGATTTTTGGAAGATTTACCCAGCGGGCCCAACAGGCCATCACCGCCGCCCAGCATGCCGCTGTGGCGCTGCAACAGCCCTATGTGGGCACCGAGCACATCCTGCTGGGGCTCCTGAAGGAGCCCGGCCCGGTGATCTCGGCCCTTTTGCCGGAGGAAGTGACCTATGACGCGGTGTTTGAAAAAGTCCGCGACCTGTCCGGCGACGATGAAAAGTATACCGGGGGCATGCTGGAGCTCACCCCCCGCAGCAAGAAAATCCTGGAGGGCAGCATCCTGGAAAGCAAGCGCCTGCACCACAGCTTTGTGGGCACGGAGCACTTCTGGCTGTCCTTGCTCCGGGAGGGCGAGGGCGTGGCCATCAGCCTGCTTCGGGAGCTGGGCGTGGACATTGCCGTTTTCCAGCAAAAGCTTTTGGAAACCCTTCAAAACTCCTCCCAGGAACCCCAGGAGGAAGGCCCCTCCTCCCCGGAGAGCAAGGAAAACTCCGTGTTGGACAAGTATAGCCGGGACCTGACCAAGGCCGCCCAGGACGGCGAATTGGACCCGGTGATCGGCCGGGGCAACGAGGTGGAGCGGATCATTCAAATCCTCAGCCGCCGCACCAAGAACAACCCGGTGCTCATCGGCGAGCCCGGCGTGGGCAAAAGCGCCGTGGCGGAGGGCCTGGCCCAGCTGATCGTCTCGGGGAAGGTGCCGGAAACCCTCACGGGGAAGCGGCTGGTGTCCTTGGACCTGGGCAGCATGGTGGCCGGCAGCAAGTACCGGGGCGAGTTTGAGGAGCGGCTGAAGGAAACCCTCAAGGAAGTGCAAAAGCGCGGGAACATCATCCTGTTCATCGACGAGTTTCACACCTTGGTGGGGGCCGGCAAGGCCGAGGGCAGCATGGACGCCGCCAACATCCTGAAGCCCGCCTTGGCCCGGGGCGAATTGCAATGCATCGGGGCCACCACCATTGACGAGTACCGCAAGAACATTGAAAAGGACGCCGCCCTGGAGCGCCGCTTCCAGCCGGTAAAGGTGGGCGAGCCCAGCCCCGAGGAAACCGTGAGCATTCTGCAAGGCCTCCGGGACCGCTACGAGGCCCACCACAAGGTGGAGATCACCGACGAGGCCTTGCAAGCCGCCGTATCCCTGTCGGACCGCTACATCAGCGATCGCTTCCTGCCGGACAAGGCCATCGACCTGATGGACGAGGCCGCCTCCCGGGTGCGCCTGCGTTCCTTCACCGCCCCGCCGGATGTGAAGGAGCAGGAGGAGCAGCTCAAGGCCCTGGAAAACGAGAAGAAGGAAGCCATCGCCCATCAGGATTTTGAAAAGGCCGCCTCCCTCAGGGACGAGGAGCGCAAGGTCCGCCAAGCCATCGCCGAGAAGCGCACCGCCTGGGAGCAGCGCAAAAACGTGTCCCACGACGTGGTGACGGAGGAGGATATTGCCCAGATCGTCGCCAGCTGGACCGGGGTGCCTGTGAAGAAGCTCACCGAGGATGAAAGCGAGAGGCTGCTGCACCTGGAGGAGCTGTTGCACCAGCGGGTCATCGGCCAGGACGAGGCCATCAGCGCCGTGAGCCGCGCTTTGCGGCGGGCCAGGGTGGGCCTCCAGGACCCCAAGCGGCCCATCGGCTCCTTCGTGTTCCTGGGCCCCACCGGCGTAGGCAAAACCGAGCTCTGCCGCGCCCTGGGGGAAGTGATGTTTGACGATGAAAACGCCATGATCCGCATCGACATGAGCGAGTACATGGAAAAGCACAGCGTGTCCCGCCTGGTGGGGTCCCCTCCGGGCTACGTGGGCCACGAGGAGGGCGGCCAGCTCACCCAGAAGGTGCGCAACAAGCCCTACAGCGTAGTGCTCTTTGACGAGGTGGAAAAGGCCCACCCGGACGTGTTCAACATTCTGCTGCAAATTCTGGACGACGGCCGCCTCACGGACAGCACAGGCCGCACCGTGAACTTCAAGAACACCATCATCGTCATGACCTCCAACGCCGGGGCCCACACCATTGCCACCAGCCGTTCCCTGGGCTTTGGCAGCTCTGTGGAAACCATCCGGGATTACGAGACCATGAAGGAGCGGGTGCTCAACGAGGTCAAGGACATCTTCCGGCCCGAGTTCATCAACCGGGTGGACGACCTGATCGTCTTCCACGCCCTGGAGCCGGACGATATTGAAAAGATCGCGGGGTTGATGCTGGGCAGCGTAGCCAAGCGCCTGAAGGAGCGCAGCATGACCCTGGTGTATGACGAGGATGTGGTGAAGCTGCTGGCTACGGAGGGGTATGACGCCAAGTACGGCGCACGGCCCCTGCGCCGCACCATTCAGCGTACCGTGGAGGACGCCCTCAGCGAGGAGATCATCGCCGGGCGCATCGCCCTGGGGGATACCGTGCGCCTGAAGGCCGAGGACGGGAAGATCACCTTCCAGAAGGAAAGCGCTGTGAGCGCCGAGGAAAAGAAGCCGGAGGAAGCCCCCGCCCTCCCTCAGTAATGGATTGACAAATGATTGCCGTATCGCCCGCCCGCCCCCGGATACCTCCGGGGGCGGGTTTCTTGTGTCCAATCTTATCTTTTCCCCAGGGGAAAGAGGGGCGTTGCACCCGCAAGGGGCAAGCCTTTCAACATCCGCCCGCTTTACGCCCGCCTGCTTTCCCACCCCAAAAACAATAGCTCCGTACGTCCCAACACCGGGCCCGCCCTGAAGGCGGCGTTTGCCTGTCCGCCCTGGCGGCGCAGCATGCCCGCGCAGCCGGACCTCCCTTTACAGGTGCGCCCCTACCGCCTCCGCCACCTTTTGGCTCTGGGGCGACCCCGGGGCAAATCCCATGTGGTCCGCGATGTACTCCGCCACGCCCTCCGGCTTCATGCCCAGGGCGCAAAGGCTGTCCGGCATGCCCAGGGAGCCCAGCAGGCCCTTGAAATCCCCATCCCCCGGGTCGCCGTTGAAGCGCATCTGCACCAAAATGCCCACGCCCACCGTTTCCCCATGCAGCCAGCCGTTTGCCTTTTGGGGGTGCAAAAAGCGCACCGCGCCGTTGAAGGCATGGGCAATGGCAAGCTGCTTGGTGCCCGCCGCATAGCCGCTGCATGTGCCTGTCAGGGCAATGACCGCGTCCAGCGTCTCCTCTAAGGGGATGGCTTCCCCCTGGGCCAGGCGGGCGCAGGCGGGGGTGAGGGTCCCGGTCACATGGCGCGCCAGCAGCCGGGCCGTTCCCAGTAAAAACGGCGCGGGCGCCGAGGGGTCCTCCCCGCAGCACAATTCGGGCAGCTTGGCAAGGGAGTCCACCATGCCGGCCCGCAAGGCGCGCTCCGGGGCGGCGCACAGCACCGCCGTGTCCGCCATGCAAAGGTCCACCGGAACGTCATGGTAGATCGCGCCATCCGGGCGGCCTTCTTCGTCGTACATGACGCTAAAGGGCGTGACGGCGGCACAGGTCGCGGCAACGGTGGGAATGGTCACAATGGGCAGCCCCAGGGCCGCGGCGATGGCCTTGCCCAGGTCCATGCACTTGCCGCCGCCCAAAGCCAGCACAAAGTCGCAGCCCTGGGCGCGGCCGTCTTTCACGGCCCGCGCCACCTGGCTCCGGCTGCAAAATCCATCGTTGCGCCACAGGTGGGGCCGGATTCCGCAGCGTTCCAAGCCGGGCAGCAGGCGGTCCTCCGTGGCTTTCAGGGCGGTTTCCCCATGCACCACCAGGGGTTTTTGCCCAAAGGCGCACAGCGCCTCCAAGTGATCCAGCGCGTCCTCAGCGCGCACATAGCGCGCCGCGCCTTGCATCAACACCTGTCTCATACCGCTTCTCCCCCTTTTCTTAGGCCATCCCATATTGGAACAGCTCCTCCCTGGGCTCCACCCCCAGGCCCGCCCCCGTGGGCACGGTATAAAAGCCCTTTTCACAGGCCATGTCGGTATCCAAAAAACGAAGGGTGCCGTCCATCACAGAATGCTGATACTCATGGTAGGGAAGTTCCTGTACCGCGCCGGACACCTGGAGGCTCGCTGCCAGGAACACGCCCACGCCAATGCTGGCATGGGGCATCACCTTGCAGTGGAAGGCCCGGGCCATTTGGCACACATTCCAAAAGGCGGTAACGCCCAGGCGGCCCATCTCCGGCTGCGCGACGTTCATGCAGCGGTGCACGAAGCGGTCCCGGAAGTCGAACTCGTTTCTCAATTCCTCCCCCACGCCCACATTGGTGCCGCAGTTGGCCGTCACAAACGCCTGCCCCTCGATGTCCTGGGGATGCACCGGGGCCTCGGCCATGGCCAGGTCATACTCGTTCATGCGGCGGATGGCGCGCACCGCCTCCACCGCATCAAAGCGCCAGTGCAGGTCGGCCATGATGCTGACCCCTTCCCCCAGGCCCTTTCTCAGGGCGGCGATCTCCGCCACATCCCCCTCGTAGGAAACCACCGTGGCGAACTTCACCGCGTCAAAGCCCTTCTCCACCCATTCCTGGGCCAGCTCCACCCGCTGGGGCAGCGTCGTCCTGGGGAGGCCGGAGACATACGCGGGCACCTTGTCCCGGCGCTTGCCTCCCAGAAGCGTCCCCACCGAAACGCCCAGCTGCTTGCCCTTGATGTCCCACAGGGCCATATCCAGCGCGGATAAGGCGTCGGAGAAGAAGCCCTCGCTGTACCCCCGCACCCGCATGGTATCGTACAAGTCCTCATGGATAGCCACGGCGTTTTGAGGGTCCCGGCCCAGGAGCAAAGGGCCCAGCAGTTCGTCCACCACGCTGGCGGACACCTTGGGGGCCACGGGGGCCAGGGCCTCTCCCCAGCCGACGGCCCCGTCCCGGGTGGTGAGCTTCACCAGCATGGAATGGGTGTGGATGCTGTAAAGGGTTCTGTTGCCAGGGCGGATGAAACAGCCCTTCTCATTGGGCTCCAAGCCGTTCAGGCTGCCCAGGTAGGGCACCTCCCGGGGAATTTGAAGCGGAAAGGTCTCCACTTTGACGATGGTATCCATGGGGCGTTCCTCCCTCTTGTTACTCGGCGGGCCCTTGCTGGGCGCGCACCTCGCCTGTCCCTTTGCCAAACTCGTTGCGGAACAGCTTGCGGAAGTGGCTCACGTCGCTGTATCCAAGCCGGTTGGCGATGTCCGCCACGCTCAGGCGCGTTTCCACGAGCATCCGCATGGCCGCGTGCATGCGCTCCTTGCTCAGGTAATCCGAAAAGTTCATCCCCGTTTCCTTTTTGAAAAGAACGCTGAAATAGGAGTAATTAAAGCCCAGCATGCCGGCCACAGCCCGGGCGTTGATGCTGTCCCCCAGGTGGCCGCGCACATAGGCCTTGGCCTTCTCGATCTCGATGCGCACGCCTCCCTCCCGGCGGCGGCTTTCCACAGACTGCTCCACGGCGGTGACAAACTCCAGGCACTGGCTGATAAGCCTCTCCAGCGTCCAGGACTGGGCGGCAATGCGCCCAAGCTCCATGTCCGGCCCAAAGCCTCCCAGGATCCCCCGGCGGCAGGCGCGGTCATACTGCATCAGGGAAAGCATCACCCCGTCCAGCACGCTGCTTCGCTGAAGGGTGCGCATCCGGGCGGTTTTTTGGAGCATCTCCTCCAGCTCCCGCCGGGCCTTTTGAAAATCATAGGCGGCCAGGGCGTCCGCCACCCGGTCGGCCAGGGCGGCCCAGTTGAGTTCCTTCTCCGCCTTCACGAACAAGGGGGCCTGGTTCTCCCGGATGAACAAAGTGCGCTCCCCCTCGTAAAAGCGCTTATCCTCCAGTTCCAGCAGCGCCTCATAGGCCGGGTAGAACCCCCGCAGGTTACCCATGGACAGGCTCGCCCCAATGGAGACGCTCAGCTGCATCATCCGCATCAGGTTGTTTTGCATCTCGCTCATGACGCCTGTCACATCCCCCCGGGTCATGGGAAGGCAGCCCTCCAGCACCATCAAAGTGCTTCCGGGGGCAAGCTCCACGATATCGCAGGGGTATTCCCGGGCAAACATCTCGTTGAGGATGCTGATAGCCGGCGTCAGGCATTCGGGGGCGTTCTCCTCCGCCAAGGCCCCGTCCCGCTGGATGAGGAACAAAGCGCTTCCCTCCCCCTCCATGGCGGCCAGGCTCAGGCGGGATTGAGGGGGCAGCGTGGCGGGGCTGGCCCGCTTCTGGATATAGCTGCGGTATGCCTGCTGCAGCTGCAAATATGTGGACAGCCCCGAACGGTCCGCTTCCTTGGCGGCCGCCTCCCCGCTCCGGGCTTCCCCGTCCAGCTCCTGTTTGAGGGTGCGCAGCATCGGCACAAGCTGGGCCGGGCTAAAGGAAAGCTTGAGAAAGTAGTCCCGCACGCCCAGGCGCAGCGCCTTTTGCAACGTGCCGAATTCCTCGATGCAGCTCAGCACGATCACCTTGGCCTCGGGCTGCTCCTTCAGCAGCCGCTCAATGAAGCCGATTCCATCCAGCTTGGCCATCACGATGTCGGTAAAGACCACATGGGGCCTGACCCGGCGGCACAGCTCCAGGCCCTCCAGGCCGTTGCTGGCCTCTCCCACCATCTCAAAGCCCTCCGCGTTCCAGTCGATGAACGACTTGAACCCCACGCGGATGATCATCTCGTCGTCAATGATGACTACCCGGTACATCCTCATCCTCCTCCTCAGGCCGGGACACCATGGGCAGGCGCAGGCGCATCGTCGTGCCTACGCCCTCCATGGAGCAAAAGGCCAGGCCATAGGCGCTCCCATAGAGATAACGGATGCGGCGGTGCACATTTTGCAATCCGATGGAGCGGCGCTTCACCCGCACCGACGCATCCGAAAGCTCCCTTTCCACCTCCAGCATCCGGTCCAGCGTCATACCTACGCCGTCGTCCTGAACCAGCAGCAGCATGTACCCTTCCATCAGCTCAATGGATACCCTGACCGTGCCCTTCCTCTGCTGCTGTTCAAAGCCGTGCAGAAGCGAGTTTTCCACCAGGGGCTGTATGCAGAACTTGGGGACCATCAGGGGCAGCGCCTCCGGCGGAATATGCTTTTCAAGCCTCACCCTCTCGCCGAAGCGGGCGTATTGCAGGTTCATGTAGTGGTCCAGGGTGTCCAACGTCTCCTCCATGGTGAGGATCTCCCCATAGCGGGAGGTGTGCTTCTCCAGCAGCGCGCCCAAATCGCTGATGAGGTCCGCGACGTTTTGCGCCTTGGAGAAAATGGCGGTCCACTTGATGGAGTTCAGGGTGTTGTACAGAAAATGCGGCGAGATCTCCGCGATCTGGGCCTCATAGTACAGCCGGACCTTCTCCTTCTCGTCCTCCTGGGCCTGGCTCATGAGCTGCTGGATGCGCTCCTGCATCAGGTTGAAGTGGTAGGTCAGCGTTGCCACCTCGTCCACGCCGTTTACGGGCAGAAGCCGCGGCTTCTGGTCGTTTGAGAAGTGGCGCACAGCCGCGTCCAGGCGCTTCACGCCGTTTGTGGTGCGAAACACCACCGTGAGCATAATTGCCGTGAGGCATATAAAGAACGCGATCATCAGCGCCATCAGCCATCCGCCCCCCAGCTCGCCGCCGTAGAGCCTGTAGGAGGCATCGTCCAGGGAATGCACCAGCACCCACCGGTTGGCCGCCAGCCGCCGGGTCATCACATAGCGGCTCCCGTCCCGAAAGACCCGGGTTTCCCTTTGGCTGTCCTTCAGCGCCTGCCGCACCAGATCACTCAGGCGGGGGCTCATCTCCTCCTGGCTGGCAAACATCCTCTCGCCGTTTTCATTGAACAACATCAGTGCCATATGCTCCGCCCGCTCCTCGGAAGGGGCAAACTGTTCGCTGAACTGCGCCTGGGAGACGCTCACCATCACGCAGGCAAAGGGAGTTTGGCTTAAACGCTTGGCCACGGCCAAGGAGGGACCCAAGGGCCACATCCCGTTTTGATCCTCCTGGTCATGGAAGCTGAACCAGGTATAGCCGCCAATGGAGGGCAGCCCGGCCTGGATATCCTTCAGCCAGCCCGGCTGGGCGGGAAAGGGCAGCGTACCCCAGGTGCCGAAGATGCGGCCATCCTCCAGAAGATAGGTGTAATCCGTCTGGGCGTCAGGGAAAATGCGGCTGCAGCTTGCAAACGCCAGCGTGATCTGCCGGTGGTCCTCCATCAAAATGCGGTCGTAGCCCTGGAAGGGATGCTTTCTGGCCGCCACAAGGGCGGGGGCGGAAAACAGGTAGTTCGCCTGCGCCTTGATCTCGTCAAAGCAGCGCTCCACCCCGTTGAAGGTCCCCTCAAAGGCGTTGACCATGTAGCTTTGCACATACTGCTCCATGTTCTCCTCATACCGGGCGGCCAGGTGCATCTGTACGATGACGGTAGGCGTCAAAACGGTGATGAGCAGCAACAGGGAGATTCTACATGCGATAGAACGCCGAAGGGCGTTCAGGCGGTCCCGCTTCATTCCCCCTCACCCCTGTCCGGCACGGTGATAGCCGCTCTCCATTATAGGGTAGGGCTTACAGAACCGCAAGTTCCTTCATCAGCAGGTCCACATCGGCCTGCAGGCTTTCGTCCAGCTTCGCGTTGGGGTTGCGCACGTTATTGGTTGCCGTAACGCCCAGGCGGCGGAGAATTTCCTTGTGGATCGCCATGGCGTAGCCCGGCAGCGTGCCCATGCGCAGCAGCGGCAGATGGCGCACAAAAATATCCCGGGCCTTCTGGATATCGCCGGAGCGAAAGGCGTTGAAGACCGCCACGGCAACGCCGGGGAACTCGCAGGCGGGCATGGTGCCCACGCTGCCCCGGAGAAACTCCTCGAACATGAATACCCCGTTCATGCCCCCAAATACGGTGATCTCGCCGTTGGTGGCGTCCAGCACGTCGGAAATCTTCATGATCGTCGGCGGCGATTCCACCTTGATATAGCGCACGTTCTCAAACTCCCGCACCAGCCGGGCCACGGTGGCCGTGGGCAGGTTCACGCCGGAGGCGACGGAGGCGTCCTGAATCATGATGGGGACCTCCACCGCGGAGGCGACGCCCGCATAATACTCGTAAAGCCGCTGGCCGTCGGGCTTGGCCATGGAGGGGGCCATTACCATCAGCGCCGCCGCGCCGTCCCGCTCGGCCTGTTTGCTCAACTCCACCGCGCCCCGCAGGCTGGTATGGCCGGTGCTGATAACCAAGGGCAGCTTTCCCGCCGTCTCCTCCTTCACCACGGCCAGGATGCGCTCCCGCTCGGATTCCAGCAGCGTGTATCCCTCGCTGGCCATGCCGAACAGCCCCAGCCCGTGCACGCCCGCGTCCATCTGGAAGCGGACCAGCTTGCGCAGGCTTTCATAATCCACGTTTTCCTGTGCGTCAAAGGGCGTGGCCAAAATGGGGAACACGCCGAAATAGCGCCCGTCTTTGATGTTCATCCTGGTTGTTCTCCTCTCATACGGTCTTTTCCACCGTGATTTTATGGGTAATATACTGCAAAAGCGCCTTCTCGCTGATGTCCACCCCCAGGCCGGGAGCCGTGGGCTTGGTGAGGCAGCCGTCTACCAGCCCGGCGTCCCGGGAGGAGAACTTGCGCGCGTTTTCCTCCGCAACGGGCTGATACTCGAAAAAGCGGGTGCTGGGCGTGGCGATGGCAAGATGCAAGCTCGCCATAAAGCCCACGGACAGGTGTGTGCTCAAATGAGGGCCCGTCATGAGGTGATGGGCTTCCGCCACCGCCGCGATGCGCATGTAATCGGTGATGCCTACGCGGCCCGCGTCCGGCTGCACGAACTGCACGGCCTTCCTGTCGATCCATTGGGCAAAGGTGGAGGCGTTGCGCATGGATTCCCCCAAAGCCAGCGGCGTATCCAGGGTGCGGGCCAGCTCCACATGCCCCTCCAAATCCTCGGGCGGCAGCGGGCACTCAAAGAATTCCAAATCCAGCCCGTTCATCAGCCGCCCGAACTTGCGGGCCTCGCCCAAGGTGTAATTCCAATGCCCGTCGTGCATCAGCTTGAGTTCCCGGGGCCCGTACTCCTTGCGGATGCCCTCCAGCACTGCCAGGGCGTCCCGCCAGCCCTCCCCCACCGCGTGGAGCTTGAAGGCATGAAAGCCGCCTTCCACAAGGCCGCGCACGTAGTCCACGCGCTCGGGCACCGTCTCGCCGCCATTGGCGGACACATAGACCGGCACGCGCTCGTGGGACGCGCCCCCCAAAAGCCGCCATACGGGCTGACCCAGGGCCTTTCCCTTCAGGTCCCACAGCGCGATGTCGATCCCCGCGATGCCGTCCAGCAGGAAGCCGCCGTTGTAGCCCCGTACACGGAACATGTTGTACATTCGGTTCCAGAGCACCTGATGCTCAAAGGCGTCCGCCCCCATGAGGCATGGGGCCAGCGCCGTTTCGATCACGGCGCATACCACCTCGGGGCTTGTGGGCGCCAGGACCTCGCCCCAGCCGGTGATCCCCTCCTGTGTGGTGATCTTCACCAGCACGGATTCGTTGCGCCTGGAATACACCACGGACAGCGGTTTATCCAGCACGTAGTAATCCTCCGTCAGGGGCCGCACGCCGCTGGCGGGCCCGGGATGATCCCGGGCGATTTTGACCACAAAGGCCTCGATCCGTATGATTCGCATTTCCCGTTCCTTTCCGCGTCAGCCCTTCACGCCGCTGGAGGCCACGCTTTCAATAATGTACTTCTGCGCAAAGAGGAAGACCAGAATAATGGGCAGAATGCCGCTGGCAGCCACCGCCATCATGCCCGGATAATCCACGCCGTCCTCCAGCACAAACTTGTTCAGCGCCAGGGGAATGGTGTAAAGCTCCTGCCTGGAGATAAAGATCATGGGGTTCTCAAAGTCGTTCCAATACCAGGTAAAGGCCAGAATGCAAAAGGAGGCGATGATGGGCTTGGCCTGGGGCATCACGATCCGCCACCAGATCTGCAAATGGTTGGCCCCGTCCACGATGGCGGCTTCATTGAGCTCTATGGGGATGGAGAGGAAGTTCTGGCGCATCAGGAATACCCCGAAGATGCTGAAGCAATGGGGCAGAATCAGCGAGAGGTGCGTGTTGTAGATGCCCACCTCTTTGAACATCAGAAATTTGGGGATGAACAGAATCTGCGGCGGGATCATCATCAGCGCCACATAGCAAAAGAACAGCGCATCCCGGCCCTTGAACTCCAGCTTTGTAAAGCCGTACGCCGCCAGGGAGCAGGTGAGCACCCCGAAGAAGATGGGAATAAAGGTGGTGATGATGGAGTTGACATAATACAGCGACAGGGGATCCTCCCCGGTCCATATGCGTTGGTAGTGGCTGAAATTGAACGTCTTGGGAATCCACTCCACCGGGTAGTTGAACACATCCTTGCTGTCCTTTAGGGACGTGGAAACCATCCACACGAAGGGCAGCACCATGGTGCAGGCGATCAGGGCGAAGAGGACCGTCGCCACGGAC
The DNA here is from genome assembly GCA_034927815.1 of Candidatus Limiplasma sp. Classification (GTDB taxonomy): domain Bacteria; phylum Bacillota; class Clostridia; order Christensenellales; family Aristaeellaceae; genus Limiplasma. The sequence goes on from JAYFPK010000015.1 coordinate 202,119, forward strand.
TTTGCGATCCTTCTCTTCCCGGGCTGCGAGATAGCGGCTATGTGCATCATGCGGTACCTCCTTCTCAATAATGAACCCATTTCTTTTGCAGCTTCCACTGCACCAGGGTAACGATCAGGATCATCAAAAACAGCATCACGGACATGGCGGAGGCATAGCCCATGTCGTAATAGCGAAAGGCCGTCACATAGGCGTAGTAGGCGATCACGGTGGTGGAGCGCACGGGCCCGCCCTGGGTGAGCGCGGCCACGATGCCGAAGACCTTGAAGGAGGTGATGATGCCCGTGGTCAAGAGAAAGAACGTGGAGGGGGTCAGCAGGGGAAAGGTGATGTAGCGGAACCTCTGCCAGCCCGTAGCGCCGTCGATCTCCCCCGCCTCGTATACGTCCGAGGAGATGTTCTGGATATTGGCGATATAGATCACCACGTTGTAGCCGATGGTGGCCCAGATGTTGATGATGATCAGCGCCGGCAACGCCCAGTCCGTGCTCATCAGCCAGTTGGGCACGTTCAGCATGCCGATGGATTTCAGGGCCATGTTGATCAGGCCGTTCTTTGGCTGGAACAGGAGCATCCAGACATAGTACACGGCCAGCCCATTGGTGATGTAGGGAAAGAAATACAGGGCGCGCAGCAGCTTTTTCATATAGACCCGGTCGTTCAAAAATACGGCCGCCGCCAGGGCCAGCGCCACGGACACGGGCACGCCTATGAAGCTGTACAGAAGGTTGTTTTGCAAGGAGGAGAGAAACCATTTATCCGTAAAGGCCCGGGTATAGTTTTCCAGGGCCATGAACTGCATGGTGTTCAGGCCGCTTAAGTGGTTCCACTCCGCAAAGGACAGCGTAACCGCCAGCACAAAGGGGACCAGCATGAAAACCGTCATCCCGATGAAGCTGGGCGCAATAAACAGGTATCCGGTGAGCTTGTTGTTTTTCAACGTGCATTCCCCCTGGCTGGAATGGGAGGCTCCCCCCCGCCGGGGCCATGGCCGCGGCGGGAAGGGCGCCGGGAAAATGAAAGGAGCCTCCAAAGGCTCCTTTCATCCGTGGGCAAGCCTTTTTTACTTGGCGTTGGCAATCGCCGCGTCCGCGTCAACCTTGAGCTGCCCGATGGCTTCCTCGGGGGTGGCCTCTCCCAGAATCACGCTCTCATAGGCCTCTCCCATCAAAGTGACGATCTCAGCCTGGGCGATGGTGATGCTGTTCACGGCGGACTGGTTGTAGGGGCTCTTCATGACGATGCGGTCAAAGGCTTCCACATCGAAGAGCTCATTGGCGTTCTCGCCCAAATACTGCGCCACGGCCTTCTCGGTATCCGCGCCCTTCCAGGAGGGCAGGCGGCCGGAGCGGCACATCGGGTAGAAGCCGTCTGTGGAATAGTACTGGAGGAACTGCCACGCGGCGTCAGGATTCTTGCAAGAGGTGGAGATGGACATCCATTCCCGGATCCCGGTGCTGTAGAAGGTGCTTTGCTCCGGGTTCATGGGGACGGGCGCAAAGGAAATCATAAAGTCATGGGGGTATTTCTCAAGGTTTTTCATGTCGCGCAGGTGGTAGTTGGCCCACACCATAGCCACCTTGCCATTGGCGAACTCGGTGGGGATATCCAGGTTGGTCATCTTGACTTCCATGCGGGAAATCATGGTTTCCTCTTCCACTTCCATACGGTAGCGCAGTTGCATATCCCGCAGGAAGGAGGGTTCGTCAAAGGCGGATTCCGTTTCGCTCTTGTAGAGGTAATCGTTGCCGCGCTCATGCTTGGCCCCAAAGGCCCAATCATCTCCCACGACGCTGTAGCCAAGGGTCAGGCCATAGACCTTCTCCGCGCCGTCGCCGCTGGTCAGCTTGCGCACGGTATCCTCAAATTCCTCCCAGGTCCAGCGGTCGGGAATGGTGATGCCCGCCGCATCCACCATGTCCTTGTTGTACATGAGGTACGCGTCGTTTCCGCCCATGGTGGGGATGAAGTAGCACTTGCCGTTGCGGTAGTAGTTGGATTCGCCGTAGGTAGCCACCAGATCCAGGGCGTCTTGGGCGATGTAGTCGTCCAGGGGGACCATCAGCCCGGCGTTTACCCGCTTATCCAGCGCGGAAGCGGGGTAGCTGATGAACAGGTCGACCTCTCCGGCCAGCAGCGCGGTTTCCAGCTTGGTATTGCCGCCGTCATCGTTAACAAAGCGGGTATACTCCACCTGAATGTCGGGATGGGCGGCGTTCCAGTTGTCCACCACTTCCTGGGGTCCGTTTTCCGGGGGAATCGCCCCCCAGAACTGGAGAACGACAGGGGCTTCGGCCAGGGCCGGCACAGCGATCGCTGTAAGCAGCACCACGGCTGTAAGGAATACGCTAAGAACACGTTTCATCGGCAGAGCTCCTTTCAATATGGGGTTTGTTGCTTGTATTATACGTGGGCGACCCTCCCCTCACAAGGGACGCTGGTTTGATATTCGCAGATATAATTTGGTTGATTTTTATCCAGATGGGACATCTGTTTTTGTCCACCCAAAATCAGCCGCCTTGAAATCCAAAATCCGTCCCCCCTCCTGTAGGGGAGCTTGGGGCATCTCAAAGCATACCCTCTATGGGCGGACCGTGCAAAGGGGCGGAAGCTCCTTGGCGGCGCGGCTTATGTTTTGCTGGCGGGGCGAGGAAGCTTTGGGCGGATGAAGCGCATTCCCGAAGAAAGCCATACGGCGTATGGACAGGGTATAAAACAGAACCGCCACAGGGTACAGCCCTGGGGCGGGCGCAAGAGGAACGGAACTCCCCCCGGTCCCCTAACGTATCCGCTTCCTTCCATAGGGGAGAGAGCAGCCTGATCCTCACGGCACGCTCCAACCCCTTCTCTCCGGCAAAAAAACCCTCTTCTTCCCAAAGCCCCCGCTCACTCAAATGCCCCCTGCGGCCTTTTCCGGTTCTTGCATTTCCCCCAGGGGGCTGTTATAATACCCCATAGAATACGAAAGTATGTTCTGTGAATGGAGTGGTCCGTCCATGAATGTCGATCAACTGATCCAAAAGCTGAAAAAGGACCGTTCCTTTATGGACTGCGTGACCTCCTGGGAGGTGCTGCCCGCCCAGGAGGGCCGCTATGCGGACTTCCCGCCCCAAATGGACCCCCTCATCGCCCAGGTGCTGGGAAAGCGGGGCATCCACCGCCTGTACACCCACCAGGCGGAGAGCTTTGCCGCAGCCGAAAATGGCGAGGATTTCGTGGTGGTCACCCCCACGGCCAGCGGCAAAACCATGTGCTACAACCTGCCCATCCTCTCCGCCATCCTGAAAAATCCCGATGCCCGGGCCCTGTACCTCTTCCCCACCAAGGCCCTGGCCGCGGACCAGGTCAGCGACCTGTACCAGTTCATCGAGGCCCTGGGGGTGGATATCAAGGCCTACACCTATGACGGGGACACCGAGGGCTCCGCCCGCAAGGCCATCCGCCAGGCCGGGCACATCGTGGTCACCAACCCGGACATGCTCCACACCAGCATTTTGCCCCATCATACCCAGTGGGTGAAGCTCTTTGAAAACCTCCGCTATATCGTCATCGATGAAATCCATGCCTACCGGGGCATCTTCGGCAGCAATTTAGCCAATGTGCTGCGGCGGTTGATGCGCCTGTGCGCCTTTTACGGCGCGAAGCCGCAGTTCATCCTGTGCAGCGCCACCATCGCCAACCCCGGCGAGCTGGCCCGCCTGCTGGTGGGCCACGAGGTGCGCCTGATTGGCAACAACGGCGCGCCCATGGGCGAGAGGCACTTTGTGTTCTACAATCCCCCGGTGGTCAACCGGCAGCTGGGCATCCGCAAGGGCGTAGTACCGGAAACCCGGAAGATCGCGGAACTGCTGCTGCGCAACGCCATCCCGGCCATCGTGTTCGCCAGAAGCCGCCTCCAGGTGGAGGTGCTCACCCGCTATATGAAGGAAATCACCCGGGACCCCTTTGGGTTCTCCGGGCGGGTGCGGGGATACCGGGGCGGCTACCTTCCCAGCGAGCGCCGGGAGATCGAGCGGGGCCTGCGGGCCGGGGAGATCGACATGGTCATCTCCACCAACGCTTTGGAGCTGGGCATTGACATCGGCTCCCTTACAGCCTGCGTGCTATGCGGCTATCCGGGCACGGTGGCCAGCACCTGGCAGCAGGCGGGCCGGGCCGGGCGGCGCAAGGACACGGCCCTTACCATTCTGGTGGCCTCCTCGGCCTCCATTGACCAGTACATCATCAGCCATCCGGAATATTTCCTCTCCCGTTCCCCGGAGCACGCCCTCTTGCAGCCCAACAACTTGTACATCCTGCTCTCCCACATCAAATGCTCGGCCTACGAGCTGCCCTTTGAGGAAGGGGAGCTCTTTGGAGATGTGGCCGACACCCAACAATTCCTGGAATACCTGGCGGAAAACAACACCTTGCGCCATGTGGAGGGCAAGTTCTACTGGACGGAGGAGGACTTCCCCGCCAGCGAGATCAGCCTGCGCTCCGCAGCCGCCGAAAACTTCATCATCATCGACATCACCAACCCGGCCCATCACCGGGTTATCGGCGAAATGGACCGCTACACGGTGCCCATGCTGCTGCATGAAAACGCCATCTACATGCACGAGGCCCGCCAATACCAGGTGGAAAAGCTGGACTTTGACGCTTGCAAAGCCTTCATCCGCTCCGTGGACGTGGACTATTACACCGACGCGGATTTGAACGTAAGCCTGAGCATCCTGGACAACCTCAAAGACAAGGCGCTGTCCGGAGGCGTGACCGTCTCCCTGGGGGAGGTGCGCATCAGCACCTTGGTGAAGATGTTCAAGAAGATCAAGATGGACACCCATGAAAACCTGGGCTTTGGGCAGGTGCGCCTGCCCCAGAGCGACATGCACACCGTGGGCATGTGGTGGACCATCCCCCAGCGCCTTGCCAGCCAATGGTCCAACGATGATTTCCAGGGCGCGCTGCTGGCGGTGTCCAATCTGCTGCGCATCGTCTCCCCCATCTACCTGATGTGCGCCGCCAGGGACCTCACCGTGGTATACCAGGTGAAGGCCCCCATCACCGATATGCCCACCATCTTTTTGTATGACAGCTATCCCGGGGGCATCGGCCTGAGCGAAAAGGCCTATGAAATGCAAGACCTGCTGCTATCCGAAGCCTTGCAGGTGCTGGAAGGCTGCCCCTGTGAAAATGGCTGCCCCAGCTGTACAGGCCCCATCGGCGAAATCGGCCTTCAGGGCAAGGCCTATGCCCGGCAGATTCTCAAGGAGTTGATAGGACCGTGCCCAGCCTGATGGACAAATTGCGGATGATGGACGGGGACAGGCGCGGGCAGGAGGAAAAGCCCGCGTCCGCTCCCAGCCGGGAGCCAGCCGGGGTATATCATGTCCGGGAGGCCTTTCCCCTCTCCCTGTTTCCCGAGCCCAAGCACGCCCTTTCCTCCCTTTTGCTTGCCTCCGTCTTTGGGGAAAGCTTTCCCGCCCGCCTCTCCCTTTCGGATTTTGTGTTTCTGGACACGGAAACCACCGGCCTTTCCGGGGGCGTGGGAACCGTGGCCTTCCAGATCGGGCTGGGATATTTTGAGGACGGCCGGTTTGTGGTGGAGCAGCTTTTGATGCGGGATTACCACGAGGAGCTTCCCATGCTCCGGGAGGTTTTTGCCCGGCTGACCCGCTTTGAGGCGCTGGTGAGCTTCAATGGCCGCACCTTTGACGTGCCGCTGCTCAAAAGCCGCGCCCTGCTCAGCCGCCTGGAGGCGCCCGGCCTCCTGCTGCCCCATGCGGATCTGCTCTACCCGGCCCGCAGGCTGTGGAAGCTGCGCCTGGGAAGCTGCCGCCTGTGCCATCTGGAGGAAGCCCTGCTGGGAACCTCCCGGGAGGACGACCTGCCCGGGGCCTTGGTGCCCCAAACCTATTTTCAATATTTGAAGGACCGGAACTTCGAGCCCATCCAGCGCGTTTTGAACCACAACCGCCAGGACATCGTCAGCCTGGCGCAGCTCTTTTTCTTCCTGTGCAAGGCCTATGACCGGCCCGAGGGCGTCGCCCATGGGCAGGACCTGCTATCCCTGGCCCGGTTTTACGAAAAAAAGGGCCTGGGAGCCCAGGCCGCCAAGTGTTACCGCCTCTGCGCCAAGGGGGCTACCCGGCCCGAGGCCTTCGCGGCGCTGGCCTCCCAAAGCAAGCGCCTGGGGAAGGTGGAACAGGCCCTGCGCCTCTACTCCGCCATGCTCTCCAGGGGAGACAGGCCCGCCCAGGCCGCGGAAGCCCTGGCAAAGCTCTACGAGCACCAGGTCAAGGACGTTTCCAAGGCCCTTCACTTCACCCGCCAAGCCTTGCTGGCGCTAAGCGAGCCCAGCCTCTGCCCGAATGCCACTATACAAAAACAGAGAATTGCGTTACAATACCGCTATGCGCGCCTCCTGAAAAAACAGGGATAAGGCGCAAGCCACCAAGGAGGTTCCGCCAATATGGGAATGATGACCCTCTTCAAAGCCCGCAATGCCGCCGCCAAGCAAGCCAAAGGCGAGGTGGAGGAAGCGCTGAAGCTGTACAAGGAGGCCCTGGACGAGGGCATGAGCGATCCCCGCTACGTGCTCAGCTATTCGGTGCTGTTGCTGCGCCAGGAAGAGTACCAGGCCGCCCGGGCGCTGTTGGTAAAGTTCCAAAAAGCCCCCATGACCGACGACCAGCGCACGACCCTGTTTGTGAACTACGCCTGCGCGGTGTTCAAGCTGGGGGATTTGGAAAAGGCCATTCAGGTGCTGGAGGCCCGGCACCGCAAGCAGCCCAGCGGCATCGTATATGAGACCCTGGGATATCTGTACATCGAAGCCGGGGACGCCGAAAAGGCCATCGCCTTTAACGAGGAAGCCATGGAGTATGACGACGAGGACTCCATTACCCTGGACAACCTGGCCCAGGCCTATTACCGCCTGGCCGGAGACAAAGAAAAGGCCAAGCAGTATTTTGAAAAGGCGCTGGCCCTCAAGCCCTCCCAGATCGACACCTTATACTTCCTGGCCCAATACGACATCGAGGAAGGCAAGAAGGACGACGCCCGGAAAAAGCTGGAAACCACCCTGGAGGGCCGCTTCTCCCCTCTGAACTATGCCACCCGGGAAAAGGTGCAAAAGCTGCTGGATACGCTGTAAGGGGAACGGCCTGACCTCCTAGGATGGCAGAAAAAATGGATTCCTTCATTGATGAAGAAAACGCTGTTATTGGCGGGCCTGTCCAGTATATTTTGTGCCTTGAGCTTACGGAACGCTTCAAGCCATCCAGACAGGCCAAGAACCCCGTACAAGCATTCCATGGCAGCGCCGGGAGGGTAATGCCTGACCTTATGACCTTTTTCGTCATAGGTCAGGCATTACCCTCCCGGCATTGCTTGACGAAGCGGCGAAAAGCAGCCCAAAGGCGCTGATCCGCCCCGGATAGAACCCCCTTATTCCCATAGCGCGCCGGAACGTCCCTGCCCTTGGGCAGGCCCGCCCCACTGTGCGTGTGATAAGCGGCCCCGCCCCATTCGACGGCATCTTCCCCCCCAAAATCAAGCGCCCGTTTTCGGTTCGTCATCCGCTTTCATCTGCGGCAAAATCACAACCATACTCTCGAGTATGATGATGCGCGTGGATAATGGTACCCAGCCGTCAGGAAGCCAGCACCGCCTCCTCACTCCCTGTCCCGCCCCTCCGTACACATTCCCCCGCAGACTGCTTGTACTCCGCTTTCTTCCGCCAGAAACGCGCCCACGTCGTGGCCTCCGGCCTGGAACCGGCCATGATAATCGCTCCCTCCGGTCAAAAACAGCCCGTACCGGGTAGCATATTCCCGTAGGATGCGCTTATCCGCCTCGCTGTTGGCGGGATGGTTCAGTTCCAGCCCGGTGAGCCCGCGTTCCACCAGCCTGGGAATCATATCGAAATTCTGCTGCTGCCCCCCATGGGCCAGCACCGCCCGGCCCCCGGCCCGGAGGATCACTTCCACAGCCTCATAGGCGTCCAGATACTCGATGTCAAAATCACAAATGCCCTGATTTTTGAATACCCTGCGGTAGAAATCCCCGAACAACTCCTCCGCCTGGCCCGTAGCCACCAGGTAGTCCATGATATGCTGCTTGTACAGGTATTTGCCCTCTGCCCGCCGCAGGGCAAAGGGATCGATGGACAGCCCGTTTTCTTGCAGAACGCGCACCTGCTTTTTGCTGTTGCGGTTGCGCGCCTCCAGCAGGGGCCGTACCCAGGCCGTTACCAGCTCCGGTTTTTGAAGGTTGTAGCCCAGAATGTGGGCCCTCCTTCGGCTGGCCGGGTCCATGGCGGAGATTTCTACGCCTCCCAGCACCCGGACCTTCCCGCTGCGGGGCAAATACGGCAGATGGCTCAGGGTATCGTGCTCGGTGAAGGCCACCGCGCCGATGCCCTTTTGCTCCGCCCGGCGTACAATATCCGCCATGGTTTCGCTTCCGTCGGAAACCGTGGAGTGAATATGCAGGTCTGCCTTCAGCATACAAACGCCCCCTGGGAGATATTGAACACCTTGTCGCAAAGGCCCTCCATGAATTCCAGGTCATGAAAGATCCCAATCATGCTGGTACCCCCGTTTTTGAGCCTGCGCAGCATCTCCTTCACCAGCCCCTTGGTTTTGTTGTCCAAAGAGGCCGTGGGCTCGTCCAGCAGCATCAGCCGGGGATTTTTCACCATGGCGTGGGCCAGGTTCAGCCGCAGGCGCTCTCCGCCGGAAAAGGTATTGGGGTATACGTCCCACAGGTTGTCCGGCAGGCGGAAGTAGGCCAGCATGTCCCGGGCCTGCCCGTGGGCCGCCCGCTCCTCCATGCCCATCTCCAAAAGGGCCCCCGCAACATGTTCCTTGGCGGTAGTTCTGGGCATGACGCTTAAAAACTGGGATACATAGCCGATTTCATGCTTGCGCAAATACAGCATTTCCCGTTCGCCGATCTCCGCAAGGTTTACCCGGCCAAAGGCCTCGCTGTCGTACCAGATTTCGCCCTCTCCCGGCAGGTACGTGCGGTTGATACATTTGAGAATGGTGGATTTCCCCGCGCCGGACAGCCCTACGATGCCAATAAATTGGCCTTTGGGAAGGGAAAAGGAAATCTCCCGGCAGGAAGGGATGCTTTTGCCCAGGCTGTGCAGATAAAAGCACTTGGTCAGGTTTTGAATGTTGAGAATATCCATCTTCTACCTCCGGTACTCCACGCGGGCGGTGGTTTTGCCATCCACCAGCACATGGGTGATCACGGGATAGCCGTCCAGCAGGTTTACGATCAGCAGATCCGCCTTTTTCCCCGGCTGAAGGGAGCCATAGTCCCCGTCGATGCCCATGGCTTTGGCTGGATTGAGGGTGGCCCTGTTCACCATCTCCCACAGGGGGATGCCGTGCTGCCGGTGCATCAGGAAGATGCTGTGAAGGATCGCCGGGGGGTAGTAGTCCGAGCAAAGGATATCCGCGCAGTCCTCCCGCACAGCCTCCGCCGCGGACATGTTGCCCGAATGGGAGCCTCCCAGCAGGATGTTGGGCGCGCCCACCACCGTATAGAGCCCTTCCCGCCGGGCCTCCTTGGCGGTATCGATCCAGATGGGAAATTCGCTGATATCCACGCCGATGGCCTTGTTCAGCCGCAGCTTCTCCGCCGTGTCGTCGTCGTGGGAGGCCACGGGGATGCCGTTTTCATGAGCCAGAGCGGTCAGCTCCCGCAGCTGCCGGAGGCTGAGCGTGGGCTTTTCCTTGTGGTAGGCGATCACCCCCTCCATGCCAAGCTCGGTAATCTCCTTGCCATGGTAGTTGGAAATGGTCTTTTCGTAAATTTCCAGGCTGCGGTACTGGCCCTGCCCCGGGGTATGGTCCATGAAGGAAAGCAAATGGACCTTTTTATCCGCGATCATGGCCTTGGCGATGTCGTAGGCCTCCAGGTTGTCGATTTCAATGCGGAGGTGAAACCGGTGGTGAATGAGGTGGCTCCGCAGATGAAGGCCCGCCACCATATCGGCAAACCTCTGCACATTCTGCCTGGTGCGCAGCGGCGCTTTCCCAAAAAACTCGTCCTGGTAGAGGGAGAGGGAATGGTACATGGTGGTGATGCCCTGGTGCAGAAGCTCCCGCTCGCATTCCTTCAGCGCCAGCTCAAAGTCCATCTGCGCGGTGGGCCTGGGCTGAATGAACTGCTCCACCTTGTCGGAATGAAGGTCGATAAAGCCGGGCAGCACATACCGCCCCTGGGCGTCGATGATCCGCCGGGCCTTTCCCGGAGCCTCCGAAAGCCCCAGGATCCTCTCCTCGTTTAGCAATAGGGTCTTCCCTTCCACCATGCCGTCCGGCATCACGATCTTTCCATTGATCACCGCAATCAAGGGCGCGTCCTCCTCACAGCAGCGAGTGAACCAGCTGCTGGGTATATTCGTGCTGGGGATCCTCCAAAACCTGGTCTGTCAATCCGCTTTCCACAATCCTGCCGTCCAGCATCACCACGGTCCGGTCCGCCAGCATGCGGATCACCGCCAAGTCGTGGGATACCAGCAAAATGGAAATTCCGTATTTGGCCTTGAGCTTGCGGATCAGATCCAGCACCTTTGCCTGTACGGACAAATCCAGCCCCGTCGTGACCTCGTCCAGCAAAAGGATGCTGGGATGATTGGCCAGGGCCTTGGAAATCTGCACCCGCTGCTGCATCCCGCCGGAAAAGTTCTTCGGCGCTTCCGCCATGCGGGAGGGGAGGATCTCCACCGCCTGGAGCAGCTCCCTGGCCCGCCGGGTCATCTCCCCGGCATTGCGGTGGCCCGCGGCGATGATCTTTTCCGCCACGTTGGAGGCGGCGGAGTACTCCATGCGCAGGCCCAGCAAGGGGTTTTGGTACACCATGCCCATCAGGTTGTTGCGGATCATCCGCCGCTCGGCTACGCTGGCATCCCAGATGTTTTGGCCGCTGCTTTTGAAGTCCCGCAAATACGCGCCGCCGCCGGTGGGCTCCAGGTCAAAATACAGGCTCTTCATCACCGTGGATTTCCCCGAGCCGCTTTCTCCCACGATGCCCAGCACTTCCCCATGGTGAACCTCCAAGGACAGCTCATTGGCGGCCCAAACGCTGCCGCACAGGCTGCAACGGTTTTTTTCCAGATGCGACTGGCAAAGGGGGCACCCCGGGCCATAGCGCACCACCAGCTTTTCCACCTTCAAAACCGGCGCTTCATTCAGATACATGGGCTGCCCTCCCCGTCTCCCGGGTTTTTTCGTGGCAATAGGCCGTGTCGGAGCATTGGTAATACCGCTGCCCTGTGGCCGCGTCAAACACCTCGTCCAGGTAGGTGTCCTGGCTGCCGCACAGGCGGCAGGCTTTGCCCGAGAAGTCCTCCCGTTCAAAGGGCACGTCCTCAAAGGCCAGGGAGTGTACCTTGGTATGGGGCGGAATGGCATAGATCTTCTTCTCCCGGCCCGCGCCAAAAAGGTACAGGCACTCCGCCTCGTGCAGCTTGGGGTTGTCAAACTTGGGGATGGGGCTGGGATTCATCATGTACCGGTCCGCCACCATGCAAGGGTATTCCGACGCGATGGTCACCCGCCCATACTTTACCAGGCCCTCGTACAGCTCCAGCCACACCGGGGCGTAATCCTTCTCCGCGTGCATCTTCTTGGTGGCCTCCTCGCTGGCCTCCACAAGGCGCAAAGGCTCGGGGATGGGCACCTGGAGCACCAGGATCTGATCGTTGGTCATGGGGGTTTCAGGCACCCGGTGCCGGGTCTGGATGATGGTAGCCTCCTGGGTGCGGGCGGTGACGGGCACGTCCGTACACAAGCCCACGAATTTTTTAATGTTTACCGCGTTCACGCTGTCGTCGCTTCCCTGGTCGATCACCTTGAGCACATCCCCGGGGCCGATTAAAGACAGGGTGAGCTGGATGCCGCCGGTGCCCCAGCCCCGGCCAATCGGCAGCTCCCGGGAGCCAAAGGGCACCTGGTAGCCGGGAATGGCCACGGCTTTCAGGCATGCCCGGCGGATCTCCCGTTTGGAGCCTTCGTCCAAAAAGGCATAGTTATAATGTGTGTTCATCCGCAGACCTCCGGGTTTTGCGCACCGCGTCCAGCTTGGATTGGAAGGTGACATAGTGGGGCAGCTTCAAATGGGAAATAAAACCGTTTGTTTCCAGGCTGTCGCCGTGGCTCAGCACAAATTCCTCATTTTGGGTGGGGTATGGTCCCGCCAGCTCCAGCTCCCGGTCAATGACGGCCATGGCAATGGCCTTGTTTTCATTGCGGCCAAACACCGCCCCATACCCCACCGCCAGCTTCAGCTTGTCCTGGTCGTCCGCCTCGGTAAAGCACTCCACCTCCGTAAGCAGCGCCTCGCCGATACAAATGCTTTCGCCCTGGGCAAACAGATAGGGCACGCACAGTTCCACATAGCCTGTGCGCAGCTCCCCCACGGTGGGGTGTACCTGTCCAAAGCCCCGCAGGGCGGAATAGGCCATGCCGGACAGAAACCCCGCGTCCGCCCGGGCCAGGGTTTGCAGCCGCGCGCTTCTGGGGGCGGGGTATTCCAGCAGGCGCTGGGTCACGTCAAAGGGCTTCTCCCCGCTGAGGGGAGGATCGTCTATCAGCCCTTCCCGCTTCAACTCCTCGGAAACCCGCCCGCAGGGAACCGCCTCCCGGGGGACGGCCTCCCGCAGCGCCTCCTCTGCCGCCTGATGCAGCGCCCCGGCGTCCTCCTGTGCCAGGGCAAAGTCCAGCAAACGGTGGGTATAATCATAGGTTGCGCCCAGCATCTGCCCTCCGGCAATGTCCTTGAAGGCCGCGGAGACCCGCCTCACCAGCCGCATATCCCGGGGGTCCGCCGCAAGGGTGTAATGGTTGCGGGGCAGCGTGGAGCGGTACGCCCTGAGAAGGAACACCGCCTCCTCCACCGAGCCTTCGCATTGTTTCAGCGCCAGGGCGGCATAGGTTTTGGAATACAGCCCCGCCTCGCTCATGACCCGGTCCACCAGCAAGGAAAGCTTTGTTTCGATGGCCTGGAGGCTCACGCCGGCGTCGCTCCCGCCCCGGTACTGCGCCAGCAGCGCAATGCTGGCCTCAATGGCTTCCTGTCCTCCGGAAACGGCTACATAGGCCATGCTTACGCCTCCTTCCGGGTCAGGCGGGGAATGGCGACCAGCTCTCCCCCCTCGGTCACGAACAACAGGTCCACCCCTTGGGGATACTCGTAAAAGAGGCCGTCCCGGAATTCCAGCGCCTGCCAGACGGTGTCCGTAACCAGCCAGGGCGCCGCACCCCGGATACCCGGTCCCGCAAGTCGCAGAGGATGCAAGGCGGCCCCTTGATTTCTCACCACGATGGTAGCTGAACGGTGGGGGTTGGCAAGCGCCCCGCACTTGGCCTGCACCATTGCCCGTCCCAGCAGCGAAGGATCGGTAATAAAAAGATAATCCGCCGCCTCCAGCGCCTCCCGGCGGCTTAAGGTGAGGGAGGCAATGTCATCGGAGAGGGTTTGGTTCTCGCAGGTGGAAAAGCCCACCTCATTGTCCAGCAAGGTCATGGCAATGGCCAGCATTTCCGGGTATTCTCCTGAGAACTTGGCCGCAAAAGGGCGAATCTCCACCGGGGAGGCGGGGTTAGCCATGGCCTTGAGCAGCAGGCGGAACATGGCCTGGGCGTCAAAGACCGGATGAAAGCCATGGGCTTTTTGAATCGCGTTCATACTACCTGGCAGCCTCCTGATCCATAGATGTAAATTGCACAACGGTTTTCAGGTGCAGGGCGTTTTCTCTCTGTTCTTGCAAAAGCTGGGCTGCTTCCATTTCCAACAGGGCCTTTTCCTCCTCAAAGACGCCCTTGTTGACGGCGGCGTCGATCACCGCCATGTGCAAGGCCTTCTCCAGGCCGTCTCCCATCACGACGGCCATGCCCTTCACGCCGTCCAGCTCCACAATGGCCTCCGCCGCCAGCACTTCCCCGATGTAGAACAGGCTTTGCCGCACGGGCTCCCGCAGCTGGATCATCACCAGGGTTTTGCCCGGCTCCTTGAGCAGCGCCAGCTCATGCTTTTGCAAAAGAGGCCTGGCCAGCGCCGCCACCTGCTCTGCATTCGCCTTGGATAAAATGCGGAACATTCTTCTCTTTTCCATACCCCACCCCGTCAGCGCACTTTCGCCTTGATTTTGGTGGCGGCCACCTCCAGGGCAATCACCGCCAGAACCACAAGGTACGTCAGAAAGCCCATCTCGCGGAGGTCGAAGTAGAAGCTGCCCGCCATGAACAGGTTATAGCCGATACCCCCGGCCCCTGCCGCCGCCCCCATGGCGATGGCGTTGGTGAAGTTGATTTCAAACCGCATGAAGGTCCACGCCAGCATATAGCGGATGGAGGAGGGCACAACGCATTGGAACACGATCTGCCAATAGCTGGCTCCGCTGGCTTTCAGCGCCTCCAAGGCGCCTTGGTCCATCTCCTCGATGGACTCCGCGTAGGCCTTGATCAGGTAGCCCGCGCTGTGAAAGGTAAGCCCCGCCACCGCAGCCACGCTGCCCAGCCCGGCGGAAACCGCGAAGATCAGCACCCATAAAATGGTGGGCACCGCCCGGATGACCGCCACCACGCTTTTCACGGCCATGGCTATCCCGGGCCTGGCGATGTTTTTGGCGCAGAGCAGCGCCCCAAAAAAAGCAAGGACCGCCCCCAAAATTGTGGATAGAATGCCCAGGCAGAAGGTGACCAGCAACTGGTACAGCGCATTGCCCACCGTGCCGTAATTCAGCTTGGGCCGGCCAAAAACCGTGGCGATATTGCGCCATGTGCTGGTCAGCGCCTCGTCCAAGCGGATGTTCTGATAATCAAAGGTACAAAGCCCCAGGACGGTCAGCGCCAGCAGCGCCAGCATCACCCACCGGATCGCCGCGCCGCTGCGGCTGACGGCCGCCGTACGGATGCGCCCGCCGTAGGTTTTCCTCATATTCCGCTGGATGTTCACGCTAAGCCCCGTGCTATGCAAATAGGACGTCTGCTCCATATCACATGATCACCTTTCTGATTTTGCCGGAGAGCACCTCAAGCCCGATCACCAGCGCCACAATGGAGAAAACCACCAGGCTGGCGGAAGGGTAGTCCAGCCGCTTATAATACAAATCAAACAGGTATCCGATGCCTGTTGCCGTAAGAATGCCAATCAGCGTAGAGCTTCGTATGTTGGTTTCAATCATGAACAACACCCACGTCACGATCTCCGACAACGACGCGGGCACAATCCCCTGAAACACCGTTTGCATATACGTGGCCCCTGTGGCCCGCAGAGCCTCCACGCATTCCCCGCTCACCTCGTCGATGGTTTCAATAAAGGTGCGGGTCAGCATGCCAAAGGTGGTGAAGAACAGGGCGAAAAAGCCCGTTAAAATATTCTGCCCAAAGGAAAACAGCAGCAAGATCGCCCATACCACATCCGGTACATTGCGGAAAAACGCCGCCACCATCCGTACCGCCCGCGCCAGCACAGCATTCAGCTGCGTGGTTTTGGAGCCTAGCAGGCTGAAAAAGAAGGAGCACACCGCGGCGGTGACCGTTACCGCAACGGACAAAAGCGCGGTTTGCAGCAGCTTTGCGGTAATGTTGGGCAGCCGGGAGAGCGCCTTTTGATCCGGGATCAGGTTTTGCGCCATCCAGGCCGCAGCCTTGGGCAGGGACGTTATGCCCGCCGCCGGGTCGTACCGGGTGACCGCGGAGGCCAGCGCAAACAGGCCGAGCACCGCCAGCAGCGCCAAGGTGAACGTTCTTTTGCGCTTCACAAAAATCGAATCCCGGCTTCGGACGGCTGCTTTCATCCCGCGTATCCCCCGCTTCGCATATCGGTAATCAAATCTCCCTCCCGGGATTGGTAAATGGAATGAACCGTGGCCATGTCCAGCGCGTGGCTGGGGCCGTCGTACACCACGCGCCCAGCCGTGATGCCAATGATCCTTTGAGAATAGCGCATTGCCACCTCTACCTGGTGCAGGTTCAAAATACAGGTGATGTTCATGCTCCGGTTGATCTCCTTCAAGTAATCCATAATGACCTTGGAGGAGCCAGGGTCCAAGGACGCAATGGGCTCGTCGCAAAGGATCAGGCGGGGCTCCTGCATCAGGGACCGGGCGATGCCCACCCGCTGCTTCTGCCCGCCGGAGAGCTCGTCGCAACGCTTATAGGCCTGCTCGGTCAGCCCCAGCTTTTCCAAAAGCTGGAAGGCGTGCCGCTTTTCCTCCTCGGTGTACAGGCCCGCCGCCCCAGCCAGGACGTTTTTGTACCCCAGCCTGCCATGCAGCACGTTTTCAATCACGCTGAGGCGGTTCACCAGGTTGTAATGCTGAAAAATCATGCCGGTTTTGGTGCGGATCTTGCGCAGCTCCTTGCCCTTGAGATGGGTAATATCCCGCCCATCCATCCAGATGGACCCCTGAGATGCGTCAACCAGACGGTTGACGCATCTCAGGAGCGTGGACTTTCCTGCGCCGGATGGGCCGATGACGGACACGAACTCGCCTTCTTCTATCTTCAGAGAGATATTCTGCAGCGCATGGGTCGCGTGGTTGTATGTCTTGCTCACATCTCTGAACTCCAGAACCGGCATCGTGTTCACTCCTATCCGCCGCGCCATCTTACTGCATGTCCCGAATGGGGTTATACCAGGCGTCCTCGACCAGCACGAAGCGTTCCGCATCGGTCTTTTTGAACATGCCCACCAGGCCGGAGTCCTTGCTAACAAATACGGCGGGATTGTTCGCCACCTCGTCCGAGATCATCAGCTCCTGGATGGCCTGGACGTCTTCCGGGGCAAGGGTCTTGGCGTTGTAAGCGAAGGGGCCGTTGAGCACGGGGATGGACTTGAGAATGGTGACCCGTTCCCCGGCCAGGGTGTCAAAGGGAGCGGAAGCGCCGTCCTTGACCTCATAAACGGCTCCGGCTTTGCTCTCCTCCCCGGAGGCCAGAAACATGTAGGGGGCCATTTCCGTGTCGCAGAAGGCGGCTACGTCGGCCTTGCCGGTCAGCAGGTTCACCGCCGCGCCCTGGTGGGAGCCGCCAAAGAGCACTTGGGAGAAAAAACCATTGGCGCCGCCTTCAATCAGGTCGTCCGCGCTGAGTCCCTTCCAGGCTTCCTGAGCGCCGAACTGGCTGATGATCGCGTTGGTGGGCACCTTGAAGCCGGAGGTGGAGCTGTTGGATACAAAGGAAATCCGCTTGCCCTGGATGCCGTCGATGGCATACTGCCCCTCCGCCTTGTAGGCCTCGGCTTCCGCCTCCCTGGAGGCGATCCAGCTGTAGTAAATCGCGTCGTCCAGCGTGCCGGAAGCGCCGCTGTTCACAAACAGGGGCTGCACATCGCCGCTCTTTCGGTTTGCCTCAATATAGCCCTGGGCTCCCATGAAGCAGATCTGAGCGGAGCCGCTGGCAACGGACTCAATGGCGATGGCATAGTCGGTGGTCAGCTTCTGCTCCACCTCTTTGCCTGTGGCCTGGGTGATCAGCCGGGCAAACTCTTCCCGGGCCGGTTCATAGTCCGCCGCGGACTCGTTGGGATACCACACCAAAGTGATGGCGCCGGAAGCCGCGCTGGCCTCTTGGCATTGCGCCATAGCGATTCCGGTCAAAAGTATCATCGCCATGCATACCGTGAACTTGAGCATTCTCCAAAATTTCATTGGTTTTCTCTCCTTTGCCTGTCTTTGTGCACAGTGCAAGTATAAAGGGCATGCGTAAAGCCACCTGCAAGGTCGTGTGAGTATCGTGTAAAAGATTCACCACCCAGAGGGAGCGCTGTGCTCTCCCTGGGTGGTGGTCAAGACGAAAACCGAAATCACAAAAGCACTTGCGGGTGACCGGCGCTGCGTTTGGGGGCCAACTCTTTGGTGATCGAAATATAAATTACTGTGGGAAGAAATGGCCGTGGCGGATGAAATGATCCGGCGGGCCGCGGCCTGGGATGCGGGTATGGCGCTTCACCCCTTCATCGCCTCCCTTGCATTTTGCAAGTCACGGCGGTATAATAGGCCTGAAAATGGGGAGCTTGTGTTGCAGGCTGAGAGGAAGTCATTGAACTTCGACCCTGAAACCTGATGCGGATAATGCCGCCGTAGGGAGTCATGGTGTGATTCTTTCGGGGACGCCGCATCGGCGTCTCCTGTTTTTATTGTGCTGCTGGAAGGGCGTATGGACGGCATGCACGGGGAGGCCGTGACGGTCAGGGGGAGCGCCCCGCTGTGATTGCCCCTTTCTCCAGCAAAATCAAAAGGAGCTCGCACCATGAAGAGAGTGAACATTCAAAAGCTATGCATTGCCGGAATTTTATGCGGGACGGCTGTCGTTGGCAGCCTGTTCTCCGTTCCCGTATTGGGAAGCAAGTGCGCCCCTGTGCAGCACATGGTCAACATCCTCTGCGCCGTACTGCTCGGCCCCGGCTACGGGGTGGGCGTTGCCTTTGGCGCAAGTGTGATCCGGAATCTGCTTGGCCTTGGCAGCCTGCTGGCCTTCCCGGGCAGCATGTTTGGCGCGCTGCTTTGCGGCCTGATGTACGGGAGGAGCAAAAAGCTCTTCCCGGCTTTGGCCGCGGAGGTGTTGGGCACCGCGGTTTTGGGCGGCCTGTGCGCCTACCCTATGGCCGTTTTGCTCATGGGGCAGGCGGCAGGCGGCCTGGCCTTTTACGCATACATCCTCCCGTTTCTCATTTCCACCGCCGTAGGCTCCCTCCTGTGCGGGGTTTTGGTCTATGCCCTGGGGAAATCCGGGGTTCTGGCGGCTATCCAAGCCCGCCTGGACCGGCCCGCTTCCCGCGGGAAAGGAGTGGAAGCATGCTGAAGGAAATGCTTGACAATGTCCGCAGGCAAGCCCCTCTGATCCACAACATTACCAACTATGTCACCGCGAACGACTGCGCCAACATCCTTTTGGCCTGCGGCGCTTCCCCCATCATGGCCGATGACAGAGATGAAGTGGAGGAAATCACCGCCCTCTGCGGCGGCCTTGTCCTCAACATCGGCACCCTGAACCGGCGCACCATCCCCGCCATGCTGGCCGCCGGGCGAAGGGCAAACGAGCTGGGGCATCCCGTAGTGCTGGATCCCGTAGGGGCAGGAGCGTCGGCCCTTCGCACCGAAACCGCCATGAAGCTGCTCCAGGAGATTCAGTTTGCGGTGATTCGGGGCAACATCTCCGAAATCCAGGTCCTGTCCCACGGAAACGGCGCCACCAAAGGGGTGGATGCGGATGCCTCCCACCGGGTTACGCAGGAGAATCTGGAGCAGGCGGTGGCCTTTGCGAAGGCCTTTGCCCAAAGGACCGGGGCGGTGACCGCCATCACCGGGGCCATCGACATTGTGGCTACTGCAAGCACCGCGTACTGCATCCGCAACGGGCATTCGGACATGAGCAAGGTCACCGGAACCGGCTGCCAGCTCTCCGCCCTGACGGCGGCGTATGTGGCGGCCAATCCGGGGCGCACGCTGGAGGCGGCCGCCGCTGCGGTCTGCGCCATGGGCCTTTGCGGCGAAAAGGCCAAGCGGCGCATGACGGATTTGGACGGCAACGCCAGCTACCGAAACTATCTCATCGACGCCATGTACAACCTGTCTGCGGACGTGCTGGAAGGGGGAGCGAGGTATGAAGTGCGATAAAAGGACCATGCTGCTGTACGCGGTAACGGACCGGGCCTGGGCCGGAAAGATGAGCCTGTATCAGCAGGTGGAGGCCGCCCTGAAAAACGGCGTCACCTGCGTCCAGCTCAGGGAAAAGACTTTGGGCGAGGGCGCGTTTCTGGCGGAGGCAGAGGCGCTTGCCGCCCTTTGCAAGCGGTACCATGTGCCTTTCATTATCAACGACAACGTGGGGATTGCCATTGGCTGCGGCGCGGACGGCGTCCATGTGGGCCAGGAGGATATGGCCCTCTCCGCCGTCCGGGAGCGTGTGGGCGAGGGCATGATCATCGGCGTTTCCGCGCACACCGTGGAAGAAGCGTTGGAGGCGGTCCGAAACGGAGCGGATTATCTGGGCCTGGGCGCTGTGTTCTCCACCGCCACCAAGCCGGATGTGCATCCCATGTCCTACGAAACCCTGAGGGCCATCTGCGCCGCCGTCCCTGTTCCCACCGTCGCCATCGGCGGCATTTCCCAGGAGAATCTCCTGCGGCTCTGCGGCAGCGGCGTGGATGGCGTCGCCGTGGTATCAGCGATTTTCGGCGCGGATGACCCCGGCGTGGCAACCGCCGGACTGTTGGCGCTGGCGGAGGAAATGGTGCGCGGCCATGCATAAGCCCTTTGCTATTTTCGACATGGACGGCACGCTGATTGACTCCATGGGGCTGTGGTACAATCTGGGGAGGGAATACCTGCAGTCAAAGGGCGTCACGGAAAACCTGGAGGGTGTTTTGGAGGAAATCCGGCCTCTGACCATGAGCGAGGCGGCGGCGTGGTTTGTGGACCGCTTTGCCCTGGCGGAGACGCCTGAGGTTGTGGCCGATGCCATGAACGGGATCATGGCTGCCCATTACCGCCAGGACGTCCCCTTAAAACCGGGGGTAAGGGTACACCTGGAGCGGCTCAGGCAAGAAGGGGTTCGGATGTGCGCCGCCTCCGCCACCGTGGAGCACCTGATGGAGGCGTGCTTGCGGCGGTTGGATGTGCGCCCCTATTTTGATTTTCTGCTCTCCTGCGAGAGCCTGGGGACCAGCAAACGGGAGCCGCATATTTATCTGGAGGCCGCCAGACGGCTGGGCGCGGCCCCCGGCGAGACCGCCGTGTATGAGGATGCGCTCTATGCCATCCAAACCGCGAAGAAGGCGAACTTCCATGTGATAGCCGTATATGACTCGGACGCAGACGCGGCCGGCCACTGGGATGAAATCCGCCGCCTGGCGGATGAAACCATTTCATTTGCTTGATGTTACAGGCGCGGCGTCTTGCAACAGCGGCAAGCCGGAACCGCCGCCCTTTGCCGCTTTGTCAAAAGAGCGCTACAACCGAAAGGGGTTCACGAGAGATGAAAACAGCGTTATCCATCGCCGGAAGCGATTCCAGCGGAGGCGCGGGGATCCAGGCGGACATCAAGACCATGACCGCCAACGGCGTATACGCCATGAGCGCCATCACGGCCCTGACCGCCCAGAACACCACCGGCGTCCAGGGGATCTTGGAGGTCTCCCCGGCCTTTCTTGCCCAGCAGATCGACAGCGTCTTCACGGACATCCGGCCCGACGCGGTGAAGATCGGCATGGTTGCCTCCCCGGGGTTGATCGCGGTCATTGCGGAGAAGCTGCGGCAGTATCAGGCCATCAACATCGTGGTGGACCCTGTGATGGTGGCTACCAGCGGGGCGCGGCTCATCAGCGGGGACGCGGTGGACGCCCTGAAGGGGCATCTGCTGCCCCTGTCCACGGTGCTGACGCCCAACATCCCGGAGGCGGAAGCCCTTTGCGGCATGACGGTGCGCAGCCCGGAGGATATGCTGGCTGCCGCCAGGCACATCAGCGAGACCTACCGCTGCGCCGTGCTGTGCAAGGGCGGCCACCAGCTCAACGACGCCAACGACCTGCTGTACCGGAATGGAGAGTACCGCTGGTTCCATGGGAAGCGCATCCACAACCCCAACACCCATGGCACAGGCTGCACCCTGTCCAGCGCCATCGCCTCCAACCTGGCAAAGGGCTATGATTTGGACGCGGCTGTGGAGAAGGCCAAGGCCTACCTCTCCGGAGCGCTGGCGGCCATGCTGGACCTGGGGGCGGGCTCCGGCCCCCTCCATCACGCCTTTGCCATAACCGGCGAATTTACCCGGTGACGCTCTCCCCATTCCCTCTGTGCAGGAGCCGTCCCACCGGACCTTGCTGCCCTTGGCGGCAGCTATCGGCGGCTCCTTCCCGGGCCAAAGCGCTGAAAACCATCCACCCCGCATCCGCTGGATGCATGATGCCGGGAGATGTCAAAAGAAGGCGGCATTCCCCCGGGCAGCGGCGGAGGCCGGCCCTTAAAAATGTGAGGCAGGTGAAGCCTATGAACCGGTGTGTAATCATTGGAGGCGCTGAAATCAGGAATTACCCTTTCGTGCGGGCCCAACTGCGAAAGGATGACTTTTGCATCTTCTGCGATAGCGGGCTGTCCCATAGGGAGGCGCTGCAGGCAAAGCCGGATCTGATCGTGGGGGACTTTGACTCCCATGCCAGGCCGCGCCTTCCGGTGGAAACCATTGTTTTGCCCCGTGAGAAGGACGATACCGATACGGTATTTGCCGTAAAAGAAGCGCTTTCCCGCGGGTTTGAGGAGTTCCTTCTGATGGGCGCGGTAGCGGGGCGCTTGGATCACTCCCTTGCCAATGTATCTATTTTGCTGCTGCTCCATTCCCTGGGCAAAAAAGGATATCTCGTCGACGACTACTCCATCATGGAGATCGTTGGCAAGGAACCTATCACCATCGACGATGCCTGCGAATTCTTTTCCCTGCTGAACATCAGCGGCAAAGCCGCGGGAATTACCGTTCAAAACGCGAAGTATCCCTTGACCAACGCGGAAATCGACTGCACCTACCAATATGGCGTCAGCAATGAAGTGCTTCCGGGGAAGAAGGCAGCGGTGCGTGTGGAGGAGGGAAACCTCCTGTTGATCCGGGTTCAGCCCCAACCCAAACGCTAACCTCCTCTTAGATCAGCGCAAGCTCCCGGCAAACGGCGTGCCTTTTGTTTCTTCCAGATCACATGACTTTCCCTTCAAACAGCCAGCCCGCATGCTTCGGAATGAAAGCCGAAGTGCGGGGTTTTTTCTTTCCTGCCGCGAACTGAAGGAAGGCTATTGGATTATCCGTGCGTTGCTTGAAAATGATAAGGCGGTGCGCCTCGCGCGGGAGGGATTCGTTTACCTCATCCAAGAGGACTTTCCCGAATGGATTGGTAACTTTGCGTTATTCGTGCCCCAGGCAGAGGCAACGTGTGCACAGTGGTAATGGATCCTCCCGTTTTGCAGGAGTGCCGGGCTTGAGAAACCCCTTTACACCCCAAGGGATTCGTGATAGGATGGTTAGCACAGACTAACCACCGGGAAGGGGCTGCGTCCATGTACAATAAATTCTTGGCCAATACGCGAAAACCGAAAGGCGCACTGGGAAAAATGATGCTGAAAGGCATGAATACAGGGCATATGAAGCTGGCGGCCTGGGGGTTCTCCCATCTAACCCTCTGTAGTCACGCCCATATCTTGGATGTGGGGTGCGGCGGCGGAGCGAACATCGCCAAAATGCTCAAAGAGGTTCCCGGAAGCGTTGTGGATGGCCTGGATTATTCGGAAGAAAGCGTCGCCTTCAGCAGGAAAGTCAACGCCGCTGAGTTGGGGAAGCGCTGCACCATCCACCAGGGAGACGTGGCCAGCTTGCCATATTCCGATCAGTCCCTCGACTATGTGACCGCCTTTGAAACCATTTATTTTTGGCCTGATATTGACGTCGCGTTCCGGGAAATCAAGCGTGCGCTGAAACCGGAGGGCGTATTCTTCCTCTGCTGCGAGTCCGACGACGCTGACGACACCACATGGACGGACCGCATTGAAGGGATGACGGTACACCGGGGCGAGGACCTGAAAGAGATGCTTTTGAGCATCGGGTTTCGGACCGTGGCAATCTATCGAAATGAAAGGGGCTGGATGTGCCTCACGGCAGTCCGATGAGCACTGGAAACCGCCTATGGCAGCGGACCTTTGGGAGTAAATCGCCATGGGCCCTAAGCGGTTTGATTGTGCTTACGTTTTCCCCTGTATTTTCAATGGATTTCGGGTAAGGAAGGTTTTGGAAGGAATTGGCGCGCGGGATTGAATAGGGATGAAGCATAGAAGACAAGCGAAGCGCGGGGAGATTGTGAGCCTGGATTCTTGTGCCAAAAATTAGGCGCGCTGGAAAGCCCGACTATTAGGAGCGCTTTTTTGGGTTTTTAGTGCGCCTCCAGTATATTCAGCGTCTTTTATATTAGAAAAGTCCGCATACAACCATTGCCTGGGCGAAATAGATAGCTTTATCCCCCTTTGCCCCGCATACCCGTCAATCTTTCAGTTTTCCTACGTCCAATAGCCGTCTTTGCTCCATCCCTTCTTCCCCTCTTTCTGCCCCTCCCTTTCTTCTTTACCCCTCCCTCACCTGACGCCCCCTGGAGGCCCTCTCCCAAAGCTTGACACTGTCCTACTGGAGTGATATCCTTATTTAGTACATTTGTGCAGGTTTACCATGGAAGGAAGCGGGAGTGCCTATCCGCTGGCAACGGCCTGCCCGGGTACCGGTCCGGTTTTGATATCTCACCGTCATAAACGTTACGGAGGCGGCCATGCGCAACAAGCGTTATTTGCTTACGCAGCTCATGAAGCTTTCCTTTCAAAGCCTCATGTATATCATGCTCTTCCTCTCCTTTTTTGCCATTCTTTCCCAAACCAATCCGCAAATTATCAACCTCAGCCGTACCGCCGCCACCACCATGGCGACTTTTGCCATCATCATAGGCATCCTTCGCTTTGTCTACGGCGGCTATGACATTGAGGACAAGAAGCCCCGCTCGGTCTTCGCCTCCATTTTGCTCACCACCTTGATGGCCGACGTGGTGACCTATTTCCAACTGCAGATCATGAACGTGAACCCCGCCAACAATGAGCGGCTGATCCTCTTTGGAGAGGATTTTTGGCTGCTGTGCGGGGTTATTGTATTGCAGATCGGCATCATCTACCTCTTTGCCACCTTGGGGAACCGCCTGTATTTCAAAATCAACCCGCCCCAAAAGTGCTGCATCATCACCTCCTCCCAGGAGCTTGCCCTTCATGTGGCGGAGAAGATCTCCGCCTTCCGGCGCAGGTTCTTCCTCAACGATGTGCTCCATTACGAATGCCCGGGCCTGGAGGACGCCATCCGGGAGCACGAGGTGGTCTTTCTGGCGGGCATCCCGGATACCGAGGAAGCCCAGCTGAAAAACTTCTGCTACACCCACAACAAGGCCATGTACCTGCTGGCGGAATTGGACGACGTCATCATCTCCACCGCGCAGCAGAGCATCCTGGAGGATACGCCCTTCCTGTATATCCACCGGTCCCGGCCTACCCTCATGCAGCTTGCGGTGAAGCGCTTCATGGACATCCTCCTCAGCGTTTTGGGGCTGGCGGCGCTCAGCCCGGTGATGCTCATCATCACCGCGGTGCTTCTTTTTTCCCGGAGCGGCCCCGTATTCTTCCGGCAAAAACGGGCCACCATCCATGGGAAGGTATTTGACATCATCAAATTCCGTACCATGTACCAGGAGGAAGGCGAATCCAACCCGGTTTCCGCCCAGGAGAACGACAGCCGCATCACCCCTGTGGGCCGGGTGCTGCGCAAGTACCGCCTGGACGAAATCCCCCAGCTTTTCAACGTTTTCAAAGGGGATATGAGCATCGTGGGCCCCCGGCCGGAAATGCTGGAAAACATCCGCAAATACGAGCAAGAGGTGCCGGAGTTCAAGTACCGCCAGCAGATGAAGGCGGGCATCACGGGCCTGGCCCAGATCGACGGCAAGTACAATACCTCCCCCAAGGATAAGGCTATTTTGGACCTGATGTACATCGAAAACTTTTCCCTGAGCATGGATTTGAAGCTGATGCTGCGCACGCTGACGATCTTCTTCCGCCGGGACAGCGCCGAAGGGTTCGTTTCCGCCAAGCGCATCGCCTGCCCCAGGATGCGCACCGAAGCGGAGGTCCAGCAGCCCGTTTCCGCTTCCGAAAAAGCCGTCCCAGGCTCCCCCAAGCCCAAGCCGGAATCAAAGCAACCCCAGGAGCCGGCGGCGGAAAAGCCGATCCGCGCCGCTTTATAAAGGGCCACGCGGCGCAAAAAGCCGTTTTACCAACATAGCGTAAGGAGAGGGCACATGGAAAAGACACTTTTGATCATGGCGGCTGGAATGGGGTCCCGTTACGGCGGCAACAAGCAGATTGACGGCATGGGGCCTCATGGCGAAATGCTGATGTTTTATTCCATCTATGACGCCATACAGGCGGGCTTCACCAAGGTGGTGTTTGTGATCAAGCACGACTTTGAGGAACGCTTCAAGGAGCTGCTGGGCAGCCAGCTGGAGGGCAAGATCAAGGTGGAGTTCGCCTTCCAGGAGCTGCACGACCTCCCTGCGGGCTGCAGCGTTCCGGCGGAGCGTACCAAGCCCCTGGGCACGGTGCAGGCCGTTCTGGCCGCCAAGGACCTGATCCGGGAGCCCTTCGCGGTGATCAACGCGGACGATTACTATGGCAAAACCGCCTTCCACGCCATGGTTGCCCGCCTCTCCACCCTCAAGGCCCAGGGGGAAGCCTGCATGATGGGGTATTACCTGAAAAACACCGTCAGCGAGCACGGGCACGTGACCCGGGGTGTATGCAGCGTGGACGGCTCCGGCAAGCTGACCGCCGTCACGGAGACCTACAAAATTCAACCCTTCCCCGACGGCACCATCCGGGATACCGAAAAGGACCCGGCGGGGGTCATTTTGGACCCCAACAGCCTGGTGAGCATGAACTTCTTCGGCTTCACCCCCTGGCTGTTCACCGTGGCCGAAGCCCGCTTCAAGGCCTTCCTCACCTCCCTGGCTCCCACGGAAATGAAGGCGGAGTATGTGCTGCCCGTGCTGGTGGACCAGATGATGCGGGAAGAGGGCCTGGCGGTGGATGTGCTGCCCACGGATTCCACCTGGTTTGGCGTCACCTACCAGGAGGATAAGCCCTATGTGCAAGCCCAGTTGCTGAGGATGCATCAACAGGGAGATTACCCAGACCGGCTTTTCTAACTCTTGCACAGGAGGTACTCCATGACCATCTTGCTCACCGGCGGCGCGGGCTTCATCGGTTCCCACACCTATGTGACCTTGACCCAGGCGGGCCATGAGGCCGTCATTGCGGACAACTTCTATAACAGCTCCGAGGAGGTCCTCTCCCGGCTGGAAACCATCACCGGAAAACCCGTGGTTTGGTATAACGTGGACGTATGCGACCAGGCCGCCCTAAGCGGGGTGTTTGAAAAGCACTCCTTTGACGCGGTGATCCATTTCGCGGGCTACAAGGCCGTGGGCGAAAGCGTCACCAAGCCCCTGGAATACTACCGCAACAACCTGGACTCCACCCTGACCTTGTGCGAGGTCATGCGCAAGCATGGGGTGGAGCGCATCGTGTTCAGCTCCTCCGCGACAGTCTATGGCGTAACGGATGAGATGCCCTTGGTGGAAACCATGCCCACGGGCTGCACCAACCCCTATGGCTGGACCAAGTACATGATCGAGCAGATCCTCCAGGACGTGGCTCATGCCAACCCCGGCTGGGCCGTGGCGCTGCTGCGCTACTTCAACCCCATCGGCGCCCATGAAAGCGGCCTCATCGGCGAGGACCCGGTGGGAATCCCCAACAACCTGATGCCCTACATCACCCAGGTGGCCTCCGGCAAGCTCAAGGAGTTGAGCGTTTTCGGGAACGACTACCCCACCCCGGACGGCACGGGGGTGCGGGATTATATCCATGTGGTGGACCTGGCCCAGGGGCATTTGGACGCCTGCACCTTCCTGATGGACCACCCGGGCTGCGAGGTGTTCAACCTGGGTACCGGCGTTGGCTACAGCGTGCTGGATTTGATCCATGCCTTTGAGCGGGTGAACCAGCTTCCCGTCGCCTACCGCATCGCCCCCCGCCGCCCCGGGGACATCGCCCGCTGCTTCGCGGATCCCTCCAAGGCCAAAAAGCTGTTGGGGTGGCAAGCGCAAAAAACCCTGGAGGATATGTGCCGGGACGCCTGGCGCTGGCAAAGCCAAAACCCCAGCGGATACGCCAAGGGCTGACCCGGCCTGAGGCCGTGCTTTTCCCGGGAGTGCAAAAGCCGCTTTGATTTTGGGAGGAATGGGTGTTTACCGTTCAGGAAATTCATGACCCCGAAGCAAAGGCCGCCCTATGCAGCGCCGTGCTCCGGGATTTGCCGGATTGGTTCGGGATTGAGGAAGCAACCCAGGAATATATTGCCAAGTCCAGGGAACTCCCTTTCTTCGCGGCTTGAGAGGGGGAATTGCCCGTAGGCTTTGTATATCTCTACCCTCATAATGCCTGCGCCTACGAGGTATACTGTATGGGGGTACTGCGGCGGCGCCACCGCCAGGGTATCGGAAGGCTATTGGTGGATGCGGCCCAGGAATATAGCCGCGGCAAAGGCGCAAAGTTTCTGACGGTGAAGACTTTGGCGGACACGCACCCGGACGAGGGATACCGAAAGACGCGGAAATTTTATCTTTCCAGCGGTTTTCTTCCCCTGGAGGTGTTCCCCGATTTATGGGGGGAACAAAACCCCTGCCTTTTCCTGGTAAAGTGTATATAGCGAAACCCTGATTCAGCATTACAGCTAAAGGGCATGCTTCCCGGTGGGGAGCATGCCCTTTGCTTGAGTAGAGTAAACCCCCGGCTTAGCCGGGGGAGGAAAAGCGTAAGCTTTGACCAAAATTCTCCCGGTTTATGAGGAGGCCCTAGGGGATAACACCAGCTAGGAACTCCGTCCATTTATCGATAGTGGGGCAGGACTAAGCGGTTGACAGGATTTCGATGCGTCTTAAGACGCTTCGCTAGTACTAGGCCCTTCTAGGGCTTACTCAAGCCACCGGCTCAACCGGTGGCCATGACTGTGGCGCTTTTGTGCTGATGCCGTTTATACCGCTATCCTCTGGGGAAGCTACACGGTCTGACGATTTGAATCTCCCCTCCCGTGCCATTCCGTATAAACCCCCTTCTTTTTCCGCATACTTCCTTTGCCGACATCCGAGTAAGGAGGTATGCCCATTGGAGCCCCCCCGTCAAAGTATTCCGCCTCCGGCCATCGATCCCCAGCCCCGGCCGGCGGACCGAGAAATCTACCATAAGCCCGCCTCCACTACCCACCGGGAGCGCCCCCAGGCAGCCTCCGGCGGCTGTCCCCCTTCCTAAGCCTCCCTCCCAAAACCTATAACGCCTCCGGAGGGAATACCGATAAGGAGTATGTTTGATGAACAGGCAGAACATTCGCTCGGACCCCAAGCGCTACCAGGACCTGGCGGACCAAATGTCCCCCAATTCCCAGCTGACCAAGATGCTTTTGCGCTCCTTCTGGGTGGGCGGGCTCGTCTGCGTTCTGGGCCAGGGGCTGGCGGACATCGGCGTGGCGTTGCTCAAGCTCCCCGCCGTAGCCGCCGGAACCTTCGCCTCCATCGTGCTGGTCTTCCTGACCGCGCTGCTCACGGGCATTGGCGTCTTTGACAAGCTGGGCCAATACGCGGGGGCCGGTACCTTCGTGCCTATTTCGGGCTTTGCCAACGCCATGGTATCCCCCGCGCTGGAGTTCCGCCGGGAGGGCCTGATACTGGGCCTGGGAGCCAAGCTGTTCACCATCGCCGGGCCGGTGCTGGTGTACGGCATTGGCGCATCCATCGTGCTGGGCATCCTCTATGCCATCATCCGCTGGTAGGAGGAGGGAGTATGAGCAGCAAGCGCATCGGTATGCAGACCATCAATCTGCCCAGCAAGCCGTACTTGATCGGGGGTTCCTCCATCGTCGGGAAAAAGGAGGGGGAAGGCCCCCTGGGGGACCACTTTGACAAGGTGATCCTGGACGAGATGAATGGGCAGGAATCCTTTGAGCTGGCGGAAAAATCCTTTTACCTGGAGGCTGTGGAAACCTGCCTCCAAAAAGCCGGGGTCCCGGCGGAGAGCGTCCAATTCCTGCTGGGAGGCGACCTGCTGAATCAAATCATCAGCGCTTCCTTTGCCGCCAGGGACTTGGCCGTGCCCTTCGTAGGCCTGTATGGGGCTTGCTCCACCATGAGCGAAAGCCTTTGCCTGGGGAGCATGCTGGTGGACGGAGGGCATGCCGGCAAGGTGCTTTGCGCGGCCAGCAGCCATTTTTGCACGGCGGAGCGCCAGTACCGCTT
Source organism: Candidatus Limiplasma sp. (assembly GCA_034927815.1). Taxonomy (GTDB): domain Bacteria; phylum Bacillota; class Clostridia; order Christensenellales; family Aristaeellaceae; genus Limiplasma. The sequence goes on from JAYFPK010000015.1 coordinate 232,032, forward strand.
TCCCCTGGAGTTCGGCTCCCAGCGCACCCCCACGGCCCAGTGGACCGTTACCGGGGCGGGCGCCACCCTTCTGTCCAGCGCTCCGGGCAAAAACCCCCTGGCCCGTGCCGCCCAGGTATGCATGGGCCGGGTGATAGACCTGGGCATCAAGGACGCCAACAATATGGGGGCCGCCATGGCCCCCGCCGCCGCGGACACCCTCTGCGCCCTTTTCCGGGATACCCGCACCACCCCCAAGGATTACGACCTAATCCTCACCGGGGACCTGGCTATGGTGGGCCATGATCTGCTGATGGAGCTGATGGAGGAACACGGCTATCCCCTGGAGGATCACCGGTATACGGATTGCGGGCTGGAAATTTTTGACCGGGAAGCCCAGGACATGCACGCGGGCGGAAGCGGCTGCGGCTGCAGCGCCACGGTATTCAACGGGCATTTCCTGCCCCTTTTGGCCCAGGGAAAGTATCAAAAAATCATCTTCATGGCTACGGGGGCCCTGATGAGCCCCACCAGCAGCCAGCAGGGCGAAAGCATTCCTTGTATCGCCCATGCCATCGTGCTGGAACGCCCCAAGGAGGCATAGCCCTATGATCGACATCCTGATGTATCTGAAAGCCTTTGTGGTGGGCGGCTTGCTCTGCGTCATCGGCGAAATCCTGGTGGCGAAAACCAAGCTCACCCCCGCCCGGATTCTGGTGGTCTACATCCTGGCGGGGGTGGTCCTCAGCGCGGCGGGGCTTTACGGTCCCCTGGCGGAATTCGCCGGGGCCGGGGCCACCGTACCCCTCACCGGCTTTGGCCACGCCCTGGCCCAAGGGGTCATCATGGCCGTACAGGACATCGGCTTCCTGGGCGCGTTTACCGGGGGCTTGTCCGCTACGGCGGGGGGTATCGCGGCCGCCGTGTTTTTCGGCACCTTGGTAGCCCTTTGCTTCAAACCCCGGGCCAAGGGATGACCAGGGAGACCGCCGTTTCCATTTCCCGGCCTTCCCCGTCTGTTGGCTGCTGCCAGTTTCCTCCCGGATGTAGGGACGCTTTTGCCAAAGCCTCCCCACTCCCCAGGTCCATGGGTTCCCCCGCCATCCCCGGAATCGTTGTTGCCCGCGTTTCACGCGGGCAAATTCATTGTCCCCATGGGTTCTTAGGGCCCTATGGGCCCTAAGGGGCACAGCGGCAGCGCGGGGGTGACGCCCCCGGCGTCACCGCCCCCGCTTCCTCATGAACAACCGCAGAAACCCGCTGATCAACTTGGGAGCCTTGACACAAATCATCCGAATGGACATAAGTCACCTCCATGTATTGCTCAATCGGAGCAAGAAATACCCGGCGATCATCAGGGCCAGCCCCAGAATCGCCAGCCATGCCCAGCCCGGTATGCAGAAGAACAGCAAGATGACCCCCAAAACCAACAGCACATATCCCGCGATTTCAAAGACCCTGTTTGTGCCCGCGGGAAAGCACTTTGTGCTCTTCGCCAAAAAGCATCACCTCGCTCAGCACATTCTATGCGCGGGCGAGGTGAATGTTGCGTACCGTTCCCCGGGGAATCCCCACGGCGTTTTTATTTTTCCGCCATGCTCCCGTTTTCAATGCCAAAAAGGCGGCAGGTGTTTTCCGTGGCGGCGGCCACCAGCTCCTCCACAGACATCCCCTTGATCTGGGCCACCCGCTGGGCCACAAAGCGCACAAAGGAGGGCTCGTTGCGCTTGCCCCGCATGGGCTCCGGGGCCAGGTAGGGGCTGTCGGTTTCCACCAAGAGCCTGTCCAAGGGGCAGAAGGAGGCCACCTCCAGAAGGTTCCGGGCATTTTTGAAGGTCACCGGCCCGGCAAAGGAGAGGTAAAAGCCCATATCCAGGTACAGCCTGGCACTTTCCACGCTGCCGCTGTAGCAATGGAGCACGCCCTTGGGCAGCGCTCCCCGGCTGGCCCGCAGCATATCCAGCATGTCCCCGTGGGCGTCCCGCACATGGAAGATGGCGGCCACGCCCTGTTCATAGGCGAAGCGAAGCTGTTTTGCAAAAACCTCCCGCTGGGTCTCCCGGGGGGAATGGTCATAGTAGTAGTCCAAGCCAATTTCCCCCACCGCCACCACCCGGGGCAAGGCCAGCCACTTTCGGAGCTGGTCCAAATCCTCGTCCCGGAAGAACTTGGCCTCGTGGGGGTGCACCCCCACCCCGCCGTAGAACATATCCCGTTCCTGGGTAAGGGCGGCGATGCGGCGGCTGGTGCCCATATCGCTGCCAGCCAGCAGGCAGCGGCTCACCCCATGCTCCGCCATGCGCTCCAGCACCGCTTCCAAATCCCCGGCGAAGCGTTCGTCCTCCAGGTGGCAATGGGAATCAAAAAGCGCGCTCATCGAATAAAGGCACCGTCCTCCATGCCCTCCTGGACGGTTACCAGCTTCAGCATCCCGTCGTCGGCGCTGGAGGCGCACAGGATCATGCCCTCGCTGAGAATCCCCCGCAGCTTGGCGGGCTTCAAATTGCTCACCAGCACCACCTGCCTGTCCTTCATGTCCTGGGGGCTGTAGTGCTGGGCAATGCCGCTGACCACGGTGCGAAAGGGTTCCTTTTCGCCCAGGGAAAGGCTGAGCTTGAGCAGCTTATCGCTGCCCTGTACCTTTTCCGCCTCCAATACCCGGGCCACCCGAAGCTGGACCTTGGCGAAATCGTCAATGGAAATGGGCCCCTGGGCGGCGTCCTGGGCTCCATGGGACTCCTTCTCCCCCTTGGCGGGGGCCGCTTTGCCGTCCTTTTCGGGCTCCTTGCCAGGGGCCTTCTCCTCCTGCGCCCCGGCTCCCAGGGCTTCCAGCTCCTTCTTGATATCCAGGCGGGGGAAGAGCGCCTCGCCCTTTTGCACCTTGGTTCCGGCGGGGAGCTTGCCAAAGGCGCTCAGGGAATCCCACTCCATCAGGTCCCCCTGGGCAATGCCCAGCTGGGCGTAGATTTTCCCGGGAGTGCGGGGCATGGTGGGGGCGATGAGGGCCGCCACGAAGCGGATGCACTCGCACAGCACGTACATCACGGTTTTCAGCCGCTCCTTGCCCTCCTCGCTCTTGCACAGCACCCAGGGGGCGTTCAGGTCGATGTACTTGTTGCATTCCCCCACCAGCTGCCAGATATCCCCCAGGGCCAGGGAAATCTGCAATTCCTCCATGTGCCGCAGCACCTTGGCGGGGGTGGACACGGCCAGATCCATCAGGGCTGAATCCAGCTCATTGTAAGCTCCGGGGGCGGGCACCAGCGCGTCAAGATACTTCTCCACCATGGCCACGGTGCGGCTGACCAAATTGCCCAGGTCGTTGGCCAAATCGGCGTTGATGCGGCCCAGCAAAGCCTCGTTGCTGAACTGGCCGTCGCTGCCAAAGGGCATTTCCCGCATCAGGAAGTAGCGCACGGCGTCGCTGCCGTATTTGCCGCAGAGCACCACCGGGTCCACCCCATTGCCCAGGGATTTGCCCATCTTCACGCCGTCCAGCACCAGCCAGCCATGGCCGAACACCTGCTTGGGCAAGGGAAGCCCCAAAGCATGGAGGATGATGGGCCAGATGATGGTATGGAAGCGGATGATCTCCTTGCCCACCAGCTGGAGGTTTGCGGGCCAGTACTTGCGAAACAGCGCGTCGTCCTGGGTGCCGTAGCCCAGCGCGCTGATGTAGTTGGTCAAAGCGTCCAGCCAGACGTAGACGGTATGCTTGGGGTCAAAATCCACGGGAACGCCCCATTTGAGGGTGGTTCGGCTGACGCACAAGTCGCTGAGCCCCGGCTTTAAAAAGTTGTTCACCATCTCGTTTTTCCGGGAGGGGGGCTGGATGAAGTCCGGATGGGTTTCAATGTAGTCCATCAGCCAGTCCTGGTACTTGCCCAGCTTGAAGAAGTAGCTTTCCTCGCTGGTTTTTTCCACCGGCCGCCCGCAGTCGGGACATCGGCCGTCCTTGAGTTGCAGCTCGGTGAAAAAGCTCTCGCAGGGGGTGCAGTACCACCCCTCGTAGGCGCCCTTATAGATGTCCCCTTGCTCGTAGAGCTGCCGGAAGATCTTCTGCACCACCACGGCGTGCCGGTTCTCGGAGGTGCGGATGAAATCGTCGTACTCCACATCCATGAGCTTCCACAGCTCCTTGATGCCCTTCACGATTTCATCCACATAGGCCTGGGGCGTCACGCCCTTTTGCGCGGCCTTGCGTTCGATCTTCTGGCCGTGCTCGTCCGTGCCGGTGAGGAAATAGGTGTCCTCCCCCTGCTGCTTATGGAAGCGGGCCAAGGTGTCCGTAGCCACGCTGCAATAGGCGTGGCCGATGTGCAAATTGTCGCTGGGATAGTAAATCGGCGTGGTGATATAAAACGTCTTCTTTTCCCCCATGGATTTCTCTCCTTCCAAAATCAAAAGCCCGCCCCGACTTCGAAGGGGCGAGCTGTGCCCGCGGTACCACCCTGGTTTGTTCCTTTGATACAAGGTATCGTCAGCGGATATCGGCGCCCTCCGTTTCGCCCTACCTATCGGGCGAAAAGGCTCCCGGGCCATGTTCGCGGCTCTCCCCGCGCCACCTCTCACCTGCCGTGGCTCTCTTTGGCGGTTCAACACCGTTACTCTCCCGATCATTGCCCTGATGAAGTTGTACCGCTATTATACCCAAAATCGGCCGGTTGTCAAGCAAAGCCCGCTGTTGGCGGCGGAAAAAGCTCAGTACAGCGCCCCCGCCAGCAGCAGCGCCGCCAAGGCCCCCAGCAGGGCGCAGGGAACGGCGTAGCCGGACTTTTTCTGCTTCACCGCGCCCAGGTAAATGCAGATGGTATAGAAGATGGTTTCGCTGCTGCCCATGATGGTGGAGGCCACCAGGCCCACCCGGCTGTCCGGGCCGTAGCGGGTGAGCAGCTGCTCCACCATCCCCAGGGAAGCCGAGCCGCTGAGGGGCCGCATCATGGCCAGGGGCGCAACCTCCGGGGGAAGGCCGAGAAGTCCAAATACCGGGGCGCAAAGCCGAGTGAGCGCCTCCTGGCAGCCGGACACCCGGAACATGCCCAGTGCCACCAGCATGGCGGCCAGGTTGGGCAGCACCCGCAGCGCCACTTGCATACCCTCCTTGCATCCGCTCAAAAACAGATCGTAAACGGGCAGGCGCTTCCAGGCCGCCGCGGCCAGCAGCCACAGCAGCAAAAGGGGAATGAGCATCACCTGAATCCCTTGCATGGCCTACCCCTTTACCGCGGCTTGCTCCCTGGAGCCAAACCGCTTCCCTCTGGCGCAAAAGGCGGCGCTTCCCACCCCCACCAGCGTGGAGAGGGCCGTGCAGGCCAATGTGGGCAGCAAAATGGCCTCCGGCGCGTCAGACCCCGCCGCCGCCCGCAGGGCGATCACCGTAGTGGGCAGCAGCTGCAAGCTGGTGGCGTTCACCACCAGAAACATGTACATCCCATGGAGCACGGCTCCGTTCTCCCGGCGCTCCTCCTCCATGCGCTCCATGGCGGCGATGCCCATGGGGGTGGCGGCATTGCCCAGGCCCAGGAGGTTGGCGGAGAAGTTCAGCACAATCGCCTCCTTGGTGGATTGCTCCTTCACGGCGGGAAAGAGCAATCGCAATAGCGGAGACAGGGCCCTGCTGATCTTTTGGGGTACCCCCAGGGCCTTGACGATCTCGATCATTCCGCAAAAGAACAGGTATCCCGCCAGGAGCTTGATGCTCAGGGCAACCGCGTCCGCGGCCCCGGCCAAAGCGCCGGGCAGCAGCAGCCCCACGTTTCCGGAGGCCATGCCATACACAATGGAGATCAGAATCATGCCGCCCCAAATGGCCCCAAGCACAGCGCCGCCCCCTTATCCATCTCTGGGCAAGGATATGAAAAAACCCGTCCCCTCATGCCGGGAACGGGGATGGGCGGCCCAAGGGATTTCCTTCCCCCTCCCCCGCCTTCAAACTCCAGGGGAGGGCAAGGCCAGCTTGCCCATCACCACAGGCCGGTCCGCCCCAGTGGCTGCGGGGGCGTTATTAGGCTGCCCCATCAGAAACTGGTTTCCCAGCAAAGCGAAGGCCACGGCCTCCTTGGCGTCCGGATGCATGCCCAGCTCCGCCGTGTTCCGGATGGGCTTCCCCAACCGCCGGGACAGCCGATCCATCAAAAAACGGTTATGAATGCCGCCCCCGCTGGCGTAAACCTCCCCCGGCGCAAAGGGCACAAACCTGTCCGCCGCCTGGGCCAGGGCCAGGGCCGTATACTCCGTGACGCTGGCCATCAAATCCTCAAAGGGCATGCCCTGGGAAAGGCTCCGCCGCAGCAGGGCTTCGGCGTACTCCAGCGTATACTGCTCCCGGCCGGTGCTCTTGGGCGGCTTCCTTTCCAAAAAGGGGTCCTCCCGCCTCATCTGCTCCAGGAAGTCCTCCCGAATCCTGCCCCTGGAGGCGGTCTCCCCGTTTTTGTCGTAGGCCTGGGCGCCCTGGGAATGAAGCCTCATCAGGTGATCCGCCAGCACATTGCCCGGGCCCGCGTCAAAGGCCAGCACTTGGGAAAGGGAACCCCCCGCCGGCAAGGCCGTGACGTTGGAAATCCCGCCGATGTTAATCATCAGCCGTCCTTTATCGGAGCTTTGGCAGAGCAAAAAATCCACAAAGGGGACCAGGGGCGCGCCCTCTCCCCCATAGGCCATGTCCGAAGGGCGGAAGTCTCCCACCGCCAGCGCTCCGGTTACGGCGGCAATGTCCGCCAGCTCGCCGATTTGCAAGGTGGCGCCGGCCCAGGGCATATGAAAGACCGTCTGCCCATGGGAGGAAACAAAGTCCAGCTCCCGGGGGCTTCGGCCCGCCCGGTCCAGGGCGGCGAGCACAGCCTGGCCGATGCGCACGCCCAGCCACTTGTTCAGCTCGCACACGGCTTGTACCGTGCCGGTGTCCGGGGAGCAGGCCGCCAGCAGCCTCTCCCGCTCCTCAGGGGTATAGGGCACGGTTTCAAAGGCCAGCAGCGAAAGGCGCGTGCCCTGGGAGTGCCCTCCGATCTCGCAGAGGGCCACATCCATGCCGTCCAGGGATGTGCCGGACATCACCCCGGCGCAAAGCCTGGTGTCCTTGCGGATGATCCGCTCCACTCTCTCCAGCAAAGCCGCGCCCTCCTACGGCCTGCGGCCGATAAAGTCCTGATAGATGCCGGGGGTGGAGCCTTGGATCATCACCGCGCCCACGGCCTTTTCGTAAAACTCCGCCGGGCCCACGCCGCCGATGATGGCATAGGCGTACCCCGCTTCCCGCTGGGCCCACAGGCTTCGCAGCAGCAGCGCCTTGCCGATCCCCTTGCCCTGTTCTTTGTCCAGCACCCGGGTAGGGCCAAAGAAGTCGGGGGCAATCGCGTCATAGCAGGCATACCCCAGAATCTCCTTCCCCCGCACCGCCACAAAGCAGCTCACCGGGGTATGGGCAAAGCAGACCTCGCATTCGCCCGCGCCGTTCTCGGTGGAGTGATCCCGTACCCACTGCACCACCTGGCGTTTGTCCGGGGCCAAGGGCCGGAAAATCTCCACCCCCTCCTCCTGCTCCAAGCGCCGGAGCAGCGCTTCGCAGCTTGGAAGCTTCCGCAGGGAAACCAGCATATCCGCCATCTTACCCGTCTCCTTTTCCCTCTTTCGTCCGCCCCTGGGATGGGCCCGCTTTTCATAGCCTGACGCTAAGCCTCCCCCGGGGCTCGAGCCTTCCCGTAAGCGCCTCGGCCAGGGCCTCCAGGCTGTTTTGGGAATACTCGTAAACCGCCAGTTTGTACAGGGTGTCCGGAAGAAGCGCCAGGTCATAAGGATTGCGCAGGGCCACGGCCACCACGGGGATCCCCCATTCCTCCCCCGCCCCGGCCAGGGCCCGGGCCAAGGCAATCTGCTGCCGGTTCAAATGGCCGTTGTAGGTGCCCACCACAATGCCGCTGGCTCCCGCAGCCTCCCGGACAGCCTTGGCAATGGCCTCCTCATCCGGGCTTACCGGGGTTTCCAGCCATGTTCCCCCCAGGGCCTCCCCCAGCCATTGAGCAAAGCTGAGCGCGCTGTCGGGCGCGCTGGAGGCCAGCGTGGTCCGGTAGGCGAGGCTGCCCGCGCAAAAGGGCTTCTCCCCCAAGGCCGGAAGGGGCCTGGGCTCCTTGTTCACAGGGGTCAGGGTACGCCGCATCAGGGCCGCGTTTTGGGCCCGTTGCATCTCCAGGGCGGGCCCTTCCCAGGCCAGTGCTTCCAAAGCCGGGCCCTCCTGGAGGAAGCGCTGCTTATGCCGTACAATCCGCGCCAGGGACGCGTCCATCTCCTCCAGGGAAAGCGTTCCCTCCCTGTAGGCCTTGCGTGCCGCCTCCACGCCGGCCGCCATCCCCTCCCGGTCATGGCAGACAAACACGATGTCCACCCCTGCCCTCAGGGCGGCCACGCAGCCCTGGGGCGTGCCAAAGTGGGCCTTGACGGCTTCCATCTCCATGGCGTCGCTGAGGATAAGGCCGTCAAAACCCATCTCTCCCCGCAAAAGACCCGTTAGAATCTCCCGGGACATGGTGGCGGGAAGCCTTTCCCTTTCCAGCGCCGGAAAGAGGATGTGGGCCGTCATGATGGCCGGGACCCCCGCCTTCACCGCCGCCCGGAAGGGCAGCAGCTCTATTTTCTCCAGCTCCTCCCTGGATTTTTCCACAGCGGGCAAGGCCAGGTGGGAATCCAGGTGGGTGTCCCCATGGCCGGGGAAATGTTTGGCTGCGCAGAGCATCCCCGCTTCCTGGTAGCCCCGGATGGCTTCCAGGGCGAAGTCCCTCACCCTCTCGGGCGTATCGCCATAGCTCCGCACGCCGATGACCGGGTTTTGCCCATTGCAGTTCACGTCCATCACCGGCGCCAGGTTCATGTTGATCCCCACCCTGGCAAGTTCCCCTGCGGTGACCAGCGCCGCCTCATAGCAGGCGGAGGGCTCCCCCGTAGCGGCCAGGGCCATGGCCCCAGGCACGTTCACCATATCCCGGGGCAGGCGGGTCACCATGCCCCCCTCCTGATCCGCGCAAATCAAAGGAGGATAGCCCGTGACTTCCCGGCTCAGCGCCTGCAATTCCCGGCAGAGCTCCCGGGCCTGGGAGGCGGAAAGCAGGTTATCCCGGAAGAGAATGAAGTTCCCCACCTGATAATGGCGTACAAAGTCCCGAAGGCTTTCATCCACTTCGGTTCCTGAAATTCCGATGGCAAACCGCTGCCCTATCTTTCGCTTCCAGTCCATCGCCTCTGCCTCCTTACTGATACAGGTGGTACGCCCGTTTACGCCTGGCGAAGGCCGCGCTGTCCTTTTCAAAAGCCTCCAGGACCGCGTCCGCCTCCGCGCCGGGCCGGGTCAAACAATCGTCCCCGGCCAGGGAATCCAAAAAATACGCGCCATCCTCCCTTTGGAGGAAGGCGAAATCCTTCTCATAGTCCTGGCGAATGGCAAAGAGCAGCCGCACTCCGGTCTCCACCGGCCGGAACGTCCTCATGTCCACCACCGCCAGCCGCACCCCGCCGCAGAGCCGCCCCCCGTGCTTGGAGCCGTAGGGGGTAAACCACACAGGCAGAAACCGCACCCCGGGCAGGCGAAGCCCGTTCATCCGCTTCGCCAGCTCCATAGGCCGCAGATAGGGCGCGCCGATCTGCTCAAAGGGCAACGCGCTGCCCCGTCCCTCGGAGAGGTTGGTGCCTTCCATCAGGCAAGTCGCGCCATAGGCCAGGGCGGATTCAAACCGGGGAATGGCCGGGCTGGGGGGAGCCCAAAAGCGGCCTGTGTCCGGAAAGAGCATGTGCCGCCTCCATCCCCGGCAGGGGATGATGGTCAGCTCGCAGGGGCTTTCGGTTTCGCTGCGGAGCATCTGGGCCAGTTCCCCCACGGTGAGGCCGTAGCGGACGCAGATGGAGTGGGCCCCCACAAAGCTTTCAAACCCTTGCCGCAGCACATTCCCCTCCACCCCGTCCCCCAGCGGGTTGGGGCGGTCCAGCACCACCAGCGGGCGCCCCGCCTCCCCGCAGGCCTTCATGGCGTATTGCAGCGTGGACAAGTAGGTATAATACCGCAGGCCCACATCAGGGACGTCGTACACCAGCGCGTCCAGGCCCTCCAGCATCTCAGGCTCCATATGTTCGCCGCCCTTGCGGTAGAGGCTGTACACCGGAAGCCCCGTGCAGGGATCGGTATAGCCCTCAAAGGGGATTCCCGCCGCCAGCTCTCCCCGGATGCCGTGCTCCGGCGCGAACAGCGCCGTCAGCTTGCAAACCCGGCTCAGCCTGTCCACGCCGGACACGAAATGGGCGTCCAGGGCGGCGGAGGTGGTGATGAGGCCCACCCGCTTGCCGTGAAGCATCTTGGCCACCATGGGCAGCCGGTCCAACCCGCATAGCACGCTCATGCCTTTTCCTCCTTCAAGGCCCGCAGGCCGCTTCCGTGCCGGTGTTCCCCCTGGGCGATGGCGCGTCCGGGGCGGCCCCGCCCCGCTGGAAAAAAGGAGCATCCGCTCTCCCTTGCCGGCTGTAGCTTTGCCCGGTCTTCCTGCCTGTTCTCTTGCCAGGCGCTTCCATTTCTTTTATAATGAGAACTATCCCGGCAACCTCTTGGGAGGGTGATCCCATGCCGAATGTGGAAGCGAAGCTCCTCCAGCGCTACGGTGAGCTGAACCCCACGGAACAGAAAATCGCGGATTTCTTTCTGGCCCACAGGGATCAGCTCTTTCACACGCCCATCGCCCAGCTGGCCGCCGCCTCCGGGGTAAGCCAGGCGGCCTGGGTCCGCTTTGCCAAATCCCTGGGCTTTGATGGGCTCAAAGCCCTCAAGCGCAGCCTGTTTGAGGAGCATCGCGCCTCCCCCCAAAAGCCGCTGGTCTTTGCCGATATCAAGGATTTTCCCGACACGCCCTCGCTGCTTTGGGCCATCAAATCCAGCAGCGTCAAGGCCATTGAGGACACCTTCCAAACCCTGGACGCCGCTGTGGTAAACGGCGTGGCGGATCGCATCCTCCGGGCGCAAACCCTCCGCCTGTTCGGGGTGGGAGCCTCCGCCATGGTGGCCGAGGACTTTTTGCACAAGATGATCCGCATTGGCATGAACGCGCTCTTTCATTATGACACGCACCTTCAGCTCTCCTATGCGGCCAACTCTGGGCCCAAAGACGTGGCCTTTTTTGTGAGCCACTCCGGGGCCACCCGGGAGGTGCTGGAAATGCAGGAAACCGCCAAGGCCGCAGGCGCTTTCACCATTTCCCTCACCCGCCTGGAGGGAAATCCCCTGGCCCGGCGCACGGACCTGCAGCTCTACACCAAGGCCCCGGAGGTTCTCTACCGCAGCGGGGCCATGAGCAGCCGCATGGCGCAGCTGTTTGTGATCGACGTGCTCTACACCGCCATTGCCAACCGCAACTATGAGCAGGTGGCGGAGCGCTTGCAAAAAAGCTCCCAAAGCGTCAGCGCCCACCGGCTCCCCTCCCAGGAGCCCGGCCCCCGGCGCTAAGGCATGGGCTTGCCCCTCATCCCTTTACCGACCCCACCGTGAGCCCAGCGATGAAGAAGCGCTGCAAAAGGGGATACAAAATGATGATGGGCAGCGTGGACACGATAATCACCGCGGATTTGACGGAGATGGCGATGTTGGACCGGTCCGCGGAGCCCGCCCCGTCCCCCACCATGGCGGTGCCCTGGACAATGTTGCGCAAAAAGAGCATCACCGGGTATTGCTTGCTGTTGAGATAGATCAGCCCGTTGAACCAGTCGTTCCAGAAGAACACAGCGTAATACAGGCCGATGGTGGCCAGGGCCGGGCCCGACAGGGGCAGCACGATCTGCCGGAGGATGCCGAAATAGCCCAGGCCGTCGATGAGCGCGGCCTCCTCGATCTCGCCGGGCAAGGCTTTGAAAAAGTTAATCAGGATAATCAGGTTAAAGGAATTGATGGCAAAGGGAATGAGCATGGCAAAGCGCGTTCCCGTGAGCCCCATATAGGAAATCAGCAGGTAGGTGGGGATCAGCCCGCCGCTGAAGAACATGGAAAAAACCACCATTTTCAATAGCGGCTTGTGGCCCCGCAAAAAGCTTTTGGATAGCGGGTAGGCGAAGAGCACCGTCATCGCCAGGGCGATAAAGGTCCCGAAAAACGTATAGAAAAAGGTATTGCCATAGGCCAGATAAAAATTGGGGTAGTTGAAGATCTGCTGGTAAGCCCCCAGGTTCATCCCCACCGGAAAAAGGCTCACCTGGTTGTTGATGATGGCCTTCGCGTCGGACAGGGACAGGGCGATCATATACACAAAGGGAACCACCCACATCAGCAGCGCCAGCCCCATCACCAGGTATACGATCACATCAAAGGGGGTAATCCGGCGCAGCCCCTTGCTTTGCGTTGCCCTGGCAACCATTGCCTTGGTGGTCATTGGCCTCCCCCTTCCTAGTAAATGGATTCGCCGGTGGCCTTGCGGCTCAGGGAGTTGGCCGAGGATACCAACAAGAGCCCCACAAAGCCGCTGAACAGCCCGATGGCCGAGGCGTAGGAATAATTCTGCTGGTTCCCAAGCCCGGTGCGGTAAACCAGCGTATCCAGGATGTCGCTGGCGGCGGAGTTGGCGGGGGTGTACAGCAGCAGTACCTTTTCAAAGCCCAGGCTGAGCATGCGTCCCACCTGGAGGATCAGCATCACCATGATGGTGGGTAAAATGGACGGGATGGTCACATAGCAAACCTTTTGAAACCGGCCCGCCCCGTCGATTTCGGCAGCCTCAAACAGGTCCGGGTTCACCCCGGTAATGGCCGCCAGGTAGATGATGGACGTCCAGCCGGTGTACTGCCAGCTGTCCGTAAGGACATAAATGGGCCGGAAATACTGGGGCAGGTTGGTGAAGTAAACCGGGGAAATCTGAAACACCTCCGTGAGCAGGCGGTTCACAAGCCCCGTGGAGGGCGAAAGCAGCTCCGACAGGATGGCGATCACCACCACGGTGGAGATGAAGCGCGGCATGTAGGAGATGGTTTGCACGGCCTTTTTGAAGGTTTTGGCCCGCACCTCGTTCAGCAGCAGGGCGAATACGATGGGCAAGGGGAAGTTCACCAGGATATTCCACAGGGAAAGGGTCAGGGTGTTGCGAAAGGCGTTCCAAAAGGCGGGGTCCTTGAAAAACCGCTCAAAATAGTAAAAGGAGCGCCATTGGGTTCCCCAGACCCCCTTGCCGGGCTGGTAGCGCCGGAAGGCCAGGATGTTGCCAAACATCGGCATATACTTGAAGATGATGAAGTAGACCGCCGGAAGGATCAGCATGAGGTATAAGGCCCAGTACTTATGAAGATGGCGCTTCCAGGGCTCTTTGTATAGCGCGTCCGGCTTGGGTCGCCGAAGATTCTTGCCCATGCTCTGTTCCTTTCATGCACAGGGTTGCCCCATGGGGTACGCCTGGACGCGGGCCCCCGGGGCCCATAAGGGGCGCCCGCCATAAAATGCAGAACCCCTGTGACATTTTATGGCGGGCGCATGGGTTTCGCCTCGGAGCGCTTAGTTCAGGTGATCGTTGTACAGTGCGCAGAAGGCTTCGATCTGCAGGTTCTTCATTTCCTCCACATAGGCGTCCCAATCGGCCTCAATGCTCTTGGCGCCGGTGAGGAACGCGTCGTTCCAACGCTCAAAGGCGTCCGCCAAGGGGGTTTGTAAGCTGGAGGCTTCCTCCGCCTGGATGTCGTCAAACAGGGGCGTGGGCGGGATGGACTGGATCACGTCGTCCATGGCCGCTACCACCTGGTTGATGGCCCGGTAGTTCTCGTCATACTTGGTCATCTCCCGCTCGTTGACCCAGACCATCTGGGTAACGTCGGAGCCGCAGCCGTATTGCAGCTGCATGTTCTTGTAAATGCCGTCGGGAGAGTTCTTGATTTCGTCGCTGTAAACGATCTCATCCCCATTCATGGTATACGTCACGCCTTCCACGCCGATGCACCAGAGCCTGGCGGCTTCCTGGGAGAAGAACATGGCGTCCACGGTGCGGACAATGCGCTCGAAATCGGGCCGTTCCGCGGTCTTGGCCGGGAAGATGACCCCGGAGCCGGTCTTGCTCTTGGGCTGATGGTGAGCGCCCCCAGGACCCGCCAGGGCCGGATACATGTTCAGCTTGAAACCCTCGATCTCGCTGGCGGCGCTCACGCCTCCGATTTGATCATAATACGCATAGGTCGCCATGGACGCACCGGTGGCCAGCTTCTGGTTCCACTTGTCGCCGTCGATGGGATCGGCCATTTCCGGGTCCAGCAGGCCCTCGGCGTACAGCTTGGCGAAGAAAGTGATGTAGGCCTTGTACTCCTCGCTGATGGCCCCTGGAAAATAGGTCTTGTTGGCATAGTCCCAACTAAGCACGGAACTGCCGGAGGAGGCGTTGCGGTGGAGGCTGACGCCGAAGGCGGGCATGGTCATGCGGAACAGTACCCGGGGGCCCGCCAGGATCGTCAGCGGATAAGAATCGGGATAATCCTCCTTGTAGGCCTTGAGGATGGCGTACAGGTCGTCATAGGTCTTGGGGGCCTCAAAGCCCTTGGCCTGGAGGTAGTCCTCCCGCAGGATCAGGCCGCCGTCATAGAAGGGCTTGTCAAAGAGGCTGGGCAGGCTGTAGCGCTTGCCGTCCCCCAGGTTGAGCATCTCCACGTCGTCCTGAAGGCCAAAGGCCTCCACCATGGCGTTGAAGCTGGGCGTCCATTCCGCATAGTCGCTGATGGGCACAATAGCGCCGTTCATGGCCAGGGAAGCGTTCTCGCCCTTGATCATCTGGTAGAGGATCACATCGGGGGCGTTGGCGCCCGTGTTCAGGGCCAGGGACACCTTGGTCTGGTAGTCCGCGATGGGGATCACCTCAAAGGCGATGTCCACGTTATAGCGCTCCTGGATGGTCTTGACGGTGAGCCAGTCCTCCTTGAAGGGCAGCGTGGCGTTGTCGGAGTAGTACAGGGTGATCTTCAACGGGTCTCCCGCCAGGAAGTCCTGCTCGGCAACGGCAACGGCCGCCGCGCCCAACGCCAGGGTCAGGGTGAGCAGCCAGGCAAGGATACGGATGGTTTTCTTCATTTTGGCGCCTCCTTTTTGTGATGCAATGATTTCACCGCGCGCATTCTCATAAGGGTCAGAAACAAAGTTTCTTTTTCTCGGATGGCAAAAAGAATTCATTTCATCCCTAATTTGTCTCAAATTTACCACATTTCTCCGCCGTCGTTACGTCGGTTGAGAAAAAAGAAATCCTCGAATTTTCGCGATTTCCAAACGTGGTTAAAATAAAGTTTTAGTCTTTGAAGGTTCTTGTTTTTCCCGAAAGCCTTGCAGTAAAAAGGGGCCCCAGCGCCTTGCCCCCGGTCCGCCGTCAATACCCGGGCATTGCACCCATGTCGTAGTACCCCAGCTTGCATGACAAGTCCATGGCCTGGTCCATCACATGGTTGCGGATCCGCTCAAATTCCTCCCGGAAGCGCTCGGGCGTGGTGGAAACGCTGATGGCCGCGATGGGCGCGCCCATGCGCGAGTACACCGGCGCCGCCAGGCAGCAGCAGTTCATCCCCAGCCCTTGAATGTCGGTGGCATATCCCTGGGCGCGGCTCTGCTTCAACTCGCTTTGCAAGCGGTCTATCTCGGTAACGGAGTGGGGCGTGCGGGGGCGCAGGCCGTATTTGCGCACCAGCTGCAGCATTTCCTCCGGGGGCAGGTGGCTGAGCAGTATCTTGCCCATGGCGGTCTGCGTGGCGGGGCTGCGCCTGCCCAGGATTGTATAGGCGGTTTCCACGGTGCCGCAGGTGGCGTAGCTCAAATGGAAAATGTCGCATTCATAGAGCACGGAAAGGTTGGCGTGCATGCAAAGCGTGCGGCAAAGCTCGTCCAGGTTTCCCTGGCCCAGACGCCGCACCTCGTAGCGGCTGAGGGCAATGCCCGCCAGCCCCACAATGCGCAAGCTGAGGGAGTATAAGCGCGTGGTTGGGTCCCGCTCCAGGAAGCCCGCGTCCTCCAGGGATTGCAAGTGCCGGTACAGCGTGGCGGTGGGCAAATCCAGCCTGCGGCCGATATCCGCCGCCGTCAGCTCCGGCTGCTGGTAGGTAAAGCAGCCCAGCACCTGCATCATTTTCTCCACAGTGGCGGAAACCTGGCCGCCCTTCTCCATCTTGCTCACGCCCACTCCTCCTATGGATATACTACCTCTATTATATGGGAATAATATTCCAAATTCAATCCATTTTCGCCCTATTTTGCATAGGCATCTTGGTTTTCACAGCTTATGCGCAAATTGATTCTCATTATTCGGGAATAAGTTCGCGCAGGATAAGATTGACACCGGCAATGGGTTCTTTCTATAATAAACCCGGCTGCTAACAATGGGTTGATGAAAATTCAAAAATCCGCAACGGGGTGCGCCGGCACTTTCCATCAAGCGCAAAAAGAGGGGTTCCGTCCCGGAATGGCCCGCTCTTACGCCTTGGTTTGGCGCATCGCGGCAAAGCAGCACAAAACGCGAAGGAAAAGGGAGAACGTATGGGCAACGAAACAATGCGGGGGATCTATACCATCCCCTCCACACCTTTCCACGAGGATGGTTCCATTGATATCGAGGGATTCCAGCGCACCGTTGAATTCTGCGTCGCCTGCGGCGCTCACGGCTTGGTGTATCCGGTCAACGCCAGCGAATATACCTCCCTAAGCGACGCCGAACGCCTTACGCTCTCCCAGGCCCTTGTGGAAACCGCCGCCGGAAGGCTTCCCACGGTCATCGGCGTGGCGGCCACCTGCCGCGAAAACGCCGCCGCCTTCGCGGCCCACGCCCGCTCCCTCGGCGCCACCGCCGTAATCGCCATGCCGCCGTATGTGAAAACCAAGAGCTTCTCCGAAGAGAACACCTTTGCCTATTACCAGGCCATTTCCGACGCGGCCAAAATCCCGGTATTCATCCAGAATTATGAGCCTCCCATCGGCACCAACATGAGCGTGGATTTGCTTTTGAAGATGTGCAGGGAAATTGAATACGTGCAATACGTCAAGGAGGAAACCTTGCCCAGCACCGTGAAGCTGCAGCAGCTCATGGAGGCGAACGCCGGGGAGTGCAAGGGGGTCTTCGGGGGAGCCGGATGCCGGTATCTGCTGGAGGAGTACCGCAGGGGCACCGCCGGGAACATGCCCGGGTGCCACGTCACCGATGTGTGCGTCGCCCTTTGGGACGCTTTGGAGGCGGGAGATCAGGAAAGGGCGGCCCAAATCTACAAGGACATGGCCCCGCTGTTCTTCTTTGAGGCCCATCTTTCCGGCGTATACAAGGAAGTGCTCAAGCTCCGGGGCGTTATCCAATCCGCCTTTACCCGCAACAACACCTACCAGCTGGATAAGATCGGCATGCAGTTTCTCCAGGAGGCCTTGGAGAGCCTCAAGCCCTACATGAAAGTTTGACCGCCGGGAAGGAGGCATGGGGCAAAGATGAAAATCACCAAAATGAAAAAGTTCATCGTCGGCAACTCGTTCAAAAACTGGGTGTTTATCAAGCTATACACCGACGAGGGCCTGGTGGGCCTTGGCGAGGCCACAGCCGGGCTTTCCACTATGGCCCAGGCCGCGGAGCTGGACGAGTTGGAGGGGCTTGTCATCGGCCAGGACCCTCTGCAGCCCGAAAGGCTTTGGCAGTCCCTGTACAAAAAGCTGTACCTGCGCTCCAGCATCGCCATGAACGGCATCGTGCTGGCTTGCTGGGACATCCTGGGCAAGGCCCTGGGCGCGCCGGTATGGCGGCTGCTGGGCGGAAAGCAGCGGGACAGCTTGCGGGTGTACGCCAACGGCTGGTATACGGGGCCCAGAAACCCAGCCTCCTATGGCGAGGCGGCGGCGGCCATGGCGCAAAAGGGCTATACGGCCCTGAAATTCGATCCCTTCGGAAAGGCTTACATGACCCTGGACCGCCGGGAAGAGCGGGTTTCCCAGGCCTTGGTCGCGGCGGTGCGCAAAGCCGTAGGGCCGGACGTGGACCTATGCATCGAGGCCCATGACAGGTTCTGCGTGCCGGAGGCCATCCGCATCGGCCATTGGCTGGAGGAGTACGACCCCCTATTTCTGGAAGCGCCGGT
>JAYFPK010000003.1:0-136613 GCA_034927815.1 Candidatus Limiplasma sp.
CGCCCCCCGGCCCTGTTTTCCATCCTAATCCGGTCCCTATGCCTTGGTCCGCTTCCTCTCGGCCCGGCGCTTTTTGGCCGCCTCATAATCGGCCTTCTCCTCGTCATTTTGAGGCAGCAGCTTGGGCACCACCGTGGGCCTGCGGTCCTGGTCCAAAGCCACCATGGTCACAAAGGCCCGGTTCACCAGCTTGCGGGCGCCCCCGTTGTCCATCTGCTCCACAAAGGTCTCCACGCATACCTCCATGCTGGTGCGGCCCGCGTAGGTCATGCGGCCCAGCAGCACCACCACGTCGTTAAGCTGCGCGGGGGCCAGGAACTCCAGGTGGTCCACCGCAGCGGTAATCACCCGGCATCCGCTGTGCCTGCGGGCCACCACCGCCGCCACCACGTCGATCCACTGCATCAGCAACCCGCCGAAGAGCTGAAAGGTGGCGTTCACATCCATGGGAAGAATGATATGCACTTGCTCCACACGGCTGCAGGCCACCGTGCGGGTCTGCCGCACCTCACCCTGGGTTTCCACCGGTTCCTTCATCCAGATTTCCTCCTTGTCTGCCGTAGGCCGCCTCCCCTGGTATGGGGGACGGCAGATGAGCCAGCTCAGCCTTGTATTCCTCGCTGAGCAGCAGGGGATCCAGGCAGGTCATAAACAGCAAATGCCTTCTGGGCATGGGATGCAAGGTGAACAGGTCCGGAAATTTCTCCATCAGGCGCCGCAGCATGGCCGCCTCGGAAAAGCTCCGCTTGATGGCCGCGTCCACCTGGGATAGGGCCTGGACCTCCCGGACCAGGAGCTTCAAATGCTGCCGGGGCGTTATCATGCAGGAGCCGTCCGGCTTCCCTTCCACAATAGCCAGGTGGATCCTTTCGTCCATCAGCGCCGAAAAGTCCAGCAGGGCCGTGGGGCATACCGGATGGTCCAGAATGTCCATGTCCACCCAGGCATAGTGGGAAAAGCCGGGGTAGGAGCGCTGGGCGCGGCTTAGCAGCAAAAACTTGTTCCGGGAAAAGTACTCCATGGGCCTCATGCCCTCCCCCAGCAAGGACCGGGGCAGCAGGGCGCTGTCCGGATAGGTGACGGCATTGGGGAAGTGCAGCTTCAAGGACCTGGCCTGGGAGCCTCCCGCGTACAGCAGCAACGGCAAGCGGCCCAGGGCCCGCAGGTAGGAAAAGCGGAGCATGTACCTAAGGGCGGGCTTGGTGGCGTCGGGCAGGTCCGTAAAGGCGCTGACCACCATGGGCATCCCGGAACCGCCCCGGGATAGAAGAGCCTTGGTCCGCTGCCCGATCATCAGCGCCAAGGGCATCCGCTGGGGATACCCATCTGCCAAAGAGAACAGGCCCAGGCCGGAGCGGACGCCCACCATGCGCTTTTCAAAGCTAAGCCCCGCGAACTGCTCAAAGCGGGCCAGCAGATGTGCGGGGAGCACGTCTGGGGCGGGCTTGCGCAAAAAGCGCTTGGGCGGCGCGTACAAAGGCCACAGCAGCGGGCTTTCCAAGGCATGAACCACAAATTCCGCCACAAAGGCGGAGAGGGAGAGCAGCTCTTCCCGGGTGTCCGCGTAGCGGAGGAACTGGATGCCACCAAAGACCATCCCCGGGTTCACCACCATGGTTTTCACGGTGGAGGCGGCGCACACCAAAGGCAGCCCCGGTACGATTTCCACCGCGTCCTTTTTCACCTTGCCCAAAGCGGGCAGATAGGCCTGGGGCGGCAGCTTGCCCTCCTGGGCTCCCACAACGCCCGTGAGCAGCCCACGGGCCACGGGCAGCTTGCGCCACCGCTTCTCCAGCCCCTGATCCCACTTTTCCGCAAAGGCGTGGGGGCCTTTGAGAAAGAGAAAGTGGGTTTCGTCCCGCAGAAGGGGCAAGACCCCCGCCAGGCCCAGCTCCTGGGGATAGAACAGCAGCGTATCCTGGAGCCTGACTCCGCCGGTGGCCTCCTGGGGCAGCTCCTCCAGAACGGCCTCCGTGCCCAAGGGCAACGCAAAGCGCAGGGTAAAGGGCCGGGCTCCATGGGCCACCGCATCCAGCACCATATTGGTCAGCGCATCCACCTGGACGCACTCCGAAACGATCACCAGCAGCCGAATCCCCAGCATGACAAGCTCCTTTGGCACAGGATGCCCTCATTATAAGGGCGAATGCCCCAAGCGTCAAGACAGCGGGCTTTTGCGGCTTTCCCCGGTTTGACACCGGCCCTGTTTTGGAGTATCATGAAGGCAGCATCAGCCGGGAGGATATCGAGCTTGAACATTCTCATAACCGGGGCCCGGGGGTTTATCGGAAAGAACCTGCGAGCCGCCTTGGAGCCCCTGTCGGAACGCCGCCAATGGACGCTCTTCCCTGTGGACGTGGATACCTCCGCCCAGGAGTTGGAGGAGGCTTGCCGGGCGGCGGACTTTGTGTTCCATCTGGCCGGGGTGAACCGCCCCCAAAAGGAGGAGGACTTCCAGCGGGGCAACGGGGATTTCACCCGGCAGCTTTTGGAGAGGCTTGAGGGCGCGCGCCGCCCGGCGGTGCTGCTGAGCAGCTCCACCCAGGCCGCCCTGGAGAACCCCTACGGCCTCAGCAAGCGCAGCGCCGAGGAGGCCGTGCGGGCCTACGGCCAGGCCACGGGCGCGCCTGTGTACGTCTACCGCCTTACCAACGCCTTTGGCAAATGGAGCCGCCCCCACTACAACAGCGCCGTAGCCACCTTCTGCCACAGCATCAGCCGGGGGCTGCCCATCCAAATCAACGACCCGGCAGCCCTTCTCCGCCTGATCTACATCGACGACATTGTGGAGGAATTCCTTCGCGCCCTGGAGGGCCGGCCTGCCTTTCAGGGGGATTTTTGCGTGGTTCAGCCGGAATACTCCGTAACCCTGGAGGCGCTGGCGAACCTGCTGCGTCATTTCCGGGACAGCCGGGACCGGCTGGACGTGGTGGACCAAAGCGATCCCTTTGTCCGCAAGCTTCACGCCACCTACCTGAGCTTTTTGCCTGAGGACGACTTCGCCCGGCCCGCCCAGGTGAACCGGGACCGCCGGGGCTCCTTTACCGAGCTGCTGCACCTGGGGGGATACGGCCAGGTCAGCGTGAACGTCATCCTGCCCCGTATCACCAAGGGGGAGCACTGGCACCATACCAAGCATGAGAAGTTCATCGTCCTTTCGGGCCAGGGCGTGATCCGTTTCCGCCGGGCGGACGGTTCCCCGGAGGTTCTCACCTACCCGGTGTCCGGGGACCCTCCCGCTGTGGTGGATATTCCCCCGGGCTACACCCATAACATTGAAAACACGGGGGATTCCCCCATGCTGACCCTGATGTGGGCCAACGAGGCCCTTGACCCGGACAGGCCGGATACCTTCCGCCTGCCGGTGGAGCTCCCTCCCGGCTAAGCCGCCCGGGGAGCGGTTCTTTCCTGACCCCATGCATAGAAGGAGGTTTTGCCCATGAAGCGCTTTCCCGGCAAATTCCCGGTGCGGCTGCTGTGCGTGCTGCTGGCGCTGCTGCTCCCCCTCTCCTCCCTGGCGCAAGGCACCGCCGCTTCCTCGCCGGATGGGGCCTTGGCAACCGAAAAAACCATGGCCTCCACCATGACCTTCACCCCCGGCGAAGCCCTGAGGGCAATCCCCGCAGTGGCCGATCTGCTGGAGGCGTTATCCTTCCGCCTGGTGGCTCCGGGAGACGGCATGTTCTCCATGGGTCTGTTTTTAAGCGGCGAGGAGGCCATGTCCTTCGCCTTGCGCGCCCAGGAGGAGGGCCTTTACCTCCAAAGCGAGGCCATGGGCGGGAAGGCGTTGTTCTTCGGTTGGGAGGACTTGCGCAAGGGGCTGCAGGAACTGGATGTGGAGGACCTGGATATGCACTCCGCGCTCCAGTCCTTTGATTCCCTGCGGGATGCCCTCACCGGGGAGTCCCTCCAAAGCAACCCTCCTCCCGAAAACGTGCCCCAGGAATGGGATGAGGCCCTGCTCCAGGTGCTGGGGGAGGATGAAGCGTCCCGCCGGTGGGTGGAGGATGTGCGCCGCCGCCTCCATACTGCCCAGGGGTATTTCACCGCCCCCGGCCATGATCCCGCCACCCGGAAAACGGAGTTTGTGGTTACCCAGGAGGACTGGCTGGCCTTGCTGGACACCTCCACCGTGCGGGAGAATGTAGCGCAGCAGCTGGCCCTTACGGAACCCTCCCTGTCCGGGCCGGAAAAAGAGGCCGAGATAGACAGGCTTCTGGCCGAGGTCAGGGAAGTTTTTAGAGACGTTGTGTTGCGGGTCCCTATCACGTTGCTGGAGCAAAACGGCGAGCTGGTTTCCCTTTCCATTCCCTTGACCGTGGACGAAGCGGACGGTTCCTTGGGCTTTCCCCAAGGCGCAGGGCTGGATATGCCCATGACCTACCGCCGGTTGACCTTGGGGGAAACCCGGACCCACTCCTTCCAAACCAAAATATCCTCAAGCTACATAGCCCGGGCAAAGCTGGACGCGGTGCTGATGGAAAAAGCCGGGGACTGGGAATACAAGGCGGTCCTGGACAACTTCACAGACACCCAGGTGATTCTCAAGGGAGGCGTGAAGGAAGCGGAGGGCGCGTGCTCCCTGTACGCCGTGGTCAATGGCCGGGAGGCCTTTGGCCTGGAGGCGCTCTCCACCCATGGGGACGCGGAGGACGCGCTGGATGTGAAGCTCCTGGTGGGACAGGAGGTCATGGCCTTCTTTTTGGGGTCTCCCGCCCCCGTCTCTGCCACGGGCGGTCTGGAGCACCTGCTGACCTTTCATGTGCGCTCCGCCGCCCTGGAAGAACAGGCGGGCCCCTTCGCCATCATTCGGCAGGCTGATCTCGCCACCTCCGTCCAACCCCTGACCATGAACGAGGAGGAACTAAGCGTCTTCTTTGAAAAATCGCTGACAACCCATTTCCTGAAGGCCGCATTCAAGCTCATGAGCCTGATGCCCTCCAGCGTGATGGAGCTTATGACCCAGGACATAGACTGGTAGCTTCCCTTCCCGGAGCCTTGCCTGCCGCCGGAAAGACTCCCCCACAGGGATAGAAAAAAAGCAATCAAAAGAGGCCGTCCCGCCGCGTTTTCCACGCTTTGAGACAGCCTCTTTTGCTATGAACTGCTTTGCCGCGGCCTTAGCTGTTTGCGTACGCCTTGCCGCTGTCGTGGCTGAACTGCCAATGGATGCCGAACTTGTCGGTAGCCATGCCGTACAGGTCGCTCCAGAAGGTCTCCTGGAGCTCCATGGTTACCTGTCCCTCTGCGCTCAACTCCCCAAAGACGCGCTTGAGCTCCTCCCGGTCCTTGGTCACCACCGTGAGGCTTACGTTGTTGCCGGCCACATGGGGCATTCCGGGAGGGGTGTCGCAGAACATCACATCGGAACCCTGGATGTTCAGGCTCGTGAACATGATGAGGTTCCGGTCCTTTTCGGACATCCCCATGGAGAAATCCTCCTGGTGCCCCTGCCCGTAGGTCGAGAACGCCGGCGCGGCGGTCCTGAACACCTTTGCGTAAAACTCCACAGCCTCGCGGCAGTTGCCGTTAAAATTGACAAATAGTTGCAATGCCATACGCTTTCCTCCTTTGGTTGATGGCTTCGTTCCTTTGATACCCCTTCCCATGGAAAACTAAACATCCCGTTTCATTTTGCCCGCCTCTGCCGCATACCCTTCCCCGGAGGGATGAACATGAAACGCGGATGCCTGCCCCAGCTTCTCTGCCTGGCCCTTTTGCTGGTGCTCCTGCTTTGGCGCATGCTGGGCGCGCCCATCACCGCCCAGGATTGGGCCGGTCTTAGCACGCCCTTTTGGCAAGCCAGAATGCTGCTGCCCTCCCGCATGGCCCGGATGGCGCTGCTATGGCCCTTTCTCAGCCCCCAGCAGGAAAAGCCCTCCACCCCCACCCTGTTGGAGCCGGATTCCCCGGAAAGCGCTTTGCTTTCCAGCCTGAACGGCTCCGGGGACCAGGCCGAGCAAGAGGCCGTGGACCGGATGACGCTTCAGGTATGGAATGCCCAGGCCGGCCGGATGACTCAGCTGCCCCTGGGGGAATACGTCTGCTCGGTGGTGGCGGCGGAAATGCCCGCCAGCTACCACCTGGAGGCCCTCAAGGCCCAGGCGGTGGCGGCCCGTACCCGGGCGGTGGCCCAAAGCGCCGCGGGGGGCGGCGCGGGCTGTTCCCTCAGCCATGGGGCGGACATTTGCACGGACAGCGCCCATTGCCAGGGCTTTGCGGATGTGGCCGCCTGCCGCGCCAAGTGGGGGGATGAATACGAGGTCTACCGTCAGCGGGTGGCGGAGGCGGTACGGGATACCGCAGGGCAAATCCTCACCTATGAGGGCAAGCCCATCACCGTTCTCTTTCACGCCATCAGCGGCGGCATGACCGAGGACGCCTCCACCGTCTTTTCCCAGCGCCTGCCCTATTTGGTGAGCGTGGAAAGCAAGGGCGAGGAAGGGGCCCAGGGCTACAGCTCCGACGCCGTCTTTTCCTTCCAGGAGGCCGCCCGCCTGCTGGACGCCGCCTTCCCGGGAGATTCCATCACCAGCGAGCAATTACAGCAAGCCTTTGGCATTGCCCACTACACCCCCACAGGCCGGGTGGACACGCTCTTTCTGGGGGATCGGGAACTGCCGGCCACAGAGGTCCGCAGAGCCTTGGGGCTGCGCAGCACCTGGTTCTCCCTGTCCATGGACGCGGAAAACATCACCTTTCACCAGCGGGGCTATGGGCATGGGGTGGGCATGAGCCAGGCCGGGGCCAACGCCATGGCGGCGCAAAGCAACGGCTACCAAGCCATTTTGGCCCATTATTATCCCGGCACCGCCCTGGAGGTCTTTCATCCTTAAAAGCACATACTCCGCGCCTTCCCGGGCCACCCTATCCTTGGAGGGATGCGGATGAATCGGCATGGATCGTCCTTTGGCGAAAAGTTCAAGCGCGGGTATCAGCTTTATGACCGTTTCATGGAAAAACAAGGGTTTTACGTGCTGTTGGGGATTTGTGTGCTGGTGATCATCCTCTCGGGGCTGTACACTATGCACCTGCGGCAAACCCTTGAAAACCCGGACCTGTCGGAGCAGCAACAGCAGGCGATCCAAAGCGTGGGGGGCTCCCAGGGAGCCCAAACCCTCCGGGAGGCACAGGCTCTCATCGCCAGCCAGGGAGCCCAGTCCTCCAGTCCCATGACGCTTCCCACCATCAGCCCCTTTACCTTTCTCCAACCTGTGGCCGGGTTTGTAAGCCGTACCTTTTCCCAGGAGGCGCCCCAGTATTTTGCCCAAAGCAACACATGGCAAACCCATCCCGCCCTGGACCTGGAGGCGGAATATGGCAGCGTGGTTTCCGCCTGCGCCGCGGGCACCGTGGTCCGGGTGGACGACGACAGCCTTTTGGGGCTCACCGTGGTGGTGCGGCACGGGGACGGCTACGAAAGCCTTTACGCCGGGCTGAGCAACGCCGCCTATGTGCGGGAAGGGGACGCTGTGGCGGCGGGCCAAACCATAGGCCATCTGGGCAACGGCGTGCTCTTTGAGGCGGACGCCAAGCCCCATCTGCATTTGGAGGTCCGAAGGAACGGGGAGCTCATCGATCCGCTGCCTCTTTTTTTGGGGGTTGAAGAATAAAATACATCATGATACAATACATAACGTTATAATACATTTTGGAGGTTTGCTATGTGCGGCATTGTTGGGTACATCGGCCCCAGGGAAGCATCCCCGATTTTAATGGAAGGCCTGGACCGGCTCTCCTACCGGGGGTATGACAGCGCGGGGCTTGCCATTATGGATGAGCATGGAAAGATCAACGTTCGCAAAGCCAAGGGCCGCCTGGAAAACCTGAAAGACCTGCTGGAGGAAAGCCCCCTGAAAGGACGCATGGGCATCGGCCATACCCGCTGGGCCACCCATGGGGAGCCCAGCGACTTGAACGCCCACCCCCATACGGATGTCAAGGGCGGCATCGCCGTGGTGCACAACGGCATTATCGAGAACCACGAGGCCCTGCGCCGCCACCTGGAGAGCCTGGGGCTCCAGTTTGTGTCCCAGACGGACACGGAGGTGGTGGCCCATCTGCTTCACCATCTCTATGACGGGAACATGAAAACCACGCTGCTGAAGGCCATGACCCTGCTGGAGGGCAGCTACGCCCTGGGCGTGCTCTGCGACCACGAGCCCGGCGCGCTGTACTGCGCCCGCAACGACAGCCCCCTGGTGATCGGGGCCATGGAGGGGGAGGCGATCCTCGCCTCGGACATTCCTGCGCTGTTGAGCCACACCAGGGACGTGATCTTCCTGGAGGATAAGGAGATCGCGGTTCTGGACACCAGCGGGGTCAGCCTCTACGACATTTACGGGCAGCACAAGGAACGGGCCCTTTTCCACGTGGATTGGGACCTGTCCAGCGCCGAGAAGGGCGGCTACGCCCATTACATGCTCAAGGAGATTCACGAGCAGCCCACCGCCTTGCAAAGCACCTTCGCCCCCCGCCACAGCCCCCAGCCGGGAGAATATCCCTGGCTGCCCCTGACGGCCCGGGAGGCCAAAAGCCTTCGCAAGATCAACATCGTAGCCTGCGGCACCGCCTACCACGCGGGGGTTTTCGGCAAATACGCCATTGAGAGGCTGGCCCGGGTGCCCGTGGAGGCCGACATTGCCAGCGAATACCGCTACCGGGACCCCATCATTGGCCCGGAGGAGCTGGTGATCGCCGTATCCCAAAGCGGAGAAACCGCCGACACCTTGGCCGCCTTGCGGGAGGCCAAGCGCCGGGGGGCAAGGGTCATGGCGGTTTGCAACGTGGTGGGCTCCACCATTACCCGGGAAGTGGGCGAGCAAAGTACCCTGTATACCTATGCCGGTCCGGAAATCGCCGTAGCCAGCACCAAGGCCTATATGACCCAGGTGGAAATGATGCTGCTGCTCGCCATTGCCCTGGGGGACCTGCGGGGCACGCTCTCCGGGGCGGAAGCCCAAGGGCTGCTTTCCCAGCTGGCCCAGCTGCCCCTCCTGGCCCAGCAGGCCCTGAAAACCCAGGAGCAGCTCCAGCGCCTTTCCAGCACCGCTAGCCAAAAGAAACACGTTTTCTTCGTGGGCCGGGGCATGGACTACGCCCTCTCCTTGGAAGCCGCCCTGAAGCTGAAAGAGGTCAGCTACATCTTCAGCGAGGCCTATGCCGCCGGGGAGCTCAAGCACGGCCCCATCGCGCTGCTCCAGGAAAACCGCTTGGTGGTGGCTACCATCACCCAGCCCGCCCTGGTGGAAAAGGTGCTTAGCAACCTGCGGGAGGTAAAGGCCCGGGGGGCCTGGGTGGTGGCCGTCTGCCGGGAGGACCTGCTGGAGAAGGTGCAAACCCAGGTGGACGAGGTCATCCCCATTCCCGCGGCAGGAGACCTGTTCACGCCCCTGTTGGCGGTGATCCCCTTGCAGCTCTTCGCGTACTGCATGGCGGTAGCCCGGGGCTGCGACGTGGATAAGCCCCGGAATCTGGCCAAAAGCGTCACTGTGGAATAAGAACAGACCGCCCAAGGGGAGGCTTCCCCTTGGGCGGTTTTTTGTGGGGCCCTCAGGGCTGAAGCCCCTTGCCGTCCTTTTTTTGTTCACAAGCAAAGGGCCATTCCTTTCCCCGCTATTCACCGTTGCTTTGCCCTTTTCTCCAACGGCCCGAAACCGTCCATACGATGGCTGTGACCACAATGAGAATGCCCAGCAGTATCGCCGCTCCGCTTTGGACGAGGATGACCGGCGCCACGCCCAGGGACAGGTTGCAGACCGTGTGGAAAACCATGCAAAGAAGCAGATTTCCCTCCGTTCCAACGTACAGGACGCTCATCAGCGCAGATATGCACAGAGTATACAGGAAGTACCCGGAGATGGCGGGAAGATGCCCCATCTTCGCAAGCTCCTGCTGAACCGTACCGGGGAGCCAAAAGAGCGGCAAGTGCCACGCGGCCCAGACCAGCCCCAGCACAAGCCCTGATTTGACAAGACCCCACCCGGGCAGAAGGCGTTTCAGCAAAAATCCGCGCCAGCCGAATTCCTCTCCCAGGGGCCCCATACAGGCAAAGAGATACACAAAGGCCATGGGCAAAAACCATAGGGGAAACTGCGCGGGGGGAACCACGCCCCCTGTGGCCGCAAATACCACGCAGGCGCACAGCAAAATTGCGGGGAAAAGAAGCGCCGCATAAAGCCACCCGATCCCCGACGCCTTCACCCGGAGCGCCGAACGGACAAGCCTTTGGAGCTCCGGCTTGCCCCCAAAGGCATAAGCAAAGACCAGCCCCATGGCGGAAGGAACCGCCGTTCCCAGCATGGTAAGCAAACCGGAGGCCGGAGCGTACAAATAGGCTCCCAGCCAAAGCAGCCAGGTCGCGCCAAAGGTTGACGCAAGGAATATGGCCGGCTCTCTCCCTGTCCCTTTGATCGCATCGTCCCCCCTTGCTTCCTCTTCGTCTTTTCAAAGCCTATGCATGGCGGAATGATACTCCTTCACATAGTAGCGAATATTGGTCCTGCCGCGCTGCACAACCCTATGGCCCTCCTGCTCCAGCTTCGCCTTCTGGGACAAAGCGCCGCCGGGATACTTTTCGTTCAGCTCGCCATCGGCTTTCAGCGTTCTCCAATAAGGGGTCTTGTCATGGCCGCGCTGCTCGCTTGCCCATGCGGCGATGGAAACAAAGATTCCCGCTGTGATGGGGTCTGTAAAATCCGCACCATTGGCTTTCGCGAAAAAGTCCCGAATCGCTCCCACCGTGACCACCTTCCCGGCGGGCACTTGCTTCATCACGTTGTCGTATTCGGCGGGCGGGGCGAAAAATATCCTGTTCCCCCCATATTTCTGAATGCTCGCCTCATCCATGATGATTTGCGTCTTGGGCATGTCCTTCTTGTTTCGCAGCATGGCATTGAAGTCCTTATTCCCTTCGTTGGCCATTGGGTCCACTCCTCCTTTCGCCGTTATGGTAATGGACCTTTCCCCTGTTTGCAATGAGGCGGTTCTCTTTTTGCAAAAATCACATCGGCATGCCTTTCGGGCACCCGTCTTGCCCTCTCGGCCACATGGTAGCATAAAAGGAGCTGAAGGAAACAGGGGGAGCGGCAAGCACATACACGAAGCCGGTACGCCCGCCGTTGTCCTTTGCTTGCAACCCAGGACTGCCGCCCTCCCCTGTGGATTTTTCTCAGGCCCGGCCATGCGCCGCCTTTCTACAATACCCGATTTGCTTGGCTTGCAAAAAATCTTTCTTTTCCTCTTGACAACATCCTTCTGCCGGCATAGAATACATATGAACGATTGTTCATATGAAGGAGTGATCAAGCAATGTCCAGCCCCCCAACCCTTCCCCAATGCGAGTATATGCATGCCCATGAGGAGCTGGTGAATCAAGTGCTTGGGCAGATGCCCCGGGAGGAGCAGCTTTTCGACCTGAGCGAGCTGTTCAAAATCTTCGGGGATTCCACCCGCATCCGGATCCTCTACTGCCTGCTGGAAAACGAAATGTGCGTCTGCGACATCGCGTGCCTGCTGGGTATGACCCAAAGCGCCATCTCCCACCAGCTCAGCATCCTCAAAAAGAGCAAGCTGGTGAAATATAGGCGCTCCGGCAAAACCGTCTTCTATTCCCTGGCGGATCAGCATGTGACCACCATTTTAAGCCAGGGGATGGATCATATCAACGAATAGCCCCATTCTTCCCACTTTATAACTCAAGGAGGCTTTCCCATGAAAAAGGTCTTCAAGCTCTCGGAGTTGGATTGCGCCAGCTGCGCCGCCAAAATGGAAAAAGCGATTCGGAATATCCCCGGCGTTCTCAGCGTCACGGTGAATTTTATGACCCAAAAGCTTACGCTGGAGGCGGAGGACGCCCAGTGGGACCGCATTGCCGCCGAGGCGCAAAGCGCCATCACCAAGATTGAGCCCAGCTGCACCATCGCTGGATAACGTCCCTCCCAGGCCTTCCCATGGATGATTTTCGCAAGGAGGCTTCCCCCATGACCCGTACGCACCGCCGGAATCTATTTCGTATCCTGCTCAGCGCCGCCATGCTGCTGGCCGCCGTCCTCCTGCTGCCCGAAGGCGGCCTCCCCCGCCTGATCCTCCTGATCCTGGCGTATCTCGCCGTGGGCTGGGACGTGCTGAAGGAGGCCGGGGAGCATATCCTCCACGGCCAGGTCTTTGACGAGAACTTCCTCATGTCCCTGGCTACCTTGGGGGCCTTCGCCATCGGCGAATACCCGGAGGCCGTGGCGGTGATGCTGTTCTATCAAATCGGCGAGTGGTTCCAATCCCTGGCCGTGCACCGCTCCCGCAAATCCATCTCCGCCCTGATGGACATCCGGCCGGACGTTGCCAACCTGGAGCGGGACGGCGACATCCTCACCCTCTCCCCGGAGGAGGTGTCTGTGGATGACATCATCGTCATCAAGCCCGGAGAGCGGGTGCCCCTGGACGGCGTGGTGCTGGAGGGGACCTCGGCCCTGAACACCGCCGCCCTCACCGGCGAAAGCCTTCCCAGGGACGTCATGGCGGGGGACGAGGTCATCAGCGGCTGCGTCAACCTGAGCGGCCTGTTGCGGGTCAAGGTCACCAAGCCTTACGGAGAATCCACCGTGGCGAAGATTCTCGACCTGGTGGAAAACGCCAGCGACAAGAAGGCCAAAACCGAAAGCTTCATCACCCGCTTCGCGTTGGTCTACACCCCCTTGGTGGTGATCGCCGCCGTGCTGCTCTTTGTGATTCCGCCTTTGGTCAGCGGCGGCGGCTGGTCCCTGTGGGGCTACCGCGCCCTGAGCTTTTTGGTGGTTTCCTGCCCCTGCGCCCTGGTGATCTCCGTGCCCCTGAGCTTTTTTGGCGGCATCGGCGGCGCGTCCAAGCAGGGCATTTTGGTGAAGGGCAGCAATTACCTGGAAGCCCTTGCCAAGGCGGATACCGTTGTCTTTGACAAAACCGGCACCTTGACCCACGGCGTTTTCCATGTCACCGTCATCCACCCGGACGAAATCAGCCCCCAGGAGCTGCTGCGCATTGCCGCCACCGTGGAAAGCTATTCCGGCCATCCCATCAGCCGTTCCATCCGCGCCCATTACCAGGGAGAGGCCGATCCCCAGGGGCTCAAAGAGGTGCGGGAAATCGCGGGCCAGGGGGTCTCCGCCCTTTTGGAGGGCCGCCGGGTGTACGCGGGCAACGAAAAGCTCATGGATTCCATCGGCGTGGCTCTGCCGGATTGCCCCCATGTGGGCACCGTGGTCCACGTGGCCCAGGAGGGGGAATACCTGGGGCATATCGTCATCGCGGACGAGATCAAGCCCGGCTCCGCCCAGGCGATCCGGGAGCTGAAAAAGGCGGGGGTCCGCCAGAGTGTGATGCTCACCGGGGACAGCCAGGCCGTGGCCCAGGATGTGGCCTCGAAGCTGGGCATTGACCGTACCTACGCCCAGCTCCTTCCCGCCCAGAAGGTGGAGCATGTGGAAGCCCTGCTGGCGGAAAAATCCCGGGGAGGCCAGCTTCTCTTTGTGGGGGACGGCATCAACGACGCCCCTGTGCTCAGCCGGGCGGACGTGGGCGTCGCCATGGGCGCTTTGGGCAGCGACGCCGCCGTGGAGGCCGCCGACGTGGTCCTCATGGACGACAACCCCCAAAAGCTGCCCCTGGCAATCAGCATCGCCCGCAAAACCCTCTCCATTGCCCGGCAGAACATCGTCTTTGCCCTGGCTGTGAAATTCCTGGTGCTCATCCTGGCCGCTGTGGGCGTCGCCAACATGTGGATGGCCGTCTTTGCCGATGTGGGCGTCACCTTCATCGCGGTCCTCAACGCCATGCGGGCGCTGCGGTAGGAGCGGGGGAGGTACGGAAGGTTGGCGCTATTTCTCCCAATGCCTCCCGCCAGGGCTATGCCTCGGACCCGCCTGGAGCCGCGTTCCACGCGGTTAGGAAAGATTCATAGGAATATGCGAAAGAGCCGTGGGCTTCCCAAGGGAGACTCACGGCTCCTGGTTGTGATATACTCCTGTGCCTCAAGCCGTGCCGGGGCCCTTCCTGTTCCGGCGGCTCCGGCTTCCCACCTTTCCCCATCAAGAGAATGCCGAAACGGCATTGACGGATTCACCAACGCCTGACGTTCGCTCTTCATTGCTTACTGGTGAAAAATCGGCATGGCGTCAAAGGCGTTCCGCAAATTGATCTCGTCCCAGGGGAGGTATTCCGCCACGGAAAGGCCCACAACGTCCGTCTTTTGGGAAACGTCCCGGATGACGCGGGCGATTTGCGCAAGGGTCATGGTTCCGCTGGAAGCGTGGATGACGGGGCCGCCAGGCTCCGCAAACAGGAGCGAGCGAAAGCCCTTGGGGTCCAGCACATCCAGATCAAAATGAACCGCCAGATGCCGGATGCGCATCTCCTCAATCCATGCCAGGACCGGCGCGCTGTCCTGGGCCAACGCCTCGGGGCCCGCCCAGCGCAGCCCCAGTTTCTTCACGATTTCCGCCTCCCGGGGCGTCATCTCCCGCAAGCCGCCATACATCACCCGCTCCGG
The DNA here is from genome assembly GCA_034927815.1 of Candidatus Limiplasma sp. Taxonomy (GTDB): domain Bacteria; phylum Bacillota; class Clostridia; order Christensenellales; family Aristaeellaceae; genus Limiplasma. The sequence goes on from JAYFPK010000003.1 coordinate 14,522, forward strand.
CCTCACAGGCGCCTCTACCTCTGCGGCGAAAACGGGGTCCCCGTGCCCCATCAGGTTTCCCAAAACCATGGCGTGCTCATGCCCGTGCATGCCTGGCACGGATATGTCCGGATGCGCGTCAAGCCAGAGCACGCCCAGGCCGCCCTCATATTTTTGGTTCAAATACATAAACGGCGCTTGCGCGACCAGGCAATCCCCGCCAAAGACGATGATCCTGTCAGGCTGGTGCTGTTCAATGATCCGGGTTGCGCTGGCGAGCTGCCTTCGCAAAATGGAACGGGCTACCACCCCGTCTTCCACGGGCAAAGGGTTCCCCTCAAAGGGCTCCACCGGGACTTCCGCTAACAGCGCCTTTTCGCTGCCGGGCGCAATCATCGCCAGGAGTTTGGCCCCCAACGCATAGGCCGGATTGTTCCCGCCTTGCCATTGGGGCATCAGCAACCGCAACGTACGGGCCACAGGCATACCCTCCTTCAACGTTTGTCCGCGCCTTTGCCATAAAGATGGGCAATGGCCCGGCGCAAGAGAAAAACAAAAACAGGCTGACAGAAATGCCAACCCGTTTTATCCTGCGGGGGTTCTACTGCTCCGGGGCATGGGGCGCGGGCTCCTGCTGGGGAGCTGCCCTTTTGGCTTCCCGGGCTTCTTCCCGAAGCGCAGCCTCTAACTCCCCGTCTTCCTCCGGAATCGCCCCGCCCGCCGTGCGGATGTCCTCCGCCGTCAGCAGCATCAACTCGTCCCGGGTGATATCCTGCCGGGCCGCCAGCCGGTTGGCTTGGGCGGAAACCGCCCTTTCAAACAGGTTGCGCACGCCACGGGCATTGCCAAAGCCCTTGGCATCCAGGCTGAAAAGCGCCAGCAAAGTCCGCAGCAACTCCCGGGCGTCCCCGGCCAGGCGGTAGCCGCTCTTTTGGCAGCGCATGTCGAAGATATCCAGCATTTCCCCCACGGAATAGTCCGGGAAGAACAAAAAGCGGTTAAAGCGGCTTTCCAGGCCGGGGTTGGAGTGGACGAAATCGTCCATGAGCTCCGTGTAGCCCGCCACGATGACGACCAGGTCCTCCCGGTGGTCCTCCATGGCCTTCAGCAGCGTATCCACCGCCTCCTGTCCATAGTCCGCGCCGCCGCCCCGGGCGGTGAGGGCATAGGCCTCGTCAATGAACAGCACGCCGCCCATGGCCTTGGCGATGACCTCTCCGGTTTTGATGGCGGTCTGCCCCACGTAGCCCGCCACCAGGCCGCCCCGGTCCACCTCCACCAACTGGCCCTTGGAGAGAATCCCCAGGCTGCGGTAGATGCGGGCCATCAGCCGGGCGATCATGGTCTTGCCCGTGCCGGGGTTCCCGGAGAATACCATGTGCAAGGACAAATCCTCCACAGGCAAGTCGTGCTCCCGGCGGAGCTTTTGCACCGTGACCAAATTGATCAGGCTCTCCACCTCCTGTTTCACGGAGGTCAGCCCGATGTACTCGTTCAATTCCTTTTTCAGCGCCTCGATGTCCTCGGGCGGCTCCTGGGCCTCCTGGGCCTGGGTCCCCTCCTGGGCAAGCGCTGCGGCGCTCTGGGGTTTTTCCCCGGCCTCCGGGGTATGCCCCGGCTCCCCAAGGGGGCCGTCGCCCAAGGCATTGTTCTCCTGGGAAGGCCCTTCCCCCGCCGCTGACCTGAGCCCTTCCAGGCCCCACAGATCGTCGGAGATCCGGCGCAGGTTGCTTCGGGTCATCTCCTGAATGACATCCATTTGCAGCTTGATAATCTCATCCTTGCGGTCCATGGCGTCGCTCCTTCTGTGGACAGCGCCGCCGCCACAGCTCAATTGTATTGCCCTTTACTCCGCCATCAGGCTCTTTTGCGGGATGAACAAACGGCAGACCTTGCCCTCCAGCGTGGTTTCCACGTATGCCCATTCACTGCCCAAAAACGCCAGCAGCTTGACGGTGGTGTCCTTTTTCAGGGTGGTGATTTTCCCCTTGCCCTTGAGAGGATCGTCGGTGGCGGCGGCATCCTTGGTCAGCGGCACTTCCATGCTAACCAGCCCCAGGGCCGCCACATGCTGCGGGTCCTGCAAGGTGCTGGTATCAATGTAGCCCATGCGGCCCCGCTTGCCGTTGCCGATCTCATAGCTCACCAGCACCCAGCCGTTTTCCACGCCGTAGATGCCCACGGAATCGTCTGTGGTCACCTGCCAGGGGCTTTCCCGGTAGGCGTCCTCCGAGGGGGCGCTATACACCTTCAGGGTTTGGCGCTTGTCAAAGGCCGCGTCCCCCAGGGCCGCCAAAGTGGGCGCTTGCTGCCTTGCCATCTCATAGGGGGACAAGGTCGGGGTGGGGGCGGCGGTGGGGGTAGGGGTCGGGGTGGCGGTGGGCTCCGGGGTGGCGGTGGGCTCCGGCGTAGGGGAAGGGGTCACCAGCTCCTCCGGCGCTATGGGAATCCCGGCCCGGTTCAGCACATATCCCACCTGCTGGCTGTCCGCCTCCAGGGTAAAGGCGGTATCGCCCCCCAAGATCACCTGCCCGGAGATGGATTCGCTGCTCAGCGCCCCATCCTGGAGCGAGTAGTCCTCCACATTCACCACCAGCAGCTTGCCGTCTGCGGTGAACTGGTAATAGGTGGTTCCCTCCGTGCCCATCCGCTTCCACAGGCCCCGGGTGAGCAATTCCTGGATGTTGACATCCTCCCCCGCCACGGGCATAGGCGTGGGCGTCTGCACCGGGGGCATTTCAAATTCACCCTTATTCTCCTGGAAAGCGGGGATTACCTCTTCCCCCTGGCCGATCCCCAAGGATACGTCCTCCTCGGGCTCGCCCGCCTGGGGAAGCCCGGCTTGCCCATTCCCCTGGCTCTCTTCCGGGAGGGGGTTCTCCTCCGGCGCGCCGCTCCCCTCCTCCGCCGCGTCCCCGGCGTCCTGGCCCGGGGGCGCGGCGGCCTCCCCGCCCAGCAGCGGGGACTGGGTAAGGCCCAGGGCTTCCCAGGGGATATCTACCAAAGCGGCGTCCTGGCGGAGCGTTCCCGCCCCGTAGATGCACCGGAAATGCTCCGTGGTCAAAAAGAAGGAGTTGGGCATAGGAACCTGGCCGGCGTCTGCGATCTGCGGGGAAACCTCCCCCTGGGCCTGGGCGGCGCTGTAAACGGCCTGGCGAAGGACGGCGTCCACCGTCTCCCGGTCCTGGGCAAACAGGTCGTAAATGGTCAGCGCCCTTTGCCGGGCCAGATCGATGATATGGTACACGAACAGGGTCTCCTGGGCCTGCTGCCCGGCGGCCCGGTTGCTCACCGTCATTTCCAGGGACAGGATGCCGTCAAAGTCCATGGAGGCATAGTAGCCGCTGCGGATGAAATCCTTGGCCCCGTTCTGGTAGGCGGAATCCTCCGCCATCTGGCCGACTTTGGGCAGCGCCAGAAAGGGCGTGGTGACGGTATCGGTAAGGTAAGCGGCCAAAGCGCCATCCTCTCCCTCAAAGGTAGGGTAGTCCATGGCCAGCTTTTGCTTGTCCGTCTCTTTGACCTCGCGGTTGTGCATCACCACAATGCCATGGCCGGCCAGCTCCTGCTTTTTCTCGGTGGTTTCTTCCGCGGCAGCCCAAGCCGAGCCCAGCATGCAAAGGGCCGCTACTGCCGCAATCAGGCGTTTTATCATCAGCTATGATCTCCTTTTCAGCTTTGCCGGGGCCTAGCGCACCAGCACCGGGCAGCAGGAACGGGTGGAAAGGGCCACCTGCTCCTCTCCGTCTGCCCTTTGCAGCCGGAAATAGTGGGATAGGGGCTGGGGGTACGGGGCTCCGGCAACGGCATAATTCACCCAAGAACCCCCGCCGCTTTGGGCCCACTGGATCTCGCTGGGCACAGGGGCGATTTGCTCATAGGCAAAATCATAGTGCTGTTCCCCCCCCACAAAGAGGGCGTACTTCCCGCTTTCCCTTTCCTTGGCCACCACCGCCTCGCAGTCCAGGTAAGCCGCCGCTTCCTCCACAAGGGCCACGGTGGTCAAATCCTCAAGGCGCACCAGCTCCCCCGTGTTCAGCAGCGCCAGGTCACAGGCGGAGCCCACCACTTCCTGGGTATCGGAGGCGTGGCGCCAAAAGTCCATCTTCCCTTCCTTGGAGAGTACATACAGGGAATAGCGCTCCTCGGGCTTCGCCAGATTCCCGGTGTCCACATAGGCCAAAGTGCGCTCCCCCCAGAAGGGCAAGGCTCTGCAAAACCAAAGGGCGCTGAGGGCTTCCCCCTGGGCGTTGATGTAGTTGAACCTGGTCCCGGCCCGGTCCTGAATCAGGGCCCAGCCGTTTTCCAGGGGGCCCAGCACGGCGTCGGCCCCCGCCGCCTGCTGGTATGCCGCCGGGCGGATCAGAGCCTTTCCCTGGCTGTTGAGCAGGTAAGGCGCTTTGCTCACATAGAAGGAATCGCTGGACTGGGGGATGAAATCCGCAGCGGAAAGCTCGTCAAAGTAGGCCAGCAGCCTTCCGTCAGAGCCCGCGAACAGGTAATAATCGTACAGGCCCTCTCCCACGGGGGTGCGGGTCAGCACATTGCCCGTGGTGACCGCCACAGGCTCCATTTCCAAAGTGCCGCTCACCGCCGCGATGCCCTGCTGCGCCTTGACCCCCAGCTTCACCGGGGGCGCGGGGTCATAGCCCTTGCCGGAGGAGGCGGCTATGCCCGTGTCTGCCTGCTCCGCGGCGTTCACCGGCTCCGCCCCCGTAAGCAGCGCAATCTGCTGCCCAAGCCAATCCCGCCCCGCATAGGCCGCCGCGCCCAGCACCGCCAGGACGCAGACCGCGGCCAGCACGCGCCTTCCCCTGCGCCGTCTGCTCCGCCTGGCCCGTTCCCGGTCCCGGGCGGCCTCCACCTCGTATTGGGCCCCTTGCAAGGCCAGGGCGTTCATGCGGGCGGTATGGGCCCAGGTGGCTTCCCTAGGCTGGTAGACATGCCGCTTGGGAGCCGCGGCGGGGGTTTCTTCCAGGGGCTCCTCGCAAAGGATGTGGGACATCTTGGGCGGCGGAGCAAAAGCCATCTCCTGGGCGTCCTGGGAATCGGCCTCCCCCCGGTCCGAGGGGCGGCAATAGTAAGAGGCCGCCGGGCTTGCCCAAGGCGCGGGCTCAGGGGCGGCCTCCGCGTCCTGGAACGCCTCCTCCCCAACCGGCTCCTGGAAGTCTTGTTCACCAAAGCCCTCTCGTTCAAAGCCCTCTTCCTCCGGGGCTTCATTGGGGCTGTATGCCGAAAGGGAATCCGAAAAAGCCTCCAGCCCGCTTTCCCGGACCTCGTTGGGCGCATAGGGCCGCAGGGGGGCTTCCTGGGCCCACAGGCCGCCTGGAGCCTCCCGGGAGGGGGATTCCTCCCGGTTGTCATCTGGCGTATCGAGTATAGGCCGAGCGGTATAAAAATGCTCGGTAGCTTCATCATGGGTACGGAATGCACGCCTGCGGCGGCTGTCCTCATTCCTCTGATTCTCGTCCCCGACGAAAGGCCATTCTCCCACTGCAACACCCCCAAAATTCAATGCTACTGTACCACGCAACACAAGAAACGTCAAGGCTTTGGGTCCTTCGGAGCTGTAACAACCGCCGCCGCCGGCCCTTTCCCAGCCCACAAAAAAACAGGCCCTCCGCCCCGCAGAGGACCTGCCTTTGATCCATGGATTGTTTACTGGAACAGGGACAGCAGCACCCCCGCCGCGATGGCGGAGCCGATCACGCCCGCCACGTTGGGCCCCATGGCGTACATCAGCAGATAGTTGCCGGGCTTGGCCTTCTGCCCTTCAATCTGGGAGACCCGGGCGGCCATGGGCACCGCGGACACGCCCGCAGAGCCGATCAGCGGGTTGACCTTGCCGCCGGAGAGCCAGCACATCAATTTACCCAGCAGCAGGCCGCCCACGGTGCTGAACATGAAGGCCACCAGGCCCAGGCCGATGATGGCCAGAGTATGCACGTCCAGGAAGGTCTCCGCCTTGGCGGTGGCTCCCACGGTGATCCCCAGGAAGATGGTGACGATATTGATAAGGGCGTTCTGGGCGGTGGAGGAGAGGCGGTCCGCCACGCCGGATTCCTTGAACAAGTTCCCCAGCATCAGCATGCCGATCAGCGGCGCTACCGAGGGCAGCAGCAGCACGCAGAAAATGGTGACGATAATGGGAAAGCAAATCTTTTCCAGCTTGGAAACCTCGCGCATCTGCTCCATCTTGATCTCCCGCTCCTTGGGGGTGGTCAAAAGGCGCATCAGCGGCGGCTGGATCATGGGGATCAGCGCCATGTAGGAGTAGGCGGCGATGGCGATGGCCGGCAGCAGGTGAGGGGCCAGCCGGCTGGTCAGGTAGATGGCGGTGGGGCCGTCCGCTCCGCCGATGATGCCGATGGAGGAGGCCTCCTTGGGATCAAAGCCCACCAGGATCGCCAGCAGGAAGGCTATCACAATGCCAAACTGCGCGCCCGCGCCCATGAACAGGCTGCTGGGCCGCGCCAGCAGGGGGCCGAAGTCCGTCATGGCTCCAATGCCCAGGAAGATCAGCGAGGGATAAATGCCCAGCTTCACGCCCTGGTAAAGGTAGTATAAAAGCCCGCCCGCCTCCTGGCCTGTGGGCGCGCCCATGAGGTTCGCCAAAGGCAGGTTGGCAAGCAGCATGCCAAAGGAGATGGGAAGCAACAAAAGAGGCTCAAACTTTTTGCCGATGGCGAGATAGATGAGCACGCAGGCGATGGTGATCATGATGAGATGCTGCCAGGTCAGCGCCGCAAAACCAGATTCCGTTAAAATTTTCTCAAGCGCGTGTGTGAACATTGTTTATCTCCTTTCCGCGGCCCGGGGCCGCACCGGATTATCCCTTGGCCGCCGGGCTGAAGTAGCGCCGGATGACCACAGACGCCAGCTTGATAAGGCCATAAATGGATGACAGCAGCGCGAACACCAGCCCCATCACAAACAGAGCCACCTTGATGCCTTCTCCGATACCCATGCTTCTCCTCCCTTTCCTGTTATCAAATACCCCGGCGCGCCACGGGGGCGGGCCGGGGCTTGGGATCCCTTTACTTGAGCAGCAGCGAAATCAGGTTGAACGCATTCATCACCGGCAGCATGATCACGGAGATGGTAGCCATCATCTTGATCATGATATCCTGGTTGGGTCCCACTACGTCCTTGTAGCCGTCGCCCACGGTATCGCCGATGATACTGGCGTTGTGGATCTCATTGTAGCGCTCCTCACCCAGCTCCTTCACCAATTGGGGCTTCAAAAACTTGATGTACTTCTTGGCGTTGTCCCAGGCGCCGCCGCTGTTGGCGGTGGAGGTGGCCATGACCACGCTGTCCAAAATAGTGCCCAGCAGGAAGCCGCCCACGAACAGGGGCCCGAAGACAAAGCCGCCCACGATGGGAGCCAGCAGCGATACCAGCACGGGCTTTTTCATCTCGCCTATGGCGCTGCGGGTGCAGATGTCGATGCAGCGGTTGGAATCCGGTTTGTCCTCGCCGGTGAGGATGCGGGGATTCTCCCGGACCTGCCTGCGTACCTCGTCCACCATCTGCTGGGCGTTGTGGCACACGGCGTTGAGCATCTGCCCGGAGAGCCAGTGCATCAGGCCCACGCCCATGAACGCGCCGCCCAGGGACAGGTAATTGAGGATGTCCAACTGGCCGCCATTCTGACCGCCGTTGGCAAAGGACATCATCATCGCCAGCGCCGCCAGCACGCCGGAGCCGATGGCAAATCCCTTGCCGATGGCGGCGGTGGTGTTGCCCTGGGAATCCAGGCTGTCGGTGATGTCGCGCACTTCCTCATCCAACCGGGCCATTTCGGCGATGCCGCCCGCGTTGTCGGCAATGGGGCCATAGGTGTCCACGGTGACGGTAGCCACCACGAAGGATAGCATGCCCACCGCGGCGATAGCGGAACCGTACAGGCCTGAGAAGAAGCTGGAAATGATGATAGCGCCGCCCATCACCATGCAGGCGGGCAGGCAGCTGCGCCAGCCGGTGCTGGTGCCGCCGATGATGACCAAAGCGGGCCCTTCCTTAGCCAGCTCGGCCACGTTCTTGGTTTCCTTATATTGCTCGCTGGTATAGCGCTCCGCCAGCATGCCCAGGGCGATACCCGCCCCGATGCCGGTAAGGGCGCTCAGCCACGGGGAGATCCAGCCAAGGCGGAAATCCACCCCGGTATGGTCGTGGCCGTGAAAGAACAGGTAGGTGAGCACGAAGGTAGCCACCGCGATGATGGTGGCGGAGCTCCACAGGGAGATATTCAGCTCCCGGCTGAGCTTCTTACCGGGTTTGCGCATCAGCACATAGGCGATTCCCAAAACGCAGGCCAGCAGGCCCACGCCCATGAAGGCCAGGGGGTATTGCATCATGCGGGTGATCAAATCCACGCTGATGGGGGTGGCGGCATTGATGGCCGCCGTATAAATGGCCGTGGGCAGCACCGAGGAGGCCACCACCGCGCCGATGGTGCTCTCCAAAAGGTCGGAGCCGTTGCCGTTCACATCGCCCACGTTATCGCCCACGCAGTCCGCGATGACGGCGGGGTTGCGGGGATCGTCCTCAGGCATGCCCAGCTCGGTCTTGCCCACCAGGTCCGCGCCCATATCCGCGCCCTTGGTGTAGATGCCGCCGCCCAGGCGGTTAAACACCGCGATGGCGGAGCAGCCCAGGGAATAGCAAGCCAGCACCTGGGGGAAAAGCACGAACCTCAGGCCGACCCAGCTGGCGGTTTCCACCAGGTTTTCCGGGTTGGCAAACTGCAGCAGCATGCCCACGATGAGGTATACCAGCAGCAGGCCGAACATGGCAAAGCCGCCTACGGACAGGCCCATGACGGAACCGCCCCGGAAGGCCACGCTCAGGGCCTTGCCCAAAGCGGAGGGGTCCTTGCGCTCCACGCCAAGGCGGGCTTCGTTGGCTACCCGCTCGTTATAGATAACGGCTGCTTTCATGCCTACCAGCCCCGCAAAGGAGCTCATGGCCGCGCCCAGCAGCAATGCCGCGCCGGCCCAGGGCGTGAAAAAGACGCCGAACAGGACGGCAATGCCGATGATGACCGGAATATCGATGGAAAATTCCCGTTTCAAAAAAGCATCCGCGCCCTCGCGGATGGACTTGGCGATGTCTTGCATGACGGGTGTGCCATGCTCCATCTTGGTTCCCTTGCGGAAATTGTAGAACGCGAAAATCAAGGAAAAAATTGCGCCCAATCCTACTAGATAGACCATAACCCAGACCATGAAACTACATCTCCTCTGTTATTAATCCCAATTGCACCCATTGTAATTATAACAGCGCAGTTTGGAAAAATCCACCCTAATTTCCCGAAAAAACACAAAAACAACAGCCGGCGGAGTGGATTCCTGGGGAGCGGATGCTTCCTGGCGCTTTTGGTGCGGCGGGCCGGCCTGACGGGGCGCGCCTTGAGGCCATGCTGGGCGGTATGCAAAACCGGCTTGAAGGCCCGCGCCCTCTTGGCGGATAAGCCAAAAAGGCCTTTCCTCCATCCGCATGCCGGGCCTTGGGGGCTGTGCGGGCGGTCTTTTCCCCTGCGTCAACTCATCGGCGGAAACCTCTTTTCAACCGCTGGCCCAGCCAGCGGTTTTCTGGCTATCAAAAACAGGCCCCTTGCGCGGCAAAGGGCCTGTTTTTGGCGGAGGCCGAACCTGCCCCCTATTCCTTTTGCAAGAACTTCTCCATTACATATCCTTCGATCACGTCCGTCCTCACCTTCACCCAGCCCTCCTCCTGGCAGCGCTGGATCACCAGAAGCCGCTGGTGCTTGTACAGGCGCATCAGCACCTCGCCGCTCAAATCCGGCGCGGCCCGCAAATTCAAGGTGGAGCCGTCCTCAATGCCGGTCACCAGGGCGTACCAAGCGCCGTCCGTGGCCTCCTGGGTTACGGGCATCAGCGTGGGGCGCGGGGTGGGGGTGGGCTTGGGCCCGGGGGTGGCAAGCCGGTCCATGTCCAGCGCAGGCAGCGCCCGGTCCTGGTCCGGGTATTGCTTCACATCCATGCCGGGGTAGTAGAAGGCAAGAATTTCCATAAAGGTCTTGCGGTAAAAAGCGGCCATCCATTCCGCCCCCCGCTGGCTCATGCCAACCCCGTGGCCATAGCGCCGGGACTGCACCACAAAGCGGTCGCTTTTCTCCACCACGGTGAGCAGCTCGTTGTTATACCCCGGGTTCAGCTCCAGGGCCAGCAGGCTCTTGGCCTCCGGGAACACCGGCAGCGTCAGCGTCACCGCCTCCTGGACAGGCTCAAAGGGGCCGTACACAGGCTCTGGGGTGGGAAGGGGCGTGGGGACCGGCGTGAGGGCCGGGGTCCCGGCAGTTTCCGTCCCCTCCCCAGAAGGAACCGCCGTGGGGCTGGGGGTGGGCATAGGGGTGGCCGCCGCCGTGGGGCCGGGGGTAACAAAAAGGCTCACGTCCTCCTGGTCCTCGTCCAGGGAGGGCAAGGGCGCGCTTGCAGTCAGGCCCGCGGGAATCACGCCCTCCATCCGGGTCCGGCCCGAATACTTGAAGGTAATGTGCATCTGGGTCATCAGCCGGGAAGGCTCCGCAAAGGCGGGGGTATCCAGAGACAGCGCCTGTACCTCGTCCACCCGCAGGCTCTCCGGGGCGGGATCGTAGCCCTTCTCTGCCAGGGCCTGGGCCAGCCCCTTCACCAGCAGCGCCCTAAGGCCATAGCCGGCCACCTCGCCGGAGCCCGGCTTCTTTAGGATCGTCACGGACTTGATCAGGCTGGCGGGGTTTTGCAGGTCATAGGGGTCGTCGGTCATGGCATAGTAGCCGTAGTCCCCCGGACCGTTCCACACATGCTGCACCAGCTCGGTCTGGCCTCCGTTGCTGGCTCCGTAAAAGCATTCCGCCAGCTTGTCCTTGTAAAAGCCGCACAAGCCGCGGGTTTGCGCCACAGCCTGGGCCGCCCGCTCATAGCCCCCAAGGACGCCCTTGAAAACCTGGTCGTTGGTGGTGTCCACCAAATCGTAGCCCTTGGAGGAATTTTGCTTGCGCAAGGCGTAAGTCCGGGCCGTCACCGCCTGGGCCTTTAGGGCCTCCAAGGGGAAATCGTTGCTCATTTCGTAGGGCACCACCCCCAGGAGGTAATCCTCCACATGGATGTGCAAAATGGGGCGGATGTTCTCTCCATCCAGCTCCAGCTGCAAATCCCCCGGATACAGGGCCGGTTCCCCGGTGATGCGGATGCCGTTTTCCCGGTCCGCCTCCCCCTGGTAGCGGGTCAGGTACAAGGAGGCCCCGGCATGGAAGCTCATCCCCTGATAGTACACAAAGAGAGAGCCGTTTCGTGCCAGCAGCGTGATCTCGCTCCCTCTTTCAAAGATCATGCCGCTCTCGCCCTTGCTTCCCAGGCCATAGACCCCGTCCAGGGTAAGATCCATCCGGTTGGTGATCCCCAGGCGGCTGAGCAGCACCCGCACGATCTGGGAGCGCTCCCGGGCCGGGGGATAGGCGTTCTCCCCCAAGGCGTGGGCCTGGGGCAAAGCCGCCGCCCACAGCAGCAAACACAGGCAAAGGGCAAGCCGCCTCCGCCAAGGAAAAAAGCTCAATCCAGTCATGAAAAACCTCCTTTTGAGCCGTCGGAGGGTTGGTACATGGCTACGTTACCAAACGAACCACCCATGGGAATTGTTGCGGCCTGGAAGGGTTTTACAAATAAGCGGCAAAATTCTCCAATTCCCCCAGGTCCCAAAGCATGGAGGATGTGAGGTACTTGTCCCGGATATTCCGGGAACCCAAAAACGCGTCCACCGCGTCCTGACGGGTGAGGCCGATCTCCTGGGGTCTTGTGGGCAGGCCCAGGCTTTGCATCAGGGAAACGATCTCCTCCGCCCTGGGCAGCTCCTCCCGGATGATTTGCAGAATATCCTCCCAATGATCCAGGAGGCGCTCAAGCCTGACGGCGTGCTTCTTTGGGTCATTTTTCCCTTCGCGGCTTTCCTGGGCGGTCAGCCCCTGGGCCACGGCTTCGCCAAAGAGGATATGCATCTCCTTTTCCCAGGCGGCCTGGGAGAAGTCGGCCATAGCGGCTTCGGCCCTGGCCCGGCTGGGAGTAAGCTTGCGGATATGCTCATAGAGCCCCAAGGTCAGGCAGGTGCCCACCCCCACCTGAATCCCGTGCAAGGAGGGCTGGGCCAAGCCTTGCAAGGCCCTCATCTCCCACAGGTGGGAAAAGTAGTGCTCCAGCCCCGAAGCGGGGCGGGAAATTCTGGCAAAGCTCATGGCGACGCCGCTGAGGGTAAGCCCCTCCATCACGCTCTCAATGGCCGCTTCCTCCCGGCGCAGCAGCCCCGGCGCGTTGTCCCGCACCCGGGCCAGGGCCCTTCGCACCATCCCCGCCACCTGGGGGCAGAAGTACTCCCCCGTTACCAGATGGGAGATGCGCCATTCGCACAGGGACACGTATTTCGCCAGCATGTCCCCCAGGCCCGCCTTGAGCATGACCTCCGGCGCGGCCCCCAAAATGGAGGTGTCCGCCAGGACGGCGGTGGGGCAGGCGTTGTACAGGCTCACCTTCACCCGGTTTTGAATCATGCTGGCGCTGTCGCTGGCATAGCCGTCCATGCTGGGGGCGGTAGCCACCACCAGGCTGGGCCGCCCCAGCCCGTAGGCCAGCACCTTGCAGCAATCGTTGATCACCCCGGAGCCCACCGCCAGCAGCGCGTCGCAAGCGGGGTCAAAGGCCATGGCCAGGGCCCCCACGGCCCCCTCGTCCGGCTCAAGGGCATGGGGCTGAGACGGGAACACAAAAAAGGAATAGGGAATCCCGGCTTCCTGCAGCAGAGCGCGCACCCGCTCCCCCGCCGCCGGGTCTGTATGGGCGTCGCTCACCACGAAGGGGCGGCGAACCTGGGCCCTTTGCAAAACCTGGGGCAGCAGGGCGAGAACGCCCTTCCCCAGGTGGAAATGCCCAAGCCCTGTGGCATGACGCCGCCCGCAGGAGCAGTCAAAGCCCTCCGGGCGCAGGAGCTCCCGGAGTGTGAACGCGGAAAAATCGGTCATCGGTGTTTCTCCCCTCCCCGTGGATTCAGGCGGCAACCCCTGTTCCTCCGGGTTTCGGCCTTTGCTTTGGGATGGTATCCTGGGCAAGGAAACAGGGCATGGCAAGGGGTCGCCTATTCCCGCTCCTCAATGGTCACGTGGACGCTGTCCCCGGGCTGCTTGCCAAGCTGCCTGCGGATCTCCTTCAAGACCCCGATGATATGTCCGGGCGTGCCCATGCGGACCAGGCTGCCGTCATAGGGTATGCCGTCGAAGGTGGCGCGCACCTTCACCCGGCCCCGCCCAAACTCCTGGCGCACGTCATAGGGGAACTCCACATAAGCGCCGTCCAGATCCGGCACCTTTTGAATCACCGCGTCAAAGGCGTAGCGCTTGCCCGGCATGGCAATCCCTCCTTGTTGTTTTGGGAGAGGCTTGGCCGCTTCCATCATATCATGAGGGGGTGTGCTTTCACAAGAGAGGTGAGACGGGAAACAGGGCATGGGTATTTGATTTTGGTTTGTTTTGGGAGAAAGTGGCTTGTTTGAAAGGGATGGGGGTTTTTTTACAGTACTCAGGATGCTTTCTTCCTTGCTATTTAAGATAAGAAAACGAAAATGTTAGGGGGCCGGGGGGAGTTCCGATTTCTCTTTCGCCCGCCCCAGGGCTATACCCTGTGGCGGGTACGCGATTCGTTGCCTTCGGCAACTTCGGTCGCTAGCCGGGCCTACGGACCTCCCTCATTCCCCCAGGCCCCCCTAACAACCCCGTTCCCCCCGGGGCGGCCGGGGCACGGAGGGAAGCGTGTTCCCTGTGGGCACAGCGGCGCAGCCGCTAGCGACCCGCAGTGGGAAGCTTTACGAGTGGCGGGCACGGTAGTGCCCGCCACGACGATAAAGCTGAACCCAAGCCCCGGATCCCGATTGATGCACACAAGTCCCTTCTCATAAATTGCAGCGGCTTAGAAAAAACAGTGGGCTTGTTTTGGCGCCTGTCCATAAACCATACAACCTTCTTGATCCGCAAGATAGCATGGTATAGCCGTAACCAAAGAACAAAAGCACAGGGGAAAGGCCCGCCTTCTCCCTTTTTGTTGAATGGTGTGCTTGGTAGGCATGGCCCTAAGCCCGCCTCCGTTTCCCGTTTCCGTTTCAACGGCGCTTTCAGTCTTATGCTTCCTCTTGGACTATTTTCTTTTAAAATACCGGCTCAAGCCGTTTAAGGGCTCCTCCCGTTCCTCCTGGATTCCTATGGGCCCGGCTTCCTGCCAGGGGCCGCTGAGCAGCGCCACGATCTCCTCGTCCGGGGGCCGCTGGGCCGGGTCCTTGCGGAGCATGCGCTGCACGGGAATGCGGTAGGCCAAGGGCAGCTTGGGGGACAGGCGCACCTCGCCCCCCGCCAGGACCGCCTCGTAAAGGTATGCGTACCTGGCGGTATCAAAGGCCGGTAGCTCTCCGGCCCACAGGCGGTGGATCAGCATGCCCATGGCAAAGGTGTCCAGGCGGGTGGTCAGCGGCTCCTCCTCCCCCGTCAGCCTGAGAAACACCTCCGGCGACAGGTACACCGGGTCACCCTCCAGGTTTTCCCCCCGGCCCGGAGGCTCCTCCTCCAAAAATCCGCTGTCCAGGTCAATCAGCCGCAGGCGGTACCGTCCCGGCTTCCCTGTGAGCAGCAGGTGCTCCGGCTTCAAATCCGCATGGATGATGCCCTGGGTGTGCAAGCGGCGCAGGCACTCCGCCAGGTCGTGGAGCAGCAGCCGGGTTTCCCTCATGGATAGCCCCGCCGCGTCCTCCCCGCTGATGTGGGGCCAGGGCACCTCCTCGCTGACGGCGTAATACCGCCCCTCATGCCGGAAAAAATCCAGCACAGGCACCAAGGTTTCCCCGATCACGCAGGACAGGGCCGCGTACAGGCGGCGCTTGCGGCGCTCAAAGGCCTGGCAGCGGGCCAGCTGCTTCCGGGCCAGAGGCGTATCCTTGCCCTGGGGCGGGTGCACGGGAGACAAAAACTCCTTGAGAAAGAAGCGCTGGTCCTCCCGGCGGGCAATGCACCACCGGGCGCTTCCGCTTCCCACGGTTTTCATCTCCGTCAGGGGTTCATACCCGCCAATCCGGTTCACCCTGTCCCGTCCTTTCCGTCCAATCGTAGTCCGGCATGTACGCCCGCCACCGGTCCCGGGCAAAGTTCAAATCGTCCTTGCGCCTGCGCACCGGCGTGATGTACAGCTTTTGCAAGGCGAGCCGCCGCTCCTCCATGGAGGCCTTCAGGTCCTCAAAGCTCCGGTATCCGTAAACCGCCAACTGCAAGGTGCAATCATCCGAGGCCAGCTTCACCAGCTGGTTGTGCAACCTTTTCTTCCAACCCTCCAGGTCCGCCGCTTTGTGGAGGGTCCACAGCAGCAGCCACTCCATTTCCATGGGGCTTTGGAGGCATGCGTAGGTCCCGTCCGTAGCCACCAGCGCCACGCAGGGCTCCTTGAGGCGCACCCGCCGCCCGCTGAGGAAGAACTCCCCCTCCCCGCTAAGCAGGTTGGCAAGAGGAACGTCCCGGTAGAGGCTCTCCATGGCGTCTCCCCGGAGGTTGGTATGGTCCGCCGTAAGCTGGTGCAGGCCCCGGGGATCCAAAACGTATCCCCGGCTGTCTCCGGCCCATACAAACAGGCAGTCCAGGCCCCGGGGGGTGTTTTCCATCAACAGCAGGCACAGGGTGGTGGGCAAGGCCCGCTGCATCTTTCCCACGATGCGGATCCGGCGCTGGGCGCTGTGCTCCGCCTCAAAGCGCCGGAGCCTGTCCGAAAAATGCCCCGCCAGGGTTTTGCACAGCGCCCGTCCCGCCTCCTGGGTTTCGGGAAGGGGAAACAGGCTGCCCAACCGCCGCTCCGCCTCCTGAACCGCCAGGCGCGCGGCCAAGAAAGCGCCGGTGCGCTCCCCCAATCTGGCATAGCGCTTGGAGCCCAGCCCGCCGCAGCCGTCCGCCACGCACAGGTAGCCTCCTTGTCCGTTGGTCTGTAAGGCAAAGCTGTCTTCCCCAGCCCCGGGAACCACCTCGTAGCTCACGCAAATGGATTCTCCGGAAGCGAAGCCCTCGTTCGCCGGCAAGCCTACCACGGCGGCGTCCCCCTCAGCGTCAAATGGTGTTGCAAACCGCGTCCAGGATCTGCTGGTACTCCACCTCCAGAAGCCCCTCGCTGACGGTCTGCACGTGGATGACCTGGGCCCATTCCTGGGAAATCCGGCTCCAGTGGGGGGCATCCGGCGCGAAGAGCAACAGGCGCTTGGCGTTCTCATCCATGCCGCCTCCCAGCTGCTCATCCTCCCACCACAGGCTCAGCTCGTCAAAATCCCGGGCCATGCCCTGGGGATACCAGGGGGCGATGCGGCTGTGCCCCAGCTCATGGGTGGGGGCGTCGGACCACATCACAATGATGTGCCGCTTTTTGACCCCCTCCCGGGTCCAATCGCTGCGGATGGCATAAGCCAAAGCCTCCAGCCCGTCCTCGGGAATATCCCCGCCTCCCTTGGCGGCGATGCCGTTCACGCATTCATAGAATTGATCGGCCTGGTCGGGAAGCAGAAAAAAATCGCTGCTGAGCATGGCCTCTTCCCCATCGGCCACATAATCCCGGAAGGCGATCACCCGCACCCGCATTTGGCTGATGACCTTGTTCTTCTTGGTCATCGCCGCGGTGATATCCTCATACAGGCTCAGGGCGTTCTGCTTCACCATGTCAATCACATGGCGCATGCTGCCCGTGGCGTCAATGCAGAAAACCATGTCCACATTATAGGTCAGGCGGTATTTTTCCATGAAAACGCATCCTCCCATCCTTCGGCAAAGCCCCGGGCATATCCTGAAACAATCCGCTGGAAAACCTTTCCATGCTTACGATACAACATTCCGCAGCCTGCGTCAACTGCCAGAAGGGGTTGGGGCAGGACAGCGCCATTTCAAAAAGAGAAAGGGAAGGAGGATGCTCCCCCTCTTTGGTCCCTGCGCCAGGGTGATGCCGCGCCGCCTTGCTCATCGGGCGGAAGGCTTCATGGCCTGGGGGCAGGTTCTAAAGCAAGCCCACCGTCATTTCCAAGCCGCAGCAGCGCTCTTTAAGCGTTCTTCTCCCCAAAGGCAAATCGAACTCAAATGCCCTCTCCCCAGGCCAAAACCCCTCCCCCCTTCCGAGGGCGGCCTCGGCTTTTCCCGGGAAATGGGAAAAGCATCCTTTAAAGAAGGAAACAGGACCCTTCTCCTCGAAAAGTGGAACAGGACTACCCCATGGAAAGGAACCGTACGCATGAAGTTCCAACGTTTTCTGGGTGGATTGCTTTTGTGCCTGGGCGTGATATGCGTGCTTCTCGCCCTGATGGCCATGCTGCTGCTCATGATTGACAATGACCAGACCCGCCTGATCCTGGCCTCCCTTGAAATCCCCAGCAGAAGCGTGGTGGCCAACGGGCTCAACCAGGCCATGCTTCTTCTCCTGCGCCATCACTATTCCATGCTGGGAGCGGGGGCGGTGTTGATCCTGCTGGGCGTTGCGTTGCTCTATTACGCCCGCAGCAGCCGGGCGCAAGCCTACTATGAGGGCCCTCCCGCCGGGGCACGGAGCGCCTACGCCGTTGTGGACGGCAAGGAGTCCATCCTTCCTTCCTCCAACGCCCGGTGGCGCAAGCCCGCCTATCAGCCCATTTTGCCCTCCAAGCCCTCCGATTTTTCCAATAGAAACCCCAGCGCCTCCCCCGCTGTCCCCTCTCCGGAGCCTTCCCTTGACGTAGCCGGCCCGGAACGGCAAACCCCCAACCCTTACCGTGCCTATGGGCAGAAGCGTGCTTCGTCCCACAGCACGGAAGCGCCCCTCTCCCCCTCCCGGGATCCCTCTCCCTTTCAACCCCCGGAAAAGCCTTTTTCCTGGCTGGATTCCCTTTCCGACGCCCCCTCCCGGGACGCGCCGCCGCCGGAGCGTCCGCCCCTATCCGCCCTTATGGAAAGTCCGTCGGCCGCCGCTGAAAGCCAGGGCTTTGCAGAGCCTTCTTATCAAAGCGCCAGGCACGCTCCTGCCAAAGAGCCCCTACCGGAGCCCTTGGATGAATCCCGGGAGGAGCTTCCCGGAACCGGGCTGAAGCCCCTTGCCGCTTCCATGCCCCCCCTTGCCCAGGAAGCCCCTGAAGATACCCTGGTTTTCAAGGCTCCTTCCCAGCCCTCTCCTGATGTTCCCGCCGCTCTCCCTCTGGAGGAGGCCCCGGGGTTCAACCGGGCGGCTCCCAAGGTTCCCTTGGGGCTTGCTCCCCTGGGGGATTCCCCCGCGGCCGCCCCAAGGCCGGCTTCTCCCACCATCGTGGTCACGGGGCGGCGAACGCAAAAAGCCCCGCCCCAGGTCCAACCTCCGGTTTCCGGGGACGCGGGCACGGGCCCCCAGTACCTCTCCCCCCGGATCCGTTCCACCATGAAGCGTAACTCCCCCTAAGCCCCGGAACAACGCCGGAGCGCAGGATTTCGTCTAAATGTGAAAAAGGGAAGGTCTCCTCCCTATGGTAAAGTCAGTAATTTCTATGTTATAAGCGCGAGGGTATGCTTTTTCTGTAACATGTGGCTGTATAGCGCTTCGCAAAGTCAGATCATGATGAGGAGGTTCCGCATGAAAAAAACAATCCTCCTTCTTTGTTGCATTCTATTCTGCTTTGCATCAATTGCTTATGGTGAAAGCACAGCACAGGCGCTCCAGTCCCGGAACGATGAAATTGAGCGTGCGGTATCCTTAGGCATTGCGGAAGAGAAAGATGATAACCCCGCCGTTACCTATGCCGAGTTCTTTGCCATGCTGGACCGTGTGGTGGAATTAACCGGCACGGATAAAGGCTCTGAATGGCAAGCGCAATGGTCCCAAGCCCGCGCGTCCAACGCGGAGATGACGCGTTTTGAGGGGATGATGGCCGTCTTGAAATGCGGCGTGGCATTAGGCGGTGATTATGCGGCATTTAACGCCGATTGGGGGCCGCTCAATGAGAAAATCGGCGAAAAGGTGTGGGACGAAATCGGGAGGATCCCAGAACCCTTCCGCCTCATCCCCAACGAGTATCCCTTTCAGGGCGGTGGCTTTGAAAATGACCGGTATATCTATGAATGGGATGATTGTGGGGTAGCCTACCGCTATGCCTTTGGCAGAGCTTCTTTGAAAAGCGATCGGACACTTTTTGAATATGATGAAACGGAAAACTCCATGTTGCCCGACAAACCGTTTGTATATCAGGATGCGATTTTGGCCGCCCTCCGGCTTTACGAATCCTCTGAGAAGCAAACTCATTTGATCCCTGTTTCCAATGAAATTTCCAATATTACCGCGCGGGTGGTCGTCAACGGAACCGTACATACCTTCACCGGCTACGAGAAGGGCGGCGATTACTACTTTACGCAGGCGGATATTGAAACCGCGCTTGGCGGCGCAAATTTCACGGGCGCAAAAACCCACGGCAAAGATGGCGTGGATTATTACGCGCTCCAGGATACCGCCGTAAATGCCGGATATGATTTCACGCACGATGAGGTTCTCACTGCGGATTACATTTGGACGTATCCGCAAGAGGAGATGGCGGGCGCGGGGGATGATGAAATGGACCGCGCGGCCGCCCTGGGCATTGTGCAGGGAAAAGAGGATACCGCCGCCGTGACTTATGCCGAATTCTTTTCCATGCTGGACCGCGTGGTGGAATTGGCCGACGCGGACAAGCTTTCAGCGTGGCAGGCGATGTTCCCTCAAGCCCGAAAATCAGACGAAGAGATGACGCGTTTTGAGGGCATGATGGCCGCCCTGAAATGCGCGGTGGCCTTGGGCGACGATTATGCAGAATTCAACGCCGATTGGCTGCGGCTCAACAATATCATCGGTGAAAAGGTCTGGGATGAAATTGACAGGATCCCGGAACCCTTTCGCCTCATCCCCAACGATTATCCCTTTGTGGGCGGCGGCTTTAAAAAGGATCAAACTGTCTATGATTGGGATGATTGCGGCGTGGCGTACCGCTATGCCTTTGGCAGGATTTCGTTGCTCAGCGGCAAAACGTTGTTTGACTATAATGAAGCGGAAAACTCCATGCTGCCGGACAAACCGCTGACCTATCATGACGCGGCTTTGGCCGCCGTTCGCCTGCGCGAATCGGCGGCATTGGCAAGCAGCTTTATCCCCCTTTCGGATCCGCGCGCGGTCGCCTATGACAAATCGATCATTACCGATGCGCTGCTGGAGAGGGCAACCGCCCTTCCGGCCTTATCCAAAGAGGACATACCAGTTTTCAAGGGGCTTATCTTTGGCGGCAACTATGAAACCACCAGTATGCCCGTATCGGGTGCGGAACTGCGCACGGTTGCCAACTGGGGCTTTCACAGCGCGCGCGTGATGCTGACGTTCCAAACTTTGTTCGACATGGATGTACAGTCCGTGGTAGAAGTCAAATTGAAACAGTTGGACAAACTGGTGGCCGCGGCCATAAGCAATAACCTGCATTTGAACATCGTTACCTTCAGTATGCCGGGACGATGGGTGACCACGGACAGCAGCAGCTTCACAAGTGTCGGGGAGTTTGATCTGTTCATCAATTCCAAAAGGCAGGAGGAGGCAAACGCGATCTGGGCGTTGCTGGCGCAAAGATACCAGGATATTCCCAGCGCGGTTTTGTCCTTTAGCCCCCTTTGGGAGGCGCAAAATCCCAGCCTGAGTACGGGATTGCCCTGCGAACCTTATACCGCCGCGGACGTTGCCGGCGTGTACGATCAGCTCATTGGAACGATCCGGCAATACGACCCCGACCGAATGATCCTCTATGAGCCCACGCCCGCCAATGGAGCCCAGGAGATCATCCGGGATTCCAAAGTGATCCAGAGCATGCTCGAAAACAAGTACCCGGATGTTCTGATGATGCTGAATTTCTGTGACGGTCCCTTCGTATATGCTTGTATGACGGCCCAGGAGGGCGAGCATATCGACAACAACAACCACTCCATGTTCATACCCGATTATCCTGTAAAAATCTACGCGGCGCAAAGACATATCCGCAAAGGGAAGCCGCTGGAGATGACCGGGGAGCTGGCCGCGGGTACGCAAATCGACATCTATTTGCGGGAAGTGAAGGGCAAGGGTACGTTTGAAATCTTGGCGGACGGGAAAAAGCTGTACAGCGAGCGTCTGTCTTCCAAGCAGTACGAGGTTGGGTACCCGCTTTCGGGGTATTATCCTTTCGCAAAAAGCGACAAACAAATAACGGTTTTGCTGGAATCGGACGCCGACAAGCTGGAAATCCGTTATAGCGGGAGCTGGTTTGACTGGTGCGGCATCAACGTTACGCTGCCCGAAAAGTACGCAGTGGAGCGTTGGTGGTTCCCCACGGATTATGACGCGATGCTGGAAGGCACGCAGCATCAGAATCCGTATTTGAAAAAAACCTCCACAGTGATGCTCTCGCCCAACAGCGAGGACGCGGGCCGGAAGATAACCATCGACCCTGAAGTGACCTATACATCCGAGGCGGTATGGGAACAATCCACCAAGGAAACCATCGATGCCTGGGCGAAGGAAATCGCGGATTTTGCGCCCAACGCGGTTGTGCGTTTCGAGAACGCCAATTTCGGCGGATGCACGCAGCAGGCAGCGCTCAGGTATTACGACGACCTGCTTTCGGCTCTGGATCAATACGGCTTTGGATGGCTCAGCAACGATTATATTAATATCGTGAACAACGGAGGCGGTTATGTCGGCGCTACAATGGCGCCGTACGGCAATGGTTCCATCAACGTTGAGCTTTTGAAGCTTCTGCAAAAGTGGCAATAAATCTGTTTAGCATATTCAACAATTTCGTGTACATACCGTGTAAGATTGTCAAACATATTGGACAGAGTGTTGAAGGCGCATGGGGATGCTCCTGTCCAATATCTATTGTAGTCCTACACGCCGGAGCGCAGGATTTCGTCTAAATGAATTGACAAAGCGGTTGGATCTTGATACCATTGAGGATGTTCTGCTATCCCTGCTATTTGGAATGTTTTGCGAACGGAGGAACATGACCATGGATGCTGCGACTCGAGCGCTGTGTACCCAACTTCGCCGGCACATCGTCAATATGACGGCGGACGCGGCCAGCGGGCACCCGGGCGGCTCGCTTTCCATTGTGGAAACGCTGGTTGCCCTTTATTTTGATGTGATGAACATCGACCCTCAAAACCCCAAGATGGAAAACCGGGACCGCTTTGTGCTTTCCAAAGGGCACGCCACCCCGGGCCTGTATGCGGTACTGGGGGAACGCGGTTATTTCGATACCGTGGAGTTCAAGAACTTCCGCCAATACGGCAGTATCCTGCAAGGCCATCCCGACAGCAAGCGCTGCCCCGGCGTGGACGCCTCCACCGGCTCTTTGGGCCAGGGCATCAGCATTGCCACGGGCATGGCTTTGGGAGCAAAAGCCGCGAAAAAGGACTTTCAGGTCTATACCATCATCGGAGACGGGGAATCCCAGGAAGGGCTTGTATGGGAAGCGTGCATGGCCGCCGCCCATTACCGCCTGGATAACCTCACCGTGATTTTGGACAACAACGGCCTCCAGATCGATGGCAGCAACGACGAGGTGATGAGCCTGGGCGATGTGAGCGCCAAGTTTGCCGCCTTTGGCCTGGATGTGGTGCAGGTGGAGGACGGCAACGATTATGACCAGGTGCTGGCCGCCCTCAAGCAGCCCCATAAGCCCGGCATTCCCAAGCTGATCCGCCTGCGCACCGTCAAGGGCAAGGGAGTCAGTTTCATGGAGAACGACGCCGGGTGGCATGGCAAAGGGCCCAACGAGGAACAGCGGCTTCGCGCCCTGCGGGAACTGGAGGGATAAGCAATGAGTGAGAAGAAAGCAACCCGTGTAGCGTATGGGGAATACTTGGTGAAGCTGGGGCATACCCACCCGGAGCTGGTGGTGCTGGACGCCGATCTGGCCGGGGCCACCATGACCCATTTTTTTCAGAAGGAATTCCCGGACCGCTTCTTTGATTGTGGTATTGCGGAAGCCAACATGGTGGATATGGCCGCGGGCATGAGCACCATTGGCCTGCTGCCCTTTTGCAGCACCTTCGCGGTATTCGCCGGGCGCGCCTATGACCAGATCCGCAACGGGGTCTGTTACCCCAAGCTGAACGTGAAATTCGCCTTCAGCCATGCGGGCATCACCTTGGGCGAGGACGGCGGCAGCCACCAGGCCATTGAGGATATCGCCATCATGCGCGCCTTGCCCAACATGACGATTATGGTGCCCTGCGACGCCAATGAAACCGAGCGCTGCATGGACGCCGCCCTGGCCATCAACGGCCCGGTCTACATCCGCCTGGCGCGCCTCCCCTCCACCATCTTTGAGATGGATATGCCCTTTACCTTGGGCAAGATCAACGTGCTGCGGGAGGGCGCCGACGCGGCTTTGCTGTGCTGCGGCGTGATGGTGGAAGAAAGCATGAAGGCAGCGGAGCTGCTGGCCGCCCAGGGCATGAATGTGGCGGTTGTGAATTCCCATACCCTCAAGCCCTTTGACGAGGAAGGCGTGCAAGCCCTGGCCAAGAAGGTGGGCCGTATCTTCACCGTGGAAGAGCATAGCATCATCGGCGGCCTGGGGGACGCCACCGCCGCCGCGCTGGTGAACCTGGACGGCGTCAAGCTCACCAAGCTGGGCGTGCGGGACGTATTCGGCCAAAGCGGCAAGCCCGCCCATCTGCTCAAGGGCTACAAGCTGGATGCCGAAAGCATCGCGGACGCGGTGATGGGAAAGTAAACAGCGCCATAGGAATCAAAGCGCCCGCGCATCAAACCAATGCGCGGGCGCTTTGTGCTGTCCGGGAGAGCCGTTGTTGTGGCAAACCCCGGAGTCATGACCACGGGCTGAGTCGGTGGCTTGAGTAAGCCCTAGAAGGGCCTAGTACTAGCGAAGCGTCTTAAGACGCATCGAAATCCTGTCAACCGCTTACTCCTGCCCCACTATCCATAAATGGACGGAGTTCCTAGCTGGTGTTATCCCCTAGGGCCTCCTCATAAACCGGGAGAGTTTTGGCCAAAGCTTACGCTTTTCCTCCCCCGGCTTAGCCGGGGGTTTACTCTACTCAACAGAGAAAGGGGCGGCCCCGCCGCCCCTTTGCTGATTCCTTTATTCCCCCGTAGCGGGAGCTTCCACCTTCACACGGCCGGTCACGGGGGACTGGCTGTCGCCAATCCAGATTTTTACCGTGATCTTGTGCCCAGCGTCCGCCTCCTGTACGGTGTACTTATTTGTGATGAAGTCGTCCATCCGCTTGTCGTCCACAAACCACTCGTAGCGAAGGAGGGTGTCCGTCTCCAGCGAGGGGTGAAGGGTTGCGATGAGCTCATCGCCTACCACCGGATGCGTCTCGCTGAAGATCACCTCATACACGATGGGAGCGGGTTCCACAACCTGGGGCTGTTCCTGGACCTGGGGCTGTTCCTCAACCTGGGGTTGCTCCTGGACCTGGGGCTGTTCCTCAACCTGGGATTGCTCCTGGACCTGGGGCTGCTCCTCAACCTGGGATTGCTCCTGAACCGGAGGCTGCTCCTGGGGCTGGGGTTGTTCCTCACCTTGGTTAGGAGCCTCGCCCTGACCTTGGTCTCCGCCTTGGTTCGGGTCTTCACCCTGATCCAGGTTCTCCCCCTGGTTCGGGTCCTCACTTTGGTTCGGGTCTTCACTCTGATCCGGGTTCTCGCCCTGATCCGGGTTCTCGCCCTGATTCGGGTCCTCACCCTGATCCGGGTCTTCACCCTGATTCGGGTCCTCACCCTGATTCGGGTCTCCACCCTGGTTGTTGGGATCCTCCCCTTCGGGAGCCCCTTCATCCGGAGCGGGGCTGCTTACCGTCTTCACCACGGGAGCGGTGGAAGCGCTGGTGACGCTGCCGCCGTAACCGCTTCCGGCCTGGGCAGTCACCTTTACCTTCAGGGACTTACCCGCCAGGGTTTCGTCCACTGTCAGGGTTTGGGCCTCCTCTCCATCGAGGACGTCGGCGTCCGCATACCAAGTATAGTCAACCTTGGAAGGATCCACCACGGTGGTGCCGTCCGCCAGCTTGGCCGTTGCGGTGATGGTCACCTCAGGCTCAGTATCGGTAAGCGTCGGCGCCATGTTATCCAGGGTGACGGACCCCAGCAGCGGATTCGTGGTCATCGTGTCCGTCTGGGCGGTTACAGGCACCTCGGGATTCGTCTGGTACGCGCCTGTGCCATAGACCCTCAGGAGGATTCTTCCCGTTCCCGGGGCGTATTGGTCAAAGGCCGCCTGGGTCACCGTATAGGTGGCTCCCGTGCTCACGGGGGCGCTGCTGATGGTGGTGCCGTCGGTCACATACCACTCATACCGCACCGTCGCGTTGGAGGGCTGATAGGTGGCCCGGAGCGTATCCCCCACATTGGGATGGGTGGAGCCCGGAACGGTGTCGTTCACAATGGCCGCCGAGGTCAAGGTGCCCACCACAGCCACGGGGCTGGTGGTGGCCTCTGCGCTGCCGCTAAAGGGCGCCACGCCTGTGACCACCAGTTTCACCTGCTTGCCAAAGTCATCCGCCGCCACCGTATAAGTAGGCGTCGTGGCCTTGTTGATCCCGCCCACGGACCACTGGTACGTGACCTGCGCTCCCACGGGGGCAATGCTCTGTACCTTCAGAATATCGCCCACCAAAGGAGAGAGGGTGTTCAGGGTCACGCCGGTGAGCGCGCCGCTGTCAATGACCGGGTATTGCGTGATGGCGCTGGCGCTGCCGGTATAGGCGCCCGTACCCGTCACCGTGAGCCTGATCTTCTTGCCGATGTCAGCGCTGCCCACCACATAGGTGGGGTTGGTGGAAACCACCGTGCTATCCACCATCCATTGATAGCTGACCGTAGCGTCATACGGAGTGATGGACGCAGCCCGCATCTCCATGCCCTTTACCGGGGCGTCCGTGTTCAGGGTCACCCCTGTCACCGCCGCGGGGCTGTAATAACGCAGGAACTCATTCATCATATAGCCGGCGCGACTGCCCACCAAAATGTAGTCCCAGCCGCCCGCGGGGCCCCGCTCCAAAATCTTCACGCTGGTGCCCACGCTATACACGCCGATGATCCGGTAGCCCTTGCCGGGGCCTGTGCGCAGACGCACGCCATAGCCGTTGGCGCTCCAAATCCATGCGTTGGCGCCGGGGGTAGGCCCGGGCGTGGAGGAATCCACAAGGAACTGGTTCATCATATACCCGGTCCGGTTTCCTATACGGATATAGGACCAGTAGGAGCCGCGCTGCAGCATGGTCACATTGGTGCCAACGCTGTACACGGCCAGGATCCGGTAGCCGGTGCCCGGGCCGCTGCGAAGGCGCACCCCGTAGCCGTTGGCGCTCCAAACCCTGTAAGTGCCCGTGCCGCCGCCCCCGCCGCCGCTAAGGTTGATGTACGCACTGTACATATAACCCTTGTTGCCGTCAGGGGTTTGCACACGGTACCAACCGCTTAGGGTCTCCAAAATGGTGACCACCGTGCCGGTATAGTAGCTGCTGATCGTGGTAGCGTTAAAATTGGGCTGTGCGCGCAAGCGCAGCCAGCCGCCGTGTACCACTCCGGTAGTGGTCGCCGCGACGGACGACGCCGGGATCACCAGCATGCCGATCAGTAAAACCATCGCGACGCTCATTGCCAATAAACGTTTCATGGATCGTTCCCTCCCATTGCTTCCCGGTTCCGGACCTGGATTTCACTCATAAGACGATCCCGCCTTACAGAATCTTCCCCCAGGAGAAGAATTTGTTTGCTCTGGCGAATTGTGCATTCTCTGTTTAAAAATGTAACAGGAAATGCGGCAAACCGGGGTATTTCCTCTATTTTCCCTGGTAAAAAGGGACGCCTCCCTCCCAGGATATGGCAATTTCCCGGCACCATCTTCCTGGAATGGAAAAGATTCCCAGAGAATCACCGCCGGGAAAGCCGCCGGAGGCATTGCTCCGGCGGCTTGACGGTCACCCTTTTTGCGTAAAGCTGTTCTGGCATTTTCCACAGGTTACGGTCACCACGCCGGTTCCCCTGGGCAGTTTCAGCCAAGCCTTGCAGTTGGGGCACTTGAAATACTTGAACTGCTTGCGCTGGCGAAACCGGGTTCTGGCTTGCTTCCATCTGGTGGTCAGCCGGTGTTTGAAAGCAAGGTATCTCCGGTTTTCTTCATACCGCTTGGCATTGTTGCGGGAAAACATGCGGTACAGGCACAGGGCGTAAGGGACGAAGCTGATGAGGGTCAAAAGGCCCAGGCCCAGCAAAGCGCCCAGCAGGTACAGGGCAATGCCCAGCCACAGCAGCGCCAGGGTAAGCTGGTCCGGCCCATGGCGGCCATTCATCCAGGAGCGAAGGGTTTGCTTGATTTTCACCCAAAGCGACATGATTGTTTTTCCTCCTTCAAGCGGGCGGGGCTCCTCCCCTCCCCTTGCTTAGCAATAAAAGAATCCCCCGCGGCCGCAGTTGCAGCAGCAGTTGCACAGCGCGTTGGCGATGCAAAAGGTCATGCACGGGTTCGCGCAAAGCGCTCCGGTAAAGCCGCGGCTCATGCCCTGCTGCCGGTAGGATTGGGCCGTGGACTGCAACTGGGCGAGATATACCTGGAAGGCGGGCTCATTGGGATTCAGCTGCGCCGCCCTGCGGGCGTCGTTCAGGGCGGCGATCCGGTTGCCCAGCCCTTCGTTGGCCCGGGCGCTCCAGAAGTACCAGGCACCCCTGCGGTCCGCAATGGCCTCCAGCAGGTCCAGGGCCCTGGCATGCTGCCCGGCCATCACCGCCTGGGCCACCGGCTGCAATTCCGGGGCGGTTTCGGTATATTCCACCCGCTGGTAGGCGTTGCCGTAAGGGCTGCCTCCCTGTGCGCCATAGGCGCGCTGGGCGCTGCGGAAAAACTCCTCAAAGCTGCCGAACCCGCCAAAGCCTTGCCAATCCCCATAACCGCCGGAGGAACCGTAGCCTCCATAGCCACT
Source organism: Candidatus Limiplasma sp. (assembly GCA_034927815.1). Classification (GTDB taxonomy): domain Bacteria; phylum Bacillota; class Clostridia; order Christensenellales; family Aristaeellaceae; genus Limiplasma. The sequence goes on from JAYFPK010000003.1 coordinate 42,489, forward strand.
CCCTCCATAGCTCTGGCGGTAGCCTTCCCCGCCGGAGGGGCCGCCATTTTTGTTCTTGATCAGCGTCGTGTAGGCTTCGTTGATTTCCCTCATCTTGATCTCAGCGGCCTGGGAGCCCTGGTTCAAGTCCGGGTGATACTTTTTGGCCAGCTTACGGTAGGCGGCTTTGATTTCGTCATCCGACGCGCCGGGGCTCACCCCCAACACCTGATACGGATCATTCATCCCCGGTCCTCCTTTTGCGCAGGCTCGCCGCTTTTGTGCTTGGCGGTTTTTTTCTCCTTGGCGCTTTGCTTCGCCTGGTACTTGGCCCATACCCCCGAATAGAGGATATTGCGCAGAATGTCCACATCCTTCACCAGGGGAAGAAGCTCAAAGGCCTGGGCGCATTCCCCAATGAGCAAGCTTAGCGCCTCCTGGCAAAGGGCTTCATAATCCTCCTGCCTGGCAATCTCCCGGAGAGGGTTGTAGCGGTTATGCTTCAAATCCGAGGCCAGGTCGTCGTAAGCGTCCATCAAGTAGATAAACCGCCCCAGAGCCTCCCCCATGAACCCCAAGGTATCCGCCCAATAATCCGGCTGATAGCGGAAGATGCGGCCCAGCATGTTGGCCGTGAGCCCGGCGGGCTCATCCGGGGATACCCTCCCCTCCCGCTCCAGCTCCGCGATTTGCTCCAGGCAGCTCTCAATGGTTTCGCAGATGTCGGGATAGCGCTCCCGTACCTGCCGGTACGCCTTGCGCAGCAGCCCGGCCTCCGCCCGGCCCGCCAGGCTGTGCTCGTCCTTCCAGTCGTCCTGGCACTTATGGTAGGCCAGGGCAATGCTCATGTCCGCGCAATAGCCGGTGAAGGAGTTGTACACAAAAGGCCGCTTTCGAAGGGGATGGGGCAAACACCAGCCTTCTCCCTCCGTCTCCGGGGGTTCATACAGGGAGGTGAGCAAAATGCATAGAAAGGTCATATCGTTGCTGAGAATGACGCGCCCCGCTGGGCCGAACTTCTGCCCCAAAGCGCGGCACAGCCCGCAATAATACGCCTGGTAGCGCTCCTGCTGCTCCTGGGTCAGCCCTTCCGGCGACAGGGCCAAGTATCCAAACATCGCAAACTCCTTTCTCCACACCTTCAACATCGGTCCACGAATTTCATCCTACCGCCTTGCCCATGCCCTGTCAAGCCTTTCCGGCGCAAAGAGCCAGGCCGAAGCCCCTCTATGATCATACATTCGCCCGATGGACACAGCATGGACAAGATATGTCAAAACCATGAACATTAGTCGTCAAACATCCATTTCCCCAGTCCATGGGCCGATTGACACGCCCTCTCCCCCGTGCTACACTAGGCGCAATTCCACGCGGCATGCCTGCCATGCCGTGGATTCTGAAACGGGAAGGGGGGCGCTCATGCTCCAAGGTCTGTTGGTGGTCAATGCCTTCCTGCGTACCAGCAAGTTCGATGATCTCTATGCGTTTTTGATTGCCGCGGCCCGGGAGCTTGGCATCGGCCTGGATGTGTCCACCAACGCGGAGCTTTGCACCTTGGTGGACACGGAGGCCTTTGATCCCTCCCGGTACGGATTCTGCCTGTTTTGGGACAAGGACGTCCACCTGGCCCTCCAACTGGCCCAACGGGGCTTGCCGGTGTTCAACAGCGCCGAAAGCATCCTGCGCTGCGACGACAAAAGCCTCACCTACCTTTGCCTGAAAGAGAAGGGCATCCCCATGCCCCCCACCATCATAGCCCCCAAAACCTATCCCGCCGCAGGGTATACCGATACGGGATTTGTGGACGAGGCCGCCCGCCGCTTAGGCTTCCCTTTGGTGCTGAAAGAATGCTTTGGCTCCTTTGGACAGCAGGTCTATCTCTTCCAGGATGTGGAGACCCTTCGGCGCAAGGTCCTGGCCCTTCAGGGCACTCCGCTGCTGTTTCAGGCCTTGGTGCGGGAGAGCTACGGCCGGGATGTGCGCATCAACGTAGTAGGGGACCGGGTGGTGGCTTCCATGCTCCGCAGGGGCGCTCAGGGGGATTTCCGAAGCAACCTGACCCTGGGGGGCTCCATGGAGCCCTATGCGCCCACCCGGGAGGAGGCCTCTTTGGCCCTGCGGGCCGCCCAGGCCTTGGGGCTTGCCTTCGCGGGGGTGGACGTGCTCTTTGGCGGGGAGGGCCCCCTGCTGTGCGAGGTCAACAGCAATGCCCATTTCAAAACCACCCTGGCCTGTACCGGTGTGAATATGGCCAGGGAGATTTTACGGCATATTGCCCAGGCGGTGAACTCATGAGCATCCTGTGCTGGCTGCTATACGACGATCAGGATTATCAGCGCAACCGGGATTTCGCAGCCCTTCTGGCAAGGGAGGGGGAAATGCGGGGCCTGGAGGTGCTGCCTGTGCTCACCTCCCAATTATCCCTGGGGATGGATGCGGCGGGCAAGCCCTATGCCTTCGCTCCGGGGCAACGCCGCCCCCCGGAGGCGGTGATCTCCCGCCAGCGCAGCAGCTTCCTCAGCCGGCATTTTGAGGCCATGGGCATTCCGGTGTTCAACAATGCCACGGTCTGCGACCTATGCAATGACAAGCGCAAGACCCACCAGTTTCTGTCCGGGCTTCCCATGCTGGGCAGCGCCTTTTCCTGGCCGGGCCAGAGCCTTTCCAGGCCCTCCCCTTCGGATTATCCATTAGTGGTCAAACCCGCCCAAAGCCATGGGGGCGACCGGGTGTTTCTGGTCCGCAGCCAGGAGGAATGGGAACAGGCCGTTATGCGCATTTGGCCAGAGCCCCTTTTGTCCCAGCAGGTGGCCAGCCAGCCCGGGTTGGACCTGCGGGTGTATGTGGTGTTCGGCCGGATCGTGGCCGCTGTGCTTCGCCGGGCCCCGGACGGCTTCCTGAGCAATTTCACAAAGGGCGGCCATGTGGCCTTGCACAGCCTAACCCCTGAGGAGCAGGCCCTGGCCGAAAAGGTGCTGGAGCGCTTTTGCAGGGCAGGAGCTCCCCTGTGCTTCGCCGGCATCGATTTTCTGTATCATCAGGGGCACCCCGTACTCAGCGAGGTGGAGGATGTGGTGGGCAGCCGCATGCTGTACCAGGTCAGCGACCTCAACATCGGAGGGCTGTTTTTGGAGGGGGTCAGGAGTTCTTTTTCTCCTGCCTGAACTATGGTATACTGGGTCAGACTTTGACAGTTGAGCACGAAAGGATGTCGGCCTGATGAGAGGGCAAGGGACTCGTTGGCGGCGCAATCCCAAAGGATGGGTTGCGGTTTTTTTCATTGCGCTTACCTTGATCGGCCTGCTTACCGTTGATGATTATGGCGCTCCCTATGACGAATTGTCTGAGATGCTCATCATCCGGGCCAACCTCCAGGAATACGCCGTTCGCCTGGAGGGCCGGGATGGAAAAAGCGTCTTTTCCCGCATGAACTTTCCTCCCATGTCGGAGTACATCGAGCGGGACCACGGGATCTGCGGATACTACCTCCTGGCCCCCTTTCTGCCCTATGCCGTGATGTCCGATATTCACCACATGTCCACCCTCTGGAGCGTGTTGACATGGCTTTGGTTTATGCTGGGCTGCTTTTCCCTGTACAGCCTGATGCGCTGCCTGGGGGTATCCCGCGTCCTTTCCTGCTGCAGCGTGCTGCTGCTCTACCTCTATCCCCGCTTCTTCGCCGAGGGGCATTACAACAACAAGGACGTGGTGCTGCTCAGCTTTGTTTTGTTCACCCTCTGGACCGGCGCGCGCTTTTTAGACAAGCCCGGCTTTGGGCGGGGATTGCTCTTTTCCCTGGCGGGGGCCATGGCTACCAATACAAAGATCATCGGCGCGCTTCCCTGGGGGCTGATAGGGCTTGCGGCAGTCCTTTTGATTTCCGTGAACCGGCAATGGAGCCTGAAAATGGCCGGCGTCGCCCTGTCCACCATCGCGGCTTACCTTTGCTTCTTTGCCTTGCTGACCCCCGCCCTATGGGACGATCCGCTGAAATACTTGGAGTATGTGCTCGTGAACGCAACCCAGTTCTCCCGCTTCGGCGGCGTCGTTCTCTTTCGTGGGGCGGATTTCTACGATGTACAAGGCACAACGCCCCTTCCTTGGTACTATCTCCCCTATTATCTGCTGGTCAGCATCCCGCTTTATACCCTTGCGCTGGCCGCCCTGGGCCAGGTGCGGGCGCTGCGTCTTTTCTTCCAAAAGCCCCGGGCCGTCCTGGGGGAATACCGGACCGTATTGCTCCTGGTCTGCAGCCTGTCATGGCTGGTGCCCCTGGGCTACGCCATGGCCACCAGGCCTCTATTGTATAACGGCTGGCGGCATTTCTACTTTCTCTATGCCGGCATCGCCTCCTTGGCCGGTTTTGGCCTCCACACGCTGTGGGAACTGGTCCAACGCCGCCCTATGCTCCGCCGCCTCTGCGCCGCCTTGCTCTGCGTCTGCCTGCTTGCGACAGGCATAGGCCTTGCTTTGAATCACCCCTACCAGTTTGCGTACTTTAATCCCCTGGTGAGGCGGGACGCCCGCCGGACCATGGATTTGGATACTTGGAATGTCGCCGCCGCGGGCGCGTTTGAGCGGCTATACCACATGAAGCACGAACAGGAGCCCCAGCTGCGGGTAGGCTGCTATTTCAACGACATCACCATCGGCGCCTTCAAGCTGCCCGCCCCCATCCGGGACAGCCTGGTGATCACAGCCGAGCGGGACGAGCCCTACCTCTATTACAATGCCACCTACGCCTACATTTACTGGGCCCAGGAACCCCCGGAGGGGTACCATATCCTTTTTGAGGTAAAGAGCTACGGCAACACCATCGGCGTCATGTATGAGAAGGACGGCCATGGAGCCTGACCCCTTGGGGCTTTGATAAAACGTCCTCACGCTTCTTTCCCCTGCCATATTTCCCTTTCTTCCCATCCCCTGGCTCCCAAATGAGAATTCCGCTATGCCCCCCCGCGGCATATTAAAAAGACCAGGAAGGCGTTATGCGGCCCCGGGAAAAGGGGCTAGACAAACCCCCATCCGTTTGCTATAATAGCTCTTGCTGACGCGCCAATATAGCTCAGTCGGTAGAGCAGCGGTTTCGTAAACCGCAGGTCAAGGGTTCGAGTCCCTTTATTGGCTCCATCTTTTCTTGCCGTCGAGGTGTAGCGCAGTTTGGTAGCGCGTTTGGTTCGGGACCAAAAGGTCGCAGGTTCAAATCCTGTCACCTCGACCACGAAGAAAGCCTTGTAATACGGCTATTACAGGGCTTTTTCTTTGTTCATTTTTAGGCTAATACTACAGTTTTGCCTACAGTTGGTAGCGAAACGGCATCGAAACATCAGGCGTTTTTGTTCCACTTAGACCGTATAAAGGCATCCATCCTTTCCGCCGTTTCCCGCTCTAACTGCTCCGACTTGTGGCCGTAAGTGTCCATGGTGGTGCTGATTTGTGAGTGTCCCAACATCAGTTGTATTTCCTTCATACTGGCCCCATTTTCACGGGCATATAGGCCGCAGGAATGCCGCAGATCATGAAAGCGCACAGCATCAAGGCCAAGACTCCTGACAATCTTCTTGAATGGCGTGTAGATGGTATTGGGCGTGAGGTGCCGCCCATCCTCATGGGTGAATACCAGGTTCATGGGATTGCTGTAGTCACTGCCAAGGGCTAGCTTCCATTCGGCTTGTACGGTTTTCACATGGCGCAGCATATCCATCACCACGGGCGCAGGTGGGAAGGTGCGGCGGCTCTTATCATCATTCTTAAGGCTTACAAGGCGGTATTCCCCGCCCTTCACACGCTCCCGCTGCAGTTGCTGCTTAACGGTGATCGTACCTGTTTTGAGGTTTACGCAATCCCAGGACAGGCCTAGAATTTCACCCTGCCGTAAGCCGCTGAACATGTCCACAAAGTATAGGGCTTCGTATTTGTGCCCCTTGATGGCCGATAGGAACCGCTCTACATCCTCATTCTGGATGGCCTGCATTTCCTTCTTCTCCACCCGTGGCAATGTAATGCCGATCAGCGGACTACGTTGGAGATAGCCAAGCAGCACGGCCTTTTCCATCATGGAGTGAAGTAGACCATTGATATTCTTAATTGTCTTGGCCGATACGCCACCCTTCGCGCTGTCCTTTTGCAGCTTATTATAAGCCCCCTTGATGAGGGACGGGTTCATTTCAAACAGCCGATACTTGCCAAAGCACGGCTTGATATAGCGGTTGATGGTACCCTCGTATTCCCTGCGGGTGCTGTCTTTGATACTGTCCATAAACTCATTCTGGTACTTCTCAATCCATACGTTCATGGTCATGTAGGACGGTTTTTGGTATGTGTTTTCAGACATGGCAGTGATTCGTTTGCTCATAGCTAGGCGGACATCTTCCTCTGTGTCACCGTCAACGCTGGTACGGTATGGAGGCTTGCCTGTGATCGGGTTAGCGGGCATCATGAAGTAGATACGCACCTTCCCGTTGGGTAAGTCCTTTACGCTCCCGGCTCCGTTGCGGGCGCGCTTCATATCCGCTGCCTTTTTCTTTGCCATGGCGATGCCTCCTTATGGAACAAATGGAACGAATAAACCATGATCACAACCCATTGAAAAACCTAGGTTTAGAACGAATAGTACGAATAGTACGGTCATATGGACTGTGCCTATTGTTCTACTATTCGTCTTATTCTTCACGCTCTTCTTGCGCCGCAAGCATTTTTTGGACTTCATTGTAGTGGAGATAAAGAGCGTACTTCTCTAATTCACTGGTAACAGCTGTTGCATAGGCTTGATGGTTATGCCGATTGAAAGAAGTTTCGTGGCCATCTCGATCTGTTATGACCCAAAGGTCACCTTCGTGGCGATACGTGAAGCCATAGGCGCGGTATAGTGCCCATGTTGCTGAGAATATCTTTGCGTCTTCCTGAAGATCATCCTCATGGTTTTCTGATCTTGGAATTGAAAATTGTTTTCCGATCAAAAGGAACTGCACGTCCACCTCAAGTGCCTTTGCGATTACGGGCAATTGGTCAGGCTTAGGCGTTCTATGTCCAGTTTCGTAGCTGTCATACGTGGAATATGGGATCCCTAGGTTCCTAGCCAGTTCTGCTTTGGTCATGTTTGCATTTTCTCGCGCTTTGCGTAAATTGTCTTTCAACATCTCAATCACCTCACACTTATCTTACAGCATGAAATGAACGCTTGCAATAGGAAATTACGCGAATCGCGGAAAATTTTTGCTGCCCTATTGCAATTAATGCGAAACGCGTTATAATAAAAATGTGATCACGCGTAACGCGTAAACGCATCTTGATAATTCCATAGCCCCAGCCGCACGATATCGCCGAAGCAATAATACCCTTTGGAGTGTCACCCCTTAAAAAAGACGCGGATGGGGCACAGAAACGTAGTACATTCTCGCAAACGATTATACGAGGAGATGAGTACATGGAAAAACTAAACTACACGGCAAAGGAAGCCTGCGAGGCGGCAAGCGTGAGCATTCCGACCCTTCGCAGGTGGACAAGAACGCCGGGCTTTCCGGTCCTAAGGGCCGGCAAAAAGATTCTCATTCCCATTGAACCTTTTAGGCGCTGGCTGGAAAAGCAAGCAGGCGGTGAGGCCAATTGAATCATCGGGAATGGGTAGCCCTGCTCAATGGAAAGCAAGAGCATGACGGGCAGTACAAAGCCCGGTGTCCTGCTCATGACGATCAAACCGCAAGCTTGCGAATCAGCACAGCCGAACCAGGCAAGACCCTGCTGCATTGCCATGCGGGGTGTGATGTAAAGGCCATTGTGGCGGCAGTCGGAAAGACTATGTCGGACTTGTTCGCCGATTCACCAGAAAAGACCCCACGGGTATTGACTACGCAGCCCGTAGCGGTCTACCCCTATACAGATACCACGGGCAAGGTGAAGCTGGAAAAGCGGCGTTTTCCTCCAAAGGAATTTCGATGGTTTCACCTGAATGAAACCGGGAATTGGGTGGTTGGGCGGGCAGGGGCAACCCCGGCACTATACAACGCTGCCGTCGCAGCAGATAAAAAGACCGTCTTATGGGTGGAGGGTGAAAAAGACGTTGAAACCCTCAAGGCCCATGGAATTGCGGCGGTGTGTGCACAGGACGGGGCAAAAAGTAAGATTAAGCCAGAGCAGCTAGAGCCATTGCGGGGAAAGTGGGTGGTCATCCTTCCGGACAACGACAAGCCCGGGAAGGAACACGCCCAGGCCGTAGCCTCAACGCTACAAGGAGTAGCCGCCGGGGTGAAAGTGCTTGACCTGACCAAGATTGACCCGGCCCTTCCTGAAAAGGGCGATATCACCGACCTGTACGCGAAAATGGACGTGACCGCGAAGCTGGGAAAGTTGGCAAAGGAAACGCCCGACTGGAAGCCGGAAGACACGCAGGAACCGCCACAGATTGTGTTCTATGACACGGTGGAGTACAAAGAGCCGGAATTCCTCATTAAGCCTTACATTCCACAGGGCAAGGTTACAATCCTGCAAGCAGATAGCGGTGTTGGAAAGACTGCCCTTGCCTGCAAAATTGCGGCGTGTGTGTCCACAGGGCAGCCAATGCAGGACACGCCTTGTCCACAAGGCCGGGTGCTGATTCTGTCCGTGGAGGACGACCCGGAAACCCTGCGAGGCAGGATTGAGGCCAGCGGCGGCGACCTGAAACAATGCGCCTTTCTGGAAAATGCCCACGAGTTGACATTCATCAACCCACAGATTGAACAGGCAATCACGTCCTATGGTATTTCTCTGGTGATCTTTGACCCCCTTCAGGCGTTCCTGGGCGCCGGGATGGACATGCACCGTGCTAATGAAACCCGCCCCATCATGGCCCAATTATCTGCCATGGCAAAGCGCACCAATAGCGCGGTGATTATCATATCCCATATGTCCAAGGGAACGGCCGGGGGCAAGGCCATCTACCGGGCGCTGGGTTCGGTGGATATCCCGGCGGCATCCCGCTCAGTGTTATATGTGGAGCGCAACCCGGACGATGAAGAACAATGCGTAATGGTGCAAACCAAGTCCAGCAATGCAAAGCCGGGGAAAACGATCCTGTACCGCATTGGTGACCGGGGCGGGGTGCAATGGGAAGGATATTCGAGCCTGACCTATGACGATCTTCAAACCCAGGCAGAGCGCAGGGAAAAAGGTATTGCCTATGACGAGGAACCCATCGTACAGGTGATATCAGCACTTCACCAAGATAACCCCCAGGGCGTATTTGTATCGTGGGAACAACTGGACAATTATGCCAACAAGGTGCTGGGCTACTTCCCATGTCAAAGCGGCAAGGAATGGAATGCGAAACTCAAGGCTTTGCAGCGGGAATTCACAGAGAAGAGCCGGATTCAATTTGAATTTCGGCTTGGGTACTGCAAGGAACATGTGGAATTTGGCGCAACCGTGGAAGGAACCAGAGCCAGAACGCGTGGCGTAAGCATTATGCCATACACGCCACAAAAAGAATTTCAAGTTGGATGGAGTAGGTGAGCATATGACCACATGGCAAGCCATGCACCGGTTGGAGGAACTGGGCTATTCTTTCGAGCTGACGGAAGCGGGGAAGGTTCGTGCCGTGCTGATGGGCACAAAGCCCCCGGAAGCCTCCGCCCTGCTGGATATCGCCCGGGCGGATTATGTGCGGCAGCGGGTGGGCGGGGCTGCTGTATGCGCTGTGGAGCGGCCCTATTCCCTACGGGATGCGCTGGCTATCGGACGGGCCCTCAAGGCTGGTGTGGGGCAACTGATGGGCAAGGTCCACTATGACGGGCAGGCCATCCGTGTGACCTGGACAGGCCCCGATCTGGCCTCCTGGGTGGCATTGGCGCAGAGCGAGGCACGGGCGGAAATGCGCCGGATGGATGAAAGCGAGTTTTGGAACGTGGAACCGGAAGAATACGAACAGATGTGCATTAGATACGGACTGTTGGCGGAGGTGGCGGGATGAAAATCAGCGAAGCCGCGTTCATCAGCGGCATTGGCTACAACACCCTCCGTCGCCATGTGGTCCTTGGCTGGCTGGAGATTGAAGGGGGACAAATTGACGGCAGCAACCTATACCATTACTGCGTGTGGCAATGGAAGCGCGGTCGGGTGACCATGTACCCACCAGATACCGTCTATAAGCGCCTGGTGGACTTGAGGGGGATTTTCTATGAATTCTAAGAAAAAAGGCAGCGCCGGGGAGCGGGAGCTTTGCACCCTTCTTCAGGAGGCTGGATTGACGGAAGCCCAAAGGAACGATCAAAGATATGTTGGGGGCAAAGAGAACCCGGACGTTACTTTACAAGGCTACCATGTGGAGTGTAAGCGGGCCGAACGGTTCAACGCCTATGAAGCCATGGCCCAGGCAGAGAGGGACGCTAACGGGCATTCTGTGCCCATTGTGGCCCATCGGCGGAACAAGCGCCCCTGGCTGGTAATTATGAAGCTGGATGACTGGATTAGGCTTGAACGAAAGGCGCGGACAGTCTTTGGAGCGCCAACAAATGCCGTACCATGCGGACGATTGCCGCCGGAAGGGGGGTTCTAAGCATGACAAAGGATGTCAAAAAAAAGGAGGTTTTCACTATGGAACAAATCAGCAAGTTACAAAGGTTTATCAAAGGAATGGGGCTGGATCACAAGCAAGAACGCGCCATCTTTGCAGAAATTGAAAGGCTGAAACAGCCGATACGACATGTCGAATGGGGGCCCACCAGGCCGGATGGCTCTGCCACTGGCATCATCACGGAGGAACCTTCAAAGCGGGACAAGTTTCAGGATACCATGGCGGAGAACGACAGCGCAATGCAAGCGGGTTTTGATCTGATGGACTTCATTGAGGGATTGAATCTGCCCGCCGAGAGCCATAACGAGCTTGTGGGACTGATTGACCGCTACCGTGGCGAATGCGAGGAAGGCAGGTGAAGTGACGATGACCCATTATGAAAGAATCCGGGATTTATCCTCTTATGGCACTGACAAATGGCTGTATGCGGCTATCCGGGCAGCCACCAAGGAAGCCCCAGGTCATACGCAAATGGCTCTGAACGCATTGCGCAAGCGTACCCCACGGGATGTATTGCGCATGTTCCCGCCTACAAAGGAGTATGACGGGGAGCGCTGGGGAATGAAGGACTATTTCTACACCATGGAAAAAGCGCGGGCCTTTGGTCTGGACAAGCCGCTGGGCAAGCATGTGGAGGCGTTCTTGTGGGATTACATGGAGCCACACTTAAACATGTTTCTGGTTGGTTGTGAGCTTCGACACATTGGAAAGCCGTGCTGGCGGGCTATGTCCGTGTTGGACGAGTACAGGGCCCCCCCGCTCTTATCTGTTACGAGCCTATGCGACAAAGTAAACAGACCGGAAAGCTTTGTGCCCGTCTACAACCTGATTTTCAGGCAGGATGAAGCTATGGACGGCGTTTATATTGGGGATGACTTCAAGCTGGGTTATAACGCTTTCCAGAAATGCAAGTCGATTCTGGCGCGGTACATCTCTAATGATTGGATAGAGGCGGCAGAGGAAGCCTTCAAAGCTATGGGCGAGTATCGCGCCATCAGCATAGAGCGGGACTATTCCCTGGCCGTTCTTTCCGCGACAGCGACACGCAGGCTCAAAGCCCACCTGAAAGAAACGAACGAGCCGGAGCTTATTGAGCGAGTGTGCCACGCTAGAAGGGTTGCAGGGGTGCGGCGCCGGATGCAAAGGCAGTTTCAGTGGTGGAAACGTGACTGGGAGCTTAGGCTGCTTGTCTACAAAGTTCGCAAAGCATTGGAGCAATAAGAAAAACCCCCGCACTCGCAGGGGCCGCCTAACCCTATTATAAAGGCGGGTGCGGGGAAATGCAAGACCACGGCGGATTGATCTATACCATTGCAAAGCGGTATCTGCCCCTGTGCGACCGGGCCACAGATATTGACGATCTGATGCAAGCCGGACACATAGGCGTAATACGGGCAGAAAAGACCTACAACCCCAGCAAGGGGGCCTTTGGCACCTGGGCCGGGTATTACATCCAAAGCGAACTACAAGCGGCCCTGGGCTTGCGTGGGGCGCGTATACGGGCACACAGGGAGGCGGTTTCTCTGGATGAACCGCACGGCGAGGAAGGCGGTACCTTGGCGGAAACAATCTCTGATCCCTCCGCCAACTTCGAGGAAAAGCAGGAGGCGGAGGAATTGCGGGCAGTTGTCCGGGCACGTGTGGAGGCCATGGAGAACGAGCGGCAGCGGGAGATTGTGAAGCGGTGCGACCTGGACGGGCAGACAGTCGCGGCGGCCAGTAAGGCCCTAGGGCTGACAGTAGGAGGGGCAGGCGACCTGAAAAGGCGGGCGCATGGCACATTGAGGCTCGATAAGTCATTGAAAGCCTTGGCAGAGGCCCACGACATGGACAGACGGACGAACTGGCACTACCACACCGGGTACAACACTTGGCGGTATACATGGCTTTCCAGTACGGAGAGGCTTGCATACTGGCGGATATGGGAACAAAGGCGCGGAAAGCCTGGGGCAGCGTTATAGCCCTGTGAGCGCCGACAAAAAACAAAAGGAGAATCAGCATGCAGGAAAAAAACGACATCAGGCTACCCAGGGTATTGGACACCAACATGAATGAGGTGCGCCGGCCGCACCCGGTGAGGCTGGAATACGAATTGAGCCTGCGGCCCCTGTCCAAGGCCCAGCTCACGCTGATCCTGGAGGAAGCGGTGACCGTAGGGGAATACGTGGAGCTCTACGACGTGGGGGGCAGCCTGGGGGTATTCCGGGTGACGGGAACGGACAACAGCTACTCCAGGGGCGGCACCATGACGGCCTACCTCCATCACGCCCTGACCACCCTCTCCGACGGCGTGATCTTCGGCTACCGGGAGTACGGCGGCACGGGGGTGAACCTGCGCACTGTACTGACCCAGCTTTTGGCCTTGCAGCCCCGGCAGATGTGGACCCTGGGGACCTGTGAGTTCACCACCCAGTACCAGTACAGCTTCGAGAATGAGAACCTGCTGCGGGCCATCATCAGCCTGGCGGAACCCCTCACCGAGGAATACCAGTGGACCTATGACACCAGCGTTTTTCCCTGGGTGCTGAACCTGATCAAGGCCCAGGCCGGGGACATGAGCGAAATGCGCTTGAGCCGGAACGTGGAGAACGTGCAGGTGGCTATTGACCGCTCCGACCTGTGCACCCGAATGTATCCCCTGGGGTACGGGGAGGGCGTGAACCAGCTCACCATCGCCCCGGCCAACGGCGGGGTGAAGTACCTGGACGCGGACACCATCTCCACCTGGGGCGTGGTGGCAAGCACCTATACGGAAACCAGCGTCACCGAGGCGGCGACCCTCAAAGCCATGGCCCAAAGCGTGCTGGAGAAGGTGAAAAACCCCACGGTGACGGTGACGGCGAAGGGCCGGGACCTGTACTCCCTCACCGGGCAGTCCATGGACCGGTTCTACATCGGGCGGCTGTGCCGGGTGTGCCTGCCGGATTACGGCGTTACCCTGAACGAGCGGGTGGTGACGATCCAGAAGCGGGACGTATACGGCGACAACACCAATGTGACCGTGACCCTGGCGAACAAAAACCGGGACAGCGTGAGCGAGCTGGCGAGGCTCAGCCGCAAGGCGGCCATCGGGGAGTTGTACAGCCAGGGGAGTACGACAAATGACAACAAAAACTTTGCGGACAACGCAGACCCCAGCAACCCGGCGGAAATGCGGTTTTATGTTGACCAGGACGCGGTGTGGATCAATAAAGTGATGTGCAGGTACGATTTGGAGGCGTTCCGGAGTTATAGCAAGGGCGCGGCGGCTGGTGGGGGCGGTACCAGCGGAGGCGGTGGGGCGGCAACGGTTTATACCCAGGGGTCGGATTATGAGGTTAATGGATATACGCTTGAAGCCCAAAGAGCTTCTCCCGGAACGCCAATCAGCGTTGAAGACCATATCCACGGTATTATTGCGCTAAACATCGACATCGGTCCGATGCGCGTACCCATACCCTCGCACACCCATCCGAATCCTGATCATACTCACCCCGATAATCCCGGAATCTATCGAGGGAGCACCGCATCTTCGGTGACTATCAAGGTGGACGGGAATACTGTCCCAGCATCAGCGATAACGAACAAAGAGTTTGATGCAGTCCCATACTTGTCCAAAGATTCGGCGGGGAAAATCAGGAGAGGAACATGGCATACCATCACGATAACACCCAATGCACTGACCCGGATTGTGGCCGACCTGCATGTAAAGACCTTTATTCGGTCGATTTCGGGGGGAAATTACTGATTAGGTCAGGAGGGGGTGACTCCCCTCCGACTTTACTTACTCTTGATGGGTAGGGTCTGCCATTATGGACATGACAAACCTTTGGTTTCCTCTCCCGCTGTAGAGATAGTCCATTCCCTTATACTCGGCCACATAGGTACCCTTAAAGAATTGATAGTCCCATTTCTCCCTATCAATGCCGAGAGCCTCAAAGATTGCCGTGATGTCTTCTGTTGTAAACTCTGGGTTGGTGGCAAGTATCACCTTAGCGAAACCATCAAATAGGGCTAAAAACGTCTCAGGGAAAATAGTGCTCTCCTTATAATCCTGAAAGTTATATTCACGGATGTAAAAATCAAGACCGAATAAGAGGTCACTTCCCAATCTGCCAGCAAGAGAAAACCCGCCTGAATACTCCGTTTTTGCTTGATAGGCGTATATCTCATTATCCTGTACTTTTGTGAGCGAATCAAAATAGAATGGGTCCCCTTCCGGCACGATGGCCTTGTATCTTTCCAGCCATTCTTCAGCGGTGAAATCGAAGGTAGGAACATCTTCGGCGATGGCCAGAGCGGGAACCAACAAGACCATGGCAAGCAATAAGGAGATGATCTTTTTCATGGGGAAACCTCCAATGATTTTCTAGCTTAATGGTACCATAAATTGGCAGCCAAGGGAAGGTAAAACATTAACAGCTTGGCGGCAAAATGGCGGCAAAATGGTGGCAAAATGGCGGCGCTTTTGGCGAAGCAAAATGGAAGCAAAAGTGAAGCAAAAATCCGGCCAGCGCATGAGCACAAAGTAAGCGCAAAAGTAGCGCAAAATATGGCGTTCCGAGCTCCTGGGCCTGAGACAAAATGGCGACAAAGATGCGACAAATTGAAGAATTTTCCCGTTGGCGTCAACACCCACTAAAGGCGGGGGGTTTTTAATGCTAGGATCCGCTTGCCACCACAAATACACCACAAAACCACCACAACGCAGCCATGATTGGCCGCACCAAGAATACACCAAAGATACACCGTTTGGCAGACAAAACACAGACAAAACCCATACGCCCCCAGTTGAAATGGGGACACAAGGGGTAGTCAAGATTTCAAAAGCGACAGCACTGTCTATTTTGAAAAGCCCACTAAGCAGCAATCTGTTGAGGTGCTTGGCAGGCCGAACGTTTTGAAACCCTCGCCAGTAATCCCGATATGATTGAGCAAGTCAAGGCCGAAGCAAGAGAAAACGAAGGGTGTAATTTGAAATGCCCCCCTTGACACTCCTGGCCACAAAGAAAAGGCGGAGGCTGTTACACCTCCGCTTGATCGTTCATACCGTGCCCTCCTTACCGTCCAGGGCCTCCCGCATTTCTTCCAGCAGTTTCCCCAGGCGGTACAGATAATCCCCGTGGATGCTGTTCATCGCCACATGTTGGCCATAGCGAAACTCATATTCTTTCCGATTCGGCTCGCCCTCCACAAAGAGATCATTGGTTAGATTTGAGTATGCCGCGCTGGCCTTCTCATGGGCAACCTGGGCCTCAAATATCAGATTGGGCAGGGCCACTTCTTTTTTATTCACGGCCTTGCCTCCTTGCCCGCTCCTCCCGGACGCCTTGCGCCCGCCCTATAAGCAAAGCGTATGCAATGGCCGCAATTGACCCCTTATGCCCATGCAGGGCCTGTATCTCGTCGCTCACATAGTTATACACCGTGTCAAGCAACTGGGGGTATGCTTCCATCCAGCAGGGATTACCGGCCATGATGCTAACTGCCTCCGCTGTTGTAATCTGCGGGGGTGCTTCCATATCCTGCGCAAACAGATCCTCAATCTGCATGCCGGGGAAATACGTGTCCCTGATGCCCACGGCCTCCTGAACACTAAAACAGCCTCCACCCGTGGCCTTGTCATAAATCGTTCGCGCCGCGACTCGAATGTTGACATCATTGCTATGACAAAGCTTCCTGACCATTTCCGCTAGTTTGGAATACATGGCTTTGCTCCTTTCATACTTGACCCAGGCGGCGGAGGGTGATACACTCACCTTGAAGGGTTCTCCGCTCGCCTCGGGCGTAGTTCCTGCCCCGCGCGTGTTGCTTCACGCAAGGGGCTTTCCTTATGCCACCAGAAAGCGCCGGGTGGTGGTGGTCTTGGTGAAGCGCTCCGCCAGCTCGGGTAGTTCCTTCTTGATGGCCGTGGTGTCCAAGCGGCTGCTGGTGACGGGCTTCCAGGTGATCTTGAAGGCGCCCGCCGTGATTTCCTCCCGGTCACCCATGGCGGCCTTGATGGCGTCCTGGGTAGCGGTGATCTCCGCTTCCAGCTCCTCTTGCATGCGCTGCAGCTCCTTCAACTCCAGGGCCTTGGCTTCCAATTCCTTGATGCTCATGTGGTCATCCTCCTGTCATGTAATCCGGTGCGGGGGCGTGAGTCCGGTTGCGCTTTGCTGTGGTAGCCGCTCTTCCTGCCGGGAGTGCGTTTCCCCTTACCGTGATTTAAGTATAGCATATCTAGCGCTAGATATCTATGGACCATTTTAACAAATCTAGCGTTAGATAATTATGCAATCTAGCGCTAGACGTTCGTACTTCTATCTGATATAATTATGCTAGTCCTAGAAAAGGAGGTTTCTATATGCCAACCCAAAAGCACACCGATTATAAACGTGCGTTCAATGAGAAGAATTATGACCGCCTAGCCATCACCATCCCCAAGGGCCAAAAACAGGCCGTAGAGGCTCACGCAAAGACCAAAGGTGAATCTATCAACGGTCTTGTAAACGGCCTTCTACGGGCCGATATGGGGCTTACAGAGGATGAATGGAAGAAGGATAGCTCACCCACGGAATAGGCCCAAATCCGCCCATCCAGGCCGCAGCTGATGAGGTGGGCAATCCATCAACCAACAAGGCCCTGCTGGCCCGCCTGGGGCGGGAGGAATGGCCGGAGAAGGAGACACTGGAATGACCGATATCACAAGGTATTCAGAACAGACCTTTGAGGGAATCAAGCATATCAATGAATATGGCCAGGAATATTGGCGGGCGCGTGAGCTGCAAGCGGTTCTGGAGTATACCGAATGGCGCAACTTCTCCAACGTCATTGATAAGGCCATGGAGGCTTGCAAAGGAGCTGGAGCCCAGCAAAAAACCCATTTTGTTAAGGTCAACAAAATGGTGGAATCCGGGGTTGCAGTGAAGCGGGTAGAGGATTACCAGCTGTCCCGTTATGCCTGCTATCTGATCGTAATGAACGGCGATCCGGCAAAGGAAGTCATTGCGATCGGTCAGACCTATTTCGCCGTCAAGACCCGCCAGCAAGAGCTGATAGAGGATTATGACAGCCTGACAGAGGATCAAAAAAGGCTTGCCATCCGCAATGAGATGATCGAGCATAACAAGTCCCTGGCGGAGGCGGCACAGCAGGCAGGCGTTGAGACCTCCCAGGATTTTGCCATCTTCCAAAACCATGGATACCAAGGGCTGTACGGTGGCTTGGGCGTGAAGGAGATCCACCAGCGCAAGGGCCTCAAAAAGAGCCAGAAAATCCTTGACCACATGGGCAGCACGGAGCTGGCCGCTAACCTCTTCCGCGCAACGCAGACTGATGAGAAGCTGCGCCGGGAAAATATCCAGGGGAAGCAACGGGCCAATGCCACCCATTATGCGGTGGGCCGCAAGGTGCGGGAGACCATCCGGGAGCTGGGCGGCACCATGCCGGAGAACTTGCCAACCCCGGAAAAGAGCGTCAAGACCATTGAAAAAGAGCAGGCCAAACGGCTTGACAGCGGGAAAGAGAAGGGGTGATGGCTCCTCCGCCAAAGATGCCAGGCTCCCAGCGCAATGCTGGGGGCTTTTTCATGGCTTCCCATAAAGGCCGAGGGGAGCCGCTGGGCTTCCTTTTTTGTGCCATGGCAATTCATATACCCTACAGTCATTTTTACCGTACTATTCGTTCTATTCGTACTATTCCCTTATTTATCAAGGGTTCTAGAACATGGTTACAAAATGCCTATTCGTACTATTCGTTCTATTTCGTGATTTCAAATCGCAGTATTAAACCTTCGCCATAGGGGGCAGCGTAATTTTGCGCCGCCACTTTTCTGATTAAAGAGGTGTCCTTGATTTTAAAGCGGCGCCCCCAGCTCGGGGGGAACAACGCCTCCGCCCCATCAAGAGAGGGTGTCCACACACCCTTATGTGATACCATGGATAATACTACAGTTTTGCCTACAGTTTGAAATTCGCAATGTTTCATTCCGCTTTACTTTTTTATGTGAAACTATTGAAATATAAGGATTTCCTTTTCGCCTATTTCCTACAAAGTCATTGCATTTGCTTGTGGGCAGCAAATTCAAATCCTGTCACCTCGACCACGAAACTAGCAGATATGTACAATAACATATCTGCTTTTTTGTGCGTAATATACAGGAAATATAGGCAAATTGAAAGCCTCCTTCCCCCAATTGGGTGAAGGAGGCTTTTTGTCATAACTTGAAATGCACTTCACAGGCTTGCGAAGCGCTACGCTTTTTATGGGTCATCGCTTTCTGCCCGCTCCATCAGTCTTTGTATGCTGGCCGCGCTCTCTATATCTCGACGGCGTAAAGCATGGGCGTAGGTTCGCAGCGTGATTGCTGCATCGGAGTGGCCAAGGCGGGAGGCTACGGCAACAGCGTCAATATTATCCGCAAATAGGAGCGTGGCATGAGTGTGGCACAGGTCATGAAAACGGACGCCCTTGTAGCCGTTTTGTCGGCAAAAGTGCGCCATTGCTTGCTTGGTGTATCGTGATGGAGCGGCGTACCGTTCCAAGCGCAAACTATGCGCCCATCGCCCTGCCAGACATCGCCGACGCGCAGGGCGATATCTTCCTGATACTTTCGGGTTTCGTCCAGAAGGGTGAGCATGGCGGCGGGCAACGCTATAAGACGTTCACCGGCTTCTGTTTTGGGGGTGCCGTCATAGTTGCCCGTCTCCGGTGTATAGGCTCTAGCACGCTGTATATCAATGGTGCCTTGCTGCCAATCTACATCGGACAGTTTGAGGGCACCTACTCCCCCTAAGCGCAAGCCGCAGGTGAGCGCCAAAAGCACGGCGGACCGAAAGGACATGTTCTCCTCGTCTTTCAGGCAGCGCAGCAGGCGCACAGCCTGCTCATCATCAAGATATTTGATCTTCTTTTTCCGGACTTTAGGACGCGGGACAACATCCAGCGGATTGCGCGGCATCATCTCCCACATGACCCCATGCTTCAGGATGGAATTGAGGGTATCATAATAATGGCGTATGGTGGTATCGGATAGTACGGCTGCTTCTTTTGCGGTTAGCTTTTTTTGGTCAGACGGCGTCCGTTTCCGCTTTAGCTGGTCATCCGGCTTGCGCTGCTGGGCCTTGGGCTCCTTTCGGAGGTTGGCCAGAAAGGTGGAGAGGAGCAAGGGCGTAATGGCATGCAGGGGCATGTCCCCTAAAGCCGGCAGCAGCCGTTTTTTCAGAAAATTATTGTATGTCTTTTGCGTAGGCGGTTCGCACTCCGCTTGAACATAGTTGGAGAGCCAGAGGGCTGATAGCTCCCGGAAGTTGGTGGCGCGGTCGGGGATGCTGCGGCCTTCCTCCACATCCAGCGCCAGTTGCGCCAGCGCCACCTCTGCGGCGGCCCGCTGCTGCACTTGGGTGGTGGTAGGTGGAAATGATACCGTGCGGCGCACCCATTCCCACCCGTTGTCCGTCTGGACTTGGACGCCCACGCGCCAGGAATTGCGGCCCCGCTTCTCGATGGTTCCCACGGCAATGCCTCCTTAGTAAAAAGTTGTAGGGGGGTATGTGTTTTTTTCTGTAATAGTGTAAGACAGCCCGGAAATGGACATGGAAGCCTTATATTTCAAGGCTTCCATGTCTTACATCTGATCTGTAAGAGGGCCCGCTTTTCTGTAAGGAAATGCCCCTAAAAAGTGTAAGGCGGGTCTTATTTGGGCTTGATGGACCATGTAGTGCTTGGTTTACATTCTACAATATAAAAGCAGGGACGATCGTCATTGGAATGGATGAACACATCCAAGCTCCCTTTCTTTTCTCCCACCGACTCGCTGAAGAGCCTTTCACGGAGATACCCATACTCGGAAGGCGTCACCAGTTCGATGGTGAGATAGTCCGATTTGCTGTTGCTGGCATCATAGGATATTGTCACGGGTATCGCCCAGGCAAGATAAAAGAGAT
Organism: Candidatus Limiplasma sp.; assembly: GCA_034927815.1. Classification (GTDB taxonomy): domain Bacteria; phylum Bacillota; class Clostridia; order Christensenellales; family Aristaeellaceae; genus Limiplasma. The sequence goes on from JAYFPK010000003.1 coordinate 62,922, forward strand.
CCCCTACGTCATTGCCTTGACCAGCAAAGGTGGTTGTTCCCGTCTCAAAGAGCGGATAGATATCAAGCGTCCAGTTTCCAGCGGTTGTGACCAAGAGTGAAACGTTATCTGCGCCATAGTTAGTGGAGTCATAAGAGTATACGCGGGACATATTGCCCTTGCTCGCAGTAAACCCTTGCCTCCAGTCGAATTTACCGCCTGTTACCTCGATTTTGGCATCGCCTTCAGCGTCAACGGCAAAGACCATCCGGCAGGGGTAATAGGGAAAGCTCTCCAAAGGAATCATGGATAGCCCCTTGCCTTCATAGTGGATGACCTTCATAGCCGCTTCCGAACCGGCAGAGGTTTCCAGAGCTTGGCGTTCGGCAAGTTGCGCATCGATAGCGCTTCGTGCAGCTTCCAACTCCTCCACAGTGGCCGCAGTAAGATCAAGGGATAGTGTCTCCGCCAGGGCAAGGGCGGGTAAGCAGAACAACAGCGCAAGACACAGGCACAGAAGTTTCCTCATGATTTCCCCTTCTTTCTTTCGTCAATGAATGGTTTCATTTGCTCGTAGACCCGCCTTTCCAGGGGGTCAGTGAGAAATTCGTTGCGTACATAGGGCGTTTCCATACGATGGGCCCTATGCAGGGCCGCCCGCCAGGATAGGCCGGTCAGGGCGGCTATGTCCTCCGGGGTATGGATATCCAGCGCCCAAAGGACAACAGCCGGGGCAAGGAAGCGGGCGGCAAACATGTCTGCGGACTGCTCATCCGGATTGCGGGGGTTGCTTTCTAAGTCTCCGGTATTGACACAGTCCCCAACACCTGGGCATCCAGGTGGGGCACGGTGACATGCCCCATAAAGATGTTCCCCAGCTCATGGGCCACCGTAAAGCGAACCCGGGGCAACGGCATACCATCATCAAAAAATATAAACCAATTGGCTTTATAGCAGACCGCGAGCCCCGCACAGTGGCGGGCCTCGCCAGCAAGGCGAAGATAGGCTAACAGGTCCGCATGGCGGGAATAGCCAAAGGTTCTGATCCCGGCGCGGGCGGTAACATCGGAGAGCGCCACGGGAAGCCGATCCACAGCAAAATCAAGCAAAGCATTCCAAGCAGCGTCACGGGCGATACGAAAGCGGGCATATACTGACGTCATGCAATCCCCCCGCGCTAGTGTTGCGCGGAAGGAAAGGAAGTAAAGCCGTTAAGTGCTGGAAGCTATCCGATGGGGTCGCTTTCCCGCTCCAGCAACGCCTTTTCCATTGCTTCGTCGGGCTGTATCACCGTGCGGCGCTTGGCAATGTGCTTTCCGTTGGCCCGGGCGGCCATGGGCAGCACGTCCAGCTCATCACTCCGTTGGAAGAACTCCCCCACCATCCGGGTGACGCCCAGGGCCGCAATGGCCGCAGCGTTGGCGTTGATGATTAACATTGATGGATCCCTGGCTGTGGCGGCGTTCAGGGCGGCGCGCAAGCTTGCCAGAAAGCCGGTAAGGGCCTCCATGGGCGCGTCCCCAGCGGGCGCGCCTTGTTTGTAATATTGAGCGGCGGCCTCCAGCAGCGAAGTGAGCTCACTGGATTGTGGAGCGGTTTCCCCCGCTCTTTGCGCCAAACGGGAAAATGCAAGGCTAAGGGCGTCCCCAGCTGGTTTTCTTTCATTGGATAGGCCAAGCAGGTAATCCATTGTTACATTGTGATATTTTGCTATTTGGGCAAGCACCTCTGTCTTAGGCACTGTACCATTTTCATAGCTGCTGTACGTGCCGGGCTTTATACCGAGCGCTTCCCCCATTTGTATTTGGCTTAATCCTTTTTCTTCTCGTAAAAAACGCAACTTGTCCTTCATAGGCACCAATCTTGTCACCTCGCGTTTCCTTCGTATCTTAGCATATTTTTATTTATCGTGGTTTGATTTTCCATTTTCGTTAGTATTTTCATATTTTGTATTCAATTACCACCAAAACTAGAATATACTGCAACTATTCTAAGGATATTGAAACATGTAGGATTCACCGACACCACATGACATGAGACCGAATCCAACGCCCAAACCCGCCACGAATGGCAGAAAAGAGGCAATGATATGGGAAAAAATGATATTCAGGTGTTTCAGAATGAAGAATTCGGAGAGGTGCGCACGCTGATGCGCGAAGGGGAGCCGTGGTTTGTGGCTGCGGACGTTTGCCGGGTGTTGGATCACAGCAACAGCCGCATGGCACTTGAGCGGCTGGATGACGATGAAAAGGGTGTAAGTTCAATTTACATCCCTGGGGGCAAGCAGGATATGCAAGTGGTTAATGAATTTGGCCTCTATTCTCTGGTACTGGGCAGCCGGAAGCCAGAGGCCCGGAAGTTTAAACGTTGGATCACCCACGACGTGCTTCCCTCCATCCGCAAGTACGGCATGTACGCTTCCAGCGGCATCTTTACCAACCCTGATACCATGGCCGCGCTGGTACATGCGCTCCAGCATGAGCAGGAGCGCGGCGAACGGCTGGAGAGGCGGCTCAACTGGCTGACCAGCCCCAGCGCACGGAAGGTGCTGGAGGCGGAGCGGGCCAGGAAGGAGGACGCAGGGGACGATTTGCCGGAGCTATCCGCGCGGCTGTTCATGGAAGTTCTTTCAGAAATGCTGGAGAGCGGCGAGGTGCGGGTGGCTGATTTGGCCAACGAGGGGGCTGATTCAGACGACCTGATCGGCTTCCTTGACGATGATTATTTACACGCCATTCCCCAAAAAACCTATGAGCATGTAGTCCGCCATTGCCGGGCCGAGGGAGACAGCTTCCCCATCAGCCGTAACATGCTACATAAATGCCTTCGCCAGCGTGGTGTCGAGCCTGATGAACCTTGTGCCTAAGCCTTGGACGTGCGTCTGTGGGTATGAGGGCAACCTGCACCAGGACGGCGGCGTATGCCAGTGGTGCCATGCGGAGCAGGCCGGGGATATGCGCCCCTACCGGCTGAATGACCAGCCCTTCCCCAAAGACAACGGAGAGATGGCCTCTCATCTGAAAGCCTGAACCCAATACCGCAAGGAAGTTGGCATGGATCTGGCGGACAGCTTTGATTTTGACTACTATTGCAACGACTTTAACGAACCTGGGCAGTATGTGCAAGCACAACTTCTTTACAGCGATATCCGCGGGCTCCGGCAAAACCGCCTCAGTAGCATCATCAACTGCCAGGCCCAGCGCGCCTTTGACCACGCGGCCTTGCCCATGTATGTGATGGCGAGGGCGCTGCTGCAGCCGGAATTGAGCTTTCAGGCCCTAGTTCAGGAGTTCTTCTACGGGACCTTTGGGGAAAACTGCCAGTGGTGCCAGCGCTATTGGATTGGAAGCGGCTTACAGACAGCTCCATGGGGCTGCGGAACAAGGATGAGGGAAACTTTGATGCACTCTATGCGGCCCTAGGAGAGGAGCTACCCCAGGAGGCGTGCCAGGACATCGCCACGTCCCATTCCAGGAAGCTGCTGCGCTTTACCCTGGGGTTGTATCAAAGGCTGACCAGAATGGTGCAGTGTCACCGCAGCGGAAACGAGGCCCTGGCAGCGCATTACCGCAGGGAGATTGACCAGTTTACCGCCCGGCGGGAATGCGAAATCTCCCTGGAGTTTGACCGGAAATATTTTGACGAGGCGGCGGACCGCCTGCTCAGGGACACAGAGGTGGAAGAATAGGACGTTGTGAACAGGAGTGTAGGCGGCTCTATTCCAGGGCAAGCCATTCTCCTGTCTCCCGGACCATTTGGGCCAACATGTCCTGGGCTGTGGGCCTGTTCGCCGCCCGGACGAACAGGTAGACTTTCACCTTGGGTTCCGTACCCGAGGGGCGGATGATGGCCTTGGCCCCAGTGTCTGTGGCGTAGGAAAGGACGTTGCTGGGCGGCAATCCCTGGATCCCCAGCAGATAGTCACGCAGCGTGGTGATCCTGTCTCCTGCCAGAAAAAAGGGAGGCTTTTCCCTCAAGCGTTTCATGGTTCTGTCCATGGTCACCATGGGCAGAGCTCCTGTAATCTCATAGGTCTTCAGGACACTTTCCAAGGTCCCATAGGTCCGGTAGAGCTTATCCAAGGCCTGCTCCAGAGTGATTCCGCGGGCCTTATATTGTTGTATCATTTCCGTCACCAGCACGCAGGCCATAACGCCATCCTTGTCTCGCACATGGGTGCCTGCCAGATACCCGCAGCTTTCCTCAAAGCCAAACACATAGCGGCTTTCCTGTCCGCTCTGTTCCAACTCACCGATCCTCTCCCCAATATACTTGAAGCCCGTGAGCACCTCGGCAACCTCCGCACCATGGGCCTGGGCAATAGGGAATGCCAAATCGCTGGTGACAATGGTTTTGATGACCAGAGGGTTTTCGGGTAGCGTGCCGCTCTTGGCCCGAGTCCCCAATACATAATCCATGATCAGCAAACCCACTTCGTTACCCGTCAAAATATGATACTCTCCATTGGTTTTGCTTACCGCCACTCCCACTCGGTCGCAGTCCGGGTCCGTGGCCAGTACCAACTCCGCCTGCTCCGCCCTGGCGGCTTTGAGGGCCAATTCCAGAGCCTGAGGGAGCTCTGGGTTTGGCTGCGGGCAGGTGGGAAAATTACCATCCGGCAAGCACTGCTCCGAAACCTGCACCAGGATTACGCCAGGCATGGCCGTCAGTGCCTCGCTTACTGGCTGAGTCCCTGTACCGTTTAGTGCCGTGTATACCACCTTAATGCCGGCGGCATCCCCTTGAGGAAAAAGGCGGCACGCCAAGGTATGGTCCAGATAAGCTTTGTATACCCAGCCAGGCACATCCAGGAGCAACTGCTTTTGGCGGGCCTGGTCCACTCCCATCCAACGGGTCTTTTCGTATTCCACCCGCTCTATGCGCTCCATCACGGCCTGGGCAGCCTTATCCGTGATTTGGCATCCATCTGAACCATAGACCTTATAGCCGTTATACTCCGCCGGGTTGTGACTGGCGGTGATCATCACTCCCACGGCGCAGCCCAGTTCACGCACTGCGAAGGACAATATCGGCGTGGGCAACGGGCGATCAAACAAGTAGGCTTGCAGCCCGTTTTCCGCCAACACCCCCGCCGTCACTTCCGCAAATTCCCGGGAGCCATGGCGGGTATCATAGCCGATGGCCACTGGGAGACTTTTCTCTCTTAAAAAGTCCGCCAGGCCCTGGGTAGCCCTGGCCACAGTATAGCGATTCATTCGATTCGTCCCCACTCCCAAAATACCCCGCAGCCCGCCTGTGCCAAATGTCAACTCCTGCCCAAAACAATGCAACAAGCGCTGTTCGTCCTCCATGATGCGCAGAGCCTCCGTCTGGGTTTCTCGATCAAAAAAAGGGTGATGAGCCCAATGGTTCGCAGTCTCTTTGGCGTTGATCATCATACTTCCTCCATACAAAATCCATACTTCATGGTATATTCGATATGGGTAACGCAATGCCTGCTTCAAATCAAAAATCCTCTAGGCACTTCTTCCATATGAAATATAACATGGATAAAAAACATCGTCATGATATTCCCAAGACGGCATGGGCCTTACAAAAGCCTCTCTGATCAGAGTAGAAAACATAGTTGATATGATGTTGGGCTAAGCTGGTGGTCTGCCCCGCGCCTTCAAGGCAATATAGCAGCCACATCTGAAGACGCACTGAACAATCTGTCAACTGCATTTTATGCCCTACTGCTCGTAAACAAGCCATAGCTTATACGCTTGCACTGCCAATATCCAAAAAGGCTGCCAGTACCTTCTCTCTACGGCTGAAAGCTAAAGCTCCATTACAAGCCCCCCGGGCTCCCCTTCCCAAGGGACCTCGTCCAAAAACCCTCGCTCATTCTCCCTGGGGGCGGATGCGGAATGTTTTGATTTCATAGGGCTTGATCTCAAAGGAAATCTCCCCGCCCTGGAAGGCAACCCCCTCCAGTTTCTCCTCCATCAGGTTACATTCCTCCGCCGAAGCGATGGGACCGTGCCAGTGCAGCCTTGCCTGGGTGCGGGCATTGTCCGTCTCGTACAGCCGCAGGATGATCCCCTCCCCATCCTCAGGTTTCTTGATAGTTTCCAGCATCACATTGGGCTGGTCCACCCAGGCCAGGGAGAAATGCATGCCCGCTTCGCCGCCCTGGGCGCTTAAGGCGGGCTGGTTCAGCTTGTAGGCCTCCTGGACCGTGCCCGCAGCCCGCCAGCTCTCCCGGTGGGGGTACAGGGCGTAGGTGAAGAAGTGCTCCTCCTGGTCCGTGGCGGGGTTGGGCTCAATGCCGGATTTGACCAGCGTTAGGGCAATGCAGGAATCCTTTACCGAGTGCCCATATTTGCAGTCGTTCAGCAGGCTTACCCCATAATGCCCCTCGGAGAGGTCCATCCACTTTTGGCCACAGCTTTCAAATCGGGCCACATCCCAGTTGGTGTTGCGGTGCACCTTCCGGGTCAGGTTCCCAAACTGCACCTCAAAGGTGGCCTCGTCCGTATGCACGTCCACAGGGAAGAGCACCTTGAGCAAGTGCTGGTGCTCCTTCCAGTCCACATAGGTCTCAAAGTCGATCCGCCGGCTGTCGGCGTAGAAGTGAATCTTCTGGCGGATCGAAGACCGGCTGATTTCCCGCCGGATCTCCAGGGTGGCCCGCACAGGCCCGATGTCCGTCCACTCCATGAAGGAGAGGGCTGTGGCGTCCCAAAACTTCTCGGTGTAAAAGATGTCGATGTCCCAGTTGTCGAAATTCATGGGCTTATCCTCGTACATGCGGAAAAGGTTCGCCTTCGCTCCGGGTTGCAATACCTCCCGGCTGTTTTCCTTGTCGTACAGGCGGCTCATGAGGCCGTTTTCATCCCACTGGGCCGTATAGAAGGGGGTCTCCAGCTTCCGCTCTCCCTCCAGGGTGAAGGGAATCAGGGCTTCCACGGCCTCCTCCACCATCTCCAGCACGGCGTATCCCTTGGAGGGAAGCTTGGGCAAATATACAAGCGATCCTTCTGCGGTCCGCTGCACCGGGTGAAGGACCCCGTCCCCGTCCCGCAGGGCCCCAAAGCCCGTCTGCTCCAGGCATACCACTTCCCCGGAGGCAAAGCCCTTGGTGTTCAGCACGGTGATGTTCCCGCCGGGGGGACATAAAGCCGCCAGGCGCTCCTGCCTCAGGGCCGCGATCTCCTCCTCCAGCTGGGCGTACTCCCTCCTGGTGACCTCGTAGACCTCCTTGATGGCGGAACCGGGCAGAATATCGTGGAATTGGTTCAGCAGCATTCCCTTCCACATCCGGTCCAGCGCCTCCGCCGGGTACGCCAAGGCAGGTTCCGCCAGCACGCCCAGCAGCTCCAGGTCCATCAGGCGGATCTCCGCCTTGCGGTTGGAGCGCTTGTTCCGGGCCATGGAGGTATAGGTACCCCGGTGATATTCAAAATACAATTCTCCCTCCCACACCGGCAGGCGGGGGTTGCCCCTCACCCTTTGGGAGAGCTGGTCAAAATAGGTTCGGGCAAAGGCCTGGCGCACCTTGGGCATGCCGATGATTCCCTTTTCCAAACGGATGGAGTTTTCCAGCATCTCCCGGGTGGGACCGCCGCCCCCATCCCCATAGCCGTAGCAAACGAGGACGTCCTGGTTCAGGTCCTTGTTCTGGTAGCGCCGCCAGCCCCCTATCAGCGCGTCGGGATGGAGCATGCCGTTGTAGGTGGTGAAGTAATTCTTCTCTTCCTGGCCCACCTCCACGGTGGTGATGAGGTGGGTGAGGATCTGGGTGCCGTCAATGCCCCGCCAAAGGAAGGTATCGTAAGGGAATTGGTTGAACTGGTTCCAGGCCAGCTTGGTGGTCATGAAATACTCGATGCCGCAGCCCTTCATGATCTGGGGCAGAGCGCCGGAATACCCAAACACATCCGGCAGCCAGAGGATGCGGCAGTCCACGCCGAACTCCTCCCGAAAAAAGCGCTTGCCGTGGAGAAACTGCCGCACCAGGCTTTCCCCGGAGGTGAGGTTGCAGTCCGCCTCCACCCACATACCGCCCTCGGGCTCCCAGCGGCCTTCCCGCACCCGCTCCTTCACCTGAGCGTAGAGCTGGGGGTAGCGCTCCTTCAGGAACACGTAAAGCTGAGGCTGGCTGGACATGAAGCGGTAGGAGGGGTATTCCTCCATGAGCTTGAGCACCGTGGCAAAGCTGCGGGCCACCTTCTCCCTGGTCTGGGCCACCGTCCACAACCAGGCCACGTCAATATGGGTATGGCCGATGCACGTGGCAATGACCTCCTCATGCCCCGCCAGGGCCTCGTATACAGCCTTCGCCAGATAGGCTCTGGCTTCCCGCACGGAATCCAGAAAGGCCTGGGAGGAGGGGTCCCGCAAATCCAGCAGGTTGATCCCGCCGTTCAGCGCCTTTTCCAGGAGTATCCGGGCCCGGTCCTCCTTGTCCAATCGGGGAAACGCGGACAGGGGCACATACAGGTCGTAATACAGCCCCTCAATGTCCGCCTCCACCTCCCGCAGCTCCGCCACCAGGGCGAACTCCCTGTGCAAGGTGCCCGTATAGGCCTGAAGCTCCAGTCGGTAGGTCCGGCCCGCCTGGGCGCTTTGCGCCAGCAGCACGTCCCGGTGGTTCATGTCCATCCCCTGGATGGGCGCCCCATCCACAAACACTAAAAACTGCGGGTTTTGGCCGTCGTCCCGTTCATCGATCTGGGTGGCCATATGAAGCCACAGGGGCTTGCCCGCAAAGCTTTGGGGTACGGTCCACTCCGCCGCGAACCAATAATGGGCGTCCGGGCCATACCAATGCATGCCGCGGGAATCAAAGGAAGCAAAAGGCGTGGCATCGGCCCCGGCCTCTTGGGGATCCAAAAAATTACCCGGCTTATACTGCCAGGCCTCCAGGGGCGCTCTCTGCCTTACCGACAGCTTTTTCAACTCCTGGCAGATGCCTGAAATCCGTTTGTCCAAAAACTCCACGTTTTTTCCGCCCTTTCCCCCACATTTTCAGGAATGCGCTTTGGCATGGACGGCCCATTGGTTCAGGGTGGTGAAGCACGGCCCCCACCGTATCCCCGCAGCCGTCCTCAACGGTCATCCGGCCTATATCTCCGGGGCACAGCGCCGCCCAGGAAATAGCACGTTGAACGCATCCCCCACGCACCGGAGGCCCTTGCTATGAACCGGAGCAGGCCCCAGCTTTTCCCAACGACAAATGTCCCCTATTTCCATTGATCTTTCAGTTTTTCCAGCACAACGTCATAAAACGCAGGATCATGGGGCAGCGTACACTCCATGCAGCTCTTGATGGTCCCCTTCTCCCCCACATAGCGGAAGTTTCCCCCGCACCACTCCCCCAGCGGGTACAGGGGGCAAAAGCAGAAAAGGCAGTTAAAGCGCTCCGGATCGCAGCCCTGATGGCACGGAAAATACTTGCAATCCACATTGCGAAAGAAGCGTTCGCTGTTCTCCATTCCTATCCCCCCTTCTCATTTTGGCGCAAGCGCCCTTCCTGTGCGGCACGGTTCGCGCCCTACCCTCTGGATACATAGGGGGATAGTGCGCTCCTCAAAGGCCGCCGCTCCCTTCGCCGGCATTTTCCCGAAGGAAGTGCGGGATTCCTGGACGGGGAGCGGCTGCCTCTTCTGCCTCTACCCAGGAGGCACGGGACGATAACCCGGCCTCGTCGTCAGACAAGGCCAAGTTGGCTTTTTTCGGGCCGCAAAACCTCCGGGACCCGCACTTTCGTTACATCCCCAGATGGCTCTTGCCTTCCCCATGCCTGATGAACTCGCCCCTGCGAAGCTCGTCAAAAGCCTGCTCCAGCTCCTCCCGGGTGTTCATCACAATGGGGCCTCCCCAGGCGATGGGCTCCCCCAAGGGCTTGCCGGAGAAGAAGATGAAGCGCAGAGGGCTTTGGGGCGGCGCGGCCACAGAAACCAGATCCCCCTTGCCAAACAGCACCGCGGTCTTGGCGGGAACCGCCTGGCCGCCAATGAGCCCGTCTCCCTGAATCAAAAACACGAACGCCGTTTCCTCGGGCTTTGTGGGAAGCTGTATCTCCTCCCCGGGGGGAACCTCCACGTCATACAGGGTGGCGGGGATATGGCGGGGCGTGACCCCGGCGGCCTCCCCAAAGCGCCCGGACAGCACCCGTACGCTGCTCCCCCCGGAGGAAACCAAAGGAATCATCTCCTGGGTGATGCCCAGATACGCCGGATCCGCCATCTTCTCCGCCCTAGGCAAGTTCAGCCACAGCTGAAAGCCGAGCATCCTGCCGGATTCCTTGGGCATCTCCTGGTGCAGGATGCCGCTTCCCGCAGTCATCCACTGGCTTTCCCCGGGGTAGATGGTTCCCTTGTTCCCCAGGCTGTCCTCATGCTCAATACGGCCCGAAATCAAGTAGGTAATCGTCTCGATCCCCCTATGGGGATGGGTGGGGAACCCCGCCAGATAGTCCGAGGGATCCTGGGAATCAAAGGAGTCCAGCATCAAAAAGGGATCGAAGTCTTCCACGTCCCGATGCCCCAGCACCCGCACCAGCCGGACCCCCGCGCCATCCATGGCCTGCTGTCCCCGAATGGTTTTCACAATCTCCCGCTGCCGCATCCCTATTCCCCTTCCTATCCAGAGGGCGAACGTCCCCCTTATTGCACCGATTGGTAAATCGCCAGCACATCTTGCCAGTACAGCTTTTTCAGCCCGCCAATGGGAGTTTCCGCGCCAAAGGCCTCGCCGGTAGCCTTCTTCGCCATCTCCTCCAGCCTGTCCCCTCCGATGCCCAGCTCCGAAAGGGTGGCGGGGATGCCCATCTTGCGGTAGAACTCTTTCAGCCGCGCGATGCCCTCCTGGACAATCGCCTCGGGGTCGCGGTAGCTGCCCTGCACGCCCATTACGTTCACCGCGAACTGCACGAACATATTCACATTATCCCGATACACGTATTGCATCCAGGCGGGGGTCAAAACCGCCAGCCCGGTCCCATGGGTGACGTCGTAGAGGGCGGACAGCTCGTGCTCCATGTTGTGGCAGGCCCAATCCTGCTGGCGGCCCATGCCCACCAGGCCGTTGTGGGCCACGGTGCCGCCAAAGCCCAGCTCGCACCAGGCCTCGTAATTGCGCGGGTTCGCCAGCGCAATAGGCGCGTTTTTCATCAGCGTCTTCAGCACCGTTTCACACAGCCCGTCCGTCAAATCCGTATGGGTGGTGTTGGTGAAATAGCGCTCAAAGACGTGGCTCATCATATCCGCCACCCCGGCGGCAATCTGCTCCTTGGGCAGCGTAAAGAACAGCTCCGGGTTCATGACGCTGAGCAAGGGACGCAGGCGCGGGCTGCCATAGCCATATTTGAGCTGCTTTTCTTCGTTGGTGATCACCGTATCGCCGCTGGATTCACTCCCGGCTGCCGGGATGGTCAAAATGGTGGCCACAGGCAGCGCTTTGTCGATCTCCTTGCCCTGTTCGTACATGTCCCAGACGTCCCCGTCATAGTAAACGCCCATGGCAATGGCCTTGGCCGAATCGATGACGCTTCCGCCTCCCACCGCCAGCACCAGTTCCACCTTTTCCTTCTTGCACAGCTCGATGCCCTCATGCACCAAAGACAGCCGGGGATTGGGCTGAACGCCCCCCAGCTCCACAAAGGGCAGGCCGCTTTGTTTCAGCGAGGCGATCACCGTATCATAAAGGCCGCTGCGCTTGATGCTGCCGCCGCCGTAATGCACCAGCACCTTGCCGCCGTGAGGCTTGAGCAGCTCGCCAATTTGGCTTTCCGTATCCCTTCCAAACAGAATCCGGGCAGGAGAATAAAAATCAAAGTTCAGCATGACAACCGACCTCTCTTTCCTTTTCCACTCATGTATTGGGACCGGAGGGGAAAACGGCTTTAGCGCCTACCTGCCTTCCCGAGGCTGGGAGGCGCGCCGCTCCACGGTCCTGTTTTCATTGTACGTGCTTATGGAAGAATTTGCAAGGCCAACGCTCCGCCGGGTAGGTCCGGCGGAGCGTTCTGCAACAGGCCTTTTCGCTATCCTTTAATTATACTCGATGGTGCGCTGGTATGCCTTGTAGGTGCTGGTATGGAGCTTCTCCCGTTTGATCTCGGTTCCGCTTTGATACCAAATCTTATAGGTATCCACCACATACCCGGTTCTGGACTTGATGGTCTCCTTGCTGGTGCCGGGGGTCATGTTGGGGTTGGGCACATAGCGCACATCCAGGGGAGGCTCCATGGTCTTGACCACCGTGGATTTCAGGTCAATGGTGACGTCCTCGCCCAAAGGGAAGCCCCAGATTTCCGCCGAGCACTTACGGTTCTGGTAATAGGCCACCACATAAACCGGGGTGTCCTTGTTGTTTCGGAACTGAAAGTCCAGGTTGGGCCAGTTCACCGTGGCGTCCTCGCCCCGGTTCACATAGGTGCTGGGCCAGGCATGGGGGCTGCGGCTGACGATCTCCAGGTCCGCCCGGGCCACGGCGTTAAACAGCGTAGAGGATACCTGGCAAATGCCGCCGCCTACCTCCTCAATGCTCTGCCCCGCGGCGATGGCCCCGGCCTCCCGGTAGCCCTTTTCAATGGTGCGCTGCCCTGTGGCGGCGTTGAAGCTGAAGGTCTCGCCGGGCATCAGCACCGTGCTGGTGATGGCCTGGCAGGCCAAATCGATGTTGTTGTTGCGGTTGCTGTCCTTGGTGGTGTCCGTGGTATAGGCCGCGATCCGCCGGAAGTTGGCGCTGAGCTGGGCCTTTGTCACCTTGGGTTGGGTTAGGATCGGCTCCACGGTGATGGTAGTCCCCTTTTCCCCGTTGTCCAGGCTGGCGGTGACCTTTTGATACAACTCCTGGGCATCGATCGTGACGCCCACCTGCTCGTCGGCAAACAGCAGCGTATGGGTGGAGATATCGATGCTTTGCAGCGCCGCGTCCTTGGGTTCCCTTGTCACAAAGGCCGCGATATCCTCCACCAGCTTGCGCACTGTCTCATGGTCGTAAGCGGCCTTGACGCTCAGGTTCACCCCGGCCTCCCTCAAAGCCATGACCGTACTCAGCCTTTCCCGGAAGGGCGTGATGTGGGTGCCCAGGGGGTCGGTGGTGTTGGTCCGGCCCACGGCATAGGCCTGGTGGAGCACATTGCCCAAATCCCGGCTGGCGGGCACATTGCTTCCGTCAAAGGTCCAGGTTTTGTTGCCGATGGTCACGTTCACCGAGAACAGGTTCTGGGGGGTGACATCCGCTCCGGCCAGGGCCGCCTGCGCCTGCTGGATGGTCATGCCGCCCACATGGTGCCCGTCCACAAACACCCCCGGATAGATCACGTCCTGCTGGAGATAATCCCTGGATTGCTTATAATTCTGGGCGATCTGCCTGTCGTAGCGCAAAACTTCCCCGTTGATGAAGGCGTAGTTGCCCACATCCTTCCAGAAATACCCCACCACCTGGGGCATCATCATCACGGCGATAAACGCCAGCGCCGCCACACAGACTGTGATAACCCCCGCATACCAATAGGGGCTGGAGAAAAAGCCCGTTTTGCCTGGGTCTTTGCCGCCGGGGTCATTCCCTTTGGAGCCCGGGCCCTTCCCCGAAGGCTTTTTGCCTGGGGCCTTGGAGGCCGGACCATTTTCCTTGGCCCCACGCACAGGCTGCCGCATCTGCTCCGGAATCGCCGCCAGGGACATGCCCCAGGACCAGTCCTCGTCAAAGAGGAAATCCCCCCGCGCATCCGCCCTGGAGACGGAACCCCCGGCGGCAGGGCCCGCTCCGCCCCGGAGGCCGGCACCGGCCCTGGACCCATAGGCTCCCGGGACTGCGGCAGCCAAAGAAACGGGCCCGCGCTGCCCCTTGCCTCCGGCCCTGGCGGAAAAAGAGGGCGGCAGGGCAAACTCCCCCCTCTCGCTATGGATCCTCAGGGGCGCCTGCTTGACTTTGGGATACGTCCGGGGCCTGTACAGCTCCGGATTATTGACGTCTTGATTGTCCCATGTCTCCATGGAAAAACCCTCCCTTACCAAGGCGGGTTACAGGGGACGCTTGTTGAGCATCCGGTAGGAAAGCTCTTGCAAGCCTTCCTCCAAATGGACATTCATCAGCACGCGTCCCTCCGGCAGCTTCAAATCCACCGGGGCGAAGTTCCAAAAAGCCTCCACGCCGTACCCGCACAACTCCTCGGCCACTGCCTGGGCCGTGTCCGCCGGAACGGACAGAATGCAGATATCCACCTTATTGTCTTCAATATACTGGCGAATATTCGCCATGTCCTCCACCGTCAGGCCGCCAATCTGGTCGCCGATCTTTTCCGGATCATTGTCAAAAATCGCGGTGGTCTGAAAGCCGCTGTCCAGAAAGGAATCGGAGTTGGCAATGGCCCGGCCGATGTTGCCCGCTCCCACGATGATCATGGAATGAATCTGGTTGATCCCCAGAATACGGCCAATGTTCTCCCTCAGCTCGGGCACCGAATACCCGTATCCCTGTCTGCCAAACCCGCCAAAGCAGTTGATGTCCTGCCGGATCTGGGAGGCCGTGAGGTTCATCCTCGCGCCCAGCTCCTGGGAGGAAATCTGCGTTGCCCCTTCCTTTTCCAGCTGCTTCAAATACCGATAGTAGCCCGGAAGCCTGCGGATGACCGCGTCCGATACGTAGCCTGCCATAGTATGCCTCCTCGGGTGTAGAATCAGGGATATCCGAAATCAGGGGCCAGCGCGGCGCTCCATTCGTTACGGGTTGGTTACAAATTCATGCACATTGTATCATAACATATTGCCTTGTTTTTCACAAGTATTTGGAAAAGGAATCCTGGCGAGGGCCCGCCCTCCCGGGCAATCCCCCCGCATAGGGCCAAGCCGGTAGGTCATAGGCTCCTATGGGAGGCGATGGCGTTGATTTCTGCGTTCTTGCTTTGGCTTGTCAAGGATTGCCTGTTTCTGCTAGGGTACATCTCCGGCCAGCAAAATTTCAAAAAACCCCTCAGCCCGGCCCAGGAGCGGGAGGCTCTTTTGCAGATGCAAGCCGGGGACGAGAGCGCGCGGCAGAAGCTGATCGAGCACAACATGCGCCTGGTGGTCCACGTGGCGCGGAAATACAAGGTGCCGGGGTGCAGCTTTGACGACCTGATCTCCATCGGCGCGGTGGGCCTGATCAAGGCCGTGCGCACCTTCAACATGAGCACCGGCACCTCGCTATCCACCTACGCGGCCCGCTGCATTGAAAACGAGGTGCTGATGTGCCTGCGCCAAAGCCGCAAGCAGCAGGCGGACATCAGCCTGAACGAGCCCCTGGGCACGGACAGCGACGGCAATGCCGTCTCCTTTGTGGACATTCTGGGCACAGCCCCGGACATTGTGGAGGAGGAGGTGCGCCGCCGCATCACCCTGAGCAAGATTCAAAAGGCGCTCCCCTCGCTGCCGGAACGGGAGCGCCTGGTGCTGAAAATGCGCTACGGCCTGGCGGACGGGAAGATTCATCCCCAGCATGAGATTGCCGATATGCTGGGCATTTCCCGGTCGTATGTATCCCGTGTAGAGAAGCACGGCATTGAGCTTTTGCGGGATAAGCTGATGGAGTAGGGCGCTATGGGCACAGCTCCATTTCCTAAAAAGCGGCGCGCCTTCGCAGGCGCGCCGCTTCTCCTGTTCACCGGATGTTCCCGGCTTAGAAATTCTCCACCAAGTCGATGTCCTTATAGCGGCGCATGCCGGTTCCGGCGGGGATCAGCTTGCCGATGATCACGTTCTCCTTGAGGCCCACCAGGGGGTCCACCTTGCCCTTGATGGCGGCGTCGGTGAGAACCCGGGTGGTCTCCTGGAAGGAGGCGGCGGAGAGGAAGCTTTCCGTAGCCAGGGAGGCCTTGGTGATGCCCAGCAAAATGCGCTTGGCGATGGCGGGGCGGCCGCCTTGCTCGATGGTGGCCCGGTTGGCCTCCTCGAAGCGGAAGATGTCCACCAGGGAGCCGGGGAGCAGCGCGGTATCGCCGCTGTCCTCCACCCGCACCTTGCGCAGCATCTGGCGCACGATGATCTCAATGTGCTTGTCGCTGATGTTTACGCCCTGCTGGCGGTATACGCTGAGCACCTCCCGCAGCAGGTAGTCCTGCACGGCCTTTACGCCCAGGATGCGCAGCAGGTCATGGGGATTGATGGAGCCTTCGATCAGCTCCGCTCCCGCTTCCACCATCTGGCCGTCCTGGACCTTCAGGCGACTGCCGTAGTTGATCTGGTACGCCTTTTGCTCATGGGCGTCCTCCAGGCTGGTCACGGTGACCTCGCGCTTTTTCTTGTTTTCGCCGATGCTGACCTGGCCGCTGATTTCAGCCAGAATGGCGTCGCGCTTGGGCTTGCGGGCCTCAAAGAGCTCCTCCACCCGGGGCAGACCCTGGGTGATGTCCTCCCCGGCCGCAACGCCGCCGGTGTGGAAGGTACGCATGGTAAGCTGGGTGCCGGGCTCGCCGATGGCCTGGGCGGCGATGATGCCCACGGCCTCGCCCACGTCCACCGCGCCGCCGGTAGCCAGGTTGGCCCCGTAGCAGCGGGCGCAGACGCCCGTCTCGTTGCGGCAGGTGAGCACGCTGCGCACCTGGGTCTTTTTGATGCCCGCCTCCAGAATTTCATGGGCCTTTTCATGGGAAATGGTCTCGTTGAGGGCTACGATGATCTCGCCGGTGGCGGGATGTAGGATGTCCTCGGCGGCCACCCGGCCCACCAGCCGATCCTCCAGGCTTTCAATGACCTGGTTGCCGATGGTGATCTCCTGCACGGTGATGCCCCGCACCTTTTCCCCCCGGGCCGCAAAGCAGTCCAGCTCCCGGACGATGACCTCCTGGGACACGTCCACCAACCGGCGGGTCAGGTAGCCGGAGTCCGCCGTACGCAGCGCGGTGTCCGCCAGGGATTTCCGGCTGCCGTGGGAGGAGATGAAGAACTCCAGTACCGTGAGGCCCTCGCGGAAATTGGCGCGGATGGGCAGCTCAATGGTCTTGCCCGAGGGAGAGGCCATCAGGCCCCGCATGCCGGCCAGCTGGGCCACCTGGGAGGCGCTGCCGCGGGCGCCGGAGTCGGTCATCATGCGGATGGGGTTGAACTTATCCAGCCCAGGCAGAATCTTGCTCCGCAGGGCGGCGGTGGTGTTGTTCCAGATATCCACCACCTTGCTGTAACGCTCGTCCTCGGAGAGCAAGCCCATGCGGAACATGTTGTTGATCTCGCTGACGGTTTCATCGGCTTCCTTGAGCATTTCCTTCTTCTCCGGAGGCACGATGATGTCGCTGACGGCCACGGTGACCGCGCCCCGGGTGGAGTACTTGAAGCCAAGGGTCTTGATGGAGTCCAGCACCTGGGCGGTCTTGTGGATGCCGTGCTTTTGGTACACCTCGTCCACAATCTTGCCCAGTTCCTTCTTGCCCACCAGGGTGTCCACCTCCAGGGCGAACATGTCATCCAGGCAGGTCCGCGGCTTGCGCCCGATATCCTGGGGGATCACCTCGTTAAAGAGCAGCAGTCCCAAAGTGCAGTCAATGATCTTATGTCCCGTCTGACCCTCAAAGGAGCGCTTGACGCGGACCTTGATGGGGGCTTGCAAGCTGATCTGCTCCGTCTGGTAGGCCATCAGGGCCTCGTCGGGGCTGGTGAAGACCCGGCCCGCGCCCTTGGCGTCCGGGCGGTCAATGGTCAGGTAATAGCAGCCGATGACCATGTCCTGGGAGGGGGACATAACGGGCTTTCCGTCCTGGGGCTTCAAAATGTTGTTATGGGCCAGCATCAGGAAGCGGGCCTCCGCCTGGGCCTCCATGGACAGGGGTACGTGAACCGCCATCTGGTCCCCGTCAAAGTCCGCGTTGTAGGCGGTACAGACCAGGGGATGGAGCTTGAGGGCCTTGCCCTCCACCAAAATGGGCTCGAAGGCCTGAATGCCCAGACGGTGCAGCGTGGGAGCGCGGTTGAGGAGCACCGGATGCTCCTTGATGACGCTCTCCAGGATGTCCCACACCTCGGGCTTGCCCCGCTCCACCATGCGCTTGGCGTTCTTACCGTGGTGGGCGTACTTGAGGGTCACCAGCCGCTCGATGACAAAGGGCTTGAAGAGCTCCAGGGCCATTTCCTTGGGCAGGCCGCACTGGTACAGCTTGAGCTCCGGGCCCACCACGATCACGGAACGGCCCGAGTAGTCCACCCGCTTGCCCAGCAGGTTCTGGCGGAAGCGGCCTTGCTTGCCCCGCAGCAGGTCGGAAAGGGATTTCAGGGCCCGGTTGCCGGGGCCCGTAACGGCGCGGCCACGGCGGCCATTGTCGATCAGCGCGTCCACAGCCTCTTGGAGCATGCGCTTCTCATTGCGCACGATGATATCCGGAGCGCCCAGCTCCAGGAGCCTCTTGAGCCGGTTGTTGCGGTTGATCACCCGGCGGTAGAGGTCGTTAAGGTCGCTGGTGGCAAAGCGGCCGCCGTCCAGCTGCACCATGGGCCGCAGATCCGGCGGGATCACGGGGACCACGTCCAGGATCATCCATTCGGGCCGGTTCTTGGAGGTGCGGAAGGCTTCCACCACCTCCAGGCGCTTTACGGCCCGGGCGCGCTTTTGGCCTTCGCTCTCCCGGTCCCGCTCCTTTTCCACCAGCTCGGAGATTTCCTTTTTCAGCTTGGCGCTGATCTCGTCCAGGTCCAATTCCAGCAGCATTTCCTTCACGGCTTCCGCGCCCATGCCGGCCCTGAAGCTGCCCTTGCCAAACTGGGCTTCCAACTCCCGGTACTTGGCGTCGGTGATCAGCTCATACTTTTTCAGGCCGGTTTTCTGGGAATCGCCGGGGTCCAGCACGATGAAATTGGCGAAGTAGAGCACCTTTTCCAAAGCCCTGGGGCTGACGTCCAGCAGCATGCCCATGCGGCTGGGGATGCCCTTGAAGTACCAGATATGGCTTACAGGCGCCGCCAGCTGGATATGCCCCATGCGCTCCCGGCGGACCTTGGCGCGGGTCACCTGGACCCCGCACTTATCGCAAACCTTGTTCTTGTCCTTGAATTTGATGCGCTTGTACTTGCCGCAGTTGCACTCCCAGTCCTTCTGGGGTCCAAAGATGCGCTCGCAGAACAAGCCGTCCCTTTCGGGCTTCAGGGTACGGTAGTTGATGGTTTCAGGCTTGGAAACCTCGCCATAGCTCCATTTGAGGATCTGCTCCGGCGACGCCATGCCAATCTGGATCGAATCAAGGTTCGTCAGTTCAAACAAAATACGGCCACTCCCTTCACATCATCGGGATGTTCATTCACAAACAGCGCCGGATTACTGGGCATCGTCCCCATCCGTCTTGCCGTCTCCGTCATCCAGGCCGAGATCCCCCAGATCGTCGCCCAGGTCCATGTCAAAATCGTCCAGATCGTCGTCCAGGGTGAAGTCCACATCCACGTCCTCGTCGATGGTGATTTCCTCGCCCTCCTCAGGCGGCAGCTCCATGCCCCCCTCGTCGTCGAAGCGGGTGGAGACGCTCTCGGAGACCTCCACATCGTCGTCGTCCAGCTCCCGGATGATAATCTCCTCCTTGGCCTCGTTGAGCACCTTGATATCCAGGGCCAGGGACTGGAGCTCCTTGATCAGCACCTTGAAGCTCTCGGGAACGCCCGGCGCGGGGATGTTGGTCCCCTTGACAATGGCCTCGTAGGTCTTGACGCGGCCTACGATATCGTCGGATTTCACGGTGAGGATCTCCTGGAGGGTGTTGGCCGCGCCATAGGCCTCCAGCGCCCAGACCTCCATTTCGCCGAAGCGCTGGCCGCCGAACTGGGCCTTGCCGCCCAAGGGCTGCTGGGTCACCAGGGAGTAGGGGCCCACGGAACGGGCGTGCATCTTATCGTCCACCAGGTGGTGGAGCTTCAGGAAGTACATGTACCCTACGGTAACGGGATTTTCAAAGGCTTCGCCGGTACGGCCGTCATACAGCAGCGTCTTGCCGTCGGGGCTTAAGCCCGCCTGCACCAGACAGTCCTCAATGTCCTGCTCGTTGGCTCCGTCGAAAACCGGGGTGGCCACATGCCAGCCCAGGGCCTTGGCGGCCATGCCCAGGTGCACTTCCAGCACTTGCCCGATGTTCATACGGGAGGGCACGCCCAGGGGATTGAGTACGATCTGCAGCGGGGTGCCGTCGGGCATGAAGGGCATGTCCTCTTCCCGCAGGATTCTGGAGATAACGCCCTTGTTGCCGTGGCGGCCCGCCATCTTGTCCCCCACGCTGATCTTGCGCTTTTGGGCGATGTACACCCGCACCATCTCATTGACGCCTGGGGAGAGTTCATCCTTGTTGTCCCGGGTGAAGATCTTCACATCCACCACGATGCCGCCCTCGCCGTGGGGCACGCGCAAGGAGGTGTCCCGGACCTCCCGGGCCTTTTCACCGAAGATGGCCCGCAGCAGCCGCTCCTCCGCGGTGAGGTCGGTTTCGCCCTTGGGGGTCACCTTGCCCACCAGGATATCGCCACTGCGCACCTCCGCGCCGATGCGGATGATGCCCATCTCGTCCAGGTCCTTCACCGCGTCGTCGCCGATGTTGGGGATGTCCCGGGTGATCTCCTCGGGCCCCAGCTTGGTTTCCCGGGCTTCGGACTCAAACTCCTCGATGTGGATGGAGGTGTAGATGTCCTCCTTCACCAGCTTTTCGCTGATGAGGATCGCGTCTTCGTAGTTATAGCCCTCCCAGGTCATGAACCCGATGAGGACGTTGCGGCCCAGGCCGATCTCGCCGTTTTCCGTGGAGGGGCCGTCCGCCAGCAAATCGCCCTTTTCCACTTTATCTCCCGCCTTGACCCGGGGGCGCTGGTTGATGCAAGTACCCTGGTTGCTGCGGCTGAACTTGGAAAGGCGGTAGCGGTGGCGCTCCTTGTGGTCGTTGATCACCACGATTTCATCGCCGGAGACCTTTTCCACCATGCCTTGCTCCTTGGACAGCAGCACCACGCCGCTGTCCTGGGCGGCCTTGAACTCCATGCCCGTGCCGATGATGGGAGCCTCGGGCATCAGCAGGGGCACCGCCTGGCGCTGCATATTGCTGCCCATGAGAGCCCGGTTGGCGTCGTCGTTCTCCAGGAAGGGAATCATGGCCGTGGCTACGGATACCACCTGCCGGGGGCTCACGTCGATGTAGTCCACCTGGCTCAGAGGCACCTCCACGATCTCCTCCCGGTCGCGGACGGTGACGTTTTCCCGAAGGAAGCTGCCGTCCTCGCCCAGAGGCTCGTTGGCCTGGGCCACCTTGTAGAAGTCCTCCTCGTCGGCGGTCATGTACACGATCTCGTCCGTGACCTTGTGGATCTTGGGGTCCACCTTCCGGTAGGGGGCCTCGATGAAGCCGTACTCGTTGATCCGGGCGTAGGTGGCCAAGGAGCCGATGAGGCCGATGTTGGGACCTTCCGGCGTTTCAATGGGGCAGATGCGGGCATAGTGGCTGTAATGCACGTCCCGGACCTCAAAGGAAGCCCGGTCGCGGTTGAGTCCCCCAGGGCCCAGGGCCGACAGGCGGCGCTTGTGGGTCAGTTCCGCCAGGGGGTTGGGCTGGTCCATGAACTGGGAGAGCTGGGAGGAGCCGAAGAACTCCTTGATGGCGGCGCTTACCGGGCGGATGTTGATGAGCTCCCCCGGGCGCACATCGTTGGCGTCCTGGATGGCCATCCGCTCCCGGACCACCCGCTCCAGGCGGGAGAGGCCGATGCGGATCTGGTTTTGCAGCAGCTCGCCCACGCTGCGCAGGCGGCGGTTGCCCAGGTGGTCGATATCGTCCGTAAAGCCGATGCCATAGGGCAGGCCCAGGAGATAGCTGACGGAAGCCACCACGTCGTCGGTGAGGATATGCTTGGGCACCAGGCTATGCATGTTGGCGGAAACGGCTTGTTTCAGCTGGGCTTCGTTTTCGCAGGCGTCCAGGATGGCCTTGAGGGTGGGATAGTGCACCATCTCCAAAATGCCCGCTTCCCTGGGAGGGAAGGGCAGGTAGCCGGAGGCGTCCACAAAGTTGTTGCCGACGATTTTGTGGGCGTGATTATCCACCAAAATGTAGGCGGAGTTGATGCCTGCGTTTTGGATCTGGCGAGCCACATCCTTGGCGATCACGTCGCCCTTTTTCACCAGCACCTCGCCGGTGGCGGGGTCCACGATGTCCTGGGCGGCCACCCGGTCCTGGATGCGGGTCGCCAGGGAGAGCTTCTTGTTGAACTTGTAGCGGCCCACCCGCATCAGGTCATAGCGTTTGGGGTCAAAAAAGAGGGAGTTGAGCAAATTCTGGGCGCTGTCCCTGGTGGGGGGCTCGCCGGGCTTTTGCCGCTTGTAGATTTCAATCAGGCCGTCCTCCTGATTTTTGGCGTTATCGCCCCGCTGGAGGGTGGCCATGAGGCGCTCGTCCTCCCCCAGCAGATCGATGATCTCCCCGTCGGTACCATAGCCCAGGGCCCGGAGGATGACGGTGATGGGCAGCTTGCGGGCCCGGTCAATGCGCACCCAGAGCACATCGTTGCTGTCCGTCTCATATTCCAGCCAGGCGCCGCGGTTGGGGATGACCGTGGTGGAAAACAGGGCTTTGCCCGCCTTGTCGATCTGCCTCCCGTAGTAAACGCCGGGAGAGCGTACCAGCTGGCTGACGATGACGCGTTCCGCGCCGTTGATAATGAAGGTTCCGTGTTCGGTCATCAGGGGGAAGTCGCCCATAAAGACGTCGGACTCTTTGATCTCGCCGGTTTCACGGTTTTTCAGCCTGGCGAACACCTTCAGGGGCGCCGCGTAGGTCATGTCCCGTTCTTTGCAACGTTCTACGCTATTCTTGGGCTCGTCCAAGGAATAATCTAAGAATTCCAGGACCAGGTTGTCTGTGTAATCGGTGATTGGTGAAACGTCGGCGAGCACCTCGCGGAGGTCTTCTTCCAGAAAGCGGCGGTAGGAGTTCTTCTGAACCTCGATGAGATCGGGCATGTCCAAAACTTCATCGATGCGCGAGAAGCTCATTCGCTTCCTCAGCTTCCCCATGTGAACCTCATGCACCATAAATGCCATCACCCCTTATGTTCTCGCACCGCACCCACCGGTCAATCCGGCAATCCCTTACGGGGCAACAAGATTTTCCTGTTGCTTTTTTTGCGATTGGCATGTACAATACCAATCAGCCAAAAGTCGCCAAACTGCTCAGTAACGATACTGATGCAATTTTACATTTTAGCACCTCAAGGCGTAGGTGTCAATATGTTTTGTTTAAATTTACTTGACTTTTTCCAAACTTGACGTATGATAATAAGTCTAAAGTTTCTTTTGGGGAGCGCCATATGACGAAGTTTGGGCAAGTCATTGCATATGATGAAGATAAGGGCATAGCCACCATTGAGTATACCCGGCCCGATGCTTGCGCGAAATGCGGCGCGTGCGGGGCCCAAAGCCACAGGGGCGTGATCGCCCTGAAGGCGGACTGCAAAGCCGGGGACTGGGTACGGGTGGAGCACCCGGACGGGCGCTTTCTTCAGGCCACGGCCCTGGCCTTCGTCCTTCCCCTGGGTGGATTGCTGGCGGGCTTGACCCTGGGCTATCTGGCGGGGAAGGGCTCCGACGGCCCGGTCCTGCTGGGAGGGGCCTTGGGGCTGGGGCTGGCGCTGCTGGCGCTATGGCTCAACGAGAAGCGCATCAAGGGCCGCCCCGAATGGACGCCCCGGGTGGCGCAGGTGTATGGCCAAAAGCCCTCCAAGGAGGATTTGAACTGCGACGGAAACCCTACGGCTTTTCAGCGATAAGCTTTTAGACTATTCGTCTAAATTTCGCCACGAAACTCTGTGGGGAAAAGTTTGCTTTGCCTCTGTTCATTTTTAGAATACCGTGGTATAATACTATGGTTATCAGTGAACGAGGCCTACAACGTGTAAACATACGTGTTTTCCTCCGATGAAACGGCTCGCAACGCTCCCAATGTTTGTGTGTTCATTGTGTGCGCTTTGCGATATTGTGTTTATAGCTTTTGACGATCACAAAGTTTGTCAGGCTCCAGTTCCAAGTGTTATTCTTCTGGGCAATGCCAGGCCATCTGGGATTGCTTCCAGTTCTAGTTTGAAAGGAGTTTTCCCGATGGCAGAAAACGAATCCAAGTTGCGAATTATTCCTTTAGGCGGGGTGGACGAATTCGGCAAAAACATCACCGCCATTGAATATGAGGACGATATCCTGGTGGTGGACTGTGGTTCCATCTTCCCCAAGGAAGACATGCTGGGCGTGGACCTGGTGATCCCGGACGTATCCTATTTGGTGAAAAACAGGTCCCGCATCCGGGGCATGGTGCTTACCCACGGCCATGAGGACCATATCGGCGCAACCCCCTATGTGCTCCGGCAGGTTCCCCTGCCGCTGTACGGCACCAAGCTCACCTTGGCCCTGGTGGATTTAAAGCTCAAGGAGCACCGGGTCACCGGGGTTCCGCTGAACGTAATCAAGCCCTCGGACGTAATCAAGCTGGGCGCTTTCACGGTGGAGTTCATCCATGTGAACCACTCCATCGCGGGGGCGGTATCCCTGGCTATCACTTGCCCGGCGGGCACCATCATCATGACCGGCGACTTCAAGGTGGATTTCACCCCCATTGACGGCGTGGTCACGGATCTGGCCACCTTCGCCGCCTACGGCAAAAAAGGGGTGCTGGCCTTCCTGTGCGAGTCCACCAACGTGGACCGCAAGGGATACACCATGAGCGAAACCAAAATCGGCCAGACCTTCATCGATATGTTCCAGCAGGCCAAGGGCCGGGTCATCGTGGCCATGTTCGCCAGCAACATCCACCGGGTGCAGATGGTGGTGGACTCCGCCGCCATCTTCGGCCGCAAGGTCTGCTTCATAGGCCGGAGCATGGTGAACGTGACCCGGGTGGCCCTGTCCATCGGCGAGCTCACCATCCCCGAGGAAAATATCGTGGACATCGACGATATCGACAACTACCCCGACGAGGAACTGCTGGTGGTGACCACCGGAAGCCAGGGCGAGGCCATGGCCGGCCTGACCCGCATGGCTTACAACGAGCACCGCAAATTGCAGATCCGCCCCTCGGACATGGTCATTATCTCCGCCTCCCCCATCCCCGGCAATGAAAAGCCCGTGGCCCGGGTCATCAACCAGCTCTACCGCTGCGGCGCCAACGTGGTGTACGGCCAGCTGGGCGAGGTGCACGTATCCGGCCATGCCTGCCAGGAGGAGATCAAGCTTTTGCACGTGCTTTGCAAGGCCCAGTACTTCATCCCCATCCACGGCGAGTACTCCAAACTTTGGCAGCACGCGGAGCTGGCGGAAAGCCTGGGTACCCCCAGCCAGAACATCATCATCCCCGAAATCGGCCAGGTGATCGAAATGAACCGCGACAGCCTGGCGATCACCGGGGTGGTGCCCACCGGCGGCGTGCTGGTGGACGGCCTGGGCATTGGGGACGTGGGCAATGTGGTGCTCCGGGACCGCAAGCACCTCAGCCAGGACGGCCTGATCATCGTGGTGATGGCCATTGACCGGGACAACGGCACGCTGGTTTCCGGCCCGGATATCATCAGCCGGGGCTTCGTCTACGTGCGGGAGAACGAGGACATCATTGAAAACAGCCGGGATCTGGCCCGCAGCATCGTCATGAGCTATGGCCGCATCGAGGGCAGCGATTGGCAGGGCATGAAAAACCGGATCAAGGATGAGCTCCACCGCTATATCTACGAGAAGATCAAGCGCAACCCCATGGTGCTGCCGATTATCATGGAAATTTGACCCTTTGCGTCCCGATGGATTTCATCCACCGGGACGTTTTTGTATGTAGCCCCTGTTCCCTCCGCCCACGGCCAGGAGTTCTTGTTTGGAATCCCCGCCGCACAAAGCCTCCAAGAATACCGCGCTGAATAGTGGTCCCGGCATGCGGCCAGAGAGGCGCGTCCTTCTGACAAGCCCAGGGGATATGCCTCCAAAACAAACGGCCCGCCCCTTCCGAAATGGAAGGGGCGGGTTTTGATTGTTTTCACCGCGCACAGCCATGGCTACCGCTGAACCAAAGTCTTGCACAAGTCCTACCAGGGTATGCTACCGGCGACGTTTCATCATGTTCACCCAATTGATATATCCCCCATCCCCCGCGTCGGACGTGAATTTTTTGCCCAAAAATTTCAGGGCCGCGTTAGCGGCCCTGATGATGGGTCCAGGGATGAAATCCCTGGTGGGGTCCAGGGGTGAAACCCCTGGCTCGAAACCCCCGGTTATTGCTTCACATTGTCCAAAATCGCCAGCTCAATGGTGAGGTCTATGTATTCCCCTTCGGGGATATCCTCGTAGTTCTCAATGCTGGGCAGGCCCTCCACCCGGTAAATCTTCACCGCTACGGTCTGGCCCGCCTCCTTGGCCTGGAGAAGGCTGACCATCTGCTGGGTGGAGGTGATGACGGTATCGTCCACATCCACGATGATGTCGCCTTCCTTCAGGCCGGCCTTCTCAGCGGGGGAGCCGCTTTCCACCTCGGTCACATAAGCGCCGGTGGGCAGAATGCCGGAGGCTACCGCGTAGTTGGAGCTGTTCATGTCCGCCACGCTGACGCCGATGCGGGGCTTGCCAGCGGAGGTGATGGGGGCGTTGGCGTCTTGGTTTTGGCCGGAGGTCACGTTGCCGGAAATCTGGCCGCTCAGGGCGCCTTCCAGCAGGGGCTTGACGGCGTTGATGGGAATCGCCATGCCGATGCCTTCCACAGAGGAAGAGGAGTAGAAGGAGCTGGAGATTTTTCTGCTGGGAATGCCCACCAGCTCGCCCGCCACGTTGAACATGCCGCCGCCGCTGTTGCCGGCGTTGATGGCCGCGTCGGTCTGGATCATCTCATTGACGTACTCGGTGCGGCGGCCGTATGCGTCCCGGCTGGTGTCCTTAATCTCCCGGCCCAAGGCGGAGATAACCCCCACGGTGGTGGTGCCGCTGAAGGACAGGGGATTGCCGATGCAGATGGCCCAGTCCCCCACGTTCAGGGCATCGCTGTCCCCCAAAGTCACGGGGGTCAGGTCCAGGCCTTCCACCTTCAACACGGCCACGTCCAGGTTCTCGTCCGAGGCTACCACGGTGGCGGGAAAGGTGTTGTCCCCGGCGGTGACTTCCAAGCGTGTGTTACCATCCACCACATGGTAGTTGGTGACCACATAGCCGGTGGCGATGACCACACCGCTGCCGGAGCCCTGGAGCACCTCTCGGGCGCTGTCCTGATCGGGCTGCTGCCCGCCGCCGCCAAAGCCAAAGCCGAAGCCAAAGCCGTACATGCCGCCGCCACTGCGGGACACCATGCCGTAGTTATCAACCCCAACCACGCTGTCCTTCACCTTTTGGACCGGCTCGGTGAAGGGGCTTTGCACCACCGTGGCGCTTTGGGAAAGGGTGACGGGCTCCGCCGTGGCGTTGCTGTTCATCCGAATCAGCGCCGTGGAAGCGGTGACCACCATTGCCAGTACCAGAGTCATTGCGATATACCCGAAGATCTTTTTAGATTGCACTTGGTGCTTCATCATTGATCCCTCCTTGTCACGGTGCTATCGTACCACTGATTTTTGACCGGAATATGAACGGAGCATGAACATTATTTGGAAATACCGCAAACGCTTTGGGCGGTTCTGTTCACAAATCCGCCCCGTCTTGGTCCGCCTGCTCCAAAGCGGCGATGGCCATGGCGCACTCCAGGCGCTTGCGCTCCATTTCGCACTCCATCTCGTAGGGCTGGCTGATGTCCCCATGGAAGGCATGGGCATTGGCCGCGCAGCCGCCGCTGCAATAAAACCGGGCCCAGCACTGGCGGCATTTTTCCTTGCTGAGCACATGATTCCGCTGAAAGGCGTTCTGGATGGATGTGTCAAAGCTGCCGTCCAGTACGCTGCCCATGCGCATGCCCTGGCGGCCCACAAACTGGTGGCAGGGGTAAATGTCCCCCTCCGCCGTCACCGCCACGTATTCATTGCCCGCGCCGCAGCCGGTGAGGCGCTTTTTGAGGCAGGGGCCTCCGGTGAGGTCCACCATGAAATGGAAAAAGTTAAACCACCGCCCGTCTGAGCGGCGCTTGAGGTATTCCTTCCCCAGCTTTTCGTACTCCTCAAACACCAGGGGCAGGTCCTCCTCCCGGATGGCGTATTCCCGGCTTTCCTCGGTCACCACCGGCTCGATGGAAAGCTGCTCAAAGCCCTCGTCCGCCAGATGGAGCACGTCCTGGGCAAAGTCCAGGTTATGCCGGGTGAAGGTGCCCCGCAGGTAGTAGCGCTGCTGGCCGCGCCGGGCCACAAGCTCCTTGGCCTTCGCCATCACCAGGTCATAGCTGCCCTTGCCGCCCGGGGTGGGGCGCATGCGGTCATGAACCTCCTTGCGCCCGTCCAGGGAAATGACCACATTGTCCATCTCCCTGTTCAGGAAATCCATGATCTCCTGATTCAGCATCACGGCGTTGGTGGTGGTGGTGAATTTGAACACCTTACCATGCTTCTTTTCCAGCTCCCGGCCATAGGCCACCACCTCCCGGATCACCGAAAAGTTCATCAGGGGCTCGCCTCCGAAGAAATCCACCTCCAGGTTCTTCCGGTTGCCGCTGTGGGCCACCAGCCAGTCCAGGGCCTTTTTGCCCGTTTCCAAGGAAAGCATGGAGCGGCTGCGCATGTGGAATTCACCGGCGTCCGCGAAGCAATACTGGCAGCGCAGGTTGCAGTCGTGGGCCGCCAGCAGACACATGGCCTTCACCACCCCCGCGTCCGCCACCTGAACGCCGGAATAATCGTCGGAAGTGTTCAAATAGCCCATCTCCATCAGCTGGCGAAGCTCGGCCACCACTTCCTCGGCTTCGTCCCGAGGGTATTTTTCCGCCAGCGTTTCAACGATATCCTCCCCTTTCCGCTCCAAAATCAGGGAGAGCGCGTCAAAGGCGATTTCGTCCAGGCCATGCACAGCGCCGCTGCCCACATCCAAGGCCATGGGCTTGTCCAAAGCCCGAAAAAGGTGAATCATCCGTTTGCCTCCATCCTTTGAGGTACCTTTTCCCATAAAAAACGCCGCATCGCCCCACAGGCCAATGCGGTCGCCTTTTTACACTCATGGGTTATTTGCCGAAGGAACGGTTCAGCTTACCCTCGCGACCCGCCAGCGCCTTCTGGGTTTCCTGATTGGCGCAGGATTGGTTGGCCACAGTGCAGCTGGTCTTGCAAGCGCTCTGGCAGGAGCTCTGGCACTCGCCGCAACCGCCGTGAACCAGCGATTCGCGCAGACAGGGCTTGGAAACGATCTGAATGTGCTTCATCTATACCCCTCCATGTAAATTCCTATCCTTGGTGATTATACATCATTGGCCCCGGAATTTCAATGCTGGGGGCGAAAAAGGGCCTATTTCTTCAGATTGCCAAAGAGCATGCCCGCGATGCCGCCTCCGGCCACACCCATGGCAAGGTCCGCCAGGTAGGCGGAAATGGGCAGCTGCTGCCCGGACAGGAGCGCGTACAGGCCCACCCCCAGGCCCATATACACCAGGCCCAGGCCCGCCCCCTGGAGCAGCGAGCGCTCGCCTCCCCGGCCCACCAGCACCCATACGCCCAGCAAGATGGAGCCCAGCTTGATGACCTGGTTCACCACCCGGATCACGGCGTCGCTGGGACGGAGCCACTGCATGAGCAGCGCAAAGAGCAATATGCCCGCGATGGTCACGCCCAGGGCCGCCAGCAAGCCCCGCACAAAACGCCCCCAAGTGCTCTTTTGATAGGTGCTAGCCCGCCTGCGGGTCCGCCTGGCGGTGCTGTTGCCACCGGCTTGATAGGTCGGCATGAAAAACCCTCCTTGTCCCTTCGCTTTGCTATAGCCTATGAGGGAGGGAAAGGGAACATGCTCTTCCCAAAAGGTTCCGGCTCCTTTTTTAAGCGTTGCCCCGCCCTGGCTTCCCTTGGGCGGCCCGCTTTTTCCCACGGGAAAGCAGGAGGGGCCAAAGCTCCTCCCGCTTTGGCCCGTTGACAAAGGTAGCGTCAACGGGCCTTTTTGGTGTAAGAGGCAAGAGAAAGGGGATAAAATGTCGAATATAGCAAGGGAAAGAAGCCTATGAGTGGTTTTGTGGCTTGAACTTGACGGAGAAGGCGCCGGACGCAACCACGCTGAACGTGAACCGAAAGCGTCGGTTCCGAGACAACCCTATGCCAGAGCAAATTTTCAATGAGATCCTCCGGCAGGCCAGCTACAAGGGGCTGGTGGGAGGGGCCATCCTGTATACGGATTCCACCCATGTAAAGGCTAAGGCCAACAGGCATAAAAAGCGGGCGGTGACGCGGCATGTGTGGCAGGACGATCTGGACAAGGCGAACGCCTTTACCAAAACACACAATGGAAAGCGACTCTACCGCTGGCGCAAGGAAACCATTGAGCGTTCCTTCCCGAAGGCCAAAGAATGCATGGCCTGCCCTATGCCCGCATGCCTGGTCTGGCGGGCATAGGGCAGGGCTTGCCCCCCGCTGCCGTCCAGAACATGAAACGCATCGCCAAGGCATTTCGCCTTTATTTTTCCTCCCCTTTTTCCTTCTCTTTTGCTTAAAGCCCATGTTCTCTTACAGAAAACATGGGCTTTTTCAGCGGTCTGAAGGCCCCCTCAGGGGCTTTTCCCTTTTCCCGCAACCATCACTACCGGACAATGCGAGAAGATTCTTTTCCTCAGTAATCCAGCGTGGAAAGAAGTACCCATGCCCGGTAGCTCTGCTTGGAGGTGGTCCATTCTACCTGGGCATAGTCCTCCTGGATGGCGATGACGGTGACGCGCTGTCCCTTGTCCACCGTCAGCTTATCATAGACGTCATAGGTCCGGCCAGGACCATACAGGGCCTTGGAGGTAACAAGCACCCTGACGCGCTCGTCAAAATCCATCGGGTCCTCCTCCGGCAGGCTGGAAAGATCGAAGGTGGAGGCGTCAAAGCGTTTCAAGCCGGTATAGAGGCGGCGGAGCTTGTTGCCGTAGGGGATATCGCATTGCACCCAGCACACGCCGCTGCCGTCGTAGGCCACGGAAAATAGGGGGACGTATTGGTCCTGGACCTTGTAGGTACCCGTTTCCCGGTAGTGGGTGCCCGGGCCGCTGCGGGTGGAAAGCTTATCAATGGTCAGCCCTTCCACAGGGTAGTCCAAGGCACTGGCTGTTGCCAGGGCTCCGGCTATGTCACCCTTGCCCAAAGCCAGCATGCACACCAATAGAAGCAGCGCCACACGCAGGACAGTCTGTCTCTTCATTTCGTGATCCTCCTCCCTTCGATGCGTTCGGGAGGGGCCAAAGCCCCTCCCGCTGCAGTTCATGCTGTTTGATTTTTTAGTTCAAGGCTTCGCTGTCATTCTCCACGGAAATCTCTTCCACGTTGCGGATGGCCCAGCGGGCAAAAATCAGTTTCACATTGTCCTTGCCCACGGACAGCTCGATGGTGTCGTCCTTGATGGCGGTGATGGTGCCGTAGATCCCGCCGATAGTGCAGATGCGGTCGCCCATCTTCAGGTTGGCGAGCATGTCCTTCACCTTTTTATCCTTCTTGCGCTGGGGACGGATCAAAAGGAAGTAGAATACCACGAACATCAGCACCATGGGGATGATCATGCCCAGGAGTTCGCCGGTGCCACCGGCGGCAACCGCTCCATTGGCAGCGGCGCCCGTTGCTCCGGCGGCGTCTGCCAGACCCGCAAGCATTTGAGAGAAAAATGTCATTTCAATTTGTACCCCTTTCCAAAATCGTCAGAACGATTATAGCAAAGCGTCCAGGAAATGACAAGGAAAATTATCTCTTTCCCTCTCATGCCGCTCCGTGGCGATGCGCGAATCCCCGAGCGGGCCGCTTTACGCCGCGTTACTCATTGGCTCCGGTGATGACGTTGGTAAGGAGGATTTCCCCGGTGCGCGCGTCCAGTACGACCCCGCAGTCCAAAGGAACGCCGTCCACGGGGATGTAGATGCTAAAGCCCCACGCGGGATTTTTCCCCTCCCGGATGTAAAAGTCCTCGTTTATCACCGTGCCGGCCTCCAGCGCATCCCTTCGCAGGCTGAACTCCTCCGCCAGGGCCTGATAGCCCAGCTGCAAGGCCTTCTCTTTTGGCATATCCTCCGGGCCGGGCTCCCCCTTGCGGACGATTTCGCCGTTCCACCATCCCTCGCCCTCCTTGAGCTGCCCAGGATCAATGGGCAGCGCCGTGGCCTGCGCCGGCGCGGCATTCTGGGCCGCGGCATAGGCCTTCCGGCTGTATTCATCGGCCGAGGCCCGGTCCCGCAGCGCCTTTTCCATTTGCGGCTGCGCCCATATTGGGGAGGAAAGGTCGCCGTTTTGCCACAGGGCTTTGTCCGCCTCGTCATAGGACCAGGAAGCCTTCGCCTCGCCATTCTTCATGACCACCCTGTATTCCCCCAGAAGGGAATCGGGGAAGCTGGCGGCGGTCAGGGTCACGGTCCACTCCTCGCCGTCCTTTGCCGCCGCCGTGTTAAACAGGCCCATGGTTTCGGCAGTCAATCCATAGGCGCGGGAAAGGGCCTGGCGCGCCCCGGTCACAGCCTCCGCCTGGGGCGAGCGCATCAGCGTGTACGCCAGCGCCGCCGCGGCCACCAAAATCAAGGTCATTGCCAGCACAAGGGCAACCGATTGCTTTTTCTTCATTTTTCTGCCTCCTACGATCTCTCTCATCAGTTCCGCATGCCGCTGCCCGGATACATACAAGCCGGAAAGATTCCCGTTCAGGCTGTCACGAATCGCATTGTTCCGCTTCATCGAAATCACTCCCCTCCGGTTCATAGCGAAGCAGCGCATATGCCTTTTTCAGCCGATGCTGTATGGCGCTGCGGCTGAGGTGCAGCGCCTCCCCCACCTCGGCCATGGTCATGTCATGGAAATAGTACAACAGAATCACCTGCTTGTATTTGGCCGGAAGCCGCATCACGTCCAAAAAGAGGGCGCGGGACTCGCTCACCACGTCGGGAAACACCAAGGGCAGGTCCTCGATTGCCTTGGTGAGGTCCGTATGCCGCAGCCAGGCGGAGCGCCTGTAATCCTTGCACGTGTTCATGGCGATGCGCATGATCCAGGTTTTCGCCGTGCTGGCGTTTCGCCCCTCAAAGCGGTCCATATTGCGCCACACCTTCACGAAGGTATCTTGCAGAGCGTCCTCTGCCAGGGCGCGGTCCGCCAGATAGACGAAGCACATCCGCAGGACCGCGTCGCCGTATTCAGTGAGCCATGCTTCCAGCCGCTGCTCCCGAACCTCGCCCGGTACCAAAGCGATGTTCACTTCCGCTCACCTCCTTACACTGATTAGACGATGGTAGGATGGGCAAATGCCAATGCCCGGAAAAAGAAAAGGATGGCAAAAGGACGCCCTTGGGCGTCCTTTTGCTGTGGAAGGGGGAACCGGCCCGCCCCCCCGGGATCATGCATGGCTTTTGTCCACCGGCCTGTGGTTGCGGTTGGGGCCCCGCAGCAGGTCTCCGGCCTCAACGGCAAAGGGAAAGGCCATCAGAAGCCTTGTGCCCGCCACGCCTGCGGTTTGGATTTCCTCCCCTGTGTCCGCCAGACGCAGGCTCTCCACCAGGAAGGCTTTGCTTCCCGAAGGGGTCAATACCTCCAAAGCATCCCCCGCATAGAACCGGTTTTTCAGGACCACGGTGGCGGCCTCCCCCGCCGCCGCGCCGGAGGCCACGTCCCCCACATACTCCATGGATTGCTCAAAGCCCTCCGCCCCCGCCGGGGGCTGGGGCGCGCCATAGAAGAACCCGGTGTTGCTACGGCGGTGGCTGGCCTTGCCCAATTCAGCCATCAATTCCGGCAAAGCCGCCAGGTACGCCGCCTCCCCCTGTAATTCCAGCAGGTCCAGGGCCCGGCGGTAGGCCCCCACCACGGTGGCTACATAGTAGGCGGTTTTCATGCGGCCCTCGATTTTCAGGCTGGCGATCCCCGCCTCTTTCAGCGCATGGAGATGCTCCATCATGCACAGGTCGTAGGCGGAAAATAAATAGGTTCCCCGCTCATCCTCCATCACGGGCAAATACTCCCCGGGCCTTTTCTCCTCCACCACATGGTACTGCCAGCGGCAGGGCTGGGCGCACTGGCCCCTATTGCCGCTGCGGCCGGTCAACGCGCCGCTGAGGAGGCACCGCCCGCTGTAAGCCACGCACATGGCCCCGTGCACAAAGGCCTCCAGCTCCACTTCCCCGGGCAATCCCGCCCTCATGAGGCGGATGTCCTCCAGGCTCATCTCCCGGGAAAGCACCACCCTCTGGGCCCCTGCGGCCCGGTGCAGGTGCAGCGCGGCGCGGCTGTTCATCACATTGGCCTGGGTGCTGATGTGCAGCGGCAGTCCGGGCAACGCCTCCCCTAGCATCAGCGCCGCTCCGATATCGCTGACGATGGCCCCGTCCACCCCCGCGGCCCAGGCCTGCCGGGCCGCCGCCAGCAAGCCCTCCATATCCCGGTCCAAAGGCAAAATGTTCAACGTCACATAAAAGCGCTTGCCAAGGGCCTGGGCGAGGCGCACCGCCTCCCCCAGGCCCTCTTCATCAAAATTTCCCGCAAAGGCCCGAAGGCCAAAGCCCTTCATGCCGCCGTATACCGCGTCCGCGCCAAAGCGGAGGGCAGCCTTCAGCTGTTCCATGCCGCCGGCCGGGGCCAGCAGCTCCATTCGTTTGCCCATGGCTACATGCCCCGCTCCTGGTCATAGGCCTGCCACAGGGGCGCATAAATCTGCACGGCCCTGTCGTGCTCCTCCTGGGTCTTGCTGAAATGCAACTCCCCGGTATCCGGGTCCTTGCTGCAGAAATACAGGTACCGCTCCGCCACAAAGACCTCGTCCGGATACAGGGCGGCCTTGATGGCCTCCGCCGAGGGGTTGCAGATGGGCCCCAGGGGCAGCCCCGCGTGCAGGTAGGTGTTATAGGGGGACTCCACGGACAGGTCGCTGCGCCTCAGGCTCATGCGGCGCTCCCCCGTGATGTAGTGGATGGTCACGTCGCTGCCCAAAGTCATCTTGCTGTCCAGGCGGTTGTGGAACACCGCGGAAACCTTGGCGAAATCCGGAGATTTGGCTTCCTTCTCAATCAAGGAGGCCAGGGTCAGCACCTGGTCTATGGTCAGCTTCTCCTGGGCGGCTTGCTCCTGCCACTCAAAGCTGAATACCTTGTCCGTTTGGTCCAGGAATTTTTTCAGGATGTCGGTGGCGCTGGCCGTGGTGTACACCTCGTAGGTGTTGGGGGACAGGTATCCCTCCAGGAGGTACTTGCGCTCCTGGATCCGGTCGGTTTTCAGCTCCTCCTGGATGAAGTAGTAATCCGTCAGCCCTTCCCCGGTACGGCACTGGGCCAAAAACGCGCTTTCATCGGCGATGACCCCCTGCTGCTTCAGCTGGGCCGCCAAGTCCTCCACCGTCCAGCCGGGGATCAAGGTGATCTTGGCGGTGATGGGCCGCCCATCCCCGGTGGTGAGCTTATCGGCGATGGCAAACATGTCCATGCTCTTGCTGAGCTGGTAATCCCCGGCCTGAATCTTCTGCCCCAGGCCCGCGAAATCGCAGTAATACTTAAAAACGGAGCGGTTTTTGATAAGCCCCTGCTGCTCCAGGCTTCCCGCCACCTTGGTGAGGCTGGAACCGCTGGCGATGGAAAAGGGAACCTCCGTGGTATCCTGTGGGTCCACAGCGCTTAAAAACTGCTGGTCGATCACCCCGTAGCCCGTGGAGAGCAGCCCAAAAACCAGCACCAGCGCCGCCAGGCCGATCAGCACAGGGCGCAGGATATGCCAGATGCCGCTATACCAATAAAATCCATATTCCCGCTCATCCCGCAAGGACTCGTGGTCGTACTCCTTGGTTCTTCTGTTTCTAGCCAACCCGTCTCCCCCTTTACATGCCAGGCAAATCAAACTCGAGCCCGGCGGCGGCGGCAAGCTGTCCAAACACATCCCCCGCCAGCTTTTGCACCCGAAGCTGCGCCAGCAAATACTGCGCCACCTCGTTGTTCATGTACAACAGGCTGGAAAGCTGCGAAAACCGCTGCACCGTATCCTCGTCCGCTTCCTTCCCAGCCATGGCCGCCATCTGCAATACGGCCTGCGTCTTTTGGTATTCCTTCAGCAAGGTGCGGTTGGTTTCATCGCTCATCACAGCTTCCTTCAGGCCGCTGTAAAGGATGTACTCCTCGCTCTCCCGGATGGCCTGAGCCAGCCGCTCCGTGGCCACTTCAATCTCGTGCTGAGGCATGCGCTCCCTCCTTGCCCTACATTCGCACTCTAGTATACCGCAACGGCCCAAAAATTTCATTCCTTTTTTGAACCTTTGGCATGGCGAAGCTGTAAATCCTTCAAGTCCCTTCATAGGCCGGGCTCCCTACGCATATCCTCCCACAAGCGTACATTCAAGGAGGGTATCACCGTGAAGGAAAAACCATTTAACCTGTACAGGGATATCGCTGAGCGCACCGACGGCGATGTGTACATCGGCGTGGTGGGACCGGTGCGAACGGGCAAAAGTACTTTTATCAGCCGGTTCATGGAGGAGCTTGTGTTACCCAACATGCCCCAAAGCCCCAAGCGCTCCAGGGTGGCGGACGAACTCCCCCAAAGCGGCAGCGGGCGCACCATCATGACCACCCAGCCCAAGTTCGTGCCCAGCGAGGCCGTGACTGTCTCCATGAGCGACCAGGCCACTGTGCGCATCCGCATGGTGGACAGCGTGGGGTACATGGTGGACGGGGCCTTGGGCACTGAGGAGGACGGCAGCGCCCGCATGGTGCACACCCCCTGGTTTGACCACGACATCCCCTTTGAGCAGGCCGCGGAGATCGGCACCCGGAAGGTGATCGCGGAGCACGCCACCATCGGGCTGGTAATGACCACGGACGGAAGCATCACCGAGCTGCCCAGGGAGGTGTATGTGGACCCGGAGGCCCGGGTGGTGAACGAGCTCAAGCAGCTTGGCAAGCCCTTTGTCATGGTCCTCAACTCCCGCACCCCCCAGGACGAAAAAACCCTGAAGCTTCGGGACAGCCTCAGCCAGCGCTACGACGTGCCCGTGCTCTCCTTGAACGTCAAGGAGATGGAGCTGAGCGATATCCAGAACGTCTTTGAGCAGGTGCTCTTCCAGTTCCCCCTGCGGGAGATCCGTATGACCGTGCCCGCGTGGCTGCATGCCCTGGATGAAAACCACTGGCTCATCCGCCATGTGCTGGAGCTGGTGCAAAGCGGGGCGTCTAGCGTCAGCAAAATGCGGGACCATGGGAACTTCACCGCCGCCTTCGCGGATTCCCCCTACTCCGAGGGCATCGTCACCGACGGCATCGACCTGGGCCAGGGGCGGCTGCGCTTTGCCCTTCCCCTGCGGGAAGGCCTGTTCAACCGCGTGCTGGGGGAGGAGTGCGGCACGGAGATCCGGGGGGACGCCCACCTGCTGCGGCTGATGAAGGAGCTGGTAACGGCCAAGACCGAGTACGACCACGTGGCCCAGGCCCTGAAAAGCGTGAGGGAAACCGGCTACGGCCTGGTGACCCCCACCATGGGCGAGCTCACCCTTCAGGAGCCGGAGATCGTCCAGCAGGGCAGCCGCTTTGGATTGAAGCTCAAAGCCCACGCCCCCTCCTTGCACATGATCCGGGTGGACATCGAGACCGAGGTGTCCCCGGTGGTGGGCACGGAAAAGCAAAGCGAGGAATTGGTGCGCTACCTGCTGGAGGAGTTCGAAAACGATCCCCAGCGGATCTGGAACACCAACTTCTTTGGCAAGAGCCTTCACGAGCTGGTGCGGGAGGGGCTCAGCAACAAGCTGATGCGCATGCCCGCCGACGCCCAGGAGAAGGTACAGGAGACCCTTTCCAAGATCATCAACGAGGGCAATGGCGGCATGATCTGCATCTTGCTGTAGGGGGCGGGGACGGACGAAACGGCGGGAGGACGGGGCGGGGAACGTTGGGGCGCTGATCCCAAACCCCTGCTTAGGGGTATGATGCCCCTAAGAGCCCACCTTTAGGGATACTTGAAAAAATTTGCGGGGAAGCGGCTTTCGCTTCCCCGCTGTCATGCGCCCCAAAATATGCGTTTCCATCCTGGCATTTCTTGACAAATATAGGGGTATGTCCTATTATTTTTTGTAAAGGGACGCCAAGTAGGCAACGAAAAAGAATTGGAGGGATTTGGGATGAAAAAACACAGAATCTTTTTGATCGCCGTCGCCATTTTACTGCTGCTCATGAGCCCCGGCTGCACCCCGCAACCGCCGACGAACGTTGCGTCCGGCAGTCCTCAGCCAAGCGCCGCGTCCGACAGCTCTCAGAATCCCCAGCTGGAACTGACCCTTGAGGAGCTTGCGGCCTACGATGGAAAGGACGGGAACCCGGCTTATATCGCTGTTGACGGCGTCATTTATGATGTGAGCGGCAGTTCCAGATGGAAAAACGGGGAGCATAACGGGTACTCCGCCGGGCAGGATCTTACGGATAAAATCAAAAGTGTCTCTCCTCACGGGCTCTCCGTGCTTACAAGGATGCCGGTCATGGGGAAAATAGTAGAATAAACGCGAAAGGGAAATGCAAGTTGTATAGAATACTAGGCATCATCAATGTGGCTTTGCTGATTGTCATCACCTCGCCTTACTGGCTGCGCCGGCTGGGCCAACTTTTTTTCCCGAAAAAGAAGCTTGCATCCACAAGGCTGATGAAGGTTCTGCGCGCTATGCACAAGCCGTTGGGCGTCTGTCTGCTGCTCATTGCCCTGGCGCACGGTTATCTGGCTTTGGGGGCGCTGCGGCCACATACGGGTACGCTGGCCGGGATCATGGTCCTCGCTGCCGTTGTGCTGGGAATCTTGTTTTACAAGAAGAAAAAAGTCGTATTTTTCAAATGGCATAAACGGGCGGCATTGCTGACGGTGCTGCTGACGCTCTTGCATCTTTTGGTTCCCAATGCGCTCCGCTATCTCCTTGGCTGAAAAAACAGCCGTTGGTTTAGGGCTGCCAGTTGAAAACGGAATGATGGAATGCCAAAGGCAGCAAAGGGAAGCGTGTGCCCAGTGGGCACAGCCCGAAGGGCTAGCGACCCGAAGCTGGGGGATGAGGCGAGCGGCCAAACGGCAGTGCAGGCCGCGACACCGAAGAGCCGGAACCTGATCCCTTTGGCATTCCATCATTTTGATTATTTTTGATGGATTCTTAGGGGCATCATGCCCCCAAGAACCCACACATATCCCCGTCCCCCCGTTACCATAACTTTACCACTTCCACCTGCTGGAAGTAATGGCGGATGATCTCCTTGGCCTTCTTTCCCTGGGCCGCCATGCCATACGCGCCCCATTGGCTCATGCCCACCCCATGGCCGTATCCCTTGCCCGCCATGGCTACGCGGCCCTCCTTCATGGAGAGGTCCGTCAGCAGCGTGGAGCGCATCTTGGTACTGCCCAGGGCGATGCGCAGGTCCGCCGCGTTCACGTCCTGGCCGTCCACGGTGAGGGTTACGGCCCGGCCGCTGTCTCCCTTGTCGCCAATAGCCAGCTTGCTATCCTTGGCCACCTTGATTTTTTGGTTTTGCTTCTGGCAAGCGGCCTGAAAATCATCCAGGGAAAAAGAGGCTTCCCAAGCCTCGGCCTGGGCCAGCTCCTGGGTGTCCTCCACCTGGTCCGGGGCGGGCTCCAGGCTTTCGATGACCCGGGTATAGGGCGGCTCCTCCTTGTTCCAGTTCAGGCCCTCCTTGGCCAGGGCGGTCATGCCGCCGCTGTGGGCATGGAACCAGGTATAGGGCAGCTCTCCCTGGCTGGAGAGCACCACGCCGCTGGTCTCCTTGACGGCCTGCTTGATGCGCTCGTCCACGGCCTTGGCGTCGTAGGCCTGGGCCTCCTCCACATCCGTGGAGATATCCGCGCCCTCGTACTGGCTCTTTTTCTCCTGGACGAATTTCAGCACAAAGGTCCGGGCCAAAATCGCCTGGGCTTTGAGGGCCTCCATGGGCCAATCGTTCTTCATCTCCCCCGCCAGCACGCCCTGGACATAGGTTTCCACGTCCACCTCCCGC
The DNA here is from genome assembly GCA_034927815.1 of Candidatus Limiplasma sp. Lineage (GTDB taxonomy): Bacteria > Bacillota > Clostridia > Christensenellales > Aristaeellaceae > Limiplasma. The sequence continues at coordinate 102,859 of JAYFPK010000003.1, forward strand.
ACCCTTTTCTCGTCCACCACGTAGACGGACAGGGTGGGAATGCCGTCCGGGTTCATCTTCATCTTCTCCTGGGGCCAGCGCACCGCGTCCTTATTGGCGTTGCCGGGGGTGGCTCCGGGCTGGGCGCCGGGGGGGATGGTTTCCGCCGTGCCCGCGCAGCCTTGCACGGCCAGGGCCAGCGCTGCGCAAAGGGCCAGCAGCAGACCAAGCTTCCTTTTCCTCATACAAAAAGCCTCCTTTGGACGTAGCGTGTCCAAAGGAGGCTTCCTCGCCCCATGCAAATTGCGGCAGCGGCGCTTGCTGGCCGTCAGCCTTCCAGGGCATAGCCGGGCTTGGCGCTCTTGCCCTCCTGCCGCATCACGTTTTCCTTGTTTTTCCCCAGGTAGACATTGTACAGGTCCTCCGCGCTCATGCCCGCCTCCAGGCACATGCTCACAAAGAAGTGCAAAATATCGCTAAGCTCCTCCCAAATGGCCCCGGAACGAAGCTCATGGGGATTTTTCCACCACTTGAAGTTGACTTCCTCCAGCAGCTCCGCCAGCTCTGAGAGCATCGCCAGGGTCTGCTTCTGAATCCATTCTTCAGGAGGAATGTCCTCCAAATGGCGCTCCCGCTTCAGCTTGTCCTGAAAGCCTTGCTGCAACGCGAAAATATGCTCCAGCTTGTCCATGGCTCACCCTCCGATCATTTGTACAAAGCGCTCCGCCTTTTTCCCTACAATGGCCGCGCTGGGGCTGGCCTGAAGCACCGCCCCGCCTATCCGCAGCACATCCTCCATGGTGACCCTGTCGATTTTTTTCAGCTGCTCGTCCGGGTCGTTGATGCGGTCCAAAAGAAGCATGCTGCGGCCAATGCTCTGCATCCGCCCGCTGGAGCTTTCCAGCCCCAGCACGAATCCGCCCCTGAGCTGGGCCTTGGCGCTGGTAAACTCCTGCTGGGTCAGGCCGTCCTTCAGCAGCAGGGCCATTTGATTCTGCATCTCCTTGAGCACGGTTTCGCCGTTTTCCGGGGTGGTGCCCGCGTAGGCGTTGAACACGCCGCAGCCCGGATAGCTGCTGGGGTAGGTGTAGATGCTGTAAGCCATGCCCAGCTCCTCCCGGACGCGCTGGAACAGGCGGCTGCTCATGCCTCCCCCCAAGGCGTTGTTGAATACGGACAGAGGGTACAAATCGTCGCTGCCCAATTCCAGGCCGGGGTAGCCCATGCAGATGTGGAGCTGCTCCGTATCCTTTTCCCTGGCCCTGCGCCCGCTGCGGATGCCCTGGGGCGCGGCGGGAACCTCCATGGCCCCATGGCCCTCGGGCCCCTGGAAATTGTCAAAATAGCGGCCCGCCAGGTCCACAAAGGCGTCCCAGTCGTAGTTCCCGGCAATGGCCAGCACCATGGAGGAGGGCACATAGTGCCGCCGCCAGTAGCGCAGCACATCCTCCCGGCCATAGCCCCGGATGCGCTGGCTGGTGCCCAAAATAGGGTATTTCAAAGAGCCGGAATACTGGGCCTCGCTCAAAAGCTCGTGCACCAAATCCTCCGGGGTATCCTCCACCATGGCGATCTCTTCCAGCACCACGCCCCGTTCCTTTTGCAGCTCCCCATCGTCAAAGGCAGGGTGCAGCGCCAAATCGCTGAGGATGTCCACCGCCAGGGGCAGGTCCTCGTCGATGACCTTGGCGTAAAAGCAGGTGCAGTCCTTGCTGGTAAAGGCGTTGAGCTGCCCGCCCACCATGTCCATTTCCTGGGCGATGTCCCGGGCGCTGCGCTTTGCCGTCCCCTTGAACACCATATGCTCAATGAAGTGGGAGAGGCCGTTTTCCTCCGGCAGCTCGTTCATGGAGCCCACCTTCACCCACACCCCCAGGGTGCAGCTGCGTACATGGGGCAGCCGCTCCCCCACCAAACGGAGCCCGTTTGGCAATGTCGTCTGATCGAACATGATCCTTTCCCTTTCTGCGCGGGCCATCAGGCGTCACCTCCCGCGGGTAGGTTGCGCCGCTTTGGGCCCTCCCATGCGCTGCCTTGAAAAAACCGCCGTCTGCGGGGCAAGGCCCACGCATGCGGCGGCTGGCAGGGCATCCGCCTGCTATGGTTTACTGGCGGCCATCCCGCCGGGGGGGACGGGCGCGTCCGGCTCCGGGCCGCGGCCCTTCGCTGGGAGCGGAGTACGTCATATCGTTACGAAGCAGATTCACGCGGCCTTGGGCGTCGATCTCGTTGACCTTCACCTGGATCTCGTCGCCGATGTTCATCACATCCTCAACCTTCTCCACCCGGTGGTCCGCCATCTTGCTGATGTGCAGCATGCCGTCCTTGCCGGGGGTCAGCTCGATGAACGCTCCGAAGTTCATGATGCGCACCACCTTGCCCAGATACACGTCGCCCACCTCGACATCCTTGGCGATGCCCTCGATGATGCGGCGGGCCTTGGTGGCGGCGGCTTCGTCCGGGGTGGCGATGTACACGCGGCCGTCGTCCTCGATGTCGATCTTCACACCGGTTTCCGCGATGATCTTGTTGATCATCTTTCCGCCCGGTCCAATGACCTCGCGGATCTTCTCCGGATTGATGGTGAAGCGGACGATCTTGGGCGCGTACTTGCTCAGGTGGTCCCGGGGCTGCTCCAGGGTGTCCAGCATGGTCTTGAGAATATGCAGCCGCCCCGCCAGCGCCTGGCTGAGGGCTTTCTCCAGAATGGGCTTGTCAATGCCCGCGATCTTGATGTCCATTTGAATGGCGGTGATGCCCTTCACGGTGCCCGCCACCTTGAAGTCCATGTCCCCCAGGAAGTCCTCCAAGCCCTGGATGTCCGTCAGCACGGCCACCCGGTCGCTGTCCGCTTCCTTGATGAGGCCCATGGCGACGCCCGCCACAGGGGCCTTGATGGGTACGCCCGCGTCCATGAGGGAGAGCGTGCTGCCGCACACGGAGGCCATGGAGCTGGAGCCGTTAGAGCTCAGCACCTCGCTCACCAGCCGCAGGGCATAGGGGAACTCGTCCTCGCCGGGGATCACGGGCTCCAGGGCCCGCTCCGCCAAAGCGCCGTGCCCCACCTCCCGGCGGCCCGGGCTCCTCATGCGGCCCGCCTCGCCGGTGGCGTAGGGGGGCATGTTGTAGTGGTGGATGTAGCGCTTGCTGTCCTCGGTGCCGATGCCGTCCAGGATCTGCACGTCGCTCATGGAGCTCAGCGTGGTAACGGTGAGCACCTGGGTTTCGCCCCGGGTGAATACGGCGCTGCCATGGGTACGGGGGAGCAGGCCCGCCTCGCACCAGATGGCCCGGATATCGGTCAGGCCCCGGCCATCAGCCCGCAGGCCGCTGTCCAGAATCTTCTTGCGCATGATTTCCTTGTTGAGGGCGTACAGCGCGTCGGACACCTCGCCGAGGCGGCCTTCAAACTGCTGGGCGAAATGCTCCATGCACTCCGCCTTCACCGCTTCCTCCCGGGCCTGGCGCTCGTGGCGGTCGGTGGTTTCAAAGCAGTAGGCGCACTTGTCGTAGGCGTACTCCCGCACGGCCTGCTTCACGTCGTCGCCGGTGAGCACCAGCGGCACCTGCACCTTTTCCTTGCCGATGGCCTGCTGGATTTCCTCAATAAAGGCCACCAGCCGCTGGATTTCCTCATGGGCAAAGAGAATCGCCCCCAGCATCTTCTCCTCGGAAACCTCCTTGGCCCCCGCTTCCACCATCAGCACGGCCTCCTTGGTGCCGCTTACCGTCAGGTGCAGATCGCTCTTTTGCCGCTGCTCCTCATTGGGGCAGAGCAGGTATTCCCCGTCTATCATGCCCACCACCACGGTGCCCGTGGGGCCGTTCCAGGGAATCTCGCTGACGCTCAGCGCCGCGGAGGAACCCAGCATGGCGGCGACTTCCGGGGGAATGTCCTTGTCCACGGACAGCACGGTAGCCACTACCTGAACGTCGTTGCGCATGCCCTTGGGGAACAGGGGACGCAAAGGCCTGTCAATCAGCCGGCAGGTGAGAGTGGCTCTTTCGGTGGGCCGTCCTTCCCGCTTGATGAAGCCGCCGGGGATTTTGCCCACGGAGTATTGCTTTTCCTCAAAGTCAACGCTCAGGGGAAAGAAGTCCACGCCCTCCCTGGGCTTGTCCGACATGGTGGCGTTGACGATCACCACGGTGTCGCCAAAGCGCACAAGGGCGGAACCCGCCGCTTGCATGGCATACTTGCCAAATTCAATGGTGAGCGGGCGTCCCGCCAGCTCGGTGGAAAAAACCTTGTTTTCCATTTCCTACTCCTCTTCCTGCCCACAGGCCGTGTTGCCTGCGGCAACTCCTCTTCCGCCGCCTCCAGGCGGCCCGGGACTTATGTCCCTTCTTCACAAAACAGCCGCGCCCGGCGGGTTTCCCCGCCGTTGCGCGGTTGGTTCGAGCCCTGGATGATTTACTTTCTCAGCCCCAGCTGAGCGATCAGGTTCCGGTAGCTTTCAATGTCGGTATTCTTCAGGTAATCCAGCAGGCCCCGGCGCTTACCCACCATGAGCAACAGGCCGCGGCGGCTGTGGTGATCCTTCTTGTTGAGCTTGAGGTGCTCGTTGAGGTGGTTGATCCGCTCGGTGAGCAGCGCGATCTGCACCTCCGGGGAGCCGGTGTCGCCTTCGTGGCGGGCATAGGTCTTGATGATTTCTGCCTTTTGCATAATTGCCTCCTTGTGATGGTGACGCCGCTTGGCGTCCCGCTTATCGCCGCATCCATAGCCCACCGTTGGCATTCGGCAAGCTGCGCATACGGTTCTCCCTGGGTTTAGAAACACGCAAATGATTGTACCATGGGCGGCGGCTTTTGTAAACCCGTTTTTTCATTCACCGGGGCTTTTGCGTCCATGGAGGTATTGGACCATCACCTGGCTTTGAGGGGCGATCTCCCCTGGCAGCCACGCCCGGGCAACGCCCTGGTTTTCGGCCCGCAACACCCCGGGCCAGGTCCTGCCCTGGGCCTGAAACAGCGCGCGGTACAGCCCCGGCGCCACCCCTTGCTTGCCATCCTCCGTGGCCTGAAGCGCCGCCACCTCTCCCTGGCGGCCGGTGACAAGGGCCAGCCGCTGGTAGGGCTGCTCCATCATCTGCCGGGCCAGGTCCACCTCGCCCCTTGCCAGAAGCTCCCGGATCACCGTGGAGCTGACTTCCCTTCCCTCCAGGGTGATCCTGGGCACCACCTCCGCCCGGTAGCCGAACACCTCTCCCAAAGCCGCCAGCAGCCTGGGGTCTCCCTCGCCCCTGCGGCCAAAGGTGTGGTTGTAGCCCACCACGATAAAAAGGGGATGGAACCGTTTGCAAAGCCCGGCGATAAACTCCTCCGGGGGCGTGTCCATCACGGCCCTGTCAAAGGGCTTCTCCTCCAATACGTCCACACCCAGGGCCCGCATGCGCTCGGCCCGCTCTTCCAGGGTGGTCAGCATGGGAGGGCACTGCTCCGGCCGGATCAGCTCCATGGGATGGGTGGAGAAGGTGCTCACCACCAGCTCCACGCCCTGCTGCTTTGCCAGCGCTTTGGCCCTTTTGAGCAGCACCCGGTGCCCCAGGTGCACCCCGTCAAACATGCCCAGCGCAACCACACTGTGGCCGTCTCCAGTGTGTCCATTCAGGCAAACGCCCATGCGCTTTCCTCCCGCGTTTTTATTCTCCCAGCCAGGTGCATGGCTTCAGCCTGTCCTCCTGGCGGCGGCCAATGGCCGTCAGCCTTCCGTCCACCCACAGGCAGGCGGCCTCGCCCGCTTCCGCCGCCGTGCCGTGCAGCTCCTGAAAGCCCGCCCAGGGCAGATCCCCTCCTGTGAAAAAAGCCTTGCGAAGCTCCTGGGGAACCTGTGCCCGGGGCAGATGGCCCAACGGGGCGTCCATGGGCAGCAGGCACTGGCGGATGGCGCCTTCCCGGGCGGCGTCCCCCAGGGCCTCCAGGGTGTGGGCGGTCTCCAGGGTGAAAATCCCGGAGCGGGTCCGCAGCAAAAACCGCAGATGGGCCGGGCACCCCAGGCTCTCCCCCAGGTCATGGCACAAGGTGCGCACATAAAAGCCCTTGGAGCAGGCCACATGCAGCAACGCGCCGTGGCCGGGGGTCATCCGCTCCAGGCCCAGGGCATGCACCCGCACCCGCCTTGGGGGAATTTCGGCCTGCTTGCCCTCCCGGGCCAGCTCATACAGGCGCTTTCCCTCCTGCTGGATGGCGCTGTACATGGGGGGGCGCTGCCAGATCTCCCCCTGAAACCGGGGCAGAGCCGCCCGCAGCGCGGCCTCCTGGGGCCAGCCTTCGCCCCAGGCCAAGGGCGTTCCCTGGGCGTCCTGGGTGTCGGTGGCGCAGCCAAAGGCTACCTCCGCCACATAGGCCTTTTCCTTCTCCTGCATGTAGTCAAAAAGCCGGGTGGCCTTTCCCACCATCAGGGGAAGCACCCCCGCCGCTTCCGGGTCCAGAGTGCCTCCATGGCCGATCTTCGCGCCGCCCAAAAAGCGCCGAACCATGCCCACCACTCCCGCGGAGGACATGCCCGGCGGCTTGAGCACATTCAAAAAGCCGCAAAGCGCTTCTTCCCTTTCTTGCCCCGTCACGCCTGAAGGCTCCCTTCCCAGGCCTTGACCAGCGCCGAGCGCACCTGCTCCACGGCCTCCCCTAACGGCGCATGCACCGTGCACCCCGACGCCAGGGGATGGCCGCCTCCGCCAAAGAGCTCGGCCACCTGGTCCACCCGGTAAGGGGACAGGGCCCGAAGGCTGAACTTGATGCCGCCGTCCTCCATCTCCCGCGCAAAATAAGCCAGCCTGACGCCGGAGGTATCGATGGCATAATCCACCACGCCCTCGGTATGCTCGCTGGTGGCTCCCGCCTCCTCCATGTCCGCCTGGCTGACCTGCATCCCGGCGACCTCCCCCTCGCAGAGAAAGACCATGGTGGGCAGCGCCTTGCCCAGCAGGCTCACAAAGGCGCGCTCCTTGCGCCTGACCAGCATCCGGCCATACTTGGCGAGGGGAAGCCCCGCCTCCATCAGGCGGGCCATGAGCGTGAAGGCTTCGGCGTTGGTACCCTCATAGATGAAGTTCCCCGTGTCCGTGGATAGGCCCGTATACAGGCATACCGCTTCCTCCTGGCGGATGGGCAGCCCAAGCTCGCTGTACAGCCGGCTCACCAAAATCGCCGTGGCCGGCACCCCGTCGTCCACCAAATTGATGCGGGCATACCCGGGATTGGTGCCGTGATGGTCGATCTGGGCGGTGAGGGGTACGCTGTGAAACAGCGCCTCCGCCGCCCCCAGGCGGTTGGAGGCGCTTACGTCCACCGCCAAAGCCAGAAGGTTCCCGGTCATTGCATCCACCTGGGCCGCCGCATCCCCGGGGGTCCGGATGCGATCCAGCCCCGGCAGGAAAAACAGATTCGGCGGCGCCACGCCGTCCAATACCATCGTGACCTTCTTTTCCACCCGCTCCAGCATCATCTTCACCGCCAGGGCGCTCCCGATGGTATCCCCGTCCGGGGACACATGGGAAAACAGCAAGATGCTGTCCGCCTTTTGAATGGCGGACAGCAGTTCTTTCATTTGGTAGAGCTCATTGGATTTCCGGGGGTCCATCCTCATTGGTTTCTTCCTCCGCCTGCACCTGCTTTAGTATCGAGGCGATGTGAATCCCATACTCGATGTTATGGTCTTCTTCAAAAATGATCTCGGGCGCGTAGCGGATGATCATCCGCTGTCCCAGCTCGTGGCGCACGAAACCCGCCGCCTTTTTCAGGGCTTTCATCATGGGCTCCCGGTTTTCGCTCTCCAGGATGCTGACAAAAATCTTCGCGTAGCGCAGGTCCCGGGTCACTTCCGCCCTGGTTACGCTAAAGGTACCCTTGACCCTGGGATCCGAAACCTGTTCCCGAATGATCAGGTCCACCTCCCGGCGCACCTGCTCGCTGATCCGGTCAATCCGCTGATAGCTCACGTCTTTCTCCCTTTCGGATGGACGGCCCGCGCCTTTTCGGCGCGGGCCATGGGCTTACCGCTCGATTTCCTCCATCACGAAGCACTCGATGGTGTCGCCTTCCTTGATATCGTTATAGCCGTCGAAGCTCACGCCGCACTCGTAGCCCGCAGCCACTTCCTTGGCGTCATCCTTGAAGCGCTTCAAGGAGCTGAGCTTGCCCTCAAAGACCACCACGTTATCCCGCAGCAACCGGGCCTGGGCATTGCGCTGGAGCTTGCCGTCCTGGACATAGCAGCCCGCCACCGTACCGGCCCCTGTGATGCGGAAGGTGTTGCGCACCTCGGCGTGGCCCAGGGTCACTTCCTTGAACTCGGGGGCCAGCATGCCCTTCATGGCCTTCTGGATGTCCTCGATGGCCTGGTAGATGACCCGGTAGAGGCGGATGTCCACCTCTTCCCTGAGGGCCGTTTCCTTGGCGCTGTTGTCAGGCCGGATGTTGAAGCCGATAATGATGGCGTTGAAGGCCGAGGCCAGGTTCACGTCGTCCTTGGTGATGGCGCCTACGCCGCTGTGGAGCACCCGCACCCGGACCTCGTCGTTGGTGAGCTTCTCCAGGGCCTGCTTCACCGCTTCCACGCTGCCCTGAACATCCGCCTTGATGACGATGTTCAGGTTTTCGATCTTGCCCTGGTCGATGTGGCTGAACAGATTGTCCAGGGATACCTTGGAGGAGGCCACCCTTGCGGCCTTCACCTTATCCCGGCGCTCCTGGGCCACCTGGCGGCCCAGGTGGTCGTCCGCCACGGCCAGCATGTCGTCCCCGGCGCTGGGCACGTCGTTAAAGCCAGCGATTTCCACAGGCATGGAGGGCCCGGCCTCGTCCACCCGCTCGCCCCGGTCGTTGGTCATGGCCCGGACCCGGCCGCTGGCCATGCCCGCCACGATATTGTCCCCCACGTGGAGGGTACCGTTTTGGAGCAGCACCGTGGCCACAGGGCCCCGGGATTTGTCCAGCTTGGCCTCGATGATGACGCCCTTGGCCATCCGGTTGGGGTTGGCCCGAAGCTGGCGCATATCCGCCACCAGCAGGATCATTTCCAGGAGGGTGTCCACACCCTCGCCGGTTTGGGCGCTGACGGGCACCATGATGGTGTCCCCGCCCCACTCCTCGGGCACCAGGTTGTAGGCGGTCAGGTCCTGCTTCACCCGGTCGGGGTTGGCGGTGTCCTTATCCATTTTGTTGATGGCGATGATGATGGGCACCTCCGCCGCCTTGGCATGGTTGATGGCTTCCACGGTCTGGGGCATCACGCCGTCGTCCGCAGCCACCACCAGCACCGCGATATCCGTGGCTTGCGCGCCCCGGGCCCGCATGGCCGTGAAGGCCTCGTGGCCGGGGGTATCCAGGAAGGTGATCTTGCTGCCCTCCAGGTTGACGGTATACGCGCCGATGTGCTGGGTGATGCCGCCCGCCTCGCCAGCGGTGACCTTGGCCTTGCGGATGTAGTCCAGCAGGGAGGTCTTGCCGTGGTCCACGTGACCCATGATGGTGATGACCGGGGGACGGGGCTGGAGGTCCTCCTCGGTATCCTCGAAATCCGTATCGGTGAGCTCATCCTCAGCGGTTTTGGCCAGGTTCATTTCCAGATCCACGCCAAACTCGGAGCAGACCAGCGCCGCCGTGTCGTAATCCAATTCGCTGTTGATGTTGGCCATGACGCCCAGCAGCAGCAGCTTCTTCAAAATATCCCCGGCGGGCTTGCCGATGCGCTCGGTCAAGTCCTTGACGGTGATGGTTTCCGCGGTCATATAAGCCTTCTCGATCCGGATGGGAGCCATGAGCTGCTGGGCGCTAGGCCTTTTGGCCCTGGCCCTGCGGCCTCCGCGGACAACCTCGTCGTCCATGCCGGAGAAGGACTCCCTGGCCAGCTGCTTGCGGTTTCTCGCCACCCGCTCGGGATCGTGCTGGCGGATATAGCTCTTTTTGTTGGGATCATAGTTGCTGACCCGCTCTTTTTCCGCGGCGGGGGTAATCTCCTGGGGCTTGGTCCTGCCGCCTCCCATGGGGGGACGGCCCATTCCACCGCCCATGGGGCGGCCCGGTCCACCGGCAGGCCTGGGACCGCCGGGGGCGAACCCGCCGCCCGCAGGACGGCCATAGGGCCCGGCAGCCTGGGGGTTCGCCGGGCGGCCATAGGGACCCTGGGGATTGGCGGGGCGGCCATAGGGCCCGGCAGCCTGGGGATTGGCGGGGCGGCCATAGGGCCCGGCAGCCTGGGGGTTGGCGGGACGGCCATAGGGGCCCTGGGGGTTGGCAGGACGCCCGTAAGGACCTTGCGGATTGGCCGGACGGCCATAGGGGCCCTGGGGATTCATGGGCCGGGCAGGCGCGCCTTGGGCGGGGCGGGCCTGATACGCTTGCTTCATGGGGGCTGCGGGCTGCGCGGGCCTGGGGGCGGGCGCAGCGGAAGCGGGCCTGGGGGCCAAGGGCTTGGGCGCGGCGGCCCGGGGCGCGGCTGCTCCCTGGGGAACTGCCGCCGCCTGAACCACCGGCTTGGCCGGCTGGGCCGCAGGGGGCGCCTCCAGGGCGGGCGCGGCGGCTTCCGGGGCGGCGGGAGAGGGGCTTTCGGCCTTCTTTTCCTCCGCCTTGGCTTCCACCTTAGCCTCCACCTTGGCCGGTTCTTCCTCCCTGGCAGGGGCGGGAGCACTCTCCTGAACCTTGGCCGCCTTTGGGGCAGGCTCAGCCTCCCTGGCAGCCTCCTGCTGAGGCTCCGGCTTTTTCCCTTCCACAGGAGCTTTGTCTTCCTCAACGTCAGGCATGGTGAAGGCCTTGGTATGCTGTTGCACCAAGCGCGCCTCCTCGGCCTGCTTCTCCTCAGCCCTGCGCTGTTCTTCCTCGCGGGCGAACTGATTTTCCATCTTACGCACCATCTGCATCAGCTCGTCCGCGCCCTTGCGCAAGCTCTGCGTGCTGCCCAGCACTTCTTCGGCCCCGCTGAGAAGCTCCTTTGTGGCATCCTTGAGTTTCACTTTGGTCATCGTACCCCTCGCACCCCCGCATTTTTTAGGCTGTACCTTCATTGGCCCCCGGCCTGTCGCTCACATTCCGATTGGCGGGGACTTCAGTCCCCTTGGTTCATGGGCGTTTCGCCCTCCAGCAGCTTCAATAGTTTCTGGGCCATGCCTCCGCCCCCGATGGACGCCACCATGCGGCCTTCCTTGCCCACCGCCTGGGCGATGCGGCCCTCCGGCATCCCGTACAGGGGAACCCCGTGGCTCTGGCAGGCGTCCCTGAGCCGCTTGCGCGTGTTCTCGGAAGCCCCTTCGTCCAGCAGTACCACCGTGGCCTCTCCCTTGCGCACCGCCTTCACGCAGGCTTCCTGCCCGAAGCTCAGGCGGCCCGCCCGGGTGCACAGCCCCAGAAACCCGGCCACCTTGCTTGCCGTCTCCTGGGTCACGGCGCTTCCTCCCTGGCCTTGAGCAGCCCTTGCATCGTGGCGGTGAGCTGCTGGTTGGCTTCCTCATCCAGCTTGGTTTCCAGGGCCCGGTCCAGCTGCTTTTGCTTCAAGGCCCTGCGCAGGCATTCGGGGCTGTAACAAACGTATGCGCCCCGCCCCGCCTTCTTGCCCGTGGGATCCAGCGAAACCTCGCCCTCCGGTGAGCGGACCACCCGAATCAGCTCCTTCTTGGGCTTCATCTCGCGGCACCCCACACACATGCGCATCGGGGTTTTGCGTGGTTTCACCATCCCATTCCCATTCCTTCCTTACAGGGTGTCATCCTCGTCGTAGGGCAATTCCAGCGGCTCCTCTATGGGGTCCGGCAACGGCATGCTCTCGTATCCGCCCTGGGGCAGGCTTTCCTCATAGTATTCCGGATACGCCGCCGCGTCCTCGGGCAGCGCGCCCTCCATGTCGAACATCTGGGCGGCCTGGGACTGGCTCTTGATGTCGATGCGCCAGCCGGTGAGCTTGGCGGCCAGGCGGGCGTTCTGGCCCTCCTTGCCGATGGCCAGGCTCAGCTGGTTATCCGGCACCACCACCCGGCAGGCCTTTTCGTTCTCCGCTACAAAGACGCTGAGCACATGGGCGGGGTTCAGGGCGTTGGCGATGAACTCGGCGGGATCCGGGGACCACTTGATGATGTCGATCTTCTCGTTCTTCAGCTCGGCCACCACCTTTTCCACCCGGTTGCCCCGGGGGCCTACGCAAGCGCCCACGGGATCGATCACCGGATCGGTGGAATACACGGCCATCTTGGTGCGGCTGCCGGCCTCCCGGGCCAGGGACTTGATCTGCACGATCCCCGCCGCGATCTCCGGCACTTCCATTTCAAACAGGCGCTTCACCAGGCCCACGTGGACCCGGCTGACGCGCACCTGGGGCCCCCGCAGCATTTCGCGGCCGCTGCGGTTCACCTCCAGCACGTATACCTTGATGTGGTCGTCGATGTGGTATTCCTCTCCGGGCATCCACTCGCTCTGCTCCATGACGCCCTCGGTGCGGCCCAGCTCCACATAGACCGCCTTTTGCTCCGTGCGCTGCACGATGGCGGTGAGGATCTCGTTCTCCTTTTCGGAGTACTCGTCGTAGATCTTGCCCTGCTCCGCCTCCCGGATGCGCTGGATGATCACCTGCTTGGCGGTCTGGGCCGCCGTGCGCAAAAAGCCCGTGGGGGTTACGTCGATCTCCGCGATGTCCCCCATGCGGTAATCCGGGCGGATGGCCAGGGCTTCCTCCAGGGTGATCTGGTTGGAGGAATCCTCCACCTCCTCGGTGATGGTCTTGCGGGCGAACACATGGGCGACTCCCGTGCTGCGGTTCAGCGTCACGGAAAGGTTGGTGGGCGCGGCGGCATCCCTGGATACGTTCTTTTTATAGGCGGCCTTCAACGCCTCCTCAATGGCGCTGAAAAGCATATCCTCGCTGATGTCCTTCTCATGGGCCAGGGCGCGCACAGCCTCAATGATCTCCAGTTGCTGATTGCCCTGCTGGTTCTTTCTTGTCGCCTTCATCGTTGACGCCCGCTTTCTTACTATTCTCAACCATAGGGTATGGTTACAGGTCTTCCTCCTCCAGCCCTTCCAGGGAAATCACCGGACGGACCAGCGCCACGGCCTTGCGGGGGAACTGCGCGGATTCCCCGCCGTCCAGAAGGAGGGTCACCGCGTCCTCATCCATGGCCTGGAGGCATCCCTGGTAGAGCTTGCTGCCGCCCACGGGCGCAAACAGCCGCGCCTCCACCCTCTTGCCCAGGCTTTTCTCAATGTCCCGGGGGGTCTTGATGGGCCGGTCCGCCCCGGGGCTGGAAACCTCCAGGAAGTCGTAATCCATGTCCTCCAAAAGCGGCTGAATCCGCTTGTGGTATCCTTCGCAATCGTCCAGGGTCAGGCCGCCTTCCTTGTCCAGATAGATGCAAAGGCATTTGCCCCGGCTTTCCTTTTGAAACGTGACCTCCACCAGCTCCAGCCCCAATTCCTTTGCCAGAGGCTCCGCGATGCGCTCCACCGCCTGCTGGGAAGGCCGGGCGGCCTGGGCCGCGCCATTTTTCTTCGCCATTTCTGCTCCTTGTTACGCTTGCCTTTTGATATTCGCTGCGGATGTTCTATCGCAATCAAAAAGAGCGGCATACAATTGCCTCGCATCTTCCTCCCCGGAAAGCCTTGCTTTCGGCAAAAGCTGCGTGTCAGGCCAGGACCTGAACGCTCACCCGATTCTGTTCGGGCGTCACGGTTTGGAAAAGGAGGCAATGTCCACTCTTTCGATAAACCCTTCTTTCTGAAAATCGGTTCGATGGTTGATTTCATCAGGTGATTCCCACAGACATGTGCAAGTATACCACATCAATTCAAGAAAAACAAGCGTTTTCGGGCGGCAGAAAAAAGAAATGTGGTTCTTTGGCGCTTTGAGGGCTCCTTTGGCGGCCCTTTCCTCCGGCCAAAGGCTTCGGCCGGGCTTGTGGCCCCCAAGGCGCTGTGCTATGCTTAGGCCTGATGGAAAGGAGAGTGCCCATGCCCGTTTGCGATCTTTGTCCCCGAAGCTGCCACGCCCCCCGGGAGGACGCCTCGGGTGCGGGATACTGCCGCATGGGCTGGCTGCCCGCGGTAGCCCGGGCCGCCGCCCATTTGTGGGAGGAGCCGTGCATCAGCGGAACGCGGGGCAGCGGCACCGTATTTTTCAGCGGCTGCCCTCTGGGCTGCGTCTTTTGCCAAAACGCCCCCATCTCCCATGAACGCCGGGGCGTATCCATGAACGCGGGGGAGCTGGCGGAGCTTTTCCGGCGGGTCCAGGGCCTGGGGGTGCATAATCTGAACCTGGTGAACCCCACCCACTTCGCCCCGGTGATCCTGGAGGCCCTGGAGATCGCCAGGCCTTCCATCCCCGTGGTGTGGAACAGCAGCGGCTATGAAACCGTGAAGATGGTGCGCTCCGCCCGGAACCTGGTGGACGTGTTTTTGCCGGACTTCAAGTACGCCACGGCCCAGACCGCCGCCGAGCTGGCCAACGCCCCGGATTATTTTGAGGTGGCCCTGGCCGCCATCCAGGAAATGTGCGCCCAGACCGGAGCGCCAGTGTGGGATGCGGAGGGGCTGCTGGTGCGGGGTACCTTGGTCAGGCATCTGGTGCTGCCCCTCAGGGTCCAGGAGAGCCTGGCGGTTTTGGACGCCGTCGCCCGGCATTTGCCCCCCGGAACCCCGGTGAGCCTGATGCGCCAGTACACCCCCATGAACGAGGCCGCGGCCCCAGGCCTGGACCGGCGGCTGACGGCCCGGGAATACGCCAGGGCTCGGGAGCATATGGAGGCCCTGGGCCTTCCCGGCTACCTCCAGCGGAAGGAAGCCGCCGACAGCGCCTATACCCCGGCCTTCCTGGACGCGGAAAGCACCCGCCTATTTCCCCACGCAGAACCGTGAGAAGATATCGTCCAGCAGCTTTTCATCCACGCTTTCCCCGGTGATACGCCCCAGCAAGTAGAGGGCGTCGTGCATGTCCACAGCCACGAAATCCATGGGCTGGCCGCTTTCCAGGGCCTCCTTGGCCTGGGCCAGCTTCTCCAGGGCCTCCCGGGCCGCGGCCATGTGCCGCTCATGGGTCAGCAACAGCTGCTGGGGCACCTGGGCAAAGCCTTGCAAATAGGCCCGTACCTCCTTGAGTCCCGCCCCGGTCTTGGCCGACACCTGCAACACGGGCCGCTCCCCCGCCAAGTCCGCCACTTCCCGGGTCCCCAGGGCGAAGCGCAAATCCTCCTTGTTCAGCAGCACGGCGCTGGGGCAGGGCAGCGGCGTGCGGATCATCTCCCGCTCCTCCTGGCTGAGGGCCTGGGAAGCGTCCACCACCAGCAGCGCCACATCCGCCTGGGCCACCTCCTGCCAGGCCCTTTCCACACCGATGCGCTCCACCTCGTCCCCGCTCTCCCGCAGCCCGGCGGTGTCCGTCACATGGACGCAAAGGCCGTTCTCCAGGGAAAAGGTGCCGTGGAGGGCATCCCGGGTGGTGCCGGGGACGGCCGTCACAATGGCCCGCTCCTCCCCCAGCAGGGCGTTGAAGAGGGTGCTCTTGCCCGCGTTGGGGCGGCCGCACAGGGCCACCCGCAGCCCCTCCCGCAAAATGCGGGCGCTGCGCTGGTCAATGGCGGCTCCCAGCCGTTCCATGAGCCCTTGAAGCCCGGCGGCCAGGCCCTCCATGGCCTCCTCCTGGCTGATTTCCTCGGGGTAATCAATATGGGCCTCCAAAGCGGCCAGCAGCGCCAGCAAATCCTCCTGGGCCTGGGAGACGAAGCGGCTCTGCCCGCCCATGAGCTGGGCCTCCTCGGCTTTTAAGGCAGCGGCGGACTGGGCGGAAATCACCCCCATCACCGCCTCGGCCTGGGCCAGATCGATGCGGCCGTTTAAAAAGGCCCTGCGGGTGAACTCCCCCGCTTGGGCGGGCCGCGCCCCCAGCCTGACCAGAAGCTTCACCGCCAGGGCGGCCGCCACATGGCCCCCATGGGTGTGGATTTCACATACGTCCTCCCGGGTATAGCTTTTGGGCGCCAGCATCACCACGCCCATCACCTGGTCCACCGGCTGGTCCCCGTCCGTCAGGGTTCCCACCATCAGGCGGTGGCTTTCATAGGGCGGCTGATACGCCCGGCTGCGGAACACCCGCTCAAAGAGCTCCACCGCCCGGCTGCCGCTGAGGCGGACGATGGCTACGCCCCCGGCTCCCAAAGCCGTGGCAATGCCCACAATGGTATCCGTGCTCTCCACAGGCCTACTTCCTTTCTTGCGCTTTCCCGTAGTTATGATATCATGGGAGCAGAGGTTTTTCAATTTGCTCCGTTTGCCAAGGAGGCGAGTAAATGCCCGATATTCAGCTGTGGACCGGCCGCGCCCACCGTTTGCTGGGCCCCCTGGTGGAGGCCATCGGCGCGCTGCACCGCCAGGGGGAGCCCTGCCTGTGGCTGGTGCCGGAGCAGTTCACCCTCCAGGGGGAACGGGAACTCCTGACCCGGCTGAACCTGGAGGGTTTTTTCACCATTGACGTGCTCTCCCCCTCCCGCCTCAGCGAGCGGGTGCTGGCGGCGGCGGGGAGCGACCAGCGCCTCCCCTTAAGCGGACCCGGGCGGCAGATGGCCGTCAGCCAGGCCCTGGAGCGCTGCGAGGAAAGCCTGGTCTATTACCACTCCTCGGTCCACAGGCAGGGCTTTGTGCAAAAGATAGCCTCCTTGCTCACGGACATGAAGCAGGGCGGCCTGACCCCGGAGGCCCTGGGGGACTACGCCGCCTCGGCCCAGGACAGCGCTGAAAAGCTCAAGGACATCGCCGCTATCTTCGCCGCCTATGAGCGGGTGCTGGAGGGCCGTTTCAGCGACGGGGACGACCGGATGCGCTACGTGGCGGCCCGGCTGCCCCAAAGCAAGCTCATGGAGGGGCAAAACGTCTTTGTCTATGGCTTTGATACCTTGCCGGAATCCCTCATTTCCCTGCTGGCCTCCATTGCCCCCCTGTGCAAGCGGCTTACGGTGGCCTTGGTCTGCGACGGGGAGAGCGCCCCGGACGGGGACCTGTACCTGCCCATCCGCCAAAGCATCGGCCGCTTCATGAAGCGCCTGGAGGAAGCGGGCCTCTCCGCCGCGCTGCGCCCCTTGCCTCCCGCGCCCCTGGACGCCGCTCCGGCCATTTGCCACCTGGATAGGGCGCTGTTCGCCCATCCCCCGGCAGCCTTTCAGGAGGCGCAGCACAGCGTCTTCCTCTCCCAGCATCAAAGCCCCTTTGAGGAGGCTACCTGGGCCGCCCGGCACATTTTGCGCCTGGCGGGGCAAGGCACGGACCTGGAGCGCATCGCCTTGCTGTACCCGGACCAAAACGGCTACGCCTTCGCGGTGAACGCGGCTCTCAGGGACGCGGACATCCCCTTTTACACGGACCAGAAGCTTCCCGCCACCTCCCATGGGCTGGTCCGCTATTTGCTTTGCTCCTTGCGGGCCATGGCGGGCGGGTACCGGGAGGAGGACATGCTGGGCATGCTCAAAAGCGGCTATGCCCCCCTCTCCTTTGAGGAGGCCTGCCGGCTGGAAAACTATGCCCGCGCCTACGGCGTGCGCCTGAACCGCTGGCTGGGCCCTTTCACCAAGGGGGACAAGGACTACGCGGCGGCCTGCGAGGAACTGCGCGCCCGGGTGATGAAGCCGCTGGTTCGGGCCAGGGCGGCTTTGGTGGCCTCCCGGGACACCCACGCCTCTTTGGAGGCGGTGTTTGGCCTTCTCCAGGACGCCGGGGCCTATGAAACCCTCAAGGCGGAGGAAGAGGCTTTGCTGGAGAACGGCTTGCAGGTCCGGGCGGGGCAGAACAGCCAGGTCTGGGAAATCGTGCTGACCATTCTGGACCAGCTCTACGCGCTCCAAAACGGAGCCAGGGTCCCTTTGAAGCACATCGCCGGGCGCTTGGAAAGCGGCTTTTCAGCCGTTTCCCTGGCATCTCTTCCTCCCGCCGCCCATATGCTCCATGTAGGGACCCTGGGCCATTACCTCTCCGGGGAGATGGAGGCGGTGTTCCTGGTGGGGCTGAACGACGGGGCCCTTTCCCGGAGCACCGAAAGCTTGCTCACCGAGGCGGAGCGGGCCCAGGCCCAGGCGGCCACCGGCGCGTTCTTGGGCATGACCGACGAAAGCCGCGCCCTCTTTGCCCGGCTGGACCTAAAGCGTGCCATGACCTTGCCCTCCCGGCTCCTGTTTCTCAGCCACGCCAAGACCTCCCCGGAGGGCACGGCCCTGCGCCCTCTTTCGCTCCTTTCCACCTTGCAACGGCGCATTTTGGCAGATCTGCCCCAAAGCC
Organism: Candidatus Limiplasma sp.; assembly: GCA_034927815.1. Taxonomy (GTDB): domain Bacteria; phylum Bacillota; class Clostridia; order Christensenellales; family Aristaeellaceae; genus Limiplasma. Next base: position 121,078 of record JAYFPK010000003.1, read on the forward strand.
CCGTGCCTCCGGCGGAATTGCCCCTGACCTCCACCCAGGCCCTGGCGGAGCTCAGCCTGCGCCTGCGGGCCTTTGCGGAGGGCGCCGGGGAGGCCCGGGCCCTGCCGCCGCCCTGGCGGGCCCGGCTCAAGGACCTGCTGGCCCGCCCGGACACCTCCCAGGCCGCCATGCGCCTGCTCAGCGCCCTTTCCTCCCCGCCCCAGGCCCGCCCGCTGCCTCCCCAGCAGGCCCGGGCCCTGTTTGGCGACGAGGTCCTCTCCGTGAGCCGCCTGGAGGAGTTTGCCCAATGCCCCTTCAGGCACTTTGTGGAGTACGGCCTCAGGCCCCAGCCCGTCAAGGAGTGGAAGGTGGAGGCCATCGACACCGGCAACTTCTACCACGCGGGCCTGGATAACTTCGCCAAGCTGGCCAGGCATTACGCCGCCTTTCCCCACATCCCGGACCAGGAGGCCGAGGCCCTGGCCGACGCCGCCGTCTCGCCCTTGCTGGATGAGCTGATGCAAGGCCCCATGGGGGACGGCGCCATGAGCCAGGCCACCTTTGAGCGGGCCCGGCAGACGCTGCGCCGGGCCGCTGTCACCATCACCCGGCATCTGGCCGCAGGCCGGTTCTCTTTGGACCGCACCGAAGCCTCCTTCGGATACCCCGGGGGCATGCCCCCCATCGTGCTGGCGCTGCCGGACGGCAGCCAGGTGATGCTCCGGGGCAAGATCGACCGCATCGACCGGTATGACACCCCCGAGGCCGCCTACCTGCGGGTGATCGACTACAAAAGCAGCCGCCAGGATGTGGACGCGGCCCGCACCTGGTGGGGCTTGCAGCTGCAGCTGCTGTTGTACCTGGACATCTGCGTGGCCTCCACCCCCAAGGCGCTGCCCGCGGGAGCGTTCTACTTCTACGTGGCCGATCCCCTGGTGGAGAGCGATACCGACCTGCAGGCCGTGGTGGAGGGGGAGCTGCGGGAGCTATTGCAGCTGCGGGGCATTGCCCTGGCGGATGTGGAAATCCTCCGAGCCATGGACGAGGAGGAGCTTTCCATCGTTCTGCCCAAGATGCTGGACCGCCAGGGGCAGCTCAAGTCCACCGCCAAGGCCGTGGACCTGCCCCAGCTTCAATCCTTGCTGGCCCACGCCCGGGAAATGGCCACAACCTTGGCCCAGGGCATCTTCTCCGGTGAAACCGGCGTCTCCCCCGTCCAGACCGGAAGCGCCACAGCCTGCGACTATTGCGATTACCGCGCCATCTGCGGCTTTGATCCCGCCTCCCCGGGCTCCGCCTACCGCAGCGTCCCCCGCATGGACATGGCCGCCCTCAGGCAGCGGCTGTCAGGGGAGGAAGGGGACGCCCCCATGGAAGCCATGGAATTCCCGGAGGCGTTCATGCCCCGGGAGGGTTGAGACGCGGAGCGCTCCTGCCGCAGAAGTTACATTGATTCCCTTGGCAGGCGGTTGCTATTGACCCTGGGATCATGTATAATGACGGTGGAGGGTGGCCCGTGTGCGGTCTGAAATGCCAGGATTTTCCTGCGGCGGCATGTGCCCAGCCACAGAAATCTCATCAAAAATCAATATAGAGAAGGGGGCGTTCCCATTGATTCAGGTGATTGCCGGTAAAAAGGGCTCAGGAAAGACCAAACGGCTCATTGACATGACCAACAAGGCCTCTCAGGAAAGCCATCACGACATTGTTTTTATCGACGACGACAACCGGTATATGTTCGATCTGCGCCATGAAGTGCGCTTTGTCAACGCGGGTGAATACCAACTGGAAAACGATCAGATGTTCATGGGTTTTCTTTATGGCGCGGTAGCCCAAAACTTTGATGTAGGCTTGATTTTCATCGACGCCTTCAAAAAGCTCATCAAGGCCGACCTGGCCTCCTCCGCCTGGCTCTTTCAGCGGATGGAAGCCCTGAGTGAAAAGCACAGCGTGGATTTCGTCCTCTCCATCAGCGAGGATCCTGCCGAGCTTCCCGAATTCATCAAACAATACGTCATTTGAGGCCGCCCTTTACATCGGCCCCCGGAACGTGTATCATAAAGCTGCCACTCGTGGCAGCTTTTTTGATTCTTGCCCATTGGTGGCAACGGCCTTTGCGGCTGAAAAGTGGGAGTTGAGCGCATGTCTTTTTTCTCTACCCGGGGCGGCGCCTGTGTAACCGCGTCCCAATCCATCCTATGGGGCCTGGCCCATGACGGAGGGCTTTACGTTCCCTCCATGTTCCCCCAGGTTCCCATGGAAGGCGTCCCCGTTTTTCTCCAGGGCAGCTATCAGCAGCGGGCGGCCCATGTGCTGCGCGTCTTTTTGGAGGATTACACCCTGGCCGAAATCCAGGAAGCGGTGCAAAGCGCCTACGCGGCCCCGGCCTTTGACGACCCCGCCATCACCCCTGTCAAAGCCCTGGACCGCCATACCCATGTGCTGGAGCTGTTCCACGGCCCTACCTTGGCCTTCAAGGACATTGCCTTAAAGCTCCTGCCCCACCTCATCGCCCTGGCCGCCGAAAAAAACGACGAGAGCCGGGAGATCAGCATTCTGGTAGCCACCAGCGGCGATACGGGCAAGGCCGCTTTGGAGGGCTTTAGAGACGTGCCCGGCACCAGCTGCACCGTGTTTTATCCCTACGGCGGCGTCAGCGACATTCAGGCCTTGCAGATGACCACCACCCAGGGGAACAACACCCATGTGCTGGGGGTTCGGGGCAATTTTGACGATACCCAAAGCGGGGTCAAAAAGCTCTTCACGGACAAGGCCTTTCAGGAAAAGATGAAGGGGCTGGGAAAGCTCCCCTCCTCGGCCAACTCCATTAACTTTGGCCGCCTGGCTCCCCAAGTGGTCTATTATTTCTCCGCCTATGCCGACCTGGTGAACTCCGGGGCGATCCGCCCGGGGCAGGCCGTGAACTTCGTGGTGCCCACCGGCAATTTCGGCGACATCCTGGCCGGCTATTACGCCAAGCGGATGGGCCTGCCTGTGGGCCGCCTGATCTGCGCCAGCAACCGCAACAACGTGCTCACCGATTTCTTTACCGACGGCACCTACTATACCCACCGCACCTTCTTCCAGACCATGTCCCCCAGCATGGACATCCTCATTTCCTCCAACCTGGAGCGGCTGCTGTATGAAAGCGCGGACCGGGACGCCCAGCTGGTGAAAACCTGGATGACCCAACTGGCGGAGTCCGGCAGCTTCTCCATCGGCGCCCACAGGCTGAAGGCCTTGCAAGGCACCTTCTGGGCGGGCTACGCCGACGACATCATGACGGCGGAGGAGATCCGCACTGTTTACGAGCGCAAGGGATACCTGATGGACCCCCACACCGCCGTAGCCAGCCACGTGCTGGACCAGTACCGGGCCCAGACCAACGACCACAGCGTTTCCGTGCTGCTGGCCACCGCCAGCCCCTACAAGTTCTCCCAGGATGTGCTGGGTTCCCTCAAGGGCAAGGAGCAGACTGCGGGCCTGGACGCCTTTGGCTGCGCCCAAAAGCTGGAGGAGCTCACCGGCGTTCCCGTCCCCAATGCGGTTTCAGCGCTCCAGTCCCTTCCCGTGCGACATCAAACCGTGTGTGATAAGGAGGAAATGGAAGCCGCTTTGCTGAAAGAGCTCAGCGGAAGCTGAAAAACTTCCCTTCCCCATTATTGAGTAGTGTAAATCTGATTGCCATCCGTGGCGATACGCTCTGGCAGCCTGGGCATTTCCATCGGCCATCCGCCCGGCGGCTTCCAGCCGGCAAGTCATAAAAAGGCCCTGTAACGCCGGCGTTACAGGGCCTTTTGCCATTTCCAAAAGGGCAGAGGATACTCAGGGCAGCAGGTTTTTGGAGATTTCCCCCAGATACGCGTCCCACAGCTCCATGCTAAAGGGAAGCGTAGGCATATCGTACTTGGCCAGCTCGCCGTCCAGCACGTTTTTGATCCTGTCGGTGGCAAAGCAGTGGATCTTTTCCCGGACGCCGGAATCATCCGCAATGTAGACAAGGGCAAGCTCTTGCGCGCACAGGACTGCCATCTTGGGGATTTCCCCGTTGATGATCTTCACCTTATCGGTGCTCCGGTCGTCCACATAGGGCTGAAACCGCTGCAAATACGGGATGCGCTGGTTCCAGGCCAGCTCCACCGCCCCCATCAGGGGCATCAGGGCCTTGCCTGTTTCGGCGATGTTTACCATGGCGTCTATGGTTACATGAAAGGTGGCATCCCCCTTGAGGATGTTTTTGAAAAGCTTCAGCATAGGCCGTGCGGCGGCGGCCCTCCTCTGGGAAGGCGTCAGGTCCTTCTCCTCCAGCATATAGCCGATGGACAGCGCGTTATAAACCGCGTGAATGCCCCCCTCCGCCAGGCTCTGGAAGTATCCGGGGTTCTCCTCCAGGAAGGCGGTGGCCTCGGCGGTGGTGTAACTGAGCTTTTGCGTGGGCCATTTCATCAGGGCGTTATAGAACACCGCCAAATAGCCCTTATGGCGAATCCAAGTCAGCATCGGCGTCCCGTCCAACTGGATGGAAAACTGGAGCAAAAATTGCCCCCGGGACAGCAGGAAATGGTATTCGATCTTCCTGTCCACGCGCCACAGGCGCAGGTCCAGATATTTTTCCAGGCACACAATCCTGGACAGCGCGTTCATATCAAATCCATCAACAGAGTCTTCCATAAAGGATATCTCAAAGCGTTGGTTCAGAACCACATCGTCCAGCCCGCTGAAACGGCAGATCTTGATCCTGCGAAAAATCTCTCCGTATTGGCCGCTTAAAAAGGGCAGCGTGCTGTACAATTCCATGCTCCCGCCGCCTCTTAGTCCATCGGACAGGATCAGGCAGAACATGTTCAGCACTTCTTTTTTCCCCACATAGGAAATTTCATTGGGGGGATACTCGGTATTTCCGCCGTCCTCCAGGGCAAAATCCCTGTCCAGGGCGTAGCTCACCGCGTTCTCCAAAAACAGCTCCAGCTCCTGCTGGGAGGCGAAATCATATATGACCGGAAACAGGCTCTCAAATTTCAGGTAGCAGTGAGGGGCGAAAATCCCCTGGGCCAGGCATTTGGCCGCCTGCTTGCTAAAAAGACGCCTCTCCTTGGAAAAGGGAAGCCTTCTGCTTGTGAGGATCTTGCTTAGGCCGCTGGGCGCCATGTTCATCTTCAAAGCGAAATCCGTTTTGGAGATTTGCGCGATGGAAATCAGTTGTTCCAGCAGATTCCCAGTACTCATGGGTTGCTCCTTCCCAGGGAAGATACGCTCCCGCGCCTTTGTTTTATCCTAACACACAATGGGGCGAAGAAAAAGCCCTATCCCGGGGAATTCGCCGCCGAAAACCCCTGTTTTTTTAAAAAAAGTTCCTCTTTTCGTCTTTTTTTCCATTTTGTTACATTAGTTTTGTAAATTTTTCCATCTCATGCAATTAAACGCGTTTTTTTAGCCAGGTTTTTCAGGCGCGTTTTGGGAGGAAATGAGTCCTATTTTGCGAAATTTTTATCATAAACACAGGCGTCCATACGCATGAATCCATAGGGCAGCTTGGGTACGCCCGACCGGGGAAATTGCTCCTCCTCCTGTCCGGGATACGCCTTGCCGGGAAGTTTGAACAATGCAGCATAAATAAAATGAAATGATGAGGGCTTGAACATGACACGGCAAACCAAGTGGAAAAAGGTCTTATTGGTGTTGCTCCTGGTGTGTATGATGACCGTCCAGTATGCGGTGCCATCCGCTTATCCCGCCACCTACGCGGAAGAAACGGTTACACAGCCCCCTTCCGACGAGCCCGCCGCCCCCTGCCAGGTCCCGCCCACGGCGGCTCCTGTAATCGTGGCTCCGGCTATACCCGCCCCCTGCCAGGTCCCGCCCACGGCGGCTCTTGTAACCGAAGCCCCGGCCACCCTCACACCCTCTCCGGCTCCCCCCACGGTGGCTCCTGTAACCGAAGCTCCGGCTACATCCACGCCCTCTCCGGCTCCCCCCACGGCGGCTCTTGTAACCGTGGCCCCGGCTATACCCGCCCCCTCCCAGGCTCCGCCCACAGCGGCTCTTGTAACCGAAGCCCCGGCCACCCTCACACCCTCTCCGGCTCCCCCCACAGTGGCTCCTGTAACCGAAGCCCCGGCCACCCCCACCCAGGCCCAGCCTTCGGCCACTCCGGAGGCTACCGCCACCCCGGCCCCAAAGGCTACCGTTTTGTTTGTGGATTGGAATGGCACGGTGTTCGCCACCTTTGAGGCCGCCCTGGGCGGCCCGGTGGACGCCCCCAAGGGCATTCCCCAGCGGGAGGGCTACCGTTTCCTTTGCTGGGCGATACAGGACGCGGAAGGCAACTGGGTCCCCCATGGCCCCGCCTTTATGGTGAATTCCGCTGAAGTGACCTTCTATGCCCGCTATAACGAACTGCCTCCGGAGCCCTTGGACCCCCGGGACGAAGAATCCCCCACTCCCCAGCCTCCCCAGGAAAGCGAGGACCCCCAGGAGAGCCCGGAGCCCAGGGAAAGCGCAGCCCCTGATGAGACCGTGAATCCCGCGGATCCCGAAGAGAGCCTGCCTCCTGAGGACAACCCGAACCCCGACGAAAGTCCGGAACCCGGGGAGGAATCCTCCCCCGAGCCTTCCCAGGACCCGTCCCTTCTCCCGGAGGACTTGTTGGAGGACGAGCTTCTTGTGTTGGAGGAGACACCCCTGGAGGATGCGCCAGCCTCCACCTATCGCCTGGAGGACATTGCCGCGCGAATAGACGTAATGTTAGCTGTGGTTATGGATGATGGGTCTGTTCATCATCTCCCTTCACACACACCCATTGAGCGAAACCCTACTGTCCGCCTGAAGCTGACCCTCCGCTACCAACTGCGGCCCATAGCTGATGACCCCTTGGAGTCTGGGAGCATGGTTTACTATACCTTCCCCAGCGCCCTGAATTTGGATTCAGCCGATGGGACCCTCTCCCATAGTGATGGGAGCCTCGGAGGCAGCTACACCCTTTCCGGCAACCAGTTGGTCCTCTCCCCCACCCAGGGCTATTTGTTTAATTCCGGGGGGGATACGTTACACCTGGACGCAACCTTGAACTGGTCGGCCATCGGGAACGCGGACACCTTCACCCTTCACTTCCCCGGGGCCGACAGCCTTGAGCTCACCTTTACCGACGGCGGCGCATCCCCCGTCACCTATAACCTGGAAGGCCTTGCCGGCCTCCTGCAGGTGGAGTTGGGGATATCGGTCAACGGGGAATACTACGACCCCTACGCACCCATTCCCCGGAACACAGACGTCGACCTGGACCTCAGGCTCAACTACTGCCTGCCGATCAAGTACGGCGTTCCCACCTGTGCGGATACGATTCAGTATACCTTTCCCAGCGCTTTGCCTCTGGAATCTGCCAGCAAGAGCATTTACGATGACACTGCCCTCGCGGGCTCCTACACCATCTCCCACAACGCGCTGACCCTCCGCCTGGAGGAATCCTATTTGGAAACCCATGTCGGCCATGACATGGAGGGCGTGCTATCCCTGGCGGGAACGCTGGACTGGTCCATCATTGGAGAAGCGGACACCTACGACCTCGAATTCCCCGGCGCCGATGCCATTACCCTTGCCTTTAGCGATGGCGGTCCATCCCCCGCCACCTATCAGCTGGCGGACCTTGCCGACAGCATAAAGGTGGAATTGGCTGTATCTGTGAACCAGCAGCCCGTTGATCTCAGCAAGCCTATTGACCGAAGCGCCAACGTCTCCCTGAATGTCAAGCTTGAGTGCAGCTTACCGGCTGAACGTGTCCCCCTCACCCATAAGGATAAGATTGTGTATCCCCTCCCCGACGCCGTGGACATACGTGAGCTCCACGGGGAAGTCAAGAATAGCGAGGAGGACAGGATAGGCAGCTATAGCATCGCCGAGAAAGAACTGGCTCTCCAACTGGATCAATCCTATCTGGAATCCCATGTGGAGGAAGCGATAGAGAATCAGTTGGAACTGAAGGGAGGGTTTGACTGGGATGTCATCTGTGAAGCCGGATCCTATACCCTCACCTTTCCCAATGCTAAAGCCTTCCCGCTCACCTTTACCGACGGCGAAATCAACGTCGAAAAGCGTATCCTTTCTTGCAATCCCTCCGACAGCAATGAGGTGGTCTATGAGATCCGGGTCTCCTCCATCAGAGGGATGGGACGCGAGGTGGTAATCACGGACGTGCTGGGGCAAGACCTCCGCTACGGCGGTGTGGCTGGTTCTCTGCCGGCCGGGGTGATCGTAGAGCCCTCGGGCTCGGGCCAGACCCTCACCATCCGCATTGCTCAGCTGGACCCCGGCCTCCCTTGTGTTATCTCCTACCAAACCATCATCAGGGACGAGGCCTACAAATACGGTACTACGCCCGAGAGGCTTACCAATACCGCCACCTGGGAAGAGATCCCCGGCGTTTCCAAAAGCGTGAGCGTCACTGTGCCCAACCCTGCCAAAAACTGGATCCGCAAGGAGGGAGCCGTGGCCGACCCCGCCATCGGACGCATCAACTGGACGGTGACGGTAAATGAAGGGTATTTTATCGATATGGAGGATATCACCCTCACGGATACCCTGGGCTACTACGATACCCATAGGATTGTGGGGAATGTCATGGTCCGGTTCGGTTCCATGGGTGATTGTCTCCTCTTCTCTCCGCATACGGATGGACGCGGGTTTTCCTATAGCGCTTGGGGAGAGAGGCCCCATCCCGATGGCACAGGCTATATCTTCACATACCAGACCCAGGTGGACTCCTATTACCTTACCGCCCCCGGCAGACACACCTTCTCCAACACAGCGTCCTTTTCGGCTTGGGGGGAAACCTACACCGGCCCTGCTTCCGTAACCCTGAACAACGGCGGCGAGGATGTGTTCACCAAGTCCGTGGGCAATGTCGACCAAACTAACTACACCGCGGAGTGGACGCTACGCATTTCCCCCCGCCATGTTCCAAGGTCGGACCTCGACGCCTTATCCCTGACGGACGCATTGGAGGGAAACCCATCCGATTCCTGGATTCTCAAACCCACGCTCTCGGTGACCCACGGCCAACGGCCACTGTCTGAAGATACTGATTACCGCGTGCTTTGGAACGGAAGCGGCAATGCGAGGCCCAACGGTTTCACCTTGTATTTTACCGACGATTTCATCCCCACGGAGGATGTCCTTGTTACCTACAAATCCCGGCACGCGGGGGAACAGGTGACCGCGTTCCCCCGCGTTTACCGCAACCGCGCCAGGCTCAACTACTACATTGAGGGGAGACCCCAGGAGCGGGAAAAATATGCCAGCTGGACCCTGGACGCCCCGCCCGCCATCGAGCTCACCATAGTCGATGACAGGGATCATGAAACCGTCCTTGAGGGGGCGAAATTTACCCTCAAGGAAGCGAATCTTGACGGCGGGAGATTCGATCCTGTCTCCACGAAAACCTCGTGCTCCGACGGCAAGGTGGAGTTTTCAGGGCTGAAATACAATGAGCTCTACTGGATCGAGAAAGTCACAGCCCCTCCTGGCTATGCCCCCAGCGCTGATTCCCTGTACTTTGCCATCCCCGGTTCGGATGAAGCTGCCTGGGAGGAGGCCCGGGACAAAATTAATGCTGTCTTTCCCGCCATCTCCTACACCGTCGGCGGAGGCCCGCGTGAAGTGGCCTATAAGCCCACCCACGTCATCGTCAGGAGTATCGCTGAAACTGCAGGCCGTCCTGAACTCCCCGGTGCAACGTTGGCTGTGGTAGACTGCGATACCAATGAGACCGTGGAGCAGTGGATCTCCGGTACCACACCCCATGAGATTATTGGGAAACTGATCGTCGGCAAAAGATACATTTTGCACGAGATGGCCCCGGCTGATGGCTATTACTTAGCATCCTCTGTGTTTTTCGGCGTCAGCACGTGCGAATCCCCGACCCAGATAGAGATAATAAATACGCCTACCCGTGCCAGGATCCATAGGATGAGCGCCTGGGCCTACCATATGCCCGGCGCAAAGTTGAAAGTGGTGGACTCCATTACCCAAGAAACGGTGGAACAATGGACTTCCACAGCTACGTACCATGAGATCGTCGGGAAGCTGATTCCCGGCAAAGACTATACTGTGGTGGAGGTGACCCCTCCTGACGGTTATACACTAGCATCGTCCCAAGATCTTTCCTTTTTCCTGGCCGAAATCAAAGTGAAGGATGTGTATCTGTTCAGCCTAACCACCGAAGCCCATATCAGCAAGGTGGCGGACCACACCCGCGCGCCCCTTGCCGGAGCAATGTTAAAGGTGATAGACCCTGTTACCGGGGCGACGGTGGAGCAATGGACTTCCACGGATACCCCTTATAAGATCGCAGCGAAGCTGGCTGCAGGAAAAGAATATGTATTGATGGAAGAAACCCCTCCCAATGGTTATGCGCTGGCCCAACCTGTCCGCTTTACCATCAACACGGGGGCGCTGATAGACCGAGTGGAGATGGTAGACCCGCCCACCCAGGCCATCCTCGGCAGGACCGCCACCCCCGGCAGTCCCCAGCTCTCCGGCGCAAGGCTCAAAATCATGGACGGCAATACCCCGGTGGAGGCCTGGGTTTCCGCCTCCGCGCCCCATGAGGTCGTAGGGAAGCTGACAGCGGGCAAGACCTACACCTTGGTAGAGGAAAGCCCTCCCCGGGGCCATGTGGCCGCGCAGCCCTTGGAATTTACCGTCAGCACGGACGGCTCCCAGGACCGGGTGGAGCTGGTGGATGGAGCGCTCCCGGCCACGGACGTAAGCATCAGCAAGCGAAGGCTCACCGGAACCGATGAACTGCCCGGGGCCATCCTCTCCCTGCGGATGGCCGACGGCACCGTGGTGGACACCTGGGTTTCCGGCACCGCGCCCCACCGGCTGGTGAAAAGGCTCACCGCCGGGGCCACCTATACCTTGGTGGAGAACTCCGCCCCCAGGGGTTATGAGATCGCCCCCTCCATCACCTTTGTGGTGAACGCGGACGGCGCGCCGCAAACCATCATCATGCGGGACGCCCCCAAGGAAAGCGGCCTTCCCAAAACAGGGGACGCCGCCCCCCTGGCCCTTTGGCTGGGCATCCTGGGGGCAAGCGTTGCGCTGCTGGTCCTCTCCGCCGCGCTTCTGCGGAGGAAAAAGGGCGCATAACCCATAGACATGCCGAAGGCAAGCTCCGTTTTCCGGGGCTCCGCTTCCCTTGCTGAAAAGGAGTTTTTCCAATGGATTCACCCAAGAAAAAAGGAACTCCGGGGCGCGCGCTGTTGTACCTGCTGCTCTGCGCAGGCGTGGCCGGGGTCGGTTACTCCGGGTATCAAATCTACAGCCTCCAGGCGGAGTATGCCAAGGGGCAAAGCGTATACGAGGAAATCCGCAAGGAGATGGCCGCATCCCAACCCGCGGCGGAGCTTGCCCCCGCCTCCGGGGAGCCGGCGAGCCTGGAGACATTGGCTTCCTGGCCCCAAACCCAGGCTCCGCAGCGGCCCGCCGCAGCCTCCGTCAGCGCGGATTCCGGCGGCGCGGTCCCCGTCAGCGTAGAAACCGGCGGCGCAGCCCCCGGCGAACCGGCGCAGCCCATCTCCCAGATAGATTTCCGCAAGCTGCGGGACATAAACCAGGACTCAGTGGCCTGGGTCACCCTGGAGGGCACCGTCATGGATTACCCCGTGGTTCAGGGAAGGGATAACGACTTCTATTTGAACCACCTGTTCACAGGGGGCTCCGGCAAGGCGGGCGCCATCTTCATGGAGGCCTCCAACACCCCGGATTTTCAGGACCGCCACACCATCCTCTTCGGCCATCACATGCGGGACGGCTCCATGTTCGCCACCCTGGACAAATACCGCGACCAGGCCTTCTATGACGAGCACCCCACCATGACGCTCTACACCCCCCAGGGGGACTACCTCGTGAAGTGGTTCGCGGGCCGGGTGATCTCCCCCAGGAGCTTTCCCATTGCCTTTGACAGCGATGACGCTTTCCTGGAGTATGTGGACAGCGCCGTCCAGGCCTCGGACTTCGTTTCCCAGGTGCAGGCGTCCCCCGAGGACCGGATTCTTACGCTGTGCACCTGCTCCTACGTGTTTGACGACGCCCGCTATGCCCTCATGGGCATCTTGCAAGGCCCCCTTGCCCAATAACCCGGGCCCCGGCGGCTTTTGGCAAGGCGGCAAAAGGCCCTGTAACGCTGATGTTACAGGGCCTTGGCTATGGGGCAAAGCGGCGCGCCCCTTTTCCTCGCGTATGCCTTATTCCTCCTCCACCCGGATCATGCTCTCCATGGTGGCGATATGGGGGGGAATTGCCTCAATGGCGTCGTGCATGGCCTTTTCATGGGCGCTGTGGGTGATGAGCACCATGGTCACCCGGCCGTCCCTTTGCTCGCCCTTTTGCTGCATGGTGGCGATGCTCACCCCCTGATCCGCAAAGGCCTTGGCCACCTGACTCAGCACCCCGGGGGTATCCTTGGCCAGGAGGCGGATGTAGTAGGGGCAGCGCCAGTCCATGTTCCGCTGGAGGGCCACGCTGGGGGCGGGGTCATTCTCAAAGGTGGGGTACATATGCTTTTGGGCGCTGGCGGCCCGTACCAAATCGCTGACAATGGCGCTGGCGGTGGGCATGTCCCCCGCCCCCCGGCCCAGAAACATCATCTCCCCGCAGGCATGGCCCCGCAGAAACACCGCGTTGAAGGAACCGGATACGTTGGCCAGGGGATGGTCGCACCGGATCAGGGTGGGATGCACCCGGGTCTCCACGGACAGGCCGTCCCGCTTGGCGATGGCCAGCAGCTTCAGGGTATAGCCCAGCTCCTGCCCGCAGCGCACATCCTCGGCCTGAATGCTGGTGATGCCCTCCACATAAATGTTCTCAAAGGGTACCCGCCCGTGAAAGGCCAGGCTGGCCAAAATGCTGAGCTTGTAAGCCGCGTCCAGGCCCTCCACGTCCGCCGCCGGGTCCGGCTCCGCCAGGCCCAGGCGCTGGGCCTCCCGCAGCACATCCTCGTATTGCTCGTTGTTCTTGCTCATGCGGGTGAGGATGTAGTTGGTGGTGCCGTTCACAATGCCGTAAATCTTATCGATACGGTTGGCCTGGAGGCTTTCCTCCAGGGAATGGATGATGGGAATGGCCCCGCAGACCGCGGCCTCATAATACAGCCCCGCGCCCTTCTCCTGGGCGGTTTTCTGCAAGGTATGCCAATGGAGGGCAAAGGCCACCTTGTTGGCGGTGACCACGGTCTTGCCCCTTTCCAGGGACTGGCGCATCCAGGTGCTGGCGGGCTCCTCCCCTCCCAGAAACTCCACCACGATGGAGATTTCCGGGTCGTCCAGGATATCCTCCACCCGCTGGGTCAGCACCCCCTGGGGAAAATCGATCCCACGGTCCTTGCCGGGCTCCCGCACCAGCACCTTCTTCACCTGAAAGGAGAGGTCCGTGCGGTGCCTGATGTCCTGCCCGAAACTCTCCAGCAGCCGCCATACGCCGCTGCCCACGTTACCACAGCCCAAAAAGCCCACTTGAACGATTTTACCCATCCCGTTCATCCTTTCACCGCCATGCCCGAAGGGCGGCGGCCTGCATCATCATTGATTGCGCTCGTAGAGGATGCGCAGCCCCTTGAGGGTCAAAAGGCCGTCCAGCTTGTCGATGGCTCCGTCCTCCGCCACCAGCACCGCCATGCCCCCCGTAGCCACCACCATGGCGTTGGGCGCGCCCAGCTCCTTCTTCATCTGCTTGATCAGGTACTCCACCTGGCCGATGTAGCCGTAAATGAGGCCGGACTGCAAATTGGTGATGGTGGTTTTGCCAATGACGTGATCCGGCTTCACCAGCTCAAAATGGGGCAGCTTGGCCGTATCCCGCACCAAGGCCTCGCTGGCCAGCTTGATTCCCGGGCAGATGCATCCCCCCAGGAAGGACCCGTTCCCATCCACGGCTCCAAAGGTGGTGGCGGTGCCAAAATCGATGAAAATGCAAGGCCCGCCGTAAAACTCATAGGCCGCCACGGCGTTGGCGATGCGGTCGCTTCCCAGCTCCCGTGGGTTCTCATATTTGATGTTGATGCCCGTCTTGATCCCCGGGGCCACCATCATGGGGGTTTTGTGAAAATAGTTTTTACACATGTGCTCCAGGGTAAAATTGATGGTGGGCACCACGCTGGAGATCACGATGCCCTGAACGTCCCCCAGCTCCATGTGCGCCTGGGAAAAAAGGCCGGCCAGAATCAGGCCGTATTCGTCGGAGGTATAGGTCTTGCTGGTGGAAATGCGCCAGTACTGCCGCATGTCCGCGCCCTCAAACAGCGCCGTTTTAATGTTGGTATTCCCAACGTCCATGGTCAAAATCATTGCTTGCGCTCCTTTTGTACGGATACCACGCCCTTGCGCCCGGAGCGCCTTCCCAGGGCGTCCACCGCGGTCTTTAGAATGGGCACCAGCACCGCCGCCACCACCACCTCGGCAATGCCGTTGGGCAGGCCCACCACCGCCACCAGCCAGGCGGCGGCCTGGCCGGCATAGGCTCCGTCTGCGCCGCCGGAGGCGATGATCCCATTCACCAGCTCATTCAAGTCCTTTCCATACAGCAGCAAAATCATTCCCAGGCAGCCCACGGTGTTGGTAAGCGCGCCAAAAAGCGCGGCCACCCCCGCCCCGATCTGGTCGGAAACGGCCCTGGACCCCCGCAGCTTTTTCCAAAGGAGGTACACCCCCAGGGCCGCCAAGGGGATCAACAGCCGGGGCAAAACGCTCACCAGGGGATTGCGGAAAAAAATCGTCAGGCCCACCATGCCGCTTTCCCAGGCCCGCAGAAGGCTGCAAAGGCCGAACACCAGGCCCACGGTCACGCCCACCACAGGCCCTTCCACCAGCACCGCCAGGATCACCGGAATGTGCACCATGGTCACGGCGGGCAAGGGAGGGGGCAGCGGGATCATACCGATAGGGGTAAAGACCAGCACTGCGGTGATGGCGCTGAGCATGGCCGCCAGCACCATCCTGCGGGTGGCTTGGCTCCGGCTTCGTCTCTTTTCATGGGAATCCTGCGTAGTCATTGTCATTCCTCCGTTCGAGTTCTAAAGGAGATACCCGACGTGGGGCGGGGCGCCTGAAAATCCTTTGTAGCCAAGGGGCCCGCGTCCAACTCCAGGGGATGCTGGCGCTGCCTCTTTCTGCCATTATAAAGCCTGAGGCCTGGAAAGTAAAGAAGGCGGGGGACCCGCCAGGGTGGAGGTGTTTGGTTTTGCTTTGTTTTTGGGAGAAGGGGGGTGGGTTATCTGTTTATGAGGAATTCAGGCTTGGGTCATAATGTACTAGATACTTCCTTCCTTGGTTGAAGGAACCGAAAACGTTAGGGGGCCGGGGGGAGTTCCGATTTTTCTTTCGCCCGCCCCAGAGCTACGCCCTGTGGCGGGTACGGTTCAGATAAATCGTCGCGGTCTTCACTGCCGTTTGACCGCTCGTTTATCTTCCCACTTCGGGTCGCTAGCCCTTCGGGCTGTGATCCGGCCTTTCGGTCGTCGCAGCCTTCACTACCGTTCGGCTGCTCGCCTCAAGCCCCACCTCTCG
>JAYFPK010000016.1:0-173383 GCA_034927815.1 Candidatus Limiplasma sp.
CGCCACCTTTGAGGAGGCCCTGGAGGACGCCAAGGGCAAGTACGTGGGGGAGAACCCCAACATCCTGGCGCTGCCTTTGACCTTCAAAACCACCAGCGTACACCTGTGCATGAAGGACCCCGGCCAGAACGGCGGCCCCGCGGAGATGGGCGGCCATCCCTGTTGCGGGTGATGGCCCACGGCTTTGCCGCCTCCCGTGTTCCCTGGCCGCGCCGTTGCTTTCCCAGGAAGGCAGCGGCGCGGCTTTTTCAGGAAGCTTGCGCCTCCTTCCCGATGAAACCGCACCCCCGCCCCGCATACATATGGTAGAGGGAAGGGGATGAAAAATGCAGAATCATACAATATATTGTCATTTTAGGGTTTCAATGGACAAAAATGCTGGTATAATAAAAGAAGGACCCCATGAGCGGCAAAGGGAGTGAGAGGGCATGTTCATCGTAAAGCGCAACGGCCTCCAGGCGCCCTACGATTCTTCGAAGATCATCCAGGCTATGGAAAGGGCCTTTTTAAGCGTTGGGCAGGAGCCGGAAGCGGAGGCGTTGGCGGCGCTGCTTTCCGATGCCCAGGACCGCGTCCAAGGGGACGGCCCCGTATCGGTGGAGGCCATCCAGGACGCGGTGGAGCAGGCGTTGATGGCCCGGGGATTTTACCCCGTAGCCAGAAGCTATATCCTCTACCGGGAAGGCCGGGCCAAAAACCGCGCCGCGGCCCGGGAGATTGCCGCCGCCGTAGGGGCTCCGGACTTGGAGGAGTGCCTGGGCCGCATCACCAAGGACTTCCGGGAAGAGGAATACGGCCTGGACAGGCTGGCGGCCAAGTACCAGTCCTTTGAGAAGGCGGACATGGAGGCGGACAAGAAGCTGGCGGCCCTCACCAAGGCCGCGGTAGAGCTCACCACCCAGGAGGCCCCCCGGTGGGAATTCATCGCCGGGCGGCTGCGGGGGCTCCAGTTCCACCTTGGGCTGCATGCGGAGTTGAGCCGCCGGGGCATCTCGGGCTTTTACGAAAAGCTCCGCCACCTGACCCAGGAGGGGCTTTACGGCGCGTACATTCTGGAGAAGTACTCCAAGGAGGAGATCGAGGCTTGTGAAAAGTACCTGGACCCCTCCAGGGACGACCTTTTCACCTATTCCGGCCTGGACCTTTTGCTCAGCCGTTATGTGATCCGCACCCGGGGCCATGTGCCGCTGGAGTCGCCCCAGGAGATGTTCTTGGGCATCGCGCTGCACTTAGCCATGGAGGAAAAGAAGGACCGGCTCCAGTGGGTCAAAACCTTTTACGATTTGCTGAGCCGGCTGCAGCTCACCATGGCGACGCCTACGCTGTCCAACGCCAGAAAGCCCCTTCACCAGCTGTCCAGCTGCTTTATCGACACCGTGCCAGACAGTTTGGAGGGCATCTACCACAGCATTGACAGCTTTGCCAAGGTCAGCAAGTTCGGCGGCGGCATGGGGTTGTACTTTGGCAAGGTGCGGGCCACGGGCAGCGCCATCCGGGGCTTTGAGGGGGCCGCGGGGGGCGTGATCCGCTGGATCAAGCTGGTGAACGACACCTGCGTGGCGGTGGACCAGCTGGGGGTGCGCCAGGGCGCGGTGGCGGTATACCTGGACGCATGGCACCGGGACCTGCCGGAGTTTTTGCAGCTGCGCACCAACAACGGCGACGACCGCATGAAGGCCCACGACGTCTTTCCCGGCGTATGCTACCCGGACCTGTTCTGGAGGATGGCGAAGGAAAGCCTGGACCAGCCCTGGTATATGATGTGCCCTCACGATATCCTCACGGTGAAGGGCTATTCCCTGGAGGATTACCACGGCGAGGAGTGGGAACGCCGCTACCTGGACTGCGTGAAGGACAGCCGGGTGAAAAAGCGGGAGATTTCCCTCAAAGAGCTGGTGCGGCTGATTTTGAAGTCCGCCGTGGAAACCGGCACGCCCTTTGCCTTCAACCGGGACATTGTCAACCGCCTGAACCCCAATCCCCAGGCGGGCATGATCTACTGCTCCAACCTGTGCACGGAGATCGCCCAGAACATGCGGGGGGCGGATTTCCTCAGCCGGGAGGTCCGGGAGGTGAACGGGGAGACGGTGGTGGTGACCACCACCCGGCCCGGGGATTTCGTGGTGTGCAACCTGGCCAGCCTGTCCTTGGGCATGCTGCCCGTGGAGGATGACGAGGCCATGGGGAACGTGGTGCGCGCCGCCATGCGGGCCCTGGATAACGTCATCGACCTGAACTTCTACCCCGTGACCTATGCGGGCCTCACCAACCGCCGCTACCGGGCCGTGGGCCTGGGGGTACACGGCTACCACCACATGCTGGCGAAGCGGGGCGTCCCCTGGGAGAGCGAAAAGCATTTGGCCTTTGTGGACGAGGTCTTTGAGAGGCTGAACTACTGGGCCATCTCCGCCAGCTCCGAAATCGCCGCCGAAAAGGGCAGCTATTCGCTCTTTGAGGGCAGCGATTGGCAAAGCGGCGCGTACTTTGAAAAGCGCGGCTACGGAAGCGAAAAATGGCGCGCCCTGGCCGCCCGGGTGGCAAAGGACGGCCTGCGCAACGCCTACTTGCTGGCCATCGCCCCCACCAGCTCCACCAGCATTCTGGCGGGTACCACCGCCGGCATTGACCCGGTGATGAGCCGCTACTACCTGGAGGAGAAGAAGGGCGCTATTTTGCCCCGGGTGGCCCCGGAGCTTTCCATGAAAACCTACTGGTTCTACAAGAGCGCCCACCTTATCGACCAGGCCTGGTCCGTGCGGGCCGCCGGGGTGCGCCAGCGGCATATTGACCAGTCCCAAAGCCTGAACCTGTACGTCACCAGCGAGCACACGCTGCGGCAGGTGCTGGAATTGTACCTGCTGGCCTGGGAGCAGGGGGTAAAGACGGTCTATTATGTCCGGGGCAAGGCGCTGGAAGTGGAAGCCTGTGAGAGCTGCGCCAACTGACGAAGAATGGAGGGGACCCCATGGCCCAACTGGAGCGGAAGCCGCTGTTCAACCCCAACGGGGACAGCGAGGTGCGCCTTCGCCGCATGATCGGCGGCAATACCACCAACCTCAACGACTTCAATAACCTCAAATACCCCTGGGTCAGCGATTGGTACCGCCAGGCCATGAACAACTTCTGGATTCCGGAGGAAATCAACCTGACCCAGGACGTGAAGGACTACCCCAAGCTAGAGGCGGCGGAGCGCCAGGCCTACGACAAGATTCTGAGCTTTTTGGTGTTCCTGGATTCCATCCAGACCGCCAACTTGCCCTCTGTGGGGGAATACATTACCGCCAACGAGGTCAACTTGTGCCTCACCATCCAGAGCTTTCAGGAGTGCGTGCACAGCCAGAGCTACAGCTACATGCTGGACACCATCTGCAACCCCCAGGAGCGGGACGCCATCCTCTACCAATGGAAGACCGACGAGCGCCTCCTGGCCCGGAACACCTTCATCGGGGATTTGTACAATGCCTTCCAACAGGACAAGGACGAGTTCACCTTCCTGAAGGTGCTGGTAGCCAACTACATCCTGGAGGGCGTGTATTTCTACAGCGGCTTCATGTTCTTCTACAACCTGGGAAGAAACGGCAAGATGCCCGGCTCGGTCCAGGAGATCCGCTACATCAACCGGGATGAAAACACCCACCTGTGGCTTTTCCGCAACATCCTTCAGGAACTCCAGCGGGAAAAGCCGGAGCTGTTCACCCCGGAGCGGGTGGAGATCCTCCGGGAGATGATCCGGGAGGGGATCCGGCAGGAGATCGCCTGGGGCGAGTATGTGATCGGCGATCAGATCCAGGGGCTCACAGGGGGCATGGTGCGGGACTACATCCAGTACCTGGGCAACCTGCGCTGCACTTCTTTGGGCTTTGCGCCGCTGTTTGAGGGCTGCGACCGGGAGCCGGAGAGCATGACCTGGGTGAGCCAGTACGCCAATGCCAATTTGGTAAAGACGGACTTCTTTGAGGCCAAGAGCACCGCCTACGCCAAGAGCACCGCCATGGTGGACGATCTGTAAGCCCCAAAGGAATATAGATATGCAAGCGCCGGCGGGGAGATACGCCGCGGGCTGTTGGCATGGCGGGCCAACGGCCTTTTTTGATCCAAAAGAGGGGAAGAGAACGGGCGGCAAAAGGCCCTGGAGCGCCTGCGAAACTGCCGGTCCGCAGAAAAGCGGACTCCAAACAAAAATTGTCAAATTGGGCGAAAGGGTTGACGTATCAGCAATGGAAAGAACAAAAAATGTTCAAAAATGAGAAGGGATGATAAAAATAGTTGACAACTCCTCTGGGTTGTGTTACTCTATGCGTGACAGAACGCGTTCTAAAACTGACAGGGAAAACAAAGGTTGCATTGGTGAAAAATGAAGGAGGCTATTTCATGAAAAAGTGGACCGCTTTGTTTCTGGCGCTCGTTCTTTGCTTGTCCTTGGTAGGCGCCGCCATGGCCGAGGGCGTTCAAGTGGGCATCGTTTTGCCCACCAAGGACGAGCCCCGTTGGATTCAGGACCAGACCCGCTTTGAAGCCATCCTGGGGGAAGCCGGCTTCACGTACAAAATCCTCTTTAGCCAGGGCTCTCCCGCCACGGAGAAGAGTAATGTGGAAGCGTTGGTTTCCGAGGGCATCCAAGTGCTGATCATCTGCCCCCATGACACGGCAGCCGTGGCCTCCACCATCGATATGGCCGCCGCCGCGGGCGTTCAGGTCATCGGCTATGACCGCCTCATCGTGGGAACGGCGGGCGTTGGCTACAACGTCGGCTTTGACAGCAAGTCCGTGGGCGTGGCCCAGGGGCAATACCTGATCGACAACGCCACCGGAACCGGCAACCCCCTGTACCTGTATGCGGGCGCGATCTCCGATGAAAACGCGTTTGTGTTCTTTGATGGCGCTTGGAGCGTTCTGCAGCCCAAGATTGCCGACGGCACCTTTGTGATCAAGAATTCCTCCGAAGCCGTGAAGGTGCAGGACAAGGCGGAACTGACCCGCGATGAGCTGGCCGCCATTTTGGGGCAAATCACCACGGATTGGGATTTCAACGTCGCCAAATCCAAGGCCCAGGCGCACCTGACCATGGTGGGCGCCGAGGACAAGGGCAATGTGTTTATCCTGGCTCCCAATGACGGCACCGCCCGGTCCATCGCCGACGCCTTCGCCGCCGACAAGGATGTGACCAGCTACTTCGTCACCGGCCAGGACGCCGAAATCGCTTCCATTCAGTACATCATCGATGGCAAGCAGTCCATGACCGTTTTGAAGGACACCCGCTTCCTGACCGAAGCCGCGGTGGCAATGGCCAAGGAGATCATCGAGGGCAAAACCGTCACCACCAACAGCGTCTACGACAACGGCGCCAAGGAAGTTCCCATGAACCAGCTGCAAGTGCTGACCGTGACCAAGGACACCGTGAAGGAATACATCATCGATTCCGGGTACTATGATGCGTCCCAGTTTACGGGCCTCGAATAAGCTTTCCTCTGCGGCAATAGAGTTTTCCTGTACAGGTGGCCGCTAGGGCCATAGGCCAAATGGAAAGACGGAACCATCCCCCGGGATGTTTCCATTGCCAAAGCGGCAAACAAGGCGCAAGGGGCTAGCCGATTAGCCCCTTGCGCCTCGACTAGGGAGGAATAGCATGGGCGAATACGTGCTGGAAATGCGGAACATTACCAAGTGCTTTCCGGGTGTGATGGCGCTGGACAATGTCAGCTTCCGGGTGAAGCGCGGAGAGGTTCATTGCCTGGTGGGGGAAAACGGGGCCGGGAAGTCCACGCTGATCAAGGTGCTCTCCGGCGTGTACCCCTACGGGAGCTATGAGGGAGACATTGTCATCCATGATGCCGTGCAGAAGTTCCACACCATTTCCGACAGTGAAAAAATGGGGATCGCCATCATTTATCAGGAGCTGGCGCTGATCCCTGAGTTAAGCATTTACGAAAATATCTTCTTTGGCAATGAAATCATGCGGGGCAGGAGCATTGACTGGAACGAGACCATCGTCCGGGCCAAGGCGCTCATGGACCGGGTCGGGCTGAAAGCCGATCCTTCCACCCCGGTAAAAATGCTGGGCATCGGCAAGCAGCAGCTGGTGGAGATCGCCAAGGCCCTGAGCAAAAACGCAGAGATCCTGATTTTTGACGAGCCCACGGCGTCGCTGAACGAGTCCGACAGCCAAAACCTTTTGTCCCTGATTCGGGAGCTCCGCTGCAGCGGCGTAACCTGCATCATGATCTCCCACAAGCTCAAGGAGATCATCTCCATCGCGGATACCATCACCGTGCTGCGGGACGGAAAAAGCATCTGCTCCATGGACGTGGCGCTCCATCATCCCTGCGAGGGGGATATCATCCACAACATGGTGGGGCGGGAGCTGGCGGACATTTATCCCAAGCGCAAGGGCGTGCACATCGGGGATGTGTGCTTTGAAATCCGCAACTGGACCGCCGTGGACAAGAAGAAGGACCGGGTGATTTTGGACGACGTCCACCTCAACGTCCGCCGGGGCGAAATTGTGGGCTTGCAAGGGCTCATGGGGGCCGGGCGCACGGAGCTGGCCCTGAGCATCTTCGGCAACACCCCCGGGTATAAAATCGTCTCCGGCGAGATTTTGCTGGAAGGGAAGCCCGTGGACACCCGCTCCCCCAGCTCGGTCATCGACGCGGGCATCGCCTACGTCACGGAGGACCGCAAGGGGAACGGGCTGGTGCTCATGCAAAGCATACGCTATAATATTACCCTGGCAAACTTATCCGCGCTGTGCCCGGGGCTCGCCATCGAGCAGAACAAGGAAATCCAGATCGCGGACGAGTTCAAGCAGGCCATCAACATCAAGGCCCCCTCCGTGGAGCAAAAGCTGAGCAACCTCAGCGGCGGCAACCAGCAAAAGGTGCAGCTAGCGAAATGGATGTACCTAAAGCCCAAGCTGCTCATTCTGGACGAACCCACCCGGGGCATCGACGTGGGGGCGAAGCACGAGATCTACACGCTGATGAACACCCTGGTGGAGCAGGGCATGAGCATCATCATGATCTCCTCCGAATTGCCGGAGGTGCTGGGGATGTCAGACCGCATCTATGTGATGTCCCAGGGCAAGATCACGGGTGAGTTCATCACCTCGGAAACAACCGAAGAGATCATCATGACCCATGCGGTTCAGACGAAGGAGGCTTCCTCATGAGCGAGCTGGCTCAACGGCAGGAGACGAAGGACCGGTCCTTGCTTGGCGAAGTGAAAACCATGGCCCGGAGCAACATCCAGCAATACGCCATGTACTTGGTGCTGGTCATCATCATTTCGATGTTCACCATCCTCACCAAGGGCGGGTTTTTGCGGCCCGGCAACATCGTGAACCTCATCAACCAGGTGGGGTACGTGGCCGTTTTGGCCATCGGCATGACGCTGATCCTCATCATCCGCCATATCGACCTCTCCGTAGGGTATGTGGCGGGGTTCATTGGGGCCATTGTCGCCATCATGCTGAAAAGCGGAACCAACGTGTGGGTGGCGATGCTCACGGGACTGGCCATTGGTGCTTTGATCGGCCTGTACCAGGGCACGCTGATCGCCTATGTGGGGGTGCCCGCCTTTGTTACCACCCTTGCGGGCATGTTTATTTTCCGGGGGCTGCTGCTGATGACGCTCCAATCCACCGGAACCATCATCACCTCGGATCCCATCTTCAACGCCATGTCCAACGGCACCGTCCCGGATTTTTTCAAGGGGACGGACCTGAACCTCCTCACGCTGCTGCTGGGGGCCCTGGCGGTGGTGTGCGTGGTGGCCATTCAGCTTCGCAGCCGCAGGCACAGGCAGAAGTACCACTTCAAGGTGGTGTCCGCCCCTATGATGTGGGCCGGTATCGCCCTGGCCGCCGCGGTGATTTTGGTGCTCACCTGGGTGCTGGCCAATTACACCGGGCTTCCCATTACGGCGGTGATCGTGCTGGCTATTTTGCTGCTGTACAATTACACGCTGAACAAGACCAAAATCGGGCGGTATATCTACGGCATCGGCGGCAACCCGGAAGCCAGCCTTCTTTCCGGCGTGAATGTGAAAAAGGTGACCTTGCTTTGCTTTGTTTCCATGAGCACCTTGGCCGCCCTGGCGGGAATGCTCTATACCTCCCGCCTCACCTCCGCCACCCCGGCCGCGGGCGTGGGCTTTGAAATGGAGGCCATCGCCTCCTGCTATATCGGCGGCGTGGCGGTTTCCGGCGGCAAAGGGCGGGTGACCAACACCTTGGTAGGCGCGCTGATCATGGCTTCCCTCACCAACGGCATGAACTTGCTGTATGTGGACGCGGCGTTCCAGTACATCGTCAAGGGCGCCATCTTCATCATCGCCGTGGCCTTTGACGTCATCAGCCAGAAGAACACAAAGTAAGCGCAGGAAGGAAACTTGCAGACATGAAAACCACAGACCCGAGAAAAAAGAAAATTTTGGAATCCTTCCAAGGCGGCCTGATCGTTTCCTGTCAGGTGCAAAAGGACGATCCCATCTATACGGACGATATCGTAGTGAAGATGGCCCAGGCCGCAGAATGGGCCGGCGCGGTGGGCATCCGCGCCAACACGCCGGAGCAGATCCGGGCCATCAAGGAGGCCGTGAAACTGCCCATCATCGGCCTTTACAAGATTTGGCACGAGGATACGGATGTTTTCATCACGCCGACCCTGGAGGCCGCCAGGCAGGTGTGGGAGGCCGGGGCCGAGATCATCGCCCTGGACTGCACCACCCAAACCACCCATGAGGGCACGGTGGCCCGGGATCTTTTGCCCATTGTGAAAAAGGAAATCCCGAACGCGATTGTGTTTGCGGACATATCCACTTATGAGGAAGCCCAGTGGGCGGTGGACAACGGCGCGGACATCGTGGGGCCCACCCTGTATGGCTATACCAGGGAAACAGCCCACATTGAAATGCCCGACCTGCGGGAATTTGCGCGGATGTGCCGGGATTTCAAGGATTCCGCCTATGTGATCATGGAGGGGCACATCTACTCGCCGGAGGACGCGATGAAATGTATCTTCCTGGGAGCCCATTCCGTGGTGGTGGGCAGCGCCATCACCCGGCCGCACCTGACGGCCAAGCGCTTTGTGGATTTGCTGTCGGGCTATCAAAACAACTGGCGGGACGCCGAAAAGAGCAAGCACTGATTGCCTTTTGGGGGAAGGGGAGAACGCAATGGTCAGTTTTAATGTCGATGGAGTTCAAAATGTGGAAGTGAGTAAAAAGCTCCCCTGTGAAAAAACTCCGCAGGAACAGCTGGCAATCATGGAGCTGTACACCAAAACCCACCGGGAGAGCGCGCCTTTGTCCAAGCACGCCAGGGAACTGGCCTGCCTGCGGGTGATCTACCCCGTGCTGCTGCGCTCCATCGAGCCGGAGGACCTTTTCGCGGGCCGGATGGACGTCCTGCCCATCGGCTTTGGCTGCGTGACCTCTTTGGGGGGCGTGGGGCACTTTTGCGTGTTCAACAAGCTCCGGGCTTTCCAAAAGGAGCTTCAGACCCAGGAGGAACAGCAGAGGGTGGACGCGCTGTATGACTACTGGCTCCACCATGACCTCAAAACGCTCTACTGCCGGGAAGCCCTGACGGAAACCACCGTGGGGCGCTTCATCGATACGGAATATCCCTTGATCGCCACGGCCCGCCTCTCCGGCATGATGCTGGATTATCAAAAGCTGATGGATTTGGGCATCGGCGGGCTGCGGGAGGAGATTGGGCTGCGGCTGAAAGCCGATCCTGGAAACGAATTCCTGGAGGCCTCCCTGGGCAGCCTGGATCTGTTTGTGGATTGCGCCGCCCATTTGCAGGAAACGGCCCGGGCGTCTTTGGCCTCGGCCCAGGGCAAGCGCCGGGAGGAATTGGAGCGGATGATCGCCAGCCTGGAAAGGGCGAAAAACGACAGGCCCCAGACCTTCCACCAGGCGCTTCAGCTCTTCTGGCTTTACGCGCTGCTGGCCGGTGTCATCAATTATGGACGGCTGGATGATTTTCTTGGCCCCTATTTGGCCCATGACCTGGAAACGGGAGAGCTTACCGGGCAGGAAGCCTTTGACCTTCTGAAATCCCTTTGGACGATGATTGAAAACCGCAGGACCACGGTGAATGGCCGGGTGATCGTGGGGGGGCAAGGCCGCAAGCACCCCCGGGAGGCGGATGTGTTTTTGCGCATCGCCCTGCGGGTGGCCAAGGCCTGCCGCTATGTGGAGCCCCAGTTCACCCTGCGCTTTGACAAGGATACCCCCGAGGATATCTGGGACGCGGCGCTGGACGCCTTGGGCGCGGGGGCCACGTACCCCACCTTGTACAATGACGATGTGAACGTTCCGGCTGTAGCCTTTGGCATGCGGGTGGAGGAGGAAACGGCCAAGCAGTATGTTCCCTTTGGCTGCACCGAGTTCGTGATCCAGGGGCAGAGCACGGGTACCCCCAACATCTGCATCAACCTATTGAAGCTCCTCACCGTGTATATGAACGGCGGCGTCGATCCCATGGATGGGCTGCGCAAGGACGCCGGGGTGGAGATTCGGCCCTTGAAGGAATACCAAACCTACGGGGCGTTCTTTGAGGGATACAGCCGTCTGGTGAACGCCTACCTGGATTTGGCCATTGACCGTCAGGTCAGGTCCTTTGCAATGATGAACGAGCACGTATCCTTTTTGTTCACCAGCGTTTTGATGGACGACTGCCTGGCCCGGGGCAAGGCCCTTTTGGACGGCGGCGTGCGGTACCTGGGAGCCACCAATGAAACCTATGGCAACATCAACACCTCGGATTCGCTGTATGCCATCCGCAAGTTGGTGTTTGAGGACCGCAAGTACACCTTGGAGGAAATGGCCCAGGCCATGCGGGACAATTTCCAGGGCCATGAGGCGCTGCGCAAGGATTGCCTGGGCTGCGACAAGTACGGCAACGACCTGGACACCTGCGACGGCGTGGCTAACGAGGTGTATGAGCTGGTGGCGAAGGGCACCCGGGACCGGGGCATTGCCGCAGGGCTCCAGTATTTCTTGATCGTCATCAGCAACAACCAGCTCAACACGGAATGGGGGCTCAGAACCGGGGCCTCCCCGGACGGGCGGCTGAAGGGGGTTTACTTGAACCCCGCCAACAATCCCCAGGGCGGTGCCAACACCCACGGGCCCACCGCCATGCTCAACTCCCTTTGCAAGTTCGACCCCAAATACCATGCGGGGTCCGTGCAAAACATCAAGTTTTCCCCCAAGCTTTTCAATGAAAACCGGGCGGTCATCAAGGCTCTGTTCAAGGCGTATTTCAACAAGGGCGGCTGCCATTTGATGGTCACCATCGTGGACAAAGGCCAGCTGGAGGACGCTATGGCGCATCCGGAGAAATATCCGGACCTGATCGTTCGCGTCAGCGGGTTTTCGGCGGTGTTTGTGGATTTGGACAGGGCCATTCAGGAAGAGCTCATCAGCCGGGTGCTGTATGACGAGGTAGGGGCATGAACCTACACGTGGTGGAAATCGAACGCTTTGCCATCCACGACGGCCCAGGCATCCGCACAACGGTTTTTTTGCAAGGCTGCCCCCTCCGCTGCCCCTGGTGCGCCAACCCGGAGAGCCAGACCATCAGGAAGCATTTGATGTACCAGGCCTCCAAGTGCGTGGGCTGCGGGGCCTGCCTGGAGGCTTGCCAGTATGGGGCGGTGCGCTTTGAAAACGGAAGGCCCGTCTTTTTGCGGGAGAAATGCGTGGGCTGCGGGGCCTGCGTGGAGGCTTGCCTGTACTCCGCCCTGCGCCTCTCCGGGGAAACCATGGACGTGGAGGAGATCCTCCGGGTTCTGTTGCGGGACAGGCACTACTACCAGCACTCCGGGGGAGGGATCACCGTATCCGGAGGCGAGCCCTTTGTGCAAGCGCAAGGCCTGCTGGCGCTGGCGCAGGCATGCCGTGGGGAAGGGCTGCACGTGGCTGTGGAAACCACGGGAGACGCGGATAGCGCGGCCTTCCGGGAGATTCAGCCTTTCATCGATCTGTTTTTGTTTGATCTGAAACACCCGGACGCCCAGGTCCTGCGGGAGGTTACCTGCGGCAACCTGGGACGGATTTTGAGCAATTTGCAAAGCGTCCCGCCGGAAAAGGTGGTCCTGCGCATTCCCGTGATTCCGGGGTTCAACGCGGATGCCCTTACCCTGGAGCGCATCTTTGGGCTGGCGCAATCCTTTGGCATTCGCCGGGCGGACCTGCTTCCCTACCATAACCTGGGCAAGGGCAAGTACGAGCGCCTTGGCCTGCCCTACGCCCTGGAGGGCGTGAAGGCCCTTACCAAGGCCGACCTTGCGCCCTGGAAGCGGCTGGGGGAATCCATGGGATTGCAGATGAACGAATAGTTTGGGGGGGAAAGGCTATCAAACTGCGGCTTGGCATTGATTTGGGCGGCACCAGCGCGAAAATCGGCATTGTGGACGGGGAGCGCCGCATTGTGGAGCGGACGGCCCTGCCCACGGGGGCGGACATCCCCTTTCAGGAGATGATTCGCCGTCTGGCGGAAGCAGTCCGGTCCATGATGGGGAAGTTCCCGGATCAAATCGCGCAAATCGGCCTGGGGATTCCCAGCAGCATCGCAAAGGAAAACCGGATGGTGGTGCACGCCAACAACCTGGGCTGGCGCAACCGGGACGCCATTTCGGAACTAAAGCGCTATGTCGACCTGCCGGTCTACCTGGCCAACGACGCGGATTGCGCCGCCCTGGGGGAGTTTTTGGCCGGGGCGGGCCAGGGGTATGACTATGTGCTGCTGCTGACATTGGGCACGGGGCTTGGCGGCGGAATCATCGATCATGGGAAGCTCTTTCTGGGGGGCAACGGATGCGGGTTCGAGCCGGGGCACATGATCATCCGGGAGAACGGCCTTGCGTGCACCTGCGGGCGCAGAGGGTGCCTGGAGCGGTATGCTTCCGCCACGGCGCTGATCCGCGAGGTGGAACAAGCCGCCGCTGCCGCCAGCTCGGACCTGCTGCGCAGCATGATTGCCGAAGGCGGCGGCAAGGCAAACGCCAAGATGGCCTTTGACGCGGCTGCTGCCGGGGACGTAATCGCCGGAAGGATTTTGGAGGAATATCTTCATTCCCTGGCGGTGGGGATCAGCAACTTGATCACCCTGTTCCGCCCCAATGTGGTCATTCTGGGGGGAGGCGTCAGCGCCGCCGGGGAGGCGCTTTTCCGCCCCCTTCGCCAATGGGTGGGGGATATGACCTATGGCGCGGAGGTCATGGGCTGCCCGCCGATCATTCCGGCGGAATTGGGCAATGACGCGGGGATCATCGGCGCCGCGTTTTTGGAGGAATGAGGCGGCACAGGGCCGCGGAGATGCGGGGAGCGGCGGCCTCCCGGGAAGGATGAGGGAAAATTGGCATAAATGTAGCGGCTGGAGGTTGTGATTTGTACAACCTATGATAGAATATGTTTGCAACCGCTACAAAACAGGTGGGTAAGGAGCAAAAAGATGATCGCATCGGAGCGCAGGCTGTACATCCAGCGAAGCCTGGAACAAAAGGGGATTGTGAATCTCAAGGAAATCGCCAAGGAGCTGGGCATTGCCGAGATCACCGTTCGCCGCGACTTTGAAAAGATGGAAGCCAGCGGCTTATTAAAGCGCGTGCAAGGCGGCGCGATATTGGAGGACTCCCTGGACAGCGCCGAGCTCACCATGAAGGGCAAGAGAACCGTCAACGCCGGAGCCAAGCTGAAGGTGGCGGAATATGCCGCCGGGCTGGTGAAGGACGGGGACACCGTATTCATCGACGCGGGAACCAGCACGGCCCAGACGGTGGATTTTCTGGCCCATAAGAGGATCACCATTGTCACCTATAACGATTTGGTGGTAAAGAAGTTTTCCAAGCCCGTCATGGCGGATATCTATATGATCGGCGGCAAATATGTGCCGGGGTTCTCCATGTTCATCGGCGCCGTGGCCCAGGAGAGCCTGGGGCAATACCATTTTGACTGCGCGTTTCTGGGCTGTACCAGCGTGGAGCTCCAGGAGCGCATGTCCTACACCACGGACGCGGACAGCCTCATGATGAAGAGGATCGCCATGGCCAATACATCCAAGAATTATCTGCTCATTGACGCTACTAAGCTGCAAAGGCGCTCTTTTTTGAAGTTCACAGCCACGGATGATTTTGAAAAGGTCCTTTGCGACCTGCCCGCCGAGCCCGCCCTGGCGGAATATCCGGAGAATTTTGTGCTGGTGTAGAAGCCCGGAGGGGAAGGGGCCGTGCCTTGGCTCAAGCCCATGAAAGCCCTTGGCCGGGGCAGGTGATGGGCAGGCAGGGGCGCGGCTGGAAAGAAGCGCGCGCAAAATGAAAACAGGCCAATAGGATTGCGGAAGCGCCCTGTGCTTCTCTTTCTTGAGAGCAATCCGGGGTTCCCCGCACGGCGTCCCTTGCCCCATGCCAGGGCTTTTTTGTTGCCCTGGGCATTTTTCCTGCGGAAGATTCCCCAAGTCCTTTGGCGTTTCTTTTCCCGCGCTTTTGACCCCTATGTTCATGCGCCTGGCAACGCGGCTAGGGGAAGGCGCTGCGCCTGGGCCGCGCCCAGCAGGTTTCGGCGCTTGTAATTAAATACCACCGCTACGACCCCCAAATCCCCTGTGGAGGGATCGAAAGGGAAGATTTCCAGATGCGCCGTGCGCTCCACGTGGGAGGAGGATTCTCCCTGGTATTCCGGCAGGTAGGCGGCAATGTTGGCGGAATTCTTGAAAAACGCCTGGATTTGCTTGCGGTACTCCCGGGACAGGTCAACGGCCACCCAGGATGGCAGTTTGCGGAGCTTTTCGTGCAAAAGCAGGTCATATTTGGCGGCCCATTGCAGTTCCTCTGTGATGGCAATCCCCTGGTTCTGGGCAAAACCGGCCAATAGATCGTAGGTTCCTACCGCGCTTAGGGGCCTTCTTTGGGTTGCGTTTTCGTAATACAGCCAAAGAAGCCGGTAAAACGAGAAAGCGTCCGGGAAAGAGGGAATCAAGCGCCGGAGTGTATGGGAAAAACGCCCGCTGTTATAGTACACATCCACCATCTTCGCAACGCCCCGCAAAAGGCCGAGCTCCTCATAGCTCATCCAGCGGGTGAAAAGCGCTTCATAGGGGGCGCTGCGGGAATAGGCCAGGCCGTAGTCCCTTGCCTTTGCCTCCATCTTGGAGCCGGAGAGCACCTTCAAAAAGCCCATTTGAAGCTGATGCGGCAAGCATGCGTACACTTCGTTGAAGGAAGCTTGAAAGCGCTTAAAACCCTCATAGGGAAGCCCCGCAATCAAATCCAGATGGACGTGGATGTTATCAGGGGCAAGGAGCTGCCGTACCTTTCCCAACAAGCGGGGCACCTGGGCGGGGCGGTCAATCTCCCTGAGCGTCTCAGGGTGTGTGGATTGCACTCCGATTTCAAATTGAAACAACCCCGGGCGCACCTCTGAAAGGAAGCGAAGGGTATCCTCCTCCAGCAGTTCCCCGGACAGCTCAAAATGGAAGTTGGTTACCCCGTTATCGTGCTCCGCCAGCCACTCCCAAAGCGGGCGGGAATGAGCCGGATCACAGTTGAAGGTCCGGTCTACAAATTTCACCTGCTTCACCCGATGCTTCAAAAAGAACGAAAGGTCCTCAAATACCAAGGGCAGGCTTCGTTTGCGCACGCCGCGCTCGATGGAAGAGGTGCAATAGCTGCACGCAAAGGGGCAGCCGCGCATGCTTTCGTAATACAAGGTACGGTGCGTAAGGCTGCCTATATCAGGATAGGCAAAGGCGAGCCGGTCCAATGAAATAGGAGCCCTAGCGGCTGTGTCAACGGCCTTTCCCTCCCGGCGGCACACAAGGCCCGCGCATTCCTCCAGCGGCCGGTCTGCCGCCAGCAAGCGCAATAGCTGGCAGCATGTTTCCTCCCCTTCCCCCGTGAGGATCCAGTCCGCTTCCGGCAGAACCTGTAAAAGGGCCGGCCCCTGATACCCCACCTGGGGTCCCCCCAGCCCGATGTACGCGTCCGGGCGCAGCTGGCGCAGATCGCGCACCAGGCGAAGGACCATTTCAATATTCCAGATGTAGCAGGAAAACAGGTATACATCCGCCTTGGATTCGTACAGCCCCTCCAATACGTCGGCTTCGTGGTCATTGATTGTATACTCCAGCAACGAGACCGCAAAGTCCGTTTCCCGCTGTACATAAGCGCAAATGGAGCGCGCCCCAAGCCCGGTGTGGATATACTGGGCGTTGATGGCGGCCAACACTGTTTTCAGGTTGCTTTGCCTCATCCTGTCCTCCCCTGGTGATGTGGATGCCCTCTTTCCAAAATCACATCATTCCTCCAGGACAGTGTATCATATTTTTCGCTGTGGGGATCATGGCAAAAGAAATGGGAGTGGACCTTTCACACTCCCATGCCGCTTTACCCATGCCGCGTCACCGGCAGCAGGGCATCAAAGGAGAATCTCCTTTGCTCACCACCGGATCACCCCGGGGGATTTCCAGTACTCCTCGGGGGCGCTCTCCCAATCGGGAAGGGAGCGGCCATGGGGATCGTATACGATGTCCCCTTCGCGAATGGTCATTTCACAGGCCAGGGAAACGCTGCCTTGCATGGAGGCGTTGCCGCAATCGGCAAAGGAGCAAGGTTCGTTGAGAAGCCGCAGCACCGCGATGTCCGCGCAGCCGCCAGCCGTCAAGCGGCCTAATTCAGGGCGCCGGATGGCGCGGGCGGCATGCACGCTCACCCTTGCGATCACTTCTTCCAAAGGCATGCCCATGCTCAGATATTTGGACATGATGTGCAGAAGGTTGATGACCGGGCCGTTGGCATTGGCCACATATAAATCGCTGGAAAGCGTGTCGGGGCCAAAGCCCTGGCGAAGGGCGGGGATGGCGTTCCGGAACCAGAAGCTGCCCGCCCCGTGGCCCAAATCAAAATGCACGCCCCGGCTGCGGGCCTGGAAGGCAAAGTCCCGCACCCGTCCGTCCGCGTCCAGGAGGGGGAACTGCTGGGCGTACATATGGGTGTGGATATCCCCGGGCCGCAGCTTTTCCAGGACAAGGGCTTCATAGGGGCACTCGGGGTGGTTGGGCTGGACGTCCACCATGAGCGGCTGGCCGCATAGCTCCGCGGCCTCCCGGCCGCGGTCCACGGAGGCCCAGGGCGGATGCTCCGCGTCAAAGGGCTGGAAGCCCCAATAGTGGGCCGCTTTGATCCCCACGATCAGCTCCGGAAAGGTCTGGGCAAGGGCGGCGGCCACCTTGGGGTGAAAATCCGAGGGGGTTTGCTCGCTTTCCAGGTTGACCATGCCCCCTTGGGCGATGTTCAAGAAAGCCAACACCCGCAGCTTGGAAACATCGATGACCTCTTCCTTGAAACGGCCGAAATCCCTCCAGCCGCAAGTTCCCGCGTCCACAGCGGTGGTGACCCCGGCGGGAAACTGGTGCATTTCTCCCCTGACGTTGGGCAAGGCATCCGGGCCGCAGGGAAAGCGGGGATAAATATGGCAATGGATATCGATGAGCCCCGGCGTGACCAGGCAGCCCCTCACATCCGCCACCCGCTTGGCGGCTTCCGGGGGAATGCCTTTCTCAATGCGGGCGATGGTTCCGCCCTGAACCGCCACGTCCGCCACAGCGGAAAAAGAGGTGGAAGGGTCCATCACCTGTCCGTTCTTCAACAAAAAGTCATAGGGTTTCATGGGCATTGCCCTCCTGCCTTGGTTCATTCAGCGCTTCCAGCCATACGTTCCGGGACGGGAGGGGCGGCCCCCAAAGCCTTTCCACGGTGATCTCCCGGCTGCTTCCCGCGGGAAGGTCAAAGTAGTTGTGATCCACGCGCAAACCCTGGACGTCCCCTTCCAGATGCACCAACTTGGCAAAGCAGTCTGTGGAGACAGTCCAAAGGAGCTGCCCGCCGCGCTCCTTCCGCCGGCAAGCAAGGCGGCAGCGCGGCAGCCGCAAATCCTTGTATTCGGCAAAGAAGCGGAAGCCGTCCCCCCAGCCCTCCATATGGGCGTGCACATAGAAGAAGCGCCTGGGCAGCGGCAGGATCACATTGGGATAGTAACGCCCACCCACCCGCAGTTCATAGAGTTTGCGCACGGCATAGGGCTCGGCCCCGGCGGGAATCCTTTCCTGCCAAAGGATTTCCCCCCCAAAGCCGCGCACGCTCAGGGTGATTTCCTGTTGAAAAGCCTCCCGGGTGGTGTTGGATAGATAAACCTCGGTGGTATCCTCATCCTTTGGATGCAAAATCAGGCTGACCGGGGCAAAGAACTGCTTGGCGGCGTAGTAAGAGGCCTTGGGCACAAGGTCGTAATCGATCATGCTCCAACTGTGGCAAGGGAACGCGTCCCCCAGCTGCCAGATCAGCGCGCCCCCGTTTTGGGGCATGTTCAGGCGGTAATGCTCCACCGCGGTACGCAGGGCGTCCGATTGCATCAGCATCCCCAAATTCACCAGCTCTTTGAGCCCTGCGGGAACGCCGGTATGATATTGCAAAAGGGCGGTCATGCGGGAAGGATCGCTATCATAATTCATACGGTCATAGCCGTAGCTTTGCGGGTGAAGCTGGTCCGTTGGAAGATAACGGCGCAGGGTTGAAAGATGGGGCGGGGCGTGTACGCCGAACTCGCTGGCAAAGAGGCAATCGTCCTTGCGGTAGTCCGTATAGGGCACCTTTTGAAACCATATGTCCCAATTGTGCCGGTCCCCCTGTGTTTCGCTGTTGCAAAGCGCGCCCCCAAAAGGGCTGGAGGGCCAATACGCCCGGGAGGGATCCAATTCGGCCAAAAGGCGGGGAAGGCGGTTTTCAAAGAGGTCCATCCCGTGCATGGGGCGCTGGAGCCCGATTTTCTGGCAGAGCATCTGGGCCTCCACGTTGCCCGTCCATAGGGCGATGGAGGCGTGGTTGCGCAGCCGGCGAACCGCGCATTCCGCTTCGGCCATGGCCGCCTCCACAAAGGCGGGGTCAAAATCCGGCGCTTCCCCGCAGGCAAACATGAAGTATTGCCACAGGAGCAGGCCTTCCCGGTCGCAAAGCTCGTAAAACAGGTCAGCCTCGTAAATGCCGCCGCCCCATAGGTTGAGCATGTTCATGCCCGCGTCCTTGGCAAGGGCAACCAGGGTCCGCAAGCGGTCCTCCCGGTCCGGGAGGGTGAGCGGCATATCCACGGGAACCCAATTGGCGCCCTTGGCGTAGAGGGGAATGCCGTTGAGCTCAAAGCGGAAACGGTTGGCCCCTGTTTCCCCGTCCCGCTGCACCAGCCTGATCTGCCGAACGCCATAGGGGAAGCTCTTACGGTCCAGCGTTTCCCCCTTTCGGCTGAGGGTTACGCTGGCCTGGTAGAGAAAGGGCTCGCCCAGGTCGTGACACCACCAAAGGCGCGGATGCTCCAAAGTGAGCATGCAGCTTTCAGCATCGGCGGCCATGCGGATTTCCGCCCGCTGTCCGCCTCCCTCCAGGGCAAAGCAAAGCACATCCCCGGGCTGGGCCGGAGCGCAAAGGGCGGCGGAGCAGCGAAGATGCGCCCGGTCAGCGGACACTTCCAAAGGCTCCAGAAAACAATCCAGCAGGAAGGGCTGCGCGGAAGCCACAAGGGAAACGGGCCGCCAAATTCCAACGGTGCACAGCCGCGGGCACCAGTCCCAGCCATATTGGAAGGCGGCCTTGCGGCAATACGCCCGCTCGGTGGAAGCGTTGATCCAAAAGCCTTCCGGGAGAGGAAGGCTCGCCCGCTCCTTCATGACGTCAAAGACGAAATGCAAGGTGTTTTCCCCATCCCGGACAAAGGCGGTAATATCCAAACGGTGAGGAATGAGCATGTTGGCAGTGGAAGCGGCGGCCCTCCCGTTGACCAGGAGGGCGCAATAGGTGTCCAGCCCTTCGCACCAGAGCTCATAGCGGGTATCCCGGTTCCAGGAAACGGACAGGGAGGCCGCGTATACCCAAATCCGCTCCTCCACCCAGGAAACGGCCTGGCTTTGATCCAAGAAGCGGGGGTCCGGAATCAGGCCCGCTTCCAACAGGGCGGTATGTACGTCCCTGGGCAAGGAAACGGGCCATTCCGGCGTACAGGGGTCCCCGGTGAGGGTACTCCTGTCAAACCGGCTAAACCCTTGCAGCTTGGCCTGGCGCAACAAAAGACGCTGAACCATGGTAATTCCTTTCTTTGCGAGCGGTACGCGCTTCAAAAAAACGGGCCGTGCCAAAGCCCGTGCAATCCTCTGCCGGTGGGATTACCCCGCCACTTCCACAATCATTTCAATTTCAATGGGAATATTTCCGTTGGGCAGGTTGTGAGTGCCCATCAACGTGCGGACGTGATAGCCCCGCTGGTCGAAAACCTCCGTCATCAGGTCGGAAAAGCCGTCCGCCACACCGTCCAAGTCGCAGAACCCCTCCTCCACATTGAGCAAGGCGGTCATTTTGACGATGCTTTTCACGCTGTCCAAAGTACCCAGGTGGTCGCGCAGCGCTCCGATGAGGATTTTGCCGCATTCCCGGGCGGCCTGGTAGCCTTCCTCCGCCGTCAAGTCCCGGCCGATGCGCCCGGCAAACAGGGGCTTGCCTGTAATTTGGTCCTCCGGGCCGTGCCCCGAGGTGAACAAAAGGTTGCCGACCCGGGTAAGGACGAGGATGGGCTTGCGCTTGCGGTATGGTACGGGGGCCTGCCTGCCCTCTACCTGGGGAAACCTGTTGATGCTGTTCATGGCGCGCCTCCTTACCGCAGTTTCACGATGCAGTCCACGGTGACGGGGGCGTTTTGCGGAAGGTTGAAAGCGCCCATAGCGCTGCGGGCATGCATGCCCCGGTTGCCGAAAACCTCCACCATCAGGTCGGAGAAGCCGTTGATCACCGCGGGTTGGGAGGAAAAGTCCCCGCCGCTGTTCACCAGCCCCAGCACCTTCACAACGCTTTCCACATGGTCCAAATCCCCCACATAATCGGCGATCTGCGCCAGGACGTTCAAGCCGCAAAGCCTGGCGGCCTCGTAGCCTTGCTCCAAGGTCAGCTCCGTTCCCACGCGCCCTGTGTACAAAAGGCTTCCATCCTCCCGCACAGGGAGTTGGGCGGAGAGAAACAACAGCTCCCCCGCCTGCTTGGCCCCGATGACGCCGCTTCCCTTGCGGTTTTTCACCGGAAGCTCGATCCCCAAATCCTGAAGCCGTTTTTCAACTTGTCCCATGGATATGCTCCTTTCCAATCGTTACTGCGCGCTTCTTTCCGGCGGAGCCGTGGTGCCGCCCAACACCAGCGTGGTGTCGTAGGTTTTCATGATGGGCTCCTGGGCGTTCCCCTCCAAAATTTCCGTCAAGTACATGATGCTGTCCCGGCCAATTTCATAAAGGGGCTGCCCAACATAGGTAAAATCAGGGCCCCGGTATTGGTCCTCGTAGTGGGTCAGCCGGTCAAAACACAGCACGGAGACGTTTTCGGGCACGGAAAAGCCCGCGTCCATGATGCCCATGATGGCCTGGGCCGCGATTTTATCATCACTGCAAAAAATGGCCGTGGGCCGCTCCTGGGAGGGCAGGCGCATCATCTCCCGGGCTATGGAATAGGCGGCCTCGCTGTCCTGGCCGATGTGGCGGACATAATGTTCGCCCATGTTCAGACCGTGGGCGTGCATGGTATAGAGATACCCGTTGAAGCGGTCCAGGTTGATCTTCCGGTTGGGGTCTCCCATAAAATGCACGATTTTGGTATGCCCCAGCTCGATGAGGTGCTCCACCGCCACCCGGGCCCCATCCTGGTTGTTGATGAGGATCTGATGGACGGGAAGGGATTGGAAGTTGTTCTCAATCAGCAAAAAGGGAAACTTCACCCCGTGCAGATGCTCGATGATCGGCTGGTCGGAAAATAGGGGGCCGTATAAAATGATGCCGTCGGTGATGCCGTTGGTCAAAAACTGGATATAGCGGTCGCGGTTTTCCTGCTCCTTGCCCATGCTGCAAAACAGGACGTTCAGGTTTTTGGCCCGGCCCCCATCCTCCATGCCGTGGATCAGGTCCGAAAAAAAGGTGGAATGCAAGTTGCGGATCAGGATGGCGATGCTGTCCGCCTTGCGGCGCACCAAAGCCCGGGCCGCGTTGTTGGGGAAATAGTTGAGGGCTTTGATGGAATCCTGTACTTTTTGGCGAATGTGCGGGGATACGTTGTCCGCCCCGTTGATGACCCGTGAAACCGTGGCCAGCGAAACCTGGGCGTGCCTTGCAACGTCCTTGACCGTGGCGGTGTCTGCTTTCATGGGCTCATCCCCTTTCCCAATAGTGAAGAATCAAGCAAACGTTAAGCTTGGAAACGTTTTCAACAAAATGATATTATCATAGATGGATTCAAACCGCAAGTAGGAAAAGTGAGGATATTCTTCAATATGAAAAAACGTTTACAATTTGACTTCGAAAAGAGAAGCAACCGGGAATGAAAAAATTAGTAGAAATGACCAAAATTACAAAAAGTGTTTTCAAATTTTTTTGATTTAGGGGGTTGCGCATGGGGGTATGGTGTGATATTATGCATGCAGAAAGGATGTAAACGTTTTATCGAGCGAATGCGACGATGGAAACTTTGATTGCGCAATCAAAACCATTGCATCCAGAAACACCGGGAACCAAACGAACAAAAGGGGGATTTTTTTCATGAAAAAGGTCATCAGCTTGCTTGTGGTTCTGGCGCTGGCTTTGGGGCTTTGCTCCGCGGCCCTGGCTGAAGGAAAGAAAACCATCACCTTCTGGGATGGCAACTGGAACGAGGAAACCTTCAAGACGATTCAGGAAATGTGGAACGCGGAAAACCCGGATATCGAGCTGGTGGGCGAATTCCAGGTGGACAACGGCATGACGGACAAGTACATGCTGGCGCTGAGCAACAACACCGCGCCCGATGTGATGGCCTGCGCCCTGGACTGGGTCACCACCTTCGGCAACGCCAATTTGCTCTACCCGCTGGATGAGTTCATCGCCGCGGACGGCGTGGACACCGCGCAATATGTGCAAGGGGCGATCCAAGCCTCCACCATCGGCGGCAAGCTCTACGGCCTGCCCTTCCGCTCCGAAACGTACGCGCTGTTCTACAACAAGGATATGCTGGCGGAAGCCGGTTACACCGAGCCCCCCAAATCCTGGGACGAAGTAAAGGAAATCGCCGCGGCTTGCACCAAGGACGATGCGGCGGGCTATGGCCTGTGCGGCGCCAACTATGGCAACTTCTCCTTCCAGTACATCACCATGCTCCGCTGCCACGGTTCGGATATTTTGACCGCCGATAAAACCGCCTCCAACCTGACCAGCCCCGAGGCCGTCGAAGCCGCGAAGCTGTACGTAGACCTGAAGGAATACGCTCCTGCCAGCGTGATGGAAAACAGCAATGTGGAAAACCGCACCCTGTTTACCAGCGGCAAGGTAGCCATGTACCTCTCCGGCATCTATGACCTGGACCTGATCATCCAGGGCAACCCGGACCTCAACTTCGGCTGCGCGCTGGTGCCCACCAAATCCGGCACCGATGCGGACCGCACCACCATCCTGGGCGGCTGGTCCGTGGCGATTCCCGCCGGTTGCAAGGACCCGGAAACCGCTTGGAAATTCGTCAACTTCCTGACCCGCTCCGACGTGGCCGCCGTGTACACCAACACCTTCACCGGCACCCAGGAGCCTGCCGCGAAGTTCGCGCAGTATGACGCCGCTTTGGTACAGCCCCATCAGGAGGCCCTCACCTACGCCCAGGCCCTGCAGTCCGTGGCGAAGATCACCAACATCCGCCAAGCGATCTTTGACAACCTGCAATTGGCCCTCACAGGCGATCTGACCGCCGAGGAAGCGATTGCCGAGACCTCCGCCGCCGTGGATGGGTTGCTGAAATAACCCCCTGACGGCAGCCAAGAAATCCATCCTCATGAAGGGGGCGGGCCCGTAACGGCACGGCTCGCCCCCTTCTCTTCGACTCAGGAGGGAAGCTGATGATCAGAAAATGGAGTCGGTCGGGGGCCTTTTATGCTCTTCCCGCGATGATCGTAGTGGCGGCGGTGATGCTGTATCCTCTGGTGTATTCGCTGGTCATGGGCTTTTTTGAAAACACCCTGTTTTCCCCAACCCCCAAGTTTGTGGGCGTTCAGCAGTATGTGACGCTCTTTGGCAACCGGATTTTTGTCAATTCCATCGTCCATACCCTGGAGTGGACCTTTGGCAGCGTATTGTTTCAGTTTTCAGTGGGCTTTCTGGTGGCCCTGCTGCTGCACCAGCCCTTTGTCAAGGGCCGGACTGTGCTGAGGATTTTGCTGATGGTGCCGTGGGTTCTGCCCAGCGTCATCGGTTCCTCCGTTTGGAAATGGATGTATAACGCGGACTACGGCCTGATCAACTATGTTTTCACCGCCTTGGGGATCATCCCCAAGAGCCAGACCTGGCTGTCGGGCGTATCCACGGCGATGAACTCCGTCATTGCGGTCAACGTGTGGAAGATGTTCCCCTTTGTGCTGCTGATGGTAGAGGCCGCTTTGCAAGGCGTGCCGGGGGAACTGAAGGAGGCGTCCGTCATTGACGGCGCAAACCCGTTCCAAACCTTTCGCGCGGTGACCTGGCCCGCCATTTCCTCCGCCTGCTACTCGGTGCTGCTGCTGCTCATCATTTGGACGCTGAACGCCTTCACCTTTATCTTTACGCTCACGGAGGGCGGCCCGGCCCATAAAACGGAAGTCATGGCCATGTATATCCACAAGAAGGCCTTTACGGAGTATGACTTTGGCATGGCCTGCGCCGCCAGCATGGTGCTGTTTGCGCTGTGCATGGTCGTCAGCTTTATTCACAGCCGGGTCACAGCCCAGGGGGAGGAATGACAATGCGAAGCAAATGGAACATTCCCCGGCAGGCGTTCACCTACCTGTTTTTGCTGCTGATGATGGTCATTGCGGTATTCCCGGCGGTGTGGATGCTTTCCACCTCCATCAAGCCCGTGACGGAACTGTACAACATACCCCCGGAGATCATCCCGGAGCACCCCACGTTTCAAAACTACGTCAACGTGATTGCCAGCGGCAAGATGACCCAGGCCTTTGTGAACAGCTGCATCGTCACCGCGGTGGTGGTCTGCCTCACGCTGTTCTTCTCCGTGCTTGCGGGCTATGGACTGGCCCGCTTCCGCTTCAAGGGTTCCAAGGCGATGAAAACCATGCTGCTCTTCGGGCAGATGATCCCCGGCGTGGTCATCATCATTCCGCTGTATTTCGTATTTGCCAGAATCGGCATGCTGGATACGCACTGGGCCTTGATTATCGCCGATATGGCGCTGACCATTCCCATGGGCGTGATCATGCTGTCCTCCTTCTTCGCGGGGGTGCCCAGGGAGCTGGAGGAAGCCGCGAAGATTGACGGCTGCACAGGGTTCTCGGCGCTGTTCCGGGTGGTGCTGCCCATTGCCAAGCCGGGCATGATTTCCGTGGCGATTTATACCTTCATCCATGCCTGGGAGGAGTTCCTCTTCGCGCTGAACCTGAGCATGTCCACCAAAACCCGGACGCTGCCTATCGCGGTGAATACCTTCGCCGGGGAATTCGCGGTGGACTGGGGCGCCACCATGGCTGCCGCGGCCATTGTGGCCTTGCCGGTGCTG
Source organism: Candidatus Limiplasma sp. (assembly GCA_034927815.1). Taxonomy (GTDB): domain Bacteria; phylum Bacillota; class Clostridia; order Christensenellales; family Aristaeellaceae; genus Limiplasma. The sequence continues at coordinate 25,587 of JAYFPK010000016.1, forward strand.
GCGCTGTTCCTGCTGTGCAACCGGTATTTTGTCAAGGGACTGTCTGAAGGAGCTGTGAAAGGGTAAGCCATGAATATTTTGATCACAGGGGCCAACCGGGGCCTGGGCCTTTCCCTGGCCCGGGAGGCGGTAAGGCGTGGGCATAAGGCCCTGTGCTGCTGCCGGAAGCCCTCGGAGGAACTGGAGGCGCTTCGGCGGGAAGCGCCGCGCCAAGTTTGGGTCTATCCCATGGACGTGGCGTCCACGGAGCGCGTGAGGGAGGCGGCGGAGCGGATCCGCTCGGACTTTCAGGCGCTGGACGTAATCATCAACAACGCCGCCGTGCTGCTGGAAACCAAGTATTTTACAGGGGACCCCGTAACGGACCTGCCCCTTGCGGACCTGGAGAACACCCTCAACGTGAATGTCCTGGGCCCCATCCGGGTGCTCCATGAGCTGATGCCCCTGTGCTACCAAAGCGCCGGGCCCCAGGTCCTGAACATCACCAGCGAAGGGGCGAGGCTCAAGCCCCAGGGCTCCCACTACCTGGGATACTCCATTTCCAAGTACGCGCTGAACATGTACACCCAGAAGATCCGCAATTATTTCGCGGAGCGGCGCGGGGACAAGAACGTCCGCACCTTCATGGTGCATCCGGGCCGGATGAACACCGTGATGGGGGTGGAAAACGCCCAGATCGAGCCGGAGGTTCCCGCGCAAGGAATCCTGGACATTGTGGAGGGGAAGATCCAGGTGCCGGAGATGGAGATTCCCTTCATCGACTATCTGGGGCGTCCCATGCCCGACCATTACGATCCGCTGAACCCATAAAGGAGAGGGCGTTATGCAAGACCATGGCGGGATGCTGAACCGCGTCCATACGGAGTCGCGGCCCAGCCAGCTGAAGATTACGGATATCAAGCTTTGCAAGGTGGATTTGCCCCCCTGGGGCTGCTACCTGGTGAAGGTGGAGACCAACCAGGGCATTTGCGGCTATGGGGAAATGCGGGACGGGGCCAGCGCCACCTACCTGAAAATGCTTAAATCCCGGGTGCTGGGGGAAAACCCCTGCGAGGTGGAGCGGCTTTTCAAAAAGATCAAGCAGTTTGGCGGCCCCGCCAGGCAGTCCGCCGGGGTGTGCGCCATAGAGCTGGCCCTTTGGGATTTGGTGGGCAAGGCCTACGGCGTGCCGGTGTACCAGCTTTTGGGCGGGCGGCAAAGGGACCGGGTGCGCCTGTATGGGGATACCCATATCGAGGAGGGCCGCTTTACCGGCAAGCTCATGGACCCCAAGGACGTGGGCAAGGTGCTTCATGGAATGATGGCGGAAGGCTACACAGTGCTGAAAATCCTCAGCGTGGAGCTTTTGCTGGCCCAGGAGGGCAATTATTCCGGCCCCCTGGATTGGGTGGAGGAATTGCGCAAGGTGGAGGAGGAGGCCCGTCAGGTGGCCCGAAACGGCGGCAGCCGGGCCGAGGTGGCCCGCATCAACGGCGCGCTGTACGATTTTAACTCCCTCTCCCATCCCTTTACCAATCTGCATGTGACGGAGCAAGGCCTGGACCACCTGGAAAGCTATGTGGAGGGAATCCGCTCGGTGATCGGGGACAAGGTTCCCCTGGCCATCGACCACTTCGGGCATTTCCCGCTGAATGACATGATCAAGATCGCCCGCAGGCTGGAGCGCTTCAACCTGGCCTGGCTGGAGGATATGCTGCCCTGGTATTTGACCGATCAGTACAAGCGGCTCAAGGAGGCTACCACCGCCCCCATCGCCACCGGGGAGGACATGTACCTGGCGGAAAGCTTCAAGCCTCTTTTGGAATCCGGCGCGCTGGATATGGTGCACCCCGACCTGCTGACCTCCGGCGGCATTTTGGAAACCAAAAAACTGGGGGAGCTGGCCGCCGCCCACGGGGCTTCCATGGCGCTGCACTGCTGCGAAAGCCCCATTGCCGCCATTGCCGCCGCCCACATGGCCACCGCCACGGAGAACTTCTTTGCCCTGGAGCATGATTCCTTTGATTCCCCCTGGTGGGAGGATCTCATCAACGGCCCCGCCAAGCCCATGGTGCAAAAGGGCTTCATCCGCGTCAAGGACGCTCCGGGACTGGGCATCGACTCCCTGAACGAGAAGCTGATCCGGGAGCATGGCCCCATCAAGGAGCAGAACGTGTGGATTTCCACGGACGACTGGAATGACGAGCGGTCCCTGGACCGCATTTGGAGCTGAGGAAAAGATGTTTCGGCTGGCCTATGGACAGATTCGCTCGGTAGACCCGGAGATCATGAAAAATGCCAGGCAGCTTGGCGTCGACAATGTGCATTTCAACCTTCCCTTTGACCTGAAGGCGGAGAAAAAATGGCGGTATGAGGACCTGAAGGACTTCATGGAGCGCTGCGGCCAGTACGGCGTGCATGTGGAAGGCATGGAAAACCTGCCCATCTCCTTTTACGACAAGGCCATGCTGGGGGAGGAGGGCCGGGAGGAACAGATCGACAACGTGTGCGAGTCCATCCGCAACCTGGGCAGAGCGGGCATTCCCGTGCTGGGATACCATTTCTCTCCCTCCTTTGTGTGGCGCACGGCGAACTTCGCGCCGGTGGGCCGCTACGGGTCTACGGTGCAAGCCTTTGACCTGGCCTTGCAGGAACAGGGGATTGACGACATGGCCGATTTTGGCCAGCGGCGGGATGTGAAGATCCCCGATGTGGAGTTCCTGTGGGAGAACTTCGACTACTTTATGAAGCGCGTCATCCCCGTGTGCGAGGAATACGGCGTGACCATGGCGCTCCATCCGGACGATCCGCCCATCGCCAGCCTTTCCGGCATCGCCCGGATGTTCATTGACCTGGATAGCTACCGCCGCGCGGAGAAATTGATCAACAGCAAAAACTGGGGCTTGCTCTTTTGCATCGGCAGCTTTTCCCAGATGGCCGGAGGCGCGAAGAACGTCTTTGAAGCCATTGAGGAGTTTGGGCCCAGGGGCAAGCTGATCTACGCCCACTTCCGGGACGTCCAGGGGACGGTGCCCAAGTTTCAGGAGTGCTTTTTGGGGGAGGGGAACTTTGATCCCTTCCAGGTCATCCGGGCGCTGATGAAATCAGGGTTTGACGGCTTCCTCCTCAGCGACCACGTGCCCGGCGTCGCCGGGGATACCCCCTGGGGGCACCGGGTCCGCTATGCGGATACGGCCTATGTGAAAGGGCTCATGGAGGCCATCTCCAAAATGGAACGCGCGGCGGACGGCTTAGGCGCGTAGCACCACGAAAATGGATGAATTACCAGGAAGGATGAGGACTTATGAGCACTTGCCCGCTTCCCAATACGGAGATTGCCCAGATTGGCTTTGTGGTCAGGGATTTGGAAAAGACAAAGCAGCAGGTGGCGCGGTTTTTAGGCGTGGAGGTTCCCCCCACGGTAAGCAGCGGGGAATACGCCGTCACCCAAACGGTCTATAAGGGGGAGCCTGCCCCGGATACCGCCTGTACCATGGCGTTCTTCTACTTTGGGAATGTACAGGTGGAGTTCATTCAGCCCAATGAAGGCCCCTCCGTTTGGCGGGATTTTTTGGAAACCAAGGGAGAGGGCGTCCACCATTTCGCGTTTCGGGTGCAAGGCTCCCAGGAGTATACCCGCCGCTGCGAGGAGTGGGGCATGGTGATGGAGCAAAAGGGCGAGTACCGCGGCGGAAACGGGCGGTATGTCTACATGAACGCCCTGGAGGATTTGAAGATCTTCATTGAGATGCTGGAAAGCGACGAGCCCAAGGGCTGAGGGCCCGGGGACCGAAAAAGGCGGAGGGCCTGGACAAAAGGAGAAGAGCATGAGCAAGCACCTGTTTCCAAAGGATTTTGTGTGGGGCAGCGCCACAGCCTCCTACCAAATCGAAGGCGCGGTGAAGGAGGATGGGCGGGGGGAGTCCATCTGGGACCGCTATTGCTCCATTCCGGGGAATGTGAGCAATGGGGATACCGGGGAGGTGGCCTGCGACCACTACCACCGCTTTCGGGAGGATGTCCAGATGATGAAGGACATGGGTCTGAAGGCCTACCGCTTTTCCATCGCCTGGCCCCGGGTGCTGCCCAAGGGAACCGGCCAGGTGAATCCCAAGGGCCTTGCTTTTTACGAGGCTTTGGTGGACGAGCTGCTGGCTGCGGGCATTGAACCCTATGTGACCCTGTATCACTGGGACCTGCCCCAGGCGCTCCAGGACCTGGGCGGCTGGACAAACCCCATGATGCCCGGGTACTTCCTGGAATTTGCCAAGGTGGTGTTGGACCGGTTGGGGGACAAGGTGACCAAGTGGATCACCTTGAACGAGCCCTACTGCGCGGCCTTCCTGGGGTATTATGAGGGCCGTCAGGCGCCGGGCCTGAGGGATTTTTCCGCGGCTGTGGCCGCCTCGTACTATCTGTATGTGGGCCATGGGCTGGTGGTGGAGCATTTCCGCCAGAGCGGCAGAAAAGGGGAAATCGGCATTGCGCTGAACCTGATGGGCCGCCTGCCCTATTCGGACAAACCGGAGGATGTGGCCGCGGCAAAGCGGGCGGACGGGTATTTGAACCGCTGGTTTGCGGAGCCCATCATGCGGGGCGGCTATCCCCAGGACATGCTGGACTGGTACAGGGCAAAGGGCGTGGCGCTGCCCGCCATGAAGGCGGAGGAACTGGCGTTGATGGCCCAACCCTTGGATTTTGTGGGCCTGAATTATTACAATGATTTTTATGTGGCGGCGGATGACAGGAAGTGGCCCTTGGGCTTTCGCATTCAAAACCCGCCCCATGTTCCCGTGACGGACCGGGATTGGCCCATCACCGAAAAGGGGCTCATGGACATGCTGCTGCGGATGAAGCATGAATTCGGCATGGACCGCGTTTTGATCACGGAGAACGGCGCGTCCTACCATGATGTGCTGACCCTGGAAGGCACGGTGGAGGACGGCGGCCGCCGGGACTATTTGAAGCGCCACCTCCTGGCCGTCCACAAGGCCGTTGCGGCGGGGGCGAATGTGACCGGGTATTTCCTGTGGTCGCTGTACGATAACTTTGAATGGAGCTTTGGGTATGGCAGCCGCTTTGGCGTCGTGTTTGTGGATTTCGCGACGCAGCGGCGGGTGGTGAAGGCCAGCGGCCACTGGTATAGCCAGGTGATCGCGGACAATGGCCTGGAGGAATAGGCCGTCGGGGAACAGGCGCGGATGGATGCCGGCGTTTGGCCGGCGGAAAACCAAAGAGGGGTGTTTGCAAAAATGAAAATGAAATTCGGCATCATTGGTACAGGCTCCATCGCCATGAAGTTTGCGGTCGCCTGCGCCATGACGGAGGAGGCGGAGGCCTATGCCGTCTCCTCCCGCAGCCTGGAGAAAGCCAGGGCCTTCGCCGGGGCCCATGGCGTGAGGAAAGCATATGAAGGCGCGCAAGAGATGGTGCGGGATACGGAAATTGATTGCATCTATGTGGCGACTCCTCACCCCCTTCATTTTGAGAACTGCTTGCTGGCGCTGAACCATGGCAAATCCGTGCTCTGTGAAAAGCCCATGGTCATGAACCGGCGCGAGGCGGAGACGCTTTTTGCCCTGGCGAAGGAAAAGGGGCTTTTTTTGATGGAGGGTATGTGGAGCCGCTTTTTGCCCAACACGCAGCGGGTGATGGGGTGGCTGGCGGCGGGGGAAATCGGGGATGTGAAGTTTATCGATATGCAGTTCAGCTTTTCCGTGGACATGGAAAACCCCAAGCCGCGGCTGGTGCTTCCGGAATTTGGCGGAGGCTCCATGTATGACCTGGGCGTATACACGGTGGAGATGGCCTCCTGGTACGCGGGGGCGAACCCGGAAGCCTACGAGGGCTATTGCACGGATTTCATGCCAAACAGCGACGGCACGGCCGTGATGGCCCTTCGGTATCCAGGCGGTATTTTGGCTACTATGCGAACGGGCATCGCCTGCGAGGCCCCCTGCCGCGCCACCATCCTGGGCACCAAGGGGCGGATCGAAATCGACAAATTCTATCTGGCCCAGGAGGTGCGGCTCCTTCGGGAGGAGAGCCTGGTGGAGAAATGCGCCGCGGATTACGATGTGCCTGAGGGGCTCACATGGCAGCTCAAGGCTGTTTGCGGGTACCTGCGGGACGGCGTGGGGGAGAGCGGTGTGGTGCCCGCCAGGGACACCATTGCCACGGCGGAGGTGCTGGGCACGATGATGAAGCGCTTTTACCCGGACTATTACGGGAACAACTGAGCAAAACCGGCGGCGGCCCGCGCCTGCGGGCCGTTCTGCCGACGGAGGAATAGGAATGGGACATTTGGAGCGCTTGGGCATTCGTCCCTTTTTGAACGCCCATGACACCATCACGTTGTACGGCGGCAGCCGTATGGCGGAAAACACCCTGGAAGCCATGGGGGAAATCGCCGGGTGCTTTGTGGAGGTACAGGAGCTCCAGCGGATTTTGGGGGCGCATATCGCCAGGCTCACCCGCAACGAGGGCGCCTATATCACGAATTGCGCGGCGGGGGGAATCCAACTGGCGGCGGCGGTATGCCTGGCTAAGGGGGACCCGTACCGCTACCGGCATTTGCCCAAAGTGCCCGATGGACGGAATGAAATTTTGGTGCTCCATGCCCAGCATAACTGCTACGGCAAGTCCATTGAGGCGGCGGGCGGCGTGGTGCGGCTGGTGGGCGACGCGGACGAGGCCTTGGCCTTTGATTTGGAGGCAAGCCTCACGGACAGGGTTGCCGCCCTGTTTTACTTTCCCAATGCGCTGTATGAACGGGGGAGCCTGCCGCTGGAGACGGTCTGCGAGATCGCCCATGGCAAGGGGATTCCCGTGGTGGTGGACGCGGCGGCCCAGCTCCCCCCGGTGGAGAACCTGTGGAACTTTGCCAAGGCCGGGGCCGATTTGGTGATTTTCAGCGGGGGAAAGACCCTGTGCGGCCCCCAGGACAGCGGGCTCATCGTCGGGAAAAAACGCTACATTGAGGATTGCCTCCGCTTTGGCGCGCCTGAGCATGGCATTTGCCGGGGAAGCAAGGTGTCCAGGGAAAGCATGATCGGCCTGACGGTTGCCATTGAAAACTACCTGGCCACGGACCATGCGGCCCATGGCGCGGCGCTGTCGCGCATGGTGGACCGGCTGGTGCAGACCATGGAGGAAAGCGGAAAGGTCAAGCCCTGGCGTGTGGAGCGGGGTTCGGTGGGGCAGAGCTATCCCCGGGCGTTCGGCCAGATGCAAACCTCTGCCGGGGTTGCGGCCCTGCGGGACAACCTGCGGGCCCAGGGCGTGTTCATCGGGGCGGATGAGAGGCTGAAGCAAATTTATTTCAGCGTGCTGAACCTGACCGAGGCGGAATGCGAAACGGTTTGCCTTCGGCTGAAGGAAGCGCTGGCAAGCCTGTAAGCCCTTTCCAAAAGTTGAACAGGAAAAGAGGGATGGATGATGAACCGGACAAAGGTGCGCCTTGCCGTGGTAGGCTGCGGAGTGATCTCCGATATTTACTTTGAAAACATGAAAAACCGCTTTTCCATTTTGGAGGTGGCGGGATGCTGCGACCTGAACCCCGCCGCGGCCCAAAGAACGGCGGAGAAGTTTGAAATCCCGGTTTTAAGCATGGAGGAAATTCTGGCGGACGAGACCATCGAGCTGGTGGTGAACCTGACGCCTCCCGGCGCTCACCATGGGGTGATCAAGCAGGCGCTTCTGGCTGGAAAGCATGTATACACGGAAAAGCCTTTAGCCGTGAGCTTCGCCCAGGGGGAGGAGCTGGCGGCGCTGGCCGATGCCCGGAAGCTGCGCCTGTGCGCCGCGCCGGATACCTTTTTGGGCGCGGCGGCCCAAACCGCCCGCTTTGCCGTGGATAGCGGCCTGATCGGGGAGGTTACCTCCTGCGTGGCCACCCTGAACCGGGACGGCGGATGGATGGCGGAGAAGTATCCCTACACGGCTGGGCCGGGCGGCGGCATCGGTACGGACGTGGGCATCTACTACGTGACGGTGCTGTTGAGTCTGCTGGGGCCGGTTGGGGAGGTCTGCGGATTCTGGGATACCCTGCGGCCCCGGCGGAGTCACTATTCCCTGGCCCGGGAGGAGTGGGGCCGGGAATACCGGATCGAAAGCGAGAATTTGGTGTCCGCGGCCTTCCGCTTTCAAAGCGGCGCTTATGGGAACCTGCACCTCAACGCGAACTCCACCCAAAATGAAGCGCCCCAGATCATCCTGTATGGCTCCGAGGGGATGCTGTTCTTGCCGGACCCCAACGGGTTTGGCGGAGAGGTGCGGGTGCAGCTGAAAGGCCAGAAGGAGTCTTTTGCGCTACCCCATACCCATGCCTTTGCGGAGAATTCCCGGGGGCTCGGGGTCGCGGAGATGGCGTGGGCCTTGCGCAATGGCCGCGAACCCCGCGCGTCCAAGGAAATGGCGCTCCATGGCGTTGAGCTTTTGCTGGGGATTCAGGAAAGCGCCCAAAGCAAGAGGTTTTATGAGCTTCGCAGCACTTTTGCGCGGCCCGCGCCGCTGCCCCGGGGCTATCTGGACAGGGGGTATTCCAACGCCGATCCGGAAAATGGGCTGGCGATCCCATAAACTGGGGAAGCGGGTTCAGGGCCGGAACCACGGGGATTTGCGGAAGAAGGGGGCGTTCATCCATGAAGGTCAAGCTGGCACCCGTATACTTTGCTGAGCGCAACGAGCGCGAGCAAGGCGAGTTTCAGGAGCAGCTGGAGCGCTTGCAAGAGTTTTATGAGGATGTGGCGGACTTTCTGGCCCCTGTGGAGGTTGGGCAGCCCCTTCCCCAGGAGGCGGACGCAATCCTCTTTGCCCAGCTTCTCTTCGCGGCCTTTCGCCATAATAGCGAGCTGCGTTCCTATGAGAAGCCCATGGTGGTGCTCACAAGCAGGTTCGGCACGGTGGAGATGTGGGACTGGGAGATCGTTACCTATTTGCGGGACCTGGGCCTGAGCGTATTTTCGCCCTATTCCCTGGAGATGGGCAAGACCGTGCTGCGGGCGCTGGCAGTCAAACGCAGCCTGAAAGGCGGAGCGAAATTCCTGATGTTCCAGGATACGCCCGGCGAAGGCATGCAAGCCAACATCTTCAAAAAATTCTATTGGTGGGAAAAGGAATCCACCGAAACCATGGAAAGGACCTTCGGATGCCAAATCGTCTACCGCAGTTGGAAAGACGTTTGCCGGCAGGCCCGGGAGCTTTCAGACGCACAGGCCAAGTCCGTCTGCGCTGATTGGGACATTCCATGCGAAGGCGTTCCCCAGGAGGATTATTTGCGGGCGGTCAAACTGTACAGGGCGATTCGGCAAACGATTGGAGAAATCGGCGGCGTGGAAGGAGTTGGCGCCAACTGCCTCAACGAGTCCTTCCATTGCGACACGACCCCGTGCCTTGCCTGGAATATGCTTTTTGAGCGCGACCACATCATTTGGGCCTGCGAAGGGGATACCCTGTCCCTGTTTTCCACCTATGTGATGTACCGCTCCCTGGAAAAACCGGTCATGATGACAAATCTCTATCCCTTCCTGGTGGGGATGGCCGCGTTGGCCCATGAAAAGATTGACCATTTTCCCAACATCCCCGATCCGGACAACCATGCCCTGGGGGTGCACTGCGGCTATTTTGGGTTCGTGCCCCGCTGTTTTTGCGAGGAGTGGACGCTCAGGCCCAAGGCGCTGGAGATTGTGGACGATCATGCCCTGGTGGCGGATTGCCGGCTGCCCAAAGGCCCCATCACGCTGGCGAAGATTTATCCGGGCTTCCAAAAGCTGTCCGTCATAGAGGCGGAGCTTGAATCCTACGTCCAGTACCCAGGCTCGGACTGCCGCAACGGCGCGCTGATCCGCTACCGGGATGGGCATAAGGTGATGGATCATCTTTGTTCCCACCACAGCCTCATCATCACAGGCGACGTACGCCCCCAGCTGCGCCAGGTCGCCAGGGTTTTCGGATGGGACGTGACCGAGCTGTGACAGCCCCAAAGCACAGCGGTTGTGGAGGCATAGGATCATGCGGTATTTGATCAGTTTGGATATTGGCACGCAAGGTACCAAGGCTGCTCTTTTTGACCAGGACATGAATATGGCCGCCACCTCCTTTGAGGCCTCCCGGCTCATCTCCCCGGAGCCCGGCGTGGTCTGGCAGGAGCCGCTGGAAATCTTCGGGTCTGTGGTTCACACCCTCAAAGCGCTGATGGAGCAGACCGGCATCCGCCCAGGCGACGTCGCGGGGATTGGCCTTGACGGCCAGATGGCGGGTGTGATGGGAATCGATGAAAGCGGGGAGGCTTGTACTCCCTATGATTCCTGGCTGGACACGCGCTGCGCGAAGCACATGGACCTCATGAACAACAAGGCGGGGCGCAGAATCATCGAGCTTTCGGGAGGACCGGCCACCTTTGTACACGGCCCCAAAATTCTGTGGCTGCAAAACCAGCATCCCGGTATGTACGAAAAAGTAGCCAAGTTCGTCGTGCCCCATGCCTATGTTGTGGGAAAGATGTGCGGCCTCGGCGCGGAGAAGGCCTATGTGGATCATACGGAGCTGCACTTTTCCTGCCTGTCCGATATCAAGAACAGGCAATGGTCCCGGGAGCTCCTGGAGCGCTTTGCCATCGCCCCGGAGAAAATGCCAACCATCCTGTCGCCCTTTGACGTGGTGGGCGGCGTCACGGAAGAATTTGCCGCCCTCACAGGGCTTCAAAGCGGTACGCCGGTGGTGGCCGGCTGCGGGGACACCGCCGCCAGCACCTTCGGCTCCGGGCTGTTTGAAAAGGGCATGCTCCTGGACTGCGCGGGCACAGCCTCCGTTCTTGCGGCCGTTACGGACCGCTTTGCCCCGGATGTTTCCCATGGGACCCTCATCAACATGCGCAGCCCCGCCGAGGACCTGTTCGTGCCGCTGGCTTACATCAATGGCGGCGGCCTGTGCATTCGCTGGCTTCGGGATGCGCTCACAGGCGACCCCGCAATGACCTATGACCGTTTGCAAGAGGGCGCTATGGACATTCCTCCCGGCAGCGAGGGGCTTGTCTTTATTCCCCACTTTTCCGGGCGTGTGCTGCCTTGTGAACCGGGACTGAAGGGCGCCTTGTTGGGCCTGGACTTCAAGCATACCGTTTTTCACATGTACCGCGCGGTGATGGAGGCCATTGCTTGCGAATACCACCACTATCTCTCCGTTTTGAAGGCGCTGTATCCGGGGGAATCCTTCCGCCGCATGATGAGCGTAGGCGGAGGGGCCAAATCCGATCTTTTCAACCAAATCAAAGCGGACGTTCTGGGGGTGGCGGTGGAAACCTTTGCCATGGGGGAGACGGCGCTCATCGGCAGCGCCGTCATTGCGGGCGTCGGCACGGGCCTGCTGGCGGATTATGCCGCGCCGGTTCACCGGGCCAGGCGGCGGGGAAAGGTGTTTCAGCCCGATCCCGCCGCGCATGCCTTATATGGCCCCCTTGCCGCCCGCTATCTTTCGGCTCTGGAGCATGTCAAGCAATATCACCTGGAATGCTCCGCCCATTTGACAATGCCTGACAGTTCTGCAGAAGGAGGAATATGACTGTGGATGTGAAAACGCTGGGGATTTGCCTGATCGGCTGCGGCCGGGCGGGGATGATTCACGCCAGGGGGTTTATCAACCATGTGCCCGGCGCGGCGTTGGTGGCCCTCGCGGATCCTTCCGTAGAAGCGCTGCGCGCCGCCAAGGAAGAAACCGGCGTATCCGCTTGCTATACAGACTACCGGGATGCCCTGGCTCGCAAAGAGGTGGATGCGGTGGTGGTGGTTTCTCCCACGAAGTATCATTGCGAAATCGTCCTGGCGGCAGCGGCGGCGAAAAAGCATATCCTGTGCGAAAAGCCCATGGCCATGAATGAAGAGGAATGCGGCCGGATGATCGCCGCCGCAGCCGAACACAACGTCAAGCTCCAAATCGGATTCATGCGCCGCTTTGACGATAGCTTCATGGCCGCCAAGGAAATGATCGACGCGGGAGAAATCGGGGACGTTGTGCTGGTGAAATCCCATACCCGGGGCCCAAGCACGCCCCAGCCCTGGATGTATGACATCCAAAAGAGCAACGGCCCGCTGGCGGAAGTGAATTCCCACGATATCGACACCTTGCGCTGGTTTTCAGGCAGTGAGTTTGCCAGCGTTTACGCCATCGGCGGAAATTACCGTTGCCCAGACGCCAAAGAATCCTATCCCGATTTTTATGACAATGTGCTCCTGACCGGCTCCTTTCAAAACGGGGCCCAGGGCTGCATTGACGGAGCCCAGGGCGTAGGCTATGGGTATGACGCCCAGGCCGAAATTGTGGGAACCCATGGCGTGATCCATGTGGGGCGCAAGCAGGAGCACTTTGTGACCGCTTGCTCCAGGGATGGACGGCTCAAAACGCCCTACGTCACAACCTGGCGCAAGCTGTTTGTGGATGCCTACCTGGCGGAAGACAGGCACTTCGCCCAGTGCATCCTCCAAGACCGCGAACCACGGGTCACGGGCCTGGATGGCAAGATGGCCGTGAGGGTCGTGAATGCGGGCAATCTCTCCATCGTGGAAAAGCGGATCATCACCCTATAGAAAAGAGGGAAATCTAATGAGAGCAGCGGTCTTAACGGGGCCCCGAAAGCTTGTGATCCAACAACGGGAAATCCCCCGGGCGGCCACCGGCGAAATCGTGGTGAAGGTACGCGCCGCGGCCATATGCGGGACGGATCTGCGCATGTGGAACAGCCACGGAGCCGAAAAGCCGCCCCTGGTGCTTGGGCATGAGGTGGCTGGCGACATCTGGGAAGTAGGCGCGGAGGTGAAGGGCTACGAAGCGGGCGAAAAGGTGGCAATCGCCCCCAACATGGGCTGCGGCGTCTGTGATTTTTGTGTGTCGGGGATGACCCATTTATGCGCGGAGTACAGCGCCCTTGGAATCAACATGGATGGCGCTTTCGCGGAATATGTGCGCATCCCCGAGGCCGCCGTGCGCCAGGGAAATGTTTGCAAGCTTGGGCCCGCCATTGAGTACGCCCAGGCGGCGGCCGTAGAGCCCCTGGCCTGCGCCTATCATGGCTACGAGGCGTATGGCGTCCATCCCGGCGATGCCGTGCTGATCATCGGCGCGGGGCCGATCGGCTGCATGCATGCGATGCTGGCAAGAATGTCGGGGGCCGCGAGGGTCATCTTGAATGATCTCTCCGCGGAGCGCCTGGCCTATTGCAAGGAAATGATCCAAGGGATTGAAACGTATTGCGGGGAGGATTTGAAGGACTATATCATGAAAGCGACGAATGGAAAAGGAGTGAATGTATGCGTCACAGCCTGCCCCTCCCCCGTGGCGCAAGCATCCTCCTTTGAGTTGATGGCCATGTTTGGGCGGGTCTGTTTCTTCGGCGGCCTCCCGGCAGGGCGGGAAATGGTGCCGTTGAACACCAACCTCATTCACTACAAGCATCTCATGGTAACGGGAACCTCCCGCGCCAGCCTGTCTCAATACAGAAAATGCCTGTATCTGGTGGAATCCGGCGTTCTCTCCCTGTCCAGCATTGTGACGGACCGCTTCTCCCTTGACGAAATCAGCGAAGCGTTCGCCTTTTGCGCCAATGCGGGCGGGTTGAAATCAGTCATTGAGTTTTAAGGGATGCGCCCCGTTCCTTTCCAGGGGATTCGGGAGCGCGGCCCGGCTTACGGGACGAAGGAAAGGAAGATGCTTTATGGAACGAATCACCGCTGAACAAATGGCAAGAATGATCGATCAGACGCTGCTCAAACCCTACGCCTCCACGGAGGATTTCCGGGTTTTCTGCGAGGAAAGCGCCCGGTACCATTTCAAGATGGTTGCCATCAATTCCGCCCCTGTGCTCAAGTGCAAGGAATTCTTGCGGGGCACGGACGTGCTGGTTGGCGCCGCCATCGGCTTTTGCCTCGGGCAAACCACCGTTGCCAACAAAGTACACGAGACCGAGCAAGCCATCCAGGAAGGCGCGGACGAGATTGATTACGTCATCAACCTGGGGGAGCTGAAGAGCGGCAATCTCGGCTATATCGAGCATGAGATGCGCTCCATTGTGGATGTCTGCCGCAAGCACAGCCGCACCGTCAAGGTCATTTTTGAAAACTGCTATCTCACGGAGGATGAGAAGAAGGTCCTGTGTGAAATCGCTTTGAAGGCGCGGCCGGATTTCATCAAGACGTCCACCGGCTTTGGCCCCGGCGGGGCCACCGTGGAGGACGTGCGGCTGATGAAACGGATGGTGGGAAGCGCCATCCGCGTGAAGGCAGCCGGTGCGGTCCGCAGCCTGGAAACCGCGCTGGACATGGTGCGGGCAGGAGCGGAGCGGATCGGCACCAGCGCCGGGGTGGTGATCGTGGATGAAATCAACAAGCGCGGGGGCGCGGTGGAGCTGTAATCCCAAAGCAACCTGGCAGCGGCCCTTCCTCCATCCAGGGTTGAGGGGCGCCCATTTTGGAGCGTGAGCGGGAGGCGGGCCGCAGGATAGGGCCCGATTCCCGCCAGCTGAAATCCCGGCAGTATGGGAATGGGATTAGAACCCGAATGGAAAGCCCCTTGCATTTTGATGCAAGGGGCTTTCCATTCCTTCCCATCGCACGGTCAATCCCATGCAACGGCTTTGGAAGCAATCAGGCGATCGGGAAACCAGGCAGCGCAAGAATCCGGCAAGCCGGAAATCAAAACCCTGACCCAATACCCTCGGGTACGCCGGGTGCAAAAACGCTCCTCTATTCCGCCATCCTGCGCGGCTTACGAAAGCAGCGCATCCACCATGTCCTCTCCGGCTGGGGTCAGCGCCATGCTGCCCAATTCCAAAAGAGGGGTGTCAAAGGTGGAATCAGGCCGCTGGGCCGCTTCCTCCACGGTTTTGACAAAGTACGCGTATAGCGTGGAGGCTTTGTACTCCTCGTAGGGGTAATTTTGCAGCGGCATATCGTAATCCAGCGTCAGCAGGTCCATCTCCTCCAGCAGGGACAGCTCGTGGCCCAGCTCCTTCACCTGCTCCATGGAATCCTCCGGGGAGGACAGATAGACCGGGGCCAGCGCCACGCCGCGGCGCGCCTCGTCGCCGGTTTTCCCAAGGGAAAAGGAGGCCACCGGCAGGCATTGCCGCTGCCGCAGGGCAAGCAGAATGTCCGCCTGGGTAGGGGTCAAGCCGTCGGGGGTCGGAATCGGGGCGTGGGTATGCCCGCAGCCGCAATGTTCGTCGTGTTGATGCATGATGTGTACCGCCTTTATCATAATCCCATAGGGGCAAAGGCTATTATATACTGATCCGGCGCTTTGGCGCAAGCGGCTGCTCAAGGCCGGGCCTGGGGCCAGCGCCCCTGCCGCCAAGGCCGGGGAATCCGGGAACAGCGTCCACCGGAGGGTTTGCCCGGCTTCCATACCCCCCGTGAAGCCGCCCCTCCCTAGGCTTGTACGTCGATCATCACCTTCATGGTGGTTTCGCGGTTTTGGTCGATGTAGGCATAGGCCTTGGCGTATTCCTGGAAGGGAAACACCTTGCTCATCAGAGGATCCAATACCACCTTGCCTTCGCTCACCAGAGAGATGGCGTCCACATAGTCCGGGTGGCGGTACATCATGGAGGTGTTCAAATCCAGCTCGTGGTCGTTCAGCACGGCCAAATCCACCTGGGCCATGCCGGCAAAAACAGCCACCAAAACGAGGGTGGAGCCCTTGCGCGCGTAGCGGATGGCCTGGCCTATGGTGGCGTTGTTCCCGGCGCAGTCGAAAATCACATCCGCTTTATCAGGGCCAAAGGCCTCCACCAGGGCCTCGCCAAAATCCTGGTCCCGGGTGTTGACGCAGTGGCCAATGCCGCAGGATTTTGCCAGGGAAAGGCGCAGGTCGCTCACATCGGTAATCATCACGTCGGCGGCCCCCAGGCCTTTGGCGGTTTGGGCCACCAGGTTGCCGATGGGCCCCGCGCCCAGCACCGCCGCCTTCCTGCCGGTGATGTCGCCAAACTTGCGTACGGCGTGCACCGCTACGGCAAGGGGCTCAATCATGGCCCCCTGATCGTAGGTCATGGAGTCGGGCAGCGGCGTTACCCTGCTGGCGGAAACGGCTGCGTAGCGGCTTGCCATGCCTGTGGTTTGGAAGCCCATGACCTTCAGGGACTCGCACAGGTTGTACTTGCCGTGACGGCAGGGGTGGCATTGGCCGCATACCACCTGGGGCTCCACCGTCACCTTCTGGCCCGCGTGAAAGGCCTCCACCCCTTCGCCCAGGGCAACCACCTGGGCGGAAACCTCGTGGCCTTGGGTAACGGGGTAGGGGGTGAAGGGATGCTCGCCGTGGTATACATGGATATCGGAGCCGCATATGCCGATTTTCATGATGCGGAGCAGCACCTCCCCCGGCCCGGCTTTTGGCGTGGGAACCTCGCGGAAGATGATTTCCTTGGGAGCGGTCATGACCTGTTGAAGCATAGGAAGACCTCCTATTTCATAAAAGTTTTTATAAAAGTGTTTATATTTTACGGCGCAAAAAGAGAATTGTCAATACCAGCCGCTCTTTAGCGGGCACAATCCGGCGTCTTCTTTTTTTACGCGTTGTACCATTGGCCCCAGCGCCGGACGGCTAGGAGCGCAAAGGCCGCCTACAGGGCGGCCAAAAACCGTTCGAGAGGAAGCAAAGCCGCGCCTGTGGCGGCGGCCTCGGTTTGGTAATGGCAGCAGCAAATATAGTGCCCGCTGGATTGGAACGTGTTGAGCCTGGAGGCTTCCCAGGCGATTTCCTCCAGATAGGGCTCCAGAAAAGCGCCCACATACCCGCCCAGCATCACCTGGCAGTCAAAGGCGGTGCGCAGGTGGTTGCACATAATGGTCAAGTAGCGCCTGTATTCCATCCACAGGCCCCGGGCCTGCTGGTCGCCCCGGGCCAAAGCCTCAAAAAAGCCGGCCAGCTTTCCGCCGAAAGGAGTGCTGAGGCGCAAGGCGGAGCAATAGGCGTCAAAACAGCCCAGCTTGCCGCAGTAGCACTCCCGCCCGTCCGGTACCACGGAGATATGGCCGAATTCCGCGCTGCGGCGGTTGTCGCCCATGTACAGGCTTCCGTTCACAAAAATAGCGCCGCCCACGCTGTTGCTCAAAGACAGGTACACCAGGTTTTCCGAAGGCGACAGGCGCTTTTCCGCCAGGGCGGCGGCATTGGCGTCGTTCACCGCAAGGACCGGAAAGGCTAAGCTTTGCGTCAGCCCCGCCAGGGATTCGTCCCGCAGGTTGAGGGCATGGGAATAGTTCAGCGTACCCCCATCCTGGGACAGGATGCCGGGCAAGGATACGCCCACGCCCAACACCTTTGAGGGAGGGATGCCGTTTTCCTCCAAAAAGGCCGCCAGATGGCGCTTGAGCCCTTGATAATAGGCTTCCTTGGGGGCAAAGGGCAAGCCCAGCCGCACGTGATGGCGCACAGCGCCGCCCAAATCAACGGCCACGAGGCTGATATGGTTTTTGGTGATGTCCAGGCCGATGGCAAAATGGGCGTCCCGGTTCAGGACCAGGATGTCCGCCTTGCGCCCTCCCCGGGATTCAAATTGCCCGGATTGCTCCACAAGGCCCCGCTCCCTCAGCAGGCGCACGTTTTGCAGCACCGTTGGCAAGCTGATGCCCAGCTGCGCCACCAGGTCCGTCTTGGAGGACTGGCCGCGCCGGTAGAGCTCCCAGGCGATCTCCCGGGCATAGAAGCGCTTTCCCTCCGAAACCGGCATGGCGTCCTCCCCCTTTGCATGGGCTCAATGGCAGCAAAAGTATAACAAAAACCCCGAGGGATGACAACTGCGGCAGCCCGCTTTTCAAAACTGGTTGATAAAAGGCATACGGTCAACTCATCCTGCTCTTTGGCTGTATCCTCCTAAGGAAAGCCCTTGGAGCGCAAACGCCAAATTCACATTTTTTATTAAATTATTCAACAAAATTTTCAACAAATTCTTTAGCGCGCGTATGGCCCGCGTTCTAATAAATTTGTGCAGTATCACCTATCAAGGATGAAAAATAAAGAGAATTTTTCCTTGCGTATTGCATTTTCTGGAAAAGCATTTTATAATAAGCTTGCTGAATAGCTAGTAAAATTTGTTGAATAATTCCGCTCCGTACCGTTGCGGGTGGTATATTTTGCATTCAATCGCAGGAAGGGCGCTGGCCCGTTGCCTGTCAGGAGGGTTTGGGTTTGGAGTTTGACATCGCCGTCATCGGCGGGGGCGTGGTGGGCTGCGCGGTGGCACGTCTTTTGAGCGCGTATGAGGGAAGCGTGGCGCTGATCGAGCGGGGCCCGGACGTGGCCGATGGCGCCAGCAAGGCCAACAGCGGCATCGTGCATGCGGGGTTTGACGCGCTGCCCGGCAGCCTCAAGGCGGAGCTGAACGTGGAGGGGGCGCGGATGTACGAGGCGCTTTGCGCCGAGCTGGGAACGCCCTATGCGCGGCCCGGCGCGCTGGTGCTGGCCTTTGACGAGGAACAGCGCGCCACCGTGGAGGCGCTGTACCGTCAAGGCCTTGCCAACGGCGTGGAGGGGCTTAAGGTCATCGGGCGGGAGCGGATTTTGGAGCTGGAGCCTAACGTCAACCCCCAGGTTGTCTGCGCCCTTTGGGCCCGGACCAGCGGCTTGGTCAGCCCTTATGAGCTCACCTGCGCCCTGGCGGACCACGCGGCGCTTAACGGCGTGACTTTCCTGCTGGAGACCGAGGCGCTGGACATCCGCAAGGAAGAAAACGGCTTCCTCATTGAAACCAACAAGGGAGAGATCCGCACGCGGCTGCTGGTCAACTGCGCGGGCGTATCCTCCGCAAAGCTCCACAATTTGCTTTCCCCAACGAAGTACGAGATCATTCCCCGCAAGGGGGAGTATTACCTGCTGGACCGCAGCGTCGCGCCCGCCTTTACGCGCACGGTGTTCCAGACGCCGGGGAAAATGGGCAAGGGCGTTCTGGTCAGCCCCACGGCCCACGGAAACCTTTTGCTGGGGCCCACCGCCGAGGATATCGCGGATGACCGGGATACCGCTACCACCGCCGCGGCGCTGCGCATGGTCAGCGAGAAGGCGCGCAGAACCTGGCCCACGGAAAGCCTGCGCACCTGCGTGACGACCTTCGCGGGCATCCGCGCCCACGAGAAGGGGGACGACTTCATCATCGGCCCCACCCAGGGCGCCCAGGGCGCGTATGAGGCCATCGGGGTGGAAAGCCCCGGGCTGTCCGCCGCGCCTGCCATTGCCCAAAGGCTGGTGGCGCAGATCGCGGAGGATAACCAGATGAAGCAAAAAGCCGGGTGGAAACCCGCGCTGAAGCGCCCCAAGCCCTTTTCCGCCATGAGCAACCAGGAGCGGGCGGCGGCGTACGCCCAAAATCCGGACTACGGCGCGTTGGTCTGCCGCTGCGAGCAGGTGACGGAAGCGGAGATCCGGGACGCCATCCGTAGGCCGGTGGGAGCGCGCACCCTGGATGCGGTCAAGCGCCGCACGCGCGCGGGCATGGGCCGCTGCCAGGGCGGATTTTGCAGCCCCCGGGTGCTGGAGATTTTATCCGAGGAGCTTAGGGTAGAGCCCACCCAGGTTACCAAGTGCGGTGGCAAGAGCGTCTTGCTGGTGGGCACAATCGCTTCGGCAGCCGGGAAGGAGAAGGCATAACGTGCAAAGCGGCAATATCCAAGCTGTGGACGTATTGGTGATCGGCGCGGGCCCGGCGGGCATGGCGGCGGCCATCGCCGCCCGGGAGGCGGGGGTTTCAAACCTGTTGGTGCTGGAGCGGGAGGCGGACATGGGCGGCATTTTGCGCCAATGCATCCATAACGGCTTCGGCCTGCACCGCTTCAAGGAGGAGCTCACCGGGCCCGAGTATGCGCAGCGGGACGTCGACCGGGTCCGGGAGCTGGGCATCGAGGTCCGCTGCGGCACAACGGTATTGAGCCTGGACGAAAGCCGCTTCGTCACCGCCATCAGCAAGGAGAAGGGGCTGCAGCTCTTCCAGGCGGGGGCGGTGGTGCTGGCCATGGGCTGCCGGGAGCGCCCCTATGGCGCGCTGGGCACCCCGGGCACGCGCTGCGCCGGCATTTACTCGGCGGGCACGGCCCAGAAGTATGTCAACCTTGAGGGCTATATGCCGGGCAGGCGCGTGGTGATCCTCGGAAGCGGCGACGTGGGGCTGATCATGGCCCGCCGGATGACCTTGCAAGGGGCGAAGGTGCTGGCCTGCGTCGAGCTGATGCCCTTCTCCAGCGGCCTGAACCGCAATATCGTGCAGTGCCTGCACGACTATGACATTCCGCTGTACCTGAGCCACACTGTCACCGATGTCCGGGGGCGGGAGCGGCTGGAAGGGGTGACCGTTTCCCAGGTGGACGAACACCGCAATCCCATCCCCGGCACGGAAAAGGACTTCGATTGCGATACGCTGCTCCTGTCCGTGGGGCTGATCCCTGAAAACGAGCTCAGCCAGCAGGCGCACATCGAGATGAACCCCCTGACCCAGGGCGCGGTGGTGGACGATGCGCTGCAGACGAGCCAGCCGGGCATCTTCGCCTGCGGAAACGTGCTGCACGTGCATGATCTGGTGGATTTCGTCAGCGCCGAGAGCCTCAAGGCCGGCAAGGCGGCGGCGGAGTACGCCATGGGCAAGCGCCGGGAGGGGCGGTTCGTTCGCGTGAAGGACGGGAACGGCGTGTGCGGCGTGGTGCCGCAGAAGCTGCGCATCCCCCCCGGCGGGGAGGCCGCCCAAAGCGTGCAGGTCATGTTCCGCCCGGCGGGGGTGTACGAGAACGCGGCGTTGCGCATTCTGGACGGGGACAAGGAGATCCACAGGGCGAAAAAGCGCATCCTCACCCCCGGGGAGATGGCGGAGGTTGTGCTCAAGCCCGAGGTGATCTCGGCGCTTTCCGGGGATGACCTGACTGTGCGCATCGATGGGTGACGGGGGAGGAATGAGCATGGAAATTACGTGTATCCTCTGTCCCGTGGGCTGCCGGCTCCAGGTGGCGCTGGAGGACGGGAAGGTAACGGAGGTTGCGGGCAACGGCTGCAAGCGGGGGCACGGCTATGCCCTCCAGGAATGCGTCGCGCCCCGGCGCATGGTGACGGCGGTGATGGCGGTGGAAAACCGCAAGACGCCGCTCAGCGTCAAGACCCGCACACTGATTCCCAAGACCAGGATTTTCGATTGCATGCGTCAGCTTTCAATGCTCTCGCTGCGCGCGCCGGTCCGTATGGGGGACGTGGTGTGCGCGGATGTCTGCGGCACGGGCGTGGATGTGGTCGCCACCAAGACGGTGGAATAGGGGAAAAGGACGGAGGCTCGGAAAATGCCCAAATCGGTCACCATCGCGCAGGTCGCCGCGCTGGCGAATGTATCCTCTGCCAGCGTTTCCATGATTCTTAACGGGCGCAGCCTTTCGCGCTTTGCCCCGGAGACGGTCCGGGCCGTGCGGGACGCGGCGGATACGCTGGGCTACCGCGCAAAGCGCCGCGCCGCCGAGCGCCAGCCAGTGCGCATCATCTGCCCCTCGGTGATGAACCCCTACTACGCGTTCCTATTGCAAGGGATAGAGCAGGCGGCCTCGGCCAAGGGCTACGATACGGCCTTGCACACCACCTACTGGGACATGGCCAAGGAAAAGCGCCTCACCGAAACCTTCCGGCCCGAGAACGCCTCGGGCGTGATCTTCGTGATGATCCCGCAGCAGCCGGAGCTGGCCGAGGCCCTCAGCCGCAGGCTGCCCGTGGTGGCCGTGGGCGACCGCAGCAGCGAGTTGCACATCGATACCGTGGACGTCAGCAACCGCCGCGCCGGGGAGATGATGGGGGAACACCTCCTGGCGCTGGGGCACAGGCGCGTGGCCTATATCTCCACCACCCTGGACGCTACGCACTCCGCCCGCGTGCTGCGCCTGAAAGGCCTGCAGCGCGCCTTCGCCCGGGAACCCTCGGCGGAGGAGATCCGCGTGATCTCCACCGAAGTCACCCCCCGGCAGGAGCTGGGGGTGACGGACATCGAGCACGAGGTGGGGCTGCGCCTCACCGAGCGCTGCCTGAAGCAAGCCCCTGAAGTAACGGCCTTCGCCGCCATCAACGACATGGTGGCCTACGGCGTTTTGGACGCGCTGCTGCAGCGGGGCCTGCGGGTGCCCCAGGACTACAGCGTCTGCGGCTTTGATAACATCTACCCCTCCCGCTTCCTGCGCATTGGGCTGACCACGGTGGAGCACTCCATTGAGGCGCTGGGGCAAAGCGCCTTCCACCTGCTGATGGAGAAGATAGAGGGCCGGGAAAACACCAACGGGGAGGACGCATTCACGCGCATCGAATACCGGAGCCGGCTGATCGTACGGGATACGACGGGTGCGCCGCGTGCGGACGTCCTTGAGGAAAGAAAAGTGAGCGTATGACGAAGGTTTTTGGACACCGGGGATTCAGCGGGAACTATCCGGAGAATACCATGCTGGCTTTCCGTGAGGCGGAGCGGAGCGGCGCGGAGGGCATCGAAACGGACGTGCACCTCACCCGGGACGGCGTGCCTGTGCTGATCCACGACGAGAGGGTGGACCGCACCACCAATGGCGCCGGGGACGTGCGGGATTACACCCTTGCGGAGCTGCAAAAGCTGGACGCGCGCTGGAAGTTCGGCGGCAGCGTGCCGTTTCAGACCATTCCCACTTTGGAGGAGTATCTGGACTTCATGCTGGGCAACAGGCTGCTCACCAATATCGAGCTCAAGACCAGCGTATACGAGTACCCCGGCCTGGAGGAAAAGGTTGTGGAGATGGTGGGGCGCTTTGGCCTGACGGACCGGGTCTGGTACTCGTCGTTCAACCATTTCTCCGTCCTGCGGGCCAAGGCGCTCTGCCCCCAGGCCAAGTGCGGGCTGCTGCTGGATTGCTGGCTGGTGGGCGCGGGGGAGTACGGCAAGCGCCTGGGCATGCAGACCATCAACGGCTGCACGCCGTACTTCAAACCCGAAGTCGTGGAGGAGATCCACGCGTCGGGGCTGGAAGCGCTGGCGTGGACGCCCAACGAGCCGGAGGACCTGCGCAGGCTGGCCGCCGCCGGGGCGGACGTGCTGATCACCAATTACCCGGACCGCGGGCTTGAGGCCGTCCGCGGAGGTTGACGCCACTCCCATGCCATAAGGAGGGATTTTCCTATGCGAGCGGATGTTTCCGTCAAAAGGGTGGCCCAAAGGCCGCTCAGGGCGCGGGCCTATGAGCGGGTGGAACCATACCTGTTTTTGCTGCCCGCGCTGATCATCTTCGGCTGTTTCCTGTACTATCCCTTCTTTCGCACCATCTACCTGAGCACCTACCTCACCAACAAGCTGGGCCAGGCCAAGGTGTTTGTGGGCTTCAAAAACTACGCGGACATCTTTGCCAGCCAGTCCTTCTGGAACAGCCTGCTGGTCACCTTCCAGTTCGTGGTGATCGTGGCGCTGGGGGGCTTGCTGGTGGGCCTCACCACGAGCCTGCTGACCGTGAACAAATACCGGGGCGTGACCGTAGCCAGCGCCACCTATGCCATGCCCATCGCCATCGCCTCTGCGGCGGCGTCCATGAGCTTCCGCATGATTCTGCATCCCACCAACGGCCTATTGAACATCCTGATGGGCACGCGGATCGGCTGGACGGGGGACCCGGCCTACGCGCTGGGGTCCGTGGCGCTGATGACGGTGTGGCTGGCCTCGGGCATCAACTTCATCTTTATCAGCGCGGGATTGCGCAACATCCCGGCGGAACAGTATGAAAGCGCCTCCATCGACGGCGCGGGCTACTGGAGAAGGCTTTTCCACATTACGCTGCCGGCGCTCTCGCCCACGCTGTTCTTCCAGATTCTCATCAATATCATCAACGCCTTCCAATCCTTCAGCCAGATCAAGCTCCTTACCCAGGGAGGCCCCGGCGAGGCCACCAACGTCATCGTGTACGCGATTTACCGGGACGCGTTTTTCAACTTCCGCTTCGGCACTGCCGCGGCGCGCTCCGTCATCCTGTTTTTGATCATGCTCATCATTACTTTGATCCAGTTCAGCAGCGAGAAAAGGAGCGTGCATTACTGATGACGACGCAAACCTTGGCCCGCCAAAGCCTTACCCGTACCGGAAGGCGCAGGCGCTGGAGGAACTTCGGGAACCTTCTGCTGAACCTGCCGCTGATGCTGGTGATTCTGGTGCCGCTTTTGTATACGTTGAGCATCTCCGTGATGCCCTCGCACGAGATCTACAAAAACCACCTGATCCCCTCCTCCGTGAACTTCGCCAACTACGTCAACGCCTTTACCAACCCCAACTACAACTTCATGCGCTTCATCCTCAACTCCTTTATCGTATCCACCTGCGTGATGCTGGGGCAGATGGTTACCTGCTCGATGGCGGCCTTCGCCTTCTCCTTCCTGGAGTTCAAGGGCAAGAAGGTGCTCTTTCTGTGCATTTTGGCTACGATGATGATCCCCGGGGAGGCCACGATCATCGCCAACTACCTCACCGTCAGCCGCTGGGGCTGGCTGGATAGCTACCAGGCGCTGATCGTGCCCTACCTCACCAGCGCCATGGGCATCTTCCTGCTGCGGCAGAACTACCTCACCTTCGCCCAGGAGCTTCACGAGGCGGCGCGCCTGGACGGCTGCGGCAACTGGCGGTTTCTGGGCTCCATTGCCATCCCCCTGAGCCGCCCGGCCCTGGGGGCGCTGGGGGCGTACGTATTCCTCAACACCTGGAACCAGTACATGTGGCCGCTGTTGGTCACCAACAGTTCCAGCTACCGCACCGTGCAGATCGGCATCAGCATGCTCTACGACATCGACGCGGAGGCGCTGGGCCTCATGATGGCCGGGGTGATCATCGTCATCGTTCCCTCGCTGAGCATCTTCATCTTCATGCAGAAGCAGCTCATCAACGGCCTGATGGCGGGGGCGGTTAAGGGTTAATTGATTGCGCCGCAGAATGGGCGCGTCAAATAAAAATGAAAAGGAGACTTGGAAAATGAAGAAACTGTTGTCCCTCCTTCTCGCAATCGCGGTGCTGATGAGCTTCGGCTCATTCGCGCTGGCGGAAGCCCCGGTGGAGCTCACCTTCTGGCACTCCATGGGCGGCGTCAACGGCGAGGCCATCACCAAGCTGGTGGACGACTTCAACGCGGCCTACGAAGGCAAAATCAAGGTCAACATCGAGTACCAGGGAACCTATGACGACGCCATCAACAAGATCCAGGCGGCGGGCATGAGCTCCATGCCCTGCGACGTGGTTCAGATCTACGACATCGGCACCCGCTTCATGATCGACAGCGGCTGGGCCCTGCCGGTGCAGGAGATGATCGACGGGGAAGGTTACGATATCTCCCAGATCGAGCCCAACATCGCGGCGTATTACACCATCGACGGCAAGCTCTACTCCATGCCCTTCAACAGCTCCACCCCGCTGCTGTACTACAACAAAACCGCCTTTGAAAAGGCCGGGCTTGATCCCGAAACCCCGCCCAAGAACTTCGACGAGATCATCGCCATGTCCGAAAAGCTGCTCATCAAGGACGACAGCGGCAAGGTCGTCCAGTACGGCTTCTCCATGGGCAACTACGGCTGGTTCTTTGAGCAATGGGTCGGCAGGATGGGCCTGCACTATGTGGACAACAACAACGGCCGCGGAGCCGAGCCCGCCACCAAGGTCGTCTTTGACGAAAACGGAGGCGCGAAGGCCATCCTGGGCATGTGGAAGAAGCTCATGGACGAGGGGATCATCACCTACCTCGGCCAGGGCAACAACGACGCCAAGGCCGCCTTCATCAGCGGCGACATCGCCATCACGCTGGAGTCCACCGCGGCCCTCAAGAGCCTGCTGGTGAACGTGGGCGACGCCTTTGAAATCGGCACCGGCTACTTCCCCTCCATCGGCGCGGAGGATGTGGGCGGCGTGTCCATCGGCGGCGGCTCCCTGTGGATGCTGGCTACCGGCGACGACGCGCGGCAAAAGGCCTCCTGGGAGTTCGTCAAGTTTATGATCGCGCCCGAGCAGCAGGCCTACTGGAACGCCCAGACCGGCTACTTCCCCATCACCGTCGCCACCCACGAGCTGGATGCGTTCAAGGAGAACCTGGCGCAGTACCCGCAGTTCGGCACCGCCATCGACCAGCTGCATAACGAGACCTCCGCGGAGTACGTGGGCTCCTTGCTGAGCGTGTTCCCGGAGGCCCGCCAGCTGGTGCAGACCTACACCGAGAAGCTCATCAACGGCGAGCTTGACCTGGATACCACCGTGGCGAACCTCGCCGCAGAGGTGAACAACGCCATTGAGATCTATAACCTGACCAACGAATAGCCGAGGCGGAACCCATCCGCTGACCCGTCGTCAAAGAGGGGGCGCGCAAGCGCCCCCTCCAACCCACACAGGGAGCATCCTGGCGGTTCCCGATGTGCCACCAAAGCGCTTGCCAACGCGCCGGAAGGGGAGGGCAAGGGCCCCCGCGCCACCCGGCAAAGCCCCTGGTTTCCAGTTCCCCTGTTTTTTTCGCTTGCCACGCGTTTTCCAGGCGGCTCCCACTGCCCCCGGTACTCCCGGCTTGTGGCTGCCTGCGTTTTCGTATATACTTCTGCCATCTTAATTTTTCCTGCCAAGCCGGTATGGAGCCAGAAAGCTGCCCCGCGAGGCCATGCCGCGGGCGCTTTGGCAGCCTCGGCCATAGGGGAAGCACTTGATAAGCCCGCCCCGGCAACGGGAATGCGGGCGGGGAGGGTGAAGGGTTTGTTTTCTTGGGAATGGCTGTGGACACAGCTCAAGGACGTCACGATGCTGTCCACTTTTGTAAGGCTTTTTCTGGCCGTTATTTTCGGCGGAACCATCGGCATGGAACGCCGCTACCGGGGGCGAGCCGCGGGAATGCGGACCCACGCGCTGGTGTGCATGGGCGCGTCGCTGGTGATGCTGACCAACCAGTATATCTTCTCCGCGTTTGGCGCCTCGGACCCCACGCGGCTGGGGGCCCAGGTCATCAGCGGCATTGGCTTTTTGGGCGTGGGAACGATTGTGGTGGACCGGCACCGCCAGGTGCGGGGCCTGACCACGGCGGCCGGGCTATGGAGCTGCGCCTGCATGGGCCTGGCGCTGGGCATCGGCTTTTATGAGGCCGCGGTATGCACGTGGCTGCTCATTCTTCTCACCGTCTCGGCGCTGAACAAGCTGGAGATGACCGTGCTGGGGAAATCCCGGAGGATGGTGGTATATGCGGAGTTCCAAATGTACAGCGATATCAACGAATTTGTAGCCTTGGCGGGAACCCAGGAGATCACCGTGACGAGGCTGGAGCTTGTTCAGCCCCACGGATATTCTGACGACCCCGATATCCGCAGCGCCGCGATCATCACCCTGCTGCTGCCCAAGGAGCATTCCCACGCGGAGGTCATCAAGCGCCTGGGAGCCAGCATGGGCTTGATTGCCCTGGAGGAGGTATAGCGGGAGGGGGACTCTTTCACGCCGGTTATCCAACCGCCGGCTAATGGACCGCTTTCCAAGCGGGAGGCGGCAATGGAAAGTATCCCGTACAGGCAAGCGGCGAGGCAATGCCCAGGATACAGGCGAGAACGATGGCAAACAGGCCCAGCCTCTTGTGCCGCAAGCGTTCAGGCACCCCCCGCTCTTTTCCAAGCACCGAAACCACGGAGCCAAGCACTATGCCTAGCGGCCAATGCTGAAAAATCTGCCCGCATGGAGTGGGGAAATCATACCACAGGCAGACCCATTCGCTGTGCAGCGCCGCAAGCATCCGTATCCACTCGCCCCCGTACCGTGAAGCGGGATCACGCCGCATTTTCCCTGGCGGCGGATATACGCTGCAACGCGGCGCGGGCGGCCCGCATCTTTTCCCGAACCGCCACGCCAAAGGAGCGGCGGCCTTCGCGGATCCCGCAGTCAATGCCATCATGGGCGAAACCCGCGCTGTTCATGCTTGCCCTTTACCATCCCAAAGAACAGGGCAATGCGCGGGAGCGGCCAAAGCGCCGGGGTGGCTTTGTGGAAGGACGGCGGGCGGCGGCATTGCCCCCTCTTTCTGGCAGTATGCCATGACCCTTATCAACAGCAACGCGAGGCCCCCACTTTCGTGAGGGCCTCGCTCCATGTAATGGAATGGAGGGCGGGCCTTATTCGCTTACAACCTCGTAGCCCTGGCCCAGCCAGCCGGTGCCGGCATCGGCATTGCCCATGCCGCCGGACATGGAGTAGGCGTCAAAGCCCATCATGCGCAGTACGGCGGTGGTTTGAGAGGAGGTCTGGCCGCTGTAGCAGTACACGATGATCGCTTTGTCCTCGGGCAGTTGCGACAAGGCTTCTTCCATGCCCTGGCCATAGGGGATGTTGGCGGCCCCGGGGATGTGGCCCGCGGCATAATCGGCGGCCTGGCGGATGGAGAGGATGTAGTAGTTGTCGTCCTTCTCGTCAACGATGGCCTTCACATTTTCGGGAGAGATGTTGAAGTTGGCCATAGGGGTTCCGTCCAGGGCCATCTTGGCGGCGAAGTATTCATCCAGCGCTTCCTTGATGGCTCCGTCCACGGCGTAGGCCGCTTCGGGCACGGCATTGGCCTGATCCTCCAGGTACTTCTCGTGGCCCTCTTCCTTGGAGATGGCGTTGTTGAAGCCGGATTGGACATTCTTGGCCATCTTTCCGGCGATGTTCAGCAGCGCGGTCACCTGGGAAGCGGTCTGGCCGGTATAGCAGTACACCATGATGGGCCGGTCGTCCGGCAGTGCTTCCAGGTTGTCGGCGATGGACATGTCAAAGAAGGACAGGTTCACAGCGCCGATGAGATGTCCGGCGGCGTAGTCATCCGGGCGGCGGATGTCCAGGATGAACATCTCATCGCCGTTTTCCATCATGGCAAACAGGTCCTTGGCGGCAATGACGTTTTTGTCAGAGGGGAAGTTCTTGAAATAGTCGTAGGCTGCGTCGTACACGGGATTGGCGTCACTGGCCAGGGCGGGGGTAACCAGCAGCGTCAGCAGCAGCGCCGCCAGGAGCAGGAAGGATGCCAGTTTTTTCATAAGGATTCTCCTTTTCGCATGTTTTCTATCCGTAGCCACGCCATCGCGGCCGGATTGCCGGGAGCCGAAGGGAACCGCCGGGAGCAGACGGGGAAGGGCGGACAGCGTCAGGAACCGTCCCGCACGCTGTTTTGCGCCGCGCCTCCCGCGGGAGCGTCCACGGGATTGGCGCCGCTGGCGGTCCACTCCAGCCAAGCGCCGTCGTAGATCTTCAGGTTGCGGTAGCCCGCGTCATACAGCCGCAGAAAGCTCACGGCGGCCCGCATGGAGGTGCGGCAGTAGAGGATCACCTCGTTGCCGGTGCGCACGCCCTTTTCGATGTAGTTGATCCGGGCGGCCTGGGTGTTGATGAAGGTGCCGTCCTTGTAGAAGTTGTTGATGTAATCGTACATCAGGGAACCGGGGATCTTGCCCTCGTCCAGGTACTCCTGGTTGGAGCGGGTATCCAGCAGAATGACGCCCTTTTGGGGATCGTCCACCTGTTGGCGCACGGCGCGCATGTCCGTGAGGAACTCGTCCCGGCGGTCCGTGGCGGTGAACTCGGCGGGGGTGACCTCGGGCGCCTCGTCGGTTAAGGCGATGCCGGCCCTTTGGATAGCGGGCAGGCCGCCGCTGACGACCTTGACGTTCTCCTTGCCGTACACCAGCATGCTCCACCACAGGCGGGAAGCATTCAGGCTGCGGCCTTCGTCGTAGATCACCACCTGGGTGTCGTTGCCGATGCCGGCGTTGCCCAGCACGGATGTGATCTTCCCCTTGGAAGCCAGCATGTTCTCCACGGGCAAGTTCACCAGGACGCTGCTGACGGGGATATTCACCGCGCCGGGCACATGGGCCGCGGCATAGTCCTCCTGGGCCTGCATGTCCACGATGACCACGCCGTCCTTACCGACGTACTGGGACAGCTGGGCCGCTTCGATGATGATCTCGTCGGAGGCGGCGTACTGGGAGGTATCGCAGCCGCTCAGCACCGCCAGCATGCTCAGGCATAGCGCCAGGGCGAGAATGCGGACTTTTGTTTTCATTGGGTTTGAACCTCCTACGGCATGTGGCCGGGGGCCGCCATGCCTTGTTTTTGCCCGCATTCTATGCAAATGGCGGGACAGATGCTATACTGGGGCAGGCGCGCTTGCGCCGGATGGGGGAGGGCGTGATGGGAAAGTTCCTTCGGCGGATCAAGCCTTGGCAGGCGCTGGTGGGATACCTGTGCCTGTATGCGGCTGTCAGCCTGTCTTCCCTGACCCGTTTCCCCTTTGTGCATTCCGATGAATCCTGGCTGTCGGGCCTCACGCGCCATATGCTCTGCAGCGGCAGCGTTGGGGTGACGGAGCCTTTTTTTGACCTGAAACCCCGTTATCCCCACGCCATCAAGACCTTGTTTCATCTGCTGCAAATGCTGATGCTCCGGCTGTTTGGCTACCACGTGGGCGCCTTCCGCCTGCTGTCCTTGTTGGGCGCTCTGGGAGCCCTGGGGGTGTTCCACGCCATCTTGCTGCGGCTGACCCGCAGGCCCTGGCTTGCGGTGGCGGGCACGGCGCTGCTGTCCTTGGACGTGCAATTCCTCTACGCCAGCCACTTTGCCCGGGCGGAGATGCTGGTGCTGCCGGGTATGCTGGGCTGCTTTTTGGCCCTGGGAACCGGAGAGCGCCGCCATCCCGCTTGGGCCGCCATCCTCACGGGGCTTTGCATCGGCCTGCACCCCAACAGCTTTGTGGTGGCGGGGCTTTGCGGCGCGGTACTGGCGCTGGGGCAAGGCTTTCGGGATTGGAAGGACGTTTTGCGCAAGCTGGCCCTGTATACGGGCATCGTGGCGCTCTTCGCCCTGGCGGTGATCGCCGTGAGCCTGTGGATGGACGGGGATTTTTTCCGCCACTACTATGGGGAATACGGGGCGGACTACCAGGTGCACGGTTCCCTGCTGGAAAAACTGGGGGAGACGGGGCCCTACTTCCAGCGGCTTTTTGAACAGGTCAGCGGCACCTACTATACCCCGGATATCCGTGTGCAGCTGCTGCTTTTTGGGGCGGCCTTGCTGCTGGGAGCGGTATTGCTCCTGATGGGGCGCCGGCACCTTCGGCCCACGCTGTGCGCCCTGTTTGGCATTTGGCTGGCCATGGCCCTGATGGGCCGGTACGGGCAGCCCTACGTGGTGTTTTTCTTTCCCTTTGGGTATTTGCTGTTGGCCCAGCTTGCGTCGCTGCTGGGCAAGCGCCGGGGGCTGGCGCTGCTGACGGCTTTGGGGATCTTCACCGGATATATGACATTCTCCCAGGTGCAGCCCGTCCTGGAGCAGCCGGAGCAGTATGACCGGTACTTGGGCAAGATCGCCTCCGTGGTTCCGGCGGATGCCAAAACCCTGGGGAACCTCAACGCGGAGTACCACTTCGGGGACGGCAAGCTGCTGGATTACCGCAACTTGCCCTACCTGGAACGGGAGGGGCTGACCCTTTCCCAGTACCTGCGCTCCCGGCAGGTGCGCTATATCCTCTACTCCAGCGAATTGGAGCTGCTGTATGACCTGCGCCCCCGGTGGGATCACATTTACGGGGACTTGAGCTTCCTGCCGGAGCTGCAGCGGCTGCTCCGGCAGGAGTGCCAGCTGCTGTATCAATTCGTGGACAACCAATACGGTAACCGGGTGGTGAGCTACCAGCACACCGGGCGGGAGTTTACGGTGTCCGTCTACCGCTTTGTGCCCGTGCCGTAGGCAGCGCTTTGGGTTCGCCGCTTTACGCCTTTTCAGCCTCCGGCGTACACCGCTGGCAGATCAGCTGGCAGTCGATGCAACCCGCGTCCAGGCATTCCGCGACCTTGCCGTCCTTCACGATAAGCGCGCAAGGGGCCTCGGGAGCGCCCAGCATCCGGGCGATGCCGTTGGACTTGTATACGTCCACCCGCACCACTTCCAGATCCTGGCCCCGCTCCGCTTCCAGCCTTTCAAACACAGGCAGCAGCGCGCGGCTGGCGGCGTCGGCGGCGTTCCAGATATACACCACCCGGGGCTTGCCTTCGCACAGGATCTGCCGCTCTACAATTTCGCTCTCCGCAATGTACTTCTCCGCGGAGTACCCGGCAATGGCCCCGTCGCCCACGGCGGTAGCCACCTGCTTGAGGAACTTCTCGCACACGTCCCCCGCGGCGAAAACACCGGGAATGTTGGTTTCCATCCGGGAATTTACCAGCAGGTAGCCCTGGCGGGTCATGTCCAGCTGGTCCTGGAAGATCTCGGTATTGGGCAAATAGCCGATGAACAGGAAGCAGGTGTCCACAGGCACATCGGTGACATCCCCGGTTTTCACGTTGCGCAGGGCCACGGCGCTAAGGCGCTCGCCGCCCTTGAACTCGTCCACCACCGTGTTCCAGATGAACTCCATTTTCTCGTTGGAAAGGGCTTGGTTTTTGGCGATTTCGTTGCAGTCCATCTTGCCTTCTTCATGCATGACGGATACGATCACCTTGCTGGCGAACTTGGTCAGGAACATGCCTTCCTCGATGGCCGCGTCGCCGCTGCCTACCACCATCACGGTTTTGCCGGTATTGGCCGCAGCGTCGCAGGTGGCGCAGAAGGAAATGCCCTTGTCATACAAGAACAGGTCCTCGCCCTTGGCTCCGGTAAGGCGGGGCTTGCCCCCGGTGGCTACGATCACCACTTTGGCATGGTAATCGGTGCGGAAGGTTTCCACCACCTTGGTTTCCCCTTCCAGCTTCACGGCCTTCACGTCCGTCAGCTTGAACTTTACGCCGAAGCGCTTGGCCTGCTTGTGAAACAGATCCATCAGCCCGGTGCCGGTATCCCCCTCGGGAAAGCCGGGGTAGTTCTCGATTTCGTTGGTGTAGGTGGCCAGGCCCCCTACCAGGGATTTTTCGATGAGCAGAGTTTTCAGGCGGGCCCGGCCGCAGTAGATGCCCGCCGTAAGCCCCGCGGCCCCGCCGCCGATGATGACGACGTCATATTGTTCAACCTTTTTTTCCATTGAGGTTCCCTTTCCCGAGGGGCGGGCCCAGCCTGCCCCTACATAAAGAACTTTGCCAGGAGTTTGCTGCCTACAAACGCGCCCAGGAACAGGAAGATGGCGAATACCCAGCCCGACAGGGACATGGAGGCAATGCCGCTGTACAGTGCGCCGATGTTGCAGCCAAAGGCGATTCGCGCCCCGTAGCCCATCAGCAGGCCGCCCAGCACCGCCGCCACCACCTGGCGGATGGATTTGATCTTCTTGATCTTGAACTGGGATGCCAGCAGCGTGGCTGCCAACGCCCCCAGCACAATGCCGATGTTGCGCATCGTGCCCGGATCGTTGAGGATGCCGTTATCCAGGGTGGCCTGGGCCCCGGCTCCGCTGAAGTAATACCATTTGTCCACGTTGCCGCCCACCAGGCGGTACAGCCACGCGCCCCAGTTGGCAAAGGTACCGGAAACGCCCCAGGGATCACCTGTTACGGAAAGCGTAACCACCTGGAAGATGGAGAGCAATATCGCTCCGGCAATATAGGTAAATGGATTTTTGAAGATCATTACATAAAACTTGTTCTTGCCAAGCTTGTCAAAAAACGCCTTCACGGCTTACCCTCGCCGCCTTTCTTTTGGAGCATGGGGATACGCCTCTCGCGGGCGCATCAAAAGCCCCGTCACTTCGTTTTTTCGATGACGATTTCCCATTCGCCGTCGTCCACTTCTTCAATTTCCACGTTGTGGCCCTGCAGGCGGGCCCACTCGGGGATGTTTTTCATGGCGCAGCTGTGATCAATGCTCACCACCAGCACGTCGCCCACGGCCATGCCGGCCATTTTCTTTTCGGTCTTCATCAGGGGCACGGGGCAGGCCTCGCCCAGGCAATCCAACGTAAATTCAGCCATGATGGAATCCTCCTTCAAAATTGTCAATGCTTGCTTACGCCTCGGGGGCGCTTCCCACTTTTTTCTGCTCCCAGAGCATGGCGGCCCGGTACAGGCACAGGATCACCAGCAGCTGGATCACCACGGCGCCCACCCAGCCGAACACATCCGGCAGGAATACCTTGGGCCCATGCACGATGAAATTCTCCTTCCACCAGCCAAAGTGGGCGGCCCCGATCAGAGATCCCACCACGAAGAAGAACAGGGACAGGATCTGCATGAAGAAGCCCTCGCCCACCCGCATCAGCGTGCCGGAGGCGCAGCCCCCCGCGATGACCATGCCGATGCCGAAGAGGAACGCTCCAATGACCGTGGCGAAGCTGATGGGTACGATGTAGCTTTGCCCAGGCATGGGCAGCCCCTTGGACACCGCGCTATACTGGATGCTGGCGAACAGGATGGTGGTGACGGCAAAGGCGATGAGCACCGCCCGGGTCACCGAGGTGCTTCCGGTGATCACCGGGTCCCGCATGGAAGCGGTGAAGCAGAAGCGGGATTTTTGCAGAATGAACCCGAAGATGCCGCCGGTCATCCAAAAGAAGCCCAGGTTTTGATTCCGGGAGGCCTGGAGAATCCCGATCACCACCATCGCCAGCACCACCAGGATGCCGTAGGGGATCTGGTTGCGCTTCGGCTTGCGGGGCGCCCGGGTGCGGGAGGAGCGAATGGAGGACGTTGCCTGGCTCGTTGTTTCAGACATTGATTTCACCTCCTTCTATGATGTACATGCGTAGTTTTGATGAGGAATCATAAGGATTGTAGATTCTTTATCAAAGCCATTGCGCCCATTATAGCACAGGACCCCCTCCATTGAGCATCGGAGATTGTGATTGTACATAAGGAAAACTTATGACGGCATTCGCCTTCCCTTGTGACGCCATTTTTTTTGTGCTATACTGGCTTGGGTTTGCGCTCCGGCGCAATTTTCGGCAGGAAAATGGCCTGGAGGGACGGGTATGCAGCTGGAGTATTTTCGCCTGTTTCATAAAGTGGCAGCCTTGGGCAGCATCTCCCATGCGGCGGAGGCATCCCATATTTCCCAATCGGCCTTGAGCCAGCAGATTCAGCGCCTGGAGCAGGAATTGGGGGTCAAGCTGCTGCGGCGCAGCAACAAGGGCGTGGTGCCCACCGAGGCCGGGCTGCTGCTGGAGAAGTACGCGGAGCGCTTCATGAGCCTGGAGGATAACCTGCTTTCAGACCTGGCGGACATGCAAAAGGGAGAGGCCAGCCATACCACGCTGCGCATCGCGGCCTCCCCAGTGGTGGGGATGTACGGGCTGCCCTGCGCCATGTTCCAGATCAAATCCGCCTTTGCGGCGGTGACCTTCAACCTGACCACGGCCCCTTCCCGGGATGTGGAGGATTCCGTATCCCAGGGGGATAGCGATATCGGCTTCATCATCGGGCCGCCCCAGGGGCAGGGGCTCATCCACAAGCCCGTATACAGCGATCCGGTGTGCCTGGTGGCCGGGAGCGGCTTTGATGTCAAGCCCTCCCTGACCATGGACGAGCTCCAGGCCTATCCCTTGGTGGTGCACTCCGTGCGCAGCAGCCTGTACCGCCAGGTGGCGGAATATCTGCGGCGGATCGGCCGGGATTTTTCCCAGTACCGCATCCTGTTCCACCTGGATACGGCGGAGTCCGTGAAGTCCTCGGTGCTGCAAAACCACGGATTGGCGTTTTTGCCCTATCTGGCCATCAAAAAAGAGCTGTATTTGAAACAGCTCAAGCGCATTGACCTGGCGGATTTTGATTTGAACTATGACGTGCACATCATCCACAAGCCCCAAAAGGACCTGCCGGAATTGGTGTACCGCATCGCCATGTATTTGACCCGAATGGGGAGCGATGCGTTTTGCTAAGCCTTGGGGATGGTAATGGTAATCTCCCACACCCCGGGGATGGCCTCGGCGGCCTGGCAGAGCAGCCCCCGGGCCGCGCAGTATTCCCCAATGGAGCGGGGCACGCAGGAATGATCCGTGACCAGCTGAATGCTGTCCCCGGGGCGGGCCTCCTGGAGCTGCTTTTGCAAGCGCATGGCGGGTACGGGGCACATATCCCCCAGGCAGTCCAGCATCACCATAACGGCCTCCTTTTCGCCAACCGCGGCGCGGGAAATGGAGAGGAACACCCACAGTATACCATGCCCGCCGCCCATTTGCACCCCCGGGAAAGGGAAGCGAGGAAGGAGATGCGCCGTGACCCATGACGGAAAAACCCTTTTGATCTTGGGCGGCTCCCATTGCCAGCGCAGCGCCTTTGCGATGGCCCGGGCCAGGGGTTACAAGACGGCGCTCTTTGACTATTTGCCAAACCCTCCGGCTGCGGTCCTGGCGGATTTGCACGTTCAGGCAAGCACCTTTGATGTGGAAGAATGCCTGAAAGAAGCGCAAAAGCTGCCCCTGTCCGGGGTGATGACCCTGGGCACGGACCAGCCGGTCTATACCGCCGCCTGCATTGCCGCGAAACTCGGGCTGCCCGGCTTGCTGGCCGTGGACACGGCCTACGCGGTGACCCATAAGGCCCGGATGAAGGAAATTTTTACCCGGGCGGGCATTCCCGCCGCGCCCTACTGCCTGGTCAAGGGGTGCGATTTTTCCGCCGTGCCCTTTGCGGGTCCTGTGGTGCTCAAACCCACCGACAGCCAGGGCCAGCGGGGAGTGCTCCGGGCGGAAACCCTGGAGGCGGCGGCCCGGCTGGCCCCCCAAACCCTGGCCCATTCCCGGGAGGAAGCCCTGCTGTGCGAAGCCTATTACCCCAGCGATGAGATCACCGTCAGCGCCTGGGTTACGGCGGGCCAGGCCCATATTCTCACGGTAACGGACCGGCGTACTTTTCCGCATCCCCGGCATATCGGGGTATGCGCGGCCCATTGCTTTCCCTCCCGGGCGGCCCGGGGGCGGGAGGGGGAGGTTGAGCGGCTGACCCAGGCTGTCGCCCAGGCCTTCGGGGTCCCGACGGGACCGCTGTATATCCAGATGCTCATTGGCCGGGAGGGAATCAAGGTCAATGAGGTTGCCTGCCGCATTGGAGGGGCTTTCGAGGATGTTTTTATCCCCAAAGTCACGGGCTTTGACATCCTGGGGGCGGTGATGGATGCGGCGGTGGGGCTGCTGGTATCCCCGCCGGAAAGCCGCAAGCCCCGGGGCTGCGTCCGGGAGCTGATGCTCTTTGCCCGGGAGGGCTGCATCGCCGCCCTTGCGCCCTTGAAAGCGCTGCGGGACTTGCCCTTTGTCCTGGACGCGGGGTATGCCATGGGGGTGGGGGACCGGGTTCCGCCCTTGAAGAATGCCGGGGCCCGGCTGGGCTATGCCGTGATATGGGCCCCGGATGAGCAAGCCATGGCCCGGCAGTTGGAGACGTTCTATCAAACGCTGTACATTCAGGATGCCCAGGGCAACGATTTGCTGCTGCGCCGGGAGCGGTAGCCCGCCGCAAGCGGTAATCCCTCCGGGGATGGCGGCCCCAAGGCAAAGAAGGAGCGCGAAAGAGCATGAAAAAGTGGATGCGGGTGGCGGCCCTGGGGCTTTTGGCGGGACTTCTGGCGGGCGGCTGCGCCCCCCGGCCTGCGGGGGAAGCCAAAACAGTTTATATCGCCCAGCAGTTCGGCACAGCCTATGTACCCATCGCGCTGATGAAGGAAGCGGGCTTGCTCCAGAAGCACTTGCCCCAGGGGGTGCGGGCGGAGTGGAGCCAACTGGGCAACACCACCGCCATCCGGGAGGCCATGCTGGCGGGCAAGGCCGATGTGGGCTGCATGGCGATTCCGCCCTTTTTGATCGGCCGGGACGGGGGCATGCCCTGGAAAATCTGCGCGGGCATTTCGGACATGCCCATGGGCCTGGTGGCCCGGAATCCGGCGTATCGCACCTTGGCGGACATCACTCCCCAGGACCGTATCGCGCTGCCCCAACCCGGCAGCGTGCAGCACATTTTGCTGGCCATGGCGGCCTGGCGGGAATGGGGCCAGGCGGACCGCTTTGACAACCAGCTGGTGACCTTAAACCACCCCGACGGCATGAGCG
This sequence comes from Candidatus Limiplasma sp., assembly GCA_034927815.1. GTDB lineage: Bacteria > Bacillota > Clostridia > Christensenellales > Aristaeellaceae > Limiplasma. The sequence goes on from JAYFPK010000016.1 coordinate 63,500, forward strand.
CGCTGCTGGCCGGGGCGGATGTAACGCTGCACTTCACCACCGCCCCCTACCTGGGGCGGGAGCTCCAGGAGGGGATGGCTCTGCTGCTCACGGGGCAGGACGCCCTGGGTGCGCCCTTTACCGGCATTGTGGCGGTGGCCCGGGAAGCTTTCCAGCAGGAGTCTCCCCGGCTGTACGCCGCCTTCTTGAGCGCCCTGGAGGAAGCCATGGAGCAAATCCGCACCCAGCCCAGGGCTGTGGCGGAGCTGCTGGCCCCGGTGTATGAAATGAGCGCGGAGGAGCTCCTTTCGGAAATGACGGCGGAAGGGGCCGCCTACGGCGCCCAGGTACGGGGCCTTTCAGAGTTTTCCGGCTTTATGGCCCAGGCGGGATACCTGAAAGAGGACCGGCCTGTCCAAGAACTGGTCTTTGACGGGGTAGACCTCCCATGAGGCGCTGGCTGGGGCGGCAATGGGCGCAACGCCTGGGGTGGGTGGGGCTGTTTTTGCTGATTTGGCAAGGGGCGGCTGCCAGCGGCGCGGTGTCGCCGTTGCTCCTTCCCCCCTTGGAGGCGGTGGGGGCGGAGCTCGTCCATGCCCTGCAAAGCGGGCACCTGCTGGAGCAAATCGGCTTTTCCTTGCTGCTGCTTACGGAGGGGCTGCTTTTGGCGGCGCTCTTCGCCTTGGTCTTGGCCTATGGGGCCTTGCATTCCAAAATTCTCCGCAGCCTTACGGACGCCCTGTGCATGCTGGCTCATCCGCTGCCCGCCATCGCGCTGCTGCCGCTGATCATCGTATGGTTCGGCATCGGCGCGCAGGCCATTCTGGTCATCATCATCCACTCCGCCCTGTGGCCCTTGCTGCTCAACCTCCTGGCGGGGTTTGGAACGGTGCCCAGGGTCTATGTGGAAAGCGGAAAAAGCCTTTCCATGGGTCCCTTGCGCCTGCTGTGGGGGGTGTATCTCCCCGCCAGCGCCCCCCATCTGCTCTCTGGAGCCAAAACCGCCTGGGCCCGGGCCTGGAGGGCCCTTATCAGCGCGGAGATGCTCTTTGGCGCGGTGGGAGCCTATGGGGGAATCGGCTGGTATCTGTTCAAAAGCCGGGTGTTGATGAACACGCCCGGGCTCTATGCCGGCATTCTGGTGGTAATCCTCACCGGCATGGGGGTGGAGGGGATGCTGGAATGGGCCGAGCGGCGCAGCGTCCGGCGCTGGGGGGAGGCGTGAGTATGCTGGAAGTACTGCATGTATCCAAGTCCTATGGCGGCGGGGAAAGCCCCAGGCAGGTGCTGGGGGGCGTGTCCCTGCGCATGGAGACCGGGGGCCTTGTGTCGCTGCTGGGGCGTAGCGGCAGCGGAAAAACCACGCTGCTGCGGCTCATCGCGGGCTATGAGCGGCCGGATGGGGGAGAGATTCGCTTTGAGGGGCGCAGCGTGCAAAAGCCCAGCCCGGAGCGGTTTATGGTGTTTCAGGACTATAACCAGCTCTATCCCTGGAAAACCGTTCGGCAGAACCTGCTCTTCGCCCTGCGTCTGGCGCGCCCCGCCCTGACCAAGGGCCAGCGGGAGCAGCGGGCGGACCTTTGGCTGCGGGAGACGGGCCTGGGAGGGGAAGGGGACAAGTGGCCGCGGCAGCTCTCCGGAGGGATGAAGCAGCGGGCGGCTTTGGCCCGGGCCTTTGCCCTGGAGCCCAAGCTGCTGCTGTTGGACGAACCCTTTGCGGGGCTGGACGCGGTACTGCGGGAAACCATGCAGCGGCTCTTGCGGGAAATCTGCGCCCGGCACCGCCTCAGCGCCTTGTTTGTGACCCATGATATCCAGGAGGCCTTCACCCTGTGCGATCATCCCGCAGTGCTGCTGCCGGATGGAACGGCCGTCCGGGAAATCTCCCCCGGGGAAGATGCCCGGGCCCAGGTCATAGCGCTGCTGAGGGATTCCCCCTCTGGCGACATGCCGCCCCCTGCGTGAAGATCCCCCCTGTGGCGTTGCCTTGGAGGGAAGCCCGTGAGCGGAGGCGGGGGATAGGGGGGAGCTTGTCTGCTGCCGGGCCTGATTGAATCCTGAGGGATACTGGAAACACACAGGCGGGCGTTCCTGCTTGTAGGCACAGAGGCTTCGGATGCATAAAATTTCAGCGTTTTCCCTTCCGCTTTCACCGGGTTCTATCCTTAAAGCCACTTTCCGCGCGAAGCTTACCTGAATCCTGAATCCATTGGAAATACAGGAATAAAAGCAAACGCCCGCGGCTGCCCAATCCCCGGAAATCCAGAGGCTTGCTGCGATTTCAGTGGGGATTGGGATTATGCATCTTATGCATCAAAAGAAAACTTCGATTTCCGCAAAGAAGGCTTGACATGTAAGTCGTCTATGGATATAATTCATTTTTGAGTGAATGATTGGCATTTGCATTTTTTTGAAGGGGATGTTAGCATATGCTAACCTATATGGACGCGGCAGAGGATGAAAGGACCGGCCATATTTTTTTGCCTCGAAGTTAGCAAAGACTAACCATCATTTCCAAAACGGGGGCTTGCAGAGATGATCCTGCGACGCTCCGGAAAGGACCGGCAATGGTTTCAAGTTTTCTCAAGCGCGCTTCCATGGCGCTTGTCGTGCTGTTTGGCGTTTCCGTACTCTCCTTTGTGCTCTCGGCGATCTCTCCGGTTGACCCGGCGGAGGCCTTCGCCCGCAGAACGCTCCTGGGCGGCGTGACGCCGGAGAAAATCGAGGAGATCCGCATCCAGATGGGAACGGATCAGCCAATGCACACGCAATACCTCCGCTGGCTTCGCGGGGTAGCGCGGGGCGATTTCGGCCTATCCCTCATGTCACGAAAGCCCGTGGCAGCGGACATTGCGGCATACTTGCCGCTGACGCTGAAGCTGTCGGGGCTGTCGTTGCTGCTGGTCGCGGTGATGTCCGTACCTGTGGCTGCGCTTTGCGCGGCGCGGAAGAACGGCGCATTGGACCATATCATGCGCGGCGCGACCGTGGTGGGGCTGTCGATTCCGAATTTCTGGCTCGGCTTTTTACTGCTGCTCCTATTCGCGGTGATCGTCCCGGTATTCAAAGTCGTGGAGCCCGGCAGCGGGATACGGGCGCTGCTCCTTCCGGCGTTCGCCCTGGCGGTTCCCATGGCCTCCTCCTCCATACGGATTTTCCGGGCGACGGTGCTTTCGGAAATGAACAAGGACTATGTGACCTTCGCCCGGGCCCGGGGGCTTTCGGCCCGGCGGGTGCTGTGGTTGCATGTTATGAAAAACGCGCTGCCGACCATGCTGACCATGCTGTGCCAGAATTTCGGCTACATGATCGCGGGAAGCGCCGTCTTGGAAACAATCTTCTCGCTAAATGGCCTGGGACGGTACATGGTAAACGCGATCATCGGGAGGGATCTGCCCGCCATCAACGGCTGCGTGCTCGTCGTGGCGCTGATTTTCGTCGCCATGAACGCGCTGGCCGATCTCCTGAACGCGCGCATCGCTCCGCGCATGGCGGGAGGTGCGGAACGTGCTTAAAAAGACGCTGAAAAACCCCCAGGCAGCCGTCGGACTTTCGATCATCGCGCTGTTTCTGCTGGCGGCGCTGCTTGCCCCTGTGCTGGCGCCTAACGAGCCGGACCGGATCGATGTTCTGGCAAAATACCTGCCGCCCAGCAGCGCCTATCCCCTGGGCACGGACGGGCTGGGGCGCTGCGTACTCTCCCGCCTCTTGTACGGCGCGAGGAGCTCCATGCTCATCGCCCTGCCCTCCCTTGCCGTCGTCGGCCTGTTCGGCGTTGTTTTGGGCGCGTCGGCCGCATATCTCGGCGGCGCGTTTGACCGCGTGTTTCTGATTCTTTGCAATATTTTCATGGCGTTTCCTCCCCTTGTGATCGCCATTTCCCTTGTGGGGGCCCTTGGCTCGGGGCTGATGAACATCGTCGCCGCCGTGTTTTTTTCGGCTTGGGTGTGGTTTGCCAAGGTGGTTCGGACATGGGCGCTGATGGAAAAGGGGAAGGATTACGTCACCGCCTCCCAGATCGCCGGGTGTTCCGGCGCGGGGGTCATCTTCGGGCATATCATTCCGAACATTTTGCCCCAGTGCGCCGTTTACCTGTCCACGGGCGTGGCGTCCGTAATCATCATGGTTTCCGGCTTTGCCTTCCTGGGCCTGGGATTTCCCGCCGGTACGGCGGAATGGGGCGCGATGCTCCAGGAAGCGCAGGCGAACTTCTACTCCCACCCTGAGCTTTTGATGTATCCGGGGCTGTGCATATTGCTGGCGGCGGTGGGCTTCAACCTGTTTGGGGAAGCGCTGCGTGATATCGCCACGCCGGAAGGAGCGGGGCAATGAGCAGAGCGCTGCTTTCGGTGCAGAACCTGGGCGTCGCTTTGGCGGGGACGGGGGAAGTTCTCACGCCGGCGGTGAGCTTTACGCTGGAGGCCGGCGGGGCGCTGGCCCTTGTGGGGGATTCTGGCTGTGGCAAAACCCTGTGCGTGCACGCTCTGCTGGGGCTGCTGAACCACCGCTCGTTTTGCGTTTCCGGGCGGGCCCTGCTGGCCGGTCAAGACTTGCTCGGCTTGCCGGAGCGGGAGATGCGCAAGCTCCGGGGCGGCAGAATGGCCCTGATTCCGCAAAACCCCATGACCGCCTTTGATCCAAGTACGCGGATCGGTGCGCAAATATCCGAGACCCTCCGGGCGCACAGGCGCGTCTCCCGGTCCGGCGCCCGAGCGCTGGGGGCAAAGGCGCTGTGCGCACTGGGATTGCCAGTGGAGGCCATGAAGGCTTATCCCCACACATTATCCGGGGGGATGCTCCAGCGGATCGCCATCGCCATTGCGCTGACTCTGGAACCGGAGCTGATCATCGCCGATGAAGCGACCACTGCGCTGGACGTCATCAACCGCAAAATTGTGCTGGATGAGCTGTTGAAGCTGAAACGGCGCGGCGCGGCGCTCCTGCTGATCACCCACCACGAAGGGGAAGCGGAATACTGCGGCTGTGAAACGATACGCGTAGGAGGTGCCGGGAATGAGGATTGAACTGACCGGCGTGTCAAAGCGCTATGCCTCCATCCAAGGCTTGAACCTGACGCTGGAGGATGGCCGCGCCGCCGCGCTGGTGGGGGAGTCCGGCAGCGGAAAGAGCACGCTGGCGCGCCTGGTCTCGCTGCTGGAACGGCCGGACGCGGGTGAAATACGCTTTGACGGCCGGGATACGGCTCATCTGCGCGGCGAAGCGCGGAGAAAACTTCGCGCCAGCATGCAGCTGATTCTGCAAAACGCGCCGGCCGCCCTGGATCCCCGCGTGCGCGTCGGCAAATCCATCGCGGAGCCGCTCCGGAATTTGACGCGGCTCACCCCCGCTGAAATCGGTGCCCGGGTAGCGGAAGTGAGCGCGCAGTTTTCCCTAGCGCCGGAGCTCCTGAACCGCCTGCCTCACGAGCTGTCCGGCGGGCAGCTCAAGCGCGTTTGCTTCGCCCGGGCCTTTGCCACGGAGCCTTCCTTTGCCGTGTTTGACGAAACCACCAGCGGGCTGAACTCCTCCCTGCGGGAGCGCGTGCTGGAAATGATCCTCAAGCTCAAAGGTGGGAGCCTTCGTTCCTTTCTCTTCATCACCCACGATATGGACGCGGCGCTGCGCGTGGCGGACCGGATACTGGTGATGCGGGGCGGCGCGATTGTGGAGGACGCGCCCGTAGCGGGCGGGCGCGCCGGGTTCCATCACGAGTACGCGCGGCTGCTGCTTGAATCGACGATATGAGCCGCCATCGGCGGATTATATACAAACTGAATCTACGGAGGGAATGTTCATGAAAAGGAAACTCCTCGCCCTGGTACTCGCGTTGGGACTGGTGCTGTCCGTAACCGGCCTGCCAACGGCCAACGCGGCCCCGGCGCAACCCACTGTCACGGAGCTCACCTTCTGCGAAAGCTGGGACTTTGAGTACGGTTACTATCCCGTAGCGACCCCCGACAGCCAGTCCAACTATGGCTCGCTGTACTGGGCGGCCAATTTCTACGACACGCTGATTCAATACGACGACGGCGAATTCGTGCCCGGCCTCGCCGAATCCTGGGAGGTCTCGGAAGATGGCAAGGTCTACACCTTCAAGCTGCGCGGGGATGTGAAATTCTCGGACGGCTCCCCCTTTACCTCCGAAGCGGTGAAAAAGACCTTTGAGGCCGCCCCTGTGATTCTTGGGCAGTACAACGGCTCCTACGGCACGCTCACCACGCTGTTTGAAGAGATCGTCTGCCCGGACGAGCATACGGTGGAGCTCCACCTGACGCAGCCGTACTACGGAACGCTGAAGGACCTGACCATGACCGTGCCGCTGGGGATTGTCAACCCGGCCATGCTTGGGGAAGACGGCATGCCCGGCGACGCGTTCCTCACCGCCACCCACGGCACCGGCCCCTTCCTGTACGAGGGCGACGGGGACGGCAGCGCTTACACCTTTGTCCGCAACCCTTATTATTGGGGCGAAGCACCGGCGCTTGAGCGGTTCCGCGTCAAAGTCATTCCCGACAACAACGCCAAGCTTCTCGCCCTGAAATCAGGGGAGATCGACGTGATCATCGGCAGCGAAAGGCTGTCCTACGACGGTTACAACGAGATGAAGAACACCGCCGGCTTCGACGCGGTGACCTCCGGTGTGCTCAACAACACGCGCCTGCTCGCCTTTAACATGAAGCACGCGGCGTTCGGCGATCTGGCGGTGCGCGGTGCCCTCGCCCGCGCCATCGACAAGGACGCGATCTGCGAGCGTCTGCTCTCGGGGCTTGAGACGAAGGCGGACACGCTCTTCCCCAAGTCTTATCCCTATTGCGATGTGGACATCGATGTGCGCGCCTTTGACGTGGACGCGGCCAGGAAGGGCCTCGACGAGGCGGGCTGGGTGGATGCGGACGGCGACGGAATCCGCGAAAGGGATGGCGTGGCGCTCTCCGGCAGCATGGTCTACATCGCGGGCAACCCCGTGATGGAGGACCTGGCGCTTGTCATCTCCGCCCAGGCGAAGGAAATCGGCATCGAGCTGGTCCCCAAGGGCGGAGACATGATGACCTACTACACCGACATCTACGGCGACTTCGGCGTCGTGCTCCACTATACCTATGGCCTGACCTTTGACCCTTATAGCACCATTGCGAACATGAACCCGGAAACCAGCACCGATCCCGTCGCCATGCAGGCGATTGCGAATCTCCCAGACCCCGCCGGGCTGATCCGGACGCTTAATTCCACCGCCGATGAGGAGGTGGTGGGCGAGATCTACCGCGCCATTTTGACCAACATCAACGACAACGCGATCTTTATCCCGATTTCGGAGGCGAAGGTGCCGGCCGCCTACAACGCCGAAAAGGTCGCCGTATTCGGCTTCCACCAGCTTCCGCCGTACCTCAATGTGGCGGCGGTGACGCCCAAGTAAGCGCATGTAACAGGCCCGGATGGGAATTTCCCATCCGGGCATTCGGGCTTGCCCGAGGAAAGGAGAACTTATGAGGGAGTATTTGCGCGTACTGTCCTACGCGGGCGGCAAACGGCCATTGATGACCAGGGCCATCGTCCTGTTGACCCTGTCGGTGCTGTTTTCCATCGCCCCGTTCTTTCTTGTCAGCGTCGTGCTGAACAGGTTTCTGGGAGCCGCCTCGCCCTCGCTGCTTTGGCTGCTGGCCATGGCCGCGGCAATCTTTGCGTGCCTGCTGCTGAAGAATAAGCTCAACGGGCTGGGATTGGGCGCGTCTCACGAGCTGGCCTACCACACGCTGGCCGGCATGCGCCGCCGCGTGGCCGATAAGATGCTGAAAATGTCCATGGGGGACGTGCAATCCTTTGGCACGGGCGCGGCCAAGAAGAATTTTGTGGAAAATATCGAGGAGATGGAGCTGATCCTGGCCCACGGAATCCCCGAGGGATTTGCCAACCTGTTTACCTTTGGCCTTGTGGTGATCACAATGCTCGCGGTGGATTGGCGCATGGCGCTGGCGGCGCTGGCAACGATCCTCCTGGGGTTAATCCCTGTGGTTTTCATGGTGATAGACGGCTACAAGCGAATGCGCATATGGTATGCCGCGGGCGAGAAAATGAACAATACCATCATCGAATACATCTCCGGTATGGATGTCATCAAGGTATTCGGCCAGCAAAGCCGCTCTTTCAAACAGTATAGGGAGGCCACGGAGCAGTACCGGGATACGACCATCAACTGGTACAAAAATTCCTTTCTTCATATGACAAGCTATATTATTCTTCTTCCCGCCGCGCTGCTTGTTATGCTGCCTGTGGGCATCTGGCTGTACCTGGGCGGGACGCTGACGCTGTCCACCCTTGTGCTGTCGCTGCTGCTGGGCATGAGTCTCGGCGCGCCGGCCATGCGGCTGATCAATTTCATCCCCCAGTTTCCCCAGCTGCAATACAAGGCCGCACGCATTGAAGGGATGTTTGACATCCCGGATATGCCCAAGGGAACAAAGCCCGCGCCAAAGGGCCATGATATCGCCTTTGAAAACGTCACCTTTGCCTACGGCGATACCGACGTTATCAAAGGATTGTCGCTCTCCATGCCCGAGAGCTCCATCACCGCGCTCATTGGCGAATCCGGCGCGGGAAAGAGCACGCTGGCGAAGCTCGCCATGCGCTTTTGGGATGTTCAGGAGGGCGCCGTGAAAATCGGCGGCGCGGATATCCGGGAGATCGATTCCGAAGCGCTGATGGGAAAAATCAGCTATGTTTCCCAGGACAACTTTCTCTTCAACGCCTCGGTGATGGAAAACATCCGCTTCGCAAAACCGGGCGCTACGGATGAGGAAGTGATGGAAATGGCAAAGCTGGCCCAGTGCCACGAGTTCATTTCGGAAATGGCGGAGGGCTACCAAACGGTGGTGGGCTCCTCCGGCGACAAGCTGTCCGGCGGCCAAAAGCAGCGCATCTGCATCGCCCGCGCCATGCTCAAGGACGCTCCCATCGTCATCCTCGACGAGGCAACGAGCTTTGCCGACCCCGAAAACGAGGACAGGATTCAGGAAGCGCTGTCAAAGCTGATCGCGGGAAAGACGGTGATTATCGTCGCCCACAGGCTATCCACCATAGTGGACGCCGACAACATCGTCCTGCTGGAGAATGGGAAAGTGTCGGCGCAAGGCAAACATGCGGACCTGCTCACACGCTCGCCGCTGTACAAAAAGCTGTGGGACGCGCACATGGAATCCATGGATTGGGATATAGGGGGTGCGGCAAATGCTTAACTTTATTGCACGGCTCATGCGCTTTTCCGGCAAGGATGCCTGGAAGCTTCAAACCGCCGCCGTCATCAGCTTTGTGGAGGGCATGCTGGCAAATGTCCCTATTTTCGCGGCATTTTTGGTAATCATGAAAATCATGGATCACACCCTGGCATCGGGCTACGCCTGGACGGCATTTTTCATGGTGCTGGCCTCCCTTGCCGTGCGCTGGATACTGCGCTATACCTTTGTGCGGCTGCAAAGCACCGCGGCCAGCAGCGTTGCGGCCCGGGAGCGTATGAAAATCGGCGACCTGTTCAAGCGGTTTCCCATGAGCTATTTTACCGATGGCAATATTGGCAATGTGACCAGCGTCATCACCGGGGACCTGAGCTTTGCCGAAGACCACGGCATGATGAAGCTGGACGATGTGATTTCGGGGCTTGTCTCCATGATCATTGCCTGCGGCTTTTTGCTGTGGATAGACTGGCGGGTGGCCCTTGCCTCCATCGCCGGGTGCGCCCTCGCCCTTTTCGCCTTTCATGCCCTTGAAAAGGTAGCCAGGCGGCAGGCAAAAATCCGGCAGGAGCAGGCGGCCAAAACCACCGGGGCCATTCTGGAATACACCGAGGGCATTTCGGTGATCAAGGCGCTTCGCATGTCGGGGAGCGCCGCCAAGCGTATCGACGGCGCGATCCATGACAACTGCCGCCATGCCATCGAATTTGAAGAAAGCATGGTCAAGCCGGTCACCCGTTACCTGGATTGCTTTGCCTTTGCCATTGCGGCGGTGCTGTTTCTTTCCTTTTGGCGGTTCTTCAACGGCGAGATGGCTCTGCCGGCCCTGGTGATGGTTGCGCTATTCGTTTTCCGGATCTATCAGCCCGCCATGGGCCTTGCCACCGGGGCGGCGATGATGCGGGTGATGGAGGCGGGATTGGACCGCTATGAGAAGCTCAAAGAGGTGCCGATCATCGACGCGGACGGCGAGGACATCCCGCTCCGCTCCTTTGGCATCTCCTTTGAGAACGTCACCTTCAGCTACGAGGACAAGGAAACATTGAAGGACATTACCTTCACAGCGCCGGAACACAGCATGACCGCGCTGGTGGGCGCGTCCGGCTCCGGAAAGACCACCATCGCCAACCTGATCGTGCGCTTCTGGGACGCGCAAAAGGGCTCGATCAAGATCGGCGGGGTGGATGTGCGGAACATGACCTGCGACAGCCTGCTGCGCTATGTCAGCATGGTGTTCCAGCGGGTATACCTGTTCCGGGACACGATCGCAAACAACATTCGCTTCGGAAGCCCGGACGCCACCCGGGAGCAGATCGTTGCCGCCGCCAAGAAGGCCCGCTGCCACGACTTTATCCAGGCGCTGCCGGAGGGCTACGATACCGTGGTTGGCGAGGGCGGCTCAACCCTTTCCGGCGGCGAAAAGCAGCGCAGCTCCATCGCCCGGGCCATTCTCAAGGACGCGCCCATCGTGCTTTTGGACGAGGCGACGGCCAGCGTCGATCCCGACAACGAAAAGCACATTCAGGAAGCCATCAACGAGCTGGTTCGGGACAAAACGCTGATCATCATCGCGCACAGGCTTTCCACCATCAAGCGCGCCGATCAGATCCTGGTGATTGAGGACGGGCGCATCGTCCAGCGGGGCGCGCATGACGCGCTGCTTGCCAAGAACGGACAATACAAAAACCTTTGGCAGCGCCGCCAACAGGCAAAAGGCTGGAGAATCCGGGCGGACGCGCGGGCATAGGCCGGCTGACTGCCTGTTACAGCTAAAGTTAACCAATGCGAGGAATCCAGCGCGTCCCCATCCGGTGCCACCGGAACTGGGAGAAGGCGCTGGCCGGCCAAATCATCCGCCGCCTGACATGTGGGAAGACGGTGGGGACCGACGGTTGCCCAGCGCCTTGGCCGCCCCAGGCGGCGGCGTTCCCACGGCCCAGCCGCTTTCATGCTGGATGAACGGCGGCGCGTACCGATGCGTCCGCCGCGCCCGGCGGCCTTGGCGTTCACGCATCCATGCCATGGCGAATGACGCGTGGCAACGCGGCACCGGCGGCAACAGGGTTGTGGCTTACGCTCTATGCAGAAATATGAAATTGTGATATAGTGGGGGCGCTGATACGGCGCAAGACTTGTGAAACATAAGAATAGGGCACATCATCCAGAGCATAAGCGAGGGTACAACATGATAACGACAGTGACGCTGAACGCGTCGGTGGATAAGCTGTACATCGTGGAGAATGTACGGCTTGATACGGTGATGCGCGTGAAGCAGGTGAGCAATACCGCCGGCGGGAAAGGGCTGAACGTGGCCAAGGTCGCCGCGATGGCGGGGGAAAAGGTACGGGCCGTGGGTTTTTTGGGCGGGTTTAACGGAGAGTATGTGCGGGCGCTGCTCCGGGAGCAGGGAATCGAGGACGACTTTACGGACATAGCGGGGGAAACCCGTTCCTGCATTAATATCCGCGACCTTTCCACCGGAGGGCATACGGAATTTCTGGAGCCGGGCACAAGGGTTGCGCAGGAGCATCTGCGGCACTTCATGGAGCGGTACCGGGAAGCGCTGAAGGATAGCGATGTGGTCACAATATCGGGCAGCGTGCCTGCAGGGGTTCCCGAGGCGTTTTATGGAGAGCTGGTTGATCTGGCGGAGCGGGCGGGGAGGCCTGTTGTGCTGGATACCAGCGGAGCGTTGCTGAAGGAAGCGCTGAAAGGCAAGCCCACCATGGTGAAGCCCAATAGCGATGAAATCGCCCAATTGCTGGGGAAAACGGAGTACACCCGGCAGGAGGTTCTCCAGGAGGCGTGCCGGATGCACCGGGAGGGTATCCGGTATGTGGTGGTGTCGCTGGGGAAGGAAGGCTCCCTTCTGGTCTGCGGCGAGGGCGTGTTTCGCGGGGAGCCGCCGGAGATTGAACCGGTGAATACCGTGGGATGCGGCGACAGCATGGTGGCGGCCTTGGCCATTGGGCTGGCCCGCCATATGCCCCCCGAGGAGATGCTGGCGTTTGCCACGGCCATTTCCGCCGCCAACGCGCTGCGCATCCAAACAGGGTACTATGAGCAGGAGGACTTGGAAGCCATTTGGCCGAAGGTGAAGGTCACAAGGCTGGGAAGCCAGGAGGATTTTTAGGCGGTCCACATCGCTGATGACAAGGACCAGGCGGTATCAACCCTCCGCATGCGGCAGAAAGGGCATACTCCTCAAGGAATATGCCCTTTTTTTATTGCGGAGGATGGCGGAGCTTTGGCGGGAGGCGCCATAAGAAGGCAAAGGCAGAAGAAGTGCTGGCCTGGAGGATGCGAAGCGCGCTATGACGGGTGAAACGCCCTGCCATCGGTGGAAGGGCTTATGCTTCCTCCGCCTCTTAACAAGATTCCTGTTCGGGTATCTTTTTCCAGGCGCGGTCAGAATGCCTGAAAATATCCCCCTTTTTTTCCTGAAGTTTCCTCCCTCTGCCGGGAGAAAAATTTTTTCAATAGGAAGGGCAGTTGAGAGCGAAATCGGCATGATTTTGGCGGATATTGTGCATGTTGGGGCAGAAAAAGAAATTTTCATGGCACTATTGACAAATAATAGATTATATCGTAATGTTGTTATAACAAGTCGGCCAAGGCGGATTCCCTCTGTCTTCGGCCACTGTATCGGATTCGAAAAACATGATGAGCATGGAGGTAGACCAATGAACACGAAAAAGATTTTCTCCCTGTTGCTGGCTCTGGTAATGCTGCTGGGCCTCGCGCCTGTGGTCGGCTTGGCTGAAACCGCAGTGGACGAAAGCATCAGCGGAAAGCTGACCTTCTGGACCCAGGACGATATTACCTGGACCACATGGTTCGAGCCTGCCGTGGAAAGCTTCCGTCAAGCGTACCCCAACATCGAAATCGTCGATGAGTACTTTCCTACCTTCGCAGACAAGATGACCCAGGCCTTCTCCGCCGGGGAAGAGCCGGACGTGGCGCAGACCTGGCAAGGCGTAAGCCACTGGGCGAACGCGGGCAAGCTGGTGGCCGTGCCGGACAGCTTCGGCCTGGAGGAGAACTTCTTTGAAGGCGCCATCGTCAGCAAGAAGTTTGAGGACAAATACTACTGCGTTCCCAGCGAAATCAACATTGAGAGCCCCTCGCTGTTTGTGAACATGGACATGCTGGCTTCCCTGGGCAAGGAGCTTCCGGAAGGCTGGCTGGAGAACAACGGCCCCAAGGATTGGGCGGAGCTGCTGGCCTTTGCCAAGGATCTGACCGTGATTGAAAACGGCATGGTGCTGCAAAGCGGCCTGTCCTACACCTACGCCCAGTGGGAAGCGATGTTTGCGTCTTTGATTTGGCAGTTTGGCGGCGACTACCGTGACGCGGAAAACTTGGTGGTGCATTTCGACACCCCCGAAGCCCGCAGCGCGCTGGAATTCATGCTCAAGTACTGCGACGTGAACGATCCCGACTGCATCAGCGACCGCGGCCAGAACCGCTACGACCTGTTTGTGCAAAACGCGGCTGTGATGTGCATGGGAGCGCCCTGGTACGCGGGCTCCATCGCCATTGACGCCCCCGACATGAACTATCAGGTGTTCAACATGCCCGCCATGGTGGAAGGCGCCAATCCTTACAACCTCGCTACCGGCGGTTGGGGATACATCGTTTCCAGCAAGTGCGAATATCCCGAAGCGGCGTGGGCGTTCGTGAACTACATGAGCAGCCCCGAGATGATCGGCAGCTGGGCCGTGCATTGCGGCACGCTGGCCGCCCGCAAGGATGCCGTGATGGATCTGGAATATGACCCCAACGTGGGCAGCGTGCAAAAGGCCCTTTCCATTGCCGCGGATGTGCTCCAGTATGGTCAGGAAGACGGCGCCTACATGCTCTCTCCCAGCCAGCTGATTTACAACATCGTCCGCGTGCAGCTGCAGCAGGTGCTGGAAACCGGCGATATCGACACCGCGCTCAAGACCATGGAACAAGAAGGCAATGCAATGATTGCCGAGAACCTGGGCCGCTAACAGGCAGCCCCTGGTGGGCGGCGCCGCGAGCCTCGCAAGGCGCTCCGGCGCCGCCCGCCATTTCTGTTTCCCGACAGGGTGGCATCCCTATCATTCCGTTCCGGTTTTAAAGGAGTTGAGGAAAGATGATTGGGCAACCTGTGCAGCATACTTTGCTGGAACGGCTGAAGCTGAGGCAGAGCAGGCGCAGAATGTTCGTGTTGGTCGTTCTGATTCCCGTTTTGGCCTGGTTTATGGTATACATGTTCATTCCCATTATCTCGGTCATCGTGTACAGCTTTACCAACGCCAAAATGCAGTATGACAGCTTCAAGTTTGTGGGCCTGGGGAACTATATCAAGATGTTCACCGCGGATCCGCTGATTTCCGTTGCGCTTCGCAACACCGTCATGGCGGTGGTGATCATATTGCCCAGTACGTTGCTGCTGGCCCTGGCGCTGGGGGCTGGGCTAAACGCCATAGGCAAAAGAAGCCGGGAAACATTCACCTTTGTTTATTTCCTGCCCTCCGTGATCCCGATGACGCCCATCGCGTTGGTTTGGTCCTGGCTCTACCATCCCCAATACGGCCTCATCAACGCAATGCTGCGCGGGATCGGCCTGCCTGTGCAGCAGTTTTTGCAAAGCAGCGCCCAGGCGCTGGTCTGCATCTGCGTGGTGCAGATTTGGTATACTTTTGGCTATTACGCGGTCATTTTGCTGGCGGCCATGCGCGGGGTATCGCCGGATATCCTGGAAGCGGCGGATATTGACGGCGCGTCTTCCCTGCGCAAGTTTTTCAGCATCACCTTGCCCATGATCAAGCCCAATGTCATTTTTGTGTCGATCATGTCAACCATCGGCGCGTTTATGCTGTTCACCCCCGTTGACGTACTGACCCTGGGCCGGGGCACCCCCGGCACCAGCACAATGGTGCTCATGCTCAAGGTGAAAATCGACGGCATACAGCTGGGCGATACGGGGTACGCGTCGGCGATATCCATTTTGTTGCTTGTGATTATCCTGTTTGTCAGCCTGATCCAATGGATTCTGTCCAAGGAAGGCAAACGCGAGGGCCGCAGGGCATAGAAAGGAGGGAGATTTCCATGAAGCATGCCGCGATGGTAGCGGAGGAGCAGAAGCCTGGAAGGCTGACGGTGGGCAGAATGCTCATGTATATCCTCCTGGTGCTGGGCTCGTTGATTATGATTATGCCGCTGTATTGGATGCTCCTTTCCTCCATGAAGGGGAACACGGAGCTGTTCCGCATGCCGCCCACCTTCTGGCCGGAAAAAATGATGCTTGTGGAGAACTACGGCAAGGTGCTCAACGCCAGCGCCTCGTTCAAATTCACGCAATACTATGTCAACAGCGTCGGCACGGGCATTGTCAATACAATCATGAGCGTTTTTACATCGTCTTTGGTGGGGTATGTGTTTGCCAAGTATCAGTTCAAATTCCGCAATGTGCTGTTCATGGTCATGATGGCCTGCATGATGATCCCGTACGAAACGCTGATGGTGTCTGTGTACAAGATCATGATCGGCTTTGGATGGACCAACACCTATCTGGTGTTGACGGTGCCCTATTTCATCAATATCTTTGGCATATTCCTGATGCGGCAGTTTATGGTCGATATTCCCGACGATTACCTGGACGCCGCGGAGATTGACGGCTGCGGGCAATTCCGGACCTTCTTCTCCATCATTTTGCCGCTGGTGAAGCCGGCCTTGTCCGCATTGTGCATTTTCATGTTCATGTCCACCTGGAACAGCTACATGTGGCCGCTGATTTCAGTGCACAGCAAGAGCCTCTTTACGCTGCCTGTGGGCCTAAGCGCGCTGTTCAACGACCGTGGCCGCCAAATTGACATGATCATGGCGGCGTCCACCCTTTCCATTGTGCCCATTTGCGTTGTGTTCGCCCTGGCCCAGAAGCAGTTTGTGAAGGGCATTACCATGGCGGGCATCAAGGGATAGGCTTTTCATCCGGCCGGGTCCGGTCCGGTTGTTCACGGCGGGGGCAGAATTTGTTATAATGGCTCGGATATGATAAAGCAGGATATAGCCCTGTGGGGAGGAAACGAAATGGAGCACGCCGAAGCGGTGGAACTGAATAAGAACCTGCCGGTTCCATTGTACTTCCAGTTGAAGGAGTCATTGCGCAAACGCATCGCCGCGCGCCAGTGGAAGCCGGGCCGTAAAATTCCTACGGAGACTGAAATCTGCCAGATGTATGCCGTCAGCCGCATTACCGTGCGCAAGGCGCTGCAGGACTTGCAAAACGAAGGGTACCTGGAAAAGAGGCAGGGGATTGGCACCTTTGTCAAAAGCAATACCATCGAACAAAAGCTGAGCAAGTTCTATTCCTTCAGCGAGGAGCTGAAAAAAAGCGGCCGGGTGGAGAAAACGACGGTATACAGCTTTGAAACGGTTCCCGCGGACGACGAGGTGGCCGCTGGGCTGCACATCATGCAGGGGCAAAGCGTATACCGCATCCGGCGGATCCGCTCGGTGGACGGCACGCCCTATGCCTATGAGATATCCTACATCCCGCACCAGCTGGCGGACGGCCTGACGGCGGAGATGGTATCGGGCAAGGGCCTGTATACGTCCCTGGCAAGCCTTGGCGTTACCGTGGACAGCGCGGTGGAGAAGCTGCGGGCCATCAACCTGGAGGAAGGAACGGCTGCGCTGCTGAAAGTGCGCGCGGATGAGGCTGCCATTTTGCTGATCCGCACGGCGTTCTGCGGGCCTACGACGGTTGAATACTGCGTCAGCACCGTGGTGGGGGACTTTTTCAGCTACACGGTGGAATTGAAATAGCGCCGGGATGATGGGAGGCCATCAAAAGCAAATGGGCCCCGGGAGGCGGGTGGTCAGCAAGAGCCTTGCGCCTGGCCTATGCTGGCTTGGAGAGCCACAGGCGCGCACCTTGGATAATGGATGAAGAAACGGTGGGGAAGATGACTTCGATCGCGAAGAAAAGCACAAGCGTGTTGTTAACCGAAAAGCCTGGAAAGCTGTTCCTCCAATATTTGTTCCCCAGTGTGGCGGCGACCATGATGGTGGCCCTGAACTACTTTGTGGATACCCTGTGCGTCGGGCAGAAGCTTGGGGAATTGGGCATCGCGGCGCTGAACGTTTCCCAGCCTACGCCGGGGGTATTGTACGGGCTGGGCTATCTGCTGGGCGTGGGCGGCTCCACCTTGTACTCCGCCTATATGGGCAAGGGGGAGGAGCAAAAGGCCAGAACGGTTTATACCACCTGCCTTGCGGCGCTTGTGGTCATTTCCGTGGCCCTTGGGGTGCTCGGGGTGGTGTTTTTGGGCAGCGTTACCACCTTCATGGGCGGCGTAGGGAGCTTGCAGCAGGGGGTACGGGAGTACCTGCTCTACGTCTTTCTCTTTGCGCCCTTCTTTGGGGTGGAAACCTTCATGGTAACCTTTGTACGCAACGATAACGCGCCCCGCATTTCCATGGCGGCGACCCTTTGCGGATGTTCGCTGAACATTGTGCTGGATGTGCTGTTTCTGTTCGGGTTTGGCTGGGGCATCTGGAGCGCCTCCCTGGCGACGGCGCTGGCGGTGGTGCTGAGCAGCTGCATTTTGCTGGGAAGCACGTTTCGAAAGAAATCCGGACTGAAGCTTCTGCGGCGGGGCTATTCCTTCCGCGCCCTGTATGATGCCGGCAAGCTTGGGCTCCCAAGCTTTCTCAGTGAGATTACCGCCTCGGTGGTGACGCTGGCCTTCAACAGCGTGCTGCTGCGCATTTCAGGGGAAACGGCGGTGGCGGTGTATGGCATCATCGCCAGCATGACCATTATCGTGTCCAGCGGTTTGGCGGGCGTGTCCAACGCGATGCAGCCCTTGGTAAGCATCAATTCCGGAGCCGGCAAGCAGGCCCGGGTGAACAGCTTCTTGAAAATGGCGGTGGTCAGCTCGTTCTTTGTGGCGCTGCTTTTTACGCTGATCGGAGAGCTGTGGCCGGAGTCCCTCATCCGGATTTTCATGTCCCCGGACCAGGCCTTTTTGTCCGTGGCGGCGCCGGGCGTGCGGATTGTGTTTCTGTCCTACCTGGTGATTGCCGCCAACGTGCTCATTGGCGTGTACTTTCAGTCGGTACAGGCCCCGGGGGAAGCGTTGACGCTGACGCTGCTGCGGGGCGCGGTGTTCCCGGTGATGACGGTGATGGGCTTCGCCATCTTTATGGGCGTCACCGGCGTTTGGGTATCCGCCATAGTGGCCGAGGTAATGGCGCTGCTGTTGGCGATGTGGCTGTATACGCGGGTGGCGATGCGGCTGCGGGAAAGGAACTATGCCAGCCTGCAGTTTTTTGGAAACGGCCGGGCGCCCCAGAACATTGAAAGCATCTTCAGCGAGCTGGGCGCGGATGATCTGTCCACCTTTGTGGAGCTCATTGAGGAATGCAACCGGGCGGATGAGAAAAACGAGGGCATACCCGCCTTCATCGGCTTGGATGATTTGACCCGGGATTATGAGGGAGACTACCAGCCCGCCTATGATGACGAGGATATGGGGCTGCTGCTGGCGGTAGGCGCGTTGCTGTTTACCGACCTGTATGAGCAAAACGACCAATACATGCGGGAGAAGAAACTGGACGAGGCGTATCCGGCCGCGGCCCCGGCCATGGCGGCGCTGGCCCGCAAGTGTTTCCGTTTCCGCTACGATGAGGAGCATGATGAAAACACCATCATTCCTTATTTAGGATATAGCGACGACGAGCAAAAGACGGAGGAATAGCATGAAGAACTTCGACATCAACAAGTTTGCCAAAGCGGTCTGCAACGACAAGCGCACACTGGAGATGTTCCGCTATTTGGTGAACAATTCCTATATCCGGGTGGTTAACTACCATAACACCAACCTGCGCGACAAGGACCGTTTTGAAGCGGAAATCGCGTATTTCAGCAGGTTCTTCTCCCCCGTCAACCTGGCGGATATCGACGAGTTTTTTACCACGCACAAGTGGAAGAAGGAAAAGCCCGGCCTGATCCCCGCCATATTCGAGGGCTTCCGCAGCCATTACGACATCATCGCCCCCATCCTGGACAAGTACAATTTTACCGGCTGGTTCTATATTCCCAGCTTTTTTCTGGATATACCGGTGGAAGAGCAATGGGAGTACAGCAAGGAGCATGAGCTGGACGTAACCGAGCCGGAGATGTTCCCTGACAAACGCATCGCCATGACCTGGGACGAGGTGCGGAAGATTGCGCAGAAGCATGAAATATGCTGCCATACCGGCAATCATTTTCAGATCAGCAAGGATACCCCGGACGAGGACATGCACCGGGAGATCGTGGAATCCAAACGCAAGCTGGAAAAGGAAATTGGCCGGGACGTGGACGTTTTTTGCTGGCTGTACGGCGAGGAGTACAGCTACAACATCCGCGCCCACAAATACCTGGAAGAGGCGGGGTATAAATACGTGGTCAGCAATCTGAAAATGGAAAAGATCCGGTAAAGCAAAGAGGGGAGGGACACGGGATGAAAGACCTGTTTGAAATTTTGCAAAAGATCGATGCCGATAACCGTCAGGCGTACCTGGACACCATGAGCTATTGTGGAACCCGGGTGTCGGCGGATGAAGGGATTCCTACGGTGATTGCCCTGGACGACCTGACCAGGCCCGGCTGCGACGCCGCCTTTGAAACCGCTGAGGCGGACCGGGATTTGGGCATGGCGCTCGCCGCCAAGGCGCTTTTGTTCACCAGCCTGTACGAAGCGAAGGAGAAGGCCGAGGACGACAAATATCCTTCCATCTGCCCGGCCATGAGCGCCGCCACGGAAAGCTGCTTCCGGCTGGAGTATCACAGCGATGGGGACTTTACCGCCGTGCCCTACCGGGATGTGGTGGGGCGGTTCATCCGCCAAGAGGACGGGGAGGTTCCCCATGAGCGCTAACCCTTCCGCCTTTGGCTACGCAGGGCAGCAGAAATGGGAGATGCTGGGCCGTCTGGCTTCCGGGGGCTATGTGCGGGTGGTGAATTATCACAACACGAAGTTTCGGGACGCGGCGCGCTTTGAAGCGGAGATTGCTTATTTTGCAGAGCATTTTGCCCCTGTGCGGATTGCCGATGTGGACGAATGGTTTGAAACCAGGCGTTGGCCCAAGGAAAAGCCGGGGCTCATTCCGGCGATTTACGAGGGATACAGAAATCACCATGACGTGATTTTGCCCATTCTGGAAAAATACGGGTTTACCGGATGGTTTTATGTCCCCAGTTTCTTTCTGGACGTACCCGTGAAGGAACAGGCGGATTTTTGCAAGGGGCACCGGCTGCGCTCCACGGCGGAGGACGAATACCCGGACGGGCGCTATGCCTTTACCTGGGACGAATTGCGCAGAGTGGCCCAAAACCATGAAGTCTGCTGCCACACCGGCACTCACTTCAACCTGGATGAGGATTCCACCCCGGAAGAGATCCAAAGGGAGATCGTCGCTTCCAAGCGCAGGCTGGAGGAGGAGCTCCAAAAGCCCATTGACGTATTCTGCTGGCTGGGGGGCAAGGAATACGCCGAATACCCCAAAAGCCACCCCTACTTGGAGGAGGCGGGCTACCGCTATCTGGTGGGGAATCTGAAAATTCAGAAACTGAAGTGACGGAGAATGGAGAAGAGCCATGGCTGAAAAAGTGAAAGTAGGCATTGTAGGGCCGGGCAACATTGGCATTGACCTGATGGAGAAGATCCGCGCAAAGGCAAAGCATTTGGAGCTTGCCATGGTGGTGGGGATCGATGAAGCCTCCCCCGGCATCCGCCGGGCGAAGGAGTATGGCGTGAGGACCAGCGTCTGCGGGCTTGAGCCATTGCTTGAGGATGAGGAGATCCGCATCGTTTTTGAAGCCACCAGCGCCTCCCAGCATCTGAAAAACGCGCCCCTGTACCGGCGGGCGGGCAAGAAGGCCTTCGACCTGACGCCGGCGGCTGTGGGGCCCTATGTGGTGCCTGTGGTGAATTTTGAAGAGCATATGGATGCGGACAATATCAACCTCGTCACCTGCGGCGGGCAGGCCACCACGCCCATTGTCCGGGCTGTGAGCCAGGTGCAGCCCGTACGCTACGCGGAGATTGTTTCCACCATTTCCTCCAAAAGCGCCGGCCCCGGAACCAGGGCCAACATCGACGAGTTTACGGAAACCACGGCCAGGGCCTTGCGGGAGCTGGGCGGCGCGGAGGAGGGCAAGGCGCTGATCATCCTGAACCCGGCGGAGCCTCCGCTGATGATGCGCAACACCATCTATTGCAAAACCAAAACGCCGCCGGACATGGAGGCCATCACCCGGTCCGTGAGGGAGATGGTGGCCAGGCTTCAGGAGTATGTGCCGGGCTACCGGCTGCTGATGGAGCCAAGCTATAACGAGAAGCTAGATTATATCGTCACCATGATTCAGGTGGAGGGCGCGGGGGACTGGCTGCCGGAATACGCCGGCAACCTTGATATCATCACCAGCGCCGCCGTGGCCATGGCGGACCGGGCGGCGGAGCGTATGAGCGGGGAGGGGCGGGCATGAAGCGGAGCATTACCTTGGTGGACACCACGCTGCGGGACGGCAGCCACGCTGTTGCCCACCGCTTTACCCTGGAGCAGATTGCCGATATTACCAGAGGGCTTTCGCAATCCGGCTGCAAGGTGATTGAATGCGGCCATGGGGACGGGCTGCAGGGCTCCTCCATCCAATACGGCTTTTCCGCCTGTGACGAAACGGACATCATCCGCACCGTGTGTGAAAACGCCGGGGACGCCACGGTAGGCGTGCTGCTGATACCGGGCATTGGCACCATCGAAGGGCTGGAGAAGGTACGGGGCCTTGGCGTTGGCCTTGTGCGGGTTGCGACCCACGTCACCGAGGCGGACACCGGCGCGGAGCATATCCGCCATGCCAAAGACGTTGGCATGA
Source organism: Candidatus Limiplasma sp. (assembly GCA_034927815.1). Lineage (GTDB taxonomy): Bacteria > Bacillota > Clostridia > Christensenellales > Aristaeellaceae > Limiplasma. The sequence goes on from JAYFPK010000016.1 coordinate 85,601, forward strand.
AGGCCTTCGGCTTTTTGATGATGAGCCACATGAGCCCGCCGGAGGCAATTTTGCTGGAAGCAAAGAAGTTTGAAAGCTATGGGGCGGACGCGGTGTATCTGGCGGATTCCGCGGGGGCCATGGCGCCCCGGGACGTGACGGCCCGCATTTCCTTGCTCACGAAGGAACTGGGCATTCCCGTGGGCTTCCACGCCCACAACAACCTGGGCCTCGCCATCGGGAACTCTTTGGCCGCCGTGGAGGCCGGGGCCCGGTATACTGACGCGACCCTTCGCGGGCTGGGGGCCGGAGCGGGGAACGCCCCCCACGAGGCGCTGGCCGCCGTGCTGGACAAGGTGGGCATTGAAACCGGCGAAAGCCTGTACGGCCTGATGGACGCCGCCGAGGCGTATGTAGCGCCGCTGGCGCAGATGGTGATTGACAAATACGCCTTGACCATCGGGTACGCGGGGGTGTATTCCAGCTTCTTCCTGCATGCCAAGCGGGCGGCGGAGCGCTATGGGCTGGATGCCAGGGATATTCTCATGGAGTTGGGCCGGATGAAAACCGTAGGCGGGCAGGAGGATATGATTATCGACGTTGCCCACCGCCTGAGCCAGGAAAGGAAGCAAAACCCATGAGGAGCGCGAACATCCTGAAAAGGCCGAATTTCTGCTTTAACCGGGCTGTATACAAGTCCATGGGCTTTTCGGATGAGGAGCTGGCCAGCCCCATCATTGGCGTCGCCAATACCTGGAGCGAGCTGGTACCCGGAAGCTATAACCTGCGGGCTTTGGCGGAGCATGTGAAAAACGGGATTTACGCGGCGGGGGGCACCCCGGTGGAGTTTGGGGTAACGGGCCCCTGCGATGGAACGGCCCAGGGCAACGAGGGCATGCACTTCATCCTGCCCAGCCGCGACCTGATTGCCTGCGATGTGGAAGTGATGGTACAGGCCCACCAGCTGGACGCGGTGGTGCTGCTGGGCAGCTGCGACAAGATTGTTCCCGGCCTTTTGATGGCGGCGGCGCGCCTGGGGCTTCCGGCGATTCTGCTGCCCGGGGGGCCCATGCAGGGCGGTCCGGCCTTTGACGGGCGCAAAAGCGACCTCACCAGCCTGTCGGAAGGCTGCGGCATGGTGAGCGCGGGCGCCCTGGAGGAGGCGGAGCTATACCGCCTGGAGGACGCGGCGGGCCCCGGCTGCGGCAGCTGCAGCTTTTACGGCACAGCCAATACCATGTGCTGCCTGGCGGAGGCCATGGGGATGACGCTCCCTGGCGCCGCCCTGGTGCCCGCGGTGTACGCGGAGCGCACCCGGCTGGCCTTTGCCACGGGCCGGGCCATTGTAAGGCTGGTGGAGCGCAATATCACCGCCAGGGACATCATCACCGAGGATTCCCTGGACAATGCCATCCGTGTGCTGAACGCCACCGGGGGCAGCACCAACGCGGTATTGCACCTGACGGCGCTGGCCCATGAGATTGACATTGACCCGGGCCGGATGATGCAAAAGTTCGACCAGATGGGGGCAAATACGCCGCTCATCGTGAAGGTGAACCCGGCCAGCGAATACAACATGGAGGATTTCTACCACGCGGGCGGCGTTCCCCAGGTAATGCGGGAGCTTGCGCCGCTGCTTCACCGGGAGGCCATGACCGTTACAGGAAAAACCGTGGCCGAAAACCTGGCCTCCATTCAGGGCGAGCCGGACCGCCGGGTGATCAAAACCATGGGGGAGCCTTTCAGCGGCACGGGCGGCATTGCCGTGGTGTATGGGAATCTGGCCCCGGAGGGCGGCGTTACCAAGCCCGCCGCCATTGTGCCGGAGATGCACCATTTCGTGGGCACGGCCCGGGTGTTTGATAACGAGGAAGCGGCGGAAGAAGCCATTTTGTCCGGCGGCATCCAGCCAGGACATGTGGTGGTGATCCGGTATGAAGGGCCCAAGGGCGGCCCGGGCATGCGGGAGATGTTCAAAGCCATGAAGTACCTGTATGGCCGGGGCCTGGCCACCTGTACCGCGGTGATCACCGACGGCCGCTTCAGCGGAACCAACAACGGCTGCTTTGTGGGGCATATTTCTCCCGAGGCGGCCGAGGGCGGGCCCATTGCTTTGATCCAGGACGGGGATGAGATTGACATCAACATTCCCCGGCGGAGCCTGACGCTGCGCGTACCCGATGAGGAGCTCGCCCGGCGCAAGGCCCTGTGGGTTCCCAAAGCGCCCAAGTACAAAAAGGGATACCTGGGATTGTACAGCAAGCTGGCGGCCTCGGCCAGCCGGGGCGGCGTAATGGACATTGACGCATAAGGAGAATGGCTATGGAACTGGGCTATCATAACAAGGTGGTAGGGATTACGGGGGCAGCCTCCCAGGCCGGCATCGGCTTTGCCATCGCCGCGGGCTTTTTGCGGGAGGGAGCGCGGGTTTTCATCTGCGATATTGACGCGGCGGCGCTGGACGCCGCCGTGGAGGCGCTGTCCTCCCAGGGGGAGGTTCGGGGCTACCGGGTCAACGTGGGGGACGAGCGGGAAGTCGCCGCCATGTTTGAAACGGCGGTGAAGGATTTTGGCTCGGTGGATCTATTCGTAAACAATGCGGGCATTTACCCGCAGTCTGCCCTGTGCGAAATGGATGGGGCGGCCTGGGACAGGGTGATGAACGTGAATCTGAAAAGCGTGTTTCTGTGCGCTTGCGCCGCCAAAAGGCAAATGGAGAAGCAGGGGGGCGGCGTGATTCTCAACGCGGCCAGCTTTGCCAGCCTCATTCCCTCGGCGGGAAGCGGAGCCTATGCCGCCAGCAAGGCCGCCGTATACAGCCTGACCAAAACCATGGCGGCGGAGTTTGCGCCCTTTGGAATCCGGGTGAACGGCTTTATTCCCGGGGTGATTGAGACGGGGATGACCAAGGCCGTGGTGGACGCCCGGCGCAGCGACCTGGAAGGCCAGATTGCCCTGGGCAGGCTGGGAACGCCAAAGGATGTGGCGAACGCCGTTTTGTTTTTAGGCAGCGACGCGGCGGCGTACATCTCCGGCGCGTTTTTGGAAATCAGCGGGGGAAAGCTATGCGTGCAAAACCCCGACTATGGGTACAAACGTTGGAAGGGGGAAGCCCGCCATGGCTGAGAAGATGAGCGTTAGCATACCGGCCCTGCGCAGCCTGCACCGCTTCGGAGATATTTATGAGGAGGCGATCCTGGCGGCGCAAAGCGGTTGGGCCGCCTTTACGCCGGACCGGCAGAACCGGGACTGCATCGGCCCCCACTGGTACGGCCTGCGGGTACACATGGAATGCAAAAAAACAGGGCAGCGGTTCTATCTGCATACGGGCCTGATTTTTCTGCCGGAGACCCGTACCGGCCTGATGGTGGAGGTGGACAAGGCCAACAACCATATCCCCTATGATAGGGTATGGAACAAGATCGAGAGCGGAGCCCTGTTTGAGGTGAACCGGGACGAGCCGGTTTACCTGAAGCTCTTTATGCCGGACGGCGATTTTGAGCGGATGAACGCCTTGGACCACAAGGGGCAGCGGGAGATGCTCACCGCCTACTTCACCGCCTGCGGCGAAGCCATTTGCCAGGCGGCCTATACGGAAGGCTTCCAGCTGAACTATGAGGATTTGTCCAACACGCTGAAGCTGGCCCGGGCATTCCGCCAAGCGCTGGAGGAGGCCCAAAGCGGCGAATACACGGTGGAAATCAACCTTGCCGACCCGGACAACTTTGGCCAGTACGCCTCGGGCTACCGGTACTGGCTCGCCGATGCAAAGGGCGCCAACCGGATGTATGCGTACTTTGGCGGCATTTACAGCTACAAGAAGGATCCGGCGGGGATTTTTGCGGAGATTGACTGGCTGAACAACCAGGCGGTGTTTGACAAGGCCTTTGCCAACATGAAATCCACCGATCTGTTTACCTTTAGCGACAAGGAACCTAAGTTCATCAAGCTGTTCATGGCTCCCGTTTTGGTGGAGCGCTTTAACGGCGCGGGGGAAGCGGAGCAGAGGGGCATACTCAAGGAGTTTTTGGAGGCTTGCAACAGGGCGATGGTGCTGGCGGCCCGGTGAGGCGGCCCGCTTCTTTTCCCTTTCCCTGGCCGCGCTGGGGCCGCGCAGCGGGGTGCCCCGCAAGCCGCGCAAAAGGCGGGTGGCAAAAGCCCGGCGCACCGCCGAATATCAACAGATAAGGAGAAACGCTATGGATCGCAAGAAGATTGTTCTCATCGGCGCAGGCAGCGCAGTGTTTACCAAGGGGCTCGTGGCGGACTTTATTCAGGCTGGGTTTGGCAAATGGGAAATCGCCATGTGCGACATCAACCCGGAAATTCTGGAGAGCGTGGTACGCCTCACCAAAAAAATGGTGGAGCAGAAACAAGCGGATATCCTCATCACCAGCAGCACCGACCGGACAGCGCTTTTGCCCGGCGCGGATTTCGTGGTGGTCACCATTGCGGTGGGCGGCCGCCGCGCCTGGGAGCAGGATGTGATCATCCCCCGTAAATACGGGATATACCAGCCTGTGGGCGATTCCATCATGCCCGGCGGCATCAGCCGCGCCCAGCGCATGATTCCCGCCATGATCGACATCGCCAGGGATGTGATGCGCCTGTGCCCCAACGCGCATTTCTTCAGCTACAGCAACCCCATGACGGCCATCGTGACGGCTGTGCGCCGGGCGACGGGCGCGAAGATCATCGGCCTGTGCCATGGGGTGATTTACGGGGAAAAATACCTGGCCCGCATGATGGGGGTGGACGTGAAGCGGATTACCACCGTGGGCGTGGGCCTGAACCACCTGACGTTCTTCTACGATATCCGGGTGGACGGCATGGACGTGCGCCAAAAGCTGTTGGATATTGTGGAGCGGCAGCGCAAAGGCGCGGAGAAACATGGACACGAGTACAATTTTTTCAACAGCCAGCTGGATGATACCGAAATCCCGCACTTTATGGACAACCCCCTTTCCTGGGACCTGTACCAGCGCATCGGCGGCCTGCCCGCCGTGGTGGACCGCCACGCGGTGGAGTTCTTCCCGGAGCGTTACCCCAACGGCAAGTTCTTTGGCCGCCAGTTCGGCATTGACGCGTTCCCCATCGAGGAGGTCATCGCCCGGGGTGAAAAGACCTACCGGGATATGCTCAACCAGGGCGAGGTGGAGGGCGAAGTGGAGGCCAAGCTCTTCAACCGCAGCGAGGGGGAGCATGAGCAACTGGTGGAGATGATCCATTCCCTGCTGTACGACGAGAGAAAGACCTTCAGCGTCAACATTCCAAACGAGGGAGCGGTCAAGGGCCTGCCGGACGACGCGGTGTTGGAGATTCCCGGCATCGCAACGGGACTTGGGTTCTGCCCGATGGTGGTGCAGAACTTTGGCGGGGCCATGAAGGCCATCATCATGAAGCGGCTGGCCCCTGTGGAGGTTACGGTGGAAGCGGCGCTGACCGGCAGCCGGAAGCTATGGGCCGAGGCCATGATGCTGGACGGCGCGGTGACCGATTACAAAACAGCCGAGGCCCTTGTGGAGGATTATATGGCGGAGCATGGCGCGTATCTGCCCCAATACCGATAACCGGCTGCGAGGCCGGATTCCCATGAAGCGTTGCGGAGAGGAACATCATCCATGAATAACAAGGTTTTGGTTATTTCGTTTTCCTTTGAGCAGGAGCCGGACGCCTTTCAGGTCCTTCGGGACGGCGGCTTCGAGCCTGTGCTGTGGGCCCAGAAGGACCGGGGAGAAAACACCACCGAGCAAGCGCTGGTGGAGTATTGGAACCGCTTGGAGGAAAAGCCCCGGGGGATTTTGATGGGCGCGGACGTACCCGTCACGGATGTTTTTTTAGAGGCGGCGGGGGTAAAGCCGGAGGCCGTTTCCCTCAATTGCGCCGGATATGACCACCTGGAGCTGGATGCGCTGAGAAAGCACGGCGTCAAGGTGTGCAACGTACCCAGGCAGAATTTTTCCGCCGTGGCCGATTTGGCCTTTGGCCTCATCATTGCGCTGATGCGGAAAATCCCCCAGGGGGACCGCAACATCCGCGCGGGCCAATGGGCCAAGGGCGTGGAGCGGGGCATGGCGGTATCCGGCAAAACCCTGGGCATTCTCGGCTTCGGCGCGGTGGGCCGCGCGGTTGCCAAACGGGGCGCGGGCTTTGAAATGAACATCATCACCAGCGACATATTTCAGGATGAACAGGCCGCCGCCCAGATGGGCGCGCGTTTTGTGGACAGGGAGACCCTTTTCAGGCAGAGCGATATCTTCGTGGTGGCGGCCCCCGCCACGAAGGAAACCCGCCATTTGGTCAATGGGGAAACCCTGGCCATGATGAAGCCCGGCGCCGTCGTCATCAACCCTTCCCGGGGGGCCGTCGTCGATACCGGCGCGCTGGTGGAAGCCTTGCAAAAGGGGACCATTGCCGGGGCGGGCCTGGATGTGTATGAGGAAGAGCCCCTGTATGACAGCCCTCTGTTCGACATGGACAACACCGTGCTGACCCCCCACATGGGCGGTTTGGCGGACCGGGAAATCCGCAATGTGGCGATGCGGGCGGCCCAAAACATGGTGGCCCTTTTGACGGATGAAAATTGTGGGCTGGGCATCGTCTGACCCAGCTTGATGAAAGGTGTGTATCCCAATGATAGAGAAGTTTTTAGGCCGCAACGAGGCGTTTTTTGAAAAGCGCCATGCACCCATCACCGCGAAGGAGATTGTGCAGCAGCCCCGCCTTTGGCGGGAGCTGGTGGGCCTTTTGCGGGAACAGTCCGATGAGATTACCGCCTTTATGGAGAAGATGAAAGGGATAGAGGGGCTCCGGGTGGTTTTCACGGGGGCGGGCTCTTCCGCATTTGTGGGGCAAAGCCTGCAGATGATGCTGGCAGAGGAAAACGGCCTGAGAGGGGAAGCCATTGCCACCACGGAGATCGTATCCGCGCCGGATTGCGTGCTGTTTGACGTGCCCACATTGCTGGTGTCCTTTTCCCGTTCCGGGGAGAGCCCGGAAAGCCTTGCGGCGTTGGAATACGCGGCCCAAAAGGTGAAAAACCTGTACAACCTGGTGGTGGTATGCAAGCAGGGCTCGTCTTTGGCGGAGTACGCCTCCCACGCGGACGGCACCCTGGTGATCAACATGCCGCCGGAATCCAGCGACGAGGCCTTTGCCATGACCAGCAGCGTGAGCTGCATGGCGCTTGTAACCTATTGCGTTTTCAATTGGGAGCGCAGGCAGGGCTTCCTGCGGCAGATTGAAAAGCTGGCCGACAGCGCGGAAGCGGAAATGGCGGAGATGGACGCCTTGGCGCAGTCGGTCGCCCAATTCGGGTACAAACGGTTGATTTATTTGGGCAGCGGCGGCCTGAAAGGGCTGGCCCAGGAAGGGGCCGTCAAATCTTTGGAGCTGACCAATGGCAAGGTGAATTCCAGCTTTGACAGCTCCATGGGATTCCGGCACGGCCCCAAAACCGTTGTCAACAACCATACGCTGACGGTGCATTTTGTATCCTCCAACCCCTTTACCCGGCAGTATGACCTGGATTTCGTAAAGGAGCTGGCCCGGGAGAAAAGCCAGAACCGGCAGGCGGTCCTTGTGCCGGAAGGAACGGAAATACCCCAGGGGGTGGAGTACTCCTTCGCCTACGCCATCCCGGACGGCGCGTATCCGCAGATCAGCGCGTATATCAAGTGCTTGCTTTTCCTGCAGCTGCTGTCCATGGAAAAATCTATCGCCACGGAGATCCCCACGGACAGCCCCAGCGTAGGCGGGGAAGTAAACCGCGTGGTGCAGGGCGTAACCATCTACCGGCTTTGATCCGGCTGTGAAGGAGCGTGGACCATGCCTTACTATCTGGGGCTGGATGGCGGAGGAACCAAGACGGCCTGCCTGCTGGTAGACGGACAGGGCGCAACGCTTGCCACAGCGCAAGGTACAGGAACGTCCTACCGGCAGCATGGGGAGGGCGCGGTGCTGAAAACGCTGGAAAGCCTTGCCCGGGAATGCGCTCATGGTGCGGGCGCTTCTGTGGAAGGGCTGGATGGCGTCTGCGTGGGGCTGCCCCTGTACGGGGAGAACTCCGCCATGGACGAAAAACTGGAAAAAGCCGTTCAGGAGATGTTCCCGCGGGCATTGCTGGTGAACGATGTGCAGGTGGGCTGGGCCGGGTCGCTGGCCTGCCAGCCGGGCATCAATGTGGTGGCGGGGACGGGCTCCATCGCCTTTGGCTGCGACGCGGAAGGCCACACGGCCCGCAGCGGGGGCTGGTCGGAGCATTTCAGCGATGAAGGCAGCAGCTATTGGCTGGCCTTGCGGGGCATGCAGCTTTTTACCAAGCAATCAGACGGCCGCGCGCCCAAAGGCCCGCTGTATGAAATGGTGAGAAAGGCCTTTGCCTTGGAGGATGATTTTGATTTTGTAACCATTGCGGAGGAACAGCTTCTGCCTGCCCGGGACCGGACGGCGGCGTTCCAAAGGCTGGTGGCGGACGCCGCCAAGGCGGGGGACGCGGCGGTGCTCCCGCTCTATGAAAGCGCGGCGCAGGAGCTGGCCCAGCTGGCGGCGGCGGTGAAAGCCAAACTGCATTTTTCCGGGGAATGCGTTCCGGTATCCTATTCCGGAGGCACCTTTCAGGTGGGGGAGATGCTGCTTGGGCCCATGGGCGCGCTGCTCGCCCAAAAGGGCATGTCGTTGCAAAAGCCCATTTTCAGCCCGGTTCAGGGAGCCGCGCTGCTGGCTGTAAAGCATTTTGCGCCGGATTGCTTCCCGGATGTGCTGAGAGGATTTCAACAATAGCATGAAGGAGGAAGAGCATGTTCGTCGATACGAAAAAAATGCTCCAGGATGCCACCAGGCAAGGATATGCCGTAGGTGCTTTTAATGTGGAAAACGCGGAGATGGTATGGGCCGTGGCGGCCGCGGCGGAGGAACTGCGCGCTCCGGTGATTTTGCAAACCACCTCATCCACGCTGAGATATTTCACCCCCGCCATGTTTGCGGCCATGGGGCGCAGCGCGGCGGAAGCGGCCAGCGTGCCCATCGCCCTGCACCTGGATCATGGCAACGGCTTTGAAACCGTCAGGAAGTGCGTACAAAGCGGCTACTCCTCCGTGATGATTGACGGTTCCGCCCTGGGTTATGAGGACAATGTCGCCATAACCCGGCAGGTTTGCGAATTTGCGGCCCAAACCGGCATACCGGTGGAAGCGGAGTTGGGCATCGTAGGCGGCAAGGAGGACGATACACAGGCCGACGCCAACCACTATACCGATCCGAAGCAGGCGGCGGATTTTGTGAAGCGCACCGGTGTGGATTCGTTGGCGATCTCCATCGGCACGGCCCACGGGTTTTATGCCATCACGCCCGTGCTGGATTTGAGCCGCATAACGGCCACCCGCCAATTGGTGGACATCCCCCTGGTGCTCCACGGCGCGTCCGGCGTGCCGGATGAAACCGTAACCCAGGCTGTGAAGCTGGGCATGGCGAAGGTGAACTTCGCCACGGAATTGCGCGACGCGTATACCAAGGCGGTTCGCGCCTACCTGGCGGACCGGCCGGATGCCTACGACCCCAAAAAATATGGCGAGGCGGGCCGGGAAGCCGTGAAACAGCTTGTCATGCATAAAATCCGCATCTGTATGAGCGAGGGGAAAGCCTAGGGGAGCAGCCTTTGGGCCGAGGCGCTAACGGCATGCCGGGCTGCTTGAGGGAGCAAACTTTTGATCCCTGTGCGCTGCGGGGCTGTACGCAATCGCCGGCTTTCTGGGAAACGGCAGAGGAAGCGCCGCGGTGAGAAGCGGCTGGGCATTGGGCAAAGCGCCACAAACCATGTGGACGCTGCCGCCTCCGGCTGGGAAAGAGCGGGGCCCAAGGATACGCCGGGTTTTCATTCCCAGGCGGCTGGCGGATGGTAAGCCCTCATGCCGTCTCGGCGGGCAGTTATCGCGCTGTTTTTCTGGTGTGGGCGCTGACGGCGGCGGCGCTCATGCTGATTGCTTTGCTGGCAAAGCCACAGGCGCGCCTGGAATCCCAGACAGACAGGAGAGAATCGCTTGGATAAGCTGAAGGGTTCCCTGTTCGCTATTTTGTCAGCGGCCATTTTCGGGCTCAGCCCCATTTACATGAAGTATGCCGTGCTTTACGGCCTGAACGTCATCACCTTCTCAACATTGCGGGCCGTGCTCGTCACCCTGGCAAGCTTCCTGGTGTGCCGGTCCCTCAAGCTGCCCGTTGTGTTAAAAGGCCCCGCCCTTAAAGAGACGCTGCTCCTGTGTGGTATCGGCTCGGGGGCGACAGGCTTCCTGCTCGCCCTTTCTTACGACTACCTTTCCTCCGGCATGGCCACCACCATCCACTTCACCTACCCGGTGCTTGTGATGCTTGCGGGCGTGCTGTTTTACAAGGAAAAATGCAGCGCCGCCAAGGTGGCGGCCCTTACCCTGGGTACAGCCGCCATTGTGCTGTTTACCGGCAGCCCGGGTCAATTGAACCTGACCGGGGTGGCGCTGGCCCTGGCCTCAGGCTGCACATACGCGTTTTATACCATTGGGCTTGGCAATACCGGCGTTAAGAATCTGCATCCCTTTGTGGTGTTGTTTTACAGCGCGGCCTGCGGGGCCCTCACCTCTTTGGGGTACGGGCTCGTCAGCCGCACGCTGGTGTTCGAGACGATCCAAATGCCCGGTATCGCCATCATGCTGGCCTCCATTCCCTTCTATTCATTCATCGCTGCGCCCCTTTTCCAGCTGGGCGTCCGGTATGCCGGGCCCACAACCACAGCCATCCTCTCCACCACCGAGCCTTTGGTCTCCATCCTCGCGGGCATGCTGATGCTCGGCGAGGAGATGGACGCGGCAAAGCTCATCGGATGCATTTTCATCCTCGTCGGCACCCTCGTCACCGTAGCGGCCGCCAAAGAGCCCCGGGCTCTGAAAACAACGCCCGTACCCACGCAGCCAAACGCTTGAAAGCGCGGCTTGCGAAAAACCATGAGAAGCGCAGACCCATTCCATTCCGGATTTCAACGGTGGAAACGGTCTTGAATCACAAAAGCTCACGCCCATAAGTCCAAAGCATCAGCTACAAGAGCGCCACCAAGAGAAAGTAATATCCCAAAAGGATGGCGCAGAAGGACAAAACCACCGGGATCGATTTTCTGACCAACGCACCGAGGCTGATGTGAAAATATTCCGCGGTAATCGGAAGGCATACGTGCGTCGGCGTGAGCTGGTTGGCCGCGAAGGCCGTCCCCATCAACAAGATAAACATGGGAAGCCCCGCCTCCGGCATCGACATATAAACGAGCGGAATGCCAATGGCGGCGATAGCCTGGGAGCCGCTGATCACTGTTCCGAAAAAGAAGATAAGCGCAAAGATGATGAATTCCGGGAATGGGAGTTTGGCGAATAATTCCGGCAAGGCGGAGATGACGCCGGTTTCGCTCAAAACATCCTTAAACAGCATGATGACGAAGGTGCTGATCAGCAGATTTTTCTCAAAGGCGGATTGGAGAAAGGGCTTTAATTCAGCAATGGTAAATTTGCCGGCAACTCCAAAAAGCACGATCGAAATCGCTGCCGCGGCGTACACGGGAATTCCAAGGGCAAGAATCAGCGCGATAATCAGCGCAATGGGCCATATTCCCTTGCAAAGATTCAAAAAATTCCCCAGCTTGTCACCGCTGGAAGAGGCCCTTGCATCCTTTGGGATTCTTCGCAGGTAGAAAACATAGCCGAGCGTTGCCAAAGCAATGACCATCGGAAACATGCCGAGTATGAAGGAGCCGATTGTCACCGCTCCCTGGGTGAGGCTGATGGCGAGAATGATGGCGGAGAAAGTGGGCAAGAAGCTCTCCGGTATATGCCGATAGAAGGACGTTACGAATGCCTTTTCCTCCGTGGACAGATCGTCTCCGACACTTCTTTGCACAATGTCGCCACATAGAAGGACCACGCTGGCCGAAGGCAACAGTCCCAAGAAGAAGGGGGCCAGGGACGCCGTGATCCTGCGGTTGTTATTGAACAACCGGTCCAACGATTGTTGCGCAAGATCAAGGCTTCCGCGCTTCTCCAACATGCGCTGGAGGAATGAGATAAGGTAAAACACAAGCAAAATCGAAATCGTATTCCAGCTTGTGGACGACTTCCATAACGTGGAGAAGAACGCGCGGATGTCCATGCTGAACAAAAAGGCGGCGGCAATCGTCCCCGCGATCATGGACATGAACAGGGGTTTTTTCAGCCTCAATACAATCACGATCACCGCAAAGACTGCCAGCAGCTTCAAAAGCTCCATAAATTCCTCCTGAAAGGTCGGCGGTTGCAGCGCTGCCGGACAGCACGGCAACGGATTGCCAATGCAAGAAAAGGCAAAGGCATATCGTTCAGCCATGCCGCGACAATATGCCTTTGCGGACCCGCGCTATGCCGCCCGTGATCAGTGGGTGTAATCCAATAGCCGGATCTGCCCGCCCACCTCTTGGGAAACAAGGTCCTTCATCTTCTTTGCGAACGGGCAAGAGTACCCGATGGGGGTGCCTCTTTGAATGCAGGACGCAAATACGATGGTGTCTGCGCCCCTTTTCACCAGCTCTCTTGCCCGAAGCACAGCCTTTTTGCCCGGGCATCCGCCGCAGTTGATAAACCCGACGATCTCAACCTCTTCTTCCGCCCCCTCAAATCCGCCTTTTTTCTCGCGGGCCATTTTGAAGCAAGTGGTTCCGGGGCAGTAATCCTCCGTCTGCATACATCTGATCATGCCAACCTTCATGCAATCCCTCCGGCATCGGGTGTTATGGGAAGCGCTCATCCGTTGTGCGCCCGGCAGCCATGCTGACGCCAACCCTTTTGGCGATAGGCATTGCCGCGCCATGGCCCATCTGTGGCTGCGCGGCGTTCCTGCCCCGCAAGCTGCCGTGGCGGGCGCAGGAAACTCCCTCAAAAGCATACACGCGTAAATAATTTGACAGGCGTATGATTTTGCAGTAAATTATATGCTGGTATGAAGGGTAAGTCAAGATACGATTGGAAAGTTTGACACTTGGGCGGATTTGTAGGCCTTTTACCCGATTCGCCAGGGAAGGAGAGGGCGGTATGTATACGGGCAACAATCCTTCGGCGCTGCGTTCAAGGGAATTTATCGTACAGTCCTTTATGCGCCTGGCAGAGGCAATGCCAGTCGCGGAAATTTCCATCAAGCAGATTATGGATGAAAGCGAGCTGTCACGGCAGACCTTTTATCAGATCTTTGACACAAAAGAAGAGATGATGGAATACTGTATGGACCGGATGTTCGGTGATTTCATGGAAGGAATGAAAAGCTGCGCAATCTCAAACCTATGCGATACGGCCAAGCTTTTCTTCGCGTTCTTTGAGCAGCAAAAACCCTTTCTCCAGATCATGGTGCGAAACGGAAAAGGCTGCGTCCTTCAACGCAAATGCCGGGAATATCTGCAAAAAGAGGAGTACATCCGCTACCGGCAGGAGGGTGTGCGCACGGATGAGGAAAAGGAATATGCTATGACCTTCATCATCAGCGGCATGGTGGGGATGTTGGAACAGTGGTTCGGAGCAGAGCCTCCCGAGACGGACGCGCAGAAACTCGCGCGCCTGGTCTGCCGGATTACAAACACGGAAGCAGAAGCGGAAAAGAAGTGAGCGGAATGGAGCATGGCCTTGCGATGCGCATTCATGGCGTGCAAAAGCTTACCTTGCTGGACTATCCGGGAAAGGTTGCCTGCACATTCTTTACGCCCGGCTGCAATTTCCGCTGCCCATATTGCCATAACGCAGGCATCGTATTGGAGCCTGCCGCGGGGGGCACGGAAGCGGCGGATATTTTCGCCTTTCTTCAAAAGCGCAAGGGGATTCTGGAGGGCGTGTGCATATCGGGCGGCGAGCCCACGCTCCAGCCCGGCCTGACGGAGTTTATCCGAAGCGTCAAAGGCATGGGCTTTGCAGTGAAACTGGATACCAACGGTTCCTTTCCCGTTATTCTTGAAAATCTGATCTCAGAGGGCTTGGTGGATTATATCGCCATGGACATCAAAAGCTCCCCTGAGCGCTACGCGCGCGTGGCGGGTACAGAGGTCGACATGGAAGTCATTCGCCGCTCGGCGGAGATCCTGATGCGCGGGAAGCTGCCTTTTGAGTTTCGGACAACGCTTGTAAAAGAACTGCATTCCATCCATGATATGGAACAGATCGGGCAATGGCTCCGTGGAAGTGAGAAGTACTTTTTGCAAACCTTCGCCGATTCCGGGCACTTGATTGCCGACGGGCTTACGGCATTCTCACCGGAAGGCATGGAAAAGATGAGGAGCGCGCTGCAGGCCTATATCCCACAAGTAGAGCTGCGCTGAGGGTTCCATATATTGTGTTGTCTATGCGTTAGAATCACAATATGTTGTGATTCGGTCTTGATTTTCACGGATGATGGTGCTATGATGGGTAACACGTCGCATGCGAAAGGATGTTGCTCATGTACAGAGTAATCAAAAGGGATCAATCCATTGTGGGTTTTGATATCTCCAAAATCGGCACAGCCATGGTCCAGGCTTTCCGGGCTGTGAACATTGATTTTACCCAGGATGTCATCGACCTGCTTGCCCTTCGGGTGAGCGCTGATTTTCAGCCCAAAATCCGCGGCGGCCTGATTGCCGTAGAGGATATTCAGGACAGCGTGGAAGCCGTACTGTCCCAATCGGGGTATGCCAACGTCGGCAAGGCCTATATTCTCTACCGCCGCCAGCGTGAAAAGCTGCGCAACATGCGCTCCACGCTGCTGGATTACAAAAAGGTTGTGGATGGCTATGTCAAGGTCACGGATTGGCGCGTCAAAGAAAACTCCACCGTCAACTATTCGGTGGGCGGGCTGATCCTCTCCAATTCGGGGGCAATCACAGCGAATTACTGGCTTTCCGAAATCTATGACGATGAGATCGCCAATGCCCACCGCAACGCGGAGATTCACATCCACGACCTGTCCATGCTCACCGGCTATTGTGCGGGGTGGAGCCTGAAACAGCTTATTACGGAGGGCCTGGGCGGCGTGCCGGGCAAGATCACTTCCGCGCCCGCAAAGCATCTTGCGTCCCTTTGCAATCAGATGGTGAATTTTCTCGGAATTATGCAAAACGAGTGGGCGGGCGCCCAGGCGTTCTCGTCCTTTGACACCTATCTCGCCCCTTTCGTCCGGGCTGACGATCTTTCTTACTATGAGGTAAAAAACTGCATCCAGTCCTTTGTTTACGGCGTTAACACGCCCAGCCGCTGGGGTACGCAAGCACCCTTTACAAACATCACCCTGGATTGGACGGTGCCCGGCGACCTTGCCGGGCTGCCAGCCATCGTAGGCGGCAAAGAAATGGATTTCCGCTACAAGGATTGCAAGCGCGAAATGGACATGATTAACAGGGCGTTCATTGAAACCATGATCGAAGGGGACGCCCAGGGGCGCGGCTTTCAGTATCCGATCCCAACGTATTCGATCACCAGGGATTTTGATTGGAGCGCCACGCAGAACAACCGGCTGCTCTTTGAGATGACGGCGAAGTATGGAACGCCGTACTTTTCCAACTATATCAATTCCGACATGGAACCCAGCGATGTGCGCAGCATGTGCTGCCGCCTGCGCCTTGACCTGCGTGAGCTGCGCAAGAAATCCGGCGGCTTCTTCGGCAGCGGGGAGAGCACCGGCTCCATCGGCGTCGTCACCATCAACCTTCCCCGGATCGCCTACCAGACCGCGGATGAAAAGGATTTCTTCGCAAGGCTGGACCGCCTGATGGACATCAGCGCGCGAAGCCTGAACACGAAGCGCAGAATCATCACGAATCTGCTTCATGAGGGACTGTACCCTTATACGAAGCGCTATCTGGGCAGCCTGGAGAACCATTTTTCCACCATCGGCCTTGTGGGCATGAACGAGGCGGGGCTGAATGCCCGCTGGATGAAGAAGGACATGACGGATGCCCAAACCCAGGCATTCGCCAAACGCGTCCTTCTTCATATGAGATCGAGGCTCTCTGATTACCAGGAGCAATACGGCGACCTTTATACTCTGGAAGCGACGCCCGCCGAATCCACCGCCTTCCGTTTGGCAAAACATGATGTGGAGGAGTATCCTGACATTGTCACCGCCGCCCAAGGGGACGGCGCGCCCTTTTACACCAACAGCACGCACCTGCCCGTTGGCTATACGGAGGATGTCTTTGAAGCCCTGGATGTGCAGGATGAATTGCAGACGCTTTATACATCCGGCACGGTATTTCATGCCTTTCTTGGAGAAAAGCTCCCGTCCTGGCAGTCCGCAGCCGCGCTGATCCGCAAGATCGCGGAAAACTACCGGCTTCCCTACTACACGCTTTCCCCGACGTATTCGGTGTGCCCTGTACACGGGTACATCGCCGGAGAGCAGTATACTTGTCCGCAATGCGGCGCGGAGGCCGAGGTATACAGCCGCATCACAGGGTACTACCGCCCGGTGAAGAACTGGAATGATGGCAAGGTGCAGGAGTTTCGGCAGCGCCGCGTTTATGCCGCCGCTTCCCCCGCGCAGGAAAAACCAGCCGGGATCAAGGCGGCGGATCGGGATTTCGCAATCCACGCGCAGGAACCTTCACCACACCCCGCCAAAGGCATATTGCTCTTTACCACCACGACTTGCCCGAACTGCCGTATCGCCAAGGGCATTCTGGACAAAGCGGATATTCAATATGCCGTGATGGAGGCTGAAAAAGAGGCGGCACTGGTTGAGAAATATGCGGTCAAGCAAGCGCCCACGCTGATCTGCCTATCCTCCAACGGATACAAGAAATATGCCGGAGTTTCGGAGATCAATCAATACATCAACGCCTTCTCCAAGGCGTTGGCATAACACCGCATAAGCACAGGACGCGATTCAAGGAAAAAACCGGGCGCTTTTTCAGGCGCTTGGCGAAAAGATAGGGGGGGATGAAGGATGAGCAAAGTATTGTTCTATGCCATGACGGGAGAGAAGGTATGCCTTTTGCATGTGCTGATGAACGCGGTGGATCTGTTCCAAAAGGGTGATGAGGTAAGGATCATCTTTGAAGGAAAGTTTGTGATCTGGCCAGTTCAATTGCAGGAAGAAAAAAATCCCCTCTACAGTAAAGCGCTGGAGGGCGGTCTGATCGCAGGGGTTTGCCTAACCTGCGCCAAGCAGTTTGAGGTGCAGGAGAAGATTGAGGCGTTGGGGCTGCCGTTGATCGGCGACATGTTTGGCCACGCCGCCATGAGCCCCTATGTGGCCAGGGGATATCAAGTGGTAAGCATCTAATCCGGGATGAAAGGGACAATCGCAGCAAGCGCAAAACAGGAGCGGCCCTATTGGAGCGCCCCTGTCTTGCTGTCAATGCCGGCTATGATCCGGCATTGACGGCATAGGTCGGGAATAACAGGCAAACCGGCATTTCAGCCAAGAAAACTCGCGGCGGAACCGCAAGGGACGGATGGGACCGGCCTGCCGGTGGTGCGAATCCTATCAGGCATCATACTATTGGATCAGCACGGACACCAGCAGCGCTTCTGGGGATGCCAATAAAACCAGCAGTAACATCCGCAGCACGGGCACCAGCAGTACAAATAGCCACGCTCTCTATCATAACAACAACACATATCGCTGTCCCCTTTTCCGATGGGATGCCTCTTTGTCATAGGGAGGCATTATACTGTATGTTTTCGTATTCCATTGCGTGAGTCATCCATCTTGATAGCGGGAATGGCGTGCGTTGCCAGCCATGGTTATATGGTTTGGGGGAGCTTGGCATATTGTTGGTGAAACTCCACCAACTAGGCGAAACGCCAAGGGGGAAGCTGGCGTTGTTGGGCAAGGTGGATGCGCAGGGGTATTTTTTCTATTTGACATCCAAAAGCGCTGCCTCAAAAATAGAAATGAAAGGAGATGCTTATTTTACAAGGCTTGCCGGCCTATTGCCCATAAAAAATCATCCGGCAAGGCCTAGTCAAACCCTGTGAGAGGAGCGATCTACCAAAATAGCCTTTGATACAATTTGACGGAAGCCGTGGAGGGGGCAGAATAGGGGATAGGGGAGTCTAGATATCAACATTTTCCACGTTACGATGACCGTTTGATCGCAATCTGTCAGCACAAAGCCCGCTGGCGGCAGGGCCATCCCTTCGCCGCGGTTTTGCACAAAAACCCTCACCTTTGCTACCAGCAACAAACCTGCCGGGAGTGCGAACGCCAATGGCAGCCCTACAAAAGGGGGCACCTCTTCCGGTACATCTATGCCCGTATGGAGAATCCGGCGCTGTAACCGGATCATCCCCCTGCGGACATCCGCTGTGCTGCCTTCCAAACGAATGCATCATGCCTACACGGCCCATCTTGCATATGCGCATGATGCCTAATAGGGCCTATCTTTCATTGACGGAACAAGGGTATCCATGTATAATAAAATAACATAATGTCGTGTTGTGATGCGCAAATACGGTGTCCACGCAAGGAACTCTGCCTGAAGAAGTGAACAGACCCATGCCCCTCCATGCATGAGAAAGTGTGGCGGCATCCCAGCGAGATTGCATCCGTGAATTGGGAATTCTATTGAAAAAGGAGGGGAACACATGAAATACCCTCGCAAAGCGCTCATGGCCTTGCTGGGTCTTTCGCAACAGGCTTTGGGGCAGGGAGGGGCGCAGGGCGGCGCTGCCCAGGCGGAGCTTGAAGAGACGTTGGATGAAACCACAAAGAGCAATATCGCACAGGCGCTGTGGCTGAAGGAATACGATGAAAAAGCCATACCCGGCGCCTTGCTGTCGAAAATCAAAAGCCGGAAGAACAGCAACGCGGCATTTGCCCAACGTTTCAGGGAACGCCTGGAGGAAATGATCAGGCATCCCCTTTCCTTCGTTCCCTCCAGAAAGGAGCAATACCGCTTTCTTCAAGGGCACTCCCAAAACCTTTCTCCCGGGCAATTTTATGCGCGCACCCACTATCTCGGCCCGGAATCCGTAGTGGGCTACGAACCTGTTCCCGCCAACCCACAATTCTCCTTTCCCGCAATCGATGCCCCCCAATGGAACACCCAGGTTGGCTGGCATTTTTTCGTTGGCAATCTTGTGGACACCTCCGGCAAAAAATACGGCGTTCAGCTGATGTTCTGGCAATACGCGCTGCTGCCGGCCGATTTCGCGTTAAAGCAGCGTTTGAGCGAGATTGAAAACCAGGTTGTGGAGATGCACCTGGCCATAGGCGACGAATCCTCCGGCATCCATTACAGCGCCAATACGGTGATCGTCGCCGGGACAACCGGGCTGATTGATTTCACGCCGGTACCCTACGCCTATCGGGTGGGTCGCAACGCCATCCAATCAACCGATCTTTCCGGCGCCATGTTCCCCCTCAGGCTTCAGGCGCGGGGGTGGGACATGGGTAAGGAATCCGGCGGCGAGATAGAAATCGACATCTCCTTGGAGGATTTGAAGGGATATTTCCTGCAAGGGGAAGACGGATGCTGGCCCAGCGTGGACGGCGTTGGAACCCTGTACTATTCCGCGTCCTCCCTGGGCCTCAAAGCCGATACCCCCAGTTTCCTGCGCATCGGGGACAGGAAAATTGACCTGGCCGGCGGCTCCATGTGGTACGATCATCAATGGGGCACGGGCTTCATGCCCGCGGGCGCACCCGGGCACGCGGTGATGCGGGCTGTGCAGAATGTCACGGAGCCTGCCCCGGGGGGATGGGATTGGTTCATGTTCCAGTTCCCTGTGGATGAGAGGATCGGCCTGAAACGCGAGGTCGCCCTGACGATTTCCGCCCTTCATAACAGGGAGAACAGGTCCTTCTACCGCCAGAACGGCGACGCTGCCCCCGGCTCCATGACGACGGCCTGCATTGGAAAATACATCGATCCTGACAACCAAAGTATCGAAATCAAGGGCAGCATGAAGGTGGACCAGTGGATTCAAAGCGCCACTTCCCCCAATCCGGTCCTGTATCCGCCTACAGGCTATTGGTACCCCAAACGGTACTCGTTTGAAATCGAGGGCGAGCTGCCTGGCGTACTCAAGCGTTTCTGGGGAAGGCCCCTCATCGACGGCGAACAGTCCAATTTCTTCGCCACAGGGCTGCAATATTCCGAAGGCGCAACCGTGGTTTTCGACGAACAGGGGAAGGAGCTGGGACGGGGTTTCGCGGAGCATACCGATTACGCCGATACCGATGAGACGGTGCTTGCCCTGGCGGGATTGCCTGTGAACGCGGACACCTTGCTCTGCCTCAAACGGCCCCAAGTCCCCTGGCTCATGAAAAAGTGCAGTTGGCTGTACGCCGCCTTGCATAAGAAGGAACTCAACCGGATTCTGGCGGAGGCAAAAGGGCTATAGCCCGCTTGCCGCAGCCGGCTTGCCGTAACCGAAAACACCGGGGCCGCCCCATGGTTCTGTGCCGGGACCATGGGGCGGTTCCGGCTTATGGTGTTCCGGCAACCGCAAGAAAACTGGGCAATGATCAATTTGGACAGGATGATTTTATCTTCAATTTCAAAAGGAGCCAGAATCCTTGCAAACAAACGGGAATTCCTATCAGATCGAACACGGGGATTCGGGGTTAATGGGGTTCTTCACTCTTGCCGGGATGACGCTTGCGCCCGATGCGCACCCACGCTGTGCTTACTTTGCTACCGCCCGCCGGGCAGGCGGAGGCGGCCATTGACGATGTAAGGCATCAGGCCGATTTGCCGCAACGGGATCTCTTCAAACCCAGGTATGCTTTGGCGGATCAGTGCAAGGCCCCTCGGTGTCAGTGTAAAATCACCATGCCCGTAATCGCGGAAAATATCCGCGCCTGCTGTACAGTTTGCCCCGCCGCGGCCGTTATCGAGAAACATCCCGCCGAGATTGACGCACAGGTTGCCCTCAAAGACGTTTGTCTGCGCCGGCGCGCGCTCGTAGAGAAAGTCATGCGCCGCCCGCATGTCTCCCGTTTTGGCAAGCCCGGTTGCTTTCGCGTAATCCTCCGGCGAAACGGCATCCCACAGGGCCGCCCATTGCGTGCCCGCGTAATGCCCCCGCCACAGGCCGGAGAAGACGTCGACGTCCTCGGTACTCAGCGGCCAGGCGACTTCCTCCTCGAACAAATAGACCGACGCTAAGGACGATCATTTCCTATTTTTGCTGGACGCCGCTTATATGAGCTCGGCCCAACCGGATACTTTTGCCATAGGGTTCGGCCCCAAATCGGATAGGAGTGTTGGCGTTGAATCAACCGTGGGGGTAGGCGTGGGTTCATCCGTGGGCGTAGGCGTGGGTTCATCCGTGGGCGTAGGCGCGGGTTCATCTGTGGGCGTAGGCGCGGGTTCATCCGTGGGGGTAGGCGTGGGTTCAACCGTGGGCGTAGGTGCGGGTTCATCCGTGGGAGTAGGAGTGGGTTCATCTGTGGGGGTAGGCGTGGGTTCAACCGTGGGAGTAGGTGTAGGTTCATCTGTGGGGGTAGGAGTGGGTTCAGCTGTGGGTGATGACGCGGCGGTAGGCGTCGTCATCGGCTCTTTCGCATTATAAGTCCTATTTTCAATAGGAGACAGGGTGGACATGATCTGTTCAACGAAAGAGACAAGAGGTTCATCAATTGATTTATCGTCCGTCAATTCTTGATTGCTTGAAGACGTACCCTTGAAGAAAAGGATACGGGATCCGTCTACGGACAGCGTGACAAAGCCCCATACAGTAGCCTCCGCATCGTAGTAATATAAAAATGCCACGCCGTTGATGTACAGCGTCTGAACGTTCTCCAATCTATCCGTATTTGGCAGCCATTCCAGCGGTCCGTCCACGGTAAAGCCATCATTCGGGGTAGCTTCTAGCCACATCATACCGCCACTGGCCGGTTCCTCAACGGCAAACACGATGTCCTCGTTTTTACTTGGCAGAAGGTTCCAATTCTTCGGAAGGTACAGCTGGAACCCGTATTCCCGGACTGCTACCCATGTGCCCGTATACTCGACATCCACCTGAATGCTGCGGCTTGCCGCCGGCCTCATTGTGGCGCTTGCATTGCTCACTAAGGAAGCAAGCAACAAAGCGCATCATAGTTATGAACAGCGCCTTTTTCCTGCTCATTCCATCCGCCTCCTATAATCTCAGCCCATAAATTTCCATATATTAACATTATAACAAATTTTATTACAAGCTGTAAATCAGTAAGGTTTCGTTTCATTCAAATCCTCGTCAATGGGATGCACCGGGATAAGCCCCCATTCACCATTCAACGTTTCTGCAACACTGTGGAATTGGGGAAAAACCGTGCCAACGCTATTGTTGGAGGAAACTGGCGCGGTTTAAGGGACGGACGCAAATCATGGGGCTCGCCTCCTTTGGGCATGAAAAACGCCCATATGGTCAATGGGCGTTGGGCGAGCGTGCCGGCAAACAAAGATTTGGGGGGCCAATCAACCAATGGCTCATGCCTGGAGCTTATGCTTAGAGAACAGCTATCCCACCCGTCTATGCCATAGGGCTATTTTGCACCACAATTTTATTTTTGCCGCTTTGCTTCGCTGAATACAGGGCCGCGTCGGCAACCTTAAACAATTCTGTGGGGTCTGTTTCATGATCGCGCATTTCCGCAACGCCACCGCTGAAGGTAACCGTATGACCATCCAACTCTGGCATTGAGGTTACCCTTATAGCGGACAGAGTATCCTCGCACACCTTGGCAGCCTCGCGGACGGAATACCCCTGAAACAAAAGGACGAATTCCTCGCCGCCGATCCGAAAGGCATAGATGTTTCTATGCACAATCTCTCTTAACTCGGCCGCGAATCGGAGCAGTACCCGATCGCCGGCTGTATGGCCATGGATATCATTGATCTGTTTGAAGTCGTCTATGTCCAGCACCGCTATGGACAGTGTCATATTGGATAGACGGCATTCCTCCATCATTCTGGGGACATATTCATCGTAGGCTTTGCGATTATACAGGTTGGTAAGGGGGTCCAACTTCAACTCCTCTTCCATGCTGTTCAGGTTTGATGCCGTATCTCTGCCATAAATAATGAGAATCTTCGCCAGGAAGTAGGATGCCAATAACAGCCCGGAGGCGGTGAGCATCTCGGCCCAAATCCAAGGGCCGAAGCCACGGGTAGACGAAGCATACATGCGCAGTCCGCTGGGGATGAGAAGAAGCTGTGCCAAAAACCAGGTCAGCCTCGTCAGCTTTACATCTGCAAATAGCGTAGAGAGCATGATGGGCACAAGATAGGCGGTAAGCAACACCGCGAGGATATTATACCGCATACAAAGCAACGTACAAAAAAACAGCGGGAGGATAATTGAGACATATTTTTTGGCGGCGGGGGGAACCCGCTTCGCCCGCACAAGCAGATCTGCGGCAATGTTCGCGCTCAGCATAAGGGAGGTGGGTAAAATGATATACCTCAACCAGTAGTTCAACGGGTCATGCGCCACTTTGCCCAATGCAAAAAAATACCAGAAGGCAATCAATACCAGCAGGTTGATAATAATCGTGATATAGCATACCGAAACCACTTTGCGGCACCAGTATCCGGTGTTCCTGTCAGCTTTGCCCCGGATGGATAGGGGACCATTATCTATGGGCATCAAACTATCTCCTTATGATGGGCTGCTGTGCAATCACTATTCTACATGATAAATCCTCTTTGTGCAAAATTGTATGGAGCCTAACAGAAATACCTGGCAAATCTCAATTTGCCGCTATCATTCATCATAGATAGTTTCAAATATCCGCCCATCTATGCCGATGATTTCATTGATAGGGATGGCGGTGCCGTCCGTCATCACAACAACCCGTTCATACCCGTCTATTTTTTTGACCGTACCGGCGGCAGTAATATAGGCGCCGCCCTCCTTCTTCACATCCGGCTGAAAGTAGGTGATTTGGATCTGCGGATGCTCCTTCAGTCTATCCAAAATGATTTGGAGCCTGTCGCTCAAAGCAATCTTGGCGGTCTCGTCCAATTCAATTCTCGTGTCGGTCAGTCTTGCGGTTTCAGCAATGGCGGATGCATGCCCGGTTAACGCCGCGAAGGGGGAGAACTGCGCCGCCCGGTCCGCAATGGCCATTGGGGGATGCTTCTTGGAGACGTGGTGAGGAAGATGGATGATATCATCATACTTGCCTGTCATTCCTTATGCCCTCCAATCTGCTTGTTCCGGTCAATCGTGGTTGCGCCTTCCTCCAGATTCATACCCTTCAGTATGGCGTTTTTTCCGTGCCTTTTTTTGATGCTCACCAGCGCTTGCTGAATCCTCCTTTCCCGTTCGAGCGCAGCCTCCTCCGCTTCTTTGTGTGCTTGTACAGCCGCATAATCCGTAAAGAGATCAAGCTGCTGGATGTTATCCGTTTTTTGGACAGTTGCTTCATCTACAACATGATTCGCCACGATGGTAACCCTTCTGATCAGCAGATTTTTGTCGACGATGCGTTCGTACAGCTCTGTAACAGCATCCAAGAGCAGTTTTGTGGAGGAGGTCTGCCTGCCAAGGTTCGCCGTGCCATGCGCCGATTTCGGGACGGCGCGCCCATAGTTGTCAGTGGTGATCGCCCCATGATACATTTTCTTGCTTGTAGGGTCTGTCAGGTTTTCCCTATCGTACCCGACGGTTAGGACAAGCTGGTCGGTCACCAGATGCTTATCAACCAAGTCAAGGGACAGAAGGTCGGTCATCTCCCGCACGATCAGCATTGCTTTTTCAAAGGGATAGGCGCTGTGCAGCACCTGCCCGGAGCCGACGCTGTTGGATTGCGGCTTATAAGCTTTAATATCGCCCACCGTGCAGGGCTCCCAGCCCCAAGCATGGTCGATCAGCAGCTCTGCGTTGATCCCAAGCAGGCGATACAGCAAATCCTCGTTATGGTAATCGGCAGGCTTGCCAAGTGAGCATCTTGCGATGTCTCCCATGGTATACAGACCGTGTTCCTCCAGCTTCCGGGCATATCCCCTGCCGACGCGCCAAAAGTCCGTGAGAGGGCGGTGTGACCACAGCAAGCGGCGATAGCTCATTTCATCGAGCTCTGCAATCCGTATGCCATTTGCGTCGGCTTCAATGTGCTTGGCGCGGATATCCATAGCAATCTTACTAAGGTAAAGATTTGTGCCGATTCCCCCGGCTGCCGTAACACCGGTTGCATTCAGGACATCCACAATCATTTCCGTGGCAAGCTCGCGGGCTGTAAGGCGGTAGGTTTTAAGATAATCAGTTACGTCCATGAGTACCTCGTCTATGGAGTAAACGTGAATATCTTCCGGCGCGATATACTTCAAGTAAGTGTTATAGATCCGTGTGCTGTAATCAACATAGAGCGCCATTCTTGGCAACGCGACAAGATAATCCAAGGAGAGGTCCGGCGATGCTTTTAGTTCCACGTCATTGTAGGAAGCGCCTGAAAAAGCGTGGCCGGGTGTTCTGCGCAGACGTGCCGCGTTGACCTCCTTCACTTTTTGCACAACCTCAAACAGCCTTGGCCTGCCGGGGATGCCATATGCCTTGAGGGAAGGAGTGACTGCGAGGCAGATGGTCTTTTCGGTACGGCTGGCATCGGCTACAACCAAGTGGGTAGTGAGCGGATCAAGCCCGCGTTCCATGCACTCCACGGAAGCGTAGAAGGATTTTAAATCGATTGAGACATAGGTTCTGTCCTTCATGGTTTTTATCCGGTTGCCTCCTTAAAAAAATGCTGCTCAGGGTACTTGAATTTGATGTATCTACTATGATGAAATGACCACTATCCTTGACCCTCCCATACGGCAATCCTTACACCAGGCATTTTATCGTTGCTACTTACTCGTTCGACAGTTAACATCTCGATTATTCTATCATTGGGAGCCTTTGGGCCGCCTCCCAAGATCGGATATAAGCAATCAATTATCGATTTTACATTTCCTGTTGATATATCCGCTATATTTACGGGCATATTTTGAAAAGTTAACCGTACAGAACATTTTTTTCCCACCTTGAATTCACCTAGGCTCTTAATCCATAACGGTAAGCCATCATCAGTAGCTCTTGTTGGCAACGCTCCACCGTAAACCTCATTAAACAATGGCATATTGCTTGGAGTTAATATGCTGGAATTAGTATCCCGTATTAAAAGTCCTTGTTCTTTTCCAATGTGCTTTCTGGCAGTCCAAAGCGAAATGTTTCTACGACTTCCAGAAAACCAGCGGAGTGATGATGCGAGAACGGCAAACACCGGTTCACATAGATTATCAATATCGTATGGGCGTTTTTCATAATTGTCTTTTGTAAAGACAAATTGCAGGTCGATAGTGTTCTCGTGATACTGTTTTCCCGACAAAGCTTGATTAAGGCGTTGTTTCCATGGTTTTTCTCTTCCTGTTGAATATGTTGCGGGGAAACCGCCTATCCAGTATTCAGAGCTCATAATATACCTCCCTATCATCCGATTAGCCAATATTTTGCCGTTGTATAGGCTTAACCTAATCGATGCTTGCAAATTTACATTACCACCATTATATCAAAACGGCCTTGACAGGGGAAGAAAAATGCCATCAGAGCAATAAGCACGGCCAATTGGGCTGAATCACAACCCTGCTGATATTTCCTGACCATCTCACCGCGTTTGTGCCGGGGAGAAGAATTGGAAAGCCCCCGCTCATGCGGCTATTTGCGGAGGCAACGCCAGAATAAGCCTCCATGACCGGGGTGTCAAGGGTGATGCTGCCGAAGATGCCGAAAAGCCCGGCAATCGCCATACCCGCCATAAGCGTAGCATACCCGGAGCCGTGAGCGGCAGTCACCGGTTCGGCCCCAACACTCCCAGGGCTGGCGATGAAGGCGCCGGGGGATGTTGCCTTAATAGGCGTCGCCCCTGTGGCGTACCAGAATGTCTTACATCGAAAATTGGCTGCAAAGGAACGGTGCGGATTGCCCCGCAGGATTTTTTCAAAGCTGGTCTGGCTTACAATGCGGGCATGATAAAAGCCGCCTTGCCGGCGGGCAAAGGTGACTTTACCTCTTTCTTTGAACCAAGCACAAAGCCCGGGGATTTTGGCCGGGCCGGATATGATGCACTGTGCCGTGAGAAGCAAATCATCATAAACGCCATTACCTTCCACCATGGTCTATCGGTAAAGGAGGCGCTCGGAAAGCGCTGTGAGGGAAGGCCGCTCCAGCACAGGCACGCCATATGCCGTACGGCGCGCCCTGTTCCATTCAAGCCAGTCGTTCAATCAGTGCCTTCCCCTTCATCTTTCATGACTACAATGGGTTGCGGATGATCGGTCCGTTGTGTATAATGATGCCGCACGACTTGTTTGTGCCAACGGGTGAGCACCTACCGTATGCAGGCTATGCTTGCATACGGTTTTGGGTTTAGGAGGATGATTATGTGGAGTATGCTCTGGCCTGTTCTCATCGTTGTAGGGGCGAACACGTTTTACAATATCAGCGCCAAGTCCACACCGGGAGAAATCAACTCATTCGCATCCCTGACCATGACCTATTTTGTTGCCATGCTTTGTTCAGCCGGTATGTTTTTTGTCACCAGCGAGCATAAAAATTTCGCCCTTGAACTATCAAAAACAAACTGGGCGACGTACATTTTGGGCATGGCGGTTGTCGGGCTTGAGTATGGGTTCATCTGTATCTATCGAGCGGGATGGAAGATCGGCGTAGCAAGCCTTTTTGCCAGCATTGCGTTAGCCTGCGTACTGCTCCTTGTCGGCGTTCTTCTCTACAAAGAAGCGTTGTCTTTGCGGCAGTACCTTGGTATCGCCGTTTGCGTGGTCGGCTTGATCCTTTTACTGAAGTGAGCGCATGTTATCCTTTACACTCCAATTTGCTTGGACGGGGAGTGTGGAAGTTCGTGCAAGCTCCACCTTCCATCTGGGATGCTGTGATCCAGAAGGCCTTGTGCCTCCCTTGTTTCCTCGGCCAATGCCGCAAGCCTCATGGAAAGCGCACGTTCTTCGAAGGCTTTCTCTTTTGTGACAATCGAAATGTAGTCGCAAAGAAGGGTTCTGTCCTCCCGGCGCAGGAGCACGCCATCCCGATTTCCAATGTCCCATAGGGCTACGCAACGGAGTTTGCCGCCGGTGGTTCCTGCGGCGTTTTCGCCAAGCATCAGCGCCATTTCCTCAAGGCATCGTCTTTGGGGAAGGCTATGGTTGAGGGAGTGCGGACAATGCGGCCCTTCCTTGATCACAATGAATGCCTGCAAGGAGTCTCCACTCAGGAGCGCCTGGTTGGTTCATTCCCTCCAGGGCTTCCCGGACAGCCTGGGCGCCGGATGCAGAATCATAGAGCTTGACCGCGCCATAGGCAAGGGCAGCGGCCAGCGCGGCCACAGCCAACTTGGAGGAAAACAGCGCCTTGGTGAAACCGGCAAACCCGCCACCAGCCATTGCCTTTGTCCGCGAGCTGTTGGCCGATGGGATTCAGGCCGTTGCCGATCTGCTGCGCAAACAGCATCGCGGCATTGCTGAGGGTAAGGAGGTGAATTTGGGCCGTATCATAGCCGTCTGCAATAGCATGAGGGTGGATATCAGGCCAGGGTTCATGTTACGCGTAGTTCAAAACGGATCACAATAGACCTATTTTTCGCAAAAATCCCTTGCTACCTTCTGCGGCATGGCATCCAGCCCGCCCGCCGGATTACTCATAAATGGCCACCTGCTCCTGCCCCCTGAGCACGCGCAGCACGCCGCTCATCAGCGCCTGCAACTCATCCTCGCCGGGGAATACATAAACCTCGGCCAACCGGTCAACGCGCTGCTTGATGCTGCCGGTGAAGCGATTGGAATAGGCCAACCCGCCGGTGAGCACGATCGCGTCCACCCTGCCCTCCAGCACGGCGCACATCGAGCCGATTTCCTTCGCCACCTGGTATGCCATGGAATCCAGCACCAGCGCTGCGAACTCATCCCCGGAGGCTATCATCTTCTCGACTCTGCGCATGTCGTTTGTGCCAAGATACGCCGACATGCCGCTGCTTCTGGCCACCTTGTCCAGCATCTCCTGCTGGGTATACTCGCCCGAATAACACATCCTGATCAGCGGCGCGGCGGGAATCGAGCCGCTCCGCTCCGGCGTGAATGCCCCCTCCCCAGACAGCGCGTCGTTGACGTCGATTACCCGGCCATAGCGATGCGCGCCTACGGTGATCCCGCCGCCAAGGTGCGCCACCACAAACCGGCAGTTCTCATAGGGCTTGCCAAGGCTCTGCGCCAACCTTCGCGCGATCGCCTTCTGGTTGAGTGCGTGAAAGACGCTGCTGCGCTCAATCCCGGGCATTCCCGTAAGCTTGGCGTGCCTATCCATCTCGTCTACCACCACGGGGTCCACCACATAGGCGGGCTTTTTGTACTCCGTGCCGATCTCGTTGGCAATGATCGCGCCCAGCGCCGAGGCGTGTATCGCATCGGTCGCCATGTTGAGATCCGCCAGCATGACATCGTTGACAAGATAGGTTCCGCTCTCCACGGGCCTGAGCAGGCCGCCGCGCCCGGCGATGGCGTCGATGTCCTCCATATCCGCGTTGGAGTTTTTCAGCGCATCGATAACGCACTTTTTGCGGTAGTCCTTTTGGGACAGTATGGTGCCGCAGGAGTCCAGCACAGTTCTGTCATGCCGGATCGTCTGCTTCAAAATCAATGCTTCGCTGTCATAAAGCGCGAATTTGGTGGAGGTGGATCCGGGATTGATGGCGAGAATGCGCAACGCCCCATCCGGTTTGCGGGGGACGGGGGCGGCTGCCAAGGATACCGGTTCGTCCAGGGGCGGAAGCGTTGCTTTCTTTTTCGTCTGTCCATTCATGGTGATGCTCGTCACGTAATCCAGGCGGAGCATTTTCTCAGCTACAAGAGCGAGCTTCGTATGCGTGCCCTCGATGTCCATCTCCATCTTCGATATGCTTTCCCGCTCGGTTACGTCGACAAAGAGCCGCTTGATATTCCAACCTTCGTTGCGGATATGCGCGACCACGCGCCCAAGCACACCGGGAATGTTTTGCACAAGCAGCTCCACCTTTTGTATTTGCTTGCCCAGGACGACCACCTCCTTTGTGTGAGCAGTATAGCATAATCATGCTTGGTGAACAACGGCCTGTTCATTCACGTTGCGATGTACTCTCGTGACCTTGGTTCTCAAAATGTAAGCCGGGGGTGTTCCGAAGGCCAATGGCAAGCAGCGTGCATGCGGTAACAGGGAGAAGGAGATTGCAGATGGGTCCGGCAAATGAACGCGGCAAAAGGGCAGCCCGAAGAAGTCGTATGGAGCTGTATCTGAGAATAAGGATGCGCGAAAAAGGGCAAGCGGTCACTTGACTGCTAAAGAAGCGCTGGCAGCATTTCATGACTATTTGGCGAAGGACAATTGCGCTGAGACCGCGAAAACCTCTCGTGGCTATGCGGCCATCAGGGGGGATGAAGGGCAAAACAACTGGGCTCGGAGCGGGCAGCGGCTACCTTCAAAGGTTATGGAAAGCAGCTTTGCTCGGCTATATAGCAGATTTCCGGGAAGGCTGCCATGCGCCAGGCGCCAGAGAACAGGCCGGTGCGGAAAGAAACCGTATGATGGAGCGGCAAAATTAACTTTTCATGGGATTGGCGAAATATTACATTTTGAATCCCCTTTATTGTTTTGCATACTTCATCCGTCTATTAAGGATGTAAGGAGGCGAGCGCAGATGGAAGTTGTCAAGGGCCCGGACATCATCCATGAGACGCAATTCGATCATCTTGTGGCAGCATACCAGACCGCGCTGCTACGCATGTGCTATGTCTATCTGAAGGATAGGGCAATGGCGGAGGACGCGGTGCAGGAAACATATCTCAAAGCGTACCAAAGCATTGAGAATTTCCGTGGGGAATGCAGCGAAAAATCGTGGCTGATGCGAATCGCCATCAACACGTGCCGCGATATGCGGCGTTCAGGCTGGTTCAAACATATGGACCGGCGCATAACGCCGGAACTGCTGGCAGATGAATCTGTTGTCACACGAGAAGATGATCGAGGCCTGGCAGCCGAAATGATGGGTTTGCCAAGCAAGCTTCAGGAAGTCCTATTGCTTTACTACTATCAGGGAATGACGGTTGCGGAGGTTGGCAAAACACTTGGAATTTCCAAAGTCACCGTTTCTCACAGGTTGAAACAAGCCAAAGAAAGGCTGCGCGGCGCGTTGAATGGAGGCGGTTTGTATGACTGAACCTGAAGTGCGGGAAAAGATCGTTCGTACAGTCGACACTTGCTTTTCCGATCTGCATGGCGATCCCTGGCTCGCGCAGCGCATCCGAAATGGCGCGGCAGGGGAAATCAAAGTAAAAAAGAGGCTATCCTTTGGATTGGTTCTTGCCCTCGTGCTGATATTGGCGAGCGTGGCGGTTGCTATTGCGGCAACCCGGCTGGGCTGGGTGGACTATTTGGGCGGGAGGCAAGGCGTCACCGTACCCAAGACGGCGCGGGAGGCGCTGAATGCCACCGCGCCGCAGCAGTTTCAGGTCGGCCCCATGACCTTTACGTTCAATCAACTGCTCGCTGACAAACGCATGGTGATGAGTTCTGCTGCAGTCCGCACCACGGATGGCTCCGAGGCGCTGTACGCGGATGATACGAACGTGTACGAAGCAGTCGATGCCCTTAGCAGCACGGTGCTTGAGCGCTATCATCTTGATTCCGGCATCAACTGGTTGGATGCCGCCAAGCAGTTGAACCTGCCCCTTTACGGCATCCGTGCGCTGGTCGAGATTGGCCAGGAGCATGGCGAAGGATTCGCCATGGAGGATGCGATGTGGAATGAGGACGGCTCCATCGTATACTTCAACATGCCCATGCTCACGCCAAAATCAGTCAAGGACGAGCTGCCCGTGACCCTCTACATGTCGGTGACGCAGTTCGACCCAAGCACGGGGGACACCCTCGGTAAGTGGCAGATTCGTGAGAACATTGCACTCCCCGTGGCCCCCTTGCTGGCCGAAAAGACCTATCTGCCGGAAGGCGATGCCGAACTGGACAGGGTGAAGCTGGTAAGCGTATACGCCCAGCAGTATGCCACAGGCATCTACCTGACCAGTACCTTTACCGGGAAAGAGGGCAAAACCGCGGATTCGTCGACAGGCGCGCTGTATAGACTGGTCCTTTGCGACGGGGAAGGGAATGCTCTGCCGGAGGGCCTCAATCTGTCCAGCTCTGCATTCGCGTACGGTCTGCCCGTAACGATGGAGACCATGACCTCGCTGGAAACGCTGCCAGACAGCCTGATTGTAACCGACGGAACGGTGAAGGTTTCTGTGAAATAAATGGATGGCAGGCCGAATGTATGGCTTTTTTCATCCGGCTTGACTATATCAGGAGGTAGGAACCTATGAAGCGCATTTTCAATTTTCTGCTGATAATATGCATTCTGTTTTCTTCGGCTGCGCTGGCGGAGGATACCCGTTCGCCCCTGCGGTTGGGCGGAGCGGTCGCTGGAACCGGCTATTGGGAAGATCACGGCATACAGACAACCATGCTCCACTACGGCTGGGACGACTACATGACGATCGTTAAAGGCGATAAAGCCCCTGATCTTTACACCTTCAACACCAGCAGCGACGATTTTTTAGCGCCTAAAAACGCCGGCCTGCTGGCGGACCTGTCGAGCAGCGAGATCATCCGGGCGTGGACCGATCGCCTGCGCCCCGACGTCAAGAGCCTTGTTACCACCCAGGATGGCAAAATTGTCGGCCTTGCAGGTCTAGACGGAATCGTGACTTTTTTACCAATGTATTGGCGGCAGGACGCATGGGACGCAGCGGGTTTGACGAAAGAGGATGTTCCACAGAGCTACACAGAGCTGCTGGATTTTCTGGAAAAATGGATCGAACGAATTCAGGAAAAGCCTGAGAAGAATATCTGTGTGGCGGATACGCTCGATTTGGGAAAGAATCGCTACGTTCGTTGGCTGCTTAACATGCTGATCAACTCCTGGGAAATGCAGCAGTATGTTGCGGGGGAAACGCTGAATTTTAACACGCCTGAGTTCGTCACGCTGCTGGAACGTACGCAGGACGTCGGCATGCGGCTTGATGAGGCGGAGTCACGTGAAAAGAAGCGCCAGCGCATGTTGCAGCTATTTGAAAATTACAGCGGCGGGGAGCGTTACAACGCCGGCAGGGACTATGGCCTGTCCCACACCATACCTTTTCGCATCACCCGCGACCAGCCCGAGCTGATGCGAGGAATGGCAAGTATCTCTGTCGTTCCTGCGGACAGCCAGTGGCTCTACGAGATCATAGGCCGTATGGAAAATGACCTGACGGACAGAGGCCTCAACGGCAAAGGGAATGCGGATCTTCTCAGGGACGTACAGCCGAGAACCTACAACCCCAAAGAGGTTTACTCCCCCTCCACTGTCACAGCGGGGTATCTGGCGGACATGGATGCCTATACGGGCACGGTGTGCTTTGCGCCAATGCGGACGATTACGATGCATGAGGACGCGTTGATGAAGTTTTATACAGGCCAATTGCCGGCGGAGCAGCTGGCGGCGCAGATCAGCGAGCCCAAGCGTGATCCAAACAAATAGGAGAGAAAGTTGATATATCGTGACGGGCACACAGCGAGCCATCGATGAACAAACGCTGTGCTGAGGAGTTGGCATAATAATGATGATACCTGCCGCCGATGGGATCGACGCTAGAATATGTAATGTGGAGGGGGAAAGGATGTCGCTTGTTTACCAGTATGAGCCGGACCGCATATTTACACAGGACGATGAAGGGAAACTGCTGGCGCAAATAAAGTTTCCTGCGAGTAAGAATGGTTATGTGGATTTTGCGAGCACCTTTGTGGACCCTTCGCTACGGGGACAGGGCATCGGCGACCAGCTGGTGCGCGCCGCAACCGCTGAAATCAGAAAACGGGGCATCAAGGCGATCGCAACCTGCTTGTATGTCAAAGCCTGGTTTGACAGGCATCCTGAAGAAACGGATGTGCTGCTGGATGCGGATCAGCAGGAATAACGGAACAAGGTTTGTGAGCCAAATACCGCCGTAATGCCGCCAAGCCCATTATTTTCTTATGAAGGTAATGGGCTTGGCTTGTGCCATACACCGGTTGAAGGAATTTGAAAGCGGTCAGTTCACCCTGTTTCAGCGAGCCTGTTTTATGCGAACTGCCTTTAATGCGTGGGTGAGATTGCTTTTGGGTATGACTCGGGTATATATAAGAAGATTCCATTTTCATAGAAGGCAGCTTTGGGGCCAAAGAGCAAATGCATTGGGAGGGAAATGAATGAAACTTATGAAGCGGATGATTAGCATACTCTGCGCCGTTTTGACGCTGGCAGCCGTCCCGGCGCTGGCCGAGGGGACAGCAGAAATCAACCTGACCCGCTATGTGGTGGGCAAAGACGTCACGTATGCGCCTGAGGGGTATGATACGGTGTGGGTCACGCCGGTTTTTGACGACCATATCATCACGCAAACCAATCCTGAAAAATATCCGGCCAAGTTCATCACCTTTGCCGCGCCGGAAAAGGCTGGGCTGGTGCGCTACAGCTATGATGAGAGCACGCTGCTGGATCTGGATGCGCTGGTCGCGTATTACTATATCGCGTTCGACCGAGCGAGCTTTGAGCTGTTCCTGGGGAATGTGCCAGAGGAGAACATTCTGGCCGACGGATCGGATGGCGTCGCCATGTACACTAAGCCCGACAACATGCTCGCCTATGCGCTGCTCGACATCAGCGATTCCTTTGGCGAAACGTCCAAGCTGCAAATCGGCGTGCAGGGCTTTGCGCGAAGCGCTACCATTGAGCAGGTGACTGAACTGTTTGAGCAGGAGGTCCAGCGGGTCAGGGACAGCATGACGGTGCAGGAGCCCGGTCAGTTCTGGAGCGAAGGCCGGTTTGGCACGGTTCAGCTCGGGGCTGACAGGGATCCTTTCACGGCGCAGGTGAGCGTAAGCGGACTGACGGTTACGCGGATTGAAAGCCACCGCCTGATCACAAAGACGGCCGATGGCCGGTCGGCGCTGGCTACCGAAATCGCCATCGATACCTATGCGTACCCCTACCAGAAAGAAGAGGCCGAGGATGCCGCGCTGGCCGACGGGACGCCGTATAAGCGCTATATCAGCGATTATTCGGGCCACGCGGCGTTTGTCCTGAGCGAGGAAGGAAAGTACGGACCGCTGTATCTGACGTTTAAGATCGACGGCACGCCCGATGCCTTCGAGCAGCAGCTGGAACAGGCCTATGCCCGCGTAACGGTCGAGGCGGCGCAGTAAACCGCCCCATATACTGCCTGAACCGAAGAAAAAGCATATTGGGCCTCGCCATGAGCGGGGTCCTTTTTGCTGATTTATCGGCATGGCGCCGGGGAGGTTTTTATAAAAGAAAAGCTCTGCATAGGTTTGTGAAATTGACAACGCGAAGAAGCGTTTGGCGTAGCGTTTAAGCAGGGCGACGGCGGTTGCCCTTGCTGGGATTGATCCTGAAAAACGGACACAGGGTAAGTGCGGATAGTTGGGAAGATAGTAATGGGAAGGCGGGTCAGGATGCCCTTGAATGCCTGAATAGCGCCATTTCGTAATCAACCGGGGAAAGATAACCGAGGCTTGAGTGAAGCCGCGGTCGTTTTAAATGTACTGTATAAACTCTCAAGGTTGCATTGGCTTTCCCCCAGAGAATTTCTTCGCAACCTCCTTCAATACACTGTATAATATGTTTGATAATCTCACAATACTGTATCCCATATGCCGCGTGGCTTGCCTTGGGCTATCAATCCATACCCCTTATTCCGGGGCTAGTACCCGCTGTCTTCCGCCTTCCCGCTTTGCGGCAGCTCTTGGTCAAAAGGCTTCGCCTTTCCTCAAGAGTTTGAAGCTCATTGCATAGAGAACAAACAAGCGTGACATTCACTGGTAATCCCGCTATAATGAATCCATTATTGAATGAGCATGGTAATGGGTATGATCCAAACAGTCTCAAGGGGGAGGAAGACCCTATGACGCCACAAGTTGAAAACAAGCAAAGCAAGCATATCGAGGTTAAGTTACAGGACCGGGAGGAGATGAAGACCCTGGCCCACGCGCTATCCTCGCCCACTCGGCTTGCTATTTTGGACGCGATTTCCAACCGGAATCTGAATGTGAATGAGCTGGCCATAGCCCTTGATTTGCCAATCTCCACAGTAGCGCTCAATGTGCGCGTTTTGGAAGAAGCCGGAGTGATCACCACATATCATCAACCCGCTGTACGGGGCTCCATGAAGATTTGCAGCAGGCGCTTCGATTCCATTCGCTTTGGCTTGGTCAAGCCGGATGAGGAGGGCCGGCTTTCCACCTTCAGCGTGGAAATGCCTGTGGGTGGATATAGCCTTTGCGATGTGCAGCCCACCTGCGGGCTGGCGGGTCCCAACGGAGCCATTGGGTTGGACGATGACGCGCGCACGTTTTACCATCCTATGCGCTTCGTGGCGGAGCTTCTTTGGTTCAGGGCAGGCTTTGTAGAATACCATTTTACAGCACAGCTGGTACAGCATGCTTTGCCACGCATGTTGGAAATTTCCTTTGAGGCTTGCTCGGAGGCGCCTAATTACCACAATACATGGAAAAGTGATATCACGCTGTGGGTGAACGATGTGGAAATCGGCACCTGGCAATGCCCGGGGGATTTTGGAGGAAGACGGGGTTTGCTGAATCCCGACTGGTGGCCGGATGTTTGCACCCAGTTTGGGCACCTAAAAACATGGCAGATTACGGACGAGGGCAGCATGTTGGATGGCGCCCAAGTATCCAATGTAAAGTTATCGGATATCAGAATAGCGGAGCGGGCTTATGTCTCCGTGCGCATTGGCGTAAAGGAGAACGCCCTCCATGTAGGCGGGATGAATCTTTTTGGCAAGGGGTTTGGAGACTATCGCCAGGGCATCGTCTTGAGCATTGTCCAAAAGGAAGCGGAATGATCTGGAAGAATTATTTATTGCAGAAAATATAGAACAAAAAAACGGAGAGAAACGGGTTTCATATCCTTTTCAAGATCCATTGACAGTTGATTCGGGATGAGCTATAGTCATGTCACGGACGCGCGTTTCGAGATCGGAATCTTTCTCCATTGGTTAATTTGAGCTTTTCTTCCAGAAAAGCTGAAAAGAAAGATGGGATGTCGAAAGGCGGAAATTGAGAACCATGGAGGAGGAGAAGGTATGAAAAGGATCACTGGACTGCTGTTGGCATTGCTCATGGTGCTGAGTGGAACCCTTGCGCTCGGGGAGGAAAAACCGGCCATTGAGGTGACCTTCTGGAACGGCTTTACGGGCGCCGATGGTCAGGTGCTAACCGAAATTGTCAACCGCTACAACGAAGAAAACGACAAGGGTATTTTCATTAAGATGGACATCATTCCTTGGAATGTCTTCGAAGAAAAAGTACCCCCGTCCATCGCCACCAACACCGCGCCTGATTTTTTCCTGTTGGGCTCCGGCAACTATGGCAGTTATTACAAGAATGGCGCGTTGCAGCCCCTGGATGCCTTTTGGGATGTAGAGGGCGTTAACAAGGAAGACTTCACCCCGGCCGTGCTGGACATGTTCACCATTGACGGGAAATTGTACGGCATCCCTATGCAAACCTTCTGCAAATATCTTTTCTGGAACAAGGATACCTTTACGGCGGCGGGGCTGGATCCAGAAGTGCCTCCCGCTACCTATGAAGAGTTGGTGGACCTCGCTATCCGCCTGAGCAGCCAAGAGGAAAACCGCTATGGCTTGGCCATTCCCAGCAATGATTCCACGCCCGTGCTGCATATGATGCTGGCTCAGGGTGGGAAACTGGTGGATGAGGATACCATGACGGCTGTGCTAAACAGCGATGTGAACATCGCCGTTTTCGAGGATCTGCGCAAGATGGTGGTAGACCATAAGGTATCGCCCCTTTCTACTACCGGCGGCGAGTTTGACAGCATTTTGCTGACGGGCGCTGTTGCCATGACCATCAACGGCCCCTGGGTATCTACTGGTTTTGAGAACAATGGCATTAACTATGGCATTGCCCAGGTGCCTAGCGGAATCACGGGCCAGCACAGCGAAGTGAACGGCAGTTGCTTCTGCATCCCCATTAGCACCACCGACCCCGCTAAGCTGGAAGCCATTTACGACTTTATCTCCCATTGGAATACCGTGGAGGTGGGCAAGACTTGGTCTTTGCGCAACGGCTTCCCTCCCTACCTGAAATCCGTGGCGGCAGATCCGGAGATTCAGGCCAACGCCCGGGTCAGCAAGATGGCGGAAGCCATGAGTTTCTCCCAGCCGCTGCTCACCAGCCTGGCCATCCATGACGAGGTGCTCAACAACGTGCTTTGCCCGGCCATCGAAAAGGTCATGAGCGGTGCCGACGTAAAGGAAACGCTGGATGAGTACAATGAGGTGCTGGCGGATATCCTGAAAAGCTTATAAATCCCTGCCAAAGCCATTGAAACGGTTTGCCGGGTATTGCTCCAGGCGGCGGCAATACCCGGCTTTTGAAAATGAGGTATGATACATGAAGGTGGGGAAAAGCCTAACGAGCGTGTTTGGGCGTCCGGAGAAAGCGGCGTATGTTTTCATTGCTCCCTCCCTGGTGATTCTGGTCCTGTTTGTAGCTTTGCCACTGGTATGCGCATTGGTCATCAGCCTGACGGACTTAAACATGTTTTTTACCAAGTTCCAATTTAAGGGCCTTGGCAATTACTTGCGCGCGTTGTCTACCTCGGAAGTAAGGAAGAGCTTCCTCAATACGCTTTATTTTGTGGCGCTTAGCGTGCCATTCCAACTGCTCTGTGGGCTGTTGGTATCGGTTGCGCTGGTGGAGAACACGCAATTCAACCGGTTTTTGCGCTCCATGTTTTTCATCCCGGTGGTGTGCTCTTTGACTTCCATTAGCTTGATTTGGTCTTTAATATTGGATCCTACCATTGGTATTTTGCCCTATTGGCTCATCGGGCTGGGCTTGCCCAGAATCGCCTTCCTGAAAGATCCGCTTTTGGCCATGCCACTATTGGCCTTTTTAACCGTCTGGAAGAATTTTGGTCACACCATGGTGATCATGTCTGCGGGGCTTACGGGCATCCCTCCTGTTTATTACGAAGCGGCGCGCATGGATGGCGCTAACAAAACGCAGCAGTTTGTCCGGGTAACGCTGCCATTGCTGAAGCCCACCCTGAAATTTACCCTGATCACAACCCTGATCATGGCCATGCAGATGTTTGATCAGGCCTATGTGACCACCCGGGGCGGTCCCATGAAACGGACGCAAACGGTGGTCATGTACATTTTTGAAAAAGCCTTTGGAGGCAAATATGAGTTGGGCTATGCCTCGGCGGTATCGGTGCTGTTATTTGTGGTGATCATTGTTTTTTCCTTGATGGGCAACCGCCTAACCCGTAGCGAGGGGGATGATGTATGATACACATTCTAAACAAGCCAAAACGCCCTCTCATCAAAAGCGTAAGAGCCTTCCTGCGCATGTTTTTGCTGGGTTTGCTGCTGTTTATCGTGCTCTTTCCCTTTCTATGGCTGCTGATTTCTTCTTTCAAGAGCGAACGAGATATCCTTAGTTACCCGCCGCAGTTTTTTTCGCAAAGCTATTCTCTCATTCAGTATCAGACGGTGATTACCACCATCCCCATCTTACGTTATATAGGAAACACCGTGTGCTTTGCCGGAGGGGTAGTGGTCTGCTCATTATTTTTCGACTCCATGGCCGGCTATGCCTTCGCCCGCATGCGCTTTCGGGGTAACAAGACCATCTTTCGCTTCATTCTGATCAGCATGATGATCCCAGGGCAGATTCTGCTGATTCCGCTTTATGTGCAGATTACAAAAATGGGGCTGCTGGATCACTACGCGGGATTGATTTTGCCCAGGATGACCACGGCCTTTGGCATTTTTATGATGCGCTCCTTCTTTGTTTCTTTGCCCAAGGATTTGGAAGAGGCGGGGCGCATCGATGGGGAAAATGAGCTGGGCATCTATTTTAAAATTATGCTTCCCCTGGCAAAGCCCGGGTTGATTTCCCTGGGAATTTTTACGCTGATGGCTAACTGGAACGATTTGATGTATCCTATGATCCTGACCTCCTCGACGGAGATGCGTACCCTGCCGGCGGGGCTGGCCATGTTCGCCAGTGACCGGGTGGCGGCTTATGGCCCCACCATCGCAGGCTCCATCATTTCTATTTTGCCCCTCATTTTCTGCTATGCGGTTGCGCAAAAGGTGTTTATTTCCGGCATCGCTATGTCGGGAATGAAAGAATAACGTGAACGTAAGGAGGCAGGCATGAAACAAGCGAAAATTACCGCCGTTGCGGGATATGAGATCGGCGCGGTGGACGATCGGCTCTTCGGGTCTTTTGTGGAGCATATGGGCAGCTGTGTATATAACGGCATTTTCCAACCAGGGCATCCTACGGCGGACACGGATGGATTCCGGGGGGATGTGCTGGCGCTGGCAAAGGCGCTTCGTCTTTCCGTCCTGCGATATCCCGGCGGTAACTATGTGTCCGGTTATCGCTGGAGGGATACGGTGGGGCCCGTGGCCCGGCGGCCCACACGGCTGGATTTGGCTTGGCGTACGATAGAGCCTAACACCTTTGGCCTTGCGGAATTTGCAAAATGGGCCGAACAAGTGGGCAGCGA
This sequence comes from Candidatus Limiplasma sp., assembly GCA_034927815.1. Classification (GTDB taxonomy): domain Bacteria; phylum Bacillota; class Clostridia; order Christensenellales; family Aristaeellaceae; genus Limiplasma. Next base: position 126,197 of record JAYFPK010000016.1, read on the forward strand.
TATCATCATGACATTGAACCTGGGCACTGGCAACCAGCAGGATGCCTGCGACCTGGTAGAATACATGAATTTTCCAGGCGGCACCACCCTGAGCGATCTGCGGGCCGCACATGGTAAGCGGGAGCCCTATGGCATCAAAACCTGGTGCCTGGGAAACGAAATGGATGGACCTTGGCAAATTGGACACAAAACCAGCGGCGAATATGCCCGCTTGGCGGTGGAAACCGCTCGTGCCCTCAGGAAGATCGATCCGGCGCTTTCCTTTGTGGCGGTGGGGTCATCCCACGAAATGTTGGACACCTACCCGGAATGGAACCGGGAGGTGTTGATGCAGCTTTACGATGACGTAGAATACCTCTCCATGCACAAATATATCGGCCGGCCCGACAATACCCAGGCTGAGTACCTGATATCTCCGCTGGATATGGAGCAACAAATCCGGGAGACCATCGCCATTTGCGATCACGTGAAGGCAGTGAAGCGCAGCAAAAAAACCATGTGGATCGCCTTTGACGAGTACATGCCCTCCAACCCGGATTGGAAGGGCGAACCGGAGCCCTGGCAAACAGGCGCGGTGCGTGATATGGCTATCTACTCCATGGAGGATACCCTTGTGTTTGGGAGCATGCTGCTGACGCTGCTTCGCCATTGCGACCGCGTGAAAATCGCGTGCCAGGCGATTTTGGTGAATGTCATTCCTCTCATTGTAGCGGAGAAAGACTGCCTGGCCTGGGGTAACGCGCCCTATTACGCTATGCTGGATGTATCCCTATATGGCAGGGGGCATGTGCTCCAAACCAAGGCGGCTTCTCCCTTGATGGAGGCGGGCCGGTTTGGAGAAGCGCCTGTATTGGATCATGTATGCGTGCATTTCCCTGAAACTGGGGAGATGACCCTTTTTGTCATCAATCGTGGAGAAGAGGAGATCACCCTTTCGCTGGAAACATTTGGATTCGCAAAAAGCAAGGAAACCATTTCTCATGCCGCGCTATATGGGGCGCTGCAGGACAAAAACGATGGGAGTCATCCCTCGCGCTTGACCCCGCGTGAGATGGCGGTAACGCCCGACCCCATATGGACGCTTCCAGCGTATTCGTGGAATACCATCCGTTTGCGGGAACAGCATTAAAAACAATACGGAGGAAACCATATGCCAGTAACACAACGGATGCCTGCGTACCCTTTGGTTACCAGCGATCCCTATTGCTCCATTTGGTTGTGTGCGGACGCGCCCGCCGGAGAGGATACGCGGCACTGGACCGGGGAACGTAAGCGGCTGGAAATGAGGGTGGAAATTGATGGCGTTGCCTATGCTCTGCTAGGGAAAGTGGAGGGAGCGCAGGCAGCGGAGGCGGAGGTCTCCCTGACGCCCACCGCCACCACCTTTACGTATCATCTTTCAGGAATAAAGCTTCGCTTTTCCTTTTGCGCGCCGCTACTGCTTTCGGATTGGGACTTGCTCTCCACTCCGGTGACGTTCTTACACTTGGAAGCCTCTTGCAAGGATGGGCAGCCCCATGCCCTCCAGGCCTGTTTTTCGCTATATGATGACATTTGTTACGATGGCCTTCAGGCTCCGCCGATGTTTGGGGATGTGACCCGCCAAAACGATCTGAACGTGGGCTGGATGGGACAGCGCAGGCAAAACCTGCTGTGCCACTCGGGGGATTTGACCAGCATTGACTGGGGATATGCTTACCTGTGCGCGCAGGGGCGGATGGAATACCAACCGGCGGCCCAAGGAGGCAGATTGGCCGCCCAATGGGAAAGCCGGGTTGATGGGGAGAACAAAGCGGTGTGGCCCATGCTTTTTGGGTATGACGATATCGCATCCATCCACTATTTTGGCCACTTTTTGCGGCCTTGGTACGCCAGGAATGGACAGCGCTTCTGGGATGCCATGCTCCATTGCTGGCAGCGGCGGGAAGAAATCTTGGCCCGGTGTCAAAGCTTGGACTTGAAGGTTTTACGACAGGCGGAAAGGGCCGGTGGCATTGCCTATCAGACGTTGGTGTGCGCCGCATACAGGCAAAGCGTCGCGGCCCACAAACTGGTGGCGGACGAACAGGGGAGAGCGTTGTTTGTATCCAAGGAGAATGGTTCCAATGGTTGCATGGGCACTACGGATGTAAGTTATCCATCCATACCGCTCTTTTTGCTGTTCGCGCCAGAACTGGTACGGGCCATGTGCCGCCCCATTCTCCGTTTTGCAGAATCTCCGGGATGGCCCCATGACTTTGCCCCTCATGATGTGGGGCGATACCCGCATGCCACTGGTCAAGTCTATGGCCTATTGCAGGGAATCCCCGGGAAAGGACCACGAGAAAAGGTGGGCCCCAAGGACGTGTTCCCTCCTTTGGTAAATTGGGAAGGGCAAAAAGAGAGCCCTTATGACCTCCGCTTTCAGATGCCGGTAGAGGAGTGTGGAGACATGCTGATCATGCTGGCGGCGGCCGTGCGGGCTGACGGAAATACCGAGTTGCCCCTGGCGCATTGGGATACGCTGCAAGGCTGGGCGGATTACCTGGCGGTCCACGGAGAAGATCCGGGAGAACAGCTTTGTACTGATGATTTCGCAGGGCATTTGGCGCACAATGTCAATCTGGCGCTGAAAGCCACCTATGGCGTGCTGGCTTTTGGCTGGATGGCCGGGAAGCTGGGCAAGCAGGCCCAGGAACAGGCTTATCAGGCCCAAGGGAGAGAAATGCTTGCCCGGGTTCTGGCCCGGGCGGACAAGGGAACCCATACGGCGCTTACCCTGGATGGAAAGGGTTGGAGCCTGAAGTATAACGCGCTTTGGGATCAACTGTTGGAATTTCACCTTTTGCCCCCTTCCTTTTTTGCGAAAGAACTGGCAAAATATGAGGAGGAAACCCGGAGGTACGGCATCCCACTGGACAATCGGGCTTTGTATACCAAGTCGGATTGGCAGATGTGGATGGCGGCCTCCAGCGGAAACGCGGAGACGGTGGCTCGTTTTGCGGCCCCGATTGCCCGGTACTTGGCGGAGACGCCTTCCAGGTTTCCCTTCCCGGATTGGTATGAAACGGAGGAAGGCGTCCACCACCAGTTCATCAACCGTTCCGTGCAAGGCGGTGTCTTTATGGCGCTCCTGTGGCGGCATTGGGTGATGGGTGAAAAGGAGTGACGCCGCCGGAGACACGAAGTGGCTGGGGGCAAAAGCGTAGTTTTATTTTCAGATGGGGGAGAAACCTTTGCAGATGCATCAATTGGACGCCCGAACCGGACATATGCTCGAAGAATTGAAGAGGTTGACGGCGCGAAAGCAAATACCGGTTTGCGGCATTGTTATGGAAGCGCCTCCGGGAAGTCCGCCCCAACCTTTTGCCAATGGCGGCCCTTGGGGACAGACGGAATGTTGGTGTAATTTTTCCTTTACCCTGAATGTGCCTGATGATTTCGCAGGCCGTTTGGCCCTGCGGGTGAGAACCGGAAAAGAGGCTGAGTGGGAAGCGGTCAACCCGCAGTTTAAGGTTCGGGTAAATGGGGAATTGGTACAGGCCCTGGATACCAAACACACCCTGTTACTCTTGCGGCAAACAACCCGCCCCGGCGACTGCTTGCAAATCCTGCTGGAAGGCTATGCACCGCCCCAGGAACCGGAAAAGGCCCCGCCTATTCTGGCTTTAACGATGTTAGATCTGCATGAACCTTTGCGACAGCTGATTTGGGACCTGGAGGCCCCTTATCAGGCGGCATTGTTGATGCCGGCGGGTGAACGGGAGCGGGAAACCACGCTGGAGCTTCTTTCCAAAACGCTGGATCTGCTGGATCTGCGCTCCCCCCATAGCGAAGCCTTTGACGCTTCGGTGGAGAAGGCGCGGAATTTTCTGGAGGAAACCTTCTACGCCAAACGGGCCCAGATGCCACCTGAGGCTATTGCGGAGTGCGTCGGGCATACCCATATTGACATTGCCTGGCTTTGGGATATGGATCAAACCCGCCATAAGGCGGCGCGCAGCTTTTCTACCGTGCTGCGGTTGATGGAGGAATACCCGGAATACAAATTTATGTCCAGCCAAGCAATCCTGTATCAGATGGTGAAGGAGGACGAGCCTGCCCTGTATGCCCGCATCCAGCAAGCGGTGCGGGAGGGACGTTGGGAAGTGGAGGGCGGCATGTGGGTGGAGGCGGATTGCAATTTGGCGGGTGGAGAGGCGTTGGCCCGGCAGCTTTTGTATGGGCAGGCGTTTTTTCAGCGGGAGTTCGGGGTACGCTGCCGCATCCTTTGGCTGCCAGACGTATTTGGGTACTCCGCCGCGCTGCCACAGCTTTTGAAGCAGGCGGGCATTGACTTTTTTATGACCACAAAGCTGAGTTGGAGCGAATTTAACAAGACCCCCTATGATACCTTTTTATGGCAGGGCATCGATGGCAGCGAGGTACTGACGCATTTCTCCCCCTCCCGGGATTATGTACCCCAGGGACAAAGCCTCTCCGCCCAGGATCTTTCCTTCTTTACCACATACAATGCCATGCTTGCGCCGGGACAGATCAAAGGGGGATGGCAACGTTTTCAGCAGAAGGAGCTGGATGACCATTTTTTGGTCACCTTTGGGTATGGGGATGGCGGCGGAGGCCCTACAGACTGGATGATGGAAAACGCCCGCCGCATGCACAGCCCATTGCCGGGATGCCCGTCGGTGCGGATGGGTCATGCCAGGGATTTTTTTGAGGCGCTCCACCAGCGGGTGACGGGCGATCCCAGGCTGCCGTGCTGGAGCGGAGAGCTCTATTTGGAATACCATCGAGGCACCTATACCGCCATGGGCAGGAACAAACGGAGCAACCGCAAGATGGAGCTTCTGCTTCGTGAAGTGGAGCTTTGGCGAAGCGTGGCTCAGCGGCAGGAAGGCCTGCCCTATCCAAAGGAACGTTTGGAGGCTCTTTGGCTGGACGTACTGACCATGCAGTTTCACGATATCTTGCCTGGCTCATCCATCCAAAAGGTGTATGAGGATTCCGCCAGCTTATATGCCACGGATGAAAAAGTGCTGGAGGGCTTGCTAACGGAAGGAATTACGGCTCTTTCGCAGCGGGTTGCCGGTGACGTATTGGCCTTTAACGCCCTTTCCCATATCCGCGATGATATGCTTTGGTTTGACGCGCCTGAAACGGTCACCGCCCTACGGGACGCACATGGGCGTTTATATCCTGTTCAGCATGTGCAAAGCAGGGCATGCGCCTTCGTGCAAGGGCTCTTGCCCATGGGGATCACGGCCTTTTGGTTTGACGGTTTGCCAGCGGAAGCCCCCAGGGTGGCCATCACCCCTGAAGGCTTTCGTACACCTCACTTTGAGGGCATCTTTGATGAAGGGATGCGCATCAAAAGCTTGATTGATAAAAGGGCTGACCGCCAAGTGGCGCGGCAGGGCGAAGTACTCAACCGGCTGGTATGCTATGAAAACAAGCCTCACAATTTTGACGCTTGGGACATCAATATTTATTATAAACGCCGCTGCTGGGAAATCGGCTGCCCAACGGCCGTGGAAGTGCTGGCCGAGGGGCCTGTGTTGGGGCGTTTGCGGGTGACGTATTCGTACATGAATTCCACCATACAGCAAATCATCACCGTTTATCACGATCTGCCCCGCATTGATTTCGATACCCAGGTGGACTGGAAGGAAAAGCAATATCTGCTCAAGGCCCATTTCCCCGTGGACGTGTTTTACAAGGAAGCCACCTATGACATCCAGTTTGGCAATCTCACGCGGCCCACCCACCAAAACACAAGCTGGGATAAGGCGCGCTTTGAGGTATGCGCCCATCGATGGATGGACGTATCGGAACAGGGTTATGGAGTTTCCCTGCTGAATGACTGCAAGTATGGCTACGCGGTGGATGAGAGAGGCATGTCCATAACGCTCTTGAAAAGCTCCATTGATCCAAACCCGGCAGCGGATCAAGAAACACATCATTTCACCTATGCTTTATGGCCCCATCAGGAGGGCTGGCGGGAGGGACAAACGAATCAGTCGGCAGCGGCACTCAACAACCCGGTGCGTACTGCGCTTGGCATGGGGGAAGGTGCGCCGGAGAAACCGTTTGCTTCGGTGGATGCGCCTAATGTGATCATTGAGACGGTTAAGGAAGCGGAAGATGGCCGGGGAACGATTTTGCGCCTGTACGAATGCCATGGACGCCGCACGCAGGCCCGGGTGCGTCTAGGGGCTGTACCCAGCCGGGCAGCCCTATGCAATTTGCTGGAGGAGGCGGTGGAACAAGTGCCTTTCCAAGGGAGGCAAATCTCGTTGCTCCTCCATCCTTATCAGATTTTGACGTTGCGCATTGAACCTGATGCTCTCCACACGAATCTGGAGGAGCCCAATAAGTCCTATTTTGAACCCAGCAGGAATAAGGAAAGGCGTCAATGTGAGAAGCAATCCGCCCATCCCTGGAAAGTTGGACGCTGATACTCCGTCGAGACTCTGGCAATATGCCCACAGGACTATTCTGTGATTGTCCACGACACGATGTATGCCTGCCCTGCACAAAAAACGGCGTGAAATTTGCTCACATACCGCTCGCAAAATCATGCCGTTTTCCTGCCGCGCCCTTTACGCCTTTGAGCAGAGCGTGTAAACACTTGCGTCTCTTTCGGGCAAGGCAGGCATAACACACTAGACTTTCCTACGCAAAACCGTGCGCCAAATGGGTATGCGCCCCATTGGATTCCCGGGTAGTAATTTTCTGTTGGCGTTTGTTATTATGAAAAATAAAAAAGCATTGGTGCGCGTTCTCATAGATGAGCCCTGCTTGGTGGTAAACTCGTACCTGGATTTCTCCCGTTCCCGTATGGTCTTCATGTCCATCACAGCAAGCAGTTCCAGGCCTGTGGTCTGGTCAAAATCGTACTCAATTGGGTTCACATCCATATCCCAGCTCTTGGTGGGTGTGACTAATTCCAGTTTTCCTATATGCATAATAGCAGGATGCTGGAAACCCCTAGCTTTTTGGCCTCAGATGGCGGCCTTTGGGCGGTTTCCTTCATGGCGGTCTCCTTTCGCGTGCAAGGGGCGGACCAATGCCAACCCTAGGATAGTAAAAGCCCCGTTCTTACTTTCATAAAAACAGGACCTTATTATGATTTTGCCAACACTTCATTTACTTGGCAATACGTACTCCCTGATGGTTTTTGGTACTGGCCATTCACTATTTGCATAACAAAACTCGACCATAGCGGGGCCCCGCTTATTAAAGTACATCAGGCTAAACAATCTCACGTTTCCCCAGTGAGTAAACAGGGAAACATTTGATTTTACCGTTTCAAAGATCTTCACCATCTCTGCTGAATCCCATTTGTCCCCCTGCTTCCAAAAACCAATACCATCTCCTCTAGTGATAAAATATTCCTGGTCTGGCTCCCCATATTGATGAACCGCCTTTTCCCGCATCTCTTGGTAAACTTTTAATCCCAGCGCTCCATGATCTTTGATACCATTCTCATATTCCGGCAGAAGACTTGCAAGCCTTGAGTATAGCTTGATATATCTCAGTTCAGCATTCTTATGAAACGTTGCGGCGAGGGTGGCGGGATATCCAAACAAGTCCATTTCATAGCCCTGGTTTGCAGTGCTTGTCACAATCTGACTATTTTCCACGGGATTGATGGTCATTTCCATACCTGTTCGCTTTTGTACCACACTTTGAAAATCTTCTGGAGTTGTGGCATCAAAGGGAATATCCAGAAATAAGTACAGCCCATCGATATTCTTTTCCGCCACCATGCCCTCACCCGCTGCCATGGGCAAAACAACCAAAAACAGTGAAAGCAATACTGCAACCACAAATGCTCTTTCCATGCCTTTCATGATGGTACCTCCTATTCAGTTTGTTGGATGTATACTAATCTATTTTTTCTAATTATATCATGTTTTTATGGTCGGCACAATCTAAGCCGATTCTCACGTATTCAACGTTGCGTAATGATTGTTTACATTTGTTCATCTAAGAATCAGCGATATTTTACGGGAAGCGGTTTGGGCGCTTGCGGCGAATGGCTGGCCAGAAAGAGGGCAGAGTTATCTTCGCCCCTTGCCTTGCTAATTGAGCAATGCGCTGATCTGCTCCGTATAGTCCACACCATTGATACGCACTATACCGTTGACCATATCAACCAAGGTCACAGCCGTACCGTTTTCCTCCACCTCATACCGTACAACGCTGTATTCCTTTGTAGTGGAACGGGGGGATTGTGGCTGGTCTTGCGCAGTAAGAGATACGGTGTTTTTCGCCCTTGTATTCCATGTCTCCGATGGCAGCGCTATACACATGGATCACACTGCGGAACTCCATAGGGATACACCCGGTCTGCCGCAATTTTTCATGGTGGGCCGGGTCGGGGATGGAAACGGCACCGCCGTACCCTGGTTAATACATTCATCAACTGAATCTATCCAATAATGATATCTTAAGGGTCTATAACATAAAAATGGGGTTGACCGTATCCCGCTAAGCGAGCTGCCGATCAACCCTGTTTGGGTAAAACCAGTTCGGATAACATCCTTCTTGGTGGAGCATAGGAGATTCGAACTCCTGACCTCTACAATGCGAATGTAGCGCGCTACCAACTGCGCTAATGCCCCATAGATTGCTTTCCGAGAACGAAAGTAATGATAGCATGGCTTTAGGGACTTGTCAACTCCCCAATCGCGAAAAACGGCGTGAAGATATATAGGAGAATAACAGAGAAACGCCCCTTGCAGTACGATGAAAAACCCTACCCGAAACCCCATCTAAAACTCCATCCAAATCCCACCCAAATCCCATCCAAAATCTTACCCAAAACACAACCCATGATGCCCTTGCCACCCCCTCCCAAGAGCAAAGGAACAAGGATCTCCACCCGGACTGTGCACGGCTACCCATGTCCACACCTACCCACGCCTATCCACACCCACCCGCACTCACCACATCCGTTACAGATCCTGAATATCCAGCTCATAGTACCCTGTAGCCTCGTCATAAACGGAGCCAAAGCGGTATTGGGGCAGAGGGCAAAGCACGATCTCGGCGGTGGTGTTGACGATGCAGCCCTCCGCCAGATGCCCGCCCACGGTGGAAAGGTCTTCCTTGCTGAAAACCCCGTGCAGATGGCAGCGGGCCTGGCTCACGGTGCCGACGAGGCTGACGATTTCCATCCGCTCCCGGAGGGTGTGAAGGGTCACGCCGCCGGCGTCCCGCAGGCGCGCCTCCAGAACACAGCCCACGCAGCAGCCCACATAGGCGGCGGCAAGGCCGTGCTTTTCCGCTGCGGCACGGATGCCCAGCAGCAGATCCTCGCCCCGGCGGAGGCGAAGGACGATTTCGTTCATGGGGCTTCCTCCTTCCCGGCCTCCTTGGCATAGGCGGCGGCAGCCAGGATGAGGGCGGCAAAAAGGGCCAAAGAAGGCAGATCGCTGCGATATAGCCGCTCCGGATGCCATTGTACGCCCACGAAGAAGGGGTGGGCCTCATCCTCCACCGCCTCAATGACGCCGTCCGGGGCCTGGGCGCAGATCCGAAGGCCCGGGGCTGGTTCCCGTACGGCCTGATGATGAAAGGAATTTACCGAAAGGCTCTCCTCCCCCAGGATCTCAAAGAGGCGGGATTTGCGACCCAGGCGCACAAGGTGGCTGGGGTACTTCCCCGGTTCCCGCTGGCTGTGCAAAATCAGCTCCCTTTGGGTTTCCTGGGAATACTGGGAGGGGAGGTCCTGGTACAGCGTGCCGCCCAGGGCCACGTTCATGATCTGGATTCCGCGGCAGACGCCCAAAAGGGGCATTCCCCGGCTGTGGCAAGCCCGGGTTAGGCGCAGCTCAAAGCCGTCCCGCAGAGGGTCCACCTGCCCCAACCCCGCCTGGGGGAGGGTATGGTATAAGCCGGGGGCCACATCGTAGCCCCCCGCCAGCATCACGCCATCCAGGCGGGGCAAAAGGGCCTCCAGATGCTCCTGCTCCATGTCCAGGCTCAGCAGCAAAGGGATTCCCCCTGCGGCCAGAAGGGCGGTCATATAATCCCGAAGGATCATCTGCTTGCTTTCGTCATGCTCGATACTCCCGGAAACGCCAATCAAGGGGCTGTTTTTCATATGAACCTCCTCATCCCGGCTCCATGATGCTGTGGAATGTATTCCCCCAGGGGCAGCCGTATTCCTGCAAGGGCGCCGGGTTTCAGTTCGGGGGGAAGCGGGTAATTGACAAACATGGGTGGAATGCTTACACTGGAAGCAACTCCCTGGATATTGTTCCCTGAAAACGATACCCACAAAAAAAGAGGAAATGGAGGCCCCCATGTTTCGCTATCAAATTGAAGGCATGACTTGTTCGGCGTGCAGCTCCCATGTGGAGCGGGCGGTGAGCAAGCTGCCTTTTGTGGAAAAGGCCCAGGTAAGCCTTTTGAGCAACAGCATGACTGTGCAGACCAAGGATGGGGAGCCCCACCGGCAGGAAATTGAGCAGACTGTGAAGGACGCGGGCTACAAGGCCATCGCCCAGGATCAAAGCGCCGGGCAAAGCGCCAAGGACAGGAAGGCTCCCGGTTCCTCCTCCGGGGGACAGGACGCGTCTTTGCCCCTGAGGAGGCGCTTTTTGGCCTCTTTGGCGTTTCTGGTGCCGCTGATGTATTTGAGCATGCATCACATGTTTGGCTGGCCCGTGCCCAAAATTCTGAGCGCCCACCATTACCCTATGGTGAACGCCCTGGCGCAGCTGCTGCTCACCACCCCGGTGCTGCTGATCAACAAGAACTATTTTCAAGTGGGCTTCAAACGCCTTGTTTCCCTGCACCCCAACATGGACAGCCTGATTGCCATCGGGTCCAGCGCCGCCTATGCCTATGGCATCGCCACGCTGCTGGGGATGGCCGTGAACTATGGGGATGGAAATATCGAGGCCGTCCATGGCGCTTCCATGGAGCTGTACTTTGAGTCCGCGGTGATGATCCTGACCTTGATCACCCTGGGGAAATTCTTTGAGGCCAGGGCCAAAAAAAAGACCACCGCCGCCATTGAGAAGCTCATGGACTTGGCCCCGGATCAGGTGACGGCGCTGCGGGAGGAGCAGGAAATGGTGCTGCCCGTGGCCCAGGTGGTGATGGGGGATGTGCTGCTGATCCGCCCTGGGGAGCGCATTCCGGTGGACGGCGTGCTGCTGACCGAGGCCGCGGCTTTGGACCAATCCCACATGACCGGGGAAAGCGTCCCCGTGGACAAACGGGAGGGGGATGAGCTGATTGCCGGAAGTCTGAACAAGACCGGGTCCTTCCGGATGCGGGTGACCAAGGTGGGGGAGGATACCACCCTGGCGAAGATCGTCCGGCTGGTGCAGGAAGCGGCGGACAGCAAGGCTCCGATTTCCAAGCTGGCGGACCGGGTCAGCGGCGTGTTTGTGCCCGTGGTGATCACCATCGCTTTGGTGACGATGGCCGTATGGCTGCTGGTGGGGCAGAGCTTCTCCTTCGCCCTGTCCTGCGCCATCGCGGTGCTGGTGATCTCCTGTCCCTGCGCGCTGGGCCTGGCCACTCCCGTGGCGATCATGGTGGGAACCGGCGTGGGGGCGCAAAACGGCATCCTGTTCCGCAACGGCGAGGTGCTGGAAACGCTGCACCACATTGGAAGCATGGTGCTGGATAAGACCGGCACCCTCACCGAGGGCCGCATGAGCGTTCAGGGGGCCTATGCCACCGGGGACAGCACCCGGGAAGAGCTGCTGCAAGTGGCCATGACCCTGGAATACGGCAGCGAGCATCCCCTGGCGGAGGCCGTGCGGGAGTACGGCAAGTGCCAGGGCGTGGAAGTGGGCCCCATGACGGAGTTTGAGGCAGTGGCCGGGAAAGGTCTCAGCGGCAAGATCAACGGCCGCATCCATCTGGCGGGGAACCAGCGCTTCATGGAGGAAAACGGCGTATCCATGGGCGGGGCCCGGGAAGCCATGGAGGACTTTCAGGCCAAGGGCTACTCCATCCTCTGCTTCGCTAAAGAAAAGACCCTTCTGGGCGTCCTGGGCGTATCGGACACCATCAAGCCCGCGGCCCCGGCTGCCATTGCCCGGCTGAAGGAGCTGAACATCACGCCCTACCTGCTCACAGGGGACCAGCGGCAGGCGGCCCAGGCCATTGCCCAGGAGGCGGGTATCAGCGAGGTAATGGCGGAGGTGCTGCCTGGGGATAAGGCGGCGAAGATCGTCCAGCTCCAGCAGAGCGGCCAGAAGGTAGCCATGGTGGGGGACGGCATCAACGACGCCCCGGCCCTGAAGCAGGCGGACGTGGGCATCGCCGTGGGCACCGGCACGGATATCGCCATTGAAACCGCGGATGTGGTGCTCTCCAGCAACCGCCTCACCGACCTTCCCACGGCCATCCGTCTCAGCCGCGCGGTGCTGACCAACATCAAGGAGAACCTGTTCTGGGCCTTCTTCTACAACGTGATCGGCATTCCTATTGCCGCCGGGGTGCTGTATCCCTTCTTTGGCATCACCCTGAGCCCCATGATCGGGGCCGCCGCCATGAGCCTGAGCTCCGTGTTTGTGGTGGGCAACGCCCTGCGGCTGAAGCGCTTCAAGGCCGACAGGGCCGCGGTGGAGGAGACGGGGGAGAACAGCGGGGGCCAATGCTCTTTGGCCGCCATGGAAGCGGCACGGCTTTGGGAGCAGGAAAAAAAGCAAAGAACCGGGGAGCAAGCCTCCCCCCAAGACATGAAACAGGAGGAAAAAACCATGGAAAAGATCATTCACATTGAAGGCATGAGCTGCAACCATTGCAAGATGGCGGTGGAAAAGGCGCTTTCCGCCCTTTCCGGCGTATCGGGGGCCCAGGTGGACCTGGAAAAGAAGCTGGCCCGGGTCAGCGGACAGGACCTGAACGAGCAAGCCATGAAGGACGCGGTGACTGAGGCCGGGTATGAGGTGACGGGGGTGGAGTGAGGCCAGTGGAAGCCCGCGAGGAGCGACGCTTTTCACACCCCACGCGGGGCCTTCCCAGGAACCCTTTCCAAAACCCTTTTCAGGCGGTTCACGCCGCCTGAAAAGGGTTTTTCCATGGCGCTCCCCCTTGGCACTTGTATATTTGCATAGTTTAAACAGACGGGCCGTATTGTGTGATTTGCTTCCAAGGATAGCACAATCTATAACGTTGTTTGCTTGTCTGTCATAACCCGCTTCCTGGGGAAAAAGTTTGTCGCCGCTGTGAAACAAAGACCATTTCGCCACAGTCTTCGCGTATGGAAACGCGTCATCATGCGGCCATGGCCGTAGGAAAGGAGCCCCCTGCGAGGCTGAACAAACCTTTTGCAAAACCGCGTATGCGTACCACAGGCTGCTGTACCATGTGACCCACCTGTTTGAACGAGCCATGCGGCGGACTTTCGCCGATATATGCGCTCAAAAGCGGGCTGGGAAGATTAGGCCCCATGCCCGCTGCCGGTGCGCGGGAACGCTTTTGCTGGCTGCTGTGGTCACGGTGGCGCTAACAGCCCTTGCTTTTAGCGCCGCTTACGATGCCTCTTTCATCCCGAAAGCCTTTACATAGGCTTTAGATTTTTAGCAAGGCGTTCAACCATCCAGGTGAAACGCCTATCCCGTCCAGCGTCTGTTTTTGCGTCAAAATACGCCCGCGTGTAAGTCCTTTTGACAGAGGGGGGCATTGCCTGAAAATTCGTATAAGCTGGTTCGTATTCCTTTAACAAATCCGATAAAGCGGCGATATGCTCATCGGAAATTGTGGGGGATTTAGCGGCATTCCATTGACCGTTGTTTTTTGCTTCCGCTATTTTTGCCCTGCCGGAATCCGTCATGATCCCTTGTTCCTCAAGCTTCGCCGCTAACGCCTTATTCTTATCTGACCATTTACTATTTGCGGTACGGCGCGCAAAATACTTCTTATATTTTGTGCTGTCAAGGCTTTGCATTTGTCCGTCAATCCATCCGAAGCACAGGGCTTCTTCCAGAGCCTCCATAGCGGTAAGCGTCTGCGGCCCGCCTTTTTTACCAAAAAGAAGCCATACCCCTTCGCTGGTTCTTTCATTTGCGCATAACCACTCACGGAACATCCCCCGGTTAGAAAACGCTAAAATTTCATTCATGAAGATTCACCTCTTGAGCACGGTTGTATTTCAAGTCAATGATACCCCAATATGTTCAATGGAGCAAGCATAATGCTTGCCCCATTGAATATGACAGAAATAGCGCAAAACCGAACCTTGAACCCGCCAGGGCTCCATGAAGCCGCTTCGCGGCCGGCCATCCAATGCATTGCCTTACTTCGCGCTCTTGATCTCCAGCCACATGGCGTTATAAATGGCGATCATGTCCTCGATGTCGTTGAAGAACTCGCAGCGGTCGATGATGTCCTGGGTGGGGTTCATGGTGAGGTTGGTTACATAGTCGTCTCCCATGAGCTTTACGGCCTCGGTGTTGGGGGTGGAATACCAGATTTCGTTGCAGTTGATTTGGGCCACGTCCGGGCGGCTCATGAAGTTGATGAAGGTTTCGGCGTTCTCCTTGTTCTTGGCGCCCTTGGGGATCACCATGCCGTCCACCCAGATGTTGCTGCCCTCCTGGGGCACCACATAGGCCAGGGTGGGCTCCATGCCGTTCTTTTCCGCGTTGCGCTGGTCAATATCCATGGCGTATTGGGCGTCGCCGCTCCACATCAACGCCAGGGCCGCTTCTCCGGCCACCATCTTGTCCTTGGTCTCGTCCACCTGGTAGGCCTTTACGATGCCGTCCTTCTTTTGCTTGATCAGCGCTTCCTTGGCGGCGTTGATCTCCAGGGGGTTGCGGGTATTCATGGAATAGCCCAGGTATTTGAGGGTGATGCCCATGGCGTCCCGGATGGAGTCCATCATGAACACGTTGTTCTTATACTGGGGATCAAACAGGGAGCTCCAGCTGGTGATGGGCTCCGAAACCATCCGGGTGTTATACAGGATGCCCACCGTTCCCCACATGTAGGGCACGGAATACAGGTTCTCCTTGTCGTAGGAGGGGTTTTTCAGGTTGGGGTCGATGTACTCAAAGTTGGGGATCCGGGAGAAGTCGATCTCCTCCAGCAGATTTTCGGTGATCAGCCGCTCGATGCAATAATCCGAGGGGAACACCACGTCAAAGGACGAGGGGGAGTTGCGCAGCTGCACCATCATGTCCTCGTTGGTGGTGAAGTTCATCATGTTCACGGTAATGCCGGTTTCCTCGGTAAACAGGTCCAGCGCCTCCTGGCTGATATAATCCTCCCAGTTGTAGACGTTGACCACCCCTTCGCCCAGGGCGCCGGTGGGGAGCAGCAAAGAGATCATAACCAGGGCAAGGAAGCGGGCGACAATCTTTTTCATAGCGGGTTCCTCCAATTCTTGATGGGTTAGATGGATGTGGCGGCGTCGGCGGGCTTGCTGCTGCGGCGGTTGACAATGAGCAGCAGCACCAGCAATGCCAGGAACATCAGCGCGCTTAGGGCGTTGAGGGTGGGCTCGATGCCGATTCTGGCCTTGGAGTAGATCAGCGTGGAGAGGTTTTGCACCATGGGGCTGGTGGTGAAGTAGCTGATGACGAAATCATCCAAAGACAGGGTGAAGGCCAGCAGCGCTCCGGTCACCACCCCGGGGCTGATCTCCGGCAGAATCACATGGAACAGGGAGTAGGTGGGGGTAGCCCCCAGATCCAGCGCCGCCTCGTAGGTGTGCTTGTTCATCTGTTTCAATTTGGGCAGCACCGACAGGATCACATAGGGGGTGTTGAAGGTGATGTGGGCCAGCAGCATGGTGACATAGCCCCGCTCGATCTTGGAGAAGGTGAACAGGATCATGAGGGAGATGCCCGTCACGATGTCCGGCATGGTCATGGGCAAGTTGGTGATGGTCATCATCACGCCTTGGGGCCGCTTTTTCATGGCGTGGATGCCGATGGCGGCCAAAGTGCCCAGCACCGTGGCGGCGATGGCGGCAATGACGGCCACGGTCAGCGTCACGTACAGGGCCTTCATGATGGCCTGGTCCTGGAGCAAAGCCTGATACCAGCGCAGGGAAAGCCCCTCCCATACGGCCCGGCTTTTTCCCGCGTTGAAGCTTTGCACGATCAGCACGGCAATGGGCAAGTATAGAAACAGCAGCACCAAAGTCAGGTAGCTCCGTTGCAAGAACCGCTTCATACCATACCCCCTCCTTCCCCTTCCGGGTCCGCCTTGCGCAGAATGCTCAGGCTCAGCAGAATCAGCACCATCATCACCAAGGACAGGGCGCTGCCCACCCCCCAGTTGTTTTCCGTCAGGAACTTGTTCTCAATCAAATCCCCAAACATCATGGTGTTGCCGCCTCCCAAAATCCGGGGGATGAAGAAGGTGGTCACCGAGGGCATGAACACCATGGTAATCCCGGAGATCACCCCGGGCAGGCTCAGGGGGAAGGTCACCCTGGAGAAGGTGCGCACGGGGTTCGCCCCCAGGTCCTGGGCCGCCTCCAGCAGCTTGTTGTCCATCTTGTTCAGGGAGGTGTAGATGGGGAACACCATAAAGGGCAGGAAGTTGTACACCATGCCCAGCAGCACCGCCCCGTTGTTGTACATCAGGTGCGCGCCGGAGAAGCCCAGGGTTTTGAGAATCTGGTTGATCAGCCCCTGATCCTCCAGCAGGGTCATCCAGGCCACGGTGCGCAGCAGGAAGTTCATCCACATGGGGATAATGAACAGCACCACGATGGTGGAGCCCCGCTTCATCTGCCGGTCCGTCATGAAAAAGGCGGCGGGATAGCCCAGAAACAGGCAGATCACGGTGCACAGCAGGGCCATCCAGGTGGAGTAGATCAAAATGTCAATGTTCACGGTGCCCCGCTGAATCAGCACGCTGAACTCCGGGCCCATGTCCGTGTACATCTTGTTGACGACATGGTTGCTGTCCCAGAAGTTGGCGAAGTTGTCCAAAGTGAAGTTCCCATTGACGTCGGTCAGGGCATAGTAGCCAATCAGCACGCAGGGGATGAGGGTGAACACCACCATCCATATCGTGTAGGGAGAGGCGAAAAAGGAGCGCTTCATGCCGTGGTTTTTGCGGATGGCCAGGAGGCAAAGGGCCACAAACAGCACAAATCCTACCGCCAAGGCGCTCAGGGCCCAGGAGGGGAGAAGCAGGCCGCGGTTCATGTCACTCCTCGCCTCCCTCTAAGCCCTCGCCCTCCAATGCCTCCAGGGGTTCGGCCATGGGCTTCATGATGTGGATGTTGTAGGGCACGATGGACAGGCCCACCCTGGAATCCTGGGGCTGCATGATGGTGGAGTGGACCTTGAAGGTGGTTTCCCCGGTATCGATCATCATCTCGTAGTGTACGCCCTTGAAGAGCACGCTTTGCACCACGCCGGAGATCTGGCCGATGTCCTCCCCCACGATCATGATGTCCTCTGGCCGCACCACCACGTCCACCGGCGCGTTTTCCCCAAAGCCGGAGTCCACGCAGGGGAAGTCGTAGCCGCTGAAATGCACCAGCTCATCCCGTACCATCCGGCCCCGCATGATGTTGCTTTCCCCGATGAAATCCGCCACAAAGGCGTTGGCGGGCTCGTCGTAGATCTTTTTGGGGGTGCCGATCTGGAGGATGTTCCCGTCCCGCATCACCACCACGGTATCGCTCATGGTGAGGGCTTCCTCCTGATCGTGGGTGACGTAGAGGAAGGTGATGCCCAGGCGCTGCTGCATGTTTTTCAGCTCCAACTGCATCTCCTTGCGCAGCTTCAAATCCAGCGCGCCCAGGGGTTCGTCCAGCAGCAGCACCTCCGGCTCGTTCACCAGGGCCCGGGCGATGGCCACCCGCTGCTGCTGCCCGCCGGAGAGGGCGTCCACGCTGCGCCTGCCATACCCCCGCAGGTTCACCAAATCCAGCATCTTATCCACCCGGCGGCGGACCTCGTCCCGGGGGACCTTGGCGATTTTCAGGCCAAAGGCGATGTTGTCCTGGACGTTGAGATGGGGGAAGAGGGCGTATTTTTGAAAGATGGTGTTCACCTTGCGCTTATAGGGGGGCACGTCGGTAATGTCCTTGCCCTCAAACAAAACCTTTCCCTCGGAGGGGTACTCAAACCCGGCGATGATGCGCAAGGTGGTGGTTTTGCCACAGCCGCTGGGGCCCAGCAAGGTCACAAATTCCTTTTTGCGGACATACAGGTCGATGCTGCTCAGAACCCGGGTACCGTCAAAATCCTTGGAAATGCCTTGCAAGTCGATGAGGTGCATGCTTTCAACCATGGGGGAGCGCTCCTTTATGATGCATTAAAAACTGGGGGGCGTAGAGATCCAAAGCACGGCAGCCACGCTCTGGCCTGTGTTTTTCAGGCAATGGGTGGTGGAAGGATGAAGGCAGAAGCTATAGCCGCGCTTGATGGTGAATTGCTTTTTCCCCGCCAGCAGCTTTACCTGCCCCCGGAGCACATAGCCGAATTCCTCCCCCTCGTGGGGCGGCAGCTCCTGAGAGGAACAGCCCGGCTGAAGCTCCAGCAAAATCGGCTCCATGGCGTTCTTTTGGGCGTCCGGCACCAGCCAGGTAATCTTGCCGCGGCCGCTTTCATCGTCAGCCTTTTCAAACATGTCCTGGGGAGCGAAAACCACCTTTTCCTTGCGCTCCTCTGCGAAAAAGGCTTGCAAGCTGCTGCCCAGGCATTCCAGCATGTCGGTGAGGGTGCTGATGGAGGGGGAGGCCAGATCCCGTTCCACCTGGGAGATGAAACCCTTGCTGAGCTCGCAGCGGTTCGCAAGCTCCTCCTGGGTCAAATTGAGCTGAATCCTCAGCTCCCGAAGCTTTCCGCCGATTTTCAAGGCCTCACCTCCTTGCTGAAACAGCACCCGTAGGTTTAGTGGTGGTAAACTCAGAAACAGACATTATTAAACCATAAAGGTGCGGGGCTGTCAATAGAATTTGGGAAAGAAAAAACGCCCATTGGGAAGCGGGCGCAAGGGGTTGATTCCGCCGGGTGATTAATGGACTGGATACCATCCGAACATGGGGGAGGCGCACAGCCAAGCCGCGCTGGTTCAAAGGGGGGGATTTCTGCCCCATCCAAGCGCTGCACTTGATTTGACATTCTGGGCCTGCGCTGTGTCCCATCCCCTTCAATTCCCTTGACGCACCGGGGTTGATATCTTGTAGCGCCGCATGGGCTTTTTAATCAACGGCTTTGGGGTCATGTGCTGCTTTGGCGGATAGGCCAAAATTTCGGTATTCCACCGGCGTCATTCCTTCGACTTTTTTGAATAGCCGATTGAAGTAGAAGCTGTTTTGATATCCTACATGCTGTGCAATTTGATAGATTTTAAGTTTTGTGTTTTGCAGCATCTTTTTTGCATGCTCCAACCGTATGCGGTTTAAGTAATCCACAAATCCGTACCCTGTATGCTGCCGGAAGCTGCTCCCAAAATAAGAAACGCTTAATCCTGATATTTTGGTCATATCCTGCAAGCTGATATTTTCCATGTAATGCAAGCTTATATACTCCAGACTCTTTCGGATGGCCCTGGGTAAAGGCTTTTCGTGCAAATGCATCAAAGGGCTTTGCGGATAGCCAGCCTCGGCCACCACCAGCTTGGAGAGGCATTTGTCGTATGCGTCCTTCAGCTCTTGCAGCCCCTTGGCATAGTGGGGCGGGCTCCAGCCCAGGGTCACATTCAAGTACTTCTCTACCTTTTCATTAATTTGAAGGCAGAGATCCGAAAACGCCTTCTTCTGCTGCTCCGAGGGAGAAATTTTCCCGTGAAGTAAGAGATAGAACCTGCCATCTCCCCCATAGGCTGCCCTGGCATGCGGCACGTCGGCCACAATTTCCTGGGCGATATTTTCAATCGCATTCTGAATGACTTCGGGATGCCCCTGGGTCTTGGACTGCATCCTGAAAAAGGCGCGAATTTGGAAATGGCGTTGATTTAGAAAGAGGTCCCCTGCATCCGTGATTTTCCCATGCAGCAGCGCTTGGGTAATGGCTTGCCGTTCCAGCTCACGCTGCTCCCTACTTTTGGAATCTTCCGCTTCAGCGCCCTCTCGCAGCGTCGCCTCGATGCGCTTTAGGGCTCCTAGCAGATCCTCTTTTTCCATCTCCAGTTTTAACAGGTAATCTACCGCGCCAAGGCGCATGGCTTCTTTTACAAATGCAAAATCATTATATCCACTTAATACAATGATTTGGGGACGGGTAAAGGGCAACTGGTTGATCTGCTGAATCAATTGTATTCCATCCATCACAGGCATTTTGATATCGGTCAGGACTACATCCGGACGATATTCATGAATTGCTTGCAGCGCTCGCTGGCCGTCCGGCACCTCCGCTACAAGGCTATATCCGTAGGCCTCCCAGTCGAGCATTGATTTCAGGCCGACGCGGGTTAACAGCTCATCATCCACAATGACGATCCTCATGGGATACCTCCCTCCAGCCCGGTGTATGTGTAAGGAATGCGTACTGTGACGCGGGTATACTGGCCCAGCTCGCTTTGTACCTCCAGTCCGAAGGCGTCGCCAAAAAACAGCTGCAGCCGGCGGTGTACATTTGCGATGCCGATATTTCTGCCCTTCTGCGTATTCTGCATTTTAATCAGCTGCCCCATCCTTTCCTGTGGAATCCCTACGCCGTCGTCATATACACTTACGCACAAGGCGTCTTCATTCTTCCAAATGCGAATCTCAACCACACCTTGCATGGTATGCTTCGGTTCAATGCCGTGGAAAATCGCGTTTTCTACCAGGGGCTGCAAAGTGAATTTGGGAATAAAGCTGTCCAGCAAGGCTTTTTCCTCGCAAGCCACATGAAACGTGATGGAACCTTTGTATTTGATTTGTTGAATATTCAGATAGTATTGCAGAATATCCATCTCCTGGCGCAGGGGAATCAACTCCGCATATTTGTCAAAAGCCGCATGCAGCAATGCCCCAAGACTGCTGACCATGGTACGGATCCCGTCCAGCCCCTGTAGCGTGGCCATCCATTTAATGGAATTGAGCGTATTATAGAGAAAGTGGGGGTTGATCTGCAATTGCAGCATCTGCATCTCCATCTTTCGCTTTTCCGCTTCACGCAAGATGCTCTCTTTCAGCAAGGTGGTAATGCTGTCATTCATACGGTCGATGCTGTGGTTTAGCGTAGCCAGCTCCACGCAAAAAAGCGTCTGGTGATCCTCCTTGGTTTCAAAATTTCCCTTTGCGATGCGGTTCACCTTTGCCACCAGGTATTGCACCGGTTTGGAAAAGCCGGAGGAAAGGTACAGCGAAAGCAGCAGCGAAAACAATAATCCCAGGGAGAGCGCCGCCAGAATCGTATGGACCATGGAACCACTGTTTTGCAAAATATTGCTGAGCGGCACTTTGTGGATCAAATGGTATTGCGAGGAGGCGGAACGGGCATAGACGACCATAATATTCTCATGATTCTCCTTGGAGATCAAGGAGCCGGCCTCCCCCTTGACCGCTGTTTGGAGCATAGCGGGGTCTGTTAGCTTTGTGCCAATTTCCTCGGGAATGCTGCTGAAAATAACCATTCCCTCGTTATCGCACAACAGGCTGCTGCTGCCGGATTCTTTCATCTCCATATCGTCCAGGGAAAACAGCATATCCGTGCTGAACAGCATAATCAGGTGCCCTTCCCTTTGCAGACTTTGGCGGTTGTTAAGGTACTTGAACACAGGAATCACATAATCCAGGTTGGGGGTGTCGGTTTGCGCGGGTATGTTGGTATAGTTTTTTACTGCGCTGGAAAGGATGGTCTTTCCGTTGCTTTGCCTGGCAGCCTGATACCAAAGCTCGGTTTCAAAAGCCTCCGGGTCTATAGAGTAGGCGTCATGCCCATTGCGGAAGATCAAACCGTTATTGGCCTGAATCAGAAAATAGCCAATGTAGCGCGTGATGGGGGTAAAATTAAACTGGCGGTTGATTTCCGCATAGGAATCGCGCTTCGTGGTATCAAATATTGTAGCGCCAGCCTCATCTCTGGCCAGCAGGCTGCGCAGGTTGGCGTTGGTGAGCAGCCAGATAATGAAACTGTCCATCTGCTGCAATTGGTAATCAATGGTATTCATCTGCTTCTTTACGTTTAACAGCTGCGTATTTGCCATATATTCCAGGAGCGACTGACGGGATGAACCGTAAAAGAAGCTGACGCAGACCAAGGCCATCGTGAGCGCCATCGCCATAAGGTATGCCGTCAAGCGCTTTTTAAACTGATAGTTGTTGTGCTTTCCCAGTGCGCATCCCTCCCCGGCCGGGAAACTCCATACTGCATGCATTATACAACAGATCATTCTGCTTTTTGAACAGAGAATGCCTGGAATCAAAAATCGCAGTGGATTTGTACAGGAAACCGATTTTTTATGTAGCAAATTGGGAATGCAATCTAATTTTGCGCTGTGATGCGGATTTGGACAAACAGATTATGCAAAAAATGGGGGAATCGTCCATTTCTTTTGCCGCTTGATTGTGTAAAATAAACATACCATCAATTGTCGGCCGATATGGAACTACGTATGTGGAAGGAAGGATCTACTGATGAAAAGACTGTTTGCAATCCTGTTAACTCTGTGGCTAGTGCTGCCGCAGCTGGCCCTTGGCGCCCAGGCGCCTGCAGCGGTGCTTTCCGACAAGGAAATGACCATCACACTGTGGACCGGCCCCAACTGGAAAGGCGTATACGATCCGCTGGAGGAAAACGCGTCCTTCACTGATTTTTTCACCAAAGCCGCGGAGGATTTTAAGGCCATCCACCCCAATATCACCATCCAGGTAGAGCTGATTGATCCACAGCAACGCGCGGAGAAGCTGTCGGTTGCCGTACAATCCGGCACCACCCCGCATATTTACTTCGAATCGGACTTCCTAACCTTCGATTATGCGCATGAAGGCTTGCTGGAGCCCCTCAACGATATCATCACCGAAGAGGACAAGGCTGATATTCCCGCCGCCATTTGGGACGCGGTATCCGCCAACGGCGATACCTATCTGTTCCCCTTCTGCGCTGAAACCGGGCATTTGGGATTGAATGTCACGATGTTCAAAGAAGCGGGGGCGGAGCACCTGCTGCCCGAAGGGGAAATCGGCGCTTGGACGCCTGAGCAGTTCAAAGAAGCGCTTGTGGCGCTAAGCGTGCTTCCGGATGTATATCCTTTTGCCCTGTACTGCGGCAGCCCCGTGGGCGATACCTGGACCAATTTGATGCTGCGGATGTATGGCGCCAAATTCTTTAACGAAAACGGCACCGCCGTTGAACTGAACCAGCCTGAAGGCGTGAAGGCTCTGGAATATTTGAAGAGCCTTCAGGATGAAAAACTGGTTGCTCCCGGCATTGAAACCATGGTGGTGGGGGATTCCATCCAGATGTTCCTGAACAAAAAGGTTGCCGTCAGCATGTTCAACAACCTGAACTACAACAACCTGGTGCAGGGGTTAACCGACGGCTCCATTGAAGAGCCCTTTGAATTCAAGTGGGCGTACTTCCCCAGCGAAGGCGATCCCATGTGCTTCTCCTACATCAAGGGCAGCATCGTCTTCAACGGGAAGGATGCGGATGAAATTGCCGCGGCTAAGGAGTTTGTGCGGTTCTACTCCAACGCGCCTTACACGGATGCCTCCATGGTACTGGTTCCCTTCCGCAAATCCGTATCGGAAAAGCTGCGGGAAACCAATCCTGTGATGGCCAGCGTTGCGGAATCCCTCCAATATTCCGTCCCCTTCTTCCAAAAGGCGCCGGGTTACCTGGGCATTCGCAATGTATTCTACCCGGAAATGCAGGCGGTGTTTACCGACCAGAATACGCCTCAGCAAGCGCTGGACGATTTTGCCCAAAAGGTTAACGAGATGCTGACCAAGAACGTGGAGCGGTCATTGCTGCTGAATCCTTAATCCTCTCCAAGAAACCAATTGCCTTGCCAGGATGTTTCTTGGCAAGGCAATTGTCTCATGCGCAAAGGAGGCGGCTGCGTGCTCACAGCCCGAAAAAAATGCTATCCGGACAACCTTTCAGGATACCTGTTCATTGCTCCGCAAATGATCTTATTCCTGTTTTTTATTCTGTTCCCTGTGGTGGAGGGGATACGCCTGAGCCTTTATGAGGTTACCAATACCCGTAAGTTTTGGGTGGGGCTTGAGAATTATCAATCCGTGTTGAATGACCCCTTGTTTCACAAAGCGTTGCTGAATACAGGGATCCTCATTGCGGGCATTACGGTGCTTTCAGTTGCCCTGGGATTTCTCATCTCCGCTATCATCATGCACAGTTCCAGCCGGTTTGTGTCTTTCATACGCGGGGCTTTTTACCTGCCCACGGTACTTTCCATGATGGTCCTGAGCCTGATATGGCGCTGGATGCTTAACCCGGCCACAGGCGTACTCACCTACCTGATGGGCCGCATCGGCCTTCCCGCCGTCAATTTGATGGGGGATGTGCAATATGTGCTGGGCCTCATCATCTTTATGGTATGGCTGCTAAACGTTGGGCAAGCCATTGTGATGTATACCGCCGCCATGGCCGGGGTGGATGAATCTCTGTATGAAGCCGCCAAAATCGACGGAGCGGGGAAATGGCAGCAGGTTTTTCACATTACCCGCCCCATGGTGGCTTCCACCACCAGCTATCTGGTAGTCATCAACATCATCAGCTCTATGAAAATTTTCGTCGTTATTGATATGATGACGGGCGGCGGGCCCAGCTATGCCTCAACCAACCTGATGTATCTGCTGTACATTGAAGCGTTCCGCTCCTTCAACCTTGGCCGGGCGTCCGCCATCGGGGTCATCATGTTTGGGATTGTCATGCTATGCTCGGCCATGCAGGTGCGCACCATGAGCAAACAGTAAGGAAGGTGCGGTATGGAACATAAAGCACGGGAACACAACTGGCTCTTTCTGCTGCTAAAAGGGATGATCGTCATTGGGGCCATTTTGCAATTCTTTCCCCTTTATTGGATGGTCACCAGTTCGTTTAAGGTGTCCCACGTGGTCACCCGCACTCCGCCCCAGTGGGTTCCTCTGCAACCCACTTTGGTGAATTATCAGAACCTTTTCAGCAACGCCAACGCCGGGGGATGGCTGCTGAACAGTATCTTTTTGGCCGGGGCCACCACTGTGGTGATTGTGGTGGTAAGCGCCATGGCCGCATACGCCTTCGCCAAGCTCCGCTTTTGGGGTCGCGGTGTCCTGTTCACGGTGCTGGTATGTACCCTGATGCTGCCAAAAGAAATTTATATTGTGCCGCTTTTCAAGGTGACACAATACCTGGGCATTATGGGTACATTCCTGGGGGTTATCTTGCCAAGCGCCGCGGTTGCCTTTGGCGTGTTTATGCTGAAAAACTTTTTTGCCACCGTTCCCGATTCCCTGCGCGAGGCGGCCAAAATTGACGGAGCCCGGGAGGCAAGGATTTTCCTGCAGGTGTATTTGCCACTGGCCAGGGCGGGAGTTGCCGCTTTGGTAGTCCTCATGTTTGTACAAGTCTGGAACGATTACCTGTGGCAGATGATTCAACTCAACAAGGATTCCATGAAAACCCTTCAGCTTGGAATCGCTACGTTGCAACACGATCAAAATCCGGATTACGGACTTCGCATGGCAGGGGCCACCCTGGCGGCATTGCCTCTTGTGGCGCTATTCATTGCATTTCAAAAGCATTTTACCCGGGGCATTACAGCCGGTGCTATCAAAGAATAAGGGAGGGTTGAAAAATGAAGCTAGTTTATCAACAGCAGGCATACGATGTGGTGGTCGTTGGCGGCGGGCTCAGTGGCGTATGCGCGGCGCTGGCATCGGCGCGCAACGGAGCGCGTACCGCGCTGATACAGGATCGCCCCATGCTGGGCGGCAACGCCAGCTCGGAAATGCGCGTGTGCCCCTGCGGAGCCGACGCCCACGGTACCCGCCACCAGGCGCGAGAAACCGGCATTGTGGAAGAATACATGCTGCTGGCCCGCCATGAAAACCCGGAGCTCTCCTTCAGCGCGGGGGATACCGCCCTATGGCGGATGACGCGTTGCGAGAGCCGCCTGGATGTGTATCTGAATACCCGCATGGTGGAAGCGGAGATGGAGGGACAGAGCATCGTAGCCGTTACGGCGTTGCAAACTACCAATGAAAAGGCCTATCGGTTTACAGGGGCTGTTTTTATTGATTGTACGGGGGACGGCTATTTGGGATATTTGGCGGGGGCGGACAGCCGCATGGGCCGCGAAGCCAAGGGGGAGTTCGGGGAGCCGGATGCGCCGGAAGAAGCCGATTTATATACGATGGGGAACAGCATCCTGTTTCAAGCCAAGGATGTGGGCTATCCAGTCCCCTTCACCAAACCTGCCTGGGCCTACACCTTCACGGAAGAGGATTTGCGGTTGCGCGGCCATTGTGATGGCGATCACATATGGAAATCGCAGTATTCCCTGGATGCGGGATATTGGTGGATTGAGCTGGGCGGCGGCGAGCTGGACGTGATTGATGACGCAGAAATGCTGCGGGACGAGCTGCTGAAATCCCTCTACGGGGTATGGGATCATCTCAAAAACGGCGGCAATCACGGTGCCGATAACTATGTGCTGGATTGGGTGCAATTTTTACCCGGCAAACGGGAAAGCCGCCGCTTGATGGGGGATTATATTCTCACTGAAAATGATATTCTGGAGGGAAGCGTTCACCAGGACACCGTTGCCTATGGAGGATGGCCTATTGACATGCACTGCACCGGGGGCTTGCGAAACCTGTCCGCGCCTCCCACCACCTATTACCACGCCGGGCAGATGTACGGCATTCCATACCGTTGCTATTATTCGCGCAACATCGGCAACCTGATGATGGCGGGCCGCAACATCAGCACCACCCATATGGCGTTGGGATCCACCCGGGTGATGCTGACATGCGGCGTAGGAGCGCAGGCGGTGGGTACCGCTGCGGCCATCGCCGTGCGCAGGCAGGCGCTTCCCCGGGATGTCTCCTGCTTCATGGATGAACTGCAGCAAACCCTTTTGCGTGAGGACTGCTATTTGCCCGGCGTGCAAAATCACGATCCTGCTGACCTTGCCCTTGGCGGTACCGCAACGGCCAGCAGCCACCTTGCGCAATGCTCCCCGGAAAACGTCCTCAATGGGATTCACCGCCCAACGGGAGAAAGCCGCAATAGCTGGGAAGCGGTCCTTAGCAAAGAAGAAAGGCCATGGCTTTCGGTACGCCTGAGGCAGGCCAAGCCTGTCCAACGCATTGTGCTTCGCTTCGATTCCAATCTCTCCAAAGAGATTTCTCTGAATATGTTCAAGGCTCACTTAAGAGACCAGATACCGGGCATCCCGCCGGAAATCATCAAGGATTACGACCTTGAGCTGCTGCTGGATGGGCGGAAAGTGCATGACATGCAAGTGCGGGGAAACATCCTGCGCTTTCAGGACATCCGTTTGGACAAGCCTTTATGCTGCGATGAAATTCGTGTCATACCGGTGGCGACCCACGGCAGCCCCAACGCTTGCATTTTTGAGGTGCGCGCATATGAACACGCGTCTGCCGAAGGAGGCCTGGGATGATGAACAGCCTCCAGCTTACCCAACAGATTCCCATCGCAGGTGAGTATGACGTCGTCGTGGTGGGCGGCGGAATCGCGGGTTGCGCGGCTGCGCTGGCTGCCGCAAGGGATGGGATGCGCGTGCTATTGCTGGAGAAAAGCATCCTTTTGGGGGGGCTGGCTACCGGCGGTCACGTTGCCATCTACCTGCCCCTATGCGACGGCCGGGGCCGGCGAATGACCAGCGGCATCGCGGAAGAGCTGTTGCTGGCGTCCATTGCATGGGGTGGGGGGACCTTGCCGGAAGCATGGACCCAAAATCCGGTGAATCCGGGGATTCATAAGCGCTACCAAACGGAGTTTAACGTGGCGGAGCTGGTGTTTGCCCTGGATGGGCTGCTGCGCTCCGCGGGCGTGGATGTGCTGTTTGATACGCTCTTTTGCCAACCGGTTATGCAGCGGAACACATGTGAACACGTGGTAGTGGAAAACAAAAGCGGCATCCAAGCCTATGGTTGTAAAATGGTGATCGACGCCAGCGGTGATGCGGATGTGTTTTTTCGGGCCGGAGCCGCCTGCGATGTGAAAACAAACTACCTATCCTGGTGGGGTTACGGGATTAATGAAAGAAGCCTGGAAGGGGCAAGGGAAAGCATGGATCCCTTTGGGGCGCTGCGCATCCTGATTTTGGGGGCGCATGCCGATGGAGCCCATGAACCCGAGGGGCGGCAACGTTACGATGGTACGGATGCATGGCAAGTATCCACCTTTGTGCAGCATGGAAGGCGGCTGGCCGAAGCATGGGCTCACCGTGACCAAGGAAAAGCTTGCATTGCCGCGCTGGGCACCACGCCTCATTTTCGGACGACTCGTAAAATCCGCGGCATAGCGACCCTTGTTCAGACGCAGGCGCATTCCCGCATCGACGATTCCATCGGGTGCGTCGGTGACTGGAGAACACCGGGCCCGGCTTATGAAATCTCCTTTGGAACGCTGATCACACCTGATTTTCCCAATCTGTTGGCCTGCGGGCGCATCCTCTCCACCAGCGAAGAAATGTGGGAAGTCACACGGGTGATTCCCGCCGCCGCGCTGACCGGGCAAGGGGCGGGCGCGGCCGCGGCGCTGGCTATTCGCACCCAACAGCCGCTGCAGAAACTCGATGTTCCCGCGTTGCAGCAAAAGCTGGCGGATGCCCATGTACAAATCCATCTACCTGGATAAGGAGGCCAACGTAATGAAAGGAACCTATTATACCGGACTTCAAAGCCTGGAAACCCGGGACCTAGTGCTGCCGCCCCTGGGAGAGAAAGATATTCTTGTGCGTAACGAAGCCTGTGGCGTATGCGGCACGGATATCCATATTTACCATGGGGAGCCAGGCTCTGCCCAAGTAACCCCGCCCGTGATTTTGGGGCATGAATATGCCGGGATAGTGGAGCAGGTTGGAGCGCAAGTTGAGAATATCCAGCCTGGCATGCGCGTTTCCATTGACCCCAATCTCTACTGCGGCCTTTGCGCGCCCTGCCGCAAAGGAAAAAAGCACCTTTGCGAGAACATGAGCGCCATTGGCGTGACCCGGGACGGCGGCTTCGCGCAATACAGCATGGTGCCGGCCAGCCAGGCATACCCCGTTTCCCCGGCGCTGGACGCGGAGAGCGCAGCCTGTGCCGAACCTCTTTCCTGCTGTATTCATGGTATGGATCTGGCGGGGATAAGGAGCGGCGATACGGTGCTGGTCATTGGCGGGGGGTTCATAGGATTGCTGATGGTGCAGTTGGCCCGGCTGGCGGGAGCCAGCAAGGTCATCCTAAGCGAACCAAAATCCACCCGCCGGGCGGTTGCCCAACAGCTGGGCTGCCACCATCTGATCGACCCTGTGCAAGAAGATTTTCTTGCCTTGCTGAATCAATACACCGGGGGACAGGGGGCGGATGTGGTGCTGGAATGCGCCGGCGCGCCTAAAGCCTCGCTCCAGGCGGTACAGGGAGCTGCCAAGGGCGCTACCATACTGTTGTTCAGCGTTCCCGCGCCCCAGGCGGCTTTGCAGCTTTCGCTGTATGATGTCTTCAAAAAGGAGCTGGTAATCAAAGGCTCTTTTGTGAATCCTGATACTTTTTCACGGGCCATTGCGCTGCTGGAAAGTCAACAAATTGTGACCAAGCCTTTGATCACCGACCGCTACCCTGTGGAGGAATTGGAGGCGGCCATCGCCATGCAAACCAGCGATGAATCCATCAAAGTAATGGTTGTCTAAGCCGGTGTACGCTAAACAAAAAACCCGGCGCTGGCCGGATACGATAATTCCCGGTACCACCCCGGCTTCTTTGCAGCCTGACTCATCCTCTTTCTACCTTACACCCTACCCCCATCATACGGCGGACCTCCATAGGGCCGGTACCCACGGGGGCAATGCGCGGGAGGCGGGGACATTTTGTCCCCGCCTCCCGCCAAATTGCTTTCTATTCCTGCTTTTCGGCCCTTTCGCCGGCCATCATGAGGCCCAGGCCGTTTCGGGTGGCGTCCTTCTGGTCCACGATGCCCATGACCTCCCCTTCGTAGAGGACCAAAATGCGGTCGGAGATCTCCAGAATCTCGTCAAGCTCTGTGGAGACCAGCAAAACCGCCGCCCCCCGGTCGCGCTCCTGGACGATGCGGGACTGGATGTACTTCGTGGCGCCGATGTCCAGCCCCCGGGACGGGTGCACCGCCACCAGCAATCGGGGCTTTCGGTCCAACTCGCGCCCCACGACGAACTTCTGCTGGTTGCCCCCCGACAGGTTCCCCGCGAACTCCGATACGCTGGGCGTCTTGACGTTGTAGCGGGCGCACAGCTCTGCGGAATGCTTGTCGATCCAGCGCCAGCGCAGCACGCCGCGCCTGGAGAAGGGGCTCTGGTCGTAGCTCATCAGCGTCAGGTTTTCCCGGATGTTCATCCGGGCCACCATGCCCATCTTGTGCCGGTCCTCCGGGATGTGGGAAACGCCGCACTTGAGAATATCGCGGAGCGGCTTGCCCGCCATGTCCTCGCCGTCGATCACCACCTGGCCGCCGGTGGGCTTCAGCAGCCCGCAGATGGCCTTCACCAACTCCGACTGGCCGTTGCCGTCCACGCCGCAGATGGAGAGGATCTCCCCTTCGCGCAACGTAAAGGATACATCCCGCACAGCGGGCAGATTACGAACGCTCTGGCAGCAAAGGCGCTTCACCTCCAGAACGGTCTTGCCTGGAGCGCTGGGCTCCTTGCGGACCATCAAATCCACGCTCTTGCCCACCATCAGCGAGGCCAGTTGCTCCTTGTCGGTGATCTGCGCGGTGGGGATGCCCGAGGCCACCACCCGGCCCAGCCGAAGCACGGTGCAGCGGTCGCAGATGGTCATGATCTCATTGAGCTTGTGGCTGATGAAGATCACCGTCTTGCCCTCCCGGGTCAGCTGGCGGATCATCTCAAAGAGGCCCTCCACCTCCTGGGGCGTGAGCACGGCTGTGGGCTCGTCCAGGATCATGAGCTCCACGTTTCTGAACAGCGCCTTCAGGATCTCCAGGCGCTGCTGCTGCCCCACGGACAGCTGCTCCACCTTGCACCAGGGATCGATATTCATGTTGTAGCGCGCCGCCATCTCGGTGAACCGGGCCGCGGCGGCCTTCAAATCCAGCACCTCGCGGTTCCCGGCGTAGCCCAGCACGACGTTTTCAATGGCCGTCAGCGCGGGGATCAGCATAAAGTGCTGGTGTACCATGCCGATGCCCAGCTCAATGGCCTGCTTTGGGTCCCGGATGCGCACGGGCTTTCCATTGTACAGGATTTCGCCCTCGCTTTGGGTGTACATGCCGTAGAGGATGTTCATCAGCGTGGATTTGCCCGCGCCGTTTTCCCCCAGGAGCGCGTGTACCTCGCCCCGCTCCACGGTGAGACTGACATCCTCATTGGCGACGACCGGACCAAACCGCTTGGTCACGTGACGCATTTCCAGTAGTGTCATGCCGCTTCCTCCTATTCCTTCACGTAGGGAATGGCGCTGGAGGCGGGCTTGTTGCTGCGCCGGATCAGCCCGCAAAGCGCCAGGATCGTGATGAGATAGGGCAGCATCACGAGAAACTGCGAGGGAATGCCGGTACTCCACGCCTGCATTTGGAATTTCAGCGCGTTGCTGGCGCCGAAGACCAGCGCCGCGCCCATGACCCCAACGGGCGTGTAGTTGCCGAATACCACTGCCGCCAGCGCCATAAAGCCACCGCCGGCGATCATGTTTTCCGTAAAGAAGGACATCTGTCCCATGGACACAAAGGCTCCGGCAAGGCCCGCCATCAGGCCGGAATACAGGATGCTCATGAAGCGGATGCGGGCCACGTTGATGCCCACGGTGTCGCAGGCCCGGGGATTCTCGCCCACGGCGCGCAGCTTCAGGCCCGTATTGGTGCGGAACATCACAAACCAGGCGGCAGGCACCAGCAAAAATGCGATGTATACGGGAAGGGGTTGGTTGAACAGCACGTCCCCCAGCACCGGAATGTCAGACAGAAGCGGAATGGGCGTCCTGGAGAACACATCGATCCTGGGCGGGCTGGTGGAAGCGCCGAACACGGCGCGGTTCACCGTAATGGTAAGCCCTGAGGCCAGAATGTTCATGCCTGTGCCGATGACGGTTTGATCCGCCTTGACGATGACGGTGAAGAGCGCAAAGATGGCCGCGAAGAGCATGGATACCAGCATCGCGATCAGCGCGCCCAGCCAGACGCTGCCTGTCACGAGCGAACCGATGACGCCGGTGAGGGCCCCGATGAGCATCATGCCCTCGGTGCCGATGTTGACGATGCCGGCCCGCTCGCTGAACACGATGCCCAGGGCGGCGATGAGCGTGGGCGTGGAGAGCATGATCATGGAGGAAAGGAATCCAATCAGGATGTTCACGCGCCCTCACCTCCCATATCCGCAATGGGCTTCATGGGGTCGGAGGGGCCCTTCACGTTGACCGCCTTGGCCCTGCGCTTCCATACAAACATGGAGCGTCCCGCGATGAACAGGATGATCAGCGCCTGCACCACCAGCGCCACCGAGGAGGAGACGTCGGTGAGGGTTTGCATCTTCAGCGAACCGTTCTGCAGCCCGCCAAAGAGGATGCCCGACAGGAAGATGCCTATGGGGTTGTTGTTGCCCATCAGCGCCACCGCAATGCCGGTAAAGCCGTAGGACACGCTGAAGGAGGTGAGCATCAGCCGGGATTGTACCGCGATGATCTCCACGCAGCCGCCCAGCCCCGCAAAGCCCCCCGCCAAGAACATCGAAAGCAGGCTGGTGTTGCGGATGCTCATGCCCGCGTATGCGCCGGCGGAGGGGTTGAGCCCCACCACGCGCATTTCAAAGCCCTTGGTGGTCTTCCACAGGAAGAAGTAGTAAAAGACGATCATCACGATCACGATGACCAGTCCCCAATGAAGCCGGGAAGCGAACATCTTGGGCAGCGCCGCGCTGGCGAAAATCTGCGCGCTCTGGGGATAGGAGCTGGTGGCGCTGTCCTTCATGGGCCCGTTGACGCAGAAGTCGATGATCTGGGACGCCACATAGTTGAGCATGATGGTGGTGATCAGCTCGCTGGCGCCGAAGCGGACCTTCAGCACGCCCACGATCAAGCCGTACACCGCGCCGCCCAGAAAGCCCGCCGCCAGGGTCAGGGGCAGGTGCAGCGCCATGGGCAACCCCTCAAAGTTGACAGCCACCAGGGTGGCCAGCAGCGCGCCCACCTTGAACTGGCCTTCCGCGCCCAGGTTGATGATGCCGCAGCGCCGCGCGATGGCGAAGCTGAGCGCCGTGAACATGAATGGGATGGCCTTGATGAAGGTCTCGCTCCAGGCGCGGGACGTTCCGAAAGCGCTCTTGAGCATCGCCTGGTACGCTTCCGCCGGGCTGGACGTGGATGTCAGCAGGATTACGACGCTGCCGATCAGAAGCGATATGACGAGTGCGGCAACCGGGTAGTAGATGCTCTTCAGGCCGTTTTTGAGCTTGCCGGGCACGCTCGTGGTCATTGAATCCCCTCCCGCATGTGCTGGAGCGGACCCGGCCCCATAGGAGCCTGATCCGCCGGGAAAACCCGTATGAATACAGAAAATAGAAAGGGGAGCGGGGCGGCCTGATGCGCCTTTGCCAAAGGGCAAAACCGCTTCCGGGGCAACGCACAGGCAGCTTCCCCGCCCCTTTGTCCGAAAGAATGGCGCGGCTATCGCGCCAAATCCGGTCCGGCCGCGCAGCGGCCGGACCGGACCGATTCAAATGTTCCCCGGCTTATTCAAGGGTGATGGTGATCTCGCCGGCCGCCAGCTTGGCGTAGATGTCATTGATCCCGGCCTTCACATCCTCGGATACTTCGGTGTAGTAGTCGCCGATGTAGATGACGCCCTGGGCCGCGCCCATTTTGATGGGCTCGTTGGGAATATCGCCCGCCAGGTAGGCCTTGTAGGCCGCCTCATAGGCGATGGAGGTGTCCTTGACCACCGCGGTGACCGCGGCGTCCGGGGCGACGGTCTCCTGGTTGAGGCCGGAGCCGATGGCCTTGCTCACGCCGCTCTCCTGGGCCGCTTCCATCACGCCCAGGGAGGCCTGGTTGGCCATGGGGGACAAAACGTCCGCGCCCTGGCTGATGAAGGACTTGGCCAGCTCCTTGGCGGCGTTCACGTCGTCCATGCTGCCGGTGTTCTGGGACAGGAGCTTGATGGAGGAATCCACGTAGGCCACGCCCTGGGCAAAGCCCTGCGCGCCGTTTTTGATGGGCTGAATCTCAAGGCCGCCGATGAAGCCGA
Organism: Candidatus Limiplasma sp.; assembly: GCA_034927815.1. Classification (GTDB taxonomy): domain Bacteria; phylum Bacillota; class Clostridia; order Christensenellales; family Aristaeellaceae; genus Limiplasma. The sequence continues at coordinate 160,468 of JAYFPK010000016.1, forward strand.
CGGTCTTGGACTGGGTGAGAAGCGCGCTCAACGCGCCCATCAGGAAGCCCTGTTCCGCATCCTGAATGACGAAGGACGCGCAGTTGGTATCCACCACGCCGGAGTTGATGAAAAAGAACTGGATCTCGGGATATTCCTTGGCTGTGGCGGCCCCGGCGTCGGCAAAGCTGCTGGTGGCCAGGAAGATCACATCGTAGCCTTCGTCGCCGAAGGTGCGGATGGCGTCAGCCACGGAAGAAGCGGGGGTGTTCTCAATGTACTTGACCTCGGCCCCCAGCGCCTCAATCTTCATCAAGCCGTTGTAGGCGGTGGCGTTCCAGCTCATGTCGGAGATCGCGCCCTCCAGAATCAGAGCGACCCGAACCTTCTTGTCCGCCTCGGCGCTTCCGCCGGCCACAAGGCCCAGCGTCAGCAGAATGGAAAGAACCAGAGCTACAAACCGCATGCTTTTCTTCATGAGTTTCCTTCCCCTTTGGTGTGTATTTTTCAAGGCAGCCGATCTCTGGCTCCTCTTGAAACGATGGGTATGGTTCCGCCGCCCGCGCCCGGCCCTTCGGACGGCGGTGGCACCATGGGCGGCGGCTTCCTCGCGCTGTTCTCCATTTGATCCTCTGGGCGTCCTTGCCCGTGAAAAGGGTATGCCGTGTATTTTTGTTGCCATTATACCATACCCATGCCCCGGGTAAAAGACTCAAAAAGATTACTTGTTTGGGAATGAATTGCAGATAGAGCCACCGCAAGGCTTTCCCATCCTTATACGGTATACCCCATCAAAAATTTATCCATCTCCCGGGCGGCTTCCTTCCCCTCCGCGATGGCCCAAACCACCAGGGACTGGCCCCTTCGCATATCCCCGGCGGTAAAAAGGCCGGGGACGTCCGTACGGTAGCCCGGGTGAACGCCCGTCGTCCCCCGGGGGGTCAGCGCCGCCCCAAAGGCTTCCGGCACGTAGGCCTGGCAGCCCACGAAGCCCGCCGCCAGCAGCAGCAGCTCGCAGGGAACCTCGCGCTCGCTGCCCACCACCGGCTCAAAGCCCTTCACATCCACCAGGATAACCGCCCGGACGCATCCCGCCTCGTCCATCAAAATTTCCTTCACGGTGGTCTCATAAATCCTGGGATCGCTGCCGAATACCGCGATGGCCTCCTCCTGGCCGTAGTCGGTTTTGAGGACCCGGGGCCACTCCGGCCAGGGATTGTCCGCAGCCCGGGATTCGGGAGGCTTGGGGAGAACCTCCACCTGGAGCACGCCCGCCGCGCCCTGGCGGAGGGAGGTGCCCAGGCAGTCGTTGCCCGTATCGCCGCCGCCGACGATGACCACATGCTTGCCCTGGGCAGAAATGGGCGGGGAGCCGGTGAGCAGGCTCTTGGTGGCCGCCGTCAAAAAGTCCACCGCGAAGTGTACCCCCTGGGCGTCCCGCCCCGGAATGCGAAGATCCCTGGGTTGCTGCGCGCCGCAGGCCAAAAGCACCGCGTCGTAGTCCTTCAGGAGCTGGTCCGCCGGAAGGTCGCGCCCGGCGTCCACGTTCAGGGAGAAGAGGACGCCCTCCTGCTCCATGAGCTGAATGCGCCGCCGGATGATTGCCTTGTCCAGCTTCATGTTGGGAATGCCGTACATCAGAAGACCGCCGGGGGCGTCCTCCTTCTCATAGACCGTGACCGTATGCCCGCGCCGGTTCAGCCAGTAGGCGGCGGAAAGCCCTGCCGGGCCGCTTCCCACCACCGCCACCTTGCGGCCGGTGCGCACCTTGGGGGGCTCGGGCTTCACATAGCCCCGGGCGAAACCCGCCTCGATGATGGAAAGCTCGTTGTCCCGGATGGTGACCGCGTCCCCGTTCAGGGCGCAGGTGCAGGCCGCCTCGCAGGGGGCCGGGCACACCCGCCCGGTAAACTCAGGGAAGCAGTCCACCTTCAAAAGCCGGGACAGCGCGTGCTCGTAGTTCCCTAAAAAGAGCATATCGTTCCACTCGGGGATCAGGTTATGCACCGGGCAGCCCGTGTACATGCCGCCCATCATCACGCCGGATTGGCAAAAGGGAATGCCGCAGTCCATGCACCGGGCTCCTTGCCTGCGCCGCTCGGCCTCCTCCAGGGGGGGATGGAACTCCCCGTAGTCCCTGATCCGTTCCTTGGGATTCAGGAAGCCGTTGGGCTTCCTTGGGTAGAGCAAAAATCCGTCCTTTTGTCCCATTCGGCTTACACCCCCTTCACTTCGCTTCGCGGAACGCTTCCAGCTCCGCCTCCGCCTTGGAGAGCCCCTGTTCCTCATGCCGCGCGATAAGCGACAGCATGCGCTTGTAGTCCCTGGGCAGGATTTTCTTAAACCTGCCCGCGCAACGGTCAAAGTCCGCCAGGATGTGCTTGCCCTTGGGGGAGCCCGTTTCCCGCACGTGGGCCTCGATCATGCCCCGAAGCTCCTCCACATCGTGCTCCAGCGCAACCTCCTCAATGTCCACCATCTGCTTGTTCACCCGCAGGTAGAGGTCGTGCCCCTCGTCCAACACGTAGGCGACGCCGCCGGACATGCCCGCCGCGAAGTTGCGGCCTGTCTGCCCCAGCACCGCCACGCGGCCTCCGGTCATGTACTCGCAGCCGTGGTCGCCCACGCCCTCCACCACAGCCACCGCGCCGGAATTGCGCACGCAGAAGCGTTCTCCCGCCTGGCCGCACACGTAGCACTGGCCGCCGGTGGCGCCGTAGAGGGCCACGTTGCCGATGATGATGTTCTCCTCCGCCTGAAAGCGGCTCCCCTTGGGGGGGCGTACGGTGAGCTTGCCGCCGGAAAGGCCCTTCCCGAAGTAATCGTTGGAATCCCCAGTGAGATGGAGGGTCACGCCCTTGGGGATCCACGCGCCAAAGGACTGCCCGCCGCCGCCCTTGGCGTGGATGACGAAGGTGTCCTCCCCAAGGGAATTTCCGTGCAGGCGCGTCACCTCGCTTCCGAAGATCGTGCCGAAGGTGCGGTCTGTGGAGGAGAGGTTCACCTTCACGGATTGCTTGGCCGCCCGTTCCGGGCGAAGCTGGCGCAACAGGACCCTCTCGTCCAGGGTGTCCTGGGTATGAAAATCGTAGGCATTGGAGGGATCAAAACATTCGTTGATGCCCTTCCCGATGATGGCGGACATGTCGATGGACTGCATCCGTTCGGTCTTGAGCGCCTTGCGCACCCGAAGAAGGTCGCCGCGGCCCACAAGCTCCCGCACCGTCCGCATCCCCAGCTTCGCCATGATCTCCCGCAGCTCCTGGGCAATGAAGAGCATGAAGTTCATCACATGCTCGGGCTTGCCCCGGAAGAGCTTGCGAAGTTCCGGGTTTTGGGTGGCGACGCCCACAGGGCAGGTGTCCAGGTTGCACACGCGCATCATCACGCAGCCCATGGCCACCAGCGGCGCGGTGGCGAAGCCGAATTCCTCCGCGCCCAGCATGCACGCGATGGCTACGTCGCGCCCGGACATCAGCTTGCCGTCCGCCTCCAGGGCAATGCGGGTGCGCAGGCCGTTGAGGGAGAGCACCTGGTGCGCCTCCGCCAGGCCCAATTCCCAGGGCAGGCCCGCGTCGTGGATGGAAGTTCGCGGGGCGGCCCCCGTGCCGCCGTCGTAGCCGGAAATCAGGATCACCTGGGCCCCCGCCTTGGCGACCCCCGCCGCGATGGTGCCCACCCCCGCCTCGGAAACCAGCTTCACGGAGATGCGGGCGGCCCGGTTGGCGCTTTTCAGGTCGTAGATCAGCTGGGCCAAATCCTCGATGGAGTAGATGTCGTGGTGCGGCGGCGGGGAGATCAGAGAGACGCCGGGGGTGGACATGCGGGTTTCCGCGATCCACGGATACACCTTGCTGCCCGGCAGATGGCCGCCTTCACCGGGCTTCGCGCCCTGGGCCATCTTGATCTGGATCTCTTGGGCGCTCATGAGGTATTCGCTGGTGACGCCGAAGCGCCCGGAGGCCACCTGCTTGATCTTGGAGCCCTTCTGGGTGTTGAGCCGCGAGGGCTTTTCCCCGCCTTCGCCGGAGTTGGAGCGGCCCCCCAGGCGGTTCATGGCCTCGGCCAGGCATTCGTGCGCCTCCTGGGAGATGGACCCGTAGGACATCGCCCCGGTCTTGAACCGCCTGACGATCTCCTCCGCGGGCTCCACCTCCTCAAGGGGGATGGGGTCGCGGTCCTCAAAGGCGAAGGCCAGCACCCCGCGCAAGGTGTGGGGCATGGTTTCGTCGTCCACCAGGGCGGTATACTGCTTGAAGCGCTCATAGCTTCCCTCCCGCACGGCCCGCTGGAGGGTCGTTATGGTCAGGGGGTTGTACATGTGGTCCTCTTTGTCGGAGCCGCTGCGGAGCCTGTGAATGCCGGTGGAATCCAGCGTGGCGTCGATGGTCAGCCCCAGGGGGTCAAAGGCGAGGTTGTGGCGGAACTCCGCGCCCTGGGCGATCTCCTTCAGGCCGATGCCCCCCACCCGGGATACGGTGTTGGTGAAGTATTCGTCGATGACGTGCTTCTCAATGCCCACGGCCTCAAAGATTTGGGCGGACTGGTAGGATTGCAGAATGGAAATGCCCATTTTGGAGGCGATTTTGGTGACGCCGTCCACCACGGCGTGGATGTAGTCCGCCTCGGCCTCGTGCCGGTCCTTATCCAGCAGGTTTTTCTGGATCAGCTCTCCCACGCATTCCAGCGCCAGATACGGGTTCACCGCCCGGGCGCCGTAGCCCAGCAGCAGCGCAAACTGGTGGACGTCCCGGGGCTCCGCCGATTCCAGCACCACGGACACCGCCGTCCGCTTGCGGGTCTTGATGAGGTACTGCTCCAAAGCGGAAACCGCCAGCAAGGAGGGGATGGGCACGTGGTTTTCATCCACGCCCCGGTCGGAGAGCACCAGGATGGACGCGCCGTTTTTGTAGGCGCGGTCGCAGGCGATGAACATGCGCTGCAGCGCCCGCTCCAGGGGCGTGTTTTTGTAGTTGAGGATCGGGATCACCGCCGTGCCCGGCATGGTCATCAGGCGCTGAAGATCGGTGTTGGAGAGGATGGGCGTGTCCAGCCTCAGCACCTTGCAGTTTTCCGGGCGGTCCTCCAGGAGGTTGCCGTCCGCCCCCACGTATACCGCGGTGTCGGTGACGATCTTCTCCCGGATCGCGTCGATGGGCGGGTTGGTCACCTGGGCAAAGAGCTGCTTAAAATAGGAAAAGAGCGGCTGGTGCTTCTCGGAAAGCACCGCCAGGGGAATATCCGTACCCATGGAGGCAGTGGGCTCGGAGCCGTTTTTCGCCATGGGCAAAATGACGTCCTTGACCTCCTCGTAGGTGTATCCGAACGCCTTGTAGAGCCTGCCCAGCTGCTCCTGCTCCATGGGCTTTACTGCCCGGGCCGGAAGGGGGAGGTCCTGCAGCGTCTTCAGGTTCCCGTCCAGCCACTCCCCGTAGGGCCTGCGGGCGGCATAGCTCTCCTTGAGCTCCTCGTCCTCGATGATGCGCTTTTGCACGGTGTCCACCAGCAGCATCCGGCCTGCGCGCACCCGGGACTTTTTGACGATCTGATCGTCGGGGATGTCCAGCGCGCCCACCTCGGAGGAGAGAATCAGCATGTTGTCGGCGGTGATGTAGTACCTGGAGGGCCGCAGGCCGTTTCTGTCCAGCACAGCCCCCACCACGTCGCCGTCGGTGAACAAAAGCGAGGCGGGGCCGTCCCAGGGCTCCATCATGGTGGCATAGTAGCGGTACAGGTCGCGGCGCGTGCGGGAGATGTCCCGCTCGTTTTGCCAGGGCTCGGGGATGGTGATCATCACCGCCAGAGGCAGCGGCATGCCGTTCATCATCAGAAATTCCAAGGTGTTGTCCAGCATCGCGCTGTCGGAGCCACGGGTATCCACCACAGGCAGCACCTTGTGGATTTCGTCCTGCATGATGGGGGAGGACATGGTTTCCTCCCGGGAGATCATGCGGTCCACATTGCCGCGGATGGTGTTGATCTCGCCGTTATGCAGAACCAGCCGGTAGGGATGGGCGCGCTCCCAGGAGGGAAACGTGTTGGTGGAAAAGCGGGAGTGCACCATGGCCATGGCGGACACGCAGTCCTCGGATTGCAGATCGGGATAGAACGCGCGCAGCTGCCCCACAAGGAACATGCCCTTGTAGACGATGGTGCGGCTGGAAAAGGAGCAAACGTAGACGGTGTCGCTGATCTGCTCAAAGCTCCTGCGCAGGATGAACAGCCTGCGGTCAAAGTCCAGCCCCCTTTGCGCATTCCCCGGGCGCTTGATAAAGAGCTGCTCGATGACGGGCATGCAGCTTCGCGCCTTCTCCCCCAGGATATGGGCGGCCACCGGCACCGCCCGCCAGCCAAGCACCGGCAGCCCTTCCTTCTGGGCGATGACCTCCATCCTCTTCTTGGCCTGGGCCCGCTGCAGCTTTTCTCCAGGCAAAAAGAGCATGCCCACGCCATAGTCCCGCGCCTCCCCCAGGTCAAAGCCCAGGTCAAGCTTTGCGAAAAAGCGGTGGGGGATTTGCAGAAGAATGCCCACGCCGTCGCCGGTGGAGCCGTCGGCGTCCTTGCCGGCCCGGTGCTCCAGCTTTTCCACGATTTTCAGCGCGTTGTCAACGGTGGTCCTGGACTGAACCCCGTCGATGGAAACCACCGCGCCGATACCGCAGGCGTCATGTTCAAACCGTTGCTCATACAAATCCATAGCGTCACTCGCCTTTCAGATGGGAATCCAGGATCATGGCCGCCGTCTGCGCAATGCGCACACCCGCGTCCATGCTGCGCTTTTGAAGATACCGGTGCGCCTCGCCCTCCGTCATGCCCAGCGTTGTTTGCAAAAGCGCCTTGGCCTGGCGGATGGTTTCGTCCTCCCGGGCCGTGCGTCCGTGCTTGCGCTTGAGGTCCATCTCCTCCAGCTGTAAAAGCATCCGCACGGACGCGCTCAGGTCGAAGCGGTTGGTGGGCAGCGGCAGCTTAAAGACGTTGCCCGAGGCGTACATGTCCAGCTGCAGCGGCTTGCCCACCACCAGCATGTGGGCCATGCCCTCCAGGTTCGTGTAGAGCTGGTCGGCGGTCATGTCCATGAGCTTCACGCCGCACACCACCGTGCCCCCGCCCATGAACCCCACCGCCCGCAGGACGTCCGCCCCCGTGCGGTGCACCCCCCGGGGGGTGATGGAGCAGGAGGCGAGCATCTCCCGGATGCGCGTGATGGCCTCATCCGTTTCAAACGCGATGATGAGCCTGTTCACTTCGCCCCCCTCCCTTCCCGCGCATGCGGAATCAATAGTTGATGATATACTTGCCGATTTCCCAGGTGCTCACATGGGTGCGGTACTCGTCCCATTCCTTCAACTTACCCTCGCAGTAGTTCTCACATACGTGCGCGCCCAGCGTCCCGCAGACGAGTTCGTCCGCCTGGAGCGCCTGTACCGCCTCCAGGAGATTGCCGGGTAGGGGCACAATCCCCTTCTCCTTGCGCTCCTGGGGGGACATCGCAAAGATGTTCTCGGTAATCTCCGGCGGAGGGGTCATCTCCTGCTGGATGCCGTCCAGGCCCGCGGCCAGGCAGACCGCCAGCGCCAGGTAGGGGTTGCATGCCGGGTCGGGGCAGCGCAGCTCCACGCGTGTGGCGGAGCCCCGGGAGGCGGGGATGCGGATCAGCGCCGAGCGGTTGGAGGCGGACCATGCGGTGTAGCAAGGGGCCTCATATCCGGGCACAAGGCGCTTGTAGGAGTTGACCAGAGGGTTGGTGACGGCCGCCATGCCCTGGATGTGCGCCAGAATCCCCGCGATGAAATGGTAGGCGTCCTGGGAGAGCTTTTTGGGATCCGCCGGATCAAAGAAAGCGTTTTGGCCGCCCTTGAACAGGGACATGTTGGTGTGCATGCCGCTGCCGTTGATGCCAAAGACGGGCTTGGGCATGAAGGTGGCGTGCAGCCCGTTTTTCTGGGCGATGGTCTTGACCGCGAATTTGAAGGTCATGATGTTGTCCGCAGCGGTGAGGGCGTCGGCGTATTTGAAGTCGATCTCGTGCTGCCCCTGGGCGACCTCGTGGTGGGAGGCCTCGATCTCAAAGCCCATTTCCTCCAGCATCATGCAGATTTCACGCCGGGTGCCCTCGCCGTGGTCCAGGGGGCCCAGGTCGAAGTAGCCCGCCTCGTCCCCGGTTTTGGTGGTGGGGCTTCCTTCCTCGTCGGTCTGGAACAGGAAGAACTCGCACTCGGGGCCGACGTTGAAGGAGTAGCCCATGTCCTCCGCCTTTTTGAGCACGCGGCGCAGCACGTTCCTGGGATCCCCCGCAAAGGGGGTGCCGTCGGGCATATACACGTCGCAGATCAGCCGCGCCACCTTCCCCTGCTGCGGGCGCCAGGGCAGGATCGTGAAGGAATCCAAATCCGGGCGGAGGTACATATCCGATTCGTGGATGCGTACGAAGCCCTCGATGGAGCTGCCGTCGATCATGATTTCGTTGGATACGGCCTTGCGTACCTGGCTGGCCGTGATGGCCACATTTTTCAGCTGCCCGAAGATGTCGGTGAACTGCATGCGGATGAACTCCACGTCCAGGTCGCCTACCATGCGGATGATGTCTTCCGGAGTGTATTTAGCCATGTGATTGCCTCCTTCTTGGTTGCGCCAAAGGAAAAGTGCAAGGATAGCCCTCAGGCACACCCTTGCACTTGATGTGCTAGATTATAAAGCCACAGGCGGGGGGATGTCAATCATTTTTTGCGGAAATCCCGAAAAAATGACGCCAAAACATGCGGCACTTGCATTTTATGCGAAGGGTGGCAAAAAAAAACCATTGACATGCAGGAACAATGGTGTTAAAATCCATTTCATTCAAACCAGGGGAGGGAAAGAGCATGCGCAGGAACTTTGCGAACAGCTTGAATAATAATGCGAATCGCAACTTTTTCGAGTTTTTCGATAAAGCGTTTTCGCCTGTGCGGTAATTTCCGACAGAGCTTCCGGAAGGGCTCGCGGCGCAGAAAACGCCGCGGGCTCTTTTTAATTTGAGGAGGGAAATGACATGTGTTCCATCATCGGTACGGAATCCAGGTGTACGCCCATCGCTGATTTCTTCGCGCGCTCCCATTCCCGCGGGCCGGACATGAGCAGAATTGAGGAGGCAGGCCCGGGATTTCTGGGCTTTAACCGCCTGTCCATCATGGGATTGGAGGAGAGCGGCATGCAGCCCTTCCACCTGGAAGGGGACAGCCTTGTGTGCAACGGCGAAATCTATGGATTCCGGCCGATCCGGGAGGCGCTTGCGGGTCAATATACGTTTGTGAGCGGCTCCGACTGCGAGATTCTGCTGCCCATGTACCGGGAGTACGGCCTTGCGATGTTTGCCAAGCTGGACGCCGAGTTCGCCCTCATCCTCTGGGACGGGCAAGCCGGCAAGCTCGTCGCCGCCCGGGACCCCATCGGCATCCGGCCGCTCTACTACGGCTACATGGCGGACGGCGCCATCGCCTTCGCCAGCGAGCCCAAGTGCCTTGTGGGTCTGGCGGATTCCATCGCGCCCTTCCCACCGGGCCATTACTACGCGGACGGGGCTTTTACGCAATATGCGGACATCGCCCAAACGGAGCCTTCCTTCTCCGCGGACCTGGACACCCTCTGCGCGGGCATCAAGACCCGGCTGGTCCGGGCGGTGGAAAAGCGCATGGACGCGGACGCGAAGGTGGGCTTTTTGCTCTCCGGCGGGCTGGATTCCTCCTTGGTGTGCGCCATCGCGGCGCGGATGTCCCCAAGGCCCATCCGCACCTTCGCCATCGGCATGGACAAGGACGCCATTGACCTCAAGTATGCCCGCATGGTGGCCGATCACATCGGCGCGGAGCATACCGAGGTGTTCATGACCGCCGGTGAGGTCACAGGCTCCCTGGAGGAGGTGGTGAAGCTTTTGGGAACCTACGACATCACCACCATCCGCGCCAGCATCGGCATGTACCTGGTGTGCAAGTACATCCATGAAAACACCGACGTGCGGGTGCTGCTCACCGGGGAGGTGTCCGACGAGCTCTTCGGCTACAAGTACACGGACTTCGCCCCTTCCGCCGAGGCCTTCAACGCCGAGGCCCGCAAGCGGGTGGGGGAATTGCACATGTACGACGTGCTCCGGGCGGACCGCTGCATCTCCGTCAACTCCCTGGAGGCGCGGGTTCCCTTCGGCGACCTGGACTTCGTCCGCTACGTGATGCACATCGATCCCCGGCAGAAGCTGAACCGGTACAACATGGGCAAATATCTGCTGCGCCGCGCCTTTGACGACGGGGAAAACTGGCTCCCCCGCCAGATTCTCATGCGGGAGAAGGCCGCCTTCTCCGACGCGGTGGGGCACTCCATGGTGGACGACCTCAAGGCCCTGGCCGAAAAGCGCTACCGGGACCTCTCCGGGGCGCGGCGCTACGCCCACGCCCGGCCCTTCACCAAGGAAAGCCTGATGTACCGAGATATCTTCGAGAAATACTACCCCGGCATGTCCTCCATGGTCAAGGACTTCTGGATGCCCAACCGGGACTGGGAGGGCTGCAACGTGGACGACCCCTCCGCACGGGTGCTCTCCAACTACGGAGCCAGCGGGCAATAACGGCCAGAGCGCGGCGTTTCGCCCTATGGGCGCGCGCAAAGCGCCCGGGGGCCGAATGAAAAACAACGGAAAAACACCGCTTTGAACTTGACAACGCCGCGCCCGGATGATAGCGTAATAGCGATTCCAGGGTTGCTTCCTCCGGTTTCCGGATGGATGCGGGCGTCCACCGTTTCAAGGTTCAAGGGCAAGGGCGGGGGCTTCGTGAGAACGGGCCTGCCCCATAGGGTCTGCACAAGGGTGTGCATTCGAGCGCAATAGCGCGCCGGATGCACATTTTTGTTATATAGGGAGAGGAAGTGTGGAGTATGTTCTCATCTGCGGACACCATCTGGGTTCTTCTGGCGGCGACACTGGTATTCTTCATGCAGGCGGGGTTTGCCATGGTGGAGACGGGGTTCACGCGCGCAAAGAACGCGGGCAACATCATCATGAAAAACCTGATGGACTTCGCCCTGGGTTCGCTGGTCTTCTGGGCGATTGGTTTTGGCCTGATGCAGGGCGCTTCCCTGGGCGGATGGATCGGAACGCCGGACTTTTTCATCCGCGGCTCCTATGGGCCGGGCACGATTCCCACGGCTGCTTTCGTCATCTTCCAGACGGTATTCGCGGCTACCGCCGCGACCATCGTGTCCGGCTCCATGGCGGAACGCACCAAATTCGTCAGCTACTGTATCTACAGCGTGGTGATCACCGCCGTGATCTACCCGATTTCTGGCCACTGGATTTGGGGCGGCGGCTGGCTTTCGCAGCTCGGATTCCATGATTTCGCCGGTTCCACGGCGGTGCACATGGTGGGCGGCATTGCCGCGCTGATCGGCGCGAAGGCGCTGGGTCCCCGCATCGGCAAATATGGCGCGGATGGCAAGCCGAAGGCGATCCTTGGCCACAGCATCACCCTGGGAGCCCTGGGCGTATTCATCCTGTGGTTTGGTTGGTTTGGATTCAACCCAGGTTCCACGCTGTCCGCCACAGGCGATGGGGCGCTACGCTCCATGAGCGACATTTTCGTCACCACCAACCTCGCGGCGGCGGCGGGGGCCACGGTTGCCATGGTGGTAACCTGGGTTCGCTACAAAAAGCCGGACGTCTCCGTAACCCTCAACGGCGCGCTGGGCGGCCTGGTGGCCATCACGGCGGGCTGCGATGCGGTTTCCCCCTGGGGGGCGGCGCTGATCGGCGCAATCGCGGGCGTTTTGATCGTCGCCGCAATCGAACTTTTGGATAAGAAGTTCAAGATCGACGACCCGGTGGGCGCGGTGCCGGTGCACTGTGTGTGCGGCGCGGCGGGCACGCTGATGGTGGGCCTGTTCGCGGTGGACGGCGGGCTGTTTTACGGCGGCGGCTTCAAGCTGCTGGGCGTGCAGCTTCTCGGCGTCGCGGCGGTGGCGGTATGGGTAACCGTTACGATGGTCATTCTGTTTGGCGTTCTTAAAAAGACGGTTGGCCTGCGCGTGTCTGCCGCCGAGGAAATCGCCGGGCTGGACTCCGAAGAGCATGGCCTTGCCAGCGCCTACGCCGACTTCATGCCCGTTACCATCGGCTCCGACGGCGCGGCGGTTTCGGTGGCCTCCGAGTCCGCTCCGATGGAGCAGGCGGTTCCCGTGGTGCACCGGAAGGCCGCTGCGCCCACGTCCGACGTGAAGATGACCAAGGTGGACATCATCACCAACCCGCACCGTTTTGAAATGCTGAAAGACGCGCTGGGCAAGATTGGCATCACCGGCATTACCGTGACCAACGTAATGGGCTGCGGAATGCAAAATGGCGGCACGGAGTTCTACCGCGGCGTGCCTGTGGACATCAACCTGCTGCCCAAGATCCGCCTGGAGATCATCGTATGCAAGGTGCCGGTGGAAACGGTGGTGGATGCCGCCAAGAAGGCGCTGTATACCGGCAAAATCGGCGACGGCAAGATTTTCATCTACGATGTGGAAAATGTCATTAAAGTGCGCACCGGGGAGGAAGGGTATGCGGCGCTCCAGGACGAGTAAGCATCCGCACTCCCATGCCTTGGGGGAAGCGCAGGCGGCCCGGCAAACGCCAAAGGGAGGCAAAAGCCGGTAGCCTTGGGCCCTTGAGGACGACAGGCGCAAGTGGACTTTCGCCGTTCCGCCTTTCCAGGCCGTGGCCCCAAGGCAAAGGAGCGGCGGAGAAGCCTTGCCATGCAAGGCTTCTTCGCCGCTTTCCCGCGCACAGCCACCCCAAATTTTCTGGGGTGGCTGTGCGCCCGGGTCAATACGATGCAAGGATATCAAGGATTTGGGGGTGGGGGCCGGCAAAGTGGGTGGGGACAAGGATCCCTCTCATTTTGGATGCGCCCCAATGGATGCCGCTGTGATT
>JAYFPK010000057.1:0-3354 GCA_034927815.1 Candidatus Limiplasma sp.
CGGCCCCAAACGGCACGAAAAAAATGAATTCTGATACCATATCCGTTTTTTCCCCGCAAGACGAATTTTAAAGTGCCCGGCCCGGCTTTTTCTTTTGACAAAAAGCGGGAGGGGGGGCTATACTAATTTCCAGAATCCCTAGGAAGAAATGGAGGACCGAAGATGACAACCATGGAATGGGTGCTTGCCCGTAAGGTGATCGCCATTGTTCGGGGGCTCTCCCCCGAACCGATGCTGGGGCTGTCCGACGCGCTGTACGCGGGCGGGATCGACCTGATGGAAGTGACCTTTAACCAGGCCAAGCCTGAAACTTGGAAGGACACCGCAGCGGCCATCCAGGCCATCAGCCGCCATATGGAGGGCAAGATGCTGGTGGGGGCGGGCACGGTGCTGACCCAGGAGCAACTGCAAATGGCCGCCGACGCAGGGGCGAAATACATCATCACCCCCAACACCAATACAGCGCTCATCCGCCAGGTAAAAGCCCTGGGGCTGGCCTCCTTCCCAGGGGCCATGACCCCCAGCGAAATCCAGACGGCCTACGAGGCCGGGGCCGACGCGGTGAAGCTGTTCCCCGCGGGCAGCTTGGGCCCTTCCTATGTGAAGGCCGTGCGCGCTCCCCTGAGCCACATCCCCCTGATGGCGGTGGGCGGCGTCAACGAGAAAAACGCCGCGGATTTCCTGGCTGCGGGATGCTGCGGCCTGGGCGTGGGTGGCAACCTGGTCAACAAGGATTGGATCGACGCGGGCCAGTGGGACAAGATCACCGCGCTGGCCGCCGAATATCGAAAGGTGGTAGGCTGACATGGGCAAGGTCGTTACCTTTGGCGAAATCATGATGCGCCTCAACCCCAGCGGTTATCTGCGTTTTGTGCAAGCGGAGGCCTTTGAGGCCAGCTATGCCGGGGGCGAGGCCAACGTGGCGGTATCCTTGGCGAACTACGGTCATCAGGCGGGCTTCGTTACCAAGCTGCCCGCCACGGATATCGGGCAGTGCGCCGTGAACGCCCTGCGCCGCTACGGCGTGGGCACGGACAAGATCGTGCGGGGCGGCCCCCGCCTGGGCCTTTATTTTGTGGAAAAGGGCGCCAGCCAGCGGGGCAGCAAGGTGATCTACGACCGGGCGGGCTCCTCCATTGCCCTGGCGAAACGGGAGGATTTTGACTGGAGCGCCATCCTGGAGGGCGTGGAGTGGTTCCATTTTACCGGCATCACCCCCGCTTTGGGCGGCGAGTTGCCAGAGATCTGCATGGACGCGGTGAAGGCCTGCCGGGAAAAGGGCGTGAAGGTCAGCTGTGATTTGAACTACCGTGGCAAGCTCTGGAGCCGGGAAAAGGCCGGCGAGGTCATGGGCCGGCTGATGCCCTATGTGAACCTGTGCATTGCCAATGAGGAGGACGCCGCGGACGTGTTTGGCATCCGCGCCGCCAATACCGACGTAAACACCGGCAAGCTGGACCACAACGGCTATATCGACGTGGCCCGTCAGCTCACCCAGCGCTTTGGCTTTGAAAAGGTCGCCATCACGCTGCGGGGCAGCCTCTCCGCCAATGACAACGACTGGGCGGGCATGCTCTACGCCGAGGGACAGGCCTGCTTCTCCAAGAGCTACCGCATCCACATCGTGGACCGGGTGGGCGGCGGCGACAGCTTTGGCGGCGGCTTGATCCACGCCTTGCTGAGCGGCTTTGAGCCCCAGGCGGCCATCGAGTTTGCGGTGGCGGCCAGCTGCTTGAAGCATACCATTGAGCAGGATTTCAACCACGCCTCGGAAAGCGAGGTCCTTGCCCTGGCGGGGGGCAACGCCTCTGGCCGGGTACAGCGCTAAACAGCCATCGGGAATGCCCGCAGGGGCATTCCCGATTTCCGTCTTTGGAAGGCCGTCCATGCTTGGCGGCCTCTTTTATTTTCCCAGGGCGTCAAACATCAGCTTCTTGTAGGCTTCCACCCCGGGCTGGTTGAAGGGGTCCACCCCCAGCAGCCTGGCGGACAGGTAGCAGGCGAACTGAAAAAAGTAGAACAGCGCGCCCAGGCGCTCCGCATCCAGCCTGTCCATGCGAAGGTCCAGGCAGGGCAGCTTCGCGCTGTGGGCCCTGCGGGTGGCCTCCTGGGCGGCCTGGTTGATCTGCTCAAAATCCTTGCCATCCAGGTAGGCAAAGCCGTCCTCCACCGCACTGGGCTCCAGGACCAAGGAGGCTCCGGATTCCTTCAGGCTCAGAAAGGTCTCAAACAGAATGGGCGAGCCCTCCTGAACATACTGGCCCATGGAATGCAATTCCTCCGAATACTCCGCCGCCACCGGGAACAGCCCTTTCCCGTCCTTCCCCTCGCTCTCCGCGAAAAGCTGGACCCACCACTTGAAAAACCAGCGGAACCGGGGCTCGAAGGTGGAAAGCATCTCCAGCCTGTACCCCTTCCGGTAGAGCAGGTCCCGCAGGCAGGCGTAGCGCCAGGCCGGATTATTCCCGGGGTCGGCCGCCAGGAATTCCCGCCGCATCGTCTTGGCTCCCTGGACCAAAGCGCGGATATCCAGCCCCGCCACCGCCATGGGCAGCAGCCCCACGGTGGACAGGGCGGTGAACCGGCCGCCGATGTTGGGGGGGAAGGGCAAAAAGCGCCATTTTTCCTGCCGGGCCAGCCGCTCCAGAAGGCTTCCCGGCGTTCCCGTCACCGCGATCCGCTCCGCGGCCCCCCGGCCATAGGCCCGCTCCAAAAAGGCCCGCAAAGCGCGGAAGCTGGCCCCGGGCTCCAGGGTTTCAAAGTTTTTGGCGATGCAGTTTACATACACGGACTTGCCTTCAAGGCGCTCCAGGGCCTTTGCGATGGCGTAAGGGGAAAGGGTGTTGCCCAGGTAGACGATCTCGGGCGCGCCTGGCTGCCGGAAGGCCTTGATAGCCGCCCTGGCGGCGTTGTTGGAACCGCCCACCCCCACCAGCACGAAAACCTCCGCCTTTTGCCGGATCTCGGCCGCCAGGGCCTCCAGGGAGGCCAGGGTTTCCTGGGGGGCCCATTCCTCCGGGTCCAGCCAGCCAAGGCTGTCCCGGTAGCGGGCTTCCCCCGCCAGGGCCTCCCGCAGCACCTGGGCCTTGGCTGCCACTAATTCGTCCCATTCCTCCTGGGATACCTTTCCTTGGTCGTCCCGATACTCCAGGGCAATCATCCGCTTCCCCTCCTTTGTTCTCTCACCCGCAACAGGGGTGGCCGCCCATTTCGGCGGGGCCGCCGTTCTGGCCGGGGTCCTTCATGCACAGGTGTACGCTGGTGGTTTTGAAGGTCAAAGGCAGCGCCAGGATGTTGGGGTTCTCCCCCACGTACTTGCCCTTGGCGTCCTCCAGGGCCTCCTCAAAGGTGGCG